>NZ_JBVIKS010000006.1:0-736392 GCF_055580825.1 Kribbella sp. NPDC031520
CGCACTCCCGGCGTCCGCTCCACCGAACTCCCCATCGTCCGCCACATCCACTTGGCCGTTTACGGAGATCCGCCAGACCCGCCGGCCACAAGAGCGTTCATAGATGCGCTAAAAGGAGTAACACTGAGGTAGGAGCACGTACGGCTCCGGTTGGAGGACCGGGTGATGGGGCACTTGGTGAGCATGGTGAACGTCGGGCCGCGGTACGAGCGGATCTGGCGGGCGGGCGTGGGTCTGCTCGCTTTCATCGGGGTGCTGACGGCGTTGGTCTTCGTGTCGCCCGCGACGAACCTGGCCGCGTTCCTGGTCGCCGCCCTCACGATGGGCGCCGTCTGTCTGAGTATCGGTCTGGGCCGCGACCTGCCGAATGCGGACCTGGTCCGCGTCGTACCGCGCGGCGCGGTGCTCGGCGGGCTCTGCGTCCTCGCGGTCTGCGGGTATGCCGCCGCCGTCGGCGTGCGAACCATCGCACTGGTTCTCCTGGTCCTCGGCGTCTCGCCACCCGTGGTCGACTGGCTGCGCTCGGGCCGCCCGCCCCGGCCGGTAAGGCCGGTACGGCCGGCACACCCGCTCCGCAGACCGTCGCTGCACCCGGCCCGCCGTACGGCCAAGAAGTTGCCCAAGGCCCCCATATTGCTGCAGGACCTGCCGCTGCCGAAGTACCTGACCGCGGTCGTCCGCAGTGTGTGTGAGCTGACCGACGAGGAACTGTGCCTCGCCTGGCGCCGCAGCTTCACCCAGCTCCAGCGCACCGCGGGCGCCGACCGCCGCCAGGCGATGGTCGACGTACGCCGTGCCTACCTGGACGAACTGGAACGCCGCCACCCCGACTCGTTCGCCACCTGGCTCGCCTCGAACCCCCGCGCCGCCGGCGACCCTGCCCGCTTCTTCATCCACCGAGCAGACCACTAGTCGAGCGCCGCCGGGTTCCGGCGCTCACGAGCGGTGTCCACTGAAGGCGGTCTGCAGGTCTGCCGCGATCAGCTCGATCGCATGGCGGCCGGCTGACAGTGCTGCGGGGAAGTTGAGGAACGCGTGCATCGTGTCGGCGTACTCGACCAGCTCCACCGGTACGCCGTCCTGTTCGAGGCGGGCTGCATACGCCACTGCGTCGTCGCGCAGCCAGTCGCGTTGAGCCGCGAGCATCAGCGTCGGTGGAAGACCCGTCAGGGACGAGGCGTGCAGTGGTACGGCGCCTGCCGGGATGTCGCGGGTGCCGGAGTACCACTCGTGCCAGTCGGCGCTCGGGTGCAGGTCGAGGACGGGGTAGCAGAGGATCTGGCGGTCGGGCAGCGGTACGCCGTGGTCGCGGGCGAGCAGGCAGGCGCCGGCGGCCAGCGCGCCGCCCGCGCTCTGTCCGCCGATCGCGATCCTGCCGTCTCCGCCCAGGTGGTCGCGGATCCAGCTCAGCGTGTCGTAGACGTCCTGGAGTCCTGCTGGGCAAGGGTTTTCGGGTGCCAGCCGGTAGTTGAGTGAGACAACGGTGACGTTGCCGTCGGCAGCTATCCGTGAGGTCGCGTACTCGATGTCGCGGAGGTCGCCGCCGACGAACCCGCCGCCGTGCAGCCAGAGCAGGACCGGCCGGGGACGGGTCGAGTGCCGGTAGATCCGGGCCTGCAACGTACGCCCAGGAAGGTGGATGGAGATGTCTTCGGTGGCGACCCGTGGGTCTCGTTCACCGGCGATCGCCGGGTCCGGTAGGTCTTCTCGGTCGAGCAGGAGCGCCTGGTACGGGTCGAGGTCCGGATTGCCCGGGAGGTCGGCGAGGTGCTTGAGCAGCGCCTCGGTCTCCGGGCCGAACTGAGGATTGTCGACAATCATGCGGTCACCACCGGCTGCAGATGCCGAGCCGCGTGCGCGAACAAGAACCCGTCCGGTGTCGTCGACACGTACTCGGCCAACGCGCCGATGCCGCCGTCGAAGCTACCTCCGGTTGCCGGGTCCGTCCAGCGGCTGTCGTCGTACTGGAGGATTTCGGCGACCAGTGCGTCGCCGACGTTGTGGAAGCGGTGCAGGATCAGCTCCGACGGGATGCGGCGGCCCGCTTCGACCCCGCCGTGGTTGAGGGCGCTGCCGATGGCGGCGGTTTCCCAGCGTGGGTCGAGACTCCAGTGCCGGCGGCCGGCGCGGGCGTCACGCAGGACGGCCAGCGTGATCTCGTCCCACATCAGCACATGCGCGACCAGGTCGTGCAATGAGTCGCAGAAGTGCCCGAGTGGTCCGTCGTTCACGTCGTACGGGGTGCGGAGTTCGTGTTCGGTCTTGCCCTCGACCCGGCTGAGCAGCAGTTCCTGGTCGCGGCGGATCATCCCGGCCGCCTGCGCCGGGGTCGTCGTCGGTGTACGCATGTCGACAATCAAACAGTCGACAATCCACACACGGCCGCTGGATTGCGCGAAAAGCTCAATCGGCCGCGCGGTACGCCGCCATCTTGGCCCGGGCGCCGCAGGTGTTCATCGAGCACCACCGCCGCTGCCCCGGTCGGCTCGTGTCGACGAACAGCAGCGAGCAGTCGTCCGCGGCGCAGGCCCGGATGCGCTCGGCGTACGGCCCGGTCAGCAGGTCGATCGCGTCCCGCGCCAAGGTGCTGAGCAGATCGCTCGCCACGGGTGAGGCGTCCTCCAGGGCGAGCTCCGGCGTCAGCCGCGGACCGGCCAGGCGGCGGCTGCTCCACCGGTTGACCACTCCGACGTCCGCGGCATCCGCCGTACCCGAGAACAATCTGTACAGCGCCTCGCGCAGCTCGATCGCCATCCCGCGAACGGCCGGCGTGACCGGCGGCGCCTGCCGGGTCAGACCGGACTCGGTGAACCACCGGCCGAGATCGCGCACCTCCGGGATCCGCTCGAACGGCGCCTGCTCCCGCTTGCCGAGGGTCGCCGTGAAGTCGACCGACGGGCGGCCGCCGACCCAGGTGAACTCCGTCTGCATACCGGATAGTCTACCATCGGTGTTACCAGTTAAACCGGTAACGAAGGAGTCGGGCGTGAAGATCGGGATCGTCGGCGCGGGCGGTGTGGGTGGGTACTTCGGAGCGCGGCTGGCGGCGGCCGGGGAGGACGTCGCATTCGTGGCCCGGGGCAAGCACCTCGAGGCGGTCGGCGCCGCAGGGCTCGTCGTGCACAGCCCGGAGGGAGACCTGCGACTACCGGTGCAGGCAACGGATGATCCGGGGCAGATCGGCGTGGTCGACTACGTGCTGGTCTGCGTGAAGACCTGGCAGCTGCCTGAGGTGATCGAGTCGATCGGCCCGCTCGTCGGCCCGGAGACCGCGATCGTCACCGTGCAGAACGGGGTCGAGGCACCGGACCAGGTGGCCCAGGTCTACGGGCAGGACGCCGTCCTGGCCGGGGCCGCCGAGGTGATCGCGTACGTCGAGAGCCCCGGGGTGATCCGGCATCTCGGCAACGGGAAGCTGAACTTCGGCGAGTGGCGCAACGGGACGACGCCACGAGTAGAGCGGTTGCGGGACGCGTTCGCCGGCGCCGGTCTGCAGGCGTCCGTCCCGGACGACATCTGGGCGGCGTTGTGGACGAAGTTCTTGTCGGTGGTGCCGACGGGCGGTCTGGGTACGGCGACCGGCGCCGGGTACGGCGTACTCCGCAAGCAGCCGGCCACGCGCCAACTGCTCACCGAGGCCACCGCTGAGATCCGCGACCTCGCGATGGCCCGCGGCGTCCAGCTCCCCGCGGACGTCGTCGACCGCACCCTCGACTGGATCGACCAGCTCCCGCCGGACGGCACCACGTCCCTCCAACGCGATCTGATCGCCGGCCGCCCGTCGGAGCTGGACGCTTGGACCGGAGCGGTCGTCCGCCTCGGCCGCGAGTCCCGCGTCCCGACACCGATCAACACACTCCTGTTCGAGCTGGCAAGCGCCAGAGTGCTTGCTACCGGCCACTAGTCCCGGCGGAACGGGATCGCCGCCGCGAAGTACAGGACGGCGAGCAACGACCAGAAGTAGACGGCCACCCACACCTCGCGCGGCCCGATGGTCGTGTCCTGGGTGAGCGTTGCGATCAGCCAACCCGGGATCGGTACCAGCGCGACGGCCGTACAAACAGCCCGCTTCCACCGACTGGCGCCGGCGATCGCATATCCACCAGCCATCCCGAACACAGGCACTGCCAGCGCTCCGCCACCGATGCCGTCGGCAAGGAAGTGGGCCGGATCCGCCAACCCTGGAAGGAGAACGGCGGCGAGCAGCAGCGGCGAGCACGCCAGCCAGTTGCGCCGCCGTCTGCCGGTCCGCCGCAACCACTCACTCCACCCGAGCAGCACGCCCACCGCCGTACCCGGCAGCAGAATCCACCCGAAGGTCCCGGACCAGCTCACGGCGGACTCGTCACCGGCAACCTGCGCCATGAACCCCCGCAACGCACAAGCCCAGGCAAGCCCACAAACCCCGCCCAAGACCAGCAACCGCCCCACACCCCGCGCCGGCCGCAGGACGTCCCGCGGCTGCGGCACGTCCTGCGCCTGCGTGTGGTTTCGCATGGTCAGCTCTCGAGCCGGGCGTGGAGGCGTGCGTCGGGAGCGGACTGGCGATCGCGGGTGAGGACGGCAGCGAAGACCGCGCACAAGGTGATGCCGTAGATGGCGACGCCGAGGGGGAGTGCGCTGGTCGTGCTGAGGCCGATCATCACCACGGCCCACACGCCCGCGCCCAGCGCGGTGTACCGCTGCCACCCGGACCACGACCGCAGTACGGGGACCGCGGCGACGAGCAGTCCGACCGCGGTCAGCGCGACGCCGAGCCCGAAGAATGCGCCGATCACCTGCGCCCCGGTGTCGCTCAACCGCTGGTCCGCGATCGGAATCGACGCCAGCTCGGCCAGCAGCAGTACCAAGGTCCCACCGCCGGCGATCGCGGCACCGACCCGACCGGCACGGGTCGTCAGCACGCGGAGCAGCGCGAGCATGCCGCAGAACACCAGCAGATGGAGTACGGCGTACGCGATGGACACCGGGACGAACGCGTCCGCGCTCCACGGGTAGCTCCACAGTTTGTCGGAGACCGTGGACGCGGGCTTGACGACGGCCTCGACGCCGATGCCGGTCAGGGTGGTCACGGCGGCGCCGATCAGGCCGATGACGGACAGGTTGCGGTTCATGGTTCCCCACCTCTCGAAGATTGTGGTTCGACGCTAGGTTCCGGTGGTTGCCGCGCGCATCGGCAGCAGTACGCCGTTGGGTGTAGGTGCCAGCACTGTTGGCGGGACGGCCCGGCGCTGCCACGATGGTGCCGTGGGAGGGCGACGGCCGGCGGTGGCCGGGATGTTCGGGATGGCACTGGTCGCGGAGATCGCCGCGATCGTCCTGTCGTGGCGGCTGGATCCGGGCTACAGCACGTTGCTGTACGTCCTGTTCAACCTGGCGGCCGTCGGTGCCGGCGCGGTGATCGCCTGGCGGCGGCCGGAGAACTCGATCGGCTGGCTGTTCCTCGGGTTCGGCCTGCTGAACACGGTCGCCGCCGACCTCGCCCACGGATGGGGTCTCCGCGCGGCCGCGGAGGGGTGGCCGGGCGGCCCCGTCGCCGAGGCGATCTCCGCGGTCAGCTGGCTGCCCAGCGGGTACGGGTGGACGTTGACGTTCCTGCTCTTCCCGACCGGGCGGCTCCCGGGCCGACGGTGGCGGGTCGTGCCGTGGGTCGGTGCGGCCGGGCTGCTGATCAGCATGACGGCGTGGTCGCTGAGTCCGGAGCGCGGCCGCGACTTCATCTCGGGGCGCAACCCGATCGCGGTCGGGGGCCTGCCGACCGGGCTGCTGCTCGGGATCGGGATGCCGTTGTTCCTCGGTTCGCTGCTCGCCGCGGTGGCGTCGCTCGCGGTCCGGTTCCGGCGCTCGCAGGGCCTGGAACGCCAGCAACTGAAGTGGTTCGTGTTTGCCGCGGTGGTCGCGGGCGTCGCACTGCCGACGAGTTTCGCGCTCTGGTACGTGAGCCCAGCCGCCACCGTGATCGCGGCGGTCGCGCTGACCGGTCTGCCGCTGGCCGCGAGCGCGTCGATCCTGCGCTATCGCCTGTACGACATCGACTTCTTCATCAGCCGGACCGTTGCTTACGCGGGCCTGACGGTGCTGCTCGTCGCCTCGTACGCCGTCGTAACCGTTGCCCTGGGCACCTTCCTCGGGCACGGGTCGGCGTGGACGGTCGCCGTCGCGACGCTGGTCTGTGCAGTACTCTTCCGGCCGCTGCGGACGCGGATCCAGGACGTGGTCGATCGGCGGTTCAACAGGTCGCGGTACGACGCCCTGCACCGGATGACGGCGTTCCTCGACGACGTACGCGCTGGTCGGCGACCGCCGGAGGACGTGCAGACGGTGCTCGGCGAGATCCTCGGCGATCCCGGGCTGGAGCTGCTCGTGTTCCTCCCGGAGAGCCGCCGGTACGTCGATCTGGCCGGCGCGGCTCATGCCGACGGCGACGCCGACGGGCGGCAGCGGATCGCGATCGAACGCGGGGATCAGCCCGTCGGCGTGGTGCTGTGCGACGGGACGAGCCCGCTGGGACCCGAGCTCGTACGACGGGTCGTCGAACACGGCGGCCTCGCCGTCGAGATCGCCCGGCTGCGCGCGGAGCTGAACGTACAGCTCGTCGAGGTGACAGCTTCCCGGGCCCGCATCGTCGCCGCCACCCATGCCGAACGCCGCCGGATAGAACGAGACCTCCACGACGGTGCCCAGCAACGCCTGGTCTCGATCGGCCTGGCGCTCCGCCATGCACAACACCAGTTGGGTGATTCGCCAGTACGAGCAACCCTGGAGGGAGCTGTGGCCGAGGCGACGGTGGCGATCGGGGAGTTGCGGGAGTTGGCTCGCGGGCTACCGCCCAGCCAACTCGATGCCGGGTTGGGGCCGGCGTGTCAGGAGTTGGCGCGGCGGGCCCCGGTGCCGGTCTCGGTGCGGATGCCCGAGCGGCGGTTCGACACCGGCGTCGAAGCGGCGGCGTACTTCATCTGCTGCGAAGGCCTCACCAACGCGGTCAAGCACGCGGCCGCGACCCGGGTCGACCTGATCGTCGACCACGACCGCGAGCACCTCGTCGTTCGCGTCGTCGACGACGGCGTCGGCGGCGCCGCACCCCGCAGCGGCACCGGCCTCACCGGGCTGGCCGACCGCGTCGCGGCGCTGGGCGGTACGTTCCACGTCGACAGCCGGCCTGGTGCCGGTACGACCCTCGTCGCGGAGCTGCCATGCGGATCGTGATCGCCGAAGACCAGGTACTGCTGCGCGAGGGTCTCCGGATGCTGTTCGTCGACGGCGGGCACGAGGTGGTCGCGGCCCTCGGCGACGCGGACGGCCTGCTCGACGCGGTCACGACGTACGAACCCGATCTCGTCGTCGCGGACATCCGGATGCCGCCGACGCACACCGACGAGGGCGCGCGGGCGGCGCAGGCGCTGAAGCGCGCGCACCCGGAGCTCGGCGTACTCCTGCTCTCGCAGCACATCGAGACGCAGTACGTGGTGGAGCTCGTGTCGCTCGGCGGATTCGGCTACCTGCTGAAGGATCGCGTGCTCGACGTGTCCGAGTTCCTCGCCGCCGCCGAGCGGGTCGCCCGCGGCGGGTCGGCGCTGGATCCGCAGGTGGTCGCCGGGCTGATGGCGCACCGCGACCCGCTGGAAACGCTGACCGAGCGCGAACGCGACGTCCTCGGCCTGATGGCGGAAGGCCTGACCAACAGCGGCATCGCCAAGCGCCTCTACCTCAGCGAACGTACGGTCGAGGCGCACGTCCGCCACCTCTTCACCAAGCTGGACCTGCCCGAAAGTGAGGACGGCCACCGCCGCGTCCTCGCCGTACTCGCCCACCTCAGCGCGGCGGCGCCTCGAAACCGAGCTCGTTGAGGATGTCGGCGACCGGACGGCCGGGCGCGGCCGCGCCGACCAGGCCGCGGATGCAGGCGGTCATCACCATCCGGAAGTAGGCCTCGCCGCTGATCGCGGGGAGCTCGGCCTGGGCGCCGGCGAGGACGTCGTCGGCGGAGAGCAGTGCGTACACCTTCTCGAGCTCGCGGCGGTGTGAGCCCTCCAAGTACGGACGGTAGCGTTCCTCGGCGGCGCTCAGGTTGATCGTGAGCGCGGCGACGCTACCGGACAGCATCATCGCGGCTCCCGGTCCGTACCCGCGGCGCCCGAGCGCCTCGACCGCCTCCCGCTGGAGCCGGATGCCGGCCGCGCCGCGCGGGAACAGGCTCTGCATGTACCCGGCCAGCCCCGGACGGCCGAGGACGAAGTCGCGGATCTGCTGGGCGAACGACAGCAGGTGTGCCTGGACGCCGTCCTTCGGATTGTCGACAATCCGCAGATCTCGCAGGACCGCCTCACCGACCAGCTCCTCGAGGCCGAGCTTGCCGTCGACGTGCCGGTACAGCGCGGTCGGGCTGACTCCGAGCGCGGTCGCGACGCCGTTCACGGTCAGGTTCGGCAGCCCGAGCCGCAGGCCCTCGCGTTCGATGTCCGCGACGGTGATCTGTGCCTGCCGGCCACCGGTCTTCCGGCGCGGCGGATTCGCTGTCACAACGCTCCTCTGTCGGGGCCTGACCCCAAAGTTATGTTACTAACTTAGATCGACGCCGTCACCGACGGTGATTAGTTCTATTCCTTACTCCTCAGGAGATCATGGTGAGCGCACCTCGCCCCACCCGGCGCACGATGCTCAAGGCTGCCGGCGGGCTGACCATCGCCGCCGGCCTCGGCGCCGGCACCATTCTGGCCACCTCCCTCGCCGCGAGCGCCGCCGGCGACGGATTCGGCCTGCACATCACCGACCGGAACGAGAGCGATCCGCGGATGTGGTACTACCGCTTCCAGACCGCCGAGATCAGCTGGGCGCCGGGCGTGAACGTCCTGCTGCCGAGCGACTACCACACCAGCGGACGCACGTACCCGGTGCTGTACCTGCTGCACGGCGGCAACGGCGACTTCATGGAGTTCGACCACCACCACATCCGCGAACTGACCGCGGACAAGCCGTTGATCGTGGTGATGCCGGACGGCGGCAAGGCCGGCTGGTACTCGAACCCCGTCAGCAGCAACGCCGGCCCGCACAACTGGGAGAACTTCCACCTGAACCAGCTGGTCCCGTGGGTCGACGCGAACTTCCGTACGTACGCCGAGTTCGCGGGCCGCGCGGTGGCCGGCTTCTCGATGGGCGGCTTCGGGGCGCTCAAGTACACGGCAAAGTACTACGGCACCTTCAGCTCGATCAGCGCCCACTCCGGCCCGCCGAGCATGCGCCGCGACGCCGGCCTGGTCGTGCACTGGGCGAACGTGTCGTCCGCGGCCGTCGAGCTCGCCGGCGGCACCGTGTACGGCGCCCCCGCCTGGGACGAGAAGCGCGTCTCGGCCGACAACCCGATGGAGAACCTCGAGCGCTACCGCGGCAAGCGCATCTTCCTGGTCGCCGGCACCAGCCCGAGCCCCGACCCGTTCGACTACGCCAACGAAACCCAGGTCCTGGCCGGCCAACGCGAGTTCAAGGCCGCCCTGGACAAGGCCGGCATCCCCTTCACCGCCTACGAAGACGCAGGCGGCCACATGATCCGCGAAGACCGCCTCGCGGAGGACCTCGAGGGCGTCGTCGCCCACCTCAAGAAGGCCTGACCCGGCCTGGGGAGGATCTTAGCGAAAGATCCTCCCCAGCAGGCCTACCTCCGCCCGGCTACAAGCGTTTCGGTGGGCTCTTGAGCTCGCCGATGACGACGTCGAGTCCGAGATGTTCCTGCAGCATGTGCTTCAGGTGATTGCCTTCGATCAGCTGGATCCGGCCGTGCTCGGCTGCGAAGTCGTGAGACTGTTTGCCGAACCAGGATGTCGTGACGAGGACACCGCGGCTCGCCTTCAGCTGTCCCATGACGCCCGCGAGCGCGCGTACGGCCTCGGTCGACACCACGCCGCGGTATCGCTTCGCCTGGATGACGCAGACGCCGCCCATGATCGGGTCCTCGTTCACGGCCACCCCGTCGACGCCGTCGTCGCGCGAGGCCTGGGTGACCCATGATTTCAGGCCGATCGCCTCGAAGAGCTGGCGTACGAGGTGCTCGAACTCCGTCGGGTCCATCTCCAGCAGGACCGGCCGGCTGTCGAGGCCGGCCGCCGCGTCATGAGCGTCGACGAACTTGTACCGCGACAGATCCGGGTCGAAGACGGGGCGTACGGCCTCGAGGTCCCACGGGTGCTTCGACACCAGCGCGTTGAGGTGGCGGAGGCACTCGCCCGGATCGAGGTCGGTCAGGACGAGATCGCTGAACTGCTCGCGCGTCGTGATCAGGCTGACGAGACACGGCTTCTCGGGTTTGCCGGTGGCTTTGTTGCGGGTGGCAACGTGCGCGTTGACGGCGACCTCCGCCACGAGCTGTTCGCCGATCACCTCGAACACGTCGTGCATCGTACGCAGGACGAGCTGAGCAACGAGGTTGCTGTACCGCTGATTGATCTCGCGCGGGGGACGCGCCTTCGGCGTGATCTCGTCCTTCACCCGTACATACCTGAACTCGGTCTCCGCCGGGATCGCCTCGACTCCCGGAAGCTCCATGACCACCAGCAACCGCCGGAGCTCGGGTTGGTACGCGACCTCGACGTCCGAGGGAAATCCGGCGGGCAGTGGACGGGACTCCAACGTCAGCTCGAGGTAGTCGTTGACCGCGTCCGGACGTCCTTGCCGATAGGCCTGCTCGAACGCATCCACCTTCGCGTTCGCTTCGTCTGCGCGCTGCCGGGCAGCCTCGGATTCCAGCCGATGTGCCTGCTCCTTCGCTCGGAGCCGCTGGAGCCGGCTCGCCTCGGCTGCTTGGTACTGCGCCTGGGCGTCGGCGAACGCGGCCTGGCGTTGCGCCATCGTCCGCTCGAGCGTCTGCTTCTTGAACATCCGCTGCATTGTGCTCGGTGGCGGTGGAGCGAACTGGTCCCATAGTGGCGGTGGCAATGGGACGCCGTCCTCGCCAGGATCGAACCGGCGGATGTCGGGTTGCCTCCGCAGCGTCGCGAACGGGATGCGAGCCGAGGTGCGGAGGCTCCCGATCAGAATGCCGTCGAGTTCTGCGATGCGCTGGGCGAGCCCGTCGTTGAGCGCAGCGGTTTCGGCCTGGCGCAACTGGAGGTATTGCGCGGCAGCCTCCTTGGCTGCTTGCTTGTCGGCTTGTGCGGCGGCCCTGGCCAGACGTTCGCGTTCGCGCTGGGCCTGGGCGATCAGCCGGTCCCGCTCGCGCTGCTCTCGGGCGGCCTGCTTGAGCCGCAGGTTCTGCTGATGCTCCATCTCCGCGAAGAAGCCCCGGCGTCGTCCCATGCTGCCCCCCATCGACAGACGGTCACCACTTTCGACTCTAGGTGGCGAGGAACGCCTCCGCCTCCGGTGCGGCGCGTCCGGTGGTCGACACTCAGTCCTCGGCGAGGCGGCGGAGTAGGTCGGCGAGGGTCTGTTGCTCGGTCGTGCTGAGGCGTGCGAGTTGGCTGACCATCACGTCGCGGCGTATTTCGCGAAGGCTGGTGAGGATCTGGCGGCCGTCGGGGGTCAGGTCGACGAGGGTGGCCCGGCGGTCGTCCGGGTCGGGCTGGCGGGCTACCAGGCCGGCTGATTCCAGGTCGTCGACGACGGAGGTGGCCGAGCGCGGGACGATGCCGAGGCGGCCGGCCAGGTCGCTCAGGCGGATCGGCTGGGCCGCGTTGTCGAGGGTGCGCAGGACCCGGAACTGGCCGTGGGTGACGCTCTCCCCGAAACCTTCGCGCGAGGCCCGGCGCTGACGGCGGACGATCCGGTCCAGCAGCGCCGCGATCTGCTCGGCGGCATCGGTCGAGTCATCACGCGCGGACATGTGCAGAGCCTAATGGCCCACGCGTATGCGCTTCGGTCGCGCCCGCGTGGGAATAGACAGGGATCTTGTGAGGTTACCTCATAATGAGTTAACCTCAGTATATCTGGTCCCTGGCGAAAGGAACTGCATGTCGCAGCTTTCCGGAATGCCGGGCGGGGGAGGCGGCGGTGGGCGGGCGATGCGCTCGCTGCTCAAGGACTCCTCGGTCCGGCATCACAAACTGTCGGCGGGCACGCTCCGCCGGATCCTCGGGTTCGCCCGTCCGTACCGCGGCTACCTGGCCGCGTTTCTCGTACTGGTCGCGTTCGACGCGGCGACCGGTGCCGTCGCCCCGCTGCTGTTCAAGGCGATCATCGACAAGGGCATCGTGCCCGGCCACGCGAACGTGGTCGTCTGGCTGGCCCTCGTGGTCGGCGCCCTCGCCCTCGCCAACAGCGTGATCACTCTGGCCGAGCGGTGGTTCTCGGCGCGGATCGGTGAAGGTCTCGTGTACGACCTGCGCACCGCCGTGTTCGACCACGTCCAGCAGTTGCCCGTCGCGTTCTTCAGCCGCACGCAGACCGGCGCGCTCATCCAGCGGCTGAACGGCGACGTACTCGGCGCGCAGCAGGCCTTTACGTCCACCCTGTCCAACGTCGTCAGCAACCTGCTCAGCGTCGCACTGGTTCTCGGCGCGATGTTCGTGATGTCGTGGCAGATCACGCTGCTCGCGCTCGTCGTTCTGCCGCTGTTCGTGATCCCCGCCCGGCTGCTGGCCGGGAAGTTGCGTGAGGCAACGGCTGAGACGTACAAGCTGAACGCCACGATGGCGCAGACCATGACCGAGCGGTTCAACGTCGCGGGTGCGGTGCTCGCCAAGGTCTTCGGCCGGCCCCAGGACTCCTCGCGGGACTTCGCCGGCAAGGCCGCCCGGGTCCGCGACATCGGGGTCACCACGGCCATGTACGCCAGCGTCTTCCGCGTCTCGCTGACGCTGGTCGCGGCGCTCGCGGTCGCCCTCGTGTACGGCGTCGGCGGCGTGCTCGCGGTCGCCGGCACGCTCGGGATCGGTACGGTCGTCGCGCTGACGGCATACCTGAACCGGCTGTACGGGCCGTTGACCGCGCTGTCCAACATCCAGGTCGACATCATGACCACGCTGGTCAGCTTCGAGCGGGTGCTCGAGGTCCTGGACCTGGAGCCGATGGTTGCCGATCGCAAGGATGCGAAGGTGCTTCCGGCAACGGCCGAGCCGTCGATCGAGTTCGACCACGTGTCCTTCCACTACCCGTCCGCCGAGGAGGTGTCGCTCGCCTCGCTCGAGTCGGTCGCGACGCTGTCGGCGGAGACCGGTGGGGAGGTCCTCGAGGACGTCACGTTCACCGTCGAGCCCGGTCAGCTGGTCGCGGTCGTCGGGCCGTCCGGCGCCGGCAAGTCCACGCTGTCGTCGCTCGTCTCCCGGATGTACGACGCAACCGGTGGGGCCGTGCTGGTCGGCGGTCACGACGTACGCGAGGTCACGCAGAGCTCGTTGCGCGCGGCAGTCGGTGTGGTCACGCAGGACTCGCACATGTACCACGACACCATCCGCCAGAACCTGCTGCTCGCCCGGCCGGACGCGACCGACGCGGAGTTGCACCAGGCCCTCGAGGCAGCGCAGATCGCGCCGCTTGTCGACAATCTGCCGGACGGCCTCGACACCGTGGTCGGGGATCGCGGGTACCGGCTGTCGGGTGGTGAGCGTCAGCGACTCGCGATCGCGCGGCTGCTGCTCAAGTCGCCGTCGATCGTGATCCTCGACGAGGCGACCGCACACCTCGACTCCGAATCCGAGGCGGCCGTCCAGCTGGCGCTGGCGAACGCGCTGGTCGGGCGTACGTCGCTCGTCATCGCGCACAGATTGTCCACAATCAGACACGCCGACGTGATCCTGGTTCTCCACGAGGGACGCATCCAGGAACGAGGTACGCACGAGGAACTGCTGGCCCACGGCGGCCTGTACGCCGACCTCTACGCAACCCAGTTCGCCGAAGCCGCCTGACCACAGCACCGTCAGCCCGCTGGTGGGACTAGCCTCGGCGAGTGGATGAGTGGGAGTGGGACGAGACGTTGTATGCCGGGAGCGCCGCGCACTATGCGGTCGGGCGGATGGCCTATCCGAAGGCACTCGGTGAGGCGCTGCAGGCCGAGCTGGGGCTGGACGGGCGCGGGCGGTTACTGGACGTCGGCTGTGGGCCAGGGCCGGTGACGTTGTTGCTGGCGCCGTACTTTGCCGAGGTGGTCGGTGTGGACGCGGATGCGGACATGCTCGATGTGGCGGCGGGGCGGGCCGCGGAACTCGGCGTACGCAATGCGAAGTGGAAGCAGCTACGTGCGGAGGAGCTGCCGGGGGCGCTCGGGACGTTCGACGTGGTGACGTTCGCGCAGTCGTTCCACTGGATGGATCAGGCGCTGGTGGCCGGCCTGGTGCGCGGGATGCTCGCGGAGGGGGGAGCGTGGGTACATGTTGGTGCCACCACGCATCGGGGCGTCGACGGGGACGAGCAGCTCCCACATCCGCGGCCGCCGTGGGACGGGATCGGCGAGTTGGTGACGCGGTACCTCGGGCCGGTACGGCGCGCCGGGCGGAGTGCGTTGCCTGTCGGTACCCGGGGCGGTGAGGAGGACGTCATGCGCGCGGCCGGGTACACCGGGCCGACCCGGATCGTTGTCGGAGGCAACGAAGTGGAGGACCGGACGGTCGACGACGTGGTGGCTGCGGTGTTCTCGTTGTCGAGCTCGACGCCGCACCTGTTCGGTGCGGAGTTGCCGGCGTTCGAGGCGGAGCTGCGTGAGCTGCTGACGAAGGCGTCGGACGGCGGCTTGTTCTCCGAGCAGCGGCGGGAGATCGAAGCCGTGATCTGGCGCTGAGAATCCGCTCAGGAAACCCCGAGAAACTACAGCGGCCGCGGCGAGTGCCGCGGCCGCCGTGCGTTCTGCGTCAGACCCTGGTCAGGCGCAGGCCAGTTGCAGGTCAGGACTGGTTGTCCTGGTTGTCGCCGTCCGAGCCGAGCCGCTCACGGGCGAAGTTCTCACCCTGCTCGATCTGGTCCCCGAACTTGTCGCCGGTCTTCTCGTTCAGGAAGTCACCGGCCTTCTCGAGGCCCTCGTTGACCTGGTCCGGGTGCTCCTTGGCCAGTTCCTCGGCCTTGTCCTTCATTTCGTCGAACAGACCCATCGTCTATCCCCGTTCTTTCGATGGTTGCCTTCCACTACGTAGCCCGTCTTACCCGATCCGGCCGATTCCACACAAGGACTCGCCGCCGGTTGGCGCGGCGTTCATCCGGTAAACGGATTCCGGTCTGCCTGCAGCGCGGGGAGTACGCTCGCGGCGAACACGCCGTACAGGTGCCGCTGGAACATCGGCCCGAAGCTGACCCGGGCCACGCCGCGCGCCGCGTAGTCGGCGACCGAGTGCGCGCCCTGCCCGTAGGCGACGTTGACCGGACCGTCGAGTTGGGTGGTCAGCGTACGGATCACGTCGAGGTCGCCGACCCCGATCGGATACACACAGTCAGCGCCGGCGGCCAGGTATTTCGTACCGCGATCGAGTGCGGTCCGTAACTGTTCTTCCGCCGTACCGGCCTTGCGGATGAACGCGTCGACGCGGGCGTTGATCACCAGTGCGTCGCCGGCCGCGGCCCGCACCGCCGCCAGGAAATCGGCCTGTTCGGCCGGGTCGATCATCGTCCCGGTCGCCGGGTCGGAGTCCTCGAGGTTGAGGCCGACGGCGCCGGTGGCGAGGAACCGTTCGACGAGCTCGGCCGGCTTGAGCCGGTACCCGCGCTCGAAGTCGACCGTGACCGGGACGGACACCGAGCGCGCGATCCGGGCCGCGCCGGCCAGTACGTCGTCGACCGGCGCGTGCTCGCCGTCGTCGTACCCGAGGACCGCGGCCGTCGCGTTGCTGCTGGTCGCGACCGCGGCGAATCCGGCGGCCTCGATCAGCCGGGCCGAGGCCGCGTCCCACGCGTTCGGGACCACCAGCGGCGTACCGGGAACGTGTAGCTCCCGCAAAGTAGTTGCCAAAGACATCAGGATCTCCCATGGATCAGGGGCAGCCCGAAGGCTGGGAACAAAGCAGGTTGGTGGAACGCGAGTACCGAAGACACAGCGTCCTTCGTGAGCGTCAGTACCTTGATCGAGTGCGCGTGGAACTGCCCGTCGGTGCCGCGGATGTACATCGCGAATCCGGGCTGCCCGTTGGCCGACGCCTCGACCAGGACGCGCCGCCCCGGTCCCGGCCGGAGCTTCGAGTCGAGCAGTCGCAGTACGTCGGAACGCCCGCTGAACCAGGTCGGGATCGGCGGCATCTCCCAGCGTGCGTCGGCGCTGAACAGCCCTTCCAGTACGACGAGATCCTTGTTCTCCATCGCGGCCTGGAACTGGTCGAGCAGCGCTCGCCGCAACGGCTCGTCCGGCTCGCTCAACTCTTCCTCCCGCGGCCGTAGCCTGGCCAGCTCGGCCCGGGCGCGTTGCAGCGAACTGTTCACCGCCGCGGTCGTTGTGTCGAGCAACGATGCGACCTCGGCGGCCGGCCAGGTGAGCACCTCGCGGAGGATCAGTACGGCGCGTTGCCGCGGCGGGAGGTGCTGCATCGCGGCCACCATCGCCAGTCGCAGGCTCGCCTGGTCGCCGACCACGGTGGCCGGGTCGGCCCCGAGCAACTGGTCCGGGAACGGCTCCAGCCACGGCACCTCGGGCGCCTGCGAATGCAGGTCCTCCGGATCGTTGCCTGGGGCACCCAGTGCGGACGGGACGACCCGCCGGCTGCTGTGCTGGAGGAGGTTGAGACACACGTTGGTGGCGATCCGGTACAACCAGGTCCGGACCGTCGAACGGTGCTCGAAGTCCGCGTGCCCACGCCAGGCGCGCAGGTACGTCTCCTGCACGGCGTCCTCCGCGTCGTGCAGCGAGCCGAGCATCCGGTAGCAGTGCGCGACCAGCTCACCCCGGTACTCCGCGAACTCCTCCTCGAGGTTCATCGGACTCCTTCCGCCACCTTCGCCGGCACGACCTCGCTGGTACGGCGGCGTGCGGCGATCGCGACGCCGGCCAGTGCCCCGAGCAACGACAGTACGCCGCAGCCCGCGAGCGCCCGGGCGAATCCGTCACCGGTGTAGCCGCCTGCCGCGGTGAACACCGACCCGAGTACGGCGACCCCGGCCGCGCCGCCGAGCTGGCGGTTCATCGAGTAGACGCCGGACGCGATCCCGACGGCCTCGCGGGGGAGAGCCGACATCGCCGCGCTCTGCGCCGCGGGCATCGCGAGCGAGACCCCGCACCCGCAGATCACCAGCGGCAGGATCAGCTCCCAGTAGTGGACCGCGCCGCGACTGATCCAGAGCATCCCGGCGCTCTGCAGCGCCAGACCGATCACGACCAGCGGGCGTTCGCCCACCCGGTCGACCAGGCGGCCCGCGATCGGCCCGACGATGAACAGCGTCGCCGTCCACGGCAGCAGTTGCAGACCGGCCTTGAACGGCGCCGAACCGAGCTCGGCCTGCATGTACTGCGAAAGGAAGAACACCGCGCTGAACAGCGCCGAGGTCAGGAAGAATCCGGCTGTGTTCGCCGCCGTGAACGTCCGGTTGCGGAAGAACGCGAGCGGCACCATCGCGTGATCGGTCCGACGCTCCCACAACCCGAACGCGACCAGCATCACGACCCCGATCGCGAACGCGGTCAGTACCTCGGTACTCGACCAGCCGGCCGACTCACCGCGGACCGTGCCCCAGACCAGACCGAGTACGGCGAGACTGATCAGTACCGCGCCGGCCAGATCCAGCCGCCGGGCGGGGCCGGTGCTCTCCGGGATCCGGGTGAGGACCAGCGCGATCGCGACCACACCGATCGGCACGTTGATCCAGAAAATCCACTGCCACGAGAGACCTTCGGTGACCGCGCCGCCGATCAGCGGCCCGCCCAGTACTGCGATCCCGGTCACGCCGCTGAACACGCCGATCGCGCGACCCCGTACCTCCGGCGGGAACGCCGCCCCGAGCAGGCTCATCGCCAACGGCATCACGAACGCCGCGCCCACACCCTGCACCGCGCGGGCCACGATCAGGAACGGCAGCGTGGTGGCCAGCGCGCAGGCGATCGACGCGGCGGTGAACAAGGCCAGCCCGGCCGCATAGGTACGCCGCCGGCCCAGGCGGTCGCCGATCGCGGCGGCCGTCATCAGAAGCATCGCAAAACTCAGTCCGTACGCGTTGACCGTCCACTCCAGCTGCTCAGCCGAAGCACCGAGATCGGCCCGGATCGTCGTCAGCGCCGCGGCCACCACCAGGGTGTCCAGCGCCACCATGACCGATCCGAGGGAGGTCAGCCCGAGAACCCATCGTTGTTGACTCTTCACACCAGTACAGACCGGCGCGAATCCCCGGACTCATCGCTGCGATGAGAACTATTTTCAGCGGCGTCTCCGCATCCGGCGCTGGGCGGCCGTCGCGGCGCCGGCGCTGAGGATCACCAGGAGCAGGGCGAGGGACCAGCGGCGGAGAACCTGGACGGTGTTGTGACGGCCTTCGGTTCCGTCGCCACCGGTCGGGCGACGGCGAAGTCGAGCGAGGGCGTTGGACCGGGTGGGGTAGGTGTCGGGGGCTCGGGGCGGGTCGGGGTGGCCGATGGACTCGGGGACGGGATCACGGCGGTGGGGGTGGGTGTCGGCCGCGGAGACGCGGTGGGCGTCGGCGACGGGCGCGGCGTCGGCGAAGGGTGTGGCCCGGGAGACGGTGGATGCGTCGGAAGCCGCCGTTACCCGTTCCGTCGGCGTTCCTCACCTAGCGTAATCGCCCGGTCGCGGGGCGAGTCAAGGCTTCTACCCGAGCAACTTTCACCGTTCGGGCCGCGGACCTCTTGCGGCGTACAGTTCCGTGCCGTTCAGGGGAAGCGTTGGAGAGGGTGGAGCTTGTGCTTCGGACTGTGATTGTCGGAGTTGTTGCTGTCGTTGGTTTGTCTGCGGGGGTTGTGCCGGCGGCGAGTGCCGCACCGGTGCCGATCGTGCAGGTTGGGGGAGTGCCTGGCGAGCAGGTGACGCTGGACGGGCTCACCGAGCTGGTTGTTCAGCGGATCCTGATCGGTGACGACGTGGCAGCGTCGAAGTACTTCAGCGGGAAGCCTGTTGACGACCCCGTTCGCGAGCAGCAGATTCTGACGTCGGTACGTGCGTCGGCCGTGCAACTCGGCATCGACCCGGACTCGACGGCGGCGTTCTTCCAGGCGCAGATCGACGCGAGCAAGGTCGTGCAGCGCGGCCTCCTGGCGTACTGGGCCGCGCACCCGGACAAGGCGCCGGCCAGCGGGCCTGACCTCACTGTGATCCGTGCGAAGCTCGACGCGCTCACCACCCAGCTGCTCGCCGAGCTGGTCCGCGTCGATCACCTCCGCCAGAGCGGCCTGCACTGCGACATCGCGCTCGTGATCGCCGACGCAACCACCGCCGCCCGCCACCACCTGGACCCGCTGCACCGCCAGGCACTGCGCACGGCCTCAGCCGCGACCTGCTGACTCAACTGACGGCAGCTTTTGACGCACGGGCGACCAGTAGGTGCAGGGTGACGGTGATCGCCAGTACGACGGCCGAGACGCCGAGCAGGCCGTTCGGCGCGGCGCCGGCGGTCAGCGCGACGCCGCCCAGACCGCTGCCGAGGGCCGAGCCGAGCGAGATCGCGCTGCCGTTCAGCGCCATCACGATCGCCGCGGAGCCGGGCGCCATCGAGGCCAGCCGGGCCTGTTGCGGTACGGCGCCACCGCCGTTGCCGACACCGGCCGAGAAGAACCACACGAGTCCCCACACCGCCGCGAGCATCGCCGGCGCGAACATCAGCGCGACCATCCCGAGCACGGCGTTCAGGAACAGCCCGACCAGGACGACGGTCAGCACCTTCAGCGCGGTGAACATGTCGACCAGCCGTCCCGTCACCGCGTTGCCCGCCATGCTCGAGACGCCGTACCCGAACATGATCGCGATCATCGCCCACTTGACGTGGAAGTGCGGCTCGAGGATCAGCGTCGCGTACGTGAAGCAGGCGTAGCTGCTGCACAGGATGCCGGTGGTGACGAGCAGACCGGCGACGAGCCGCGGCTGACCGAGCGGGCGCAGACGTTCGACGAGTGTTCCGCCGGGCAGGTGCAGCCGCGGGAGCCGCAGCATGATGCCGACCAGCGCGATCGTACCGACTACGGCGACCATGATCATCGGGAACCGCCAGCTGGACTGGCCGATCACCAGCCCGATCGGTACGCCGAGCGCCGTCGCCGTCATCCATCCGCCGAGCACGAACGACAACGCCTTGCCGTGGTGCTCGGCCGGCGTCAGCGCGATCACGTACCCGGTGACGGCCGCGTTCAGCAGGCTGCCGCCGAGCGCCGCCAGCACCCGGCCGCTGAGCGCGATCGGGTAGTTCGTCGCGGCCGCGACCACCACGTTGCCGAGTACGAACACGCCCAGCGACAGCACAATCGTCGTACGGCGCTCCCACCGCGACGTCAGCGTGCCGAGGACCGGGCCGGCGAGCGCGGCCGTGAACGCGAACACTGCCATCAGCTGACCGGCGGCCGCCGGGGTGACGGACAGGTCGCCGGCGATCTGCGGCAGCAGGCCGGCCAGCACGTAGCCGTCGATGCCCATCGAGAACGTCGCGACCGCGAGCCAGACGAACGGCCGGTAGGAGAACCCCTGCCCGGCCGCCCCTGACTGGCCGGTATCGGCGGGTCGCGTGTCCGTCATCTGCCAATCTCACCCCGAGCGGCACGCTCACGGCAAGAGGAATCTGATCAAACCTGCCAGAAACGACGATTTCAGGCGCAACTCCGATCACACTTACGAAGGCTGCGTACGGAAGCTGGTTCGTGTGATGATCGGCGGGTGGATGCACGGAGCCGGCCGGTGACGCTGGACGAGGTCGCGGCTCGTGCCGGGGTGTCCCGTTCGGCGGCCTCCCGGGTGATCAACAACGCGCCGCATGTCAGCACGGCGAAGCGGGCGGCCGTGCAGCGAGCGATCGACGAGCTGGGGTACGTGCCCAACGCAACGGCGCGGGCGCTGGCGTCGCGGCAGTCCGGTTCGGTCGTACTCGCGGTGTCCGCGGAGGACCCGGCCGTGTACGCGGACCAGTTCGTCGCGGAGGTCGTCGTCGGCATCCTGTCGGTGCTCGAGGAGACCGACCTCGAACTGATGCTCGTCACCGCGACGTCGAACCGCGGGCAGCAGCGGCTGGAGAAGCTGCTCCGCAGCCGGACCACGGCCGGGATGATGCTGATGTCGATGCACGGCGACGACCCGATCGCGAGGCTCGCCGAGGACGCGGAACTGCCGGTGGTGTTCGGCGGCCGCCCGCTGAACTTCGAGCCGCGGTACTACGTCGACGCCGACAACCGCGGCGGCGCCCGGCTCGCAACCGAGCACCTGGTCGAGACCGGCCGGACCCGGATCGCCACGATCACCGGGCGGATGGACGAGGCGGCCGGAACCGCACGGTACAAGGGATTCCAGGAGACGCTCGCTGTCGCGGGCCTGGACGCGCACCGGGTCGCGCACGGCGACTTCTCGGAGGACGGCGGGCGGCTGGCGATGGCGGAGCTGTTGTCGGCGCATCCCGATCTGGACGCGGTCTTCGTCGCGTCCGACCAGATGGCGATCGGTGCGCTCCGCGCCCTGGCCGCGGCCGGACGGTCGGTGCCGGCCGACGTCGCGGTCGTCGGCTTCAACGACATCCCGATGGCGCGGCACACGACCCCGCCGCTGACCACGGTCAGCCAGCCCATCAGGTCCCTGGGCCGGGAGATGGCCCGCCTGCTGCACGCCGTACTCACCGGCGAGAACCCCTCGCCGCTGATCCTCCCGACCCGGCTGGTGGTCCGCGAGTCTAGTTCCCGTTGATCAGATGTACGGCGAGGTCCGGGCTGAACGTACCTGCCGGAATGCTCGCGCCGATCCCGCAGTCACCGTCGGAGTCGCCGGGCACCTTGATCCACAGCAGCATCTCCGCGGTTTGTGAGCCGCCGGTCCGTGCGGTCACGCCGAGCTTGCGGCCGGGTGGATTGCACCAGCCGTTGCCGGCCCCGTTGCCGTTGCGGCTCGTGTCGACGACGAACGGCTTCCGCGTCGGCAGGTGGCTGTTCACCGCCTTGCCGTAGTCGACGGACTGCGCGGTGGTGTAGTAGTTCGACACGTTCAGCGCGAAGCCGTGCGCGTTCGCCAGGCCCGCGCCCTGCAGCCGCTGCGCCATCACGTCGGCCGCGACCCACCCGGCGTTGCCGCCGTCGAGGTAGGCCCACGCGTTCGGCGCGTTGCTCTTGAACTGCTGTACGGCGTAGCTCAGCATCCCGTTGCGCTCGGCGATCTGGTCCGCGTTCATGCAGTTGAAGTCGCCGAGCGCGTCGGGCTCGATCACCACGATCGCCGGACGGTTGCCGATGGCAACGGCGAAGTCGTGGATCCAGGTCCGGTACGCCTCGGGCGTGCCGGCGCCGCCGCCGGACTGACCGCCGCACGCGTCCCGGCCGGGGATGTTGTACGCGACCAGTACGGGCAGCTTGTCCGCGGCGTCGGCGGCGCGGGTGAAGTCGCCCACCGCGGTCCCGATCGGGTTGCTCCAACTGCCGAACCAGCGGGCCATCGGTTTGGACGCGATCGAGTTCTGGATCGCGGTCCTCCGGCTGTCGTTCGGGTTGTTGCGGACCCAGGCGGCCGGGTTCGAGTTCGGGTCGACGTAGAGGCCGCTCGTCAGCCGGACCGGGTTACCGGTCGTGGCGGCGCCGGCGCCTTGGTAGGCCGGAACGACGGCGGCGAGCGCGAGCCCGGTCGCGACCAGGCTCTTGACGATCCATCTCATGCGCTTGCTCCTGTTTCGAGTAGGGGGCGGGCACTCCGGGAGCGCTTCCAGTTTCCTGACCGATCGTGTCCGATCGCTCACGCTCCCGTCAACCGTCCGCCCCCATCTCGTAGAACCTCTCAGTTCTTGGGAGCGCTTCCAGTCAGCTGGCCGGGCGTGCCCGGTCGAGCGTCGACGGGGTGAGTACCGGGTGCGCCCGCAGGTAGGCGATGAAGCCCTCGTGGTCGCGGTCGTTGCGGACCGGGTCGGTGAAGCCGGTGAACACCGTCGTACCGTCGCCGCCGATCAGCGTGTACGCGAGTGCGGCGACCCGGTAGTTCCGGTTCAGGTCGAGCGGTTTGCCGTCGATGAGGACTGCTTTGGCGTCGACCCGCTGGCCGACCGGTTTCGTGACGTCGTACGTGTAGCTCACGTTCTGCGACACCGCGAACGGCGCGAACTTCACCGTCCCGTTCGCCTGCGGTACCCACTGCGCCTCGAACGCGGCGTGCAGCTGCGCCCCCGGCAGCGTCACGGTCAGGATCGGGTTGCCGTACCCGAACGCGTTCCAGGCCTCCCCGAACAGCACGGTCCCGTCCGCGTCCGCCGCATTGGTGCCCTTGGCAAACAACAGGTCGCCGGTCAGCGCGTTCGACCCGGACACCGGTTTGGCCGAGATCAGCGCCAGGTCGGCGCGGCCGTGCTGGTTCGCGTCCCAGTGCGCGAAGTCCGCGGCCAGGTTGCCCATCGTGCTCTCGCCGGACGCGTTCGCCGTACGCGTGAAGTCGCCGGTGATCTTCGCGAGCGGAGTGGCGTACCGCTTCTGGCCCTTCGCGGTCCAGTAGTCCGCGATGTGCTGCAGCTCCTCGTCGACCGGTACGTCGCGGGTGTTCGCGTGGTTCGTCGACGTGGTCAGCGCGCGGATCACCGCGCCGGTGCGTGGGTCCAGCTTCAGGTTGATCTCGTTGATCAGCGAGCCGTGGTTGCCCGCCTCGACGACCGGCCGGGGTACGCCGTTCGGGTCCGGGACCATCATGTTGAAGCGGCAGTGCCAGTGCCCGGTGACGATCGCGGCGATGTCCGGGGAGGCGTTCGCGGCCAGCTGGAACACCGGGCCGGACGGGTTCGTACCGGCGTTGTAGTCGTTGCCGGCGACGCCGCCGTCGTGGATGTTGACGACGATCGCGTTGACGCCGCGCGCCTTCAGTTGGGCGGCGAGCTTGTTGGCCTGCTCCACGTCGGACAGCGACTTGAGGCCCGGCTGGTACGACGTGGACCCGACCTCGGTGCCCATCACGGTCAGGTGGATGAACGCGATCGGGAGCTTCTTGCCGTTGCCGGCGTCGATCCATTCGATGTTGTACGGCGGGACGATCGTGCGGCCGGTGTCGGCGTACACCATGTTGGCCGTGTAGAAGCGGAAGTTCGCGCCACGGAACTTGTGGCCGGTCGAGTCGACGAAGTTGTCGTCGCGGCCGTTCACCGGGTACGGCGCACCGTGCTCCATGTGGTCGACCAGGAAGCTCACCGAGTGGTCGAGCTCGTGGTTCCCGACGGTGCTGAACTGCAGGCCGAGCGCGTTCAGCGCCTCGACGGTCGGCTCGTTGGCGTGCGCGTCGACCTCGAACGGCCAGCCGGAGAAGTTGTCCCCGGACGAGAAGAAGATCGAGTTCGTCCGGCCTTCGCGGAGCCGTTTGAGGTGCGTGGCCAGGTACCCGACACCGCCGACGGTCACCTGGACGCCGCCGGCACCGGTGATCACGCTGCCCTGGCTGGGCGTCGTCGGCTGCAGGTATCCGTGCAGGTCGGTGATGTTCAGCAGTTGTACGTCGACGTACTCGGGCGCGTCGTCGAGGGCGTGCGGACTGGCGTAGGCGACGTCGCCGACGGCCGTGGCGGTGGCGAGGGCTCCGGTGGCGGTGAGGAACGTCCGGCGGCGGATCCGACTGTTCACAGCGAACCTACTTCCTGGCAGGGGGTTGCGCGTTCGTGCGCATTATTGCCTCTTTCCGACATTATTAAGCCTGCGGATCGGACGGGCGTCAACGGCCTGCTGAACAAAGGCCGAACTCAGATACTGCGAACGGCCAACTGCGGAAGGGGTCCGCGGGCGGGGGAGAGCAGACGCTCGTTGAGCGCGTCCAGGGCGAGACTCGCCGCGCCGAGCGCTACACACAGCGCGCCGAGGTTGGAGGCGCGGACCTCAGGGACGCGGGGGCAGAGCTTTTCCAGCTCGGCTTGGAGGGGTTCGAGCAGTACGTCGGCCGCTTGGGAGAACGCGCCGCCGAGGACGAGGAGTTGCGGGTCGACGATCGCGATCGCCGTCGCCGCCGCTACCGCCATCGCGTGGGCGTACTTCCGTACGGCTGTGCGGGCGGCCCGATCCCCGTCCCTGGCGGCGGCGAAGGCACGCTCGGCTTTGTCAACAATCGGAATGTCAACAGGCACGACGTCGTGCAGATACTGGAGCGCCGCCTCCCAGGCGACCCCACGCAACGCCGACATGTCAGCTGCCGCCCCGAACGCCCCCCGCCGCAACTTCCCGTCCAAGACCAGCGCAAGACCAGTACGCCGCCCCGCATGCAAAAACACCATGTCCTCCACCGGAGCGGAGGTCGCGTCGGTTCCTCGGTGTTGTTCGGCGAGGGCGGCTAGCTGGCTGTCGTTGTCGGCTACCACCAGGCGGGTGGTGAAGTGGGTGGTGAGGTTGGTACCGGCCCAGTCGGGGATCGCGTTGGCGCGGACGACGGTGCCGGTCGGGTCTACGAGTCCCGTCGTACCGGCCCCGACAGCCCACACCTTCGAGACCGGCACGCGCGCTGCGGCCGCGCAGGCGGCGATCACCTCGTCCGCCGCTGCGAGCCGTACGGTCCGTGGTGCCTCCGGCGTGACGGTCCGCCGGGTGCTCGCGAGCATCCGCCCGTTGAGGTCCGTGAGTACTCCGCGAACGGAGTGCGCGCCGATGTCGAGCCCCACGACGTACCCGGCCTCAGCCCGGAACCGATAGCTCCGCGCCGGCCGCCCGCGCCCACGAATCGCCGGGCTCTCCTCGACCAACCACCGCCGCTCGACCAGGCTGCCCAGCACCTCTTCGACCGCCGTACGCCCGAGCCCACTCTGCTCCACGATCTGCGCAACCCGCAGCTCCCCGGCCGCCCGCACCGCCGCCAGCACCACCCGCTCATTGAGCTGCCGCAACCGCGGCTGATCCGCCCCGTCCAACCCCATGATCGCCCCAGCATAAACGCCCACCCACCCGCTGACGCCGCTCGCCGAACGGCCGACCCACCCGCCACCCGCCGCCAACCCAACGTCCCGCCGCCAGCCCACCACCCGGCCCCACCCGCCGTCCGTCCGGCCGCCCGCCCCCACCCGCCACCCGGCGCCAGCCCCACCGCCCGCCCAGCGCCAGCCCGCCGCCCGCCCATCCGCGCGGCGAGAGGTCACCGCCCGCCCGTCGCTCGCCGCCAGCCCGCCGGACTGGGCAGAGGTCCCGGGGTCTGGAGATAAGCAATAGCCTGTCTCCAGACCCCAGCGGATGTGCCCGCTCGGTCGTAGGCCACCGTGAGGGCGGGCGCGACAAGCGCGGTGAGCGCGGTGAGCAGCGTGGTGGACAGGTAAGCGGCGTGCACGAGGTCTCCGATCCGTAGGGTGCCTTACGGACGAGTCAGCTGCGCCGGATGTGACAGCCCGCCGAGTTTCTCCGGGTTGTGCAACACCCTCCCCTCGGAGTCGTGGGCTTCCCGGTGGGCTTACTGCGTGTCACCATCGGGGGTGTGGTCGGGGGGACCACCTTTCCTGTGGGGGGACTGATGGAGTCGGGGGATTTGCGGGTCGAGGTCTCGGAGCGTGGGCCTGGGCATGCGGTGATTCATGCGCTGCTGTCGCAGCCGGGGATGGTGCGGAGTCGCGGTACGGTCGCGCGGCTGGTGGGGCGATCGCCGGTGACGGAAGCGGGCAACAGTTGGTACTCCGGTGCGCTCGGCGAGATCGAGGTCGGCCGGATGCTGCGGAAGCTCGGTCCTCGGTGGACGGTGCTGCACGCGGTGCCGATCGGCGTACGCGACGCCGACATCGATCACCTGATCGTCGGACAGGCCGGCGTGTTCACGGTCAACACGAAGCATCATCGGGGGCAGCGGGTCTGGGTGGCGGGCCGCGGGTTCCTGGTCGCCGGGCAGCGTCAGGACTACATCCGCAACAGCGAGTTCGAGGCGCGGCGGGTTGCGAAGGTCCTCACGGATGCGCTCGGTTGGCCGGTGCCGGTGCAGCCTGTGATCGCGGTACTGGGCTCGGCGGAATTCAAGCTCAAGGAGGCGCCGGCCGGCGTACGCGTCATGGAAGCCAGGACACTGGTGCGCTGGCTGAAGAGGCGCCGGCAGGTGCTCACCGAGCAGCAACTCGAGGCAGTCCAGGGCGTCGTCGGTACGGCGGCCACCTGGCGTGCCCACGCAGACGACGAGGCCGATCTGAACCGTCGCGCGCAGTTCGACGAGCTCCGGCGAGAGGTCGGCCGGGCGCAGCGGCGACAGCGATTGCTCTCGGCAACGATCCTCCTGGCCGTGCTGACCGGCGCCGTAGTCGCGGCCTGGTCCTACTTCTGGTAGTCCCATCGCAGGCCGACGATGCGGCCTTCTGGGAGGTCGGTACGTAGGAAGGTCCTCTGGTAGCGGCCATCGGGTTCGGGGGTGACGGCGTTTTCCGGAGGGAAGGTGAATCCGTCGGGGAAGTTGCCGATCGGGAAGGCCGCCACGAACCAGGTGACTTCGGCCGGGGCGACCTCCGGGTCGAACTCGAGGGAGAGGTCGACGCGTTCGGTGGCGACGAACTGGCGCTTGCCGTAGATGTCGCCAGGTTGGTCTGCCGGATTCTCCCAGGTGACGAGGGAGAAGCTGAGGTCGGCGGTCTGGTCGGCGTCGAGTGGTTCGGGGAGGTCGAAGTGGAAGACGTACGAGCTCCGCCCGACCTGGATCACCTTCGAGACGGTGGTATCGTCCTGCGACTCGATGACAACCCGGCGCAGGCCGGAGCCGGGGTCGCACTCGAAGGCGTACGAGAAGCGCCGTACGCCGGCGTCCAGGGCGCGGATGCGGCGCCGGCAGTCGACGCGGTGCATGGTCCGGTGTACGTCGACGTGTACGTGCTCGCCGAGCTGCTCGATCACGTACGGTCCCGCGAGTGTCTTGTCCTCCTCCGGGAGCCCTGCCCCGTCGAGGATCTCCGCGACCTCGACCGAACCGTCGGACAGCGCGACCTCGATGAGTGGCGGTCCGGCGTCGGCGGCGCCGGATCTGGGACGCCCGGGGAAGCGGACCGCGATGTCGTCGCGCAGGTCATGGAACCAGCGGCGTTCGGCGCCGGAAACGTCCAGCTCGGTCAGCAGGAGGTCGAGTGCACGGGCGCGCGGCAAGGTCTTGCCACTGAGATACGCGTACAGGCTGGCCTGAGATACGTTGATGCGGCCGGCCAGCGACTCCACCTTGACACTGCGCCCAGAACGCTCGACGCGCAGCACCAGCTTCTTCAGCGCATGGCCCAGGCTGCCCCGTGCCCTGGCGACCGGCGGGCCTTCGCCAAGCTCGAGCTCCGGCGTCGTCACCCGCTCAGGCCAGCGAGTTTTACAGACCTTTCCAGCCTCGCCGCTCGAATGCCGGTCGTTCCCCGATCCTGACTTCAAGCCTCGAGAGCTGGGAGAGAACAGTGGGCAACGAACTGGTCAAGATCGACGGGCGCGACGTGATTGTCCAAGTCCCGGGGCACCTCGCCGGGCAGGTTGCGGTCAAGGCGCTGGTACCGGTGATCACGACAACCGTACGGGCGCTGGCCGCGGCGGCGCGCGAGGTCACAACCGTCGCCGTCGAGGCGGTGCACGACCAGCGCGTACAACTCGCGCTGATGAACCACCGGGCGCGCGTCATCGCCCGTGACGTCGTCCCGATCCTGGCGACGGCGAGCGCTCACCAGTGGGGCCGCAACGCCCTGGACCGGGCCGGCTTCGACGACGACATCTACGCCGATGCGTTCCACGACCTCGAGGTCGTCCGCCAACGCCGGCGCGCTCGCAACGCCGAACGCTGGCAGCCGTGAGCCTGCAGACCTACCGCCCGGGAACGCCCGAGCTGACCTGGTCGGCTCGGGCGTTGTACGGCGCGGAGACCGCCCGCATCTTCCTGATCGACATCCTCCCGATCCTCGCGCGCCACTGGACCCGCCAACGAATCCGTGAAGCACTCCGCCGACTGACCTTCCTCACCGAGGCGGAGCGGGAGAGCGTCGAACGCTGGCTGCGTGCCCATGGTCTTTGACGGCGATCACAGGTTGAAGAGGCCCTTGGTTGCGGTGGCGAGGCCGCCGGTGATGGCTAGGAGGAGGACGAGGAGGCGGGCGGTGTGGTTGGGGATTCGGGGCGACAGGAGGGCGCCGAGGGTGGCGCCGGTGAGTAGGGCGAGGGTTGAGACCAGCCACTCGGGTGCGCTGAGGGGCGGGATGCCTCGGGTGACGAGGGAGAAGATGTTGACGAGCGCGCCGTAGAACAGGGCGTTGGGGACGAACTCGCGGATGGTCCAGTTGGCGTTGACCGCGTACAGGGAGACAGGCGGGCCGCCCAGGCCGGCGGCGGTGTTCATGAAGCCGCCGGTGGCGCCGGCTGTGAGAGCGCCGGTCAGGCCTTTCAGGGCGGGGACTCTCAGGCCGATCAGGAGTACGACGGCCGCGGTCGTGACCAGTGCGCCCATGACCAGGAGCAGGACCGGGGCGGGAAGCGCGCGGGCGAACCACGCGCCGAGGGGAGCAGTACAAGCGGCTGCGAGGATCAGCGGGACCATAGCGCGCAAACGTACGTATCGCCAGCCACGCAACAAACCGAGTACGCACACGACGCCGGCGGCGCAGTTGGCGAAGGTGATGCCGTCTGCTGGGCCGAGTACGATCACCAGCGCCGGGACCGACACGAGCGCGAAGCCCATGCCGGTCAGCCATTGCACGAACGCGCCCAGCAGCACGACGCCGGCGAGGACCAGCAGCTCCACTACAGGTCGGTGTAGCCCAGCCAGGGGCCGGGGGCAAAGGTGGCGGTCGGCTCGAGGGTTTCCAGTTCGAGTACGACGAGTTCGTTGGGACCGTCAACGAGTAGTGGCGCGGGGACGTACAGGGTCTGCTGCGGACCGCGGCGCCAGTAGCGGCCGAGGCTGAAGCCGTTGATCCAGGCGTAACCCTTGCCCCAGGCATCGGTTCGGAGGAACAGGTCGGACCGTTCGGTTTCGAAGGTCGCGCGCCAAGCCGTCGGACCGGGGACAACGGCCGACGGCGTCGCCTGCCACAGCCGCGGGACCTGGTCCAGATCGATGCCGCACACGGACCAGTCGTGCAATTCGACGGTGCCGAGCACGACGGGACCGATCAAGCCCTTCGCCTCGCCGATCCGCGGCCCGTAGTTGACCCGCCCTTGGTCCTCGACGACGAGCTCCAACCGGCCGCGGGTATGCGGGAGCATCAGCGACCGCTCGTGCCGTTCGCGCTCCAGGATCCCGACCGGCGCCCCGTCGAGGAACACCTGGACCCGGTCGCGGATCTCGCCGAAGGTCAGCAACGCCGGCCCGCCCTGCCGCAGCTCGGTCCGGAAGATCGCCAGCCGCGCGTCGAGTTCGTCCAGCGTCGGTACCGACCGATGGTCCGACCAACGACCAGCAAGGCACGAGAGCAACCCGGCCGGATCACTCAATGCAACGTTGAACTCAGGCGCAGCAGGAGCCGCCGCCGGCACCGACGAAGGCACCGGCGCGTACCGAGCGATCACGTCCCGGAAAGCGAAGTACTTCTCCGTCGGACGACCGGCCTCGTCCAGCGGCGCGTCGTAGTCGTACGACGTCACCGTCGGCCGGTACACGCCCTTGTCGTTCGCCCCGCTCGTCAACCCGAAGTTCGTCCCGCCGTGGAACATGTAGATGTTCACCGACGCGCCCGCCGCGAGCAACGCGTCGAGCTCGGCGGCTGCCTCCGCCGCGGACGTCGTGTGATGCCGCCCGCCCCAGTAGTCGAACCACCCGTCCCAGAACTCCATGCACATCAACGGTCCGGTCGGCTGGTGCTTCCGCAACGTCTCCAGCCGCTCCGGGACCCGGGACCCGAACGACCCGGTCCGCAGTACGCCGTCCAGCCCGCCCGCGCTGAGCATCTCGTCGGTCGGCTGGTCGACGGTGACGAGCGGTACGGTCGTCCCCGCGCCCCGGATCACCTCGGCCAGCGCCTTCAAGTACGTCTGGTCGTCTCCGAACGCGCCGTACTCGTTCTCGACCTGAACGAGCACGACAGGCCCGCCCTGGTCGATCTGCAACGGCCGTACGATCGCCAGCACATCCTGCAAGTAGCGTGTCACCGCCGCCAGGTACTGCGGCTCGAACCGCCGAACACCGAGACCTTCCGTACGCAGCAGCCACGGCGGCAGCCCGCCGTTGTCCAGCTCGGCGCAGATGTACGGGCCGGGCCGGACGATCGCGTACATCCCCGCCTCGGCCACTTCGCGCAGGAAGCGGCCGAGGTCGAGGATCCCGGTGGTGTCGAACTCACCGGGCCGCGGGCTGTGCAGGTTCCACGGTACGTACGTCTCGATCGTGTTGAGCCCCATCTGCCTGGCCTTCGCGATCCGGTCGGCCCAGTAGTCCGGGTGCACCCGGAAGTAGTGCAGTGCACCGGAGATGATCTGGAACGGGCGGCCGTCGAGCAGGAAGTCGGACGGTCCGATCGTGAAGTCAGGCACGGGATCTCGTTTCGGTCGGGGCGGTCAGCCGTTTACTTGGAAGCCCTGCTGGTTGCCGTACGTCACCAAGGCATCCTGCCAGGACTTCAAGCCGGTGTTCAGGTCGGACTTCGACTGGTACGACTTGCCGACCGTATCGCCGTAGATGCTGTTCGCGTAGAGCTCGTACGGCAGGTAGCTCCAGCCCTTCACCACGGTGTCGGCCGCGCCGGTCAGCACCTGGTTGATCTTCTGGCCACCGAAGTACGCGCTGGCCTGGTCCACGAACGCCGGGTCCTTCAGGTCCTTGGTGGTGGCCGGGAAACCACCGCTGGCGAGGAACGGCTTGACGCCCTCGTCGTGGTTCAGCCACCGTACGAACGCCGCCGCGAGCGCCGGGTTCTTGCTCTGCTTCAGGACGGACTCGGTGCTGCCGCCGTTCTCCGCGGTGGCCGGCTGGCCGTCGTACGTCGGCATCGGCGCGACCGCCCACTTGCCGGCGCCGGCCTTGACCGAGGACTCCATCACGCCGGGCATCCAGGCACCGGTCGGCAGGGTGGCGATGGTGCCGTCGCCGAGCGCCTTGAACCATTCGTCGGTCCAGCCCGGGATGTTCGACACCAGGCCACCCTGGACCAGCTGGTTCCAGGTCGAGGTCCACTTCTTGGTGCCGTCGTCCTGCAGGTTGATCGTGACGTTCTTGCCGTCGGTCTTGAACGGCGTACCGCCGGCCTGCCAGATCATGCTGGTGGTGAACCCGGCGTCACCGGAGTCGTTGGTGATGTACGCCTTCGGGTTCGCGGCGTGCAGCTTCTTCCCGGCGGCGACGAACTCGTCCCAGGTCTTCGGTACGGCGATGCCGTACTTCGTGAAGACCTCCTTGTTGTAGAACAGCGCCATCGGCCCGGAGTCCTGCGGCAGCCCGTACAGCCCGCTGCCCGCGTGCACCGACGCCCAGGTCGAGGCCGTGTACGACGACTCGTACTGCGAGAACCCGTACTGGTTGAGGTCGACGAGCGAACCCGGCAGCGCGAACTGCGGCAGCGCCTGGTACTCGACCTGCGCGACGTCCGGCGCGCCCGAACCGGCCTTGATGACGTTCTGCAGCTTGGTGTAGTGGTCGTTGCCGGTACCGGCGTTGACGTAGTTCACCTTCACGTTCGGGTACTGCTTCATGAACGCGGTGACCTGGGCCTGCGCCGACGGCGTCCAGCTCCAGTACGTGATCTCGCCGCCGGCCTTCAGCGCGGCGTCGACCGCATCAGCCGATCCCGTGGTCGCACTGCTCGACCCACCCGAGTTACCGGACCCGCCGCCGCACGCGGCGACGACCGCGAGGGCCGTGACCGCGGCTCCGGCAACCACCAGCTGCCGGATGCCCCACCGATGTACCTTCATCTTGTTGCCTTTCAGAGCTGTTTGACGCTATTTGACGGAGCCTGCGGACAGGCCGGACTGCCAGAACCGCTGGAGGAGCAGGAAGGCGATCACCAAGGGGACGATCGTCAGCAACGATCCGGTGATCACCAGGTTGTAGATGGGGTGGGCGCCCACTCCGGTCGCCTGGTTGCTCCACTGGGTGAGCCCGACGGTGAGTGGGTACAGATTCGGCTTGCTGAGCATGATCAGCGGCAGGAAGTAGTTGTTCCAGGTCGAGACCATTGCGAACAGCAACGTGGTGACGATGCCCGGGGCAAGCATTCGCAGCGACACCGTGAAGAACGTCCGGACCTCACCGGCGCCGTCGATCCGGGCCGCCTCGAGCAGCTCCGGCGGTACCGCGTCGGTCGAGTAGACCCACATCAGGTACAGGCCGAACGGACTGACCAGCGACGGGATGATGATCGCCCATACGGTGTTCGTCAGCCCGAGGTTCGAGAACATCAGGAATGTCGGTACGGCGAGCGCGGTCCCCGGTACGGCGACCGCTCCGAGCAGTACGGCGAACACCGCGCGCCGGCCGGTGAACTTGTACTTCGCCAACCCGTAGCCGGCCGCCGTCGCGAGCAGGGTCGCCCCGCCGGCGCCGACCACCACGTACAGGACGGTGTTGCCGAGCCAGCGCAGGAAGATCCCGTCGTTGTACGTCAGGGTGTCCTTGATGTTCGTGAAGAACGCGAAGCTCTTCCCGAACCACAGCCCCGGCGTCGACAGCAGGTCGTCCTGGGTCTTCGTTGCGCTGAGCAACAACCAGGCGAGCGGCACGATCGTGTAGAGCAGGTACAGCACCATCACGCCGGTCAGTACCTTGGACCGCTTCGGCCGAAGCGGAGAGGTCATGGTGCTCACAGCGCCTCCCGGGACCCGCGGAGCTGGACGACGTACGCGATGATCGCGGTGATGACGCCCATCACGATCGCCACCGTGGCGGAGTAGTTGAACTGCTGGCCGGCGAACGAGAGGTTGTAGGCGTACATGTTCGGCGTGTAGTACGTGTTGATCACGTTCGGCGCCAGCGTGCGCAGGATGTTCGGCTCGTTGAAGAGCTGGAAGCTGCCGATGATCGAGAAGATCGTCGCGATCACGATCGCTCCGCGCAGCGCCGGCAGCTTGACCGCGAGGATCGTCCGGAACGTCCCGGCGCCGTCGATCGCGGCCGCCTCGTACAGCTCACCGGGGACGGTGCGCAGTGCCGAGAAGAAGATCAGCATGTTGTAGCCGACGAACTCCCAGGTGACGATGTTGGCGATCGACGGCAGCATCAAGCCGCTGCCCAGGGGTTTGATCGCCGTGCCGAGCCAGTCGTTGAGGTTCGCCGCGAGACCGAAGTTGTCGCCGTAGATGTAGCCCCACATCAGGACGGCGACCACACCCGGTACGGCGTACGGCAGGAAGATCACGATCCGGAAGAAGCCGGCCGCGTGCAGGCGGGCGCTGTCGATCGCGAGCGCCGCCAGCAGGGCCAGCGCCAGCATGATCGGCACCTGGACGACCAGGAAGATCGCCACCCGGCCGAACGCCTGCCAGAACTTCGGGTCCTGCAGCGCCTCGGTGTAGTTGGACAGGCCAACGAACGCGCGGCCGCCGAAGAACGCCTGCTCGCGGAACAGGCTGAGGTAGATCGCGTACCCGATCGGGGCCAGGAACGTCACCGCGAAGACGGCCAGGAACGGCCCGACGAACAGCCACCCCTTGCCGTCCTTGGACGCCCGCTTCCGCCGGGTCCTCGGCAGGCTCACCACCTGCTGGGCCGACTCTTGGGCCACGGACTCCGCCATGTCCGTCGACCTCCGTTTCTGTTTGTTTCTGTTTACGCAAACATCTGGCGTGGACGCTAGCGTGTTTACGTGAACATGTCTAGAGGTGCGAAACCTCCGGAGCTTGTGAGGTAGCAGTCAGCGGCGTTTGCGCGGGGCCGCGGTACTCTCGCGCACGATCAGCGGCGCGGCCACCGTGCCGTGGAAGTCGACCAGCGGTGCGCGCTGCCGCAGTTGCCGCAGGATCAGCTCGACCAGTTCGTTGCCGATCTGCTGGAACTGCTGCCGGACGGTCGTCAACGGCGGCCAGAAGTGCGCGGCGAGGTCGATGTCGTCGAAGCCGACCACGCTCACGTCGCGTGGTACCTCGCGCCCGGCCTCGTGCAGGGCGTGGATCAGCCCGCACGCCATCTCGTCGTTGGCCGCGAAGACCGCGGTCACGTCCTTGCGCTTCGCGAGCACCTGCCCGATCTCGTAGCCCGAGTCCGCGGACCAGCCGCCCCGGAGGATCGCGGGCATCTTGCAGCCGGCGTCCTCCAGCGTCCGCTGCCAGGCGGTCGCGCGGAGCTCCGCCGGTCCCGAGTCGGCCGGTCCGGCGATGTGGTGCACAGTCTTGTGGCCCAGGTCCAGCAGGTGCTGTACGGCGGCCCGGCTGCCGCCGACCTGGTCCGCGCCGATCGCCGGGTGGTGCCCGATGAACCGGGAGTCGGAGACCGCGACGGGCAGCGTCGGCGGGAGCGAGAGTGTGGTCGGCGTCGCCGTCTCGGCGCGGATGATGATCAGGCCGTCGATCGCCTGGTGATTCAGCTGCTGGACGGCGTCGCTGACGTCGCTGGACGACGGCGTCTCCACGTCGACCAGGCTGACCGAGTACCCCTCGCGGCGGGCGGCCTCGATGACCGCCTCGATGGTGCGCGACTCGCCGGTCCGGATCACCTGGTGCGCGATCAGCCCGATCGACCGGAAGTTGCCGCGGCGCAGCGCGCGGGCAGCGTGGTTGGGGGCGTACCCGAGCTCCCGCATCGCTTGCAGTACGCGTTCCTTGGTCTCCGGGCGGACCGGCTCCGCGCCGGTGGAGACGCGGGAGACGGTCTGCGCCGAGACCCCGGCCAAGCGCGCCACGTCACCGATCGAGGGGCCCGACTTCGGATGCCCCTTGACTCCGCGACGCGACGGCCTGACCTGGTTCGACATGTGATCAATATAAGGAGTGGAGGCTTGGTCAGCGGGGTTTCCGCCCCTCGCTTCGCTCGGGGCGGGAGGGAAAGGGGAGCGTTCTCAGTTCTCCCGGGACACCATCAGCCAGCTGACCTGGATGTCGGGGGAGCGGGTGGGTGCGATCGAGACGGTGATCTTGCCGTCGGCCCCGACCTCGATCCCGCCGTACGACGCCGCGACGCCGGTCGCGGTGAACAGCCGCTGATTGTCGACAATCGTGTTGTTGACAGTCACCTGCGCCGCGCGGTTCGCCCACGGCCACGGGTCGTAGTACCCGGCATGGACCGTGTAGGTGCCGGGGTCGAGGTTGCCGAAGGTGTACACGAGCGGCTCGTGGTTCTTCGCGTACCGGAGCGTCGTGTAGAGGTCGCCGGTGCCGGCCGGAGCACTGGAGCCGGTGTACCCCCAGGTCGTCCCGGTGACCGGGTCGGTCCCGAGCGGTTGCTCGGGCGACGAGTTGAGGAGTGGTCCCGCGGCCCCGGTCAGGGTCGTCCAGTCGGGTGTCGCCGTGCCGCCGGCGTTCACGGCGTACCGGAGATTGTGGGGGATGACAACGATCGAACGGGTGAAGGTCCGGCCGTCCGGCAAGGTTCCGCGGAGGCTCGCCGGCCCGGCCTGGGAGACGCCGACCGGATCCCACGTGACGGCGACCTGCTGCGCGCCGGCTGCGGTCGTCACCGTGACGGTCGTCGGCAGCGTACTGGTGTCGTTGAGCCAGACGTGATCCGGGATCGTGCTGGTCACGGTCCAGCGGGTGTACGGCGTGAGGTCGTTCAACCTCCACTCGGTATCTGGTCCGATTGTCAACGATCCACCTTCACCGAAGCTCATCGGCATCCAGACGTACGGCGCGTTCGCCAGATCGCTCGGCGTCCAGCGGTCGGCCATGAACAGGAACTTGTTCTGCTTCTGGTCGATCGTGATCACGTTGGTGCTCTGCGACCCGTACGTCGTCGCCGCGCCGGAACCGGTGATCGGGACACCGCGGTCGGTGAACTGGCCGAGGATGTTCTGCGAGGTCGCGTAGTGCGCCGGGTTCGGGTCCCACCCGGTCGCGCCCGACGTCAGCAGGTAGTACGTGCCCTCCGACTTGAACATCGCCGGCGCCTCACGCTGGTTGCACACGAGCGTCCGGGTGAAGTCCTTGCCCTGTACGGCCTGGTCGGGCGGCGCGGACAGGTACGTGTAGGACTTGTTCAGCTTGGAGATGTACATCGTCCGGTTCTCCTCGGACGAGTAGATGATGTACGCCGTACCGTCGTCGTCCACGAACAGGTTCATGTCCCGCGCCATCCCGCCGGCCGGGTCGAACGACGACCCGCTGCCGCACCACGGGACCGAGTCGCTCGGTACGTGGTCCAGCCGGTACGAGTCGATCCAGCGGAACGGACCCTTCGGCGAGTCCGCGATCGCCACGCCGGCCTCGGCCCGCGCGTAGTTCGACGTACTCGTGGGGGACGACGGGCCGTCGGAGTGCACCCACATCACCCACTTGCCGGTGGATCTGTTGTAGACGACCTTCGGGCGCTCGAGGATCGACGAGGTGGCCCAGCCGTCGGTACGGACGTTGTTCGTCGACAGGTCCCGCCAGACGAGCTCCTTCTGCGCGGCCGTGTAGTGCTTGTACAGCTTCGCGAAGTACGTGTCGTTGTCGAACTGGTCGACCGAGCTCATCGCCCGCAGCGCGAGCCCCTCGTCCTTCCAGTTGTAGAGGTCGTACGACGAGTACAGGTGCACGCCGGGGCTGTTGTAGTACCCGTTGCTGCGGTCCTCGCCGTACCAGTAGTAGATCCGGCGCCCGTCCTCGTCCTTCGCGGTGACGACCTGGCCGCCGTGCGCCTGGATCACCTTCCCGCCCGTGTCCAGCCAGGGCTGCCCCGGCCGGAACGAGTCGTTCGTCACCGCCGAACTCGTCGGCACCACCACCAAGCTTAGGCCTCCGGCATCCGGCCCACCTGGGGAGGATTTTGCCCCCGGATCGGGACAAGATCCTCCCCAGGCCAGCCGAAACGGGTCAGCTGGTGAGGAGTCGGACCTCGGCGAGGTTGGTGAAGCCACCGTGGGGGTCGGTGATGCGGATCATCGGGTACGTCGCCTTCGTGGTGAGGGGGTAGACGTACCACTGGGTGCCGGTGGTGATGCCGGTGATGGTGGTCAGGGTGGTCCAGGTGGTGCCGCCGTCGGTGGAGGCTTGGACGAGGTCGCCGTTGGCGCGGTCGGGGAAGTTGCTGCGGGGGTGGACCCGGACCGCGTCGAAGGTGAGGTTCGTACCTGCGGGCGGGGTGACGGTGACCCAGCCGTTGCCGGAGGTGGTGTCGGTGAAGGTGTTCAGGTCGCCGTCGAACATCCGCCAGCCGTTGGCCTCGGCGGTGCCGACGCCGGGGAAGGCGGGGCTGGAGGCGGTGACCCAGCTCTGCTGGATCGCGACCGTGCTGACGCGGGTGTTCCACAGCTCGAGCGATGTGCCGTCGGTGGTGTTGACGATCGTCCCGCCGGGTTCGCCGGCGGCGGTCGTGTAGTCGACGGTGAAGCGCAGCGGGCGTCCGTACGTGACGTCGTCCGGCAGCGTCGCGGTTGCCTTCCAGTGCAGGCCGTCCGTACTCGTGACGTCGGCAGCCTGTCCCTCGATCGATGCGGAGACCTGGCTCAACGGCTCGGTCGACGACATCGTCAACGTCACGGTGTCGCCGTTCTGCGCGCGCTTCGGGTCGCTGTTCGAGGAGGCGATCGACACGGCGTTCAGCGCCGTACTCATCTCCGTCCGCTGCCCGTAGATCCGGAACTCGCTGAAGCTGGACAGCCCGGGGTACGCCGGGTCCGTGGGGACGCCGGGGTGGTCGACCTGGAGTTTCAGGAAGCGGAACGCGAGCCCCTTCACCTCGTCCCGGACCGGGATCTTCTCCATCGCGAACGCCTGGTCGGACGTGTCGGTGGTCTCTCGTGAGGTGAGCAGGGTCCAGGTCCGCCCGTCGTTCGAGCCGTACACGTTCGCGCCCTGCGACCGGTTGGCGAAGTTGTACCGCGCCTGCAGTCCGAAGGCGTCCGCGCTGACCCGGAACCCGGCGCCGAGGTCGATGACCGCCGGTGCCCGCAGATCCCCGGAGAACGTGTTGAAGTCGCCGTCGAGCATGTTGCCCAGAGCAACCTGGGACAGGGTCGGCGAGGTCGCACGGCCCCAGTAGTCGAACGATCCGTCGTCGCTCATCGTCGGCGTCAGCTTCTCGAGATGCGCGACCGCGGTCTGCAGCGCGACGAGCTTCGCCGCGAAGGTTGCCGAGTCCGCAGCTACAGCACCTTCGGCCGCGGCCTTGGCCGACTCGACGGCGGCGCGAGTCGATCGGACGTACGTCGTACCTGCGTCGTAGCCAGTGAGCGTCGCATTGATCGCGTCCTGTCGCGTCGCGCTGACGGACAGGCGCACCCGCAGTACGGCATCCGTGGTCGCGTTGGATGCCACGACGAACGTGTTGTGATCGCCGACCTGATCCGCCGTGGGCTGCCAGGTCAACGTGCCTGTCACCGCGTCGAGCGATGCGCCCGCAGGCAACGTCGCACGATAAGTCAGGGCGTTGGTCGCGGAAAGCGTTGTGGACAAGGGCTCCCCGGCAACCGCGATCAGCCGTACGTCGGAACCCTGGGCGAACTGCGGCGACGTGAGCTGCGTCTTCGCCTGCAGGTTGATCGCGTCGATGTCGACGGTGGCCGTGGGCGAACCGGTGACCGTGTAGTACGCGAGCGATTCACCACCCGCGCTCCCACGGAGCTTGCTCGTGTCCATGTCGTACGTGATATACCGCCAGGCGCCGCCCGTGTCCGGGAGCGTCAGCGTGTAGTACGGCGTCAACCCCAGCTCCTTGCGGATCTGCAACGTCGCCGTTCCACGGGTCCGGATGCGCACGCCGACCGGGCTGTAGCCATCGCGGCTGTCGTACAGCAATGTCCGTACGGCGATCGTCGTACCGCCCGACAGCGGCCGCATCCGCACGTACCCGTCCCCGACCGTCGTACCGGGCGTGATCGGAAGGGTCCGCGTCTCCGCCTGCACGAGTGCGTCCCGCTGCACCGGAGGAGTCGTCCCGGCGACCGATGCGGGGAACGACAGCCACGAGTCCGGGTTGAAGTCCGGGTTGCTGTTCCAGAAGTTGTACGCCGACGTGCCCCAGTAGAACTGTGCGCCGGCGTCCTGCGTGGTGGCGAGCTCGGTGATACTCGGCGCGATCGTGGCGATCGCCGGGCCGAGCTGCTGCCGGTAGATCGTGTACAACTCGTTGGTCGGGTCGAAGATCCGGCCGCGGTACGCCTGGGACAGCACGCCGCCGCGCTGGGTGGTGTCGATCCACGGAATCGTCTTGCCCATCATGAACGCGAAGAACTGCTCCGAGCCGCGCAGCAACCGGTCGCCGCCGAACGCGTACACCGAGACCGCGTCCGGCTGCGTCGAGACCGTGCCGCGGACCGGGTCGAGTTCGGTGCCCTGGACATCGATCACGCGAGCCAGCTGCGTCAACATCGTGACGTCGTCCCAGGCGTGCGCCTGGTCGCGTCCCATCTCCTGCAGTTGCACGAACGTCTTGTGGTACGGATTGCGCGGATCGTCCTTCGAGATCACCGGCATCACCTTGCTCAGGGCACCGTTCGTGTCGTCGTCCGGGTTCGTCGAGTTCACCGAGAACCACTCGACCGCCTCGCGATAGCGCGCCTGGTTGTCGGTGAAGATGTAGCCGGCGATCGCGCCGATCAGCGAATAGCCGTGCTGTCCCATGAAGTTGCGGTTGCGGTACAGGAACGTCTGCGTCAGCGGCACGATCAGGTTGCCGGTGAGGTCCGCAGTGTCGCTGTCGTTCCAGGTCAGGTCGTAGCCGTCGGCGGCCGGTCCGGTCACGGTCGAGTAGCGCAGGATCTCGGTGGCTGCCAGCATCCGCAGCAGCGGCGCGCCGCTGTGGATGTGCGCGTCCGGGTAGTACACGTACCCGTTCGGGTCCATGTGCGCCCAGATCCGGATCAGCTTCAGACTGTTCTCGCGGTAGACCGGGTCGCCGTTGAGGAAGTACAGGATCGCCTGCGTGTACGCACGGAACGCGTCGTCGATGAACTTCGATTCGACCCCCTGCGAGTTGAACGCCGCGGTCCCCGGGCGGTCCAGGACACTGCCCTGGTTGCGCGAGCTGAAGGTCTTGGACGCGTACGCCGTTGCGGTCATCGCGGCGTAGTACGACGCCCACGGCTCGACGCCGGCGTGGACCTGCCGGCGGGCGAGTTCGAGCGACGAGGCGCTCACTGCGAGACCCGGGTGGACGAATCCTGCACTCGACGTCACCGGGGTCAGCACCGGCAACGGGGTATCGGCCGGGGCGGCGGCGACCGGTACGACGCCGACGACTGCCAGCAGCCCGGCCAGCGTGGCCAGTGCGATCGATCTGAGAAGGGCCATCGGAACACTCCAAGCGTTGTGGCGGGCGCGTCGGAGCCTCGCACCGCGTCCGCGTCGTCACCAGCGCGCAACGGCGATCGAAAATTTAGCTCGGCAGCTAGTTAACGTTTTCTATGCCAACCTGACCGCATGCCTCCCACACCCGAGAAACTGCCCGCGCTGGTGGTCATGTCCGCCGAGCACTGGCCGCTGCTGTTCCCGCCCGACGTCCGGCTCCGCCTCGACCGGGTCGTGCACCTCGATCCGGCCGGCCCGATCGACGATTTCGAGGTGGATCAGCTGGCCGAGGCCGAAGTTCTGATCACCAGCTGGGGCTGTCCGATTGTCGACAATCGGATCCTCGACAAGGCCCCGAAGCTGCGCGCGATCCTGCACGCGGCCGGCAGCGTCAAGGGTCATCTGGGCCGCGAGGTGTGGGAGCGCGGCATCGTCGTCTCGTCCGCGGCCGCAGCGAACGCCGTACCGGTCGCGGAGTTCACCCTCGGCGCGATCCTGCTGGCCGGCAAAGGTGCCTTCGACCTGCGGGAACGCTATCGCCGGGACCGCTGGTTCGAGCTCGGCTACATCCATCCCGATGTCGGCAACCACGGCCGTACGGTCGGGCTGATCGGCGCCTCCCGGGTCGGCCGCCAGGTGCTCGGCCTGCTCGGCCAGTTCGGGTTCCGCGTCCAGGTGTACGACCCGTACGCCGACGACCTGCCGTCGGTCGACCTGCGAACCCTGCTGAGCACCAGCGACATCGTCAGCGTGCACGCTCCACTGACCGCCGAAACCCAGCACCTGCTGGGGGCCGCCGAGCTCGCCCACCTGCGCGACGGCGCGACGCTGATCAACACCGCCCGCGGCCCGGTGATCGATCCGGACGCACTGATCGCGGAGCTCGGCACCGGCCGGATCAGCGCCGTACTCGACGTCACCGAGCCCGAACCACTGCCGGCCGGCTCGCCGCTCTTCACGCTCCCGAACGCCTTCGTCACGCCCCACATCGCCGGCTCCCACGGCAACGAACTCGCCCGGATGGGCGCCTGCGTGACGGCCGAACTCGAGCGCTTCCGCAACGGCGAACCGCTGCACTTCGGCATCACCGCGTCAGACCTTGACCGCGCCGCCTGAGCTCAAAGACAACGTTTGCCACACCTTGACAGTCCAAATCACCGGCGCTAACTTCACGGCAAATGGAAAGCGCTTTCTAGATCACCGCTGAAGGAGACCGGCCATGACCAACCGAACCGTCCGCTCCGGACTCTGGCTGGGGTTGCTGGCAGTCCCCGCGGTGGTGTTCTTCCTGGTGTTCAGCTACGCGCCGCTGGCCGGCCTGGTGGTGGCGTTCAAGGAGTTCGACATCAGCAAGGGCATCTTCGGGAGCCCGTGGAACGGCCTGGCCAACTTCCGCTACTTCTTCAGCTCGGGTGACGCCGAGCGGATCCTGCTCAACACGATCCTGCTGAACGTGCTGTTCCTGGCCGCGACGCTGGCGGCCGGCGTGACGCTGGCGATCATGCTGAACGAGATCCGCGGCCGGTTCTTCAAACGCGCGGCCCAGTCGACGATCTTCTTCCCGTACTTCGTCTCGCCGGTCGTGATCGCGATCATGCTGCAGGTCCTGCTGTCCGGGCCGAACGGATCCGGGGGAGTCGTCAACGACGCGCTCGCCGGCTTCGGGCTGCCGACGGTCGGCTGGTACACCGAGCCGGGGCCGTGGCCGTGGATCCTGACCTTCGTCAAGGTCTGGCAGATGGGCGGCTACATGAGCGTCATCTTCCTGGCCGCGATCACCTCGATCCCGGAGGACGTGTACGAGGCCGGCCAGATCGACGGCGCGAGCCGCGCGCAGATGGCGCTCCGGATCACTTTGCCGCTGCTGAAGCCGACCGCCGCGGTGCTGCTGGTGCTCGGCGTCGGCAGGATCTTCTACGGCGACTTCGGCACGATCTACGCGATCGTCGGCGACAACGGGACGCTGTTCCCGACCACCGACGTGATCGATACGTACGTCTTCCGGTCGCTGCGCCAGATCGGTGACTTCGGCACCACCGCCGCGATCGGCCTGTTCCAGTCGGTGGTCGGCTTCGTACTGGTGTCGGCCGCGGTACTGATCCAGCGCCGCTACTCCAAGGAGACGAGTCTGCTGTGACCACCATGACCACGAGCCTCGCGAAGGCCGCGGCCCGGACGAAGACGAGAAGGACCGGCGGTCTGGAGCCGTTCACCCTGATCAGCATCGTCGGCGTCGCACTGTTCATGATCGCGTGCCTGATCCCGTTCTGGGTGATCGTGTCGGGTTCGTTCACCGACGAGCAAACCCTTGCCGGGAAGGGTTACAGTCTCCTCCCGCAGCCGTTCTCGATCGCGGCGTACAAGCTGATCTTCACCGGCCCGACCCTGGTCAGTGCGTACCTCGCCAGCGTCTTCATCACCCTCGTCGGTACGGCGCTCGCGCTCAGCTTCACGTCCGGCCTGAGCTGGGTGATCGCACGGCGGCTGCCGTACGTGAGCCGGCCGCTGGCGGTGTTCGCGTACATCCCGATGCTGTTCAGCGGCGGGCTGGTCCCGCTCTACCTGCTCGTCACGCAGTACCTGAAACTCCAGAACAGCTACTTCGCGGTGATCCTGCCGTTGCTGGTGGCACCTTTCCTGGTCTTCATCCAGGTGTCGGCGTTCCGCCAGCTGCCGGAGGAGATCCTGGACTCCGCGCGCGTCGACGGCGCGGGGGAGATGGCGATCTTCTTCCGGATCGGGCTGCCGCTGTCCAAACCGATCCTCGCCGTCGTCGGTCTGTTCTACGCGGTGCACTACTGGAACGAGTGGTTTACCGCGCTGCTGTTCATGTCCGACGTGCACAAGTACCCGCTACCGCTGCTGTTGCAGAACCTGATCTCGAACGTCTCGTTCTCGCAGATGCTGCCGGCAGCCGCCCAACAGACGACGCCGGTCTACCAGCTCCGGCTCGCGCTCACGGTCGTCACCATCGGCCCGATCCTGCTCGCGTACCCGTTCGCGCAGCGCTACTTCGTCAAAGGCATCACCTTGGGAGCCACCAAAGGCTGACGGCTCCACCACCTATCAGGAGGCATCGTGCCCGCCACATCTCCCGCCGGCCTCAGCAGGCGCGGCTTCTTGGCCGCCGGCGGCGGCCTGTCCCTCGCAGCCGCGTTCGGCCTCAGCGCCTGCGGCGGATCGTCCGCGACCGGTTCCGGCAAGTCCGCCGACACGCTCGCGCTGCTGCTGCCCGGTGACGCCCCCACCGGCTGGGACGCAGTACTTGCCAAGGTCAACGAAAAACTCAAGAAGGACCTCGGCTTCGGGATCGCTCCGCAGTTCATTGCCTGGTCCAACTACCAGCAGCAGTCGCTGCTCAAGTTCACCGCCGGCGAGAACTTCGACACCGCGCTGCAGGCCCGCTGGCTGAACATGGTCCAGCTGGTCGCGAGCAAGTCGCTGGTCCCGGTCGAGGACCTGATCAAGAAGTACCCGAACCTGAGCAAGAACCTGGCCCCGCAGCTGCTCGACCAGAACAAGTGGAAGGGCAAGCTGTACGGCATCCCGCAGGTCAACTCGGCCGCCCGGTTCCACCACTTCGCGGTCCGCCAGGACCTCGCCGACAAGCTCGGCGTCGGCGACATCACCTCGTTCGACCAGCTCGAGAAGTTCTGGTACGACGTCAAGCAGAAGCAGAAGATCACGCCGGTCGGCGTCTCCTCGAACATGCCGAAGCTGCTGGTCGCGTTCGCACCGGTCGGCTGGCTGAACCAGCACGACTGGGAGAACCCGCACGTCAGCGTGCAGAGCTTCAGCGGCGGGTCGTTCCCGTTCTACCTGGCGCAGGACGGGAAGAGCACCGGATCCGCGCACCCGATCCCGTTCTGGGAGGCGCCCGGTGTGGTCGACGCGCTCCGCAAGGTACGGCAGTACTACCTCGACGGCATCATCAACAAGGACGCGCTGAACGTCGACTCGAGCACGATCGGGTCGCAGTTCGAGGCCGGCCGCATCGCGACCCGGTGGGCGATGACGGACGGGCTCTCCTCCCAGTCGCTGGCGCCGCTGCGCAAGGCGGTCCCGACCGCGCAGATCGCGAACGTCGTACCGCTGGGCGGTGGGAAGGCGTCGAAGCCGAACCAGACGTTCCAGGCCGACAACTTCGTCGTACTGAACGTCAAGGGGCAGAGCAACGAGCGGGCGATGCAGCTCGAGGACTGGGTCTCGATCAAGGAGAACCACGACCTGCTCAGCTACGGCGTCGAGGGCAAGGACTGGAAGCCGGTCGGCACGGACAAGTTCGAGCAGCTCACCGGGTACGGCTTCCCGGGGTACGCGCTGTGCTGGCGGCAGAAGCTCGAGCTGAAGATCAAGGACATCACGCCGACCGAGGACGCCTGGTTCGAGTGGGCGCAGAGCTACGACAACTTCACCCTCGACCCGTACGCGTCGTTCGTCCCGGACGTCACGCCGGTGAAACGGCAGGACAGCCAGGTCGCCGCCGCGATGACGCAGTACGGCAACCCGTTGTGGATCGGCGCGGTCGACGTCGACAAGGGGCTCGACACGTTGAAGAAGGCGGTCGACAAGGCCGGGCTTTCCGACCTGCAGTCGGAGATGGAGAAGCAGGCGAACGCGTACCTCAAGGGGCAGTGACCCCGATGTCCGCCCCACGGAGGAAGCTGGCGGTGGTCGCGCGCGAGGCCGGGGTGTCGATCTCGACGGTGTCGAAGGTCCTGCGCGCGTACCCCGACGTCGCACCGGCGACCCGGACGCGGGTCCGTGAGGTCCTGCGTCGCGCCGGGTATCCGGTGGACCGCGATCGTCGCGAGGAGTCCGCGCTCGTCGACGTGGTCGTCGCCAGTCAGAGCAGCGGCTGGGCCGGCAACGTACTGGCCGGCCTGGCCGATGCCGCGCGCGAGCCAGGTTTGGCGCTGGTCGTGACGACGGTCGACGGGGCAGAGCCGGTGCCCCGGCTCTGGCTGGAACGGCTGTTCGCCCGCGGTACGCGCGGTGTGGTCGGCCTCGACGTGGAGTTCACGCAGACTCAGTTGGCGTACCTCGCCGCGTACGAGATTCCGTGTGTGGCAATGGATTCCGGGGCATCGGGTCCAGAGGCGTTGGCGGCCGTCCTGGACGGTCGGTACCTCAGCCGAGCCGGCTGACCGAGCTTCGCACCACGACGTGGGTCGTGAAGAGCCGGTGGTCTCCGGTCCAGCCGGGCTGCTGGTGGGCCGAGTCCAGCGCGATCTTCGCTGCTGTCCGCCCGAGTTCCTCGTAGGGAACGTGCACGGTGGTCAGCCGCGGGCGGAGGTCCTGCGCGAGTTCGACGTCGTCGTACCCGACGACCGAGAGGTCCTCGGGTACGGTGAGGCCGAACTCGGCGGCAGCGGCGTACACGCCCGCGGCGACCACGTCGGTGGCCGCGAACACGGCGGTGAAGTCCTGCCCGGCGACCAGTCGGCTCTTGGTGAGCTGGTAGCCGGACGCGCGCGTGAACACGCCGTGCTCCACGAGGGTGTCGTCATCCGGTACGCCGTAGTCGTGCAAGGCTCGGTGATGACCGGACAGCCGCTGGACGCTGGTGCTCTGCCGTTCGGGACCGGCCAGGAACAGGATCCGCCGGTGGCCTTGCGACAACAGGTGGCTCGTCATCGCGTACGCGCCCTGTTCGTTGTCGTACTCGATGACGGCCGTCGGTACGTCGTCGCCGAGCGAGGGGCGTCCGCACAGCACGAGCAGCGAACCGGAGGCGTGCAGCGATCGGGCCAGCTCGGTCATCCGCGCGCGGTTCTCCGCCGATTCGTTGGTGACGCCACCGATCAGGATGACGGCGCCGGCGCGTTGCTCCCGCATCAGCTGGACGAGGGCGAGCTCGCGCGCCGCCTCGCCCTGGCTGGTCCCGATCAGGCTGAGCCAGCCGCGCCGGGACGCCTCCTGCTCGACGCCGTGCGCCGCGTCCGCGAACGACTGCCCGCGGACGTCGGCGAGGATGAACGCGATCGTCTTCGACTGCACGCCGGCCAGCGCGCGGGCGTGCGTGTTGGCGGCGTAGTTGAGCTCGCGGATCGACCGCATGACGCGCTGGTTCGCGGAGCGGGAGACGGGGTAGTTGCCCGCCAGTACGCGGGAGACGGTGGCGGGCGAAACCCCTGCGTGCGCGGCGACATCGGCCAGCGTGGGGGAGTTCGTGGTCTTGCGTCTAGCCATGGTGCTCCCTGGGCGGGGCGGTCGAGTCCCGGATCACCACGTGCGTTCCGAGCAGCAGATGCTGGTCCAGCGCGTACTCGTCGCGGTGCAGCGCGAGCCGGACGGCGGCGCGGCCGAGCTCCTCGTGCGGGATGTGGACCGTGGTCAGCGCCGGGCTGAGATCGGCGCTGAGCGGGATGTCGTCGTACCCGGCGACCGAGATGTCCGCCGGGACCCGGAGCCCGGCCTCGCGGAGGGCAGCGAGTACTCCGCTGGCGACCATGTCGGTGATGCCGATGATCGCGGTCATGCCGGTGTCTCGTTGCAACAACGCCTTTGTCTGCTGGTATCCGGACTCGCGGTCGAAGTTGCCGCCGACAACGAGCTCGGTGTCGACAGCCAGGCCGTGCGCGCGGTGCGCCCGGGTGAAGCCGTCGAAGCGCGCGCTGGTCGTGGTGTGCTCGGGCTCGGCCGCCCCGACGAACGCGATCCGGCGATGGCCGAGCGAGATCAGGTAGTTGGTCACGGCGAACGCGCCGCCCTCGTTGTCGTACTCGACGACTGTCGCGGGAGCGTCCGGGCCGATCGGTGGGCGGCCGCAGAGCACCAGGCGCGATCCGACCCGCTCCAGGGATCGCGCGATCTGGGCCATCCGTTCGAGGTGTTCGGGCGTACGCAGACCGCCGCCGACCAGCACCACCGCCTCAGCCTGCTGTTCGCGCATCAGCTCGATCAGCTCGAGTTCGCGGTCGGCGTCGCCGTGGTGCGTGCAGACGAGACAGACCCTGCCCTCGGCGGTGGCCTGCTGCTCGACGCCTTGCCCGATGTACGCGAACAGCGGACCGACCAGGTCCCGTACGACGAACGCGACAGTCCGGGTCGAGCCGCCGACCAGGGCCCGCGCCTGGGCGTTGATGACGAAGTCGAGGTCCTGTACGGCGCGCAGTACTCGGTTGCGGGTCGACGCGCTGACCGGATAGTTGCCGGCGAGCACCCGCGACACCGTCGTGGCGCTGACCCCCGCGGCGGCCGCGACATCCTTGACCGTGGGGCGGCCCTGAACGCTGACTCTGGGCACGCGGCGGCTCCTGTCGAAATTTTCTGGCCTCGCGCGGCCATGACAGCACGTAGAAAACGTTAACTATGCTGCCATCCATGACCGCGAATGTCGAAGCCGGCGTTCCGCTCCGGCTGGACGACACCGGCACTGGAGAGCCGCTGCTGCTGGTGCACGGTTGGGGTGGCGACGCCGGCGCCTGGAGCGGCATCGACTTCGCACAGCGCCGGATCATCACGGTCGACCTGCGGGGCCACGGGCGTTCGCCGGTACTGCGGACCGGGTACCGCCCGGCCGACTACGCCCAGGACCTCGTAGCGCTGGTCGAACGGCTGGACATCGGTCCCGTGATCGCGGTCGGCCACTCGATGGGTGGGCAGATCGTCGCCGAGCTCGCCCTCGAACGGCCGGACCTGGTCGCGGCCGTCGTCGCCGTCGATCCGGCGTACGGCGCGGACGAGACCGAGGCAGCGACGTTCGCGGACCGCCTCGCCGGGCTGCGGAAGGACGGCGCGGCCGCGGCCGTCCGCCAACTCGGGCTGCCGGCCGGAGCGATCCGCGACCAGCTGCTCAGGACCCCGGGACACGTTCTCGCCGAGAGCTACGCCGGCATGTACACCGACCCCGGCGCCTTCGGAGCACGTCCAGCAGCCGCGGCCCGCCTGGCCGGACTGACCCGCCCACTCCTGTGCCTCCGCCCGGTCCCGTCCATGGCCGAATGGGACATCAGCCTGTCGCTCCCGTACGGCTCCCGAATCGTCCTCTGGAACGGCTGCGGCCATTTCCTCCACCACGAACGCCCCCGCGAGTTCGTCGACCTGGTGGAGAGTTGGCTGGCGTCGCTCGCGCTCAGCCGGAGAACTCGTTGACGCCGAGGGCGAAGTTCCAGTGGCCGACGCCGTTGCCGGCGAGGCTCACCGTGAGTACGCCTGCGCCTTCCAGCCAGTGCGCCATTTTCAGGCCGCCGACGTCCAGTGGGCGCAGCCCGAGACTCTTGATGAATGCCGCCACGTCCGCCTTGGCCTGTGCGTCGTCGCCCGCGATGAAGACGTCGGGTCGGCCCTTCTCCAGGACGTTACGGAAGATGGTGTTGAACGCCTTCACCACGCCGACGCCGGCTGGGGCCACCTTGGCGACTTCCTGGGCGATCGAGGTCTCCTCGCTGTGGGCCAGTCCGTCGAACGTCGCGTTGAACGGGTTGCTGATGTCGACGATGACCTTGCCCGCGAGTGCGTCTCCGTACTCGCGGACGACCGGGACGACGCCGTCGTACAACAGGGCCATGATGACGATGTCCCCGGCCGGGACGGTGCCCCATTTGCCCGTCGTCGCGCCGTCGCCCAGAGCCTTGGCCAGGTCAGCGGCCTTGGACTGATCGCGTCCCATGACCTCGACGGTGTTGCCGCCCGCCACCGCGAGCGTGCCGATGGTACGAGCCATGTTCCCGGTACCGATGAGGGTGATGCTGCTCATGAGGTGAGCTCTCTTCCTGTTCTCGAGGTGTCGCTTTGTTCAGAGGGCGGTGGTGCCGCCGTCGGCAACCAGTTCCAGGCCGTTGACGTAACTGGAGTCGTCGGAGGCGAGGAACAGCGCGACGGTGGCGATCTCCTCGGGGCGGCCCATCGTTCCCCGCGGGATCAGAGATTCGAAGGCGGCCCTGGTTGCCTGGTCGAACAGTTCTTCCTGTTTGGCGGTGGCGACCTGGCCGGGGGTCAGGACGTTCACCCGGATCTTGCGGTCCTTCAGCTCGTTGAGCCACACGCGGGCCCAGGCCTGTTGCACGGCCTTGCTTCCGGCGTAGAGGCTCCAGCCGGGGAAGGCCCCGAGAGAGGCGTTCGAGCCGGTCATCAGGACCGAGGCGCCGTCGCTGAGCAGCGGCAGGGCCTTCTGTACGGTGAACAGGGTCCCGCGGGCGTTGAGCCAGAAGGCGCGGTTGAACTGTTCCTCGGTGATCTCGCCGAGGACGGCGGGTTCGCCCATTCCGGCGCTGGCCCACAGCACGTCGATCGAGCCCTTCTCCCGCTTGACCGTGTCGTACAAGCGGTCGAGGTCGGCCAGGTCGGCCGCGTCGCCCTGGACGGCGGTCACGTTCCGGCCGATCAGCTTGACGGCGTCGTCCAGCGCGTCCTGTCGCCGGGCCTGGATGAAGACGTGCGCGCCCTCTTCCACGAACAGCTTCGCGCCGGCCAGCGCCAGGCCGGTCGATCCGCCGGTGATCACCGCTACCTTGCCGGTGAGTTTTCCCACGATCTCTCCTTGATTTGATAGGTATTTCTCAGCCGGCGGGGAAGTAGTGGCCGTTGTCCAGATCGGCGAGCAGGCCCGGTTGAACGGGTTCCCAGCCGAGGGTCTGGCGAGTGATGAGGTTGGACGCCGGGTAGCTCTGCGTGACGATGTTGGCGAGGAACCCGAAGTACCCCGGCACCATCAGTTCGTCAGCGGGGATGCTCACGACCGGCAGGCCGAGCCGGCTGCCGATGGCCTCGGCGATTTCGCGGAGCGGGATGCCCCCGTCGCCGACCGCGTGCCAGTAGCTGCCTGCGGGGCCCTTCTCCAGCGCCAGGCGGAAGAGGGAAGCGACGTCGCGGGCGTGCACGGCGTTCCACTGGTTGGCGCCGTCCCCGGGGTAGCCGACGACGCCCTTCGCTTTCGCGAGCGCGATCAGCTGCTGGAGGAAGCCGACCTGGTCGGTCGTGCTGTGCGCGATGTTGGCGATCCGAACGATCGACGAACGCACACGTCGGTCGGCCAGGCCGATGACGGTGGTCTCCACGATGTTGCGGACCCGCAGGGTGCCCGTGTGCTCGTCGCTGCCGGGCAGGGCCGGGTCCTGCTCGGTGGCCGGTCGGCCCAGACTTCCGGAAGATCCAATGCTGCCCGCCGCGACCAGCGGCTTGCCGGTGCCCGCGAGCGCTTCGCCGTAGGCGAGCATGATCGGGACCTCGGCGGCGGCGACAGCATCGATTCCGCCGGTGGGGAGCAGGTCTTGCCTGTGGGCGAGGTGGATGACGCCCTCGGAGTCCGCGGCTGCCTCCTTGAGCCCGTCGAGATCCTCGAGATCCCCGTGACGCACCTTTGCGCCGAGCGCCGACAGCGCCGTCGCCGACGCGTCCGAGCGGGCGAGGCCGGTGACCTCGTGCCCGGCGGCGATGAGCTCGGGGATGATGTAGGAACCGAGATGACCGGTCCCACCGGTAACAAGAACTCGCACAAACGTGTCCTTACGAGAGTGGTTGAAAGGCGTGACGCGAGAGGTGGTGAGTACGGCGTACTCAGTCCGCGATGGTGAGGCCGAGGCTGATGTTGAATCCGGCGCCGTGCTTTGCCAGCCCCATCAGCAGCGGACCGACCGCCTCCAGCCACCGCGCCGCCGCCAGCTCGCCGGCATCCAGCGGGCGCAGACCGAGGCTCTCGATGAAGGTCGACACGCGTTTCTTGGCGTCCGCGTCGTCGCCCGCGATGAGCACGTCCAGCCGGCCACCCTGGGCCAGAACGTGGCCGAAGACGGTGTTGAACGCCTTCACGACGTACGCGCTCGCCGGAGCGGTCTTGGCGATTTCCTGCGCACCGGAGGTGCCGGCCGGGGTGACGACATCGGTGGCGTCGGCGTTGAAGGTGTTGGAGATGTCGACAACGACCTTGCCGGCCAGCGCGTCCCCGAACTGGGCGAGGACCTGCGCGGCACTGGCATAAGGCACCGCGGAGATCACGATGTCACCCGCCGGGGTGGCGCCGAATGTTCCGGCGGTCACGTTGCCACCGAGCTCGGCGGCCAGGCTGTCGGCCTTGGCTGCGTCGCGGCCGATGACCTCGACGGTGTTGCCGCCCGCGACCGCGCGGGTGGCGATGGCGCGGGCCATGCCGCCGAGACCGATGATGCTGATGGTGCTCATATGAGGTGCTGCTTTCTGGAGTTGGAAGTTCGGCGTTCGACCTCCATGGTTGTCACCGGTCCGAGCCGATGTCCAAGACCTCTTTCAGCCGCGGCGATACCCTGGTGGCATTGCCGGACCTGGGAGACCTGATGGATCTCGACCTGCGCAAGCTGCGCTATTTCATGGCGGTCGCCGAAACGCTGCACTTCGGCCGAGCCGCCGAACAGCTGCACATCGCGCAGCCGGTGCTGAGCCGGCAGATCCGCGCGCTCGAACAGGATCTCGGCACCGCGCTGTTCACCAGGGACAGCCACGGGGTGGTGCTGACCGACGCCGGCACGCAGTTGCTGACCGACGCCGCCCCGTTGCTTGCCTCCACCGACGCGGTCCGCCGCCGAGTGACTGCGGCCGCGCGGGGCAACCGGCGGATCATGGTCGGCTTCCGGGCAGGCATTCCGGTGGCCCCAGCGATACAGCAGTTTGCCGTCCGGCACCCGGATGTGCCGGTCGACGTGCAACGCATCGAAGCCGACGAGCAAGCCGCGATGCTGCTCGACGGCCGCATCGACATCGGCTACGTACGGCTGCCCATCGACGAGGCCGGCCTGCGGGTCGTACCGCTCTACACCGAGCCGCGGGTCGCGGTCCTGCCCGCCGGCCATCGGCTGGCCGGCAAGGAAGAACTCACCGAGGCCGACCTGGCCGGTGAGCCGCTGCTCTGGCACGCCGACGCGAGCACGCAGCCCACCAGGCGCCAGCACCACAACGCCGGATACCTGGTTCGGGGCGTGGACGAAACGCTCGAGCACGTCGCCTCCGGCCGGGGCATCTCGTTCCTGGCGCGATCGGCGACCGTCTTCTACACGCATCCGGAGGTCGCGTACGTGCCCGTCCCGGACCTGGCGCCGGACCAGGTGTGCCTCGCCGTGCCGGCATCACGTCTGTCACCTGTGGTCGACGACTTCTTCACTGCGGCTCAGGCGGCGGCCGAGATCACGGCCGAATGCGGCAACTACGAAATGTGGCAGCGCTCGATGCACCGCTAGAACTGCGGTAGCGAAAGTTTCAGTCCGGGCAGGGCACCGGCGACCCGTTGACCGGGTGTGCGTCGATCTCATTACCTTGGCCGCTCAAGCAGCGGTTCCGAGGAGGAGTGCAGATGGCCGAGTCCGATATCGCCTCGTTGTCGACGATGAGCCGCCGTACGTTGCTCGCCGGTGCAGGTGGAGTGGTGCTCGCAGCGCAGCTCGGATCTGTGGCCCGGGCAACCAGCAGTTCTGCGGACTTCAGACATCCCGGGCTGCTGCACGACGTCGACGACCTGCGGCGGATGCGGGAGTGTGTGGCGAACCGGATCAGCCCTGTGTACGAAGGGTTTCTGGCGATGGCGGCCAGCAACAGGTCGTCGTACGACTATGTGGTCGGCAACGTCGGCCAGATCACCTCGTGGGGGCGTGGTCCGGCGAACTACATGAACGAGGCGGTCAGCGACTCCGGCGCCGCGTACCAGAACGCGCTGATGTGGTCGGCGACCGGGGATGTGCGGTACGCCGACAAGACGCGCGACATTCTCGACGCCTGGTCGGCCAGCCTGACCGCGATCACCGGTGCGGACGGTCAGCTCGGGGCCGGCCTGCAGGTGTTCAAGTTCGTCAACGCCGCCGAGATACTGCGGTACGGCGGGTACGACGGTTGGGCGCCGGACGCGATCCGTCGTTGTGAGGAGTCGTTCCGCAAGGTCTGGTACCCGGCGATTTCCAGCAACGCACTGTTTGCCAACGGCAACTGGGACCTCGCGGCCCTGCAGGCGATCCTGGCGATTGCTGTGTTCTGCGACGACCGGGTGATGCTCGAGAACGCGGTACGGTACGCCGTCGCCGGTGCGGGCAACGGCCGGATCGAGCACATCGTCGTGTCCGCGACCGGACAGGGGCAGGAGAGCGGCCGCTCGCAGTCCTATGCCCAGCTGGCGATCGGGCTGCTGGCAAACTGTGCCGCGGTGGCGTGGAACCAAGGCATCGACCTGTTCGGTCACCTGGACAACCGGATCCTGCAAGGGTTCGAGTACACGGCTCGCTACAACCTCGGCGACGACACGGTGCCGTTCACCGCGGACCTCGACCGGACCGGGAAGTACATCAAGAAGGTGATCTCGACCATCAACCGTGGGTCGTTCCAACCGATCTACGAGCTTGCGTACGCGCATTACGTCAGCCGGCGCGGGCTCCAGGCACCGAACGTCGAACGCGTGCTGTTCCGTGGTGGCACGCGCTTCATCGAGGGGACGAGCGACGACCATCCCGCGTGGGGCACCTTCACGCAGGCGCGGGAAGCCGCTGCTGCAAGTGTGCCGACGGCACCGCCTGGTACGCCGAGCGGCCTGACGGCACGGACGACCAACACCGGTGCCGCGCTGACGTGGGCGGCGTCGGTCGAGCCGCACAGTGGCGAGGCCGCGAGCAGCTACACGATCCTCAGGGCGACCGACCGGACAACCTTCACGGTCGTTGCCGAGGGCATCCGATCGACGTCGTGGATCGACTCCTTCCGCAGCACGGCGACGTACAAGGTGCAGGCGGTGAACGCGATCGGCGCGAGCCTCGAGTCGTTGCCCGTGACCGTGGCGCGGCTGGATCCTTGGGTCGGCGTTGACATCGGCCACGTGGTCGTACCGGGTGCGACGAGCTTCGACGGGGAGACGTTCACGATCGAGGCGGGTGGTTCGGACATCGGCGGAGCCCAGGACAGTTTCCGGTTCGTGTACGTGCCGTTGCGCGGTGACGGTGTCCTCACGGCGCGGGTCGTGCATCCGGTGAGTTCGCAGTACTCGACCGTCGGGGTGATGATGCGCCAGAGCCTGTCGGCGTCGTCGGCGCATGCGTCGATGCTGATCAAGGGTCTGCCGTTGCACACCTGGAGCGGTGTCTGGACTGTGCGGTCCGGCGGCGAGACCACCGCGACCGGCAGTACCGTCGTACCACCGGCTCAGCAGGAAAGCATCACGATCAACGCGGGCTTCCCGATCTCCGATCTCGGGACGCTCCCGCAGTCGGCGACGCCGTTGCCGCCACCGTACGTCGAGGCCGCGAGCGACGGGTACCGGCTGCGGCGGCCGTACTGGGTCCGGCTGATTCGCAACGGTGACGTCCTGACCGGGCTGATCTCACCGGACGGCAGCACCTGGACCGAGGTCGGCTCGTCGCGGGTCCACCTCGGCCGCGACGTGTACGCCGGTCTCGCGGTCTGCTCGGCCCTCGGCGTCGACCAGCCGTACGCCGAGACGACCACAGCAGCCTTCGACAACGTCACCGTCGAGAACGGGGCCGCTCTCGGTTGGGTCGGCGGGCGACCGGGAGTGCCGCTCGGTGGGTTGCGGGCTGGTAGCGACCCGAGTGCGATCGAGCTGGCGTGGTCCGAGCTGGACGTGTCGGCGACGTACACCGTCAAACGGCGGGACGCCGGCGGGTCGTACCGGGTGATCGCGACCGGCGTGCAACCGATCGGGTTCGGTGTGGAGACCAGGTACCGGGACGTCACGGCGGTACCGGGGCGGAGCTACGACTACGTGGTCGCGAAGACGAATACCGCGGGAACCGGACCCGACTCACCGAGCCTGAGCCTGACGATGCCGACGCCGGCCGTGCCGACCATCACGAGCGCCGCGACCGCGTTCGCCAATACCGGTGTGGACTTCCGGTTCCGGGTTGCCGCTAGCAACGATCCGGTCAGCTTCGTGGTGACCGGCTTGCCGGACGGGCTCGCCCTCGATCGGAAGACCGGCATCATCAGCGGTACGCCGCGCCGAACCGGGACGGCGGTGCTACACGTCTCCGCCCGCAACGCTGCCGGGACCGCGACGGCCGAGGTGACGCTGACGACAGGCACCCCACCGCCGGCGCCGTGGCGGTACGCCGACATCGGCGACTACGTGCTGGACGAGCGGCAACTGGGAAGCTTCAGCGCCGTCGCGATCCGGACGCCCGGCATCACCAGCTACGACGGCCGTTTCGTCGTCCGCGGCGCCGGCTCGGACCTGAACGTGATCGGCCAGGGGATGACCGTCCAGTACGCCTATCTGCCCGTGACGGGCGATGCGACGCTCACCGCCCGGGTCGTCAGTGGCGCGGGCCGCGTCGGGATGCTGATGACCAAGTCGCTGTCGCCGTTCGACCAGCTCTCCGGCGCGGTTCTCAGCAACGGTACGCCCCAGTTCGTACAGCGACTGCGCGTCGCGACCAGCCTCGTGACCACGGCCGGTACCGGTACGCCGAGCTGGCTGCGCATCCGGCGTACCGGAACCACGTTCGCCGCGGAGACATCCAGCGACGGCGAAACCTGGACCGCGCTCGGCGTACCGGGCGAGATCTCGTCCTTCGGATCTGCGCAGTACTACGCAGGCCTGGCGGTCGTCTCGGGCGACCCCTTCGCCCTGAGCACAGCAGTCTTCGACAACGTGTCCTTGGCCTGAACAAACCTGTGGCCCGGCCGGGGCCGGGCCACAGGTCGTGCTACTTGGCGTAGGCGAGCGTTCCGAAGCCGGTCTGGTCGAAGCCGCCGCTGGTGGAGCCGTAGTCGCCGCCTCCACCCTCAGGCCGGACCTGCGCGGCCATCGCGGAGATGTACGGCACGGAGAGGTACTTCCGCCGGGTGTAGTGGAAGTGCAGGATCTCCCACACCGGCCGCAGCTGGCCGCGGCTGGCACTGGAGATCACAGTCTGCTCCTGGTACGCGCAGTTCTGCCCAGTTCCCCAGGTGTATTTCGTGAACGGCACGTCCTCACCCAGGTTGTACTTCGCGACGTACTGCGCGGCCTTCATGAAGCGGTTGTTGTCGTAGCCGTACAGGTCGTCGCCCTGGTTCCACGCCATCTCGCAGAACGCGCCCATCTGGCCCATGCCCATCATCGTGTGGCCCTGGTCGCGGCCCGACTCCTGCCACTGCGCCAACCCCAGGTCGTCGTACACGAACGGAACCGCGTGCGCGATCGAGCCGTTGCCGGCGCCGTGCTTGAAGTAGTTGACGGCCTGGTCGTACTTCGCGCCGTCGTCGCAGAGGATGCCGATGGCAAGGATCGAGTTCATGTTGCACAGATCCCAGTTGGCCCAGTAGTTCGTGATGCAGGCGTCGTTGTGGTTGGTCAGGAACGAGTTGTTCATCGGGTAGAAGACGTTCAGCATCATGGTCTTGAACCGGGCGAGGTCGAAGCCCGGGTAGCCGCGCATCAGCTCGGCGACGTTCGCGAACTGGTATCCGTAGATGCCGGCCGCCAGGAACCGGTCTGCGTTTCCGGTCACCGTGGTCAGAGTTGCCGACCAGGCGTTGAGGATGTTGCGGGCGCAGTCGCCATGTGCGGTTGTGCCCTGGATGTTCCAGCGCAGCGCGTTCTGGTACGCGGCGTGGATGTCGTTGTAGAGGATGCCGTAGTTCTCGCCGGTGCCGCCGCGGATGACGGTGGCCTGCGGGTTCGGCTGCCAGGTCGACTGGGCGTGCCCGTTCGCGACCAGCCGGTTCCAGCCGGCCAGCCACGGGTCGTTGCCAGCGGCAACGCGGACCTTGGCCCGGTTGAGGTCACCCCAGTTGTGCAGCGCTCCGGGATGGGTGAAGGTGGCCGGCGCGGCGTCCGCGCGTGGGCCGAGTGCGGCGACTCCGGCCGCGGCAGCAGCCATGGCTCCGGTGCTCTTCAGCAGGGTGCGTCGATCGATCATCAGGCTCCTCGAAGTGGGCGGCGGGGCCCTGAAACCTTCTCCGCGGGCGCTGGGCCGATCAATAGCAAACGCTTGCCACGAAAATTTCGGTGGTCAGCCGCCGTCGGGGTCGAGGCGGTAGCCCATCCCGCGCAGCGTCTGGATGGCGTTGCGTTCGAAGGGCGCGTCGAGTTTGCGGCGCAGGTAGCGGATGTACACCTCGACGACGTTCGGGTCGCCCTCGAAGGCCGGGTCCCAGACGTTGTCCAGGATCTCGGTCTTGCTGACGGTCTCGCCGCGGTGCCGCATCAGGAACTCGAGCAGCCCGTACTCGCGGCGGGTCAGTACGACCTCCTGGCCGGCGCGTTCGACCCGGCGGCGGACCGGGTCGAGGTGCAGGTCGCCGGCGGTCATCACCACCGGGCGTTCCGGTGCGCCGCGCCGGATCAGCGCGCGCAGCCGGGCGACCAGGATGATGAAGCTGAACGGCTTGGTCAGGTAGTCGTCGGCGCCGAGGTCGAAGGCGTCGGTCTGGTCGTAGTCGCCGTCCTTCGCGGTCAGCATCAGTACGGGCGCCCAGACGCCGCGTTCGCGGATCTGCTCGAGCACCTTGTACCCGTTCAGCTTCGGCAACATGATGTCGAGCACGATCACGTCGTACGGGTTCTCGGTCGCGGCCCAGACGGCGTCCTCGCCGTTGTGGACCACCTCGACCACGAACCCGTCCTCGGTCAGCCCGTGCCGAACCGTCTCGGCCAGGGGGACCTCGTCCTCGACTATCAGCACCCTCATCTACCTAGTGTGGTGCCAGGACGCTGAGAGCAACCTGAGTCACTGCCCCGGGAGCGGCAACGTGACCGTGGCGACGGTTCCCTGGGACGCGGCAGGCGTCAGTGTGACGGTGCCGTGATGGGCCTTGACGATCTCCTGGACGATCGACAGGCCGAGGCCGGAGCCGCCGCTGGCCCGGGCGCGGCTGGTGTCCAGGCGGACGAACCGCTCGAAGACCCGTTGCCGATCCGCCGCGGGGATCCCGTCGCCATCGTCCTCGACCGTGAGCACCGCGACACCGTCCCGCTCGGTCGCGGCGAGCCGGACCGTGCTGTGCGCGGCGGTTGCGGCGTTCTCGACCAGGTTGCGGATCAGTTGACTGAGCCGCAGCCGATCCCCGACGACCCGGACCGGCGCTATGTCGGACAGCACCTTCAGCCGGTCGTCCGCCCGCAGACGCAGGACCTCGGTCTCCAGCAGGTCGTCCAGGTCGACGTCCGCGCGGTGCATCGGGAGGACGGCGTCGTCGGCCTTCGCGAGCAGCAACAGGTTCTCGACCAAGCGCCGCATCCGCTCAGCCTCGCCCGTCATCAACTGGTGCAGCCCTTGCCACGTCTCCCCGCGTGCGGACGGCTCGATCACGTCCAATCCGGCCGACACCGTTGCCAGTGGCGACCGCAGTTCGTGGCTGGCGTCGGCGACGAACCTGCGCTGGTTCGCCTGGCCGGCCTGCAACCGGTCCAGCATCTCGTTCATGGTGGACGCGAGCCGGGCGATCTCGTCGTCGGTCTGCGGTACCGGTACCCGCTCGGTCAGGTCGGTCGACTCGATTCCGCGCACCCGCATCCGGATCCGCTCGACCGGCCGCAGCGCCTGCCCGTTCAGCATCCAGCTCGCCAGCCCGACCACGACCAGCAAGGCGGGGAACCCGACCATCAAGTACTCCGTGACCGTGGCGACCGTCGCCCGCTGCGTCTCCACCGACGCGGCGACGACGGCCGTGTACGTCGTACCGCCGTACTCGATGCCACGGGCAACGATCAGGTAGTCGTGATCGTCGTCCAGCAACGGCATCTCGCCGACCTCGGCGCGTTGCACCGCCCCCGGAGCGGGCCGCAGGTAGGTGAGTGGAACCGACTCGGCCCGGGCCGACGACGCCGCGACGACCCGCCCGGTGTTGTCCAGTACCTGCACGATCTGACTCGAGCGAGTCGTCTTCGCGAGGTAGCTGCCGAGGTTGCCGGTACCTTCCCCGCCGACCTGCGCGGCGACATCCGCCACCCGTCCGTCGGCGGCGTCGGACGCACTGGTGATCAGGGCGCGTTGCAGGAGCAGCAGCAGTACGGCGGCGCCGAGGGCCATGGCAGCGGCGACGACCACGACCGCGGCGGCGGTGGACCTGCTGCGGACGCTGGCACGGCGGAGTCGGGAGATCACCGGCAAGTGGAGCGCTCCTTCTCGGATCGTGTGTCTGCCAGTGTCGTGGACAACGCCTGAGCGGCGCCTGAGTGCTCAGGGGGAATTCGGCGAGGCGAGGCCGATGTCGTAGGCGAAGATCACTGCCTGGACGCGGTCGCGGGCGCCGATCTTGGCGAGGACGCGGCCGACGTGGGTCTTCACCGTCGACTCGGACAGATGCAGCCGGGCGGCGATCTCCGGGTTGGTCCATCCGTGCGCGATCGCGGCCAGGATCTCGCGCTCGCGGTCGGTCAGCCCGCGGAGCTTGCCGTCGTCGTCCGTACGGGTCCCGCGTGGAACCTGGAGCGCATAGGTGTCGAGCAGCCGCCGGGTCAGGGCCGGCGCGATGATCGCGTCCCCGGCCGCGACCGCGCGGATGCCGCCGAGCAGTTCCTCCGGCCGCGCGTCCTTCAGCAGGAAACCGCTCGCCCCGGCCCGCAGCGCGGCGTGCGCATACTCGTCCAGGTCGAACGTGGTGAGCACCAGGATCCGCGAGCGATCGCCGCTGGCAACGATCTGGCGGGTCGCCTCGATCCCGTCCATCCCGGGCATCCGGATGTCCATCAGCACCACGTCCGGGCGCAGCTCGGCGGTCCGCCGGACCGCCTCCGAACCGCTGCCGGCCTCACCGGCGACCTGGGTCTCCGGCACGGACTCGAGCAGGATCCGCAGCCCGAGGCGCTGCAGCGGCTGGTCGTCGACGATCAGCACGGTCGTCATGAGGTCCTCGGCGTGAGATCGAGTTCGGTCTGCACCCGCCAGCCGCCCGTCCGGGTCGGCCCGGTCCGGACGACACCGCCGTACAGCGCGGCTCGTTCCCGCATACCGATCAGGCCCTGGCCCGCTTCCGGGGAGGTGACGGGCGGTACGCCGAGCGGCCCGGTGTCCTCGACCTGGATCCGGAGTTGCTGGTGCACGACCTCGAGCGACACCTGCGCCTCCGTCTCCGGCCCGGCATGCTTGAGGGCGTTCGTAAGCGCCTCCTGGACGATCCGGTACGCGGCCAGCTGGAGACCGCGATCGGCCGGGAACTCGCCCGCGGTCCGGTAGGTGACCCGCGGGCCCGCGGCCCGGATCCGCTCGCACAGCGCCTCGACGTCCACGATCCCCGGCTGCGGGCTGAGCTCGGGTACGGCGGGCTCGTCGCGCAGGGCACCGAGCGTACGGCGAAGGTCGTTGAGCGCGTCCCGCCCGGTCTCGCCGATCAGCTCGAGCGCCTGGACGGTCCGTTCGGGGTTGACCCGGGCGGCGTACGCACCGCCGTCGGCGAGCCGGATGATCACCGACAGGTTGTGCCCCAGGATGTCGTGCATCTCGCGGGCCACCCGGGTACGTTCGCCCGCGACCGCGAGCAGTGCGCGCTGGTCACGCTCGATCTCCAGCCGCGCGGCGCGGTCCCGCAACCCGGCGAGCTGTGAGCGGCGGATCCGGACCACGAGGCCGAGCGCGATCGCGGCGGTCATCGCACTGACCAGGAAGAACGCGACCTCGGCCACGGCCGCGACGGCCGAGATCCGCACGATGGCGAGGGTGAAGACCGCGAGAGTGATCGCGCACGCCCAGAGCAACCGGCGCAGCGAGCTGTGCAACGTCAGGCTGTAGAGCGCGATCAGCAGAGCGACGTCCGCTCGGAGGAACACCAGCAACGACCACTGGACGGTGAAGGCTGCCGCCGTCAGCACGAAGGCGGTCATCGGCGCCCGCCGCCTGACGAACAGCGGGAGCACGAGGCCCGCCTGCAACGCGATCAGGCCCCAGAGCGGGAGGCTGGTGAACACGCCGGCCAGCTCACGAGGATCGGGGCCGCGGACAAGGTCAGGTACGCAGAACAGCAGGATGGCGACGAGGACCACGAGCGTGTCGAGGACCCACGGGCGTGCGCGGTCCGCGCGGCGGAGCCGCCGGGCGACCTGGCTGAGGCGGACCACCCAGGGGTGGCGCCACAGCGGATCGGGGTCGCCCGGCGGGATCGCCGGCGGTACGTGCCCGCCCGTCGCCGTCGTCACCACTCCATTGTGACCGTCGATGTCCATGACGACAGCCGTTCTCAGCTCCGGCTCAGGCGTCGCTGCGGGACAACCGCCAGGCAGCACCGGCCAGAGCGAGCGCTGTCCAGGCTGCGAACACGAGGAGCCCGGATCCGGCCGACAGGGTGTGAGGTGCGTGGTGCAGCGAGTACATCGACTCGCCCGCGTTGCTCGGCAGGTACTGCTCGATCGAGTTGCGCCACGACTTCGGGAGCAGCGAGACGAGCCCCGGGACGATCATCAGGGCGCCGACCAGCGTTGAGATCGCCCCGGCAACGGACCTCAGCAGCGCACCGAGCGCGACTCCGATGACGCCGATCAGTCCGAGGTAGACGGTCGCGCCGAGCAGGCTCCGGACGACGCCGCCGGTCGAGATCGTCATCGCGGCCGGCGTGTTGTGCACGATCCCGCTGTCGACGAGGAAGGTCACGAACGTTCCGACCAGTGCGACGAGCAGCGCGACCACGCCGTACACCGTTGCCTTCGACCACAACACCGGCAGCCGCCGCGGGACGGAGGCGAGGGTGGAGCGGATCGAACCGGTCGAGTACTCGCCCGCGGTGACGAGGACACCGAGTACGCCGAGCGCGAGCTGCGACAGCGGGATGCCGAACAACGACAGGCTCAGGCCCGTCGCGCCGGCGAAGTCCGGGTCCAGCTGCCGGCCGGAGGTGATGCCGGAGTGGTACCGGAGCGCCGCGATGATGCCGAAGGCAACCAAGAAGAGCAGGCCGAGCCCGAGCGTGATCCACGTCGACCGGAGCGACCACAGTTTCGTCGCCTCGGATCGCAGTACGTGCGAACCGGTCACCTTGTACGCCGGCCGCGCGGCCGGCGGCGCCTTCTCGACAGTCGTGGCGGTCATGCTGCGAGCTCCTTGCCGTGGTAGACGACCTCGTCGCGGGTGAGGTCCATGAACGCCTGCTCCAGCGAAACCTTCACGGTCGTCAGCTCGTACAGCGCGATCCCGTGCTCGGCCGCCGTCGTTCCGATCTGCCGTGCCGGCAGGCCGGTGATCTCCAGCTCCTCGGAATCCGTACCGACGATCTGTACGCCAGGCCCGGCGAGTACGTCCCGCAACCGCGCGGGGTCCGCGGTCGCCACGTGTACGGCGTCACCGCCCGCCTGGCGGACCAGCTCGTCGACCGTCGTGTCCGCGAGCAGCCGGCCGCGGCCGACGATGATCAGCCGGTCGGCGACCAGCGCCATCTCGCTCATCAGATGGGAGGAGACGAACACCGTGCGACCCTCCGCCGCGAGCTGCGTCAGCAGGTTCCGGATCCACAGCACGCCTTCGGGGTCCAGGCCGTTGACCGGCTCGTCGAGCATCACCGTCGCCGGGTCGCCGAGCAGCGCGCCGGCGATCCCGAGCCGCTGGCCCATGCCGAGCGAGAACTGACCGGCCCGCTTCCTCGCGACCGACTGCAGACCGGTCAGCTCGATCACCTCGTCGACCCGGCGGCGCGGGATACCGTGCGTCTGCGCCTGGGCGAGCAGGTGGTTGAAGGCCGATCGCCCCGGATGTACGGACTTCGCCTCGAGCAGCGCGCCGACCTCCTGCAGCGGCGACGGATGCTCCCGGTAGTGCTTGCCGTTCACGGTCACCGACCCACTGGTGGGTGCGTCCAGGCCGAGGATCATCCGCATCGTCGTGGACTTCCCGGCGCCGTTCGGCCCGAGGAACCCGGTGACCGCGCCCGGCCGGACGGTGAACTCCAGCCCGTCGACCGCGGTCGTCTCGCCGTACCGCTTCGTCAGCTGTCTCGCATCGATCATGCAGCCAACCTAGGAAGACCAGGCCGCCGGAACCGTAGTACCGGGGCCTGATCTTCTCCAGCGCCGTCGTACCGCGGTACTACACCCGACCTCAGTTGCGGGTCAGCGCGAGCACCGGGATCGTACGGATCCCCGCGGTCTTCTGCTCGTACTCCGCGAAGCCCGGGTAGCGCTTGGCCTGCTCGGCGTAGATGCGGTCGCGGTCGGCGCCGGTGATCTCCTGCACGGTCACGTCGTACGTCTCCGTACCGACCTCGACGGTCCCCTTGCCTGCCGCGAGCAGGTTCACGTACCAGTCCGGGTTGGTCGGAGCACCACCCTTGCTGGCGAAGATGTACATCTTCTGCGGGTCGGTCTCGTCCGCCAGATACATCATCGGCGCCACAAACTCGCGCCCGCTCTTGCGCCCGACGTGATGCACGAGCACCAGCGGTGCGCCCTCGAACGGCCCACCGACCTTGCCATCGTTGGCCCGGAACTCGTCGATCGTCTGCTGATTGAAGTCGTTCATACCTGCCGCAACACGCGCACCTGCCGCGATATGCCCGTCCGTTTGCCTTGACCCCAGGGGCAGGGTTCGATACTTCAGGCATGGTTTTCACGCAGGCGGAACTCGACTACCTGGCGGCCCAGCGACTCGGGCGGTTGGCGACGGTGTCGGAGGACGACGTCGTACAGAACAATCCTGTCGGCTTCTTCGTCGACGCGGACACGATCGTCATCGGTGGGCATGCGCTGGGGGCCTCGAAGAAGTTCCGGAACGTGCTGCGCGGGAGTCGCGTGGCGCTCGTCGTCGACGATCTCGCGTCGGTGGACCCGTGGGTGGTGCGGGGCATCGAGATCAGGGGTACGGCGGTGGCGCTGCGGGATGTCGAGCCGCCAGTGCCGTACTTCTCGCGGGAGGTCATCCGGATCACGCCGCTGCGGATCGTCAGCTGGGGCATCGACGGACCTCGGTCGAGCCGGGTCGCTCGCGGTAGTTGATGGGATTCCGAAACATAGGAACCGGTTTCTGTGACCCGTTGAATGAAACTATCGGTGAGTGTCGATGGGGTGGGGCAACAGTTGGGCGAGGCGGCTGACGGTGCCGGCCGTGCTGGTCGCGGCCGTGTTGGTGGTACTGACCTGGAATCACACCGGGGCGGATCTCAAGGTGTACCGGATCGGAGGCTGGACGGTCCTCACTGATCCGTCGCGGCTCTACGACGTACGTCCGGCACCGATCTCGATGCCTTTCACGTATCCGATCTTCGCCGCCCTGCTGATGATTCCGGTGGCGGTGCTGCCGTGGCCGGTCGCGTACGCGATCACGATCGTGGTGTCGCTGGCGGCGTTGGCGCTGATCTGGAAGGTCTGCCTGCCGGCGTTGACCGTACGCCCACCGGTCCCGGTGGTGATCGCGCTGTTCGCGGCGTCGGCGCTGCTCGAACCCGTCCGCGAGACGTTGTCGTACGGACAGATCAACCTGGTCCTCTGCGCGCTCATCCTCGGCGACGCGCTCGGTCTGAAGCATCGCGGCCGGGGGATCGGCATCGGGATCGCAGCCGGGATCAAGCTCACGCCGTTGGTGTTCGTGGCGTTCCTGTTGTTCACCGGGCAGCGCAAGGCGTTCCTGCGCGCGTCGGCGGCGTTCCTGGGTACCGTGGCGGCCGGCTTCGTGATCGCCCCGCGGACCGCGCTCCGCTACTGGACCGAGATCATCAACGATCACAGCAGGATCGGCGGCCTGGCGTATTCGGGGAACCAGTCCTGGAACGGATTCCTGGCCCGGCTCAGCGGCGACCTCGGCGGTGGCGGGATCGTCTGGATCGGGGCCGTTGTCCTGACGGCCGCCGCCGGGCTGTGGCTGTCGCGTTCGCTCTGGCTCAGTGGGCGACGGCTCGCGGCACTGTCCGTCTGCGGTCTGGTCAGCCTGCTGTGCTCACCGGTGTCCTGGAGCCATCACTGGGTCTGGGTGCTCCCGCTGGGCATCTCGTTGGCCGCCTGCTTCGACGGCCGTCGGCGGATTGCCGTCGCCGGCCTCTGGTACCTGGCCTTCGTCGTCGCTCCGATCTGGTGGCCGCCGCGCCGCGACAACCGTGAGCTCCACTGGAACGTCTGGGAACAGCTCGCGGGCAACGCCTACCTCTGGCTGGGACTGGGTGCCGCCGTGTTCCTCTGGACCCAGCTTCGGCCGAAACGCCTGGTACTGAATCACCAGTTGGCGAAGGTGCCGTCGAGCTGACTCTGTCGGGTTGCAGCAACTCTGCCACGTGTTTCCGGAACGGTCTTGACTCGCTGTCAGCGCCCGGTGCAGGCTCTAGCACCAAGGAGGGCGCAATGGCGGTGACCATCGCGGACGTCGCAGCCGAGGCCGGCGTGTCGAAGGCAACGGTGTCGCGGACGTTCGGCGTACCCGACCGGGTGAATGCCGCGACCCGTACGCACGTGCTGGAGGTCGCCGGGCGGCTGGGTTACGTCCCGGATCCGGCGCCGCGGTCGGCCCGGACCGGGTCGGTCGGGCTGATCGTGCCGGACATCGTCAACCCGTTCTTCCCGCCGATGATCAAGGCCGTGCAGCGCCGCGCACGGTCCCGCAACTACGGCATCTACCTGGCCGACAGCGACGCGCGTCCCGGTGAGGAGGCCGAGGCCGTCGCCGAGATGTCCAAGCAGGTCGACGGGCTGATCTTCTGGTCGTCCCGGCTGCCGGGCGAGACACTGATCGACGTCGCCGGACGCGTTCCCACCGTCCTGGTCAACCGGAGCGCCGGTGGTCTGCCGACCGTCGTCGCCTCGAGCGAGGACGGCATGCGGCAGGCGGTCGAGCACCTGTACGCCCTCGGCCACACCCGCTGCGCGTACGTCAACGCTCCGCGCAGCGTCTGGTCCAACCAGCATCGCCGCTCGGCGGTCCGCCGTGCCTGCAAGGCGCTCGGGATGGAGCTCGTCGAGCTCGGCCCGTTCGCGCAGTCCGTCGAAGGCGGCGTCCAGGCGGCGGACATCGTCGCCGCGCACGGTGTCACGGCGGCGATCGCGAACAACGACCTCGTGGCCATCGGGTTGATGCAGCAGCTGGCGAACCGTGGCCTGTCCGTTCCGGACGACATCAGCATCGTGGGCGTCGACGACACCTTCGTCGCGACGCTGTGCCGTCCGCGGCTCACGACGGTCCGGATCCCCGTCGACGAGATCGGCGCGCTCGCGGTCGACCTGCTGCTGAACCTGATCCAGGCCGGGGGCAAGGCCGGCACCGCACCGATCGAGGTCGACACCCAACTCATCGTCCGGGAGTCGACCGGACCCGCGACGACCGAAGTCCACTGGCCGTCCCGGCCGCTGCCCAGCCACGACTGACCCGCCGCACGGGCTACCAGGGGAGTCCGCGTAGGTCGATCGGGCGGCCCGGTGGAAAGCCGTCGCCCAGAACCATTGCCGGGTGGCTGAAATCCTCGATCGGCTCGCCGGTGTAGACGTTCGTCATCCTCACACCCGGCGCGACCTCGACCCAGCCCGCGGCCTCGTAGAACCCCTGGACCTCGCGTGAGCAGCTGAGCAGTCCGTACGGCGCTGGCAGCACGTCCCGCAGGTGAGCCATCAATTCCACTCCGAGACCTCGGCCGCGGTAGGCCGGATCCGTGCAGACGTGACCGACACCTGCGGCGTACACGTCCTCGTCGCCGACGCCGACCCGGCGGCGCTCGATGCCGAGGTGTGCGACCGGTATGTCGTCGTCTCGCAGGATCAACCGCCATTGCGGTCTCGCCAGCCACCACGACTGCTGACGGAAGTGTGCGGCCCGGTTCGGGAACGCCTTCGCCAGCAGGTCCCGCAGCGGCGCGTCCTGCTCCTCGGTCAGCTCGGTCTCGGCAACCAGCTCGATCGTCATCCCTGTACTCCTTCGCAGGTCAGATGCTGGCACATGAGCCAATTCCGTGGCAAGGTGTTGCTGCATCGTTGTTGTGCGTTTCCACGAGTTTCCAGGAATCGCAATCCGTGTGTCCGCCCCCTCGTTGCCGGCCGATCCGGCACAGTCACAAGGAGAAGAACGCTCATGTTTCGTACCAGGTTCGCGGTCCCGGCGATCGCCGGAGTGCTGGCGCTGTCGGGTTCGTTGCTCGGGGCCCATTCAGCCGTTGCCGATGACAACGGTCCGCAGGCCACGTACCGGGTGCGCGCCGACGATCCGCCCGCAGCTGTGCAGCCGGTCGGTGGCGGCACCGGCTGGGCCATCAAGTGGTGGGACGAGTTCAACGGTACGGCGGTCGACTGGGGTACGAAGTGGAAGGGCAACTCGATCGCCCTCCCGGACGCCGGCCGTGGCAACAAGGGCAACCAGCAGCTCGAGTACAGCCTGGACCGGAACTGCAGCGAGTCCAACGGCGCGGTCACGATCACGGCGAAACGCGAGCGGTACCAGGCCCCGTCCGGTACGACGTACGACTGGACGTCCTGTCTGCTGACGTCGACCGGCAGCAGCGGATTCACGTTCAAGTACGGCTTCATGGAATCGCGGGCCAAGCTGACGTACGACGTCGTGAACGCCCAGGGGAGTCCCGTGTCCGACAAGCGCGGCTTCTGGCCGGGGTTCTGGACCTGGCAGGCCGCGGGCGTGGACTCCTGGCAGGAAACCGACGTGTACGAGCAGTACAGCGACAACCCGCGCCACCTCTACCTGACGTCGCACGCCAACGCCGGCGGTGGCTGCGAGGTGGACCTCGACTTCGACCCCGGTGCCGGCTACCACGTCTACGGCGCGGACATCTCGGCCCAGGGCACGAAGTTCTACATCGACGGCCGGCTGGTGTGCACGGTGGCCGGTGCTCCGTCGGAGAACACCAACCTCATCGAAGACCTGTACGTCTACTCCCGCACCGGCTACGACCCCGACCCGGCCACAGTCTCCGCGAAGAAGTCGATCGACTACGTCCGCGTCTGGCAACGCTGAAGAAACGCGGTCAGCTCCGCGAGGTACTGCGGGCGCTTGTCGCGGCGTACCGAGTGGCCGGCGCCGGGGATGTGTACGGCGTGGAACTCGCCGGCTGCTGCCTGGGCGCAGCGGTCGGCGTAGTCCGCCGAGACCAGCGAGCCGCGTTCGGTGTCGCCGTGGATGAGCAATACCGGGCAGGTGATGTCGGCCAGGAGGTCCGTGAGCGGGCCCGCGTCCCGGAACGTCAGCTCGAACAGGTGCGGGTTCACCTGTCCCTTCGACACGGCCCAGGGCTCGAGCTCGTCCTCGGGCCAGTCCGGGTCCGCAGCTCGTCCCGCCGCGATCCGCGCCGGCAGCTCCAGCGCGCGCAGGTCGGCGAGCCAACCCGGTTCGGACCACAACTCGTCCTGTTGACCCGCCGGTCCTCCGGTCGGCGGGTCCTCCAGTACGACCGCCCGGACCAGATCCGGCCTCGACGCCGCCAGGTGTGCGGCCGCCATCGCACCCATCGAGTGCCCGACCACGACCACCTCGTGGGGCAGGTCCGAGAGTACGAGGGCGGCGTCGTCGCGGTGTCCCTCGTACCGAATGGGTTCCTCCGGGAGCCCGGACTCACCGTGCCCCCGCGCATCGATCGCGAGCGCCCGGATCCCGGGCATCGCCGCGAGCAACGGATCCCAGCACCGCGCAGAGTCGGAGAACCCGTGCAAGAAGACGACGTCGACCGCCTTCTCATCGGTCCGGTACCAGGCTAGATGAGCTGTTCTTCCGCGCATGCCTGCGGACGATAGCGCACTCGTCAACGGCGGTAGATGTGTGCCACCACTCCGTTGGCGAACGTCAGGGCTTCGACGAGCTTCAGGTGTCTCGAGGTCGGTAGTTGGTCGAACAGGGACTGGCCGGCGCCGAGGGCGAGCGGCTGGATCAGCAGGCGGTACTCGTCGATCAGGTCCGCCGCGGCCAGCGCGCCGGCGAACTTGCGACCGCCCCACGCGATCACGTCCGGTCCGGGCTCGGCCTTGATCGCGGCGATCTCGGTCGCGAGGTCGCCGCGCGCGATCCGGGTCTCCGGCCAGCCGGCATCGTCGAGGGTCTTGGAGAACACGACCTTCGGAATGTCGTTCATCGGGGCCGCGTACACGTCGTCCGAGTGCGGCCAGTAGGACGACATCTGCTCGTACGTCGTACGGCCCATGAGATGGGCGCCGACCGTGGAGATGTGGTCGAGCTTCCACCGTTTGAGCTCGGCGGGCTCCGGGATCGCCGTCCCGGGGTGCTCGCGGTCGCTGCTCACGTACCCGTCCAGGGACATCGACATGTACAGAATGACGTCGCGCATGAGGTTTTCTCCTTTATTTGTTGATGAAGCGGAGGAGGACCTGGTTCGCGGTCAGGACGAGGCGTCCGGTGTTTCGTTCCAGGTCGGGGACGGCGCGGGCGGCTCGGAAGGCGTTGCCGCCGAGGAAGACCGCTTCTGCTCGACGGTTGAGGTGCTGCGTGACCCAGTCGGCGACCATCGCCGGTTGGATCTGATCCGGGTCGTCGGGAAGCTCGGCCAGCTCGGCCTGGACGACCTCGAAGCCCTGACTGCGGAAGTACTCGGCGCCGAGCTCGTTGAGTTCCTGCCCGAACCACGGCGGGTGGACGAGGCTGATGCGACGGATGTGTTCGGATCGCAGCGCCTCGACCGCGGCCATCGAGGTGGCGCAGACCGGCACGCTCCACCGTTCGTGGAGCCGCTTCACGAGTGCGGACTCCTCGTCGTACCCGAGGGTGTATCCGGTGCCCGTCGACGCGATCGCGAGTACGTCAACTGCGGGGAGCTTGGCAGCTGCCTGCTCGAGCTCAGAAGCACGGGACACCACGACCCGGACCTGTCCCGATGCCAGCTCCGGCAGCTCGATTTCCGGGCCCGGCGTGACGTGCGGAGTGAGTACGCCGACCGTGATCACCATGTCTCGACCCTCGCAGCGTGCGCGAGCGCGATCAACGGCGATCTGCAGCACGGAACGTGTAGCATCGCTCAACGATGCCGGACATCGACCTGCGTGAGCTTCGCGTGTTCCTGGCGCTCGCCGACGAGCTGCACTTCGGGCGTGCGGCGGGTCGCCTCGGCCTGACGACCTCGCGGGTCAGCCAGAGCCTGCAGGCCCTCGAGCGAAAGCTGGGCGGTCCGGAGCTGTTCCGCCGTACCAGCCGGGTCGTCGAACTGACCGACGCCGGACGCGCCCTCCACACCGAGCTCGCCCCAGCCGTGTCAGGTCTCGATCGAGTACTGCGAACCGCCGCGTTCCGGGCCGCCGGACCTGGCGTCGTACGCGTGGGACTGCTCAACGCCGCCTCGGGTGTGGACGTGCTGAGCCGAGCGATCGAGCGCTTCGAGTCCTCGTACGCCGGTGCGACGGTGCAGCTGAGCACCACGCCCTTCGACGACCGCCTCGGTCCGCTGCGCCGGCGCGAGGTCGACCTGGTGGTCGCGCGGCTGCCCCTCGACCAGCCGGACATCGCCATCGGCCCGATCCTGAGCGCTGCGGACGAGCGCGTCGTGATGGTGGGCCGAACGCATCCGCTGGCCGGCCGTACCGACGTCTCCGTCGAGGATCTCGCGGATCACGACGTACGACGCCCGTACGGCCTCACCACCGAGGCCGCCGAGGCGACCTGCCCGTCCACAACTCCGTCCGGACGCCAGATCCACTTCGTCGACGCAGCCGTCGACGACAACGCCGAACTCCTTTATCTGCTGGCGAAAGGCCGCCTGGTACACCCGACGGTGGCGCCGTTCGCGGCGCACTTCCAGCACCCCGACGTCGTCACCGTCCCGCTACGCGACCTACCACCATCGACCTGTGCGTTGGTCGCCTTGACGGGCATCGAAGACCCTGCCCGCGACGCCTTCCTGGACGTAGTCGGGTCAGTTCTTGCCGACTTCATAGGCGCAGAACAGCAGGCTGCCACCGAGCTTGCGGGTGCTGACCAGCTGCAGCGGCAACCTGTCGACGGTCTCGAAGATGCGTTGGCCGGTTCCGAGTACGACCGGGAAGACAACCAGTCGTAGCTCGTCGATCAGGTTCTGTTCGACCAAGGCGCGGATGAGTTGATAGCTGCCGTAGACGAGGATCTCCCCGTCCACGGTTCGCTTCAGCTCCGAAATCTCCTTCACGTCGACGACGGTCGCGTTGCTCCACTGCAGATCTTCGAGAGTCGACGACACGACGTACTTCGGGAGGCTCTTCACCTGGTCCGCCCACTCCCGGCTGACCCGCAACTCAGCGCCCTCACGCGCCACCATCCGCGACGCGAACCAATCGCTGGACCGCCCGCCGAACAGCAGTGCCTTCACGTCCCGCAGTTCCTCGGTCTCTCGGGCGACCCACTCCGCCAGGTCCTTGCTTCCCACAACCTGGTGAAACCAGCCGCCGTGCTCGAACCCCTCCTCCCCATCCGGATCCTGCACGACTCCATCCAGCGTCACATTCGAACTGACGACGATCGTTCCCATTCCCGGCTCCTTCGGCTGATTGGCTTGTTCAACTGGGTAGACGACACCCCCGGCCCGAATTGGGCCCCGCCAGACCGCCCAGTTCGCGCGCCCGGCGGAGTCCGTACAGTTGAGCGGGCCGAACGGGCTCGACCGAAGCTGGAGAGGCATCCCGTTGGAGATCGACACGACGGATCTGACCGCCCGGGCCCGGGCCGGCGACCACGACGCGTTCCGCGACCTGGTCCAGGTCCATGCCCGCGAGTTGCAGGTGCATTGCTACCGCATCCTGGGATCCCTGCAGGACGCGGAGGATGCCGTACAGGAGACGTTCGTGGCAGCTTGGCGCAACCTCGGCGAGTTCGGCGGACGGTCCTCGCTGCGGACCTGGCTCTACAAGATCGCGACCAATCGGTGCCTGACCATGTTGCGCGCCGACAGCCGACGCCCGCGCATCGCTCTGCCTGAGGTGAGGCTCCCCGAGCCCAGCGGCGCCGGCGACCCGCCTTGGCTGGAGCCGTACCCCGACGTTCTCCTCGACCAAGACCCCGGACCGGACGCCCGCTACGAAACGAGGGAGGCGATCTCCCTTGCCTTCGTCACCGCCCTGCAACTACTGCCGCCACGCCAACGCGCCGTACTCGTACTGCGCGACGTCCTCGGCTACCGCGCCACCGAAGCCGCCGAGATGCTCGACACCACCCAGGAGTCTGTGCAAAGCGCCCTCAAACGGGCCCGCGCCACCGTCGACAACCACCTCGCCTCGGAGCCCGGCCCCGCACCGCAACCTGACACCGCCGCCGAGCACCGGCTCGTCGCCCGCCTCACCGACGCCTTCGAACGCGCCGACCTCGACGGCCTCATCGCCCTACTTGTCACCGACGTACGACTCAGCATGCCCCCCGTCATGCTCGAATACCGCGGCATCGAATCAGCCCGCCGCGTTCTGGCCGCTGTCACCTTCCGCCCCGGCCTCACGTACCGCGTCGTCCCGACGAGGGCCAACGGCCAACCCGCATTCGCCTTGTATCTCGCAGGCCACGCCTACAGCCTCCTGGTCATCACCACCTCCGGAGCCCACATCACCGCCATCACCTGCTTCACCCCAGAGGTCCTGCCGCACTTCGGCCTACCTCGTACGCTCCCCTAGCGGGGCAGGAAGTACTTCCAGGTCTTTCCGTGGTGCGTGCTGGTGATGGCGTGGTTGCCGTTGTACTGCATGCCGTAGACGAAGTCGCCGACCGATTCCAGTTCGCCCAGGTCGGTCGGCGGGGTGAGTGGTGCGGGCTCCGGCCTCAGGACACACGGGTGACCCCGGCGGATTCGTATGATGCCCGGTACCGCGTCGGCTCCACCAGGCTGAGGAGGAAGGCATGGATCCCACAGGCCAGGACCCGCTGTCCGCGGTAGAGCTTCTCGATCACGTCAGGGGTCTGCTGGAGCGGTCCCAGGTCGAGGATCAGAGAGTCGCGCTGCAGGCGGTTCTGGCGATGGGACTGCGGGCTCGTGCGACCACTGGCACTGACCTGGTCCGGATCCTGAACGGGTCCTCGGGTCAGCTGGGCCGGGATCTGAGCCTGCAGCAGCGAGTGCATCTCGACGCAACGCTCTTTCGGTTGGACGACCTCAACGGCCAACCGGCGGTAGTGCGAGACAGCAACCAACGTCATCGGCAATGGCAAACGGCCCAGCACAGGATCGCTGGAGATCCAGGTCTCAGCGCTGCGGTTGCGCGCGGGATGGCCGGTACGGTCACCGCGTCGACCCAGCGACCGCGAGGCGCGACCGTCAGGTATCGCGACGGGCTGGACACCGACACGGGCAACCACAGCTTCGGCGATGGCGCACACCGCATGAGTGGCGGGCCTTCTCCGGACGTCAGGTCGGCGTTCGCCAAGGCGCCACGTGGGATGTACGAAGGTGTGGCCTTCGCACCGGCGACAGACGGGAACAAACCGCTGCAGGTGCCGGGACCGAACGGTCCTGAACCTGGCGTCCGGGTGACGTACGCGTTCGATCCGCACCAGTTGGGTCAGCGTCGCCGGCCGGATCTACCGATCTATCCGTCCTCACAGCCGAATCAGCCGGGGAACTTCCTCAACGTGCAAGCGGTACTGCCGGCATCGGTGGCTGGGCGCCTGCACGAGGCGATCCGGAACGATCCGGCGGCGGCGCGCGAGTTCGCCGAGCAGGCTCTGCGCGTGAACTGCGGTGTGGACGAGCAAACCTGGAACCAGGGCCAGAACGGCACACCGCCGATGCGGCCGCCGTGGGACGGCGTACCCCGCTCAGAGCCGATTCACCTGGTGACCACAGACCGGAACGGTCAGTCCAACGTGGAGCAGCTGTTCCGCGAGGAGCGCGGGCCCGACCCTCAGCTGGCGGAGCAGGTACGCCTATTCACCACGCAACCGACAGCAACCCAGGAACGTCCGGCAGGCCCATCCGATGGCTCGCGGCCATCGGTTGCGGCCAGTCGAAGGGACCGACCCAGCCAGCAGCTGGGCTAGCCCCCAGCGAAGCCCGTGCGGACCTGAACCGGCGGTTGCCGGTTCAGGTCTCGGGTGTTCAGCTGGTGAACGCGACGTTGTCGAACTGGTTGACAGCGGACTGGGACACGTCGTGCGAGGTGGAGAAGATTCCGGCGTCCTGCTGGGCTGCCGCCGACGGGAGGGATACTGGCGCGCCGATCGGGACGTAGTTCTGACCGTCGTACGAGTACGCGGCGCTGTACGACGTACCGGATCGGGTGAGCTTGACCCAGACAGGACGGTAGTTGTCGACGCTCGCGCCGGCAGCGGTGTCCAGGTAGCCGTCACCGTTGGCGTCCCACTGGAACACGACGCCGTTGCGGGCGGTGGCCGCGACGACGGCGTACCCGGCCGAGGCTCCGGCCTTCGTCATGTCGTTGCGGACCATGACTCCGGACTTCGCCCACGGGTTGGCGTCGTTGATCGAGACGACCCGGGCGGAAACACTCGCCTGTGAGGTGAACGAGGCGGTCTTGTAGATCGAGCCGAACTGGTCGTCGTGCTGACCACCGGCGCCCCAGACATCCGCGCCGGCGGCCGCGATACCGAAGGCGCCGCCGCTCTGACCGAAGTACGAGCTGACCGCCGACGTCTTGGCGAACTCAGCCGCGACGGGTGCGTCGATCGAGCAGCCGGTGAAGCCGAACTGGTTCGCGTTGAGCGACGTCCGGTACTGCGGTGCGACACCGGCGGCACAGATCACGTCCCGCGCGGCTGCCGGCCAGTTGGCGCCGCTGATCTTGACGTTGTTGATCAGCTTGTTGTTGTGCGCGGCGGCGTTCGGTGCGGAGATTCCACCGGAGTTGTACCAGTTGTTCTGGATGACGTTGTCGCTGGTGTTGTTCCGCAGGCTGCCCGCGTTGGTGAACACGAACGAGCCGCCCTGGACCACGTTGTTCTCGTAGGTCATCGAACGCGAGCCCTCGTCGAGGTACAGCCCGACGCCCGAGATGTTGAACAAGTAGTTGTTGCTGACCACTGCGCCGGGGTTCGCCGACAGGTTGTAGACCGACCCGCCGTCGGCGAAGCGTGCTTTCGTGTTGTGTACGAGGTTGCCCTCGACCTGGGTGTCCTTGAGTGTGGTCGGTGTCGAGTACTTGGTGTTCCAGTTGTAGTAGCCGCGGTCGACGTAGTCGTTCGACCCGCCGGCGTCGTTGATGCCCCAGCCGTAGCCCGTGTCGATCCCGTCGTACGGGACGTTGGAGACCTCGTTGTGGAGGATCCTGGCGCCGGTGACGTACGTACTGAGGATGCCGCTGTTGTCCTTGTAGTCGACCCCGACCCGGTTGATCGTGTTGTTCTCGATCAGGATGTCCTGGTTGGTCATCCGCGGGTCGCTGGGGTGATGAGCGTCGGGCAGTACTCCGCCGACCGCGACGCCATGACCGCTGTTCTCGACGAACTGGTTGCCGACGACATCGATATCGTTCGCGCCGAGTCCCACTCCGGTCGCGGTCGCGTTCGCGTCGTTGCCGATTCCCAGCGCGGACTGTCCGAGGTTGGTGAAGGTGTTGCCCGTGAACGAGACGCGGCTCGCCGCCGACACCTGGACCGCGGCGGGTTCCTGGTACCAGCTGGTGCGGGCCCGTTCGAACATCTCGCAGCCGCGTGAGCAGCTCGTGAAGGCGTCGGCGGGCCGGTAGTCGTAAGCACCCTTGATGAACAGCCCGTTCTGCTGGTCGGCGTACCCGTCGACCGAGGGACCGAGCCACGACGTCCCGGAGAACTGGATGCCTTCGAACGACAGCCCGGTGACCGGCTCATCGTAGGTGCCACCAATGCTGATCAGCGACTGCAGCCGGGGGAGTTCGACGTCCAGCTGGTTCGGGTCGACGCCGTCGGCCGGCTTGTAGTAGAGCTTTCCGGCCGCCGGGTCGATGTACCACTGACCGGCCTGGGTGAGGAAGCTCAGCGAGTTGTCGAGGTACCAGGACGGTCCGGCCAGGAACGACCGCTGGACCGTGTCCCAGCCCCAGGTGTTGTTGTCCCACGCGGGCTGCGCCATCGTGATCGCGGTCGGGCTGATGCTCTGGACCGGTGAGTACCGGTTGGTGAAGTCGCCCAGGGACTCGAACTCGATCCGGGTCTGGTCGGGAAGGGTTGCGAGGTAGCTCAGGGAAGGGTTGTTGATGGTGAGACCGGTCGCCGTCGGAGTGACATCCGCGTTGGCGAGGCGGATGGAGGCGCGCGGGGCGATCACGCCGTTCACGTACAGCTGACGGGTGTCGAGGCCGCTCGGGGTGTCCGCTTCCCAGATGCCGCGGCCCACGCCGGACCTGGACCAGCCGTCGACCTTCGACGCACCCGTGACGACGGGGTGGGCGCCGGGCGCCGCGGTCCAGCTGACGGTGTGTTCGCCGCCGTCGTCGTCGGCCCCGAACCGGAGCGGCGCGGTCAGACGGTAGTTGCCGTCGGCAAGTTGAACGGTCACGTCGCCGTACTTCGCGGCCGGCCGGACGATCTTCTGTGCTCGCTCCAGCGTGCACGGCATCGCCTGGCTGCAGTGCCCGGTGTCCTTGCCGTCAGGCGCTGCGTAGTAGATCGTCGCGGGGGCGGCCTGCGCACTCGACGCGCTGAGCACCGAGGCGATGACGGCGCCGGCGCCGAGCAAGGCGAGAACGGCCGGTCCGCGTCGTCCGGACCTGGTCATCGAGCGTCGCGATTCAGACGTCAATGTCATGTTCGATCGCTTCCTGTCGTCGGGGGCGTCGATACCCCCGGAACACAGAGTTAACATACGTATGATGTTTGCGACAAGAGCTCGTGCGGCGGCAGTCGGCAGAGTCTCGCGCTTCAACATACGTATTACGTTTCCGTGAATCCTGGGTTAGGCTGCGCAGCGCCCGTGGCCGCCTCGGTCCGGGGATGTGAGCGAGAACGAGGTGAGACCAATGTTGGCGGTGAACTACGTCGGTGATCGGACGATGGCGGTCGAGGAACGCGAGCCGTCCGATCTGCGCGACGGCGAGGTCCAGATCGCCGTGGCCTACGTCGGCATCTGTGGCACCGACCTGCACGTGTTCCACGGGGACATGGACAGCCGCGTCAGTAAGCCGGCGACCATCGGGCACGAGATGTCGGGCAGGATCGCCGCCGTCGGCCCCGGTGTCGAGGGTTGGTCGATCGGTGATGCGGTGACCGTCATGCCGCTCGTCTGGGACGGCACCTGTCCCGCGTGCCGTGCCGGTAACGAACACATCTGTCAGCACCTGGACTTCATCGGCATCGACAGCCCTGGGGCCCTCCAGCAGTACTGGAACGTTCCGGCGTCGACGCTCGTGCGGCTCCCCTCCGGGGTGTCGCTGCGGGACGCCGCCCTCGTGGAGCCGGTGGCGGTGGCGGTTCACGACGTACGTCGATCTGAGCTGGGGGCCGGCGACAAGGTCGTCGTGATCGGCGCCGGCCCGATCGGCGTACTGATCGCGACCGTCGCGGCCGCGTCCGGTGCCGAGGTGGTGATCGCGGAGATCGACCCTGCCCGGAGGTCAGCCGCCGCTGAGCTGGGGCTCGTGACGCTGGATCCGTCGTCCGTCGATCAGGCCTCCTGGGTCGAGGAGTGGACGGCACGTGCCGGCGCGGACGTCGTGTTCGAGGTCTCGGGCTCGGCCGGCGCGGTTGCGGGTGCTACCGATCTGGTCAAGGTCCGCGGGACTCTCGTCGTCGTCGCCATCCACCCGCAGCCGCGCCCGCTCGACCTGCATCGGGTCTTCTGGCGGGAGCTGCGCATCCTCGGCGCGCGGGTCTACGAGCGGCAGGACTTCGAGCGCGCCGCCGAACTCGTTGCCGAGGGCACCATACCGGTGGACGAACTCGTGACCGGAGTCGTACCGCTGACCGAGGTTCAATCGGCTTTCGGGATTCTCGAAGCGGGTCGGGCGATGAAGTTGCTCGTGGAGCTGAGCGCCTGATGAATCCTTTCGATCTGACCGGTCGCCTCGCCCTGGTGACGGGTGCGAAGCGCGGAATCGGGTTTGCCGTCGCCGAGGCCCTGGCTGCCGCCGGCGCGGACATCGTCGGAGTATCGGCCACGCTCGACCCCGCCTCGTCGGCGATCGGGGACCGGGTGCGTGAGCTGGGCCGCGACTTCTCCGGATACCGCGTGGACTTCGCGGATCGTACTGCGGTGACCGAGTTCGCCGAAGCGCTCGCGGCGGACGTTCGCCCGGTGGACATCCTGGTGAACAACGCCGGAACCATCCGTCGTGCTCCGGCCGCAGAGCACCCGCTCGAATGGTTCGACGAAGTGATCGAGGTCGATCTCGCCAGCACCTTCGTACTCAGTCAGATCCTGGGACGCCGGATGCTGCAGGCTGAGTACGGCCGCATCGTCTTCACAGCTTCGCTGCTGTCGTTCCAGGGCGGTATCAATGTGCCGGGCTATGCGGCCGCCAAGTCCGGTGTGGCCGGACTGGTCCGCGCGCTGTCCAACGAGTGGGCGGGCCGCGGCGTGACGGTGAACGGCATCGCCCCCGGTTACATCGCGACCGACAACACCCAAGCGCTGCAGGACGATCCCGCGCGCTCCCAGGCCATCCTCGAACGGATCCCGGCCGGGCGATGGGGTACGGCGTCGGACGTCGCGGGCGCCGCTGTCTTCCTCGCGTCGGACGCCGCCCGGTACGTCTCAGGCACCGTTCTTCCGGTCGACGGCGGCTGGCTCGGCCGCTGAGGGCTTCGCCCTGTTCCGCCGTACACAGCCGTGGTAAAACATCATACGTATGCCCTATAGTCAGGCCAAGCTCCGCTCCGGGTCGTGACCGGAGTCGACAGACAAGGAACTCTCATGGTCGGAATCCACACAGTGGTTCGGACGCGCCGCGGGCCGGCGTCGATCGTCGCCGGGCTCTGCGCCGCAACCGCGCTCCTGGCGCTCGCCGGATGCGGCGGCGGTACCAGCTCGGCGAACGGGTCGTACGGCTTCCCCGAGGTCAAGCAGGAAGGCTCGTCGACCATCACGGTCTGGGTCGACGCGGACCGGCAGGCCGCCGCGAAGGCGTTCCAGAAGGCCAACCCGGACACCAAGATCAACGTCGTCGCCTACGACGGTTCGGCGAACGGGTCGAACTCGTTCCGTACCAAGATGCAGCTCTTCGACCGGGCCGGCAGCGGGTGGCCGGACGTCGTGTTCTCCACCCAGAACAACGACGCGGCCTGGGCCAGCCAGAAGAGCGGTGGTAAGCAGGCATTCGCGGCCGTGCTGGACAAAGGTCTGGTTCCTGGTGACACGCTCGCGAAGTTCACCGAGGGATCGCTCAACCCGTGCAAGGTCGACGGCCAGGTGTACTGCCTGCGGAACGACCTCGCGCAGACCGTGCTCTGGTACAACAAGAAGCTGATGGACCAGTTCGGCTACGCCCTGCCGACGACCTGGGAGGACTACCAGGCCCTCGGTGAGAAGGTGGCCAAGCAGCATCCCGGGTACATCATCGGGGCGGCCGGCGACGGGTTCACCCCGGAGATCTACCTGTGGGCCGGCAAGTGCCAGGCCAACGGGGTCACCGGTCCCAAGGCCGTCACGGTGAAGGTCGACACGCCCGAGTGCCGGCGAGTGGCATCGATGCTCGACACCCTCCGCGGCAACGGAACCGTCCCGGTCGTCAGCGTCTTCACCCCGCAGTTCGTGAAGAAGTACACCGGCAAGGTGCTGATGATGCCCGGTCCGGCCTGGTACGCCGGGGCGATCTTCAACAACCCGCAGTCGCTGAACGTGCCCGCCGGCCAGCTCGGCGTCGCCGCACCCCTGCCGTGGAAGGGCGACGACAAGGCGGTCACCGGCAACGTGGGTGGCGGCACGTGGTTCATCTCGAGCCACTCGAAGAACCTCGCGGCAGCCGAGAAGTTCGTCCAGTTCGTCACCACCGCCGACGACTACCAGGTGAACGTCGCGCCGGGTTACCCCGCGTACGCACCGGCCGCGGAGAAGTGGATCGCGAAGCAGGAGTCCAGCAAGTACTTCGCGACCCCACTGCAGCCGGTGGTCACCGCCGCCTCGGACGTGTGGGACGGCTGGGGGTACGGCGTCTTCAGCCAGGAAGCGATCTGGGCGAAGACGATGACCACGGGAGTCACCGGCGGCAAGTCGCTCGTCGACCTGTTGCCGGCCTGGCAGCAGGCGATCGAGAACCAGGCCAAGGTCAACGGATACTCGGTGAACTGAGATGACCATCGCTCCACCGAGCGACCAGGTGGCCGCCGGCGCCTCCGAGCGCCGGCGGCCGGCCCGGCCGGATCGCCGGGCACCCGGTCGCACCCGGATCGGTTACGTCTTCGCGTCGCCGTACGCCCTGCTCGCGCTGGCGTTCGGGGTTGTTCCTTCGCTGTACGCGGTCGTGCTCGCGTTCACGAACGCCGACGGCGGATTCGCGGGTGTCGGCAACTTCACGAAGGTCGTCGGTGACTTCCGGTTCTGGCCGGCCGTGCTGCACGTGACCCTGTACCTGGCCATCTGGCTCATCGGGCTGGTCGTCTTCGTCGTGGGTCTGGCGCTGCTCGTCCACGCCGTACGTCTCCGCTGGGCAAGCACGGCTCTGCGCTTCGTCTACTACCTTCCCGGCGCTCTCGCCGGTGCATCCAGCGTCCTGCTTTGGCTCTTCGTGCTCGATCCCACCGCCAGTCCGGTCAGCGGCCTGCTCCGGGCGTTCGGGTTCGACAGCTTCGTAGCGGTGATCCAGCCCGGGCACCTGCCGGCGATCTTCGCGATCATCGCGTTCTGGACCGGAGCCGGCGGCTGGATCGTGATCATGTACGGCGCCCTGAACAACATCAGTACGGAGATCATCGAGGCGGCCCAGGTCGACGGCGCGGGCGCCGTACAGATCGCGCTCCGGATCCAGCTCCCGATGCTGCGCAAGTGGATCGCCTACATGGGCGTCATGTCGCTGGCGGCGGGCACGCAGCTGTTCGTCGAACCGCAGCTGCTCAGTCAGGCCAGCAACGCGGTGGTCCCCAACGACTATTCGCTGAACCAGCTCGCCTACCAGTACGCGTTCCAGCAGAACGACTTCAACGGCGCCGCCGCCATTTCCCTGATCCTGCTCGTGGTTGCGCTCCTGCTGTCCTGGGTGTTCGTGACCCGCGGCGGCCTCTTCGAGAAGGAATGAGTATGTTGAGCCTCCGAGGCTGGAGCGGCCGGACCATCGCGGGCGTCGTGATGGGTCTGTTCGTCTTCTTCTTCGTGATCCCGATCGTCTGGCTGCTGCTGTCGGTCACCAAGTCCGCGAAGGTACTGACCGTCGCGAACCCGTTCTCCGTGGGGTCGTGGCACGACTTCGTCGCCAACTGGCACCAGTTGTTCGGCTTCCAGGACGGAGCGGTCACAACCTGGATCGGAAACTCCGCTGTCTATGCGGTGGGCGCCCTGGTGGTCACTCTCGTGGTGAGCATCCCGGCCGGCTACGCGCTCGCGCTGACCGAGTTCAAGCTGCGCCGGGCCCTCCTGGTGCTGACCCTGGTCGTCATGCTGATTCCCAGTACCGCGCTGGTGCTGCCGATCTTCCTGGAGCTGAACAGCGTCGGCTTGATCGGGAGTCCGCTGTCGGTGATCCTGCCGATGTCGTTCTTTCCGTTCGGTGTGTACCTGACCTACATCTACTTCTCGACGAGCATCCCGCGGGACCTGCTGGCGGCCGCGCGCATCGACGGATGTTCGGAGTTCCAGGTCTTCGCCCGGATCGCGCTTCCGCTGGGCGCCCCGATCGTCGCCCTGGTCGCGTTCTTCAGTTTCGTGCAGAACTGGAACAACTTCTTCCTGCCGTTCGTGATGCTGCCGTCCAGCGACGGCTACCCCATCCAGGTCGGCCTCACCTCACTGCTCGCCGCGACGCCCGCGTTCAACCCGAGCTCGGCCGGATCGGACTCCGTCCAGTTGCCGACGTTGGCGCTGGCAACGGTCGTGTCGATCCTGCCGGTCCTGATCGTCTTCCTCTTCTCCCAACGGTTCCTGGTCACGGGCATGACTGCGGGAGGTACGAAGGAATGAACGCCCCGGCTCTCAAGGAGAAGCAGATATGAAGATCACCGGATACCGCAGCCTCAGCACGGTCCACGACTGGGGGAGACTTACCGGCGACGTCAACGGTGTGCAGAGCGTCGAGACCACACCCGTACCCGTCCTGATCCTGGAGACCGACGAAGGTATCGAAGGAGTGGGCGTCGGTGCTCACGGCGACATCGCCCGGGTGTTTCCCGCCATCGACGGAGAGGATCCACGATCGGTCGTCGCGCTCTACGACCGGATGCTCGACTGGGTGTTCAAGACCGGCCATTCCGGCTCCGTGTTCGGCACGATCGGTGCCATGGACATGGCCTTGTGGGACATCAAGGCCAAGGCGGCGGGGGAGCCGCTCTGGCGGACGCTCGGGGCCCGCGAACGTTTTGTTCCCGGCTACGCGTCCGGTCTCGAGTACGGCCTGACCGAGGAGGAGCTCGCCGAGCTGTACGGCCGGTTCGCGGATCGCGGGTTCAAGGCCGGCAAGGTGAAGGGCGGTCGCGACCTGGATCGTGACCTGCCCCGGCTGGAGATCGTCCGGGACGTGCTCAGCCGCAACTCGCGCCGTCCGGCCCTCATGCTCGACGCCAACGAGTCGTGGAACGCGGCACAGGCCGCGCGCTATGTGGCTGCTGTCGAAGCTCACCTGGATCTCACCTGGGTGGAGGAACCGCTGCGCAGATGGGACGCGGCCGGACTGGCCGCGCTGCGCGGAAAGGTTCGTGCGGCGATCGCCAGCGGTGAGAACCTGACCGGGCTCGAGCAGTACCGCCCGCTGCTGGACGCCGGAGCGCTCGACATCGTCCAGGTCGGGAACGTCTGGGGTATCACCCACTTCCTCCGGGTGGCGACGCTGGCGCACGGGCACGACCTTCCGGTGAGCCCCGTCGCGTACAACGCGAATCCGATCGCGCACGCGGCCGCCGCCGTACCCAACCTGCTGACGTACGAGGTCCAGGATCTGCACTTCCCCGTGGGGCTGGACGTCGACCAGGAGTTCGACGACGGAGGGATCATCCTGGGCGACCGGCCGGGGCTCGGCATCGTGGTCGACGAGTCCAAGATGTCGACGGGTGGTTCCGCGGCGGTCGTCGCCGCAGCGACCGGACCGCACATCCGGCCTGGGCGCGCCGCGCTGCGGCTGGTGGCCGAGCCGGACGTGATCGACGTTCCCGCCGTACCGCTGAGGCCGGTCTCGTGACGCGCGAACCGGAGCGCCGGGCGTTCGTCGTCGGCGTACGGCCCGAGAAGCGCGAGGAGTACCTGGAGTTGCATCGCGCGGTCTGGCCCGGAGTCGAGCAGAAGCTGATCGAGTGCAACGTGAGCAACTACAGCATCTTCGTCTTCGGGGACATCTTGTTCGCGTACTACGAGTACGTCGGCGACGACCATGACGCCGACATGCAGCGGATCGCGGACGACCCGGTTTCGCAGGAGTGGTGGACGCACACCGATCCGTGCCAGGTCAGGATCGCCGAGGAACGGAACCCCGGCGCGTTATGGCAACCCCTCGACGAAGTGTGGCACCTCGGATGACGCTCGGCATCGACGCGCATGTGCACCTGTGGAATCGAGCACTGGACCCGCAGGACTGGATCGATCCGCAGACGATGGCGCCGATCGCCCGCGACTTCGGCTCGCCGGACCTCGGTGCCATGCTTGCTTCGACGGGACTCGAGCGTGCGCTCGTCGTACAGTCGAGCAACAGCCTGGAGGAGAGTGTCCGGCTTGCCCAGCTGGATCCGGCGGTGGTCGCGGGTCTGATCTGTTGGGTCGACCTCACCGCGGAGCTCGGTCCTCAACTCGATCGGATCCGCCGGGACGCGACCGTTCCCGTGGTGGGTGTGCGGCATCTGGTCCACATCGACCCCGATCCCGAGTGGATGCTGCGGGAGGACGTCGGCCGCGGCCTCGCCGCTCTCGAGCGTGAGGGACTTTGCTTCGACCTGGTCGTGCGCGACTGGCAACTCCCGCAGGCGGCCGTCGTGAGCACTCGCCACGAGGGGCTGCACTTCGTGCTCGACCACCTCGGCGGTCCGCCTGCACCTGGACTGTACGAACGTGAGTGGGCGGCCGGCCTGCGCGAACTGGCCGGCCGGCCGAACGTCGCCGCGAAGATCTCGGGCCTCGTTTCCGGCCTGGCTCCGGGTTCGTGGCGTGCAGAAGATCTCGCCGATCGGGTGACGACCGCGCTTGAGACGTTCGGGCCGGATCGCCTTATGTACGGGTCGGATTGGCCACTAGCCGAACTCGGCGGTGGAGCGGCGGCCTGGAAGGCGGCGGTGGACAGCCTGCTGGCGGGACTGTCCGAGGCAGAACGCCAACGGGTGCTCGGTGGCAGCGCGGCCGAGGTCTATTGCCTTCGCTGACCGCGCTTCCTGGTGCGCGGCCGGGGGGCGTGCCCGGGCAGCCGGCGACGTTCCCACGACCCGCGAATGTGCTCGAGCATGGCCTTCTCGGCGGTGGCCACGTCGTTGCGCGCGATGGCCTTCACGATTGCCTCGTGTTCCTTGAGGGTGACGGCCACCGCGTCAGGCGGGTTGATGCCCTGGTAACGGCTGGACTCTACAGCGCGTTTGTAGATGTGTTTGGCGATGTTCTCCGCCAGCCGGTTCCCGGAGATCTCCATGACCGCGTAATGGAAGATCACGTCCGCCTGCCGGAACGAGTCCGTCTCCGACTCGCTCTCCCGCATGGCCGTCAACGCGTTCTCCAGCCGCCTGAGCTCATCCGTGCTGTGCGATTTGGCGACCGCCCCGGCCATCGCCGACTCGAGGCTCGCGCGTACGACCGTCAGCTCGTCGAGGACGCCGAGGCTCTCGTCGTTGTCGATCAGGGCCGACAGCACGATCGGGTCGAGCATGTTCCAGTACCCCGGCGCACGTACCTGAGTACCCCTGCCCTGTGAGACGGTCACCAGACCCTTCTCCTCGAGGCGCTTCACCGACTCACGCAGCACCGTCCGGCTCACGCCGAAATGCTCGCTCAGCGGCCCCTCCGGCGGAAGCAGATCGCCTTCCTTCAACCGCCCGGTCACGATGAGATCCACAAGTTCGGCAACAACCGAGACGCCGAGCCGCCCCACGGGCAGCCGCCGCGGGATCAACTGCGCCGTGTGAATCGAGTCTTTCGCCATACGTATGATCTTATCTGGTCGGTTTCCTCTAGGTACCTAGTGTGCGCAAGCAACTAGCGTCCTCGCGTACCTACTTCCACGCCACGTCTTTCCGAGGAGACGACCATGTCCGACGCCGGCCGTACGGCACGAGAGTCACAGGCTGATCCAGCACCGTCCGTCTCTGGTGGGACGGGAGTCGCGGGAGGGGTCCGCCGGCCCGGCCTCGTGCTGGCGTTCTTGTCGATCGCACAGTTCATGGTGTTCCTCGATGTGAGCATCGTGAATGTCGCGTTGCCCTCGATCGAGAAGGCGCTGCGGATCAACGAGGCGAACCTGCCCTATGTCGTGACTCTGTACGGCACGGTCCTGGGCGGGTGTCTGCTGTTCGGCTCTCGCCTGGCCGACATGTTCGGCCGCCGGCGGATGCTGCAGATCGGCCTTGCGGTCTTCGGGACCGCGTCCCTGGCGGCCGGCATCGCGCAGGACCAGAGCCTGCTGTTCGCCGCCCGGGGGCTGCAGGGCCTCGGCTCGGCCATGATCGCGCCCGCCGCACTCTCGACGCTGACCACCACGTTTGTCGGTGGCCGGGAGCGTGCCAAGGCGCTGGGCGTCTGGGGAGCATTGACCGGGATCGCGTCGGTGGCCGGTGTGACTCTCGGTGGGGTGTTGTCCGATGGGCCGGGCTGGCGGTGGATCTTCTTCATCAACGTACCGATCGCCCTGGCCACCGTGCTGCTGGCGCCCCGCGTACTGCCGGAGAGCCGCGGCCCGCGACGCCGCTTCGACACCCTCGGCGTAGTGCTGCTCACCGGCGGACTGCTGACCCTGCTGTACGCGCTCGAGGAGGCCATCAGCCACGGCTGGACCGACCCGGTCGTTGTGGCCAGCCTCGGCATCGCCGCGCTGCTGTTGATCGGTTTCGGATTCGTCGAGCGCCGCGTGGCCGCGCCGCTGGTGCCTTTCGACGTGTTCGCCGCCCGCACTCTGCGCTACGCCAACCTGGCCACTCTGTTCCTGCTGGGGACGGTGGTGACGGTCTTCTTCTTCGCCAGCCTGTTCCTGCAGCAGGTTCTGAACTACTCGCCGCTGCAGACCGGGCTGGCCTACGTGCCGCTCGCGCTCGTGGTCGCAGTCGGCGCCGGCCTGGCGTCGGGGCTCGTTGCGAAGGTCCCCGGCAAGGTCGTCCTCGCGATCGGGCTGGTCATGGTAGCCACCGCGCTGCTGTTGCTGGCCCGGATGCCGAGCTCGGCCTCGTATCTCACCGCCGTACTCCCGGTCTTCGTGCTCACCGGGCTCGGCATGGGACTCTCGTTCGTCCCGCTCCAGATCGCCGCCCAGGTAGGCGTCCCCGAAGAGCGCGCCGGGCTCGCAGCCGGTCTGATCAACACCAGCCAGGAAGTCGGCGGCGCCCTCGGCGTCGCGGTCGCGGCCACGTACGCGTTCCGCAACGTCGACAAACTCACCGCCGCAGCCGCCGGCAACCCACACCTGATCGACGCCGCCCGCACCACCGTCTTCCACAACGGCTTCACCGCCGGCACCACCTTCGCCCTCGCCGCCCTCCTCGTCGCCCTGTTCCTACTACCCCGCATCCCCAAGCCCGAAGGCCCCATCATCCCGTAACCCGATGGCTTCAACCCGGGCTCTGCTCCTCGTCCGCGCGAGACAGAGCGCGGACGGGACGTACTGTGAGGGTGGCGAGGGCGATGGCAACGCACGCGACCCCTGCGAGCATGATGACGGGCTGAAGACCGAAGGCCGCCCCGAGTGGACCGAACGCGAGCTGGCCGACAGGGACCGCGATCAGTGACCCGAGCATGTCGTAGGAGTAGACCCGCGCGAGCATGTCGGTGGGAATGTTCTCCTGCATGGCCAGGCTCCAGCCGATGCCGAAGACCTGGCTCCCGGCTCCCGCGAAGAAGGCCGCCAGCATTACCGGCGGCGCGTGCGACGACAGCCCGAGCGCGATCATCGGAAGCCCGAGGAGCGAGCAACCGAGCATGCCCGCCAGCAGCGGTCGTTGGAGTTTGACCTTCAGCAGGAAGAGGGTCGCCACGAGCAGGCCGACCGCCTGCGCCGACAGGATCAGGCCCCAGCCCGTCTCGCCAATCGGCGTGCTCTTGGCGACAACCGGGCCGAGGGTCCTCAGGCCTCCTTGACTGAGCGCGTTGAGCAGGCAGAACACCAGAACGACGACCCACAACCAAGTCGTCCTGGCGAACAGCGACCAGCCGGCAGAGAGGTCGGCGTACACGGACTTCCTTCCCTTGCGGGACGACGACGGCAGCTTGACCTGAGTGAGCAGCGCGGCGGCGAGGAGATACGTGAAGCCGTCGAAGGCGAGCGCCCACCCCGCACCGGCCCCGGCCACCAGCAGACCGGCGACCGTTGGGCCGAGGATGGTCAGCGCGTTGCGGACGACCGACATCAGACCGTTCGCCGACTGCAGTTGTTCGCGTGGCACGAGCTGCGGCATGACCCCGGCGATCGCCGGCATGCTGATCGCCGCGACGAGCCCGTTGACCGCGCTCAGTACGACGATCTGCCAAATCTGGGCGACTCCGAGCAGTACCAGCGCAGCGATCGCCAGCTGAGTGAGACCGGCCACGATGTTCGAGAACTGGATCACCACGGCCCGGCTGAACCGGTCCGCGATCACACCGCCGATCAGCAGCAGGGCCACCATCGGGATGCTGTGAGCGGCCAGAACGGTTCCCAGGGCGGTGGGCGAGCCGCTGGTCTCGAGCACTGCAAACGCCAACGCGATGCCGCTCATGGTCGACCCGGACAGGTTCACCAGCCGGGACAGAAAGTACCAGCGGAAGTTCGGTTCGTGCAGCGGCGCTAAAGCGTCTCGGGTCGTCTGCGTGGCGGGCACTCGCCGACCCTACTCGTCGCGGCGGCGGCAGCCGAGTATTTGCGATTTTCAGCAACGTGCGAACAGGCCCGGGCCGCTGCTAATTCACGCAGATTCGCCTGAAGTGCTTCCGTTGACACCGATTCTGGCTGCTGCGTAGCGTGATGACGACCAATTGCCGGGAGTTCTCGGAAGGAGGGCAACAATGGACGAAAAGGTCGAGGAAATCGAGATCGAAGAAGTTGAGGAAACGCTCGACTGGCAGATCTGATCAAGCGCAATGGATGGTGGGATGTTATTTCCACCATCCATTGTCTCGTTCTTTTGTTTCGATCCGATGCGAGGTGTGTGATGGCTCGGTCGCCCGCGGTTGCGGACCATCGATGTGAATCTGCGTGTGACGAGAATTATGTCCATTTCATGGAGGCGTTCCAGCCGGCCGAGCGAACGGCTGCCGAGGTTGAGCTCGTGCTGAAGCTGGCCGGGATCGGGCCCGGTGACTCGGTGGTCGACGCGGGCTGCGGGTATGGCCGGGTGGCTCTGGAGCTCGGTCGCCACGAGGTGAACGTCCTCGCGGTCGACCGGCGCCGCGACCTGCTCGACATCGCGGCCCGGCGATACGGGCATCCGCGTGTCACCTATCGCTGCGCCGATGTCACCGAGCTGGAGCCGACGGCAGATGCGCACGCCGCGATCTCCTGGTTCTCGGCGTTCGGGTACGACGACGACGAGTCGAGCCGACGGTCACTGGCCACGCTGGCCGCCAGGCTCCGACCGGGCGGCGTGCTCGTGCTGGAAACGGCCAATGCAGTGGCCTTCCACGCCGAGCTTGCAAACCGGCATCGACTCGTGAAATACGTCGACCTGGGTGACGACTGCCTGATCGACGACATGCGGCTGACCGAGCGCGGGAACCGTCTCACCGCGGACCGCCGCTATGTGCGGGCGGGGCGGACCAGCCGCTGCCAGCTGTCGCTGCGCCTGCTGACACCGGGCGACCTGGAGGGGTGGCTCCTTTCGGCTGGCTTCGGGTCGGTGGAGTTCTGCGCCCGGGACGGCGGCCGGCTGGCCATGTCGAGCCCGAACATGATTGCGATCGCCCGGAGATGATGCCGACACGAAGGAGCGTGTGATGACGACGAGTCACGAAGTCGCAGGCCGGCGCGCCGGACGGCCGGAGCTGGCCGAGATCGTTCCGCCGGCGACGTCGATCGCCCGGGAATTGGCCGGTGCGTCCGGTGCCGTCGCGTTGATGACAGGCAGCCTGACCGCCGGGCTCGGGGGTTCGACGAGTGACGTCGACATCCACCTGATCTCCCGGCAACCGGGCGACGCGACCACGCCGACGATCGTGCGCCGCGATGGCCTCCGCTTCGACATAGAGCACCGAGACTTCGCCTGGCTCGAGTCCATGCGGGCGTTCGTCGCCGGTATCGGCGGGGAGGGCCGTCGGTCGCTGCTCGAGTTGCACAGACCCAGCGTCCGGCCGGAAACGGTCACCCGGTTGTGGTACAGCATTCCCTTGCTCGAAGGTCCGGAGTACGCCGCGCTGATGACCGAGTTGCGCGATAACGAGCACGCCCTGCGGCGCTTTCTGGTCGACTTCGCGATCGTCCGAGCGATGGGTCCTCATGAGGATGCGCTGGGCGCAGTCGCGGACGGACGGTACGAGGACGCGGGACTCGCGATCTCGCGACTGGTCCACCTCGCCGTCGAGGCGTGGACCGCGAGTCACGGCAGGTATTACCTCGCGGACAAGTGGCTGGCGCGGAAGGTCCGGCAGATCGACGCCCCGGTGGCAACCCTGGACAACGTCGCCGCGACGCTGCTGAGCATCCCGCTGAGCCGGGAGGCGCAGCTGACGGCGATCGCCCGCTCGCAAGCGCTGTTGGCGGCTGCGCTCCTCAGCACCGAGAGCGCGACGTACGATTCGACGCTGAGCGACGCCTTCGACGGAACCGGCGCGCGTGCACCCGAGTGGTTGCCGGCGCGACATCCGGACGGTCGGCTCGTCGCCGTGAATCCGAACGGCCGCCTGGTGCGCCTCTCGCCGGCCGCGCTGGCCACCTGGGCACGCCTCGATGGCGGGACGCTCCGCGATGCAGGCTTTGATCGGTTGCAGGCCGCCGGCCTGGTCCGGTGATGGCGGGCGACGTACTTGTCGACGACTCGCTCAGTCTTTCCGTCGGCATTCATCAGGAGGCGGACTGGCCCCTCAGACGAATCGCCGGGGCCGTGCCACTGGACGGCGAGCCGGTGCCGGAGACAGGTGGTACGGCGAGCGGCGCCGCGGAGCTGATGGCAGTCCTCGAGGCGAACGCGACAACGTTGGTCGATGCGCTGCTGGGCGACGTTCCGGACGCCCTGCGGCTGCGCGTCGATTGTGCGGTCCGGTCGTTGATCTTCCCGGCTCGGGCGGAACATCGGGCCCGGAGCCGGATCATGATCGAGTGGGCTGCAGCCGGGGCTCCGATGGCCTGGAGTTACGGGACCGGTGGTCTCACGATGCCGCCGCCGGCGCAGGTACGGGGCTGGCTCGCACTGGCCGAGCAGGCGGGCTCCGAACCTGTGGGTGAATGCGAAGAAGGCCCCGGGACAGTGGTTCTCTCGCCGATCGTGTCCGGTGTGTTGATGCATGAGTTGATCGGTCATGCCTCGGAGCCGGACGTTCGATGCGGCTGGCGGTCGCCGGCGACGCGGGTCCATCCCGAGCTCACGGTCGCGGACGTTCCGGATCTGCCTGGTGCGTATGCGCACGCCGTACTCGATGACGTGGGTACGCCCGCTCGCCGTGCCGTCCTGGTCCGGGGCGGGCACTGGGTGACGTACGTCGGCGGCGGGTCCGAGCCGGGCACGGCGCAGAACCGCTTTCGGGAGCGTTTCGACAAACCGGCCGTGACGCGGATGACGAACATGGTCGTCGATCCGGGAAGGGCGCGCCCGGCCGACCTTGTCGGGACCGGGGCTGTCGTTGTCGCCGATGGCTGCCGGGCCGCGTCGGTCAACTCGCGCACCGGCCACTTCCGGCTGCTGGTGAGCCACGGTGCCCTGTACCAGCGAGGCGAGCGCGTTCACGCGCTCCGCAACTTCGAGCTCACCGGCACCGCCGAGGACGTTCTCTCGGCGGGGATCCTCGGTATCGCAGACGATGTCCACACATCCGCGGGTACCTGCCGTAAGCGAGGTCAGCGCTCCCCGTTCCAGGTATCGGCACCGACCATCGCCGTGGCCGGACTGGTGTGCCGGCAGCTGTGATCCCGCCTCACGCGGGACAGGCGCATTCGACGGCCTCGGACGGCGGGTGCGCGCGCAACGCGCGAGCAAGGGTGTCGGTGGCGGCGTCGACCTCCGCCCAGTACAGACCTGGGTCGGTGGCCGGCTCGAGGGACAGATCGAGCGTCGGGTAGATCGTGCCGCTGAACCCACAGGTGAGGTCGGAGGTGGTCAGCATGACCGACACACCACTGGGGACCGCGGACCGCGCGCCCCGAACCGCCGTACACAAAGCGGCCGCGGTCCGGTCGAACTCGTCCTCCGTGCGCGGCAGGAGCGCCACCCGACGCCATCCGGGCTCGAGGCCGGGAGACGACCGGTAGGCGTGGCCTTGGCAGCTGTCGTAGGTGGGTGCCTGCCAGCCGCCGGTGGTCACCGCATCGACGAGTGGCCAGACGCCGTTCTCGATCGCTGCCCGCCATTGGGGATGCGCGGGATCCAGGTCGTCGGCCTCGTGAATTCCGGGCAGGCCGACGGTATTGATGTTCCCGTCCGTGCTGCGCTTCAGGGTCGCGGCTTTCCGGGGCGCGGCCGGATTGTTCCAGCGGGCGAGGAATTCGGTCACGTCCGGCATGATGTTGGGGTTCCGGAATCGCCGGCCCAGCAGTGTGCACTTCCGTTGGGTGGGACTCGTCTGGTCTTCCATGACAACCTCCGGGTGAAGCGGCGTTCCGCGATCTTATCCACGTCCGGTCGGCGAGTATTTCCGATTTCCGCAACTCCGCCGAAATTCCCGGGTTCGTAAATCCGCAGATCCGTGGATCGGCCGCGCGGGTTCGGCGAAGCTACCAAGGCAGTGTCGTCCGTCTTTCAGGGAGGAGCCGGAAGTGGCCGAACTCTATGATCTGGCGGTGGTCGGGCTCGGTTACGCGGGTCTGCCACTGGCCATGGCCGGCGTCCGGAACGGACTGCGCGTCGTGGGTTTCGACGTCGACACACAGCGGACGGCCGGACTTGCCCAGGGGCGCAGTCATGTCGACGACATCACCGGCGCCGACATCGCCGCGGCGCTCGACCTCGGTTTCGTCCCGACCTCGGACTGCGATGCCCTCGCCGGCGCGAAGGCCGTCGTGATCTGCGTACCGACCCCGTTGCGCGACGGCGCCCCCGACCTGTCAGCCGTCCTGCAGGCCGCCCACACCGTGGCGCCCCGGATCCGGCACGGCGCGTTGGTCGTTCTCGAGTCGACGACCTTTCCAGGAACGACCCGCGAGTTGCTGCTGCCGATCCTGGCGAACGGCGGCCGCCGCGTAGGAGTGGATTTCCTCCTCGCGTACTCGCCCGAACGCATCGATCCCGGCAATCGGGACTACGGCTTGCACAACACGCCGAAGGTGGTCGGCGGTATCACCCAGGCCTGTGCGGCGGCGGCGACCGTGCTGTACGAGCGGATGGTCCAGAAGGTCGTGGAGGTCAGTACGCCGGAGGCTGCCGAGCTGACCAAACTCCTGGAGAACACCTACCGGCAGGTGAACATCGCCCTCGTCAACGAGACGGCGCGGTACTGCCACGGGCTTGGGGTGGACGTCTGGGAGGTGGTGGCGGCAGCCGGTACCAAACCCTTCGGTTTCCAGTCCTTCAGTCCCGGCCCGGGGGTGGGCGGCCACTGCACCCCGGTGGATCCGGGGTATCTCGCCTACAGCGGGCGGAGCATCGGGCAGCCGCTCCTGCTGCCCGAGTTGGCGCAAGAGATCAACGACCGGATGCCGGCCTGGATCGTCGAACGCATCGCCGCTCTGCTGCGCGACCGAGGGCAGGGCGTACGTGGCTCCAGAGTCCTGCTCCTCGGTGCCACCTACAAGGCGGACATCGCCGACGGCCGCGGTGCGCCCGCTGTCCCGGTGGCCAAGCACCTGGTCGAACTGGAGGCCGAGGTGACCTACCACGACCCGTACCTGCGCACGCTCGATGTCGGGACGTCGGTGCTCGTGTGCCAGGAATCCTTGGCAGTCGCGGTCGCGGCGGCGGACATCGTCGTACTCCTGCAGCCACATCTGGCCTACGACCTGGCGCTGCTCGCCGACAATGCCCGGCTGCTTTTCGACACGAGCGGCCGGATCGTCGGCCGTAATGTCGTTCAGCTGTGAATCCGTGTATTCATCGGCGGCTCGGTGTTGCTGATATCCGAAATATCCCGGGCGGGGATCTTGTTGACCGTCGTCAATCGCTGCGATTCACTCGGTTGTGAATGTCTATCCGATCCCTGTCAAGGGAGAAAGCAGGTAGAAATGCCGAGCACCGACGAAATTTCCTTCGGCTCGTTCGTCGAGGCGGTCAGGTCGTACGACCTGGAGGCCCTGAGCGCGAAGGACACCGCACACTCCTCGGCGGTTTCGGTGAAGCCGTGGGAGCACGTCGCCGAGCAGACCAGCGACCGCGACTGAGCAACATCCCCGCACGTTGTCCCATCGATCGAAAGGAAACACCATGCCGGCAAAGGACGAAGTCTCGTTCGGCGCGTTCGTCGATGCAGTGAAGTCGTACGACCTGGATGCGCTGAGCGCGAAGGACACCGCACACTCGGCGGCCGTCTCGGTGAAGCCGTGGGAGCACGTCACCGACCAGGCGACCGACAACGACTGATCGAAACCCTTGCAGTACCCGCGGTCGGCCGAATTCTTCGGCCGGCCGCAGGCCGGGCGGCTGACCGGCCGGACCTGAACTGCCCATTGTTCTTTCTCCCGAGATCGGATTCCTGTGATCGAGACCGTGTCTTCTCCCAGCGTTTTCGGCAGGCGCTCGGACCTGATTCACTGGGACCGGCCGGCCGATCATCACGTGCAGACCGAAACGCTGATTCTCGGTGCCGGTCTGGCCGGCCTGGCGGCCGGTTCGCTGCTCGCCGATCGAGCCGTCGTGGTCGAATCCGCGGCGCGGCCGGGCGGCCTCGTCCGCACCGAGCGGATCGGTGACTACTGGTTCGACCACGTCATTCATCTGTTGTATTTCAGCGACCCCGACGTCGCGCGCCGCATCCACGAGCTGCTCGGCGAAGTCCTGCAGCCCTGCCCGCCGACTGCCTGGGTCGAGACTGCTGACGGCGTCGCGCGTTTTCCGGTCCAGCTGAACCTTTCCGGTCTGCCCTCGGACGTACGGGCCGCGTGCATCGCGGACCTGCGCGATGCTCACCGCCGAGACGATCCGGCGGCGAACTACGAGGAACTGCTGCTCGGCGCGTTCGGGTCGCGGCTCTGTGAGTTGTTCTTCTTCCCGTACAACCGGAAGCTCTGGCGACGGCCACTGAGCGAGTTGTCGGCCTCGGGCTTCCACTGGAATCTCACCCGCCCCGGGATCGCCGAGGTCGAGCGAGGAGCCTGGACCGCGCGCCCGGCCGACGGCTACAACTCGGCCGGCTGGTACCCACGTCCCGCGCACGGCTCGCGCGGCATGGAGGTGCTGTCCGAGGCTCTTGCTGCTCAGGTCGCAGATCTGCGGACCGAGCACACCGTGATCGGCATCGACGCCGACCGGCGGGTGGTGCGGACGTCCTCGCCCAGCGGTACCACCGACTTCCACTACGCCGGGGACTGTGTCTCGACCCTGCCACTCCCGACCACGATCGAGTTGTGCCGGCAGGCCACCGGGGGCAGTCTGGCCGCGGACGTCAAGGCTCTGCCCCGCAACCGGGTGCGGTCCGTGGCCCTCGCGATCCGCGGTCCTCGTCCGGTCGGCACCGGCCATTGGCGCTACTACACCCGACAGGACGTTCCGTTCACCCGGCTGGTCTTCATGACGGAGTTCGACCCGCGGATGGCTCCGGACGACGGGTGGGGCCTGCTGGCCGAGATCATCGAACCCTCCGAAGCTTCCGCGGCCCCGGACCACGAACTGATCTCCGCGGTTCGGGACGGGGTCCGCGAGGTCGGGCTGCTGCCCGCGGGGACCGAGGTGATCGGGACCCGGGTCATCACCTGCGATCCGGCCTACGTGGTGTTCACCGACGTGGCACGCGCAGTCGCCGACGAGGCCAGGCAGTTCCTGGGTGATCGGGGGATCACCCTGCTCGGCCGGTACGGGAGCTGGACCTACTCGTCGATGTCGCAGGTGATGAGTGCGGCCTTCGCCTGGGCCGCAATTAGGACGACGTCATGACCAACCGTTCACCTAGGAGCGCCGTGTCCACTCCAGCAAGACACCAATTCCTCGTCCTGGAAGGTATCGACGGGGCGGGCAAGACGACGACCGCCAGGCTGATCGCCGAACACGTGCGTGGCACCGGCCGGCCGTTGTCCCGGATCGGTCAGCACTCTTGGCTGGATCCGCAGGCCGCGCGCGTGATCATGGATGTCCGCGAGGACCGCCCGCATCGCCACACCCCCGAGCAGATCACCGAGGCGTACTTCAGGGACAAGGTGCTGCACGGGAGGGCGATCGAGGACCTCCTCAGCGATCGTGCCGTGCTGGCCGACCGGTACATCTTCAGCGACGCGGTCTACCTGGAGGTGCTGTACGGCGTCCCGGCGCGGAGAACGCTGGACCGGCACCACCGGGCCGGGAGCCTGCTGCCCGATCTCGTGGTCTACCTCGACGTCGCGGCGACCACCGCGGCGGAACGAGTCGTTGCCCGCGGCAAGAGCATGCGTCATTACGAGAATCGGTACACCTTGGACCAGGTGGCCCGGGTCTACCGGTCGGTCCTGCTGGAGGATCCGCCCCCGTACCTCCCTCCCGTGCACGTCTTCGAGAACACGGCGGGTGCCCATCGCGACGAGCGCATGGCCGAGCTCCTGCGCGCGATCGACGGCGCGGCCGTGGCCGGTACGCCCGTGCTGGAGCGGACGTGAGCCGGATGGCGGTGGTGATTCCGTGCTTCAACGCGGCGGACCTGGTCGGGAACCAGCTCTCCGCGCTCGCGGCACAACGACCGCGTGACGACTGGGACGTCGTACTGGTCGACGACGGCTCGACCGACGATCTGGCAGGTACGGTCCGCCGGTATGCGCCGAAGCTGCCCGGGGCGGTGCGTGTGGTTCGGCACAGCACCCGGCGGGGGACGGGTGCCGGCCGCAATTCGGGAGCACGCGCGGCGGCCACTGCCGACCGGCTGCTTTTCCTGGATGCCGACGACCTGATCGCCGACGACTACCTCGACGCGATGGCGGCGGCGCTGGAGGTCGACGAGTTCGTCACCGCGCGGATCGACTACCGGCGACTGAACCCGCCGGACGTCCTGCGGAGCACCCCACCGGACCAGCTCTGCGACATCCTGACCCCCAGCCTCTTCAAACCGCATGTACTGGGCGGACTGATGGGCATGTCCCGCCGGCTCTTCGACCTGATCGGGGGATTCGACGAACGGCTGCCGGCCCTGGCGGACGTCGACATCTCGTGGCGGGCGCAACTGGCCGGCGTGCCGATCGGCGTGGCCGGCACCACGGTGTCGGTCGGCGTGCGCAGTACCCAGCGCGGTCGATGGCGGCGCGGACGGTTCCAGGGCGGGGACATCGTCGCTCTGCGAGCGAAGTTCGCCGAGCACGGAGTCGAGCCGATCACCTGGGGCGAGCACCTCCGCGACTGGCTGAAGGTGCCTGCCCAGTTGCCACGGATCGCTGCTCCGGCGGGCCGATCCGGCCTCGTGTGGGAGACCGGCTGGCAGGTCGGCGTACTCACCGCGCTGGTGCGGCGGCGGGCGATGGTCTCGGCACCGTCGGCGGTTGTCCCGGAGGCGACATGATCGAGCTGTCCCGCGGATTGAACCCGCACGAAGCGGCCACGGCGGAGCCGGTCGTCCCTGGCCGGTCGTCGTTCGACCTGCTGCACGGTACGCCGTCGTACATCAATGTGCTCGACGCCTTGGGGGCGTGGGAGGCGGCGCTCGCGCTCCGTGCAACCACGGGCGTGGCCGCCTGCGCGTCGTTCAAGCACACCTCGCCCGCCGGTATCGCGCTGGCACGGCCGGTCGAGCCCGGGACCGGCGTGTTCGCGGACGGCGATCCGGTGCCGCCGACACCGTCGGCCAGTGCTGTCCTGCGAGCCCGGCGCACCTCGCCGAAGTGTGCGTACGGAGATCTCGTCGCCGTCTCCGAACCGGTGGACGAGGAGGAGGTCCCGTTCTTCGCGAACGCGATCGGGGTCATCGCCCCCGCGTTCTCGGCGCGAGCCGTCGAGCGGCTGTCCCGGTACAACCATGGCCGGTTCATCCTGCTCCGAGGGTCGGCGGATGCCTTCGCGGTGCCGAGCGCGCCGGCGCGAGCTGTTGTCGAGACCGGTGGTATGCGGCTCGCCCGAACAGGTCTTCCGCCGGCCGGTTTCGCGGGTGGGGTCCGGGTCGAGCACGGTGTGGCCGGCGATCCGCACGATCTGGCGGTCGCCGTCGTGACCGTGCGGCATGCACAGTCCAACGCGATGGTCTTCGTCAAGGACGGACTCACCACCGGTATCGGCATGGGTCAGCAGAACCGTCTGGACTGCACACGGCTGGCTGGTGGCCGAGCGGCCGTCTGGCAGCGTCGTTGCCATCCCGAGCTGGGTGCGTTGCGTTTCCGCGCGGACATCGGCCCGCACGAGCGCGCGGTCTGGCGGGCTCGGGTGGCCGAGGGTGACCTGACCGCTTCTGTCCGGGCCGACCTCGCGCGGGTACTGGCGAACCCGGCCGACGCGGATCACGAGTTCGACTGGACTCAGGCACCGGCCCCGCGGGGTCTGACGCTTGCCGCCGACAACCATTTCCCGTTCGTCGAGGTCGTCGAGCTCGCGGCGCGGCACGGTGTGACCCAGCTCGTCACCCCTGAGGGCTGCGCGGACAGCGCTGCGCTTCGTAAGGCCTGCGCCGAGTACGGCATGAACTGGATCGTGACCGGTGAACGCTTCTTCCGGCACTGACCGCCGGCCTGCCCCGCGCCCGTGGCAGGCGACCGGTTGGATCGCGCAGACCGCGACCCGGCTCGATCGACGGCTCGCCGAGCTCGGCATGCGGCGTACCGGACAGCTGCGGGAGGTACGGCGGTGGTCCTTGTCCGCGGTCCTGGCGGTGCCTACCGATCACGGCGTCCTGTTCTTCAAGCAGACCTACGCGGCCTTACAACACGAGGGTCCAGTGACCGCCGCGGTCGGACAGCGCTCGCCCGGCTCGGTGCCGGAGCTGGTTGGGTCCGCGCCGTGGCAGGAGGGTTGGCTGACCCGCGAGGTTGCCCTGCGGCCAGGTACAGACGAACCGCCGGCGCTCCGTGGGTCCGCCTTGGCGGCGCTGGTGGCGGTTCAGCGCCACTGGACGGGACTTACCGATGAGCTCACGGCTCTCGGGTGCTGGGACCGACGACCTGAGGCCCTGGCCGCCGCCGCGCCGGCATTGCTGGAGCCGGACCTTCTCGGCGCGGTGGAAGGCCCACCCGAGGCAACGTTGTCGGCCGGGGAGTACCGACGCGTTGCCGATGCCGCCGGGCGGCTCTCGGCCATCTGCGCGGAGCTGACCGCGGCGCCGCCGGGGAACACGCTGGTCCACGGCGATCTCCATCCCGGGAACTGGGGCATCGCCCGTGACGACGGGCGGACAGTCCTGCTGGATTGGGCCGAGGCCGCCGTCGGCCATCCCTGCTACGACATCGCGCCGGCCCTGCGCAGTGCCCCCGACGCCCGGATCCGCCGCTCCGCCGTGGACCGGTACGTCGAGGCGTGGGACGGCGTACTCGATCGCCGCGACCTGCTCGACATCTGCCGGCTGGCCGAGCCGGTTGCCGTCCTCAACCAGTTGGTCACCTACGCCGGTCTCCTCCAGGAGGCAGAACCTCAGGATCGCCGCGGCTGGCGGCTCCGCCTGGTGCTGTGGGCCCGGCAGCTGGTCCCGGCCGTCGTCCGGGCAGTCGGCCCGGCACGCGTCACCTCGAAGCCACGCCCCGAACTCAAGGAGAAGCCCATGTGGAACCCAGACTCTCCGGGCGCGCCGGTGCTCGTGACCGGTGGCGCCGGATTCATCGGCAGCCACCTCGTGCGAGCTCTGGCGGACCGCGGCCACGAGGTCGTGGTGCTCGACGACCTGTCCACGGGTCGTGCCGAGTCGGTGGCGGATCTTGCGGGCGTGACGCTCGTCCGCGGCAGCGTGATGGACGTCGACGACGTCGCGACGGCTGCAGAGGGGATCGGCCTGGTCGTCCATCTGGCCGGGATCGTCGGCATGCGACTTGCCGCTCGTCAGTCGGCCTACGCATACGATGTCGGCTTCCACGGCACGAGGAACGTGCTGGCGGTCACTGGCGACGTACCTGCTGTTCTCGTGTCGAGCTCCGCGGTCTACGGTCTCTCCGACGGCTCGGTGGCGCTGCGCGAGGACGTCCCGGTTGACCGCAGTACACCGCTGGACTACGACGGCGGCCGACCCGGGTACGCCACGGGCAAGTGGGAGCTCGAGCGGCTGGGAGCCGAGGCCGCACGATCGCGACCGGTCCTGACGGTCCGTCCGTTCAACGTCGTCGGCCCCGGGCAACGTGGGCGCTACGGCATGGTGCTGCCGACCTTCCTGCGGCAAGCGGCCGCCGGCGAGCCGCTGACCGTGCACGGTGACGGAACACAGCGCCGGTGTTTCACCGACGTCGATCAGTTCACCGAGCGACTGCTTCGTCTCGCCGGAAGTACGGCGGCCTGGCGCGCGGAGCCGGCCGTCTTCAACATCGGGTCGAACCGCGAAACCACCATCAACGAGTTGGCCCGGCTGGTGCTCGAGGTGACCGGGAGTGCGGCCGGTACCACGTACGTGCCCTACACGTCGGTCTTCCCCGGACGGACCGACGTCACCGGGCGGGTCCCGTCGCTCGCGGCGCTCGACGCGGCGGTCGGGGCGACCGAGTGGCTCGACATCGCCGCGCTGGTCGGCAAGACCGCGCACAGCCGGACGGCCGGATCGCCCGGCGTCCTTGCAGAACGTCACTGAGAAGGGTGTTTGGCCATGGAACTCAGAATGCCGGAGCGCGACGACACCGTACTGGCGATACTCAAGCTGCCGGGCGAGATCTGCAACATCAACTGCCACTACTGCTACGAGCGCCGCAAGCCGTATCCGAACGCGCTGATGATGAAGCCCGAGGTGCTGCGGAACTTCCTCCGGCTCTGCGGCGGGCGCCCGCTGGCGATCGAGTTGCACGGCGGCGAGCCGTTGCTGATCGGCCGCAAGCGGATGGGGCCGCTCTTCGAGGAGCTGAAGGCCTACGAGGGGCCGATGACGATCGCCATGCAGACCAACGGCATCCTGCTGGACAACGCGTGGCTGGACTTCTTCGATGAGCACTGGCCCGGCATCGAGATCGGGGTGAGCCTGGACGGCGACGAGCAGGGCAACGCGCACCGGGTCGACTTCAAGGACCTGCCCACCTATCCGAAGGTCGTCAAGGCCCTGGAGGGCCTGGCTGCCCGCGGACGCAACGTGGGAGTGATCGCGGTGGTCACCCGCCGGATCCTCGGCCGGGCGAGCGAGATCCTCGACACGCTGAGCGCTTTCGAGGCAGTCAAGGTGATCAAGCTGTCCGGCTGCCTGGACTTCAACGTGACCACGAAGGACTATCGCACGGCCAACCGCAGATCGCTGCAGGTCCTGAATCCCGACGGTGTCGGCATGCCGGGCTGGGCGACCACGCCCGAGGAGTACGCCGACTTCCTCATCGAGGCCTTCGAGCACTGGCTGGGTACCGGCGGCTATCAGCGCTACGTCCTGGAGCCGTTCTTCAGCGTGATCCGGTCGCTGGCCGACCTGCCGACGAGCTACACGGGCTACAGCCTGCGCAAGGAGCCGTTCGTCGTCACGCTCTACCCGGACGGCCGGATCGGCAGCTCGGACGAGCTCAGCATGCCCGCCGCACTGCTCGGCACCGTCGACACCGCGACCAGCCTGGAGGACCTGCTGACGATGAACAGCAATACCAAGCTGCGCGACGGACTGACCAACCTGCTCGCGCAGTGCACCGGGTGCTCGCACGAGGCGTCCTGCCGCGGCGGCGCGCTGCCCGAGCGGTTGCGCTTCGAAGGGACCGGCTTCGAGGACCGGTACTGCGATTACCGGCGCAAGGTCATCGATCACGTCTCGGCCGCGCTGCCGGTCAGCGCCTGAGGGGGGCGACATGTTCCTGCTGCCCGTTGTCGACGACGACAACTCCGACAACCACCGGTGGAACGCCTCACTGGACGGCCGGGCGATCCACTCGTTCCTGCTGTGGGTCGAGCCGTACAGCAACGCCGCCGGCGGAGGTTGTGCGCGCGATCGCGCACTGGCCGGGATCTGCGCCACCGGGGCGGTCGAGGTACCGGACCCACTCCCGGGTGGGGCCGTGATCAGGCTCGCGAACGGCCCCTCGGTCGTGGTGCTCAGGTCCTCCGACGACGTCGTACCGGAGCTCGACGCCCCTGACGTGTTCACCCGGACCGCGGTTGAAGCCGCCGTACAGACCCTGCACAGTGTCGGATTGCGCTATCTGATCGACCTTGCCGTCGGAGTGATCGTCGTGGCCGACGCGCCGGTGCCGGACAGCGTCAGCCAGTTGTCCGATCTGGCCTGGCTGCAGGTCGCCGGGGCCGAGCCGACAGCGTGGGCGGAGGCGCTCGTGCGTGAGGCCGCTCGCTCCTGGATGGGTCAGTGGCTTCACGTCGAGGAGAACGTCGGAATGCGGTCCGGGCCGTTGCCGGACACCGACGAGAGGTGGCTGACGGGTTTGTTCGCCGACTGCCTGGCCTTCCAGCTGCACGACCGGCTGGCGCGCACAGCCGGGCCGATGCAGGAGTCCGCGGCCCGGCGGAGTTCAGTCCTGCTCGAGCAGTTGCGCGCCGAGCGTTCCGGCCTGACGGACCGGCTCGGCCGGATCACCGGAATGGGGATCGTCGCCGAGCTGATCGGGACCAGCTATCCGTGCTGGAACCGCCGGCAGTTCGCCGTCAAGTCTCCGTTCGACTACATCCGCGAGATCCGTCCGCTCACGGACGCCGAGCGGACCGAACACCTCGCCAAATGGTGCGCGCCGAGCGCTGTGCGCTGACCACACCGCCGATCCCATCGCAGAGAATCGAGAGTCACATGCTTGACACCGACACCGACACCGACACCGCCCTTGCCGAGCAGCAGACCGTGCTGACGACGGCCATGGTGGGCGAACGCCTCGCGCGGCAGCGCGCCGTACTCGCGAGCCTGCGCTCGCTGGTCCCAGGCATCGAACTGAGCGAGAGCAGAGACGTCCCGGATGCGTTCGACAACGCGGTCCTGCACCACGCCTTTCAGCAAGCGCAGCTGGCCGCCCGGACAACGGACCCCGAGCGCGCCATGCGAGCGGTGCGCCTGTGGCAGCAACGCGACGAGCTGCGAAAGCGCGCGGTGCCTACAGCCGTCGGTCCGGTGCTGGTCGTCGACGCCGACGACTGCACGCCCGTCGACGACGATCGGCTTGGAAGCCGGATGCTGCTGCTCGACGAGTCCACCCCCTCGAGCGCAGCGGGAGACGAGCGGGTTGCCACCGTGCTGAACGCGGCCATCGACGCCGCACTCGCCACCGGCAGCGACGTCGTGCGTTCCTCGACCGCCGTGGTCGTCCGCGTGCGGCAGATCGCTCTGCACGAGGTCAGCCACAGCCACACCCTCGACTTCCTCCCGGGAACCGTCGTGCTGGACTGGCCGGACGAGGCGCTTCGGCTAGGGGAGACGCTGGTGCACGAGGCCACCCACTCCTGGCTCAACGAGACCCTGGTCGCCGAAGGGGTGGAGTTCCCGGACGACGCGCCGACCTTCCACTCGCCGTGGCGCAACGAGGAGCGACCCGCGTTCGGCATCGTTCACGCTGCGCTGGCCTTCGCGAACGTGATTCACTATCTCGCGCGTATCCAGCCGGATCCGCAGGACGCCTCACCGCTGGCTGCGGTCCTCCGGCAGCGCCTCGCCGTCGAGCTGGAGTCGCTGGAGATCGGTCACGAGGCTGCGCTTGCCTGCTTCGAGCAGGTCAGCAGCGACCGCCTGCGCTCCTACCTGCACGACGCGATCGCCGCCGTCCGGAAAGCCGCCTGAAGGAGAGACAGCCATGGAAGGCCCGCCGTACCACCACGAGGACGGCCACCTCGAGATCGACCCTGCGCAGGCGCAGGCGCCGGTACGGCTGCTGCTCGGCGACCCGGACGCGCACATCACCTCGGTGTCGTCCGAGCCGGTCGTGTACGACAGCTGGAGCCGGGCGAGCGACGGCCTGCATCTCGTCCGCGGTACGGCGCAGGTCCGCGGTGCGGAGCGGCCGTGGGAGCTGATCCTCAAGCAGGTCGTCCACCGGCAGTGGACGCCGTCCCGCCGGGATCTGGCCCGTCAGATCGACGACGGTGGCGAAGGACCGGCCGACTGGGCGTACTGGCGGCGCGAAGCACTCGCGTTGGCATCGCCCGACCTGACTGCAATCTTCACGCCGGCCTTCCGGGCGCCACGCTGTCTGGCAATCGAGGAGTTGCCCGGAGACCGGTTGCGGCTGTGGTTGGAGAAGGTCGACGGCACGCCGGGAACGGAGTGGAAGGCCGACGACCTGCTCGCGACGGCCGAGGAGGCGGGCGCGTTCCACGCGCGGTCGGTCGGCGTGGCCGGCACCGACCACGAGTGGTTCTGTCGCCCGTTCCTCGAGCAGGCCGCGCTGCAGGAGCGTTTCGCTGTGGTCGACCGCGCAGTACGGGCGTGGGGCACGGCGGACGCGGCCCTGCGCTCAGTGGTATCGGCGAAGGACATCGCCGCACTCCGGACGCTGCAGGAGCATCACGCTGAGGTGGTGGCCCGGACGCGCCGGATGCGGGCGGTCGTGCTGCACCGCGACTTGACTCCGCGGAACGTCTTCCAGACGGCGGACGGAACGGTCGCCATCGACTGGGGGCAGACAGGTCGCGGACCGGCGGGCGAGGACCTGGCGACGCTCGTCCTGACCTCGGTGAGCGCGGATCGTATCGATCCCGCCGATCTGGGCGACCTCGGCCGGGCTGCTCTCGAGCGGCATCGACGCGGGGCAGGCGGCCTGCTCGACCCGGGCGACACCGCGTTGGCCTACCGCCTGGTCGCCGGCTACCACTTCGGGCTGCCGCTGGCCCGGTTCGTCGAGCGGCTGGCGGAGATGTCCGCCGAGGAGCGCGCGGCGGCCGCGCAGGATCGGTCCACGCGCGGCCGGATCGTGGTGATGGCATCGCTCCTGAGTGACGTACTACCCGACCTTCAGACGCTGGGTGGCTGAGCGGCCGTCGTCCGGGTGCATCCCGGTCATCGACAAGCGGCCGGCCTCGAAGCGCAGCCGGAACCAGCCGCCACGCCCGACGATGCGGGGGAGTGGGCACTCGAAGGCCGCGGCGAGGTGGACGAGGACGGCCGGGATGAGATCGCCGTGTGAGCACAGCACGACCTGGCCGCCGTTGTGCCGGGACACGAGTTCGTCGACGAGGCTCATACCGCGACCGGCGGCCCAGGCGCCACCGAGCGCTTGGCCGACCGGAGCGAACGTGCCCTCGGTCCAGGCCGTGGGCTCGAGGAAGCCTCGCGCCTCCCGGAGCCGCTCGTCGACGGTGATCGGTGCTCCGGCGGCAGCCGCCAGCGGCTCGACCGACTGCCGGCAGCGGGCCGACGGGCTGGTGTAGACGGCCTGCACGCCCTCGGCAGCCACCACGGCCAGGACCGCGGCCTCCTGGAAGCCCTTCTCGCTCAGCGGACGTTTGTCGTCGTCCGCTCCCGCCCACTCGCCGCGTGGGACCGAAGAACAGTGTGGCAGGACGTCCAGGACCGTCGGAGCAGCGTCGGAGAACATGCCGACCATTATGCGGTCGGGTCCATCGGACCGCCAAAATAGCGGATATCAGCAATGTCGTTCCGGGCCGACCGATTCCGGTGATAGAAGCGAATGTGACAAATTCCGGCAGGGGAGCGCGAATGACAGTGGCGCGGCAATCCGTCGAGCAGATTTCCGCCGCTTTCCTGAGAAACGGCGGCCCGGCCGTCTGTCCGCATTTGCCGGATGTTGCCGCACTGAGTGATTCCGCCCTTGCGGAACTGCCAGGGCTGCCCTACGGCGACGAGGCCTTCAGCCGCCGCCTGCTCCGCGAACAGCTCGACCCGGCCACCACAGACTCCTCACGTCCGCCCGCCCTTGTCGGTCGTCAGCTGAGCTGGCTCGGGCGCCGGCTTCCGGGGCGAGCTGCCGGGGACGTTCTGCACCCGTTGTGTGGCCCGGGCGTTTGGGCCGAAGCACTGCAGGCGCACGGCGCGACGTCGTACGTCGGTATCGACGCTGGGCCGGCGGTCGTTGCGTACGCGCGTGACAGGCTCGCGTCGGTGCCGCAGTGTGCCTTCGTCCTGGGCGATGTCACTGATCCCGGCATGCTGCCGCCCGATCGCGTCTTCGACACCGTGTTGCTCTCTTACGACGCCTTCAACTTCTTCACTCCGCTGCAGGCCGAGGCGCTGCTCGACAGTCTGGTACGGCGACTGCGTCCCGGAGGCATCCTGCTGCTCGACCTCCGGCTCGCCGAGGACGGTGCCATCGGCTTCGACGACGGGCGGCAGGTCGAGCGACGACCGAACGGGTCGGTCTTCCGGGACGGCCCGCACCTGCTGCTCGGCGAAGGGTTCGTCGCCGCCGACGGCCGGTTGATCGGTCACCGCATCATTGCCGTGGGCACCGATGCCGGCGACCCGGCGCCGGCCGTCTTCCACTCCGTGCTGCACGTGCCGACTCTCGCCGCACTGACCGCCCAGCTGGCCGCGCTGGGGCTGGAGATCCGCGTCGCCGGGCAACCCTTCGCCGGCACCAGTGACCCGAACTTGCGCCGCCACCTCGTTGCCGCCACCCCGTCCACCGCCGACCGATTCGTGGAGACGCTGTGAAGATCACGTTCCTGGGACATGCCGGCCTGCTCGTCGAGACCGGCGATGTCCGCCTGGCCTGCGATCCGTGGTTCTCCGCGGGTGGAGCCTTCCTGTCCGGCTGGCACCAGTTGCCTGACAACAGTCACTGCGCCAGCCTGATGGACACGGCGACCCACGTCTACGTCTCGCACGATCATCAGGATCACTTCGACGCGGATGTCCTCGCTGCTCTCGATCCGCGGGTCACCTTGCTGATGCCGGACTACCCGCTGCCGAGCTGGCGCCGGCTGACCCGGACACTGCAGGCGCCGGCGCCGACGTTGCTACGGGACGACGAAGTGTTCGTTGCCGGTACGTTGCGGCTGCGCTTGATGATCTCTCCGACGCCACGGCATCAGGACTCGGCGTTGATCATCGAGGACACCGCCACTGGTGAAGTCGTCGTGAACCTCAACGACTGTCAGGTCGACCGTGACCAGTTGGCGACGATCCGGACGCGGCACCCGCGCGTGGACGTCGTCCTGGCCCAGTTCTCCGGCGCGACCTGGTTCCCGTTCGTGTACGACTTCTCGGCCGCGGAGCAGGACGCGGCGGCCGAGCGGAAGCGGATCAACTCGATGCGCCGCTGGGACCGGTACATGCGGGCGCTGGAGCCACGGATCGCCGTCGCCTTCGCCGGTCCGCCGGCGCTGCTGGATCCGGAAATCGCGCCGTACTTCCTGTCACCGTCGTCGGTCTTCACCACCCCACCGCAGTTGCTGGACTGGCTCCAGGACGAGCACCCCGAGCTGGCCAAGCGAACGGAGGCGCCGCTGCCGGGCGACATCCTCGACGTGGCGAGCGGATCGATGACGCGCGCCGCCGGGATGCACTCGAGCTTCGACTGGTCCGATCTGCAGCCGTACCTCGAGGAGTACGCAAAGCGGCGCGCCCCGGCGATCGCCGCAGTACTGAACGAGCATCCGTACCCCACGGGTGACCTTTACCCGGCGTTCGCCGCGCACTTCACCGAGCTCTTCATGGCGGGCGAGGTGCTGTGCAGTGCCGTGGACGCCCTGGTCGCCTTCGACGTTCGCGGGCCCGGCGGTGGGTTCTGGCTCGTCGACTTCCGGGACTTGAGTGTCCGGCCGGGGCGTGGGGAGAACGAGCTGCCCGACTACCGCTTCACGATCGAGTCCAGATTCCTTCCGCACATCTTCGCCGGTGAGGCGAGCTGGGAGGAGTTCTTCTTCTCGTTCCGCTTCACCGCGTGGCGCCCGGGCATCGCTGCCTACAACGAGGAGCTGATGTCGGTCCTTCGGTGCAGCTCGCCGGGTGACCTTGCCGAGTACCTGCATCAGCTGCGGTTGCGGAGCGATCGGCGTGCAGGGACGTTCCGGCTCTGTACCGCCGCGGGGACGTTCACCGTGTCGGACACCTGTCCGCATCTTGGCGGACGGCTCGGTCCGGAGGACTACGACCCGGATCTGCACGCCGTCGTGTGTCCACAGCACGGCTGGCGCTTCTCGCTACCCACCGGCGACTGTGCGAACGGGCGGGCGGTCCTCGGCGTGCGGCCGGTTCCGGACACCGACTGAGGACCGACATCCGTGACAACAGGAGGAAACGTGATCAACTTCGCCGCGCTGGAAGCGCAACTCGACGCGCACCCCGCGAATGGCTTCTCGGCCACGCCGTTCCCACATTGGGTCTGGGACGGTGTGCTGCTCCCCGACGCCGCCCGCGCCGCCGCGGCAGGCTATCCGGACACCTCGGTGATGATTGCCAAGCCCGGACTTCCGCGGTGGCACTCCCAGGATCGTGCGCTGGCGGGGACGGCCTTGCAGGAGCTGTGCTCTGCCTTGCTCGGGAACGACGTCCTGGCCGTCGTCGAGAAGGCGACCGGGACGGCCGGCCTGCGTACCGAGCCCGACGGTGATTGGGGCAGCTACCGGCTGATGGGCAGCGGGGCCGTGCATCACGCCCACGTCGGATCGAACCGCCATCCCGAGACAGGCCGCCTTCGGCGCTACTCGTTGTTCACCTACATCGCGGAGGACTGGCGACCCGAGTTCGGCGGGTGGCTCGAGCTCGGTGCGCCGGACTCCGACGAACCACGGACCCGCATTCTTCCGGAGTTCACTCGCAGCGTGCTGATCGAGACGACCGCCCGCTCGCTGCACGGTGTGTCCGCCGTACTGACCGCGGCGCCCACCACCCGCAAGACCGTGACGGTCCACTTCTGGTCCGAGGCGGACGGAGCTCCGGCCGGGTCGTGAGCCGACCCTGCCCTTGCGGACCTGATGGCCGCAAGGGCAGGGCTTCCTCAGCAGCCGGTCCGGTTGCAGCTCAGTCCCAGGGCGGAGCAGTCGGCCCGGGTTCGGGTACAGCCGGCCGGTAGATCGGTGCGGCCGCCGATGGCCACCCCGAGCTGAAACCGGTTCTCGACCCCAAGCCGGTCCATCAGGGACCGGAGCATGTTGGTCACGGTGCGGGGACTGACGCCAAGCCGGTGGGCGGCGCTGCTGTCGGTATGCCCGGCCAGGAGCAGACTGAGCAGTTTCCGCTGCCGATCGTCGATCGGGAGATCCATGGAGAGTCTGTCCACCACGCCGGGTCGCGGCCGGCCGGGCCGCTGCGTACCGTCCCCTGCGCATCGCTCGCTCTGACGTAGCAACCCGTCGTCGGTGGAATTGTGCACTTCGACCCCCGGCATCATCTCGGGCTCCGAGGTATTTCGTGGCGCGATGCTCAAGACTGTTCATTGATTCAGCGCACGCCGGCATGCATTCTCGGAGCTCGGGCTTTGTGTGGACGTAACGATTCGGCTCCGCCCGGCAGTAGCTCGAACGAACCTCGGTTGCCCGGGCGAAGTAACAATCCGCTACGGCGAGTATATGTACTCGCGATGATGATCGGCAGGCGTTCGGGGTCAGTTTGCAGCTTGTTGCAGAACGTTCTCGGACGGTGAGATTCCGGTGCGTGTCGAGTTGCGAGGGCAAGCCGAAGCTGTCAGTACGTCGCGCGGCCGCCGCTGATGTCGTAGGTGGCGCCGGTGGAGAAGGTGAGGCGGTTTGAGGAGAGGAAGGCTACGAGTTCGGCGACCTCCTCGGGGCGGCCGATGCGTTGCATGGGGATCAGGCTGGTGATCCGGGCGAGGACGTCCGGGGCGGTGTCGTCGTTCATCGGGGTGGCGATGACTGCTGGGGCGATGACGTTGACCAGGACGCCGGTCGTGGCGAGTTCCTTGCCGAGGGACTTCGTCAGCCCGATGACCGCTGCTTTGGACGCCGAGTAGATCGACAGGTTGGGGTTGCCGTCCTTCCCGGCCATGCTGGCGAAGTTGACGATCCGGCCCCAGCCTCGGTCGCACATGCCTGGGACGAAGGCTCTGATGGTGTTCACCGTACCGACGACGTTGACATCCAGGACTCGTCGCCACTCCTCAGCGGTGGTGTCCACGAGCGGTTTGTTGGGCCCGACGATGCCGGCGGAGTTGATGAGTACGTCAACGGGCCCGATCTGATCGGCGACCCGGGCGAGCTCGTGCTCGTCGGTGACGTCGAGACAGACCTCGGCGCCATGCAGGTCCAGGGTGACGACCTCGAGGCCGTCGGTACGGAGTCGCTCAGCGGTTGCGGCGCCCAGTCCGCTGGCGCCTCCGGTCACGAGCGCCCGCTTGCTAGTCATCGACTGCCTGCAGGCGGATCGCGATGTAGGGGCGGGCCGGCAGCGGCAGGGTGAACGTTCCTTCGTACGTGCCGGGGAGTTCGGAGACGGTCAGGTTCCAGACGGCACTCCGATCTACCCGCAGCGGCCCGTCGAGGTCGGCCCGCTGATCTCTTCCGGCGTCTCCGGCGGCGGGACCTACACCGGCCGGATCACCGGAAAGGTCATCGTGGTCGGGAACCTGCTCGACGTCGACGCGTACCCGTGGCACGCCGACTGGTACGCCCAACAGGTCAAGCAGGCCTTGGGCAGCCGCTTCGACGACAACTTCCGCCTTTGGTACAACGACAACGCCGACCATCTCGAAGGTACGGTCACCGGTTCTCGAGCCGCACGTCTCGTCGAGTACACCGGCAGTGTCCAGCAGGCGATTCGTGATCTCAGCGCCTGGGTCGAGCAGGGAGTGACGCCGCCGAGCTCGACCCAGTACGACGTGTCGAACGGCCAAGTCGGTGTCCCGGCCCGGGCAACTGCGCGGCACGGCATCCAACCTGTGGTCGACCTCACCGTCAACGGCACCGATCGCGTCGACGTGCTCGCCGGCCGGCCGGTGACGTTCCGAGCCAGGATCCAGGTGCCGCCCGCAGCGGGGAAAGTCGTGGCGACAGAATGGGACTTCAGCGGTGCCGGCACCTTCGCCCCACGCGCGTTCGGCGTGCCGAGGCCAACGGTCGACGTGACGACTTCGTTCACCTACACGAAGCCAGGCACGTACTTCCCGGTCCTGCGAGCCGCCTCGCAACGCGAGGGTGATCCCACCACCGCGTTCGGTCGGGTACAGAACCTGGGCCGTGTCCGCGTGGTCGTCCACTGATCGGAGGATCGAGAACCATGAGCGAGCTGACGGTGGCACCCGGATTCGACGCGGTTGCCGATGCGTTCTTCCGCACTGTTCCGGGCGATGGGAGTAGTGGCGCAGCGATGTCGGTCTGGATCGACGGGGCACCGGTCGTCGAGCTGTGGGGAGGAGTTGCCGACGTACGAACCGGACAGCCGTTCGACCTCGACACGCTGACGGTGATCTTCTCGTGCACGAAGGGGCTCGCGTCGCTGCTTGTTGCTCTGCTCATCGATCGTGGTGAGATGCCGCCGCTGAACACCCCTGTTGCAGACCTCTGGCCCGAATTCGGTGCCTATGGCAAGGAACAGGTCACGATCGGGGATGCGCTGGCACATCGGGCCGGTCTGTCGGCGCCGCGTCGTGATCTGAGTCCCGAGCAGGCATTGGACGACCTGACAGTTGCTGATGTCCTCGCCGGCCAGGAGCCGTTGTGGCCGCCGGGGCAGCATCACCAGTACCACGCCGTCACCCACGGCGCGATCACGAGCAAGTTGGTGATGCTCGCGACCGGTCAGTCGATCAGTCAGTGTTTCAACGAGCACATCGCCGGCCCACTTCGCGCCGAAGCCTTCTTGGGTCTCCCCGCGTCCGAGGAAGCTCGAGTGAGTCAACTGATCGAGGACCCGTCACCGCCGGCGGATCCGGCGGGCGACCCGGAATCGGTCTACTGGTCCGAGCGCGCCACGTCGTTTCTGGGCGAGATCACGCCGCAGTTCTTCAACAGCCGGCGAGTCCATGCAGCGGAGCTGGCGGCGGTAAGCGGTACCGCATCGGCCAGCGGGCTGGCGAAGATCTGGTCGGCCGCCGTCACGCCGACGGACGGGGTGTTGCTGATCGGTGAGGACATGGCCAAAGCGCTTCGGGAGCCACGCAGCGTGGGTCTTCCACGTTTCGTGACCGGACCACCTCCGTACCAGGCGTGGGGCGCCGGAGTCATGATCCCGTCCGACTGGCAGCGGTACCTCTCACCGGCCTCGTTCGGGCATGACGGCGCCGGTGGACAAGTGGCGTTCGCCGATCCTGACGCGAGACTCGGCTTCGCGTACCTGACCAACCAGCTGGGGGACTGGTCTCGCGGAATCTCCGTCATCGAAGCCCTGGCCGCTACGCTCGGTTGGCCATGAGAGGGCTGGTCGTGGTCGGCCCCGGAAGCGCTGAGGTAGTTGACCTACCGGACCCGGAGCCGGGCCCGGGCGAGGTCGTGGTCGAGGTTGCCCGCGTGGGGATCTGCGGAACGGACGTCGAACTGTTCACCGGCGATATGGAGTATCTGCGGCTCGGCTACTCCAGCTACCCGATGGTGCTCGGGCACGAGTGGTGCGGGACTGTCTCAGCGATCGGCGACGGTGTCGACCGCGCCTGGCTTGGTCGCCGGGTCACCGGCGACACGATGGTGGGTTGCCGACACTGCCGCCGATGTCGCGCCGGTCGGAGCAACGTCTGCGACGATCGTTCCGAAATCGGCATCCGCGGAGAGTTCGCCGGTGCGCTCGCCGAAAAGCTGCGGGTACCGAGCCGAGCACTGCTGCCGTTACCTGATGTCGTCGGCGACACTGCCGGCGCGATGGTCGAGCCTGGGGGTAATGCGCTTCGAGCCTTCCAGGCTGCAGAGGTCGGTGACGGTGAGCATCTGCTGATCGTTGGCACCGGCACGATCGGACTCCTGGTCGCCGGCTTCGCCGCCGCAGCCGGGGTGCGTGTACACCTCGCGGGTGTGCCTGGCCCGTCGCTGGAGTTCGCTCGGAGCCGCGCGCTGGGTGGCTGCTCCACTCTGGACGAGCTCCCTGACGAGCCCTTTGACGCTATTGTTGACGCCTCCAACGGTTCGACGGTACCGGCCACGGCGATACGGCTCGTCGAGCCGGGGCGGCGCGTGGTTCTCATCGGGCTCTCGGTCACCTCGAGCACCGTCGACACCCGGCAGATCGCCCTCAAGGACATCGCCGTCGTCGGCATCCTCGGTGCATCCGCCGGTCTGGTCGCCACTGTCGATGCCTACCGTGACGGGAGCGTCGACCCCACCTCGTACGTTGCAGGCGTTGTCCCACTGGACCGCGCCGGCGACGTACTGGCCGGCTGGCGCCCCGGCAACGCCACCGACGGACCAAAACTCCACATCGATCCACGCATCCTGACTTCGTCCTGACCCGACACTCGGAGCCGCGGCTGCGGGTCTTTCAGGGCCGGATCCCGGCCAGGATCGTGCGCAGGCCGTACAGGAACTCCACGTCCGGATCCGCGCCGAACACGTCGCGCACCATCCGCGCGGTCAGCGGGAACCGGTCCGCGTCGACCTCTTGGTTGATCTGCTCGATCCGGTACGGGTTGTCGAGCTGGCCGATCCGCCGGCCGGCAACGTGTTCGCCGAGCGTCGCGGGCAGGGTGACTTCTCGGCTCTCTCCTTCCAGCCCGGCTGGTGGCGGCTGATGGTGCAGCGGCACGACCGCGTCCTCGACCGGGGCACCGAGCCGAGCTACGAAGACTTCCGTACGTCCTACCGTGAGATCGCGGGCACCGACTTCGGGATGCACAGTCCGCGCTGGGTCTCCCAGTACGGCGATGCCGCCCGGCAGGCCGATCGCTACCGCGCTGGCCGGGTCCTGCTCGCGGGCGATGCCGCCCACATCCACTACCCGGCAGGCGGCCAGGGCCTGAACCTCGGCGTACAGGATGCGATGAACCTCGGCTGGAAGCTCGCGACGGTACTGCGGGGCGAGACGCCGGACGCGCTCCTCGACAGCTACGAGAGTGAGCGGTATCCGGTCGCGGCCCGCGTCCTGCACAACACCCGGGCACAGACCGCGCTCGGCCGGCCAGGCTCGCACGTCGACGCGCTGCGGGACACGTTCGCCGGCCTGATCGCGATCGACGAGGTCCGGTGGCGGCTCGCGCTGATGATCTCGGCTCTCGACGTGCGGTACGACGTCAGGGGTGAGCACCCGCTGAACGGCCGCCGGATCCCCGACGCCGACCTGCAGGACGGCCGCCGGATCCATCAGCTGCTGTCGACCGGCCGGCCGCTCCTCCTGACCCTCGACGGCAGCCCGGCGCCCGCGATCGACCGGATCGACTCTGTGGCAGTACGTCCGGCCGAGTCCCACTGGCCCATCCCAGGCGAAGGCGACGTCCCGGTCCCGGCCTCCGTACTGATCCGCCCGGACGGCTACGTGACCTGGACCGGCTCACCCGACACCGGTCTGGCGGACGCCCTGACCACTATTGGCTGGTCAGAGCGAGTGGAGCTTGGCGAAGGGTGCGACGTGGCGCAGGATCCTGCCGCCGCCGAAGTCGATGATCACCGCGCCATCGTGCTCGACCGAGCAGACGCGACCTAGACCTTCGCGGTCGTGGCACACCCGCTCACCGACATCGAAAGTCTTGATCGGCTCAGAAGCCTGGACCGTGAAGGGACTGGTGGACAGATGACGACGCGTCGTCCCGCGATTGGTCTGCATCAGACCTCAAGTATGCGCCGCTTTCCCCAACTCGGCGACACCAGCAACCTCAACTGCCCCGAATCGTGAGCAACCGACCGCGACCAAGTCCCCGAGGTGGCGTAGCGCCGCGACGGGCGAGCTCGCCCGATGCGTGCTCAGCTTTGGGCCAGCGCGACGATGCCCAGGAGGACGGGCAGGTCGACGCGTGGCGCTTCCCCGGGGTGCGGGCGAGTGGTATCGAGAGGGGCATGAACCTCTCTGAGAACAAGGCGGTCGTGCAGGAGTTCGACGAGCTCGGCAACGGCACAGGTGACCTGTCCCGCCTCGACGCGCTGTGCACCCCGGACCTCGTCAACCACGCGCTCGGCTCGCACATGCCGCCGGGCATCGAGGGCACCAGGCGGTTCTTGAGCGCAGCAGGCCGTGACCGGCACCCCGGCCGTTGGGTGGAGTCGTTCGTCGTCGCCGAGGAGGACTTGGTCGTGCAGTTCGGCTCGCGCGAGCTGCACTGGCCCGGCGGCGGGTTCCGCGGCTTCGAGCTGTCCGGGGGTGTCTCCACCCGAGACGTAGCGTTCGCGTACCGGCTCCGTGACGGCCGGATCGCCGAGCGCTGGGCGATCCGGGACGACCTCGCGATGATCCTCCAGCTCGGTGGCCTCCGCCAGTGATCCGGAGCCGTCTGGAGTCGACGAGTTGTTGGAGCGGATAGCGTCGCGGTCCTCGCGGGTCGAGCCGCGCAGGGCGGCTACTTGTTGGAAGCGGGCGTCGTAGCGTCTCGGCGCCAGCGAGCTGGTGGTGTGTTGTAGCGGCTCTTGAACGCGCGGCTGAACGCCGCCTCGGACGTGTACCCGACTCTCGCCGCGACGTGGTTGATCGACAGGGAGGTGTTGCGGAGTAGGTCGGCGGCGGTGTCGAGGCGTACGTGCGCGAGGTAGGTGGCCGGTGGCTTCCCGACGCGCTCGGCGAACCGTGCGGCGAACGTCGATCGCGACAGGTTGCACACCTGGGCCAGGTCGTCGACCGTCCAGTCGCGGCCGGGAGCTCGGTGGATGGCGCTCAGGGACAGACCGATCTCGGAGTCGGATGCGCCGGCCAGCCAGTTCGGTTCGGCGTCCTTGCCCGCGGCCCAGGTACGCAGGATCTGGACGAAGATCAGGTCGAGAATGCGGGCGATCATCACCGCCGAACCTTGCGAGGGCGTCTGCATCTCGATCAGCAGCATCCGGCGGGCGACTTCGAGGCCTTCGGGTACCGGGGTGCCGGTGCCACCCAGGACGATCGCGGCAGGCAGACTCCCGAGCAGATGACTCGCCTGCGGGTCGCCGATCGTGAACGTCCCGCAGAGCCAGCGCACCTGTTCGGAGGCGCGACCGCGTGCGTTGCTCAACTGGTGCCGGTCGCCGCGCGGGAGCAGGACGACATCACCGCGACCGATGTGCTTGACGGCCGGATCGCCGTCGATCCGGAGCTCGAGCTCGCCCTCCTCGATGATGTGCAGGCTGCCGACGTCGGCGAAGCCGACCGAGAAGGTCGGCGGCCGGCGCAGCGCGGCGACCCGTTCTCCGGTCAGCCGGACGCTGCGGAGCAACTCCGAGAGCAGATCGTCCGGCTGAGCGGCGGTCGGACGATCTGCAAGATTTCCCGGCGAAACGGTCATGGTCGGTCAGTATTCCTCTAACTAGGATCAACAATCGTCGCGAGTGCAGTTGCTCGCTGGTTTCACGTCGAAATTATTGAAAGGTCATCAATGGCGAACCCGACCAAGATCAGCTTTGTCTATTCCAACCCGAAGGACCCGCAGGCCTTTGAGGCAGCGTACGCCGAGCAGCTCACGCTGGCACGCAAGCTCCCCGGTCTGATCCGGCTGCAGGCCTCGAAGGTCTGGCCGAAGGAGGACGGCAGCGAAACCCCGGCGTACCGGCTGTTGGACCTGTACTTCGAGGACTACGAGGCGGCCAGTGCCGCCGCCGCGGAGGCCGGCCCCCTGGTCGGCGCCACCCTCGAGCACGCCACCGGCGGTGTGGTGATCGCGTTCGCGGAAATCCTCGAGGACGCCTGAATCGAAAGCTCTTCGAACCGGTCCGGGGTCCGCCGGCCCCGGACCGGTACCACGAGGATGAGCGGCTTCGAAAGGGATAGTTGAAGACTAGACATACTCATTTGAGTTTTTCAACTATCATTTTGACTTTGGTGTGTAGTATGCGGATGTGCGCAGCTATGACCAGTACTGCTCGATAGCCCGGGCACTCGATGTCATCGGCGATCGCTGGACGCTGCTGATCGTGCGAGAGCTCCTCCTCCAAGGCCCCTGCCGTTTCACCGACCTGAAGAACGGCCTGCCGGGCGTCGCCACCAACTTGCTGTCAAGCCGGCTCAAGGAACTCGAGCAGACCGGACTGATCACTCGCTACGACGCGCCGCCGCCAGTCGCGACGGTGCTGTACGAGCTGACGCGAGACGGCGCGGATCTCGAGCCCGTTCTCAAACAGATCGGCCTGTGGGGACTGCGCCGAATGACGGACGACCGTGCTGACGACGCGTTTCAAGCCTCGTGGCTGGCCTACGCCCCGGCGTGGTTCACCGCCGACGCCGACCCCGACGGACCGGCGGCCACGATCCAGCTCAACGCCGGGGACCAGAAGGCGGTGATCGCGCTGGAAGCCGGACGCGTCCGCACCTCGGTCGGGCACGTAGATCGCCCAGACCTGGTGATCGACGGACCACCACGCGCAGTACTCGGACTGGTGACCGGAATGATCGACCTCAAGGCAGCTAAGGCGCTCGGCTCAACGATCCGTGGCAAACGACAGCTACTTCAGCGCCTGCGCCCGCTCACGACCAGGCCAGAGGTTGACTAACAGTACGACGCAACGACGGCCGGACGTGTCTCCTGAACCGGCGCGCATCTTTGCTCGGCCGCCGCAGACACTCATCGCGTCGACGCGTATATCGTCAAGCCGCCAACGACGGTCGCAGCGCCGACGACCGTCGCGATCGTGCCCGTCATGACACCGGAGCGGTGTCGCAGCCTGCGGAGCGCTACCAATGTGCCGCAGGCCACGGCGAAACTCACCGCGAGGCCGCCCGCAAATGGTGGCGAATGCCCGAGCGGTCTGGTCGCGTTCGGCGGGAGTTCTTCCCAAGTGCTGAGGTGGTCCGATGCGGATCACTTCCTCGGTGGTGCAGGGATCAAGGCCAGCACAAGCCGTCCCGGATTGGGACGTGGCCGGCTCAGGCTGTCTCGCGGCTGTGGGTGCTGGTCGGCCAGGACTGGTCGACTGGCATCAGCTCTACCGTCTGTGGTGGCCGCAGGAAGCCTGCGGCGAGGATTGCCGCGGTGGTCTCTTGATACTCGTCCGAGGTGTCCAGCGCCGAGACCGCCGCCGCGTCAGCCCAGACCGTGACGACAGCCCGGTCTTCTTCTCCAGTCCTTGTGAAGTACACGGTCGTCAACCCGGGCTGACGCCGGAACATCGGCAGCGACCGCTCCACCACGAAACGGTCGTACTCCGCAGCCCGCTCCCTGTCGATTCCCGTACGCCAAATCCGAACAATCACAGCGGTCCTCCCTCGGTCGTTCTCTCGATGAGCGCGTGCGATCGGCCGGTTGGGCTGTGGAGTGGATCAGTCTCGGAACGCGCGGTCTGGATCGGCGTAGGCCTGCATGTGGATGATGAGTCCGTTGCGGACGGTGAAGATGTCCGCGACCTCAGCTTTCCGATCGGTGCCGTCGGCACCGATACCTTCGACGAGGTGACGTACGGCGATGGTGTCACCCACGCGTCGAGCGACCGGAACCGAGTGCAACCTCTCCCAACTGTCGCGGGAACGCCGGAGGTAGCCGGCGACAGCGTCGCGACCGTCGTGTCGCCCACCATCGGGGAATTCGTCGGGCTCGATCCAGACGACGTCCACGGCCATGTTCGCCACTGCGGCATCGATGTCGCCGAGGGCGAAGGCCCGGTATGCCGCCAGGACCACCTCCAGGTCCGGGTCCTCGCGGCGCACCTCGCCATGCTGATCGTTCTCCATGGCAGGCAAGCCTATGCGTGACAAGTTGATATTTTCAAGTACTATATACGTTCTTTCAACTATGGCAGCATAAGTACATGATTCCTGCACCCGTGAAGCCGATCGTCTCGATCTCCGCACTGGACGTCCTCGACATTCGTGTGGGCACTATCGAGGCTGTTGATGATGTGCCTAATTCCAAGAAGCTGGTGCAACTCACGGTCGGCTTCGGCGACCACCGCCGCACGATTCTTGTTGGGATGAAGGAGGAGCGCGACGACCCGCGTGAGATCGTGGGGAAGCAGGCTCTGTTCGTTGTCAACCTGGAACCACAGAAGATGGCGGGGCTCGTCTCCGAAGGCATGATTTTCGACCTTGGTTACGCCGACGGCCTGACCCCGGCGCTCGCGATGCCGGAGCGACAGGTACCTGACGGTACGCGCGCCGGCTAAGAAAGCCAGATATCAGTCGGGCAGCCCCCAGAAGGAACCGCGGAGGCCGACTTCCGCGAAGTAGGCGCTGGCGGAGGCGGGATCGCGGCGGGTGTAGCCCGGTTCCAGGCGCCCGGCGTACCAGTCCGCGGCGAGGCGCCATAGCGTACCCAGATCCATGACGTAGCCACGTTCCTGACCCGTCTTCTGCAGCCAGGTGTCGACGCAGTCGGTGGAGCAGAACAGGCGCTGGTTGCCGCAGGTGTACACGACGTCGTCCCAAACCCGCTGCATCGGGGTAAGGAAATGGGCCACGTGGTCACCCTTCGGCGGGGCCTCTCGTCCGACCACCCAGGCGTGCGGGGTGTCGCGGGCCGGGCAGCGGGTGGCGACCAGGACGTCGGACTCGTCCCTGAGCAGATGGGGCATGGCGAACGAGTCCAAGGCGCAGCCGCCCCACCACAGGGTGTGTGCCCCCATGACGGAGAAGCCGAGCGATACGGACGCGAAGGGGTGGGCCATTCCTGTGGTTCCCTTCGCTGGTTGAGGCGCGCCGTTGATCTGCCCGGTGATGAAGGTGTTCACCATGAATTTCTCCTGCTCGGCCAGGCTTTACAGTTCACCATGCAGGGCTGCGCTCACGAGTTGGGAAAATCGAGCTCGGGTGTCTCGTCGGCGGCCAGAAGGAAGTACCCGAGAAATGTCACTCCTTCGTCCTCGGCGTCGAAACGCGCGATGCGGACGCCCTTGGGCTCGTAGAACACGTCTCCTGGCCCGAGTACGGATGCCGGTTCGCCTTCGATCTGATAGACCACCGAACCGTTCTCGATGCTGCCGAACACCGGGCCGTTGTGCACATGCAACCCGCCCGCATGGCCGGGCGCGATCGTGATGCGCCGAACCTCGACCCGGTTGGTGCTCTGTGGCGCCGACAGAAGCTGGTCCAGCAGCACCGAGCGGGTGACCGGCGGGATGTCCTCAGCGGCCACAAGGTGATCGTCGTGGTGGTATTCGTTGTCGGCGACCGGGGCGCCACGCTCGGGGGTGGCGCCGTCGTCCGGGATCGGCTCGATAGCCAGGTGGGTCATGGCAACGGTGGGAGCTGCGCCGTGCCAGTGCCATTCACCGGGTTCGATGTGTACGGTGTCGCCGGCGTGAATCGTCTCGACGGACCCGCCGCGGCTCTGCACACGCCCGACGCCCTCGGTGACGATGAGCACTTGCCCGAGCGGGTGGCGATGCCACACTGTGCGGCCACCCGGGGCAAAGCGAACGCTGTCGATCTGCATCCGCGACCCTCCCTCGGGTTCGGCGATCGGCTCGATCCAAGCCTCGCCGGTGATCCACTGGGACGGAGCGGTGACGCTGGTGGCGGGCTTGCGGGTTATACGCATGGTGTCGTCGCCTTCGTTCAATCGTGGTCAGTGGACGATGTGGTCGCCGAACTCAGCCAGGATTGTACATACCGATAGGTACAGAGTTCAGGGCGCTACGCGGGGGATTGCTGCCGGCGGGCGGAGAGCATCCCGGCGAGTACCCGGGTGCCGCGGCTCGGTCGTCCACCTGGACCGGGCAAGGGGTCGAATTCGCCCGGACGAACCGTTTCGCCACAGGCGTCGCAGCTCACGACCGCGGTGAACCTGTGTCCGCAGGGCCGATGCTCGAGAACCACGGGAGGGCCTCCGTCGGGGGTGGCCCAGCGGTCACCCCACGCCATCAGGGCCATGAGTACCGGCATCAGGTCCCGTCCGGACTCGGTCAGCAGGTACTCGTGACGGACCGGGTGCTGGCTGTACGGCCGGCGGTACACGATGCCGTGCTTGACCAGGTGGGTCAGGCGGGCGGTCAGCAGGTTCCGGGAGATGGTGAGGTCTTCGACCAGGTCGTCGAAGCGACTGACTCCGTAGTAGAGGTCCCGGATGATCAACGGCGACCACCAGTCGCCGATCACCTCCAGACTCCGGGCGATCGAGCACTGCATCGAGGCGAAGCTTGTCTGCCGCATGGCGCCCACCTAGTTGGTTGCGTTATTGAACTCACTACTTTAGCATCGCAACGAGTGAGTTTAAAAAAGCAACTTAGGAGGCTTCATGAAGGGCAGAGGACTCGTCCTGGCCGGCCTGTGCCTGGCGGCGCTGATCATCAGCCTGGACATCACGATCGTGAACGTCGCGCTGCCGACGCTGGTCGTACGGATCAATGCGACCACCACGGATCTGCAATGGGTCGTCGACGCGTACAACCTGGTCTTCGCCGCGCTGGTCCTGGCCGCCGGGAGCCTGTCGGACCGGCTGGGCCGCAAGGGAATGCTGCTGTCAGGCCTCGGTGTGTTCGGTGTGTCCAGCCTGGTCGGAGCGTTCGTGAACACTCCTGGTGAGCTGATCGCGGCCCGCGCGGTGATGGGGCTCGGTGCCGCGATGATGTTCCCCGCGACCCTCTCGCTGTTGACCAACGTCTTCACCGCGCGGCGGGAGCGGGCGGTGGCGATCGGCCTGTGGGGCGCGACCACCGGAGTCGGGATCGCCACCGGGCCGATCATCGGCGGGTGGCTGCTGGAACGCTACTGGTGGGGCAGCATCTTCGCGTTCATGGCACCGGTGGCGGCGGTGGTTGCGCTGGTCGTCGCGGTCGCAGTACCGACTTCCCGCGATCCTCGTACCCCGCGGATCGACTGGACCGGGCTGGTCCTTTCTGCCGCCGGCATGGGGCTGCTCGTCCTGGGACTCATCCAGGCTCATGATTGGGGCTGGGGCTCGGCGCGGACCATCGGCGTGCTCGCAGCGGGTGTCGTGGTACTGGCCGTACTCGTGGCCGTCGAGAGCCGGGCCGCCCATCCGATGGTGGATGTCGCGCTGTTCCGCAACCTGCGCTTCACCGCTGCCAGCGGCTCGATTGCGATCGCGTTCTTCGTGCTGAACGGGTTCATCTTCCTCATGACCCAGTACATGCAGTTCATCAAGGGGTATGGCCCGCTGAGCACCGGCGTGCGGCTGCTTCCGGTCGCCGGGTCGGTGGCAGTAGCGGCCGTCGTGGGGACCAGGCTCGCGGTGCGGATCGGCAACAAGCTCGTCGTCACCGGTGGGCTGCTGTGCTACTGCGCGGCCCTGCTTTGGACCGCGACGGTGTCCCAGGGGACCTCGTTCGACGTCATCGCCGTGCAGGGTGCGCTGTTCGGGCTCGGCATGGGACTCACTCAGGCGCCGGCCACCGAGGCCGTCATGGGTTCCGTACCGTCGGAGAAGGCCGGTATCGGCTCGGCCGTCAACAGCGCCGTACGCCTGTTCGGCGGCACTCTCGGCGTCGCTGTGATCGGTAGTGCTGCCGCATCCCTGTACACCAACCGGCTGGCGTCAACGCTTCCCGCCGGCCTTCCGGCGTCGGCCGTCACCGCCGCGAACGGCTCGGTCGCGGGTGCGGCCGCCGCCGCCAAGCACATCGCAGACGCCGGGCACCCCGCCCTCGCGCACGGCCTCTCCGACGCGGCGATCCTCGCGTTCATGCACAGCTTCGCCGGCGGTTGCGTGGTCGCCGCGTGCGTCGCCGCAGCCGGCGCGATCACTGCCTTTGTGTTCCTCCCGGCCCGTCCCGACCAGCGCACGAGTTCGGCCGAGCCGGCCCCGATACCAGCCCAGTAATACCCACGACCATTTCCAGAAGGAAGAAGACATGTCGCTCTCATTTCTCAAGGCGCGTAAAGCGCTGCTCGTCGCCCTCACTGCGGTTGCTGTGACGCTCGGCGCCGTCTTCGCTGTCCCCTCGTTCGGGGCGCGTGGTGATACCGATGTATCCGATCTGCACCAGGTGTTCGTCTCGCATAATGGCTATCGCATCGCAGCCTATGAGCAAAAGGGCGCCGGACCAGCGATCGTCCTCCTCCACGGCTTCCCCGATAACCACCACCTGTACGACAAGGTCGCAGCTCGCCTCAAGGGTCGTAATGTTGTCACTTTCGACTTCCTCGGGTGGGGCGCATCCGACAAGCCCTCGAATTACAACTACACATTCGCAGAGCAGGAGGGGGACCTCAACGCCGTCATCACCCAGCTCAACCTCGGGCCCGTGATCCTCGTCGCCTCCGATTCGGGTGTCCCGACGGCCATCAACTGGTCGCTCGACAATCCCGGCCGGACCCAGCGCCTCGTCCTCAACAACGGCTTCTACGGTCCTGTGGACAAATCCGGTCCGCCGGCTCTGACAACCACTCTTATCCTGGGCCAGTACCCTCAGTCCGCGCCACTGGGCCCGCTACCGTCAGGAACTGCCTTCGGGCTCAACAGCCTGGTCAAGGCTTACAGCACGGAGCCTGGGCTGTTCGCCACCGTCTTCCGGTGGGAGGAGAGCACGTTCTTCGAACGTCCGCAGGACGCGAGCGCCTTCACACCGCTGTTCGCGCACCAATTCGACAGCGCGCCCAGCAGCATCAGGCCGATGACATCGCTGGCCGCCGATGTCGGCAACACCGTGAGAGCTGACGGAGAACGCGTGCCCCAGCTTGCGAAGCTCGGGCCTGTCACCCGTCTCGTCTGGGGCGCGCAAGACCCCGACCTCAACCTCAACATCGCGAACGAGCTGCATTCCGCGTTCACCGGCAGCACGCTGACCGTCCTGCCGCACGCTCATCACAACGTGGCCATCGACGCACCGGCCCAGGTGACTTCCGCCATCCTCGGCTCGTAAATCTCCTCTAGATACTGTGGGTGGGCGCCCGAAGCGTCCACCCACAGTCCGAGGGCGTTCAGTTGCCACCCGTGGTGGCTTCCGACATCACCCGATCCTTTGTCACCGTGGTTGTCTATGCGGAGGACGATCTTGCCGGCGTTGCCTCCTCGTTCGCCGCGAGCGTCCAGTGCCGGACGGACGCAGGCTTCGACCAGCGGGACGCGGATGTGGGCCGTCGAGAACGTCCAGGAACCTGTGTCAGTTGGATCGCTGGGTCAGTCGGATGATGGGTAGTTCTCGGTCGGTCTTGACCTGGTACTGGGCGAATCGGGGAGCTTCGGTGATGATGCGCTGCCAGGCAAGCTCGCGTTCCGGTCCGTGGAGTTGCTCGGCGGTCACGGGAATCGTGCGTCCGGCCATCTCGATGGTGACTCGGTCGGGATCGGCGGCGAGGTTGTAATACCAGGCTGGGTTCTTCGGTCCGCCCGCAGCGGACGCGACGATCAGCCAACTGTCGTCCTCGCCGGTGGGGAACCAGCCGACCGGGTTGGTGCGTTCGGCGCCGCTCTTCGCGCCGACGGTCGTAAGTACCAAGGCATTGAAGCCCATCATCTTTCCGCCCTTGGTGCGTATCCGGTTGGCGGCGCGGGTGTTGAACCACTTCATCAGGCGACCGGCCTTCGGCTGGCGAGCGCCGCGAGTACCGTTGCGGGTGGTGAAACTCATCTGATTTTTCCTCGTTGTCTCAGCAGGTTAGGTCGGGATGGGAACGGTCAACTGACAGTGCGCTTGCTGACCTTGTAGCCGAGGACTCCGTCGTCGGAATCTTCGAGGCCGAAGCTGATGATGCGTTTCGGGTGGATGCGAATGATGGCTCCGTCGAAACCGGTTCGCGCAATCATGGGCTCCCACGCCGAGTCGGTGGGCTCGGCGATCGCCTCGCCTGCTCCGCGGATCTCCACGCACCGCGGCCGCCACGGCTGCGTCGAGGCGAGATCGTCGACCACGAAGGCGACCCGGCCGTTCCCGGTGACGTTGCGAAACTTCTGGCTGCGGGCCATCCCGTGTCCGGCGATGTCGATCGTTCCGGTCCGCTCGTTGTAGAGAAAGCCGACCGGGCTTACCTGAAGCGTGCCGTTCGGCTGCGCGGTGGCCAATCGGCCCAGCCGTTGGGTGGAGAGGTACTCGAGCTCGGTGTCGGTGAACGACATGACAATCCTTTCGGAGGGGGAGGGGTTCAGCGCAGCCCAGCGGCGTCGGCGATGAGCGACAGCTGGCCGATGTCGGGGTTACAGGGAAAGAGGATCAACTCGTCACATCCGACCGCGGTGAAGCTGGAGACTGCGTCGGCGACTCCTTCTTCGGTTGTGAGTGCACTGGACACGACCCGTTCGACGTACTCGCCTGCGAAGCTGTAGTAGCTGCCGAGGTACCGCTCGGCGTGCTCGGCGGCGTCGGCGCCGAGGCTGACGTAGCCGATGGCAACCAGACGCGGCTTGCCCGCCCGGCCCGAGTCGTTCCATGCCCGCCTGGCCTTGCCGGCCATCGCGGCGAACGCGTCGGGCCCGCCGGCGCCAAGGATCCAGCCTGCGCCGAACTCAGTCATTCTGCGGAGAGCCGCGGGGGATCCGCCGCCGATCAACAGCGGGGGACCACCCGGGCGAATCGGGGTCGGTCCGATGGGACCGGCGTATCCCCGCGGCTCGCCGTTCCACACTGCACGCAGCTCCGCGAGTTGCGCATCGAACGCCTTGCCACGCTCGGCGTACGGCGACGCCGTCGCATCGAAGTCGTCCTGGCGCGCGCCCACAGCGATCCCGACCGTCAACCGGCCACCGGCGATGACGTCCACCGTGGCCAGTTGCTTCGCCAACAGGGCGCCGTTGCCTCTGTACGGACCGATCATGACCGCTGACGTCAGCCCGATCCGCTCGGTCACGGCGGCGGCTGCGGCCAGCGTCGGAACGGTCTCCAAGTTCCCGTAAACGAGGCGGTCGAGTGTGCCGAGGGTCGAGAACTCCTGATGTTCGGCAGCTCTCGCCCAGTCCAGGATCAGGCGGCCGGGTATGCCGGGGATGGTCGACGGAAGCCCGACACCGATGTCCATGTGCGCTCTCCTCGCAGGTTACTATTTCCAACCTACACCGTGCCGGGCCGATCCCGGACGTACCCTGAGGCCATGTCTCGACCGGATGACGTCTGCCCTTGCGGTCCCCGGACCGGAGCCGTCTTCGGGCTGCTCGGCAAGCGGTGGAGCGGGCAGATCGTCGACCTGCTGCTACAGGGGCCGGCCCGCTTCGGTCAGCTCGCCTCCGCGCTGCCTGGCCTGTCGAACCGCGTCCTCACCGAAAGGCTGACGGAGCTCCAGGAGGCGGGCGTCGTGACCCGCACGGCCGGGTGGTACGCCGTGACCTCCCGCGGCGAGGGTCTGCGCCCTGCGATCGATGCGTTGGCCGACTGGTCGGTGGTCCTCGCGGACGGCTCGCCGGGAGCTGAGTCCGAAATGGCCGACACCTCCTGTTTCGAGGACGGGCATCGCGTCGTCTGGGAGGCCTTCTCGTACGCGGGGGAACGGGTCCGTGACGCGCTGGAACGGCGAGTTCAGAACAGCGCCGGCATGCCGCCCAGCTACTTCGAGTTGCTGATCCAGCTACGGCACGCGCCGGGTGGGCAACTGCGGATGAACGAGCTGGCAGCCGCAACCCGTAGCAAGCCCAGCCGGATCACCTACGCGGTCAATCGGCTCGAGTCGGCGGGCTGGGTGATACGTGATGCGCATCCCACCGACGGCCGTGGGAGCACCGCGACACTGACCGACGAGGGCATCCGCGCCATGGAGGCTGCTCGCCCTGAGTACACCCGCGTCGTCCGCGACCATGTGCTCAGTCCTCTGACTCCCGCCGAGCAGCACCAACTGCGCCTCCTGTGCGAGAAGATCCTCAGCAGCTTCGACGACAACGACTGAGCCGCGGTCGATCGCCGGGGATCTCTTCCGTCCGTCCGTTGAATCCTTCAGCGCTGAACGATGCATGTTGATGGCACTTTCATGATGCAAACAGCCTCGCTACGCTGGAAGCATGCTCGGAAACACCTACGACGACCAGATCTGCTCGATAGCACGCGCTCTCGAGTTGGTCGGTGAGCGCTGGAGCCTGCTGATCATCCGCGACGCGCTCTTCAGCGGCGTGACGCGTTTCGGCGACTTCAGGCACAATCTCGGCATCGCCACGAACATCCTGAACACCCGGCTCGATGCCTTCGTCGAGAACGGCATCATGGAGCGACGCAAGTACTCGGAGAAGCCCGAGCAGTACGAGTACCTGCTCACGACGAAGGGCCGCGAGCTCGGCCCGGCGCTGATTGCGCTCACGCACTGGGGCGACCGGTGGGCGGCCCCGGCGGAGCCGCCCGTCCGATATGTTCACGCAACCTGCGATGGATCGATCTCGCAGCAGCTCGTGTGCGCCACCTGCGGGACCGTTCATGCCGACGAGGTGACGGTCCGGCCAGGTCCTGGGATGCCGGCCGAATATCTCGCGACCCGTCGACCTCAACCCGTCACGTAGTAACGCTTTGCCCGTTCACCTACAGAGCGGCGTGATACGCGGGTGCGAAGGTTTTCTCGGCGAATTGCTCGAGAGTGGTCGGTGTGGAGTTGTGGTCCGTACGGAGCTCCGCGTGGAGCCGGCCTGTGCTGATTGCCTGGTTGATCTCGATCAGGAGCTGGGCGGCGTTCGGGGTCAAGTGTCCCGAGTCGACCAACGCCTTCTGCATTACCGCGTCCGGGAGCCTCGTGTACTGGAGGTCGGGACGGTCGATCGAGGTCCCCAGGATCCGCGTCACTTCTGTCATCGTGTAGTCCCTGGGGCCGCTGAGGTACCGGACCGTTCGGCCGGTGAACGAGAGTGACTCAAGGTACTCGGAGGCAATCGCGGCGATGTCCGGCGTGGCGACGATGGGGAACGGTACATCAGGGTCGATCGCCTGCTCATTGATGCCGGCAGCTTTGATCAGGCCGATGTTGAACAGAAAATTCTCCATGAACCAGACGGGGCGCAGGTAGACGGCATTGAGCTCGTCGATCGTGTTGAGGCCTCGTTCGAACCAATGGGTGGCGATGACGCCGCCGACAGGTTCGGCGAGTTCGGCGCCCCAACTGCTCAGCAGTACGACGTGTCGCAGTCCGGAACGGCGGATCGCGTCGACAGTACCGCGTACGACGCGGGCCTGCTCGGCGTTGACGTCCGGCTGCATCACGTCGACAGGGGTCAGCACGAAGGCGGCGTCGGCGCCGTCCATCACGCCGGCCAGGAATCCGGCGTCCTGCGGCGACCCGACTCTGATGTCGGCGCCCCGCTCGGCCAGGTCGCTGACTCGGCCGGCGTCGCGGGTAACGGCGCATACCGAATGTCCCTGAGAGAGCAGGCGCTCGGCAACCAACCGGCCAACGCGCCCGCTGGCGCCGCAGACGACATACCTCGTCGTGCTCGCAGGCATCTGCGTCTGGCTCAAAGGCTCGAAGTCGAACTCGCTCACGATGTCCTCCGGAGTGTTCGGGCGGATGCTGTCACTTGCGTGACGCAAGTGACGGTATCTGTTCATGATTGCATGATGCAAGCGGGATAGTGGTGAGTCGTTGACGCGACCGTCTCTGAGTAGCTTGCATCACGAAAGCACAAGCAGATATGGTGATTGCGTGATGCAACCGCGATCTGAAGTGGCAACACGCAAATGGACCGTCGCCCAGCGGTGGGTGATCGGCCTCACCGCGGCGGCGGCGTTCATGGTCGGGCTTGACGCCCTGGTCGTGGCGACCGCGTTGAGTACGATCCGCGTGCAGGTCGGCGCGTCAGTACAACAGCTCGAGTGGACGGTGAATGCCTACACCCTGGCTTTCGCTGTCTTGATGATGACGGCGGCCGCACTCGGTGACCGGTACGGGCGGCGTCGTGTCTTCGTCGTCGGGGTTGCCGTCTTCGCTGGTGCCTCGATCGGCTGTGCGCTCGCACCCGGCGCGGACTGGTTGATCGTCGGACGTGCAGTCCAAGGTGCGGGTGCCGCTGCAGTGACGCCGCTGACCCTGAGCCTGCTCAGTGCGGCGGTTCCATCGGCGCTGCGGCCCAAAGCGCTGGGCATCTACGCAGCGGTCCTTGGAGCGAGCGTTCCCCTGGGCCCGCTGCTCGGGGGGCTCGTCGTACAAGGCGTCTCGTGGACTTGGATCTTCTGGCTCAATGTTCCTGTCGCTCTGGTTCTGATCCCGTTGGCTCGCCTGCGAATCGACGAAAGCCGAGGCCGTGACACGGCGCTGGACCTTCCAGGTCTCCTGCTGGTGACCATTGGCGCACTTGGTGTGGTCTGGGGGCTGGTGCGGGGTGGTTCAGCCGGCTGGGACAACGCCGAGGTGTTGCTGACGCTTGCGATCGGGGGCCTGTCGACCGTCGGCTTCGTCGTCTGGGAAGGTCGGGCGGAACAGCCGATGCTGCCGCTTCACCTGTTTCGTAACAGGTCTTTCACCGCGGGCAACTTCGCGATGTTCTTCCTCTGGGGCTCGGTTCTGGGTGCGGTCTTCTTCATGGCGCAGTTGTTGCAGACCGGACTCGGATTCGGACCGCTGGACGCCGGTGTACGGCTGATGCCCTGGGGCGCGGTGGTGATGCTCGTACCGCGCGCTGTGGGGGTACGGATTCCGCGCTGGGGTGAGCGGGCGTTCATCGTCACCGGGATGGTGTTGCACGCGCTGGCGATGGTGTGGATCGCCTTGATCGCTCACCCCACGATGAACTACGCGTGGATCATCGCTCCGTTGGTGCTGTCCGGAATCGGCGTCGCGATGGCGTCGCCGGCCGCGCAGAGCAGCGTCCTCACGACGGCGGCACCCGCCGACGTCGGCAAGTCTGCCGGCGCGTTCAGCACCTTGCGCCAACTCGGCGGAACATTCGGCGTGGCGATCCTGGTCGCGGTATTCGCCGGCAGCGGAAGCTACACCTCCGCCTCGACGTTCATCGACGGCGCCAGTGCCGCCCTCGTCGCAAGCGCCGTCCTTGCACTGACCGCCGCGACCTGCGGTGCGGCAGTGCCTTCTCGACGCCGTACCGGCAGCCCCACTGACGCCCCTGCCGCTCCTGGGACACAGACCCAGACTCGAACCCCGAACCCGCTGATTTCCAGCTGAGGTCGATCAGCGTTGCTCAATGATGCTCGGAACCCCTTACAGGTAACGGACTCTGCGGCTGCTTGGTGCGCATAGGTTCTCATCGGCAACCATCCTCTCGCGCTGATTGGGGTGCGTAAAGCGGTGCGTTGAGCGCCTGTAGTGCGCGACTGGTAGGTCAAGTCCCGTCATGTGGTGTACGACGTTTGGTCCCTCGTTGCTCTGCGGTCAGGCGCTGATCGCGCTGCCGGTTGTGGTGTCTTGCTGGGAGTTTGCGATGAGGGTGAGTCGGCTGCGGTGGAAGGCGTCGAGGCCGAGGTAGCGGCGGGTTGATGTGGCGGTCGAGCGGTTGGCGTCAACCGCTACCGTGCAGCCAGCGTCGGGTTGAGCCGTACGAGCCGCGCGGGGGTTGTCTCGTCGAGGTCGGCTACGGCTTCTCGTGACCGCACGAACTCCGAGAAGGATCGGTAGCCGAGTGCCCTCTCACTGAATGACGGGTCCATGCGCTTCATCTGACTTTTCACCGCGGAGCTGTGCAGCCAGTCGGCGTCATCCTTCTCGTGTCCCAGGCGCAGCGCTCGTTCGAGGAGGCGCGTCGCCAGCTGCTGGGGGTCTTCGGAGTCGGGATCGGTCTCGTTGGTCACCGCGGCGCCCGCGGCGCTGGTACGGCGCGAGCCGGGCTGCGAGGAGGTGTCGGGCCCTTCTTCGGATCCGACGTGGGGGGTTGCGCGTTGTTCGGTCGCCGCTTGGGAGGTGTCAATGGGAGTGACGCCGGGTAGCGCGTCGTAGATCACGAGCTCGTCGCAGGCCGCGGCGAGTGATCTACTGGTCGATCCTGCCACCCCGACGCCCACGACGTAGCGACCAAGACGCCGGCAGCGCTGGGCGAGCGCGATGTAGTCGGAGTCTCCGGCAACGATCACCACATGGGTCAGGTCCGGAAGGCGGAACATGTCTTCGACCGCGTCCACGGCCAGTCTGATGTCGGCACCGTTCTTGGCGTAGGCCGCGGCGGGAAACAGTTGCACCAGGTCTACCGCGCGGCTGACAAGTTGGCCGCGGTAGTCGGCGTTGACCGGGTCCGACCAGTCTGCGTAGGCGCGCGTCAGGACGAGGGTGCCGAACGACGACGCGAAGTCGATGACCGCGCCGATGTCGACCGTGGCGCGCCGGAGCTTGTCCGCGATGTCGGGTTCGGCTGATCTCTGCGCCCGGTCCAACGCCCGCACCTTGTCACGCTGGAACTGGCTACGGCCATGAACTTGGTCATAGCGCGAGATCACGATGTTGTCGAAGTCGATGTAGACGGCGACGCGGGTTATGCCGGGGTCGGCCATGGTTTCCCTTCTCATTGAGATGGTCTCCCGGCGCCATTCTGCCCAAGAACGCGAAGCAGGCTCAATGGCGCTGACCCATCGACCCTACGGGGCACCAGGCCGGGAAGGAGCGTCATCGGCCAGGCGGACAGCTGCGACAGTGACAGCAGCGAGCCCCGCCGCGATGCGCGGCGGGGCTGCTGTCTGGGCGATCTAGTGGGTGATCGGCGCCGGCTCGCGGTGGCCGGTGTCGATGGCGAGGTCGCCGACGTAGTTGTTGCGGAGGGTGAAACGGTCGCGGCTGTTGGCCTTCACCCAGTCAGCGGCCTTGACCGCGGCGTCGTCAGCCTGTGCCCGGGTCTCCCAGGTGCTGATGGACACGAAGGCCTTCTCGTCGACCTGGGCAATCCCGTAGGAGACGAAGCCCTTGCTTGCCTTGAACAAGGGGACCATGCCGGACTTGGCCTGGCCGACTACCTCGTCGAAGGTGCCGGGCTTGATGTCGTACAGAGCAACGCGCGTGCTGCGCATAATGTGCCTTCCTTTGGTGGAGAGGCTTGCGTGACTCGAAGCCGGTTCCACAACTTTCAAGCTACGCTAGAACTTCAATACTAGCAATGGGGTTCCTAGATCTGAAAATCCGGTATACTCTGGGTCATGGCCTGGGGCTTCCTGACGAACCACGCGCAGGCTCTGCTGTGCATCGCCGATGACCCGGGCATCCGGCTGCGGGAGATCGCGACGACGCTCGGTATCACCGAGCGCGCCGCATTCGGCATCGTCACCGATCTGGTGGAGGCCGGATACGTGGTCAAGGACAAGAACGGCCGCCGCAACCGCTACAACGTTCAGGCCGACAAGCCGCTGCCAGAGGCTCTGCTACGGCAGCGAACAGTTGGCCAATTGGTGCACCTGCTGGCTCACACCGATCTTGAAACGCACGACCAACCCTGAGCTGCCGGCAGCGATGGGGTGCCGGCATCGACGGTGCGGACCTCGGACCCACCAGGGACATGGCGGCGGTTGTGGTCGTCTTCTGCGCTGAACTGTCCGTCTGATCGCGTCCGGCTTGGCGAAGGGGGCGACGACTCGCAACAGCCGCCCGCCTCCGAAGTCGACGATGACGGTGCCTTCGTCCGCAACCAGGTATCGATCCGGACAGATCGGATGCTGTGGCGACGATTGACCGGCTGGTTACATCTGCGATTCACCAGGGCGGGCAACGCCTTGGCGTCTTTGGCTGGGGCATGCTGGAGCAAGTAACGCGGTGGGAGGTGTGATGCGACTGGATGGAAGGGTCGTGCTGGTGACCGGCGGGTCGGCGGGCATCGGTGCAGCTGTGGTGGAGCGGCTCGCCGCAGCCGGAGCACGGGTGGTCGTGCACGGGCGCGACGGCGAGCGCAGTACCGCAGTCGCCGAGCGGGTCGGTGGTGCGGTCGTGTTGGGAGATCTGGCTGTCCCGGGGGCGGCAGCCGACGTCGCCGGCGCCGCGATCGCCGTCCATGGGCAGATCGACATACTGGTCGCGAACGCCGGCGCCGGCTGGTCCGGTCCGTTCGTGGAGCTGGACAGTGGCGAGCTGGACCGTTTGGTCACGCTCGACCTGCTCGCTCCGCTCCACCTGGTCCGTTGCCTGCTGCCCTCGATGATCGAGCGGCGGTCCGGTCACATCGCACTCGTCGGATCGATCGCCGGGCGTACCGGGGTCGCGGGCGAGGCAGTCTACGCGGGCGCCAAGGCCGCTCTCGACATCTTCGCGGAGAGCATTCGCCTGGAGCTTCGCGATACAGGTGTGAGTGTGAGCTTCACCGTCCCCGGCGTGGTCGACACCGGGTTCTTCGGCGCACGCGGTCGGCCGTACGACCGCAAGCACCCGCGTCCGGTTGCCGCCGCCGTGGTCGCGCAGGCGCTGGTCGATGGCATCGCCAACGACCAGGCCGAGATCTGGGTGCCTGGCCGGCTTCGTATCGCGCCGGTCGTCCGGGCGCTGGCTCCCGGCCTCTACCGACGCTTGTCCGCACGGTTCGGCGAGCAGGTGCTGAGTAGGTGAGGGGCAGGTGAGGGGTCGATGAGAGGCACCGTCGTGCCGTCCGCCGACGCGTTCTTCCTGCACATCGAGCGTACGGGCGCGGCGCAGCATGTCGGCGGTGTCGTGATCCTCGAACCCACTGAGCGGCGGCCGTCGATCGACGATGTCCGCGCGCTGGTGGCGGCCGGGTTCGCGCGGCTGCCGCGAATGCGGCAACGCCTCGCACCGGCGAGGCGCTGGCGCCGCCCGCGCTGGGTCGCGGCGGACCGCGTCGACCTCGATTGGCATGTCATCGAGCACCAGTCGCCCAACGGGTACTCAGGCCTGCTGACCTTCGTCGGCGAACTGGCCGAACAGCCGATGCCGCGGGACCGTCCACTGTGGCGGATCGCGTTCGTTCGCGACATCGGCCCAGACGGCCGCGACGGACCTGGCTGCACAGATGCACTGGTGGTGCTGGTGCACCATGCGATTGCCGACGGCATCGGAACCGTGCTGCAGGCGTTGAGCCTGTTCGAGCCTCACGCGACGATCGCCGTGCCGACGGGTCGCGGTCCTGGACGACTGGCGCGTGCGGCGGCTGTCACCGTCGGCCTCGCCCAGCTCGCGACCGACGGCACTGCGAAGCCGCTGCCGAGTGGATCGGCGCGTCGTGACTTCGCGATGGCCCACGTGCGGCTCGACATCGTACGGCGGGCCGCGGCGGCTCGCGGCGTGCGGATCACCGACCTGCTGATCGCCTTGCTTGCCGACGGCGTGCATGCTGTTTCGTCCGGGCTTCCGCGGGCAATGCGGTTCGCTGTCACGACGATGGTGCGGACGCCGAACAGTACGGCGGAAGGCAACGCGACCGCGGCGATCATCGTCGAGGTGCCGGTCGACGGCCGGCCGTTCGACGAGCTGCTCGCCGAGGTGTCCGCGCGGACCGGGCGGCTGCGGCGGCCGACGCGGGCGCTGGCGTCACGATTCGTGGTGGCGACCGGGCTGCGGATCGTGCCGGAGCCGTTCGCACAGTGGTTCGCACGGACCGTCTACGGCCCGCGGTTCCTGCATGCGGTCGTCTCGAACATGCCCGGGCCGACGATCCAGCTGACGTTCGCCGGCGTACCGCACCGCAGCACCTACCCGATCCTTCCGCTGGTGCCAGGCACACCGCTCGCAGTGGGGGCGCTGAGCTGGGCGGGAGTACTCGGCATCGGTCTGGCGACCGACCCCGAGCTGATCGACGGTACGGCGCTGGCGGCGCACGTAGACCGCGCACTCAGGAAGCTGCGGGACGAATCACGGACCGGGCCACTCGAGGGCGAGGAAGAGGCGAGCGCGTGAGTCCGGGTCGTTCAGGCGATCGCCGTACAGGGTTCTGAGCCGCGCCATTCGGTAGCGCACGGTCTGCGGGTGGATGTTCAGCTCGTGCGCGATCGCCTGCCGGTCGCCGAAGTGCCGCAGCCAGCTGGCCAGCGTCTCCGCGAGCCGCTCCCGCGCGGCCGCTGTCTCATCCTCGAGTGGCGCGAGCATCTCGTCGCGCAGCGCGGCGACCAAAGCCTCGTCCCGCCAGACGATAAGAGCGTCCAGGTGTTCGTCGGCGAAGACCGGGTCGTCGGACAGTACGCCGGTGTTCTGCAGCCGGGCGGCGATCCGGGCGATTTCCAGGCTGCGCGGAAGCTGCGCCACGGCGACGGAGTTGCCGACCACGGCGCCCATCCCGGCGAGTTCGCGACCGAGCTGCAGCCGGCGACCAGGACCGGACGGTTCCGGCACGATGGCGCCGACCACGAGTCCGTTGCGCCGGATCGGCAGTGCACCGGGCTCGAGCCGCGCGACCAGTGTGCCTGCCGCGTGCTGGTCACCGCTGTAGATGACCACCGCGGCGGTCTCCGGGATCCGCCAGGCTGCCTGCGCTGCGGCGCTGCGGATCGCTTCGATGCTCGCCCGGCCGGACAGCAGCAGGTTGGCCAGTTCCTCGCGACGCCGCTCGCGGGCGATCGCGTCGTCGATCTGCTCCTGCAGGTATCCGTTCGCGGCGGAGAACGACAGCTGGTTGACGAAGACGAACACCGAGTCCGCCAGCGCGGCGAGGTGGTCCGGCGCGAACTCCAGCCGGAGAGCAGTGGCCGCGACGTGTCGCCAGGCGACCCGAGCACCGAGCTGGAAGGCGGTGAGCAGCCGGGTCAGGTCGGTGCCCTCCCGCAACTGGCGGCGGCCGATCTCCTCGAACACCCGGCGGACGGCCTCGTCGGCGCGTTCGAGCGTGGTCTGCTCCGGGCTGCTGAGATTGGCGATCGACATGTCGATCAGCCGGTGCACGAACAGCTCGGCAGGCCCGAGCACAGCGTCCCGGTCGGTATCCAGGAACGCCGCATAGTCCGGCCAGTGTTCAGCCAGCCGGTCGCGGACCTCGGTGAGCAGGTCGGGCAGCCCGTTGAGCAGCGCCTTCTCGAGGCCGGCGCGGTCGAAGGTGTCGACGGTCATGCGATGACTCCCACGCGGAAAGCTCAGGGGATGCGCATTTGAGATAACTGTAACGCAGTGACAAATTCTGGCCGGGTGAATGTTCACCATCGGGGCAGAGTTGGCAGGAATCTGCTTCCGATCATGGAGAGGTGCATCCAGAAGGATTGCAGAGCGACCTCGGTAGCAGGGAAAAGGGCGAGAATTTCCCTGTCGCGTTGAAATTCCTTCCCGCCGCACGGCGCGAAGGCCTGCACGCCATCTATGCCTATGCCCGCACGGTCGACGAACTGGGCGACAGCCACCCAGGGGACCGGGTAGCGGCCCTGCATGCCCTCGCCGTCGACCTCGACCGGATCTGGACCGGGCGGCAACCGGAGCACCCCGTCCTGCGCCGGCTGCTCCCGATCGTCCGCGCCCACGACCTCCCGTCCGAGCCCTTCCACCGGCTGATCCAGGCGAACCTGCAGGACCAGACGGTCACGTCCTACCAAACCTTCGACGACGTTCGCGGCTACTGCCGGTTGTCCGCCGACCCGGTCGGCCGCATGGTGCTGGGTGTCTTCGACGTCAACGATCCGGAGACCGAGCGGCTGTCGGATCTTGTCTGTACGGCACTGCAGCTGGTCGAGCATTGGCAGGACGTCGCGGAGGACCGTCGGGCCGGGCGGATCTACCTTCCGCAGGAGGACCTGGCGACGTACGGCGTGCCTGAGAGCGATCTCGATCGCCCCAGCGCGTCGGGACCGCTGCGGCAACTGATCATTTTCGAGACCGAGCGGGCCGCGCGGATGCTCGAGGAAGGCGCTGCGATCGTACGGCGGTTGCGTGGGCCGGCGCGGGTTTCGGTGGCCGGTTTCGTGGCCGGCGGGCAGGCGACGGTCCGGGCGTTGCGCCGTACCGGCGGAGATGTGCTGGCCCACGAGGCGCGGCCGTCGAAAGCAGCCACGATCTGCCTGCTGGTCAAGGCGGTGGCGCGATGACCGCGATGACATCGTCGGTTGCGGAGGCGTACGCGGCCTGTCTGGACATCACCAGAGCGGAGGCGCGCAACTTCTACTACGGCATCCGGCTGCTCCCGCCCCCGAAACGCAACGCCCTGTCGGCGCTGTATGCGCTGGCTCGGCGGATCGACGACATCGGCGACGGCGACCTGCCGTTGGAGGACAAGCGGACCGCGCTGGCAGGCGTCCGCAAGGACCTCGGGCGGCTCGACGACCTCGACGAGCCGGTGTATGTCGCGGTGGCCGATGCCGCCCGCCGGTACCCGGTCCCGCTCGGGGCCTTCGAGGAGCTCGTCGCAGGTGTCGAGACCGACCTGTGCGACGTACGTATCGCCGACTTCGAGGAACTCGTCGTGTACTGCCGCCGGGTGGCAGGATCCGTCGGCCGTCTGTGCCTGTCGATCTTCGGTTCCAGCCCTGCCGGCACCGACGTCGAGACGCTCTCGCTGTACGCCGACCAGCTCGGTATCGCCCTGCAACAGACCAACATCCTGCGCGACATCCGGGAAGACTTCGGCAACGGCCGGATCTACCTGCCGGCCGACGAGTTGGAGCACTTCGGCGCCCGGATCGCGCTCGACGAGCACGGTGCGCTCGATGATCCGCAAGGCCGGTTGGCAGGGTATGTCCGGTACGCCGCCGGCCGGGCACAGGACTGGTACTCACTCGGGTGGCGGCTGCTGCCGTACCTGGACCGGCGCAGCGGTGCGTCCTGCCGAGCGATGTCGGGCATCTATCACCACCTGCTGCGCCGGATCGGTGCGAACCCGGTCCTCGTCTACGACCGGCGGTTGTCGTTGTCGGCGGGGGAGAAGGCCCAGGTGGCTCTCGCATCGCTGGCCGGAGCCCGGAAGTCGGTGCCGTCGTGAGGCGGGTCGCGGTGGTCGGCGGTGGTCTGGCGGGGATCAGTGCCGCGCTCGAGTTGGCCGATGCGGGTTGTGCAGTGGTCCTGTTGGAGGGGCGGTCCAAGCTGGGTGGGCTGACGCATTCGTTCCAGCGGCAGGGCCGGTGGATCGACAACGGCCAGCACGTGTTCCTCCGGTGTTGTACGTCGTACCTGCGACTGCTCGACCGTTTGGGCGTGCGGGACCAGGTACACCTGCAGCGCCGCCTCGACGTACCGGTACGAAGCGGTCGGTACAGCGGGCTCGGCCGGATCCGGCGCAACGGGTTGCCGGCGCCCCTGCACCTCGGGCCGGCGCTGGCGTCGTACCGCTGGCTGACCGTGGCGGAGCGGGTAGCGGCGATGCGCGCGGCGCTCGCGATGGGGCGGGTGCACCGGACCGCCGCGGAGGTGGACGCGCAGTCGTTCGGAGACTGGCTGGCGGCGCACGGTCAGACCGCGCGGGCCGTCGAAGCGTTGTGGGAGCTGATCGGGATCGCGACGCTCAACGCGCGGGCCGATGACGCGTCGCTCGCGGTAGCGGCGACAGTGTTCCAGCTCGGGTTGCTCGAACAGAAAGACGCCGCGGACATCGGCTGGTCGTTGGTGCCGTTGCAGCAGTTGCACGGCGACGCCGCCGCGCGGGCGTTGGCCGCCGCCGGTGCCGAGGTGCGGTTGCGGGCCCGGGCCCGGTCGCTGGGGGAAAGCGGTGGTCGATGGGTGATCGAGGGGGAGCGGTACGACGACGTGGTACTGGCGGTGCCGCCGACCGAGGCGGCGCGGCTGCTTCCGTACGGCGCGGTTGATCTGCCACCGGGATGGGCGGATGCGCTCGGCAGTTCGCCGATCGTCAACGCGCACGTGGTGTTCGACCGGGTGGTGCTGGACGAGCCGTTCGTCGCCGGCGTCGACAGCCCGCTGCAGTGGGTGTTCGATCGGACGACGCAGAGCCGTGGCGGCGGCGGTGCCGAACAGTACGTCGCAGTCTCGTTGTCGGCTGCCGACGAGCTCATCGACACCCCGGTCGCCGAGTTGCGAGACACGTTGGTGCCTGCCCTCCAGCAGCTGCTTCCCGCAGCTGCCGACGCGCGTGTGAAGGAGTTCTTCGTGACCCGAGAACGACATGCCACCTTCCGGCCGGCACCAGGATCCGGCCGGCTCCGTCCCGGCGCGACCACAGCGCGCACCGGTTTGCACCTCGCCGGTGCGTGGACCGCGACCGGCTGGCCCGCCACGATGGAAGGTGCCGTCCGCAGTGGTGTGGCGGCGGCGGCCTCGGTACTGAGCGCCTCGACGCTCCCGGTCGCGGACGTCGCGTCATGACCGCCGTCGAACCGATGCCTTCGGCAACCGAAGTGCCGGGTCTGCTGGCCCGCGGGCGGGACCTGATCGAGCCGTCGCTGCGCCAAGCGGTGAGTCGTCTCGACGAGCACACTCGGCTGGTCGCGTCGTACCACCTCGGATGGTGTGACGCGGACGGCCGGCCAGTGACCGGCAGCTCCGGCAAGGCGATCCGGCCGGCGCTGACATTGCTCGTCGCCGAGGCGATGTGTGGTACGCCTGACCTTGGCATACCAGCAGGTGTCGCGGTGGAGTTGGTGCACAACTTCTCGCTGATCCACGACGACCTGATGGATCGTGACGCCCAGCGCCGGCATCGCCCGACCGTGTGGGCGATCTGGGGCGACGCCACGGCAGTGCTGGCCGGGGATGCGATGGCGTGTCTGGCCGACGAGGTGTTGGTGGAGTGTGAGTCGCCGTACGCGGCACGGGCCGGGCATGCGCTGACGGTCGCGACGCGGGAGCTGATCCGCGGGCAGGTTCTCGACGTGGCATTCGAGCAACGCGACGACGTCGAGCTGGCCGAATGCGTGGACATGGCCGTTGGGAAGACCGGCTCGCTGCTCGGCGCGTCGGCCGAACTCGGAGCGATACTGGCCGGCGCCGACCCGCCGACCTGCGCGGCCTTCCGCAGCTACGGACGGGAGCTGGGGCTGGCGTTCCAGCTCGTCGACGATCTGCTCGGGATCTGGGGTGCGCCGGAGAAGACCGGCAAACCGGTGTTCTCGGATCTGCGGGCGCACAAGAAGACGTTGCCGGTCGTGTGGTCCTTGGAGTACGGCGGGACGTACGGGAAGGAACTGGCCGCGTGGCTCACGGAGCCCGGGGTTCCGTCCGATGACGACCTACGGCGGGCCGCCGTACTCGTGGAACGGGCCGGCGGGCGTGAGTGGGCCCTCGCGGAGGCCGGTGAGCGGGTGCGGCGGGCCGGGAGGGCCTTGTACATGGCGGGTGTCGACTCGGCCAACCGTGCGGAGTTCGATCAGCTGGCCCAGTTCGTCGCGGAGCGGCAGCTGTGACGGCAGAGCGCGTGGCCGGGGAAGTGCGGGCCGACGTACGCGTGCGGGAATGCCTGGACGCGGCGGTGGCGTACCTGCGGTCGTTGCAGCATGACGACGGGTGGTGGAAGGGCGACCTGGCGACGAACGTGACGATGGACGCCGAGGATCTGATGCTGCGGCACTTTCTCGGGGTGGCGACGGTGCAGACGGATGCGGAGACGGCGCGGTGGATCCGGTCGCAGCAGCGCGATGACGGGACCTGGGCGACGTTCCCCGGCGGGCCTGGTGACTTGTCGACGACGGTGGAGGCTTGGGTCGCGCTGCGGATGGCGGGTGACGATCCGGCGGCGCCGCACCTGGCGAAGGCGGCGGAGTTCGTCCGGTCGGCGGGCGGACTTGAGCAGGCGCGGGTGTTCACGCACATCTGGCTCGCGCTGTTCGGTCTCTGGGCGTGGGACGACTGTCCGGACCTTCCGCCGGAGTTGATCTTCCTGCCGGCCTGGGCACCGTTGAACGTCTACAACTGGGCCTGCTGGGCCCGCCAGACGATCGTGCCGCTGACCATTGTGAGTGCGCATCGCCCGATCCGGCCGGTCGGCTTCACGGTCGACGAGCTGCGTTCGGGTACGGCGGCGGAGGCGTCCGCGCCGCTGTGGAGACTCGACGGGGCCTTTCAGCGGCTGGACGTGGTCTTGAACGCCTACACGCGATGGGGTCCGCGGGGACCGCTCAAGGGCCTGCGTCGACTGGCGATGCGCCGGGCGACCGAATGGATCGTGGCGCGGCAGGAGGCCGACGGCGGTTGGGGTGGCATCCAGCCGCCGTGGGTGTACTCGCTGATCGCGCTCCAGCTGATGGGCTATCCCGTCGATCATCCGGTGCTGGCCGCGGGACTGCGCGGGCTCGAGGGATTCACGGTGCACGCGGAGACGGCTGATGGGCCTGTGCGCTGGCTGGAGGCGTGCCAGTCGCCGGTGTGGGACACCGGTCTGGCGGTGGCGGCGTTGCTCGACGCCGGCGTACCTGCGGACGACAAGACGGTGCTCAAGGCAACTGATTGGTTGCTGACGGAGCAGATCGACGCGCCGGGTGACTGGCAGGTCCGCAGGCCTGGGCTGGTCACCGGCGGGTGGGCGTTCGAGTTCGCGAACGACGGTTACCCCGACACCGACGACACGGCGGAGATCGTTCTTGCGCTCCGTCGGGTCGAGCACCCGGAGCCGGTGCGGCTGCGGAAGGCGCTCGACGATGCGGTCGCGTGGACGGCCGGGATGCAGTCGGCCGACGGGGGATGGGGTGCGTTCGACGCGGACAACACGGACACAACGCCGCTGAAGCTGCCGTTCTGCGACTTCGGCGCGGTGATCGACCCGCCGTCGGCCGATGTCACCGCGCACGTGGTGGAGATGCTGGCGGCGGAGGGGAAGGCCGACACGGACGAATGCCGGCGAGGCGTGCAGTGGCTGCTCGACGCGCAGGAGGACGACGGCTCGTGGTTCGGCCGGTGGGGAACGAACCACGTGTACGGCACGGGTGCCGTTATACCCGCGTTGATCGCGGTCGGGATGTCAGCGGACCATCCGGTCGTCCAGCGGGCTGTGCGATGGGTGGAGGAGCACCAGAACCCGGACGGCGGATGGGGCGAGGATCTGCGTTCGTACGTCGATCCGTCGTGGATCGGCCGGGGTGATTCCACGCCGTCGCAGACCGCGTGGGCGCTGCTTACCTTGCTGGCCGCCGAGGCCCGCAGTGAGGCTGTTCAGCGGGGTCTCGGCTACCTGGTCGAGACGCAGCGGGCGGACGGTGGTTGGGACGAACATCGCTACACCGGCACCGGTTTCCCCGGCGACTTCTACATCGGCTACCACCTGTACCGCTTGGTGTTCCCGATCTGGGCGTTGGGCCGCTACCTGAGGAGCACACGATGACAGGAGTGGTCTGCACACCGCTGTTCGCCGAGTGGCTCGCGCTCAGAGCAGTTGGGCCTGTTCACACTGGTCGCTCTCGTGGTGCCGCTCACGAAGGTCCGGTCCTCATCGCAGGAGTCGCCGGCGGTCTGGTCGAAGGGATCGCTCCCGGCGACCTCGTCGTGGCAACCGAGATCCGGGTGGGACGAAGTACGAAGCCAAGTCATGCCGCGGTGTTGATGGCAGGGAATCTCCGGCGGCAAGGCTGCACAGTTCATACCGGGCCGATCGTCACGACAGATCATGTCGTCGACTCACCCGCCGAGCGGGCTGCGTTGGCGGACGGTGGCGCTGTTGCCGTTGACACCGAATCGGGGCTGTTGGCGGGAGACGATGGCCGGAGCGTCGTGGTGCGGGCCGTTGTGGACTCGCCGGGGGAGCCCCTGTGGCGGATGGGGATGCCTTGGCGCGGAGTGCGTGCGTTGCGGGAGCTGCGGCGTACGGCGAGCGTGATCAACGCCTGGAGCGCGGCCACGGGCGAGCGGGAGGTGCTGCTGGCGGGCCCCCGGTCGTTCTGCGCCGGCGTGGAGCGGGCGATCGAGACGGTAGAGCGTGCCTTGGAGCGGTTCGGTGCGCCGGTGTACGTACGTCGCCAGATCGTCCACAACCGTCATGTGGTCGACGACCTGGAGCGTCGCGGTGCTGTGTTCGTCGAGGAGGTCGAGGCGGTCCCGGAGGGCAGTGTGCTGGTGCTAGCGGCGCACGGCGTCGCACCCGAGGTCCGCGCACAGGCTGCCGAGCGTCACTTCCGCGTCGTCGACGCCACCTGCCCACTGGTCGCGAAGGTCCACCAGGAGGTACGACGGTACGCCGGACGCGACAACACCGTCGTACTCATCGGGCATGCGGACCACGAGGAGGTAATCGGCACCACAGGTGAGGCACCCGGCCACGTGATCGTCGTCTCCAGCCCCGCCGAGGCCGAAGCGATCCATGTGCCCGACCCGGCGAGGGTCGCCTACGCGATGCAGACCACCCTCGCCGTCGAGGAAGCATTGGAAACCGCAGCCGTTCTCCGGCGTCGCTTCCCGGCACTCAAAGGCCCACGTACCGATGACATCTGCTACGCGACCAGCAACCGTCAGGCAGCCGTTCGTGCGATCGCCGGGCAGTCCGATCTCGTCATCGTCCTCGGTTCCCAGAACTCGTCCAACTCCCGGCGGCTCGCTGAGGTTGCCGAGAACGCCGGCGCCCCCGCCGTCCTCATCGACGACGCGGGTGAGCTCCCATTGGACCGCCTGGCCGGCGCCGCCAGGATCGGCATCACCGCCGGCGCCTCCGCCCCACCCACGCTCGTCGACGAACTCGTCGACTGCCTGTCCGGCCTGGGGCCGATCACGGTGACGGAGACCGGCGATCTGACCGAGGACGTCTTGTTCTCGTTACCGAAAGAGGTGAGTCAGTCGTGAGCATGCCGCTTCGGCAGTCCATCCGCCTGGGTGGATACCTCATGAAGCAGAAGCTCCGCCGCCGGGAGAAGTTCCCGATCCTGCTCGAACTCGAGCCGCTGTACGCGTGCAACCTGAAGTGCGCGGGCTGCGGCAAGATCCAGCAGACCCACGACTGGCTGAAGCAGCGGATGCCCGTCGAACAGGCGATCGCGGCCGTCGAGGAGTGCGGCGCCCCGATGGTCTCGATCGCGGGCGGCGAACCGCTGATGCACAAGGAGATCGACGAGATCGTCCGGCAACTGCTGGCGCGCAACAAGATCGTGTTCCTGTGCACGAACGCCGTGCTCCTGCCGAAGCACCTGCACAAGTTCACACCGCACAAGAACTTCGCCTGGATGGTGCACATCGACGGGCTGCGCGAGCGGCACGACCGGTCGGTGTGCAAGGACGGTGTGTTCGACCAGGCCGTCGACGCGGTCAAGCAGGCACAGGCCGCCGGCTTCCGCGTGATGACCAACACGACGTTCTTCGACACCGACAGCCCCCAGGACGTCATCGACGTCCTCGACTACCTCAACGACGACCTGCACGTGGACAACATGCAGATCTCCCCGGGGTTCGCGTACGAGAAGGCTCCCGACCAGGAGCATTGGCTGGGCCCGGACGAGACCCGGCAGTTGTTCCGGAAGGCCTTCGGCGACGGGCGGCGGAAGAAGTGGCGGCTGAACCACTCGCCGCTGTTCCTCGACTTCCTGGAAGGAAAGATCGACTTCGACTGTACTGCGTGGGCGATCCCGCTGTACTCGCTGAAGGGCTGGCAGCGACCCTGCTACCTGATGGACGACGGGTACGTCTCCACCTATCAGGAGCTCCTCGACGACACCGACTGGTCCAGGTACGGCCGCGGCAGGGACCCGCGCTGCGCCAACTGCATGGCTCACTGCGGCTACGAACCAACCGCGGTAGTCGCGACCCTGGGCTCCCTACGAGAGTCGATCCGCGCAGCGATCGGCTAGCTGTGATGTCCAGGCAGGTTGTGCGATCGGGCACAGGGTTTTGTAGATAGGCGAGCGGGCCGACTGCGAGAGCGCCGAGGCGCAGCCCTCGTCTTCTGGCAGTCCGCGGGGGTTGGTCGAACATTCCGGCCTCCAATAGTTGAAATGCGGATGCATGCGCGGGTTCTCCACGTGAACAGGCGGCACTGAATTCACGTTTGGTTCTCATGCTCGCGGCAGCGGGCTTGCTAGGTGCGGCGGCGGTGCAGAGCTACGCCGCACCATCAGCACCTTCACAAGCATCTTCGCCGACGCCATCAGCGTCGCCGTCAGTCCAGCCGGGCGCCGCGAAACCGGGCCCTGAGGCAGATGGCTCCAGGATCGTGCCGTCGGCGGCCGCGCCGCCTGCGACGTCGCGAACCGTGGCCGATTGCCAGGCGCTCGCCGCGAAGGTGCAGGCCGGCCAAGTCAAGAGCCCGCCGAAGAACTGCATTGCGATCGAGCCGATACTGGCGCCGATGGTCGATTGGCCGACGAACTGCTCCGCGACCGTCTCGAACACCACGCCCTGGATCGCGCTCGACCGCCGCAACGGCTGCAACCACACCGCCTTCTTCATCGTCGTGATCAACCTGGCCAACGGCGAAGTACTCGGCCGATCGGCAAACCTGCCACGCCCACCGGGCAAGCAGTGTGACGAGTACCCCTTCCGCAGCACCTATGAGGGCGCTTACACCAGCGGTGACGCTACCCCGCGCAGCTGGGACGGTTGCGAGATGCCCGACCCGCCACGCACCGGACCCACCGGCTTCAGCCGCCGCTTCATCGACGAAACGCAGAACCAGTCGGCGGGCGGTTACCTCAGCGGGTTGTACCTCCAGCAGCGAATGCCCAGCGGCGACCCGTTCCCGGGTAGCGTTCTCGTGATGACTACGCCACAGACTTACCAAATCGAGGTCTCGTACCATCAGTTCCTCCTGGCTCCGTTCGGTGGCGAGAACCCCGTCATGGACTCCAGCGGCCCCAGTCGAACTCGACTATCTGGCGGACGTGAACGCGCCGTTCGAGCTCACCGGGGCGCAGACCGCCGGACTCGTCCCCAGGGCTGTGCCCAAGGTCTACGAGGCCGCGGCCCACGGCCTGTACGCCACCACGCCGACCAGCTCAACGCCGGCCTGCTTGAGTTCATCGAGGGGCCGACGCGCCCGAAGCACTGACCCGAAAGGCTCCACAGATGTCCCGTGAGATGTCGTTCCACCCCATAACCGAGTCCGATCAGGACCGCGCCCTGTCCATCCCGGTCACCGAGCCGGTCTGGTGGCTGGCCGCCGACGCCTGGCGTGCCGAGGCGGCCCAGCGCCAGTACCGTCCGGAATGGACCTGGATCGCCGAGGACGGCGGCCGGATCCTCGCCCGCGCCGTGTGGTGGGGCCAAACCGACAGCGAGCACCCTCTGGCGCTGGACTGCCTGGTCACCGACGACTGCGTCACCGACCGCGCCGGCGTCGCCGCCGAGCTGCTCACCGCCGCGCACAAGGCGTTCCTGGACGCCGGCGCGCAGCGGCCGCCGTTGTACAACATCATGAAGCTGCCCGGCGGCTGGCGGGACGACCCCGCGATGGCTGCCGCGGTGGCCTGGCGGCAGGACGCGGCCCACCGCGCCGGGCTCACCGCCGAGGTCGAGCGGCTTCAATACGAGTGGGCCCCCGACGCGGGCATCCCGGAGCCGGGCGGGCGGCTGGTGTTCTCCCCCGAGCCGGACGACGAGGTGTTCCTGCAGGCGCTGCTGCGGGTGGCCGAGGGCAGCCTGGACGCCCACACCCGCGAGAACGAGGCGGCCCATGGCGCGGAGGCCACCGCCCGCGAGGCGTTGGAGTTCTACCTGGACCGGCCCGGCAAACGGGAGTGGTGGCGGCTTGCCCACACCCCCGACGGCGCGCTGGCCGGGCTGGCCATCCCCTCGGCGACCTCGTACAACCGCAATGTCGGCTACCTCGGCGTCGTGCCTGAGTTGCGCGGCCAGGGCCTGGTCGCGGAGATCCTGGCGGAGATCACCCGGTTCCACGCCGCCGAGGGCGCGGACCGGATCACCGCCACCACCGACCTGGGCAACCGCCCGATGGCTGCCGCGTTCGACCGCGCCGGCTATCGCAACACCGAAGTCCGGGTGATCCTGTCCGCCCCCGCGTGACACCTCGACAAAACGCGCCCGCGACCTTCCGCCGCCCCCGGGAGGATCTTGATCGTCCGAGAACCCGTGGTGATCGACCGGTCCAAACCAGACCCGAACACATCGCTCGACGTGGGGCAGTCGTCTGACTCGGCCCGAAAGACTCCGGATGGCTGAACGCCATTCACCGCGCCGGCATCGCCGGGCACCTCGGCAAACGCACGCTCGTCGGAATAGCGGATGTTTCGAAGCGCTGTCGCTGCGCGCCCGCTGATGGACGGCGGGCGCGTCGAGTTCACCTACGAGGCGGCCCAGCAGGACAGCTTCCGCTTCGGAACAACTCGCGTGCGCAGACTTTGACACCCGATCCAAGATCAGATTTGACAAGTGCAGAGAAACTTCCTGCTGCGCAAGGTCGCCTTCGGCGACTGCCACCGTCCCTACGGCACGCCCTGTGTCCACGAGCACGCCTGCAGCCGGTGCAGGTTTCTGCGCGTCGACCCCTCCCAACTGCACCGCATCGAGGAGATGACCTCCAATGCCGAAGCACGCTTAGCCGAGGCCCAAGACAGGGTCTGGCTCGGTGAGGTCGCCGCCTTGGAGGAGTCGCTGAAGCATCTGCGTCAGCGTCGTGCCGAGGCAGAGAGTCAGCTGGCCGTCGCTGAAACCCGGGTTCGTTGACAACTCTCAGCTGGCATCCACGAGCACATCCTCGCGGTCTGCGACCAGGAAGACATTCCCGAGTTCGCGGTGTGGGGCTTCTCGCCCCAATGGCTTGGGCGGCTACGAGGTCGAGCGGCGCGATGCGGCGACCGGGCAGCATGACACGACCGCCGCGGCCGACCACATCACGATCGTCACCGAAGTCCTGACCTGGATCCGACAACGCTGACCAGTTCCGAAACACGCCCTAGTCGGCGCCGAGACGGTCGGATGTTTCCTACCCGCAAGGACGTGGGGCGACCGTGGTCTTGGCCGGGTTGTTCGGCTCCAGTCGACGAGCACCCGACCCTCGCACTTCGCCGTGGTCATCACCGCCATTGACGTCTTTGGTGCCACGGCGGCCAATCGCTGGGCGAGCGCCTTGGCGTACTCCGCCGCTGGAGGTACCGGGCGAGACGCTGCGACTGGTCTCGCCAAACGGTTCGCCCAGCCCAACGATGACGCGCACGCCACGGTCTCGCGTCAGGGGTGGGAGCTTCCACGGGCAACCTTGGCGGCGGCGGGCTAGGTCAAGGCCCAATTGATCGCGGCGACCCGCTCGGCCCGCCACCGAGGGACGCCGATCCGCATCAACTGGATGAGCGCTCCCTTCATCGCGCACTCGTGCGATCGCCGGTGCGGCCATGTGGGTTGAGTCCGAAGAGGACGAGGGTGAGCCAGCGGGTGCGTGTCGTCGGCGGACAGTCGTTGGGTACGGAAGAAAAGAGCAGGTAGATGTCCGCGACGCTGATGTCCGGGCGGAGATCGCCGTCGGACTGGGCAGTGCGGATGAGGTCGGTCGGCTTCGACAGGGCGACCTGGACCGGCCCGGCCAGGTCAGCCGGGGTGGTGCTTCAGCGCGTGGTCTGGCCGGTGTCACGGTCTTGCTAGTTCTCGCGCCGGCGCAACGGCGGCCAGGCCACGATGATCGCTCGCCGTACCCTGAGCCAGGTGCCACGATGTGGGCAGAACCGGTGGACCGGCAACCAGTGCCTATTCGAACTGTGCGATATTCCCGTCCTCCTTGGGCGATCTAGATCCCGGCGCGGGCCTGGCTCATCCGCCGGGCTGTTCCGTCTCTAGCAGGTAGGCGCCAGCTTCTTGCCGCGTCGCGAACGCCTCGCGTGGCTGTTGATCGGCGCTGACGCCGAAGCGTAGGACTCTCCAGACGTTCCGCTCTTTACGGACAACGCCGAGCGCGGGCGCACCCATCGAGTTCTCAGCGACCAGATAGGCGTCGAGGAAACTCGGGCGGGGAACGTTCGTCATAGCGGCTCTCTCCTTGTCGTGTGATCCACCAAATCAGGCCGTCTTCCGGCGCAGACGCCGACGTGTTCCCTGCCACCGCGGCATCGGTCGCTGGACCAGCTCATGCCTACTGGGCTGCTGGGGTCGCGTGGGATCGACTCGAGCCTTGAACTGCCGGAGCTTCGCCTTAACGTCGGCAGCCTGCTCCTGGCTGATGATGCCGCCGGTGGCACCGGTAGAGCGCTGCGCCAACCGGTTACGGAGCATCGATCCTCTGACGATCAGAACTCCATCTACAACGCGCCCAGCTTCGGGTAGATCGCTCTGTCCGCGGCGCAGGCGATCAGCGGGATACCGGCTCGGAACAGATCGGGACCGCCGTGCTGCCGTTCGTGCGCTGCTTCAGTTGACGATCCTCGCCGACGTCGCTGGAGTGGGGTCGCTCGCCAGAGCAGGTTGCGCCTTGGTCGCGCTTTGACGCCACTGCCGTGGTGAGAGTCCGTACTCAGCGCGAAAGAGGCGCCCGAAGCTCGATGGGTCGCGAAATCCCCAGCGTTGGGCCACGGAGGCGATGGTGACGTGCTGTGACAGGCCACTGCCGAGGTCGTCTCGGCAGGCCTTCAAGCGGCGGCTGCGGATCCAGTCGCCGAGCGAGATGCCGCCCGCGGCGAGCACGTTGTACAGCTGACGGCGGGAGATGTGGAGTTCGGCTGCGATTCGAGCGGCGTTGAGGCTCGGATCACCCAGGTGCTCACGCACGTACTCCAAGATCCGCAGCTGCAACGTGGTCTCCAATGATGCCTTGGTCGCCGCCGAGGTGACGTCGAGATGCGTGCTGATCACTGCCCGGATGAGTTCCATGGACGACTGGCTGACCGCGTCGGCCCCGGCGTCGGCGAAGCCTCCCGGCCGACCGGCGAGGTGCCGGAAGTAGCCTGCGGCCAGGCCTGCAACCGGATGCCCGGGACTGAGCCGCGTCGCCGTCACCTGCCGCACGAGATCCCTCGGTAGGCCCAGCCTCTCCAACGGCATGCGGAACTGGTGTTGTCGGTAACCCTCGGAGTCGATCAGTGTGTATGGAGATGTCGAGCTGTACACCACAAGGTCCCCGGGGCGCACAACGGCTTCGCGGCCATCTTGAACGACGAGGCTGGACCCGCTGATTTGCAGACCGAGCATCAGGCTGGGTGCCAGATCGTCGCGCGCCAGGATCGGGGTGCGCTCAACCTTGGCGACATTGGATCGGATCGAGGAGATCCGCAGCCCACCAAGGTCGGCCAGCCTCCCTCGTACGACAGGGCCCGGCTCCGGGAAATCCAGCTCCACCGGAATGATCCTGGCGGCCACTGCATGCATGGCCTCGGCCCGCATGCCGGCCGCAATCGTGCGCGAGTCAACAATCTGGAACACGGCGTAGTCCTCCGTACTCTCACGGGCCGCGGGCTCAGGGGCGTGCGGCCCGGGCGCGACAGGCGGCGCCGGCTCGCTCAGAATACTCCCGGGCCCTGCGCGCTCGAAGAGATCGATCACTGGAGTGCCTACCGCGCAGCGGTCTGACCGTAAGTCGACCATTCGTGCACAGGTATCTGCACGGTGTGCAGGATAACGCGCGCAACGGCGCCAGTGGCTGTGTGCCGGACCCTACCGTCGATTCCGACACCACCGACGGTGTCCTCGACGGGCGGGCCCACACGCCCCCTCCGGACGCACGCCGAGCTGTTCACGGCGCGCTGCCGAAGCTCCCTCTCCGAGCTCGGTGCCGCCGCTGAAACCCCCGCCCAGCGAGCCCGCCGAGCGGACAACGAACCCCTGCAAAGGACCTGCCATGCGTACATCGAAGAAGGCACTGCCCCTGGCCGTCGCGGCGCTCACCGCCGGCGTGCTCGCGCTGGGCGTCGGTAGCGCCAGCGCCAGCAGCGCGCAAACCACGCAGAGCGACGCGTCGCCCAAACCGACGATCGTGCTCGTGCACGGCGCGTGGGCCGACGGCTCGAGCTGGTCTGCCGTCACCTCGAAGCTGCAGAGCGCCGGGTACACCGTCGATGTCGAGGCAAATCCGTTGCGCGGCCTCGCAACCGATGCGCAGTACCTGCGTGATCTGCTGGCGACCATCTCTGGCCCGGTTGTGCTCGTCGGGCACTCCTACGGCGGCATGGTGACTACCAGCGCTGCCACCGGCAACCCCAACGTCAAGGCCCTCGTCTACGTGGATGCCTTCATCCCCGACCAAGGCGACAGCGTGGGCTCGCTCGCCGCCGCGGTGCCCGGCTCCGAACTGGACCCGAACAGCTCGATCGTCACGGTGCCGATCCACGACGCCGGCGGAAGCGTCGTCAACGCCGACGTCTACATCAAGCCGAATCAGTTCGCGGGCCTCTTCGCCGGTGGTATCCCTGCCAAGCAGGCCGCCGGTCTGGCCGCCACGCAGCGGCCGCTGACCGCCAGCACGCTCAGTGAGACCCTCGCTGGTGTTCCGGCGTGGAAGACCATCCCGTCCTGGGACCTCATCGGTACGGCGGACAAAGTGATCCCAGCGGCGGGGCAACAAATCATGGCGCAGCGCGCCGGTGCGCACATCACCAAGGTCGACGCGCCGCACCTGTCGATGATCTCCGACCCGGACGCAGTCACCGGCGTGATCGTCGCCGCGGCCCGTGCCACCTGCTGACCGACCAAGCGAATCGTCACTGGTGTCCTGACACATCGAGTGTCACCGATGTGTCAGGACGTCACACCGAGCATGTCCGGCGGGCGGGTCGCCACGGTGCCGTCGGCGATCGGCACCGTGGCCGCTTTCACCGGTTCCCCCGGCCTTGATCGAGCAACAGCCATGACCCATCGAAGGACCGTAAACGCCATGACCGCCAGCGATTCCCGCTCCATCCAGAGTTTCCCGCACGAGGTGCTCCGCCTGGCCATCCCCGTCACGACAACCTTCTCGGAATTCCGAGACAGCTACGAACGCGCGGTACCGGCGCTACATGCAGACCGATACGAGCAGTTCAAAAAAGAACAGACCAGTTGGGACCTCGTCCGGCAGGCCACTGAGGAAAACGCCCCGCACAGCTTCATCAGGTACTGGGGCACCGACGTCGGCTCCCTGATGGAATTGGCCGCCGAATCACGCCCGTGTGTGCAATACCTGATGGGCAACCACGTCTTCGCCCAGCGCATGTTCCAGCACGACCCCTCGGTGATGCTCTATGCGCCGTTGCGCACCGCGATCTACGTGGATCACGACGATCGCACGTGGTTCACGATCGACCAGCCCAGCAACCTATTCGCCAGCTTCAACGACCCACGCATCGCGCAAGTAGGGCGAGAACTCGACACCGAACTGGCCGACCTCCTCGATCACCTCGGCCTACCGGTGCCGGCCGAACTGACCACTGACGCCTCCCACAACTGACGATCCGCGAGTAATCCGGAACCACCCTGCGCGGGAGCAGTGTCAGCACGCCGGCGTCGTACGCGGCACGGGTCGCCTCGATCAGCCGGCTGCATCCCGCAGAGTCGACACGGGTCGTACGCCGGACGCGTCGCCGCGGTACTGGTGCAGCGATCATCGGCGCACAGTTCGGATAGCGTGTCAGCTTCAAAAGATCGATTGCACCTGACGTAAGCTCTGTTATCGGCGTGTAATTCACGGGCGCCGGTGCTGAGCATGAAGGTGGTCAGGTCGGGGAGGTCGGCTTCGACGGCGCGTTCGTCGGTGGCGAGGCTGGTGCGGAGAAGTCGGATTTCGTCTGCGGTGAGTGCGCGGGGTGGGTTCTTGGTGGGGGCTTCGATGGTGTCGATTTCGCGGACGGGGTTGACGGTGATGGCGCCGTAGCGGACGGCGAGTTTCATGGCGCCGGAGATGACGGCGCGGGAGGTCTTGGCGGTGGATACGCCGGCGGTGGTTTTGATCTTGGTGAGGACCGTGTCGATGCGTGGGGTGGTGGCCTCGCCGATGCGGAGTTCGCCGAGGGCGGGCCGGATGTGGTTCTTGAGGACGCGCCGGTAGGTGTCGAGGGAGGTAGGCGACCTCTTGCCGTCGGCGATGAGGGCCTCGAAGCGTTTCTCCCAGAGGTCGAGGAGATGGTCGACCTTGTGTAATGCAATGAGCTCACCGGACTGGTTGGTCCTCGCTCGATCCTGGAGCTTCTGGAGTAGCTTGCGCTCGGCCGCGGTCTTTGTATTGCCGAACGCGGTCACGTCTCGAAGATGGCCGTCGTGGTCGCGGAAGTTGGCCTTCGAGAGGTAGCTGACAGGTTTCCCCTTCGCGTTGGTCGCGACGCGCGTGGAGATGCTTCCCCAGGTTCCGATAGGCAGTGGTGCCCTCGCCATGTCAAGCCTCCAACCGGGTTGTGGTTGGCAGCTCAACGCTGGGCGGGCCCGCAAATCCGAGACGTCGGCAGCGACGCGAAACGATGTGATGTGACGCACAGGAACGATCACGTTGGAAAGCTGCGGGTCCGTGCGCGGAGGAGCCTGACAGATCAGCCTGCGGCAGGATCCCGGCAAAGAGGGACGTAAAGGGGACGCAGCAGACATGAAGAAACCCAGGACACTCGCGCGACCTGGGCTTTTGTGCGCCGCCAGGGACTCGAACCCCGAACCCGCTGATTAAGAGTCAGCTGCTCTGCCAATTGAGCTAGCGGCGCCGGTCTTGCTTTCGAACGAAGAGGATCGTAGCAGGGGGATCGGGGAGATGCGAAATCGGTTAGGTGGTGAGGACGGTCATGGCGGCGTTGTGGCCGCCGAGGCCGGAGACGGCGCCGCCTCGGCGGGCGCCGGAGCCGCAGATCAGGAGGTTTCGAACGTCGGTCTCGGTGCCCCAGCGGCCGGTGTCGCCGGGGGTCGTGGCCCAGGGCCACTGGAGGTCGCCGTGGAAGATGTGGCCGCCGGGCATGCCGACGGATTCCTCGATGTCGTACGGCGTCTTGGCCTCGATGCACAGGTTGCCGTCGGCGTCCCGGGCGATGCAGTCCGCGAGGGGTTCGGCGAGGTACGACTCGAGGCCGGCGAGTACTCGCCGGGTCGCCTCGGCGCGGGACGAATCGTTGTCGGAGGCAAACAAACGGGCGGGGAAATGGACGCCGAAGACGGTCAGCGTGTGGTAGCCCGCGGCAACCAGTTCGGGGGAGAGGATCGACGGGTCGGTCAACGAGTGGCAGTACACCTCGGACGGCGGTACGGCCGGCAGCGAGCCGGACGCGGCGGAACGGTACGCCGACTCCAGCTGGCTGTAGTCCTCGTCGATGTGGAACGTACCGGCGAACGCCCGGGCCGGGTCGTCGCCGGACTTCAGCGCCGGCAGGTGGCGCAGCAGCAGGTTGATCTTCAGCTGCGACCCCTCCGGCTTCTCGGCACCGCCTTGGCCGCGGAGCGTGGCCAGGGTCGACGGTGCGACGTTCGACAGCACCCAGGAGCAGTCAACAGAGCGCTCTCCGTCGCCACCGAGCCAGGTGACCGACCCGCGCGTCCCGTCGACCTCTACGGAGGTGACTGCCGCGTTGGTGACCACCGCGGCACCAGCACGCCGCGCGGCCGCGGCCAGCGCGTCAGTGACTGCGCCCATGCCTCCGACAGGCACACGCCACTCACCCGTGCCGTTGCCGATCAGGTGGTACAAGAAGCACCTGTTCTGGATCAGTGACTCGTCGTGCAGGCCTGCGAACGTTCCGATCACGGAGTCGGTCGCTACAACGCCTCGTACGGTGTCGTCGGCGAAGCGGCGTTCGATGGCTTCACCGAGCGGCCGCTCGACCAGTTCGTCCCACAGTGCGCCGTCGACGCGAGAGCGGATCTCGGCGGCCGGCTGCAGCGGCTCCAGCAGGGTGGGGGCTACGACGGCCGCCACCGAGCTCACAGCTCCGTAGAAGTCCGTCCAGGCCTTGTACTCCGTGTCGCTGCCCGTGAGCGTTCGGAACGAGTCCCTGGTGCCGGGGCCTTCCGGTCGTTCCACCAGTAGGCCGAGGTCGCGCCCACCACGACGTACAGGCGTGTACGAAGCCACGGCGCGCGAGCGGAGGTCCAGGCCGAGGCCGAGGTCGGCGACGATCTTGTCGGGCATCAGGCTGACCAGGTACGAGTAGCGCGACAGCCGCGCGTCCACGCCCGGGAAGACGCGTTCGCTGACCGCAGCACCGCCGGTGTGTGCCTGCTGCTCCAGGATGAGCGTTGAGAGCCCGGACTGGGCCAGATAGGTGGCGGCGACGAGACCGTTGTGCCCACCACCGACTATGACGACGTCGTAGAAGTCCTTCATCCCACCGGCCAATCGAGCTTGTGGTAAGCGGCGTCCCAGAACATCCATTCGTAGCGGCACGTCATAGCGAAGTGCTGGTGACAACGTTCCCGCTCGGCGCTGCCGACGTCCAGTCCGTCTGTCACGGCAAGCACCTCCTCGACGACCGCGTCGAACTCCTCGGAGCCGTACGTCGCGATCCACTTGGCGTACACCGGGTCCGGCGACGACCGCTTGAGCAGCTCGCGGCCCACGTCGCGGTAGATCCAGTAGCAGGGCAGTACGGAGGCCACTGCCTCGGCGTACGTGCCCGTGGCGCACACGGCCGTCAGATAGGACATGTACGCCGTAGTGGTCGGACCGGAGCCCGCAGCGTCCACGTCCGCGGCTGAAAGACCCAGTGACTCCAACAACGACGTGTGCAGGTCCCGCTCGACCGCGATCGCGTTGGCGGCGTGCAGGGCGAACATGCTGACCGCGTCGTCGTCCGTGGCGCGGCCGGCGACCAGGCTGAGCGCCCGCGAGTACGCCCGCAGGTAGTGGCTGTCCTGGATGATGAAGTACCGGAACGCGTCGTGGTCGAGCGTCCCGTCCGTCAGCCCGGTGATGAACGGGTGCCGGACGATCTCGTCGTACACCGAGGCCGCACCGCGATCCCACAGCTCGCTGGAAAACGTCATCCCCACTCCTCGCCGTCGACTGGAACCGACCCTATCCAGACAGCGCGTACGGATCACGAGACGCGGCTCACTCCGGCGACCTACTCTGAGGCATGGGTGCACAAGCGGGGATGCCGCCGGAGACGCCGCTGCTGCGGCAGATCCGTGCGTCGGTGATCGGTGACGACCAGGTGATGCCCGGGCCGTACGGTCCGCGACGGGTGACGTACGCCGACTACACAGCCTCCGGGCGGGCACTGACGTTCCTCGAGGACTTCATCCGTGAGGAGGTCCTGCCGCGGTACGCGAACACGCACACCGAGTCGAGCGGGACCGGTCTGCAGACGACCCGGTTGCGGGAGGACGCGCGGCGGATCATCCACCAGAGCGTCGGCGGCGACGACGAGACCGCGGTCATCTTCTGCGGCTCCGGTGCAACCGGGGCGATCGACAAGCTGATCGGGATCATGGGCCTGCGGATCCCGGCCGAGCTCGACGACACCTACCACCTGACCGACCAGATCCCGCCGGAGCAACGCCCGGTCGTCTTCATCGGCCCGTACGAGCACCACTCCAACGAGCTGCCCTGGCGCGAGTCGATCGCCGACGTGGTACTGATCAGCCAGGACGCCGACGGGCACATCGACATCGACCAGCTCGAAGAACGCCTGCGGCAGTACGTCGACCGCCCGCTGAAGATCGGCTCGTTCTCCGCCGCGAGCAACGTCACCGGCATCGTCAGCAACACGCAGCGGGTGTCCGCGCTGCTCCACCAGTACGGCGCGTTGTCGTTCTGGGACTGCGCCGCCGCCGCGCCGTACGTCGAGATCGACATGTACGGCGGACGCGACGAGAACCCGCTCTCCTACAAGGACGCGATCTTCCTCAGCCCGCACAAGCTGATCGGCGGCCCGGGCACGCCCGGGGTGCTGGTCGCACGGCGCGAACTCCTCCGCAACCGGGTCCCGGACGTGCCGGGCGGCGGCACGGTCGCGTACGTGAACCCGCTCGAGCACCGGTACCTGGACGACCCGGTGCACCGCGAGGAGGGCGGGACGCCGGCGATCATCGGGTCGATCCGGGCCGGGCTCGCGTTCCAGCTCAAGCAGGCCGTCGGGATCGACGTGATCCGCGCGCACGAGGACGCCTACCTGCGGCGGGCGGTCGAGGCGTGGAAGGACGAGCCGAACCTGCAGATCCTCGGCAATCTGGACGCGGAGCGGCTGTCGATCGTGTCGTTCGTGGTGAAGGCGCCGTCCGGCCGGTACCTGCACCACAACTTCGTCGTCGCGCTTCTGAACGACCTGTTCGGCATCCAGTCGCGCGGCGGCTGCTCGTGCGCGGGCCCGTACGGTCACACGCTGCTCGGGATCGATCTCGAGCGGTCGCACGAGTTCGAGGAGGAGATCCTGCACGGCTGTGAGGGGATCAAGCCGGGCTGGGTGCGGGTCAACTTCAACTACTTCATCTCCGAGGCGGTGTTCTCGTACGTCGTCGAGGCCGTCAAGCTCGTCGCCCGGGACGGCTGGCGGCTGCTCGGCGACTACCGCTTCGACCCGGCGAACGGTCTGTGGCGGCACCACCGCGGCCCGGTCGAGCCGCCGCTGCGGCTCTCCCAGGTCGGGTACGACGCCGACGGCAGGCTCAGGTACCCGCGCCACGACCACACCGCCCCCGAGTCCGCGCTCGACGACTACCTCGCCGAGGCCCGCGACCTGCTGTCCACCTGTCAGCAGGACCGCGGCGACCCCGAGGGCCACGTGAACAGAGACTTCGACCACCTCCGCTGGTTCGAGCTTCCGTCGCGCTGCCTCATCCGCGACTAGCGCGCCCAGGCGGCGAGCAACGCGTCGTCCGGGTGGTCAGCTGAGTAAGGTCTGGGTGTGAGCAGCTCGGAGGCGGATGACACAGGGAGTGAGAGCCTCCTGACAGTGCTGGTCGCGCTCACCGCGAACCTGCTGATCGCGGCCGCGAAGACGGTCGTCGCGGTGATCACCGGATCGGCCTCCATGGCGGCCGAGGCGGCGCACTCCTGGGCCGACACCGGCAACGAGGTGTTCCTGCTGGTCGGCGAGCGGCGCGCGCGCAAGCCGGCCGACCGGACGCATCCGCTCGGCTACGGGCGGGTCGGGTACATCTGGTCGATGTTCGCCGCCTTCGGTCTGTTCACGGTCGGTGCCGCGGTGTCGGTGTGGCACGGCATCCAGTCGTTGGAGCACGGCGAGGCGGAAGCCACGTCGTACGGCTGGGCGTACGCCGTGCTCGGGGTCTCGTTCGTGCTCGAGGGGATCTCGTTCGCGCAGGCGCTACGGCAGACCAAGGCCGGTGCGCTGGAGCGGATGCTGCGGCCCTGGCGGTACGTCCGGCTCACGTCCAACCCGGTGCTGCGGGCGGTGTTCGTCGAGGACTTGTCGGCGCTGATCGGCATCCTGATCGCGACACTGGCGATCATGATGCACCAGCTCACCGGCAACGCGGCGTGGGACGCGGCCGGGTCGATCGTGGTCGGTGTGCTGCTCGGCTGCGTCGCGCTGTTCCTGATCAGCCGGAACATGGACTTCCTGACCGGCGAGGCGGTCACGCCGCTGGCCCGGAACCGGGTGCTGCGCGCGCTGCTCGAGCACAAGGACATCGAACGGATCAGCTTCCTGCACATGGAGTGGGTCGGCGCGGACCGGATCTTCCTGGTCGCCGCGGTCGATGTCACCGGCAACGATGTCGAGTCGGAGGTCGCCGCCCGGCTGTACGCGATCGAGGACGCGCTGAACGCCCGCCCGGAGATCCAGCAGGCGATCCTCACGCTGTCCCGGCCCGGTGACGCGACGAGTCTGCAGCCGGGCGAACTGCCCCGCTGGTACGTCGAGCCGACGCCTTAGGCCACGTTCGCGAGGTGACGCGTTCCAGGTCGTACGGGGTGTACGCTTCCCGACCGTGGAGCCCGTACACGTGGCGGTTTCGGCTTTGGCTGCATTGTTGCCGATCACGAACCCGGTCGGCGCGCTGGCCACCTTCGCAGGTCTGACGACAGGCGTCGAGCCGGCCTCGATGAAACGCCAAGCGGTGCGGACGGGCGTGTACGTGTTCGGCATCCTGACGGTGTTCACGGTGCTCGGCACGCTGGTGCTGGAGGGTCTGGGGATCGGCCTGCCCGCGCTGCAGATCGCCGGCGGGCTGGTGGTCGGTCACTCCGGCTTCGGGATGATCGTCGCCCGGCAGACGCTGACGCCCGACGAGAAGACGCACGGAGTTGTGAAGCCGGACGTTTCGTTCTCGCCGATGGCGTTGCCGTTGGTCGCCGGCCCGGGCGCGATCGGTGTCGTGATCGCACTGACCGCGCGGCATCCCGGGATCACCAACCGGCTGGCGGTAATTGTGGGAGTTGCCGTGATCGCCGCGCTGGTGGCGGTGCTGCTCCGGTTCGGTACGCCGCTGGTCGACAAGCTCGGCCCGACCGGGCTGGGCGCGCTGAGCCGGATCATCGGCTTCCTCACGCTGGCCATCGGCGTCGAGCTCGTGACGCACGGAGTACTCGCGGCGACGAAGTAGGGCCCGGCGCCCACCTGAGCGCCGGGCCTGCTCGCCTACTTGCTGGGCTTCACGGTTGAGACCGGCGGGAGCTTCCACGCCTTGCTCTTGGCGAGTGCTGTGAGCTCCTTGACGGACAGGAGCGGCGTGGGGCGGGTGTGCGGCTTGCCCTTCTCCGCCGGAGCGTTGTAGCTGGTGAGGTTGATGTTGCGGCCGTCAGGGCGGACCAGCATGACGTAGTTGCTGAGGACGCCGTACTGCGCCTGGCGGCCGTCGGTGTACTCCGGTGACTCCTTCAACGAGTACAGGGTGGAGCCGTCGGGCAGGGTGCTGCAGCCCTGGCGGACCGGGACGCACGGGTTCTGCTCGCCGCCACCGGACAGCATGACGTCGACCCGGGCGGCGCCGTGGCCGTCGTCGACGACGTACGCCGCTGCGGTGAAGTCGCCCTCGCCCCACGTCTCCGGGTGCGAGAAGGTCCGTCCCGGCGCCGCGAGGAGCGACTTCAACGTGGCGAGCGTTTGCTGGGAGTTGACGGCGTGCGTGCCGGCCGGCGTCGGCTTGATCGACGGCTTCGTGGATGGTTTCGCGGACGGCTTCGTGATCGCGATCGGCGTACCGGCGGCGGCGCTGTCGGCGGGGGAGCCGAGTACGTGGATGCCGCCGGCGATCAGGCCCGCGGTCGCCAGTACGGCCCCGGTACCGCCTGCGGCGAGCAGCGTCGTACGACGGCGCCGTAGGCGGGTGCCTTGCGCGACGCTACGTTCCAGCAGGTCGGGAGAGACGGGCTCGAGGTTCTCGGTGGCCCGCTGCATCAGGTCGGTGAGGTTGTTCATGGGGTTCTCCTGAGCTCAGAGGGCGATCAACTGGTCGGCACCGTCACCGAGGACCGCCCGCAGGCGTTCCAAGGCTCGGGCGGTGCGAGTCGTGATCGCACTGGTCTTCTTGCCAAGATCGAGCGCCACCTGCTCGACGCTGCGATCTTCGAAGAACCGCAGCACCAGCACAGCCCGATCCAACGGCGCGAGCTCCCCCAACGCACTCTGCAGTGCGACCCGCAGCTCAACGTCCCCCGCGCGCTCCACCACCTCAGGCAGCTTCTCCGTAGGCCGCTCGCCCCAACTCTTACGCCGCCGCTGCGAAACAAACGTCCGCACCAACACAGTCCGCGCGTAAGCCCCCGGGCTGTCGATCCGCCCCCACGCCTTCATCAGGTTCGCGAGCGTGTCCTGCACCAGGTCCTCTGCATGATGCCGGTCCCCACACAGCAACCAAGCAGTCCGGTACAGCCGCGGTATCTGTACCCGCGCGAACTCCTCGAAGTCCTCGGTAGCACTCATTCGCCGCCTCTCGTAGATGCCTCTGCCCCAAGAGACGCATCCACAGCCGCGTCAGATCACACCAAGCTCAGAAGACCTTGGAAAGCACCCAAACCGCGAACGCCAAGAACCCCACAACAAACGTCACAACAACCACGACCCCATACCCGAACCAAGTGCTCCCACTCAACTTCACCAGAGCATCCTCGCACGCAACCCAGCCACAACAGCCGAGCAACAAGCGAATCCCAACCCCAGCAGCCGAGCGACAAGCGAACCCAGCCACAGCAGCCGAGCGAAGCGAAGGCGCAGGGGGTGCGGGTGGCGGAGCCCCCGCAACGCGGCAAGCGAAGCGCAGCCGCACAAATGACGAAGCCGACCAAGCCCGCGCTCTCCGCGGGCATGGCCGACCATCGGGTGAGTGACGGGACTTGAACCCGCGACCACCTGGACCACAACCAGGTGCTCTACCAGCTGAGCTACACCCACCATTGCCGCCCGAACTGCGACGGCTGAGCAATCATAGCGACGAAGTCGCGGGACATGAAATCCGCAGGTCAGGGGGCGGTTGGGGTGTCTTCGGCGGGGGCTGTGAACAGGCTGGCGGCGGCCCGTGCGGTGTTGGAGTCGGGGCCTGGTTGCGGCACGAAGACGGTCTCCCGGTAGTACCGCAGTTCGTCGATGCTCTCGGTGATGTCGGCGAGCGCGCGGTGGTTGCCGTTCTTGGCCGGGGTGGCGTAGTAGACGCGCGGGTACCAGCGGCGGACGAGTTCCTTGATCGAGCTGACGTCGACGTTGCGGTAGTGCAGGTGGGACTCGACGCGCGGCATGTCGCGGACCAGGAAGGTGCGGTCGGTGCCGACGGAGTTGCCGGCGAGCGCGGCCTTGCGGGGCTCTTTGACGTACGACGTGATGAAGTCGAGCACCTGCTGTTCGGCATCGGCCAGCGGGATGCCGTTGGCGAGCTCGTCGAGCAGCCCGGACGCGGTGTGCATGTCGCGGACGAAGTCGCCCATCTGCTCGAGCGCGCCGGGTGGTGGGGCGATCACCAGGTCGATCCCGTCACCGAGCACGTTGAGTTCGTAGTCGGTGACCAGCACCGCGACCTCGATCAGGGCGTCGTTCTCCAGATCGAGGCCGGTCATCTCGCAGTCGATCCACACCAGCCGGTCGTTCATGAGGACCCACCTTACGGCGAGCGGCCGACAGTACGGCGACTGCGTGCCGGGTCAGCGCGGCGCGTGCCCAATGTGGACGCTCCGGACGGCCAGTACGGCGAGGTCGGTGCGGCCTCCGAGGTAATACGATCCTTCCGGGTCCAGTAACTGCTGCCAGACCTCCAGATCCGCCGGCTCGAGCCACTCCTCGTCAGCCGCCGCGTGCCCATGCCCGTGTCCATGACCGTGCCCCTGCCCGGTCAGCCGCTCGATCCGCGTACGCAACCCCTGGACAACGCGCTCCAGTTGTACGTCGGTCAGCGGCGCGGGCGTCTCGCTCAGTACGCTCCGGGTGGTCACGTCGACGAGCCCGGCCCGGGCCAGCGCGTCGGTCCACCCGTACGCCATCGGCACCGACCCGGGCAGCGATTCCCGCATCACCTTGAACCATCGGTCCTGCGCCACGTCGAGCCGCAGCTCGAGGCCGGGTTCGCCGATCCCGAGATCCCACGGCAGATACCGAGCCGGGAGCCCACCCTCGGCGAGCGCCAACCGGCCGCCGGGCGCGAGCAATGCGGCGAGCGCGCTGACAGCCGCCTGTTGATCGGCCGCGTGATGTACCGACGCCGATGCCCAGATCAGGTCCGCCGGCGCATTGATTGCCCGGCGCAACGGTTCTGTTCCGTCGTCCAGCGAGGCGAGCTCGCAGCGGACCAGTCCGCCGGTGTGCTCGCGCGCCTGCTCGAGTACGTCGGGGTCCGCGTCGATCGCCACCACCGTCGCCTCGGGCAGCGCCTCGGCGAGTGCCTTCGCCATCCCGCCCCCGCCGCACCCGACGTCCGCGATCACCTTGTCGGTGTCCCGTACCAAGGTCGCGGCCACGGCCGCGTTCCAGTCGCTCTCGCCCTGCGCGGACGCACGCAGGCGCCCGGCCTCTCCGGCCCAGTCGATCTCGATCATGCCGACCAGTCTGGTACCGCCCGGCCGCAGGGCTCACGTCGAATTGCCGGTCCGGCAAAGGCGGTTACCGTTGCGCGGGTGATCTCCACCGACCGCCTGTCGTTGCTACCGCTGCGGATCGAGTACGCCGTACCGATGGCTGACGTTTTGTCCGACCCGAGTCTCTACACGTTCATCGGCGGACAACCGCCGACCGTGGAGGCGCTCGAGGCGCGGTACCGGCGCCAACTGGCCGGTCCCGAGAACAAGGACGAGCAGTGGCTGAACTGGGTCGTCGAGTACGACGGCAACTTGATCGGCTTCGTTCAGGCGACAGTCACCGGAAGTACGGCAGAAATTGCCTGGGTCATCGGCGCCGCGTGGCAGGGCCGGGGCTTCGCGAAGGAAGCAGCACAGGGACTGGTCACCTGGCTGAGGGCACGGAAGGCCCAGAAGATCGTGGCGCATATCCATCCGGATCACACCGCGTCGGCCGCCGTCGCGACCGCGATCGGACTCGCGCGTACCGACGTACTGGAGGACGGCGAGTACCTGTGGAGCACGGCAGACCCGGCCTGAGCCGGGTCTGCCGAGCGAACAACCGTCGGAAGGACGGCCGAGATCAGACCGGGCGAACGTTCTCCGCCTGCAGGCCCTTCGGGCCCTGGGCGATCTCGAACTCGACGCGCTGGTTCTCGTCCAGGGAGCGGAAGCCCTGGGTCTGGATCGCCGAGTAGTGCACGAACACGTCGGCGCCGCCGTCCTCCTGGGAGATGAAGCCGAAGCCCTTCTCGCCGTTGAACCACTTAACTGTTCCCAAAGCCATGATTTTCTCCTGATACGACAAAACGCCCGGCGGATCACAAATCCGCGGGCGCTTCGACACGAACGTGGAACTGCAAAACTGCAACGATCCGGAACTTTAGCACGCAGGATGAGCCGTCAGCCACCCCTCGCCACGCCGCGCGTCGTACTCGTCGGGTGTTCCTGGCCACGTCCGCGCACAACCGGACGTGCCGCACTCGCACGCGAAGGGGTACGGCGGCAGTTCAGTGAGACCACGATCCGCCTGCCACAGCCGCCCCTGGCGGCACGCGGCGAGGTTCTCGTACTGCCGCTGCCTACGCAATCCGTCACCGGCCTGCAACCGAGGGAGTGGTCCCAGCGCATCAGCAACGCTCTGGGCGACAGCATCCCAGTCCGGTGACGCTGGGACCTCCACAACGACCCGCCCGCGCTCCGCAGCCTCGAGACGTACCCGGTCCGCCAGTAGGGCGTCCCGCGCCAGCAGGCTCTCCAAGCGTTCCCGGCCGTCGTCCACCCGCGCCAGGCGTTCCTCCCGTGCCAGCCTCGTCTGCTCGGCGTCGGGCAGCAACCAGACCGCTGCCGGAACCGAGTCAGCCATCGACGGGAACAGCTGTGGTCCCTCTACCAGCGCAGGTACGTCGCCGAGCCCCCGCTCGCGCACGTCCTCAGCCACCAGCTCAAGCCGCAACTGAGCGATCTCCACGAACCTGTCTGCCGCGTACGAAGGACCAGCGGCCAGGTCCTCGGCCAGTGGCCGGAGCGGTGGCAGCCGGTCCAGGTGCGCGTAGGTCCACAGGTCGATCGGGTGCAGCGGCAGGTCGCCGCGCCGCGCAAGGTCCCGCGCAATCGTCGACTTCCCCGCGCCAGGGGCTCCACCGATCCACGCCATCTCCGGCCAAGTCACAGAAGAAAAGCTACGGCCGTACGTAGGTCGCCAGCGAGGCGGCGCCGGTCTGCAGGACCGAGTCGAGCCTCAGGTGTAGGGGCTGATCCGACGGGCCGAAGATCTTCTCGCCGGTCCCGACGATCGACGGCAGCGTCATCAGCCGGTACTCGTCGACCAGGTCGTCCGTCTGCAGCGCGCGGATCACGCTCAGGCTGCCGGTGACCGCGATCGTCCGCGGCTCGGCCCGTACGTACTCGGCCAGAGCGCCCTTCATCAGGGTCGAGTTCGGGAACGCGGAGAGGTCGGTCAGCGAGTGCGTGGCGACCACCTTGGCCATCTTGTTCATCTTGGTGGAGAAGTCGTCGGTCCGGTTCGGCCAGAGCCGGCTGAACAGCTCCCAGGTGTTCCGGCCGAGCAGCAGTACGCCGGTGTCCATCAGCTCGCCGAGGCGGAACTTGTCCCCGCCGACGGTCTCGGGTCCGTGCCGGAACGCCCAGCCGCCGGCCGGCGTACCGCCCGACCCGTCGGGGTCGGTGACGACGCCGTCGAGGCTGACGAACGCGATGACGATGACGTGGCCCATGATCCTGCTCCTTCGATCGGGTGCTTGCGCCGGTACATACCGCCGCCCCGGCCCGGAATCATCGGTCATCCGGAACGAGCCTGGGTGGCTCGCCGTACGGGCCGCTGTGTTGACGCAAACATGTCTAGACTCCTGGCACACGGGAGGTGCCGGGTGGAGGGAACGCTGGGAAGGCGGCGGCGAGGACCGTCGATGGCCGACGTGGCGCGGCTGGCCGGGGTGTCCGGGCAGACCGTCTCACGGGTCGCCAACGGCCGTCAGAACGTCGACGCGGTCACCCGCGCCCGGGTGCAGGACGCGATGCGCCAGCTCGGTTACCGCCCGAACGGCGCGGCCCGCGCCTTGCGCAACGGTGAGTTCCGCAGCATCGGCGTGATCGCGTTCGAGCTGTCCACCTTCGGTACGACGAGAACGCTGGACGCGATCGCCACCGCCGCCACCGCGCGTGGGTACACGGTCAACCTGATGCCTGTGCTCTCGGTCAACCGTCAGGCGGTCGCCGACGCGTTCGCGCGGCTGGGGGAGCAGGCCGTCGACGGCGTGATCATGATGATCGAGGCGCAGATCCTGGACGAGGTACAGCTGCCCGTCGGGCTTCCGGTCGTCATCGTGCACGCCGGCGCGCACTACGACCATCCGGTCGTCGACACGGACCAGACGCAGGGCGCCCGGCTCGCGACCGAGCACCTGCTCGAACTGGGGCACCGGACCGTGTGGCATGTCGGCGGGCCGCCGTCGTCGTTCGCGGCCGACCAGCGCCGTCGTTCCTGGGAGCAGACGCTCCGCGACCACGGCCGCGACGTACCGCCGTTCCTGATCGGGGACTGGACATCGGCCTCCGGGTACGACGCGGGCTGCGATCTCGCCGCGGATCCCGGCGTCACCGCGGTCTTCGTCGCCAACGACCAGATGGCGCTCGGCGTACTGCGGGCCCTGCACGCGCGCGGCCGGGCCGTGCCGGACGACGTGAGCGTGGTGGGCTTCGACGACATGGAGGAGGCGGCTCAGTTCTGGCCGCCCCTCACCACGATCCGTCAGACCTTCACCGACGTCGGCCGCTGCAGCGTCGACACCCTGCTCGCGCAGATCCACGCCACCGACCACCAGCCCACGCCGCTAGCCGTCCCCACCAGCCTGGTGATCCGCAACAGCACGGCCCCACCGTCTTAGCCCGCGGCGCCCGGCTGTGATCTGGGTCACAGCACGTCTCGCCTGCGTTGGGCTGTTCGACGTTCTGGCAGAAGTACATCTGCCAGAAGGAGCTGTGTGATGGACAAGGTCGTTTCGAAGGACGGTACGGAGATCGCGTACGACGTGACGGGAAGCGGGCCCGGGCTGGTACTGATCGCGGGGGCGTTCACGAGCCGCGCGGACTACGCGCACTACGCCGAGGCGCTGTCGTCGGCGTTCGCGGTGGTCAACTACGACCGGCGTGGTCGCGGTGACTCCGGCGACACCACTCCGTACGCCGTGGAACGTGAGTGGGAGGACCTGGACGCCCTGCGATCAGCCACTGACGCACGGTACGCGTGTGCGTTCTCCTCAGGGAGCATGGTGCTGCTGCAGGCGGGACAGCCGTTCGAGAAGCAGGCCGTCATGGAGCCGCCGTTCCGTGTCGAGGGAGCACCGCCGGTGCCGGAGCGCTACGTGGAGCGTCTGCAGGAGTACGTGGCGGCTGGGGACCCAGGTGGTGCGGCCGAGCTGTTCATCGTGGAGGCGGTCGGTCAGCCGCGGGAGGTGGTCGAGCAGATCCGGCAGACACCCATGTGGGCAGGCTTGGAGGCGATGGCGCCCACACTGGTGTACGACGCGCTGCAGATGCGGGACAGCGCCGTACCGCTCGAACTGCTCGGCTCGATCGACGTACCGACACTGGGGCTCTACAGCAACGGAAGCCCGGAGTGGCTGCAGCGGTCGGTGCAGGAGACCGTGGCTGCGCTGCCGCACGGGACTGCGGCCGGTTATGACGGGGAGTTCCACACGCTCCCGGCTGAAACGCTGGCAGAGGCCCTGACGAACTACTTCGTCAACGCGTGAGCAGGTCGGTCCAGCGCGCTCAACCCTGAGCACGATCCCACCGGGTGACCTACGGATGACGACCCGAATCGTTGATAAGAGTGTTCCGTGACTGCCGAGCGGACCTTCAAGAGCATGACGCTGATCCTCCGAGACTCCGACGAGGACGCTGTGCAGGTCGTCGAGGAGCTCGGGTACCGGCCGGCGGACGCGGACAACTACTGGGTCTCGGACGACGATGTCTCACTGTTCCTCTGCCGCGACCGCACGTCGGGTGAGCTCGGATGCAACGTTCGTGGTTCCGGCGAGGACGCGGTTTCCCGGAGCCTCGACGAACTCGCGGCCCGGCTCGACGCATACTCCACCGACGAGCTGCTGTTCGGGATCGAGCGGGCGGAGAGTGCAGCGGAGACCGCGCAGGCGTTGTTCCGGCTCGGGCTCGGCGCGCCACCGGAGTTCGACGAGCGCACGGCCACGCAGATCGTCGGCGGGCTGTCGTTCGAGCATCCGATGATCCGGGCGGCCGCGATCCGCAGCATCGCCTACCTGCGCTGGGCCGACCTGCTGATACCGCTCGTGGAGCGCGTCGCCGACGAGGACCCGGACGAGCGCGTGCGGCAGCGCGCTGCGGAGCTGGTCCATGCCGTCGCTCAGAAGGCAGCCCGGACGTCCTGAGGGTGCGTTGCGGCCAATTCGTTGTAGGCGGCAAGTACCTCGGTGGGGATGTCGATGCGGTCGATGAAGTTGCGGCCCTCCGGTCCGTAGACGTCGGGGGAGAGGCGGTGGATCTCGCCGAGCAGGAGTGACCGGAAGCGTTCGTGCGACCAGATCTCAGGGGAGTCCGGGCCGGCGCTGACGTGGTCGGGGCCGATCCACGGGACGAGCGGTGCTTGGCTGTACAGCGTCGTGCGGGGGAGGTCGGCGAACGAGCGGACGAAGCAGGCGTGCGTACGGCGCTGCATCGTCGGGTCCTGGATGAGCAGCAGGGTCTTCGGGGCGTTGATCAACCGTCGGGTGAAGTCCGCGTTCTCGCCGCAGTTGGTCGACTCGTCCTCGACGACGATTTGCTCGTCCGGGACGGCGTACCTGCTGAGCAAGTCGCGGAAGACGTGCGCCTCCGGCCGGCCGACGGCGACGTCGAGCCCGCGTCGCCGGACCGCGTCGTCCAGGTACCGGGTCGAGTGTCCGATCCCGCCGCTGACGAGGACCGGCGCGGCGTGTACGCGATGAGCCTGCGCCGCGACCTCGACCGATTCGAGAACGGCGGAACCCATCAGGACGACGACGTCGACCGGCTGCTCGATCGGGTCCCGACGCGCGAGGTAGCGCGCGATCAAGTCCTCATCCAAGGCCCACACGCTCCCGGTAGTAGTCGCGGAGGTCCTTGGTCACGTCGGCAGGCGCATCGGCATCAGGATGTAGGCGGCGTCGGTCGTCGGTGTGTCCTCCTGGGAGCGCAGGCCGGTCAGGTTGGCTGGTTTGGTCGGTTGGGTGAAGGCGAAATGGGCGATCGGCGTGCCGAGTGAGGCCAGGCCGTCGAGCAGGTAGCCGGCGTTGAAACCGGTCACCACTGGATGGCCGCTGAGCGTGATCCCGACGGCCTCGGACGCCTGGGCCTCCTCGCCGTTGCCCGCGTCGAGCGTCGCCGTTCCGTCCGCGAACGTGATCCGGACCGGCGTGGACCGCTCCGCGACCAGCGCGACCCGCTTGACCGCCTCGACGAGTGCCGCGGTCTCCACCGCGACCGTCGACGTGATCGCGTTCTCCGCGGGGATCAGGCCGCGGACCTTCGGGAACTCGCCGTCGATCAGCCGGCTGGTCGCATGCCGGCCGCCACCCTCGAACCCGATCAACCCGTCCCCTGTGCGCGTCGAACCGAGTGCGAGCGTGACCTCGTGACCGGCCATCGCCTTCGCCACGTCGAGCAGCAGCTTGGCCGGGACCAGGACGTTCGTCTCGACGCCGGCGTCGACCGGCTGCCACGGGATCGTACGGACGGCGAGCCGGTACCGGTCGGTGGCGAGCAGCGAGATCGCCGGCCCGCGGATCTCCAGCCGGATCCCGGTGAAGACCGGCAGCGTGTCGTCCCGGCCGGCCGCACTCACGACCTGCGCGACGGCCCGCGCGAACTCGGCGCCGTCGACCACACCACTCACTGCCGGGATCTCCGGCAGCGCCGGATACTCGTCGATCGGGAGGGTGTGCAGGACAAACCGGGCGGCCCCGCTGCTGACCTGTACCCGAGCCGCCTCACCGCTCAGATCCACCGAGTCGCGCGGCATGCTCTTGCAGATGTCCGACAGCAACCGCCCGGACACCAGTACCCGCCCCTCGTCGGCCACCTCCGCCGGCACGCTGACCTGCGCCGAGCTCTCGTAGTCGAACCCGGACAGCGTCACCTGACCGTCCGCGGCGTCGACCACCATGCCGGCGAGAATCGGCACGCTCGGCCGGCTGGGCAACCCACGCGCCACCCAGCCGACCGCCTCGGCCAGCACCTCACGCCCGACTCGAACCTTCATCCCTGACTCCTCCCCATCGAGAGGAATCACTCAATCAGGCGCCTCCGACAGTTTCCGATCAGTACACCGTCACGCCGTACGCCGATGCGGCTTCGGTCACGGGCTGGAAGAACGTCGTACCTCCGCTCGTACAGTCGCCGCTGCCACCGGAGGTGATGCCGAGCGCCTTCGTGCCGTCGTACAGCGGGCCGCCCGAGTCGCCCGGCTCGGCGCAGACCGTGGTCTGGATCAGGCCGCTGACCTTGCCGGCGCCGGAGTACCGGACAGTGACGTTGAGCGCTGTGACCTTGCCGCTGTGGATGCCGGTCGTGGAGCCCTTGCGGGTCACGGTCTCACCGACGACGGCGTTGGCTGCAGTGAATCCGCCAGGGTGGCTCAGTGAGGCATTGGTGTACTGCACCAGCGCGTAGTCGTTCCCCGGGAAGCTGTAGCCGATGGTCGGGCCGATCAGCGTGCTGTGGTTGGAGTTGGTGTACCAGGTCTTGGCGACCTTGCCGCAGTGACCGGCCGTCAGGAAGTAGTAGCTGCCGCCCTTCTGGACGTTGAAGCCGAGCGAGCAGCGGTACTGCCCGCCGTAGATCGCATCGCCCGCTGCCAGGAGCGGCCTGAAGACACCGATGCTCCTGTTGACCTGTACACCGTCGCGCTGGAGCGATGCGAAGTCCTTGGCGGAGACCGTGCTGTCAGCTGTCACAACGACCTTGCCCGCGGACGCGTCCGTGTACCAGGCGACGCCTCGTACTGCGGACTGCTCCACAGCTGCCTGAGCAGCAGCCAGTCTTGCGGCCGGCGACGGGGCCTTGGCCTCCGCCGGCAGGGCGCACAGGGATGCCGCGACCGCACTGACGACAACCAATACCTGAGCGGTACGGCGCATGCGTGACGTACGTTCGATCCTCACTTGTCCTCCACAGGCTTCACGGGACCGAGTGGGCGGGGTCCCTCGAACGTCGGCCGGTGAGGACAGGTAGCCGTTCTGTCACCGGCTGACACGAGACATGTTCCCGCCTTCCGTCCGCCGCAACCAGGCCTCAGGCAAACGAGACCCGCTCTACCCGGTTCGCCTCGCCTCTGGTCAGCACGACCGCCGACAGCGCCCCAGGCACGACACTGCCCGGATCGCGCTCCGCCCGCGCCACCAGCTCCGGCCAGCGGCGGCAGTGCGTTTCCATACTTCCGGTCCGTACGACGCGACCGCGCGCCCACTGGCCCGACCGGGCTACATCTCCCGGCACGTCGAGCAGGATCAGGTGCAGCGGTACGCCGGCCCGCCGGGCGCGCCAGCCGATCAGCCGCCGCGCCCAGGGGCGGGTAGCGCAGTCGTGGATCACCATGGGGCCTTGGCCGCGGCGCATGGCGGTCAGGAGCGTCACGTAGTACACGAGGTGCACCAGCGGTCGCCACAGCGCGTACGGGAGTACTCCGAGGACAGGCATCCATTGGTCACGGATATGGGCGGAGTCGTACACCCGTACCGGGCTGTCCGCGAACACCCGGCGCAAGAACGTGCTCTTCCCAGCGCCGGGTATCCCAGCGAGTAAGACAACCGCGTCCAGGGCGTACCGCAGCTCCCGTCCCCGCAGTACTCCGTCGATGACTGTTGTGTGCACGACATCCGTCCTTCCGACCAGTACCGGTTAGACGAACGACCGCGCCGGATCACCCCTAGAACGGCCTGAGAAGTCGCTGGAAACTCCCTGAGAGCTGGTGCCGGATGAGGCTGTCCTCATCCGGGCCATGAGGTGTCACTATCGGGTTATCCGCTCAGGCGGGGAGGGTGATGTGCCATGGGGGCAGGTTCGAGTAGTGGAGTACGGCGAATTCCGACGTACTGCCCGCTGTGTGTCTCGAAGTGCGGCGCGATCGCGACCGTCGACAACGGCGAGTTCGTCGCGCTCGCGCCCGATCCGTCGCACCCGACCGGGCAGGCGCTCTGCATCATGGGCAAAGCGGCGCCGGAGCTGGTGAACCATCCCGGCCGGCTGCTGTATCCACTCCGGCGAACCGCGCCGAAGGGCGCCGCGGACCCGGGCTGGCAGCGGATCAGCTGGGACGAGGTGCTAGACACGATCGCGGCCAGACTGACTGCCGCCTCCCGCGACCACGGCCCGGAATCGGTCGTGTTCGCCACCGCGTCGCCGTCGACGTCGGCGATGTCGGACTCGATCGACTGGCTGAACCGGCTCCGGCGTGCCTTCGGCAGCCCCAACCTCGCGATCTACATGGAGCTGTGCGCGTGGGGACGGATGGGCGCACCGCTGTTCACGTTCGGTGCGCCTGTGCCCGCTACCTACATGCCTGACCTCGGTCACGCGGGCTGCATCTTGTACTGGGGGTACAACCCGTCGGTGGCGCGGCTGGCCCATGCCACCGCGACGACCGCCGCGCTGCGCCGTGGCGCCAAGCTGGTGGTGGTCGATCCCCGTCGGGCCGGTCTGGCCAGCAAGGCGGACCACTGGCTGCGGGTGCTTCCCGGGACGGACGCCGCTTTGGCGCTGGCGATGATCCACGTCATGCTCGAGCGCGGCTGGTACGACGAGGACTTCGTGCGCCGCTGGACCAACGCACCGCTTCTCGTCCGCAGTGACACCGGGCAGCTGGTCCGCGCCACCGACGTGTTCGCGGACGGCGATCCGGACCGCTATGTGGCCCGGGACGAACGCCTTGACCGGCTGGTCGCGTACGACCCGTCCACCCACCGGTACGACGTGGACGAATCGCAGTTGGCGCTGACCGGATCGTACGAGCTGCCGACCCGGACGGACCTGTTCCGTGCCGTCCTGTCTTCGCCCTTCTGACCGAGGAATGCGCGCGGACGACGCCGCACGTCGCCGAGGAACTGACGAGCGTGCCGGCGGCATCGATCGAGGCGGCCGCACGAACCCTCTGGGAGTCGCGGCCGGTCGCGTTCTACACGTGGAGCGGACTGGAGCAGCACAGCAACGTCACCCAGACCGTCCGCGCGATCCACATCCTGTACGCGCTCACCGGCTGCTTGGACGTACCGGGCGGCAACGTCGCGTTAACACCAGCGCCCGCCAATCAGCCGGCACCGATGGCACCGGTGGGTTCCGCACGTGCCTTCGGCTTCACGGAGCGTCCACTCGGACCTGCGCGGTTCGATTTCGTCACCGGCGCCGACCTGTACGCCGCGGCGCTCGACGGCCACGTCCAGGCGCTCGTGACGTTCGGGGCGAATCTCGTCATGGCGCATGCGGACAGCGCCCGCGGCCAGGCTGCGCTGGCCGCGATCGACTTCGTCGTACACGCAGATCTCTTCCTCAATCCCACCGCCGAGCTTGCCGATATCGTCCTGCCCGTCGCCAGCGGGTTCGAGAGCGAGGCGCTGCGGATCGGATTCGAAACCGATCAGGAGGCGCAGTCGCTGGTTCAGCTGCGGAGTCCGGTCGCGCCCGCGCCCGGCGAGGCGCGGTCCGACCTGCAGATCATCTTCGGGCTGGCCGAACGCCTCGGACTCGGTGACCAGTTCTTCGGTGGCGACATCGATGCGGCCTTCCGGTACCAACTCGAGCCGAGCGGGATCACGCTGGAGCAGCTGCGCGAGAACCCGTCCGGCGTCCGCCTGCCGCTCAGCACTCGCTACCGCAAGTACCGCGACGCCGGTGGGTTCCCCACGCCGACGGGCAAGGTCGAGCTGTACTCCGAGACGCTGCTCGCCGCGGGACATCCGCCACTGCCGACGTACGCCGCACCCGATGCCGGCCACCGTACCGACCCAGCCGCACAGTTCCCGCTCACCCTCACCTGCGCGAAGTCGCTGTGGTTCTGCGAGTCGCAGCACCGCGGGATCGCCGCCCTGCGCCGGTCCGCGCCCGATCCGCAGGTCGAAATCCACCCCGACACGGCCGGCAGCCGCGGAATCGCCGCCGGTGACTGGGTCAGGATCTCGACGCCGAGCGGCAGCGTCCGGGCTCGCGCCAAGTTCAACGCCAACCTGGACCCGTCGGTGGTCTGCGGCCAGCACGGCTGGTGGCAGTCGTGCTCCGAGCTCGGGCTGCCGGGCTACCCGCCGACCGGGCCGGACAGCGCCAACCTGAACCTCGTCCTGTCGCAACGACCGGGCGACCCGGTGAGTGGCAGCTCTCCGCTCCGCGCGACCGCCTGCGACATAACAGCGCTCTGACACCCGGCTCGGCGCACCGCACGACAGCCAGGTCAGGCCCGTGACCTGCGAAGACGCAGGCACCGACGCTTGGCGCGCCCGGCAGGATTCGAACCTGCGACCAACGGATTAGAAGTCCGACGCTCTATCCAGCTGAGCTACGGGCGCGTGGCACCGAAGAGTCTCTCAGATACCTGGGCGATCCCGCCTCCGGGTTACCGAACGGGCGCGCCGGGCGGTGCCTAAGTACAGGCCTGTCGTTCCATCCCGGTAACGCTGAGTGGGTGGTCCTGCCGCTGGATCTGGACCCCAACTAGGCTGCGGTGCATGAGTTACCCCTCACCAGGCCCGTCCGGCACGCCGCAACCCGCGGCCGGGTCGGCGTACTCGCCCGGCGGCCCGTACCCGCACCCGAACGTGCTCGGCAACCATCCGGTGCCCGGCCAGCGGCGCAACCAGGGCGTACTGATCGGCATCGTGATCGCGGTCGTGTTCGCGATCGCGGGTCTGGTGATCTTCGGCATCGTGGCCAAGTCGACCGGCGCCGGCGGCTTCACCTGGGGCCTGGTGTTCGCGTTCGTCCCGGTCATCCCGGTGATCGCGCTGTACCTCTGGCTGGACCGCTACGAGCCCGAGCCGACCAGGTACATCGTCTTCGCGCTCTGCTGGGGCGCGTTCATCGCCACCCTGGTCGCGATCTTCATCAACACCGAGGTGTCGCACCGGCTGGCCGAGACCGGCGTCGGTGGTGACAGGTCCGCGGTCTTCGTCGCGCCGCCGGTGGAGGAGTTCGCCAAGGGCTCCGTGATCCTGCTGCTCGCGCTGCTGCGCCGCAAGGAGTTCGACGGCATCATCGACGGCCTCGTGTACGCCGGGATGGTCGGCGTCGGCTTCGCCTTCACCGAGAACATCCTGTACTACGGCCGCGTCTTCAACACGCTCTCCGAGGAGGCCGGCAGCGACGCGGGCCTGCGCGGGGCGTTCGCGCTGTTCATCATCCGCGGCGTGATCTCGCCGTTCGCGCATCCACTCTTCACGTCGTTCACGGCGATCGGTATCGGCGTCGCGATCCGGCACCGAAGTACGGTCGTCCGCTTCCTCGCACCGGTGGTCGGCTATCTGGCTGCCGTGCTCGCGCACGCCTCCTGGAACGCGTCGGCGAGCTGGGCGGGCGGTGGCGGTTTCATCCTCGCGTACCTGTGCCTGATGGTGCCGCTGTTCATCTGCCTGGTGGTCTTCGCGCTGGTGATGCGATCACGGGAGGGGCAGATGATCGCGTCGCGGCTGTACGACTATGTGCGGTTCGGGTGGCTGGTACCGCAGGACGTACCACTGATAGCCACGCTCCGCGGGCGCAAGGCGCTGCGGCAGAACGCCCGGCGGTACGGTCCGCAGGCGGAGGTAGCCGCGAAGGCGTTCCAGCACAACGCGACGGAGCTGGCGTACCTCCGCGACAAGATCGTCCGCCAGACCATCGGCCCCGAGGCCCTGCAGACCGAAAAGGCTCTCCTGGACGAACTGCGGCAACGCCGCCCGAGCGTCCCGTTCCCCCCGATGCCGGCCTTCGCCCAAGCCGCCCCGCCCTACGCCGGCGCCCCAATGGGCCCTGGTGGTCCTGGAGCCCCAATGGGTCCGGGTGGTCCTGGTCTGCCAATGGGGCCCGGTGGTCCCGGAGCGCCGATGGGTCCGGGTGGTCCTGGAGCTCCGATGGGTCCTGGCGGACCGGGAGTGTCAATGGGTCCTGGTGGTCCCGGTGCTCCGATGGGTCCGGGTGTGCCGATGAGTCCGGGTGGTCCTGGAGTGCCGATGGGGCCAGGGGGTGCCGGAGTGCCTATGGGACCCGGTGCGCCCATGGGACCCGGTGGACCGGGCGCTCCGATGGGGCCGGGTGGTCGTGGAGCGGCCACGGGACCTGGGGGACCGGTACCGGGCGTCTCGACGGCCGGTGGCCCGCTCGCGGACCGATCCCTCGCGGACGGGTCCCTCGCGGACGGGTCGCTCGCGGACGGACCGGTGTCCGGCGGGTCGACGGGCGATGGTCCGTCCCTGTCTGCCGGCCCGGTGCCCGGTGGGCTCGTACCGCCGGCGGCGCCCGCTCCGATGGGGTCCGACGGCCAGGATCCAGGCGCTGCGAGCGGGGACGGACAGGCGCCGTACCAGCGACCGCAGGACCCCGTACCGCCGGAACACTCCGGGTATCCGTCCGGACAATCCGGTCCGTCGGCCGGTCAGCCCGGTTACCCGCCGGGACCCCCCGGAACGCAAGGATCGGCGGGAGGATACGGTCCGTATCCACCACCGCAGTGACTGCCACCCGTCCACGCCGCCAAACGGGGATGACGATGACTTTGCTTCTGCGCTGTCCGACCGGGCACTCTGTGCTCGTGGGCGGACACCGTGGCTGACACCAGGTCAGCAGCTGGTGAAGGTTCGGAACCGCGGGTTCCGAACCAGGATCAGCCTGCCCAGGAGCTGGCGAACCTCATCGCCCAGTCGACCCCCAAACCCCGAGGCTTCTGGCGCCGCCGCCGCAAGAAGACCACCGAAGACGTGACCCCCCAAGCGTCACCCACCACCCCGGCCGACACGACCTCCACCCCGGCCGACACGACCTCCACCCCGGCCGACACGACCTCCACCCCGGCCGACACGACCTCCACTACCCCAGCCGACTCCTCCACCACCGGCACCACCGCCCCCGCCGGCACGTCAGCCACACCCCCGCCCGGCGCCAGCGCCGACGCCTCCGGCACGTCGACCACCGGCTCCAGCGCGGACGACGCCTCGGACACGTCGACCTCCGATACGAGCGCCGATGGCTCCTCAGGCAGGCCGACCACCGGCTCCAGCGCCGATGGCTCGTCTGGCACGTCGCCCGCCGGCACGAGCACGGACGGCGCCTCCGACACGTCGACCGCGGTCTCGACCGCTGACGGCTCGTCCGGCGCCTCGGCCGATGGCGCCGAGCCCACGCCGGCCGCCCCGAGCCCGAGCACGCCGGCCGACACGACCAGCCCGAGCGCCTCCGACGCCGCAGAACCCACCCAGGGCACAGCAGACTCCACGGCGGCAGATGCGACGGCGGCAGATGCGACGGCGGCGGACTCCGCGGCGGCTGATTCCCCAGCGGACCGGCCCGGCGCGGACGGCGCGGTTGCAGCCGACTCGGGTGCAGCTGGTTCTGAGGCAGCCGACACCGGGGGAGCTGACGCGCAGGGTGCGCGTTCTGCGGCGACGAGCTCCGACGCACCTGCCTCCGACGCGAAGGCTGAAAGTGCGGACCCCGAGTCCGCGGGCGGCGACGCGTCGCATGCCACCTCCGACGAGGGATCGAGCGGTACGTCGGCAGGCGGCGGGACGTCGGCAGGCTCGAACACGCCCGAGGAACACCCCCGGCCGGCTGTCGGGGTCGTGTACGAGCCCGACGAGTCGGCGGACGGCTTCCCACTCGAATACGGCAACATCATCATCGGCCTCCCCAAGTCGGAGCAGCCGACGCCTGCCCCGACGGAGGCAGCCGCCGAGACAGAGGCGAACGGCTCCGAGGTGAGCGGATCCACCGCAGAGACAGGCACCGGGGCGAGTGACTCGTCCGAGGAGACGAGCTCCGAGGCGGGCGGGAACGCGGCGGGTATTCCCGCGGCGGGTGGCGCGGACGCGGATGGACCTTCTCAGGAGAGTGGCTCCGAGGTGGGTGGCTCGTCCGAGGAGGCGGGCTCCGGGCCGGCCGGTTCGGCGGGGAGTGACGCGGGTGGGTCTTTCCAGGAGAGTGGCTCTGAGGCGAGCGGTCCCGGCCGCGACGAACACAACGCTGGCGACACCGGGGCCGGTGGGTCCGATGCGGGCGGCACCGGGTTCGAGTCGGCTGGTGGGGCGGATGGGGCGTCCGAGGACGACCGTACGCAGGCGGCCGATGGCGGCGGTGCTGGTGCCGAGGGCGCGTCTGCCGGCGGTGGGGCAGATGCTGTTGGAGAGCAGACTGTCGGCGTGTCGGTGAACGCGGCTGCGGGTGCCGAGGGTGCCATTGTGGGGTCGGCTGAGGATGGCGCGGCGGCTGACGCCGGTGATGGCGTGGGGGCTGACGAGGCCGAGGGTGGGGTTGTTGCGGACGCGGTGGGGGTGTCGGCTGGGGACAGTGCGGCGGATCAGGGCGCCGCTGGTGCTGCTGGTGGGGACGCTGGTGGGGAGTCGTCGGGTGATGCCGGACAAGCGGCGGACGGCGGCGAGTCTGAGGCTGAGTCGGTAGAGGCTGAGCAGACGGAGACGTCTGAGGAGGCTGAGGGCAGCCCGGAGCCGGCTAGGGCTGAGGCGACTGAGGGCGAACCGGAGGCGGCTGAGGCTGGAGCGGCTGAGGGCGAACCGGAGTCGGCTGAAGGTGTGGGTGAGGCGGCCGAGGGTGAGGCGGCTGAGGGTGAGGCGGCTGAGGGTGAGGCGGCTGAGGGTGAAGCGGCCGAGGGTGAGGCGGCTGGGGAGGAGTTGACGGCTGAGGAGTTGGCTCGGCGGTTGGCTGCTGAGCAGGCTGCTATGGCTTTGATTACTGCGTTGATGAAGTTGCGGGGGGTGTTGGCCGGTAGTCAGTTGCCGCTGGAAGTGGTGGGGGCTGACGAGGCTCGGCAGCAGCAGAAGGCGATGTTGGATCAGCTGGACGACTACTTGTTGCCTCGGCTGGTGCAGTTGGAGGCTCCGATTCTCGCGGTGGTCGGCGGGTCCACCGGGGCCGGTAAGTCGACGTTGGTGAACACCGTCATCGGAAAGGTTGTCTCGGAGCCGGGGGTTCTGCGGCCTACGACCCGGTCGCCGGTGCTGATTCATCATCCGGCGGATGCCGACTGGTTCGTGGGGGACCGGGTGCTGCCGGGGATGGCTCGGACCACGTCCGAGGAACCGGGCGGGATGGAGGATGCGGGCCAGTTGCGGCTGGTTGCGGCCGACAGCGTGCCGCGTGGGCTGGCGGTGCTGGACGCGCCGGACATCGACTCGGTCGTCGAGGCGAACCGGGATCTTGCGACGCAGTTGTTGTCGGCGGCGGATCTCTGGCTGTTCGTGACCACGGCGGCGCGGTACTCCGATGCTGTCCCGTGGGAGTTCCTGCAGAGCGCTTCCGACCGCAGTACGGCGGTTGCGGTGGTGCTCGACCGGGCTCCGAGCGAGACCATCGACGACATCACCGGCCACCTTGCGCAGATGCTGCTCGAACGTGACCTGGGTGACTCGCCGCTGTTCTCGATCCAGGAGACGGTTGTCGACGGCAACGGGATGTTGCCGCAGGCGGCCGTTGCCGGGATCAAGGACTGGCTGATCGACCTGGCCGCTGACGCCGAGGCCCGGGCCGCGGTCGTCCGCCGGACGCTGCAGGGCGCGGTCAGCGCGATGGTGAAGAAGACTGCGCCGTTCGCGGCCGCGGTCAAGGCGCAGGCTGACACGGCCGTCGAGCTGCGGACCTCGGTGGAGTCCGCGTACGACCAGGGTGTGCAGGACATCGCGAAGGCGTGCCAGGACGGGACGTTGCTGCGCGGCGAGGTGCTGGCACGGTGGCAGGAGTTCGTCGGGACCGGCGAACTGCTGAAGGGCCTGCAGTCCAACAGCGGCCGGCTGCGCGATCGACTGAAGAGCTCGCTCGGCAACAGGCCGGCCGAGACACGCGACGTCAGCGACGCCATCCAGTCCGGTCTCGAGTCGCTGCTCAGCGAGCACGCGACCGCCTCCGCGGAACGCGCCGAGAAGGCCTGGCAGGACACTGCTCCAGGGCGCCAGCTCCTCGCGACCGCCGCGGCCGGCGCCAACGACGCCAACGCTGCAAAGAACGCCAACGGTGCCGAGGGCAACGAGGTGACACCGTCGCTCGGTGCGCTGTCGGAGCAGTTCCCGGCCGCGGCGAGCACGACCGTGCGGGAGTGGCAGGCGTTCGTGCTCGACCTGGTCCGCCGCGAAGGCGCGGACAAGAAGTCGACTGCGAAGATCCTGGAGTACGGCGTCAACGGGCTCGGCCTTTCGTTGATGGTGGTGACGTTCGCCAGCGCAGCGGGCATTCCGAAGGATGCTGCGGCCAGTGTGGGCATCGGAAGCGCGGTCGTCGGTCAGCGGCTGCTCGAGGCAGTTTTCGGCGACAAGGCAGTTCAGGGCATGGTCGACAAGGCGCGCGAGGATCTTGACGGTAAGGTTCATGCCCTGATGGATGCCGAATTCGCCCGCTATCTGGCTGTCCTTGACCAGCATCCGGTCGACGCCGAGACGGCCAGGCAACTGACCGAGGCCGCGCGCGCGGTGGAGGACTGCACGTGACGGAAACAGTGGATACGGTCGAGGCGCCCGCCCGGGCGGAGACCGATGTCCTGAAGAAGATCGACGCGCTCGAGGTGGCCGCCAAGGCCGGCGACGGCCGCCTCGACCCGGTGGTGCTCACCGAGGCCACGCAGATCGTCGAGCGCGCCGCGCAACGGCTGCGGATGTCGGGTGACCTGACCGTCGTCGCGCTCGCGGGCGCGACCGGGTCGGGGAAGTCGTCGCTGTTCAACGCGCTGACCGGTCTCGACCTGGCCGCGATCGGAACCCGCCGGCCGACGAGCTCGATGCCGCTGGCCTGTGTCTGGGGTGACGAGCCGGCCGGTGAGGTGCTGAGCTGGCTGGGCATCCCGCGCCGGCACCAGGTGCAGCACCGCAGCTCGCTCGAGGACGTGCACTCCGAGGACCTGGACGGTCTGGTACTGCTTGATCTTCCCGACCACGACTCGACCGAGGTCGAGCACCGCCTGATCGTGGACCGGCTTGTCGACCTGGTCGACATGCTGATCTGGGTCGTCGATCCGCAGAAGTACGCCGACGCGGCGCTGCACAACCGGTACATCAAGCCCTACGCCTCGCATTCCGGGGTGATGGTCTTCGCGCTGAACCACATCGACAAGCTGACGCCGGAGCAGCAGAAGAGCTGCCTCGAGGACCTCGACCGGCTGCTCAAGTCGGACGGCCTGAAGTCCCCGACGGTCGTGGCGACCTCGGCGGTCAGCGGTGACGGTCTGGAAGAGATTCGTTCGCTGCTGGTCAAGCGGGTGAGCAACAAGCGCTCCGCACGCGAGCGGCTCGCCGCCGACGTCGACCGCGTCTCCGACCGGATGGCGAGCCAGTGCGGCAACGCCAGGACGCCGGAGATCGCGGACGCCGACGTCACCGAGCTCGTCGACGCGTTGTCGGACGCGAGCGGGCTGTCGGTGGTGTCGGACGCCGTACGGCGCTCGTACCTGCAGCGGGCCCGGGCTGCGACCGGGTGGCCGCTGACCAAGTGGGTCGGGCGCTTCCGCCCGGACCCGTTGCGCCGGCTGAGCGGCGACCAGGTGTCGCGTGAGCAGGGCAAGGCATTGCGCAAGTCCGCGTCGAACGAGGTCGCGATCGCACGGGCTTCGTTGCCTGCGGCAACTCCCGTGCAGCGGGCCCGGATGGACGCGGCGGTGCGCACGATCACCAACAAGGCGGCCGAGGGGCTGTCGCGTCCGTGGGCGGACTCGGTACGTACGGCGATCCGCCGGCGGGAGGAGTCCCTCGGGGACGAGCTCGACCAGGCCGTGGCGCGAACGGACCTCGGGGTGTCGAGCAACCCGGGGTGGTGGAGTTTCGCCAAGGTCGTGCAGTGGCTGTTGTTCCTGGTCACGCTCGGCGGCGCCGGATGGCTGATCGCCTTGCTGGTAACGCGAATCGCGAAGCTCGACGATCCGCCGCTGCCGGAGTGGAACGGCATTCCGTACGCGTGGATCATGCTGGTCGGTGGTGCCGTCCTCGGGCTGGCGCTCGCCTTCGTCTGCCGGGTCTTCGCCACCAACGGGGCCGTACGGCGCTCCCGGCAGGTCGCGAAGGCGCTGCGGGAGGAACTCGTGAAGGTTGCCGACAGCCACGTTGTGGCGCCGGCTCGCGACGAGCTCGCGGCGTACACCAAGTGCCGTGACAGCTTGGCCACCGCCCGCGGGTGAGCTGGTGCCGGGCTCCCGGACCGCCGAGGTCCGGGTCAGAGCTCGGCGCCGGGCGCGTACTGCGACAGGGAGATCTTGGCGGCGCTGAGCAGCTCCTCCTCGGAGGTGGTGCCGGAGGCCCGGACGGCTTCGATCCAGGCGCGGACGCACTGCTCGTTGTAGGCGATCACCTCGGCGGAGTTGGCCATCTCCATCGGGTCGGCGTCCGCCGGTAGCTCGCCGTTGACGTAGAGCGCGAGGCCGAGGAGCCCGCCGTCCCAGCCGGGGCCGACCCAGAGCGCGCCGGAGCCGCCGGGGGCCGGAGCTTCGCCCATCGAGTGCTCCAGCTCGAGCTCGGTCGAGGCGCCGGCTCCGGGGAGCAGGCGCAGTTCGAGCAGGCTGGCCGGGCCGCCGAACGTCACCTTGAACCGCTTCGGCGGATCGCACTCCAGGATCTCGCCGCCCGCGTTGCCCTCCAGCTGGAACGAGCCACCGACCTTCAGCTCGCCGCTGACCGGCAGGAACCAGCGGCGCAACCGCTCGGGGTCCGTGATGGCGTCCCAGACCTCCGCCGGCTCCGCCCGGTACGAACGGCGCATCAGCACCGTCACTGTCTCGCCGGTCCGGCTGACCTCGCGCTGGACCGCGTTGATGTGCTCGAGGATGTCGATCACGGGTGGTTCCCTCTCCTGCTCGGCTGCTGGGCAGATCACCAGAATGCTGGTCAGTGCTTATATAAGTCAACGGTGACATAATCAGGCCGCCGCGGGTCGTTCGGTGGAGAGGGGGAGCGGGGTGGTGGTGAACTCGTCGGGTGGGTACGGCGCCGCAGTCACCTCGGGTGTTTGGCCGGTGGGTCCGAACAATTCGGAACGAGGTGTGTTCTTGGTGAACGCCGCTGTGCCGCGATTGAGGTCGTGGCCGAGCGAGAAAGCCTCGAGGATCACGCGGCTGCGTTGTTCGCCGGAGTCGTCTGTCCACTCGTGGGTCCGCAGGCGGCCGGTCACGATGACCGGATGGCCGAGGCTGATCGATTCGAACGCGTTGCGCGCGAGGGTCCGCCAGCACTCGACCGTGTACCAGGTCGTCGGCTTGTCCACGTGGTGTTGAGGGCCTTCTCGAACTGGCGTGGGGTCGAGGCGAGCCGGAAGCTGACCTGGGGAATCTGTCCGAGCTCTTTGAAGTCGGGCTCACTGCCGATCCTGCCCATGACCGTGATGTAGGTGTCGCCGAGGCTCATGATGGATGCCTTCCGTTCGCGGATGTCGACGGAGAAGATGCACCGATCGAGGGTCCGTTGGTGCGGGGAAGTTCGCGGCTGTGGACAACCGGTTGGGTGACGGGGCGGGGGAGCACATAGGCTCTGGGGTATGGCGGAATTCATCTACACGCTTCGCAACGTCCGGAAGGCGTACGGCGACAAGGTCGTTCTCGACAACGTCACGCTGAACTTCCTGACCGGGGCGAAGATCGGCGTCGTCGGGCCGAACGGCACCGGCAAGTCGTCGCTGTTCAAGATCATGGCCGGGCTGGAGCAGCCGAACAACGGCGAGGCACGGCTGGCCGAGGACGCGACGGTCGGGATCCTCTTGCAGGAGCCCCCGTTGACCGAGGGCAAGACGGTGCTGGAGAACGTCCAGGAAGGGGTCGGCGACACCAAGCAGAAGCTCGACCGCTTCAACGAGATCTCCGCCGAGCTGGCCGACCCGGACGCGGACTACGACACGCTGCTGGCCGAGATGGGTGACCTGCAGACCGAGCTCGACCACCGCAACGCCTGGGACATCGACGCCCAGCTGGAGCAGGCGATGGACGCGCTGCGCTGTCCGCCCCCGGAGGCGATCGTCGACAACCTCTCCGGTGGTGAGCGCCGCCGGGTCGCGCTGTGCAAGCTGCTGCTGCAGCAGCCCGACCTGCTGCTGCTCGACGAGCCCACCAACCACCTGGACGCCGAGTCCGTGCTGTGGCTGGAGCAGCACCTGCAGAAGTACCCGGGCGCCGTCATGGCGATCACCCACGACCGGTACTTCCTGGACAACGTCGCCGAGTGGATCCTCGAGCTCGACCGCGGCCGGACGTACGGCTACGAGGGCAACTACTCGAAGTACCTGGAGACCAAGCAGCAGCGGCTGGTCGTCGAGGGGCAGAAGGACGCCAAGCGGCAGAAGATCCTGGAGCGCGAGCTCGAGTGGGTCCGATCGAACGCGAAGGCCCGGCAGACCAAGAGCAAGTCCCGGCTGGCGCGCTACGAGGAGCTCGCCGCCGAGGCCGAGCGGTCGCGGAAGCTCGATATCGACGAGATCAACATCCCGGCCGGTCCGCGGCTGGGCAGCACCGTGCTCGAGGTCTCGAAGCTGGAGAAGGGCTTCGGCGACCGCAAGCTGATCGACGGCCTGAGCTTCAGCCTGCCGCGGGCCGGCATCGTCGGCATCGTCGGTCCGAACGGTGTCGGCAAGTCGACCCTGTTCCGGATGATCGTCGGCGAGGAGCAGCCCGACGCGGGTTCCCTCAAGCTCGGCGAGACGGTCAAGATCTCGTACGTCGACCAGTCGCGCGGCGGCCTGGACCCGAAGAAGACGGTCTGGCAGCAGGTGTCCGACGAGCTCGACTACATCAAGGTCGCCAACTTCGAGATGCCGAGCCGGGCGTACGTCGCCTCGTTCGGGTTCAAGGGTCCGGACCAGCAGAAGCCGACCGGCGTGCTGTCCGGCGGTGAACGGAACCGGCTGAACCTGGCGCTCACGCTGAAGATGGGCGGCAACCTGCTGCTCCTCGACGAGCCGACCAACGACCTGGACGTGGAGACCCTGCAGTCGCTGGAGGACGCGCTGCTGGAGTTCCCGGGCTGTGCCGTGGTCGTGTCCCACGACCGGTGGTTCCTGGACCGCGTGGCGACCCACATCCTGGCCTGGGAGGGCACCGACGAGGACGAGGCCCGGTGGTTCTGGTTCGAGGGCAACTTCGCGTCGTACGAGGCGAACAAGATCGAGCGGCTCGGCCCGGAGGCGGCGCGGCCGCACCGCGTCACGCACCGCAAGCTCACCCGCGACTGACGCACTGCGGTACGAGCAGGACCCCGTCTCCTCCGGAGGCGGGGTCCTTCAGTTGTTCGCTTCAAAGGACGCTTTGATTGAAGCGATTCCAATAAACCTTCGATGCTGTTTGCGGGGGAATTCGGCGAGCATTTTCGGGCAATTCTTCAGCGGCATTCCGGCGGCTTCCTGGAAGGGCGATCTACGGGCTGGACACACGCGCTGACCGGGTGTGAACTGACCGCAGCCGTACCGCCCCGCGGTTCTTGGGGGCGATGGGGGTCATGGCAGGTCTTGGGTGGCAACTTGTGCGTTCGCGGGCTCCTCCGCGCGCGTGCAGTTCTCCGACCATCCGGCCCGACAGACCCTTCAGGAGCATCATGAGCGCAACACCCGCATGTTTCTTCGTTCCACCACACATCACCGACGCCATCGCCAGGAACGCCGCCCGGGCAGGGCGCGAACCGAACCAGGTGGCCCGCGGGGCCGTGGCTGACCTGGCCTTGCGGCAGCAGCGGAAGAACGCGACGTACGCCTCGCTGGCGACGCTGACCCCGCCCAGGCCGGGCAAGAGCGACGTCGCCATCTACGACGACCAGAACCAGTGGGCCATCGGCACCACGCTCGTCCGTGGCCCCGACGACCCACCAACCGGCCCCGAGAACGTGAACGCCGCGTACGACGGGCTTTCGGCGACCCGGGACTTCTACAAAGAGATTCTCGGGCGCGAGTCGATCGACAACGCCGGTCTCGCCATCAATGGGCACGTCAACTTCGGCGTCCAGTACGACAACGCATTCTGGGACGGCGCCGAAATGGTCTTCGGGAACGGCGACGACGTCGTCTTCAAGGACCTGACCGGAGACGTCGACGTCACCGGCCACGAACTCACCCACGGGGTCACGCAGTACACCGCCGGCCTGCTCTACACCGATCAGCCCGGCGCCCTGAACGAGGCGACGTCGGACATCATGGGCGCCTGCGTCGACCAGTGGGTACAGCGGAACGACGTGGACGCCGGTACCTTCAACTGGCTGATCGGCGAAGACATCATGGCCGACGACCTGTACGGCGAGGCGCTCCGGTGCATGTCGCACCCCGGCACCGCGTACGACAACCCGATCCTCGGCAAGGACCCGCAGCCGGACAGCATGGCGGGGTACGTACCGGGCGGCGACCCGCACCTCAACAGCGGCATCATCAACCGGGTGTTCTACCTGATCGCCTACGACATCGGGACGTTCCCGGCGGCGAAGCTCTGGTACGCGACGCTGCAGAACCTGTGGCCGACCGCGGGCTTCACCGACACGGCCGCTGTCGCCGGGGAGATGGCTCGTATCCTGACGCGCAGCAAGGTGCTCGAGCGCCAGGCACCGCAGTCGGTCAGGGCCGCGTTCCACGCGGTAGGAATCATCTGACCTGACCGGTACGACGGGCGGGGCCGGCCTTTACCCCCGGAGACAGACCCCGCTCGAATTCACGCCGAACGCGGCAGTTCCGAGCCCGGCCCGTTCCAGGCGACGTCGCAGGCGTCGCAGGACCAGGCGAAGTGCTGATGCCGGCGATGCCGGATCGGGACATGTTTGCCGAGCGCGTCACCGCATGACCAGCAGCGGGTGCTGAGCAGTACGTGACCGTCCGGAACTTGGGCGCGCTCGTGCGGGGGTGGGAGGGGGCTACTCATGGCTTGCTCTTTCCTGGGGGGTGCCTACCAGTTTCCCGCGTGCACAAGTGCCAAAACGGTTCAGCCGTTTGCTTGATGGTCGTGCAGGACCTCCGCGATGATCGGGACGTTCTCGGTGATGAGGGCCTTCCACAGGGCCCAGCCGCGGGCCCGGGCCCAGGTCGCGTCGTCCTGCCGTACGGCGTCGCGGAAGGCGGATCGGGATGATCCGGAGAAGAACCCGTAGGCGATCACCAGGTCGCAGGCCGGGTCACCGACGCCCGACGTACCGAAGTCGATGACCGCGGACAGCCGGCCGTCGCGGACCAGGAGATTGCCGTGGGCGATGTCGCCGTGGAACCACACCGGCGGCCGGTCCCACGACGTCGAGAGCGCCGCTTCCCAGACCTCACCCGCGAGGTCGGCGTCGATCCGCTTCTTCAGTGAGGACAGGGCTTCGACCGTCTCGTCGTGATAGTGCTGCAGCGACGCGCCCCGGTAGAAGCTGTGCGCGCCGGCGAGCGGCCCGCCGGTCGCGTCCGCGCCCTGCAGCGCCAGGATGAACTCCGCGATCGACCGCGCGAACGAATCCAGGTCGGCAACAGAAGCGAGAGATGCGGTTTCGCCGGAGATCCAGCGCCTGATCGCCCAGGGATGTGGATAGCCGAAGCCGGGCTTGCCGATGGCGACCGCCGTCGGGATCTCGACGGGGAGCACCGGAGCGAGGCGCGGGAGCCAGGTGTGTTCCTTCTCGACGGCGGCGACGTACGACGCGGCCGTCGGGAGCCGGGCGGTCAGATCCGTGCCCAGCCGGTACGTCCGGTTGTCCGAGCCGTCGACCTTCACCGGTGTCGCCGGTAGGTCGGCCCACTGTGGGAACTGCTGCGCGATCAGTCGCCGTACCAGCTCTGCGTCGATGCCGGCGCGGCCGTCCTGGTGGTAGTCCGTCACGCCGCAAGCGTTCCGGAGTGCGGCGCCGAGCTCAAAGGGTTTAGTCCGGGTCTACAGCGTTGTCGACCGAGTCCTGGAGGAACTGCGAGATGATCCGCAGCTCCTCCACGCTCCGGCTCGCCAGCAGCTGCTGCATCCGCTCGCCCTGTTCGGCGTACAGCGGGACCAGCTTCTCCTGGATCTTCTCGAACGACGGTGTGACGACGACCTTGCGCCGGTCCCGCGGATCGGCCTCGCGGGTGACGAAACCGTGCGCCTCGAGCCGGTCGATGACGCCGGTGATCGTCCCCGAGGTCAGGCCGGTGTACTCCGCCAGCTGCCGGGGCGTGAGCGGTCCGTACGTCCGCAGCAGGGTCATGAACTGTGAGTCGCTGCCGCCGAGGCCGACCTTGGCGGACACCGCGTGGTTGTACAGCACGACCTCGGCGATGAATCGGATCAGCCGCTGCTGGATCTCGTCGGCGAGCTCTTCCCGGGAACTGGTCATGGCCACCTCAGCATAGGGCTTGCATTTCTCTCAGATCTCCAAGATACTCGGATCAACAAGATACTTGAAGGGACGAGAGATCATGAAGATATTGGTGATCGGCGGCGGTACCGGCGGGCTGGCGTTGGCGCACGGCCTGCGGCGGGCCGGGATCGAGGTGTCGGTGTTCGAGCGGGACGCGCTGCGGACCGAAGGTCTGCACGGCTACCGCGTCGGCATCGACCCGGACGGTAGCCGGGCGCTGAGCGCGCTGCTGCCGAAGGAGCTGTACGACACGTTCGTCGCGACCAAGGCGCGCGACCCGAAGTACTTCAACATGCTCACCGAGGACCTGAAGGAGGTCCTCTCGATGGAGATCCCGCAGTCCACCGACCCGGTCGAGAGCGAGAAGTCGATCAGCCGGATGACGCTGCGGCAGATCCTGCTGACCGGGCTCGAGGACGTGGTCGAGTTCGGCAAGGTGTTCACCCGCTTCGAGCAGTACGACGACCACGTGACGGCGTACTTCGCCGACGGGACCGAGGCCACCGGGGACCTGCTGGTCGCCGCGGGCGGCTCCGGCTCCCGGGTACGGCGGCAGTACCTGCCGCAGGCGAAGACCGAGGAGACCGGGATCGTGGCGATCGCCGGCAAGCTGCCGATCACCGACGAGAGCGCGAAGCTGGTGTCGCCGAAGGTGTTCGAGGGCATCTCGATGATCAACGCGCCGCGCGGGCTGTTCTGCATCCTGCACGTCATGGAGTTCCAGTGGGACCGCGACGGTCGTGTGAAGCACGGGATCGGCGGCAACACCGAGGAGCTGATCCGGCGCTGGCCTGGACTCCAGTTCGACAACACCCGCGACTACATCAACTGGGGCCTGTCGGCGACGAGGGACAAGCTGCCCGCGAACATCATGGACCTGCGCGGCGAGGAGCTCATCCGTACGGCGCTCGGACTGACGCCGGACTGGCATCCGAATCTGCGCCGGCTGTTCGAGCTGACTGATCCGGGCACCTGCTTCCCGGTGAACATCTGGACCTCGGTGCCGCTCGAGCCCTGGGAGAGTACGAACGTCACGCTGATCGGCGACGCGATCCACACCATGACGCCGGGGCGGGGCGTCGGCGCGAACACCGCGCTCCGGGATGCCGTGAACCTGTGCCGCGAGCTGATCGAGGTCCGCGACGGCCGGAAGGAGCTGATCGCGGGAGTGCGCGCGTACGAGACCAAGATGATCGAGTACGGCTTCGACGCCGTGATCAAGTCGCGGGCCCAGATGACCTCGGACGACCCGATGCACAAGCCGGTGATCGGCCGGATGGTCCTGGCCGGGATGCGGACCGCGATGCGCACGGTCAACCACCTGCCACCGGTGAAGCGGCGGATGCGCGACAAGATGATGGCCTACCGCGGCGCCGACCGGGACGAGTTGACCTTGGAGATCACCCAGGCCCCGGCCGGGCGGTGAGCTCAGCGCTGGCCGATGTGCTCCGAGACGGCGTCGAACACGCGGCCGACGGCGGCGAAGTCCTCCGCGCTGGCCAGGTCGACCAGGTTCTCCCGTACCCCGTCGACGTGGTACGGCGCGGCCTGCTCGAGCAGGGCGAAGCCGGCGTCGGTCAGCTCGGCCCAGACGCCGCGCTTGTCGCTGGTGCACGACGTACGGCGGACCAGGTCGGCGGCCTCGAGGCGGCCGACGGTGTGGGTCAGGCGCGACCGGCTCTGGTGCAGCCGATCGGCCAGGTCGGCCATCCGGAGCCGCCGGTCGGGCGCCTCGGAGAGCCGGACCAGAATCTCGTAGTCGTTGATCCCCAGGCCGAACCGGCGAAGGTCGTCATCGAGCTTCGCCATCAGGCGTGCGGTCCCCAGCAGGTACGCACGCCACGCCACCTGCTGCTCGGCGTTGAGCCACCGAGTCCCCGTGTCCATCTCAGTCTCCATCGTCACGTGAACAGTGTACCGGGAATGTAGTTGACTTTTAAACCGTTACTGCCTACTGTCGTAGTCATCGGTTGAAGTTTTAACTATAGACCAGGCTGCGTCGCCCCCGACCAGTTGGCAACACCTTCCCGAGAGGACCCCATGAGCGACACCACCACCGGCACCCTGACCAGCAGCATCCCCGGCCTGGTCGCCGGCACCTACGCCCTCGACACCGCCCACAGCGAGGTCGGCTTCACCGTCCGGCACCTGATGACCAAGGTCCGCGGCACCTTCCAGGAGTTCAGCGGCGAGATCGTGGTCAAGGACACCATCGAGGACTCCGCGACCACCGTCGAGATCGAGCTCGGCTCTGTGCACACCCGCAGCGAGCAGCGCGACGGTCACCTGCGCTCCGGCGACTTCTTCGACGCCGAGAACAGCCCGAAGATGACCTTCAGCAGCACCGCCATCAAGCCCGAGGGCGACGACTACGTCCTGGCCGGCGAGCTGACCATCAAGAACGTCACCAAGCCGATCGAGCTCGCGGTCGAGTTCCTCGGTGTCGACCAGAACGCGTACGGCCAGACCATCATCGGTTTCGAGGCCTCCGCGTCGATCAGCCGCAAGGAGTGGGGCATCGACTTCAACGTCCCGCTCGAGGGTGGCAAGCTGCTGATCGGTGACAAGGTGGACATCCACCTCGACATCCAGGCCGCGCTGCAGGCCTGACCCACGACCCAGAAAGCCCCGCATCCCAGTGGATGCGGGGCTTCGTCATGCCTGGACCATCCGGTGTGCGAGGTCGGCGTACAGCGTGCCGAGGGCGGCGGGGTCGCCGCGGTGCGGCGTGTACCAACGGGCGACGTCGATCGAGAGTGACAGTACGGCGAGCGTCGTGCCGGGCAGATCGCTGACGGCGAAGGAGGCGTCGGCGACGCCGTCCGCGAGTACCTGCGAGATCTGTTCCGAGATGGCGCGCCGGATCGTCGCGACCTCGGCCAGGTGTTCCGGGGTCAACGCTGCCAGCTCGTACTGCACGACGCGGGCGATCGTGTGGTGTTCGGCGTGCCAGGCGGTGAACGCGGCGACCAGTGAGCGCAGGCGGTCCGCCGGCGTCGGGCCGGTGTTCGCTGACCGCAGTACTTCCAAGGCGGCGTTGTGGCCGTACAGGCTGATCTCGAAGAGCAGGCGTTCCTTGGACGGGTAGTGCACGTACAGCGCGGCGGGACTCATCCCGGCGCGGGACGCGATGTCGCGGGTCGTCGTCGCCTGGTAGCCGCGCTCGGCGAACGCGTCGATGGCGCCCGTCAGCAGCCGGCGGGCTGCGGCCGGCTGGACGTGCTCCCAGACCAGGGGGTCGGTGACTGCGGACACGTTGACACCTTGCACCAAAAGCGTGAAGCTAAGCAAGCGCTTAGCCACGCATCTCACGACTTGGGGAGGCCTAGATGGAGCGCGTCATCTTCAACGAGGACCACCACGCATTCCGTGCCAGCGCGAAGGAGTACTGCGACCGTTCGCTGGTGCCGCGGATGGAGCAGTTCCTCGAAGAGAAGACGATCGATCGGGCCGCCTGGCTGGAGGCCGGCAAGCAGGGCTTCCTCGGGCTGGACGTCCCCGAGGAGTACGGCGGCTCGAGCGTCGGCGACTACCGGTTCAACGCGGTGTTCGCGGAGGAGGTGTCGAAGGTCTCCGCATCGCTGTCGAGCTGCTTCGGCATCCACTACGACTGCGCCGCGCCGTACTTCGTGGACCTCGGGACCGAGGAGCAGAAGCAGCGCTGGCTGCCGAAGTTCTGCGCCGGTGAGTACGTGGCCGCGATCGGGATGACCGAGCCGTCCGGCGGCTCCGACCTGGCCGCGCTGAAGACGACCGCCAAGAAGGCCGACGGCGGCTGGGTGCTGAACGGGTCGAAGACCTTCATCACCAACGGCGACATGGCCGACCTGGTCGTCGTCGCGGCCCGTACCGATCCGTCCAAGGGCGCGAAGGGCATCACGCTGTTCGTGGTCGAGGAGGGCATGGACGGGTTCGCCCGCGGCCGCAAGCTGGACAAGGTCGGCCAGACCGAGTCCGGTACGTCGGAACTCTTCTTCGAGGACGTTTTCGTTGCCGATGACAACGTACTCGGTGAGGTGGACCGCGGCTTCATCCACATGATGGAGCGGCTCGCGCAGGAGCGGGTCGGCGCGGCCGTGTCGAACATCGCGCACGCGACCCAGATCCTCGCCGAGACGATCGACTACATCAAGCAGCGCAAGGCGTTCGGCCAGTCGGTCGGCTCGTTCCAGTACAACAAGTTCCTGGTCGCCGAGCTGGTCACCAAGGCCGAGGTGACCCAGGCGTACGTCGACAACGCGATCGTGGCGCACGACGAGGACCGGCTGTCCGCGGTCGACGCGGCGAAGACGAAGTGGTGGAGTGCGCAGGTGCAGAACGAGATCCTGGACGCGTGTGTCCAGTTGCACGGCGGCTACGGCTACATGAACGAGTACCGGGTCGCCCGCGCCTGGCGCGACGCCCGGGTGACGAAGATCTGGGCCGGCTCGAACGAGATCATGAAGGAACTCATCGGCCGCGATCTGGGCCTCTGAAAGGGAACTGACAATGCCTGAAGCAGTCATCGTGTCCACGGCCCGGTCACCGATCGGCCGCGCGTACAAAGGGTCGCTGACAACGATCCGGCCGGACGACCTCGCCGTCCAGATGATCAAGGCGGCCACCGAGAAGATCGGCCTGACCGGGGACCAGATCGAGGACCTGGCGCTGGGGTGCGCGGAGCCGCACGACGAGCACGGCGGCAACATGGCCCGCCGGGTCGCGGTGCAGCTCGGCTGGGACAACACGCCGGCCACCACGGTGAACCGGTTCTGCGCGTCGTCGACGCAGACCGCGCGGATGGCGTACCACGCGATCAAGTCCGGTGAGGGCGACATCTTCGTCAGCGCGGGCGTCGAGTGCGTCTCGCGGTACAAGAACTTCGGCTCCGCCGGTGTCGGCGACCCGAGCTCGTTCAACCCGGTCTTCACCGACGCGGTGGCGCGGACCGAGAAGTACGCCGAGACCAACGACACCTGGCACGACCCGCGCGCGGACGGGCAGATCCCGGACATCTACATCGCGATGGGCCAGACCGCGGAGAACGTCGCGACGCTGCGGGGGATCAGCCGCGCGGAGCAAGACGTGTTCGGCGTGCGCTCGCAGAATCTGGCCGAGAAGGCGATCGGCAACGGGTTCTTCGAGCGCGAGATCGTCCCGGTGACGCTGCCGGACGGGACTGTCGTGAGCAAGGACGACGGCCCGCGCCCGGGGACGACGCTCGAAGGCGTCAGCGGCCTGAAGCCGGTGTTCCGCCCGGACGGGACCGTGACGGCCGGCAACTGCTGCCCGTTGAACGACGGTGCCGCGGCGGTCGTGATCATGAGCGACACCAAGGCGCGTGAGCTCGGTCTGACCCCGCTGGCGCGGATCGTGTCGACCGGGGTCAGCGGTCTGTCGCCGGAGATCATGGGCCTCGGTCCGGTGGAGGCGTCGAGGCAGGCGCTGGCGCGGGCCGGGATGAGTATCGACGACATCGACCTGGTCGAGATCAACGAGGCGTTCGCGGTCCAGGTGATCGGTTCGGCGCGGGAGCTCGGGATCGACGAGGACAAGCTGAACGTGCACGGCGGTGCGATCGCGCTCGGCCACCCGTTCGGGTCGACCGGTGCGCGGATCATGACCACGCTGGTGAACGGCCTGCAGTTCGAGGACAAGCAGTTCGGTCTCGAGACGATGTGCGTCGGCGGCGGGCAGGGCATGGCGATCGTGCTCGAGCGCCTCAGCTGATGGGTCTCGACGGCCGGACCGCGATCGTCACCGGAGCGTCCCGCGGGATCGGGCTGGCGGTCGCCCGGCGTCTGGTCGACGACGGTGCGCGTGTCGTCATCACCGGGCGTACGCAGGAGACGCTGGACGAGGCTGTGAAGACGTTAGGCGGTCGTGAGCACGCCCTGGCGATCGCGGGCAACGCGGCCGACGCCTCGCATCGCGGGGCGGTCGTCGCGGCAGCGGTAGCGACGTACGGCTCGGTGGATCTGCTCGTGAACAACACCGGCATCAACCCGATCTACGGGAAGTTGCTGGACGTCGACCATGCGGTCGCGGCCAAGATGGTCGACACCAACGTGCTGGCCGCGATCGCCTGGGTGAAGGCCTGCCGGGACGCGTGGATGCGGGAGCACGGCGGTGCTGTGGTGAACCTGTCGTCCGTCGCCGGTCTGGCGCCGTCGCCCGGCATCGGGTGGTACGGCGCGACCAAGGCGATGCTCTCGCGGGTCACGCAGGAGCTGGCGGTCGAGCTGGCTCCGGAGATCCGGGTGAACGCCGTCGCTCCGGCGGTGGTCAAGACCAAGTTCGCCGGAGCGCTCTACGAAGGGCGTGAGGAGAAGGTCGCCGCGTCGTACCCATTGGGTCGGCTCGGCCGGCCGGAGGACGTCGCTTCGCTGGTGTGGTTCCTGCTGTCCGACGAGGCGTCGTGGATCACCGGCCAGACCATCACGATCGACGGCGGCCTCACCCTCAACGGCGGAATCGTCTAGGGCCGGCGGCCCTGCCACCCGGCCAGCAGGTCGTACGGCGAGGCGTCGTCGGCCACCGGCACCACAGGTCCGAACGGTACGTGCCCGCCGCGCTGCTCGGCCGGTACGTACCGGCGGACCATCGGTAGAACCTGTGCCGCCAGGTCCTGGTCCAACTCGGCCAGACGACCTGTGGCCTTCGCCAGGTCCCAGGAGTGCGTCGCCAGTTCCCCTGTGTACGCGGCGATTGCGGCTGCACCCGGCAGCGTCCCCCAGGGCAGCTTGCAGATCCGGCCGAGTACGCCGTCGTTGCTCAGGGTCTCGTCCAGCGACACGCGGCGTTCCTTCCAAGCAGCCTGTACGTCGTCGGCCGTGGTCACCATCGGAATCGTCAGCGGATCGCCTCCTTGCAGTGCGAGGTTGATCCGCGCGATGACGGTCAGCAGATGGCCCTGCAGCGTGCTGACGTCGTACTCCTCGCAGGGCGTCGGCAGGGTGAGGTGGTCCGGGCTGGTCGTGTTGACGAGCTGCTGCGTCTGGTCGAGGGCGCGGACGAACAGCGGTCGTGGGTCGTTCTCAACGGTGGTCATGGAACTAGCTTCGAGGGGTATATAGGACATCTTCTGTCTCATATTCTTGGAGACATGCGAGCGGACCGGTTGTTGCAGATCATCCTGTTGCTGCAGCGGCACGAGCGGCTGTCGGCGCGGGAGCTGGGGGAGCGGCTCGAGGTGTCGACGCGGACGGTCATGCGTGACATGGAGGCGCTGTCCGCGGCCGGTGTACCGGTGTACTCCGAGCGCGGGCGTAATGGCGGTTGTGTACTGCTGCCTGGATACCGTGCCGACGTCAGTGAGCTCACGCCTCGAGAGGCGCAAGCACTTTTCGCCTGGTCGGGGCGGGCCGCGCTGTCGGACGAGCTTGGGCTACAGGACGCTCTGCACTCGGCAATGGGCAAGCTGTCCGCGACACTGCCCGTAGAGTTGCAGGGCGAGGCTGACGCGTTGTCGGGCTCCATCGTGGTGGACCGGCGGCGCTGGTTCGCGGAGGCCGAGGACACCGGAGCCTTGCCGGTACTGCGTCAAGCGGTCGTCAAGCGCCGCCGGGTGCGGCTGCGGTACGCGTCGGCGAGTGAGGGTGTGCAGCAACGCACCGTCGATCCCTGGGGCCTCGTGGAGCAGGCCGGGCGTTGGTACCTCGTGGCGGCGCATCGCGGCGCGGCGCGGATGTACCGGGTGTCGCGCGTCGAGGAGGTCGACGTACTCGAGGAAACCGCGGAGCGGCCGGAGAGGCTGGACGTCCGCGCGGAGTGGGAGCGGTTGCGGTCCGGGCTCGAGCGGCAGGCGCCGGTCGGCGTCGACGTACTGGTGCGGGTCCGGCCGGACAAGGTGGAGCTGATCCGGCGGATCGCGTCGCCGATGCTGGCGAAGGGCGAGGTGCCGCGGGACGTGCCGTCCGACGACGAGTGGCCGCACCTTCGGCTGCACTTCCGGGTACGGGAGGCGGCGTGCGGCGTACTGCTCGGATTCGCCGGCGATCTGGAGGTGGTCGGTCCGCACGACTTACGGGAGCGGATGCTGGAGCTGGCCCGAGCGGCGGTCGCGACCTACGGCTGACGGGTCGCCACGAACGTCTGCCGGAGGACAACGTTGCCGTCGGCATCGATGTCTTCGTTGCGCCAGTGGAAACCGTCCACGGTGATGTCGGTGAACTCCCAGCGGGTGTTCGCGGACTGTGCCTCGAGCGTGATCGTGTTCCCGCTCGCGTGCGCGACGAACGGCATCACGAACGCCGCCTTCGGACCCATCCAGGTCGAACGGAACGCCTGCAGCTCCGGGTCGTAGATCCGGATCGACAGTCCCCACTCGCCGTCGCCGTCGGTGGCCCGCGCGACCCGGCTCGGCGTGATCCAGATGTCCGCGACCGCGCGGCCGTCGAGCGCCCACGCGAAGTGCCATTCCCCTCTGGTCCGGCGGGTGACGGCGCCAGTCTCGTCGTACCAGGCGACGTCGAGGTCCCAGCTGCCGATCAGCGGGGCGAACGGGCGGAAGGCGTCGGCGTACTCCGCGCGCGGGTGCGAAGAAACCATCAGGTCGGCGAGAACTCGAGCGGCCGCCACGCCGTCGGTGAGCTGCATACGTCCACACTAAAGGCGGACGCCCCGCCGCCGGTGACCCCGTCGCGTGCAACCACGATGGCACTTCCGGCGGTCGGGGCATTCAGTCCGACAGCACCGCGTCACTCTATTACGAGTTCGGCGCACATCCGAATCACGGGACTCGCAAGATCCTGTCTCTTAATGCGTGGCGAGGGTGCACGTACGTCGTTAGGGTCCGAGGCATGACGACGCAGGCGGTGGTACGGCAGGCCGTGGCGGGCGATGCCGAGGCGGTGGCGGCGGTCCGGCGGGCGGTGTATCCGTACAAGGCGATGTCGGCGGCGGCCGTGCGGCACATGATCACCGTGCAGTCGCCGAGCGAGCGCTTCCTGCCGTTGGTCGCGCTGCGCGACGGCAAGATCGTCGCGTGGGGATCGGCCGGCCTGAACGTGTGGACCAGCGAACCCGGTCAGTCCGAGATCAGCGTCTACGTGCACCCGGAGCATCGCAAGCACGGCATCGGTGGCGCGCTCGCGGAGCGCCTGCACCAGCATCTGACCGAGATCGGCGCCGTCCGGGTCCGGGCGTTCGTGCACCCCGACGGCCTCGAGTTCGCCTGCAACCTCGGGTACGACGGGACGCGGCAGATGCACTTCGCCGGCCTCGACCTGACCGGCGAGTTGCCCGCGCAACCGCCGACGCCGTACGGGATCGAGCTGGTCAGCTTCGAGGACCTGGACTCGCGGACGGCGTACACAGCCGACACGATCGCGTCCCTGGACGAGCCGAGCGACTCGCCGCTGGACGCCGTCGAGTACGACCTGTGGCTCGAGGAGATCTGGAACGGTCCGTCGATGGACAAGGCACTCAGCGTCGGCGCGATGGCCGGCGACGAGCTGGTCGCGTTCACCGTGGTCGAGACCGACACCGACCGGATGTGGTCGGGCATGACCGGGACGATTCCGGGCTACCGGGGCAGAGGCCTCGCGAAGCTGGTGAAGTCGGTCGCGCTGCGCCGGGCAGCGGCGGCCGGGATCACCTCGGCGTACACGTCGAACGACGACGAGAACGGCCCGATGCTTGCCGTCAACAACTGGCTCGGCTACCGCCGGGTCCAGACCGAGCTCGGACTGCTGCGAACCCTCTGAGACAGAGCTGTGATCGGGTTCCTTCTGGTATGGGCCTGAAAGGGCGTTAGATTCCGGGGTACTTCGTTGTTGGAGTGCCCAAGGAGTTTCGGATGGAGATCAGGCCGGCCGGCCCGGGGGATGTCGATCAGGCGTTGGCGCTGCACGACACACTGGTGCCGTACCTGGTGACCACTCGAGGCATGCTGGTCCGCAGACTCGGGCGGCCGTCCGAGCCTGGGCAGGCGACGTTCGCGGCCCTGGACGGCGGAGAACTGGTGGGGTGGGCAACGACCGGGCTGATCGGTGGCTCGGATCCGCTGGACGGGGAGCTGCGGGTGCTGGTCCGGCCAGAGCACCGGCGGCGCGGTGTCGGGACGCGGTTGCTGGAGGCAACGCACGCGAACCTGCGTGAGGCGGGCGCGACGAGCGCGCGGGTGTTCGCGGAGCCGGCCGCGGTCGAGTGGGCGTCCCGGTTCGGGTACCGGCAGACGCGGCAGGTGCTCTACGCGGGCATCGACCCACGGAAGGCGACGGAGCAGCCCGAGCCGCCGTCGGCCGTACGACTCGTCCCGCTCACCGACGTCGAACCCGAGGCGCTGTACGCGGCCGACGTGGTTGCCCAGCGCACCAAACCCGGCGACGCGAAGATCTCCGCACGGCCGTACGGCGAATGGCGCGCCGCGGTCTGGGAATCGGCCGACACGGTCCTCGACCTGAGCGTGGCCGCGATGTACCGGGACGAGCTCGTGGCGTTCACGATGGGCCTCGGCGACCACACGATGATCTGGTCGAAGATGACCTCGACGCTACCGGAGTACCGCGGCCGTGGCCTCGCGAAACTGGTGAAGTCCGCGGCCCTGCACCGCGCCGCGGACGCGGGCGTTCAGGGCGCGTACACGGCCAACTACGACGGCAACGCACCCATGCTGGCCGTCAACGACTGGCTCGGCTACCACCGCATCGCCACCCACGCCGTACTGATTTGTCCACTCTAGGGGACGAGCAGTACGACGGTTTCGGCGACGCAGGCGGGTTTGGTCGAGTTCTCGAGTTCGATGACCCAGTTGAGGGAGACCTGGACGCCGGCCGCGGTCTCGACGGCGTTGGCGATCGAGGCGCCTGCGCGGACCCGGCTGCCGACCGGGACCGGTGCGGGGAAACGGACCTTGTTCACGCCGTAGTTGAGCTTCGCGGTCACGCCGTCGACCTTGAACAGCTCGTCGCCGAAGCGCGCGATCAGGCTCAGCGTCAGGTAGCCGTGCGCGATCGTGCCGCCGTACGGGCCCTTGGCGGCGCGCTCGACGTCGACGTGGATCCACTGGTGGTCACCGGTCGCGTCGGCGAACTGGTTCACCTGCTCCTGGGTGATCTCCAGCCACTCGGTCTCACCGAGCGTGGTGCCGACCGCGTGCGCGACCTCGTCGACGCCGTGGAAGGACTGCGGCATAGGTGTGGCCTCTCAGTTCCCGTTTAGTTGCGCGGTCCGCCGGCGACGTACAGGACCTGGCCGGAGACGAAACCGGCCTCCTCGCTGCAGAAGAACGACGCCGCGGCGGCGATGTCCTCCGGCTTGCCGGTCCGCTGTACCGGGATGCTCGCGGCGGTGGCCTTCTTGAACTCCTCGAAGTCGACGCCGACCCGGGCCGCGGTGGCCGCGGTCATGTCGGTCTCGATGAAGCCCGGGGCGATCGCGTTCGCGGTGACGCCGAACTTGCCCAGCTCGATCGCCAGCGTCTTCGCCAGACCCTGCAGGCCGGCCTTCGCGGAAGCGTAGTTCGCCTGGCCGCGGTTGCCGAGCGCCGAGGTCGACGAGAGGAAGACGATCCGGCCGTACTTGGCCTCGACCATGTGCGCCTGGCAGGCCTTCGACATCAGGAAGCTGCCCTTGAGGTGCACCGACATGACCGTGTCCCAGTCGTCCTCGGACATCTTGAACAGCAGGTTGTCGCGCAGCACGCCGGCGTTGTTGACCAGGATCGTCGGCGCGCCCAGCTCACTGACGACCCGCTCGACCGCGGCGCTGACCTGGTCGGACTTGCTCACGTCCGCGCCGACGCCGATCGCCTTGCCGCCGGCCTCGGTGATCGCCTTCACGGTCGCCGTGCAGGCACCTTCGTCGAGGTCGATGACGGCGACGGCGTTCCCGTCCGCGGCGAGCCGCTGCGCGACGGCCGCGCCGATTCCCCGGGCTGCCCCGGTCACGATCGCCACCCGCTGCTCAGTCATCCACCGCTCCAATCGTCAACTGGTCTTGCCGGAGATGACATTACCCACGGTCCGTCACGACGGAAGTACCCCGGATGACATGATCGTGGTGTGGATCATCACAACCGCCACGTCTACCACTGCCCGTTGCGGTGGGGCGACATGGACGCGCTTGGTCATGTGAACAACGGCCGGTACGTCGACTACCTCCAGGACGCACGCGTCGACTTCCTGTTCCGGACCGCCAAGGAGCTCGGCGCGGACACCCTGGAGACCGGGCTGCTCGTCGCCCGGCACGAGGTCGAGTACCGCGCGCCGCTGCACTTCCGTCCGGAACCAGTGCGGATCGAGCTCTGGATCTCCGAGATCCGGGCCGCCTCGTTCACGGTCGATTACGAGATCCTCGACGCCGAGCCGGAGCGCCGTACGTACGTCGAGGCCAGGACCAAGCTGGTCCCGTTCGACTTCAAGGCCAACCGCCTGCGCCGGATCAGCCCGCTCGAGCGCGAGGCCCTGTCGAAGCTGGTGGGCGCGTGACGTACACCTACCAGGTGCTGGTCCGCTGGTCGGACATCGACTCGTACGACCACGTCAACAACGTCCGGTACTTCGACTACCTGCAGGAGGCGCGGATCGCGTTCCTCGGACAGGTGATGGACACGACGGGCGACTTCTTCGCGCAGTACCCGTGCGTCCTGGTCAGTCAGACCGTCGACTACCTCCGCCCGATCCTGCTCCGGCACCCGCCGTACGACGTGGACGTGTGGATCGCTTCCGTCGGTACGTCGTCGTACACGCTCGGCTCCCGCATCGTGGACCGCAGCGGCGAGTCCGAGGACGTGTACGCGAAGGCGGAGTCGGTCCTCGTCGCCGTCGACGGTACGACGCACGCCAAGCGCCCCCTCGGAGACGCCGAAAAGGCAGCCCTGCTCAAGCACGTTGTGAGCAGTTGAGAGACTAGATCCGAGATGACTGAGCAGCAGAGTTTCTACGACGCCGTCGGTGGGGCGGAAACCTTCCACCGGTTGGTGGCCGCGTTCTACCGCGGTGTCGCCGCCGACCCGGAACTTCGCGCGCTGTACCCGGAGGAGGATCTCGGTCCGGCCGAGGTGCGTTTCCGGATGTTCCTGGAGCAGTACTGGGGCGGCCCGAAGACGTACTCCGAGCAGCGCGGGCACCCCCGGCTGCGGATGCGGCACGCCCCGTTCGCCGTCACCCCGAGCCAACGGGACCGGTGGCTCGGCCACATGCGGGCCGCGCTGGACGAGCTCGGCCTGACGCCCGAGCAGGACGAGCAGATCTGGACCTACATGGTGATGGCCGCGCACAGCATGGTGAACACCGACGAACCGAACTACCCCGGCGCGATCGACGTGTCCGGCCGCTGAATCTCTCTTCGAAGGAGACAACACGAGCATGGCTACCATCCGTACGGCGAAGGCTCACTGGGAAGGCTCGCTGATGGAGGGCGCCGGCCAGGTCGCCCTGGAGTCCTCCGGTGTCGGTACGTACGACGTCACCTGGGCCTCCCGCGCGAACGACGCCAACGGCAAGACCAGCCCGGAAGAGCTGATCGCGGCCGCGCACTCCACCTGCTTCTCGATGGCGCTGTCGCACGCGCTGGCCCAGGCCGGTAACGCGCCGGCCTCGATCGACACCCAGGCCGACGTGACCTTCCAGCCGGGCGAGGGCATCACCGGGATCAAGCTGTCGGTGAACGGCAACGTCCCGGGCCTGACCGCCGACGAGTTCGCGGAGTTCGCCGAGGGCGCGAAGAAGAACTGCCCGGTCTCGCAGGCGCTGTCCGCCGTACCGATCACGCTGGACGTCACCTTCACCGCCTGAGAACCGTCTGAAGTTCAAAGCCAGTGCCCCGGCGAGCTGTCGCCGGGGCACTGGTCTGTTTCAGCCGTGGAACTGGGCGATCACCTTGGTGAAGTCGTACGCGTTCTGGGAGATCCCGCTGCACGAGTCGCCGTCGTTGTTGCTGCCGCCACAAGCACGGTCCCGGTTCACCGACCAGAACGTGAAGCGGGCCAGGTGGTGGTCCTGGGCGTACGTGAGCAGCGACCTGAAGTCGGACAGCCGGACGGTCTCGCCGGAGTCGTCGGTCTTGCCGTTCATCGACGAGATACCCATGTGCCGGTACGCCTGGTCGTCGGTGTAGCCGTACGCGCTCTTCAGCCGGCCCTTGAGGCCTTCCTCGGCCTTCTTGGTCAGCGTCGCCATGTTGGTCGAGCCGCCACCGAAGTCGAACGGCATCAGCACCCAGCCGTCGTTGGCGAGCCCCGCGGCCGCGCCTCTCTTGATCAGGTCGACGCCGGACGCGTCCGGTCCGCCCTGGTCGGTGCCCATCGTGATGTACGTCTTGATGCCGGGGTTCTTGCTCTTGACGGTCTTCAGTGCGCTGACGACCCGCTGCCGGGCGGTGCTGCTGTGGAACTCGGTGTCCTCGATGTCGATGTCGATCGCCTTCAGCTTGTAGGCGTCGATCACCTTCTGGTACGCCCCGGCCAGTGCGGAGGCGGAGCTGCACTTCTCGCCGAGCTTGTTCCCGGACCAGCCGCCGAACGACGGGATCACGTCCCCGCCCGCGGCCCGGATGCTGTTGATCGCGGACTGGTCGGAGCCGCCGGTCAGCGTGCGGTCGCCGTCCCACTTCGGGTTGCAGCCGCCGTCGGACAGCACGAACGCCAGCGTGAACCACTTGTTCCCGGCGGCCTTCATCACGTCGGTCGGCTTCTGCGGGTTACCCCAGCCGAGATACAGGTACGGCGCTGCGCCGATGCTGGCCGGGTCCGCAGCCTGCACCTGCGGCGCATGCACCGGGCGGGTGCTCGCCTGGGCGGCGGACGCGATACCGGTCGCCAGACACGCGGCGGTCACCGCGCTCACGAGGATCTTCATGACTCTCCTTGGATCGGGGGCGGTCAGAGCCTGAACACAATCAATAGGAAGGTTTCCTAATGATTGTGCTCGATCATGGACCGCCGGCCTCGCAACGTCAACAGCTGATTTCTGTCGGTGCGCCCGGGCAGACTGCGCGCATGGTCGACGAGCTGCTCGAGAATCACCTGGCGTTCCTCGCTGCGCATCGTGGCGATGTGCGGCGGTTCGGTGATGCGATCGAGGTGGTGGGGGAGTCGGAGGAGTTCTCGGCGTGGATCCCACTCTCCCCGGCCGCCGAGCTGCCGCCCGAGGTCCGCACGGTCCGGCTGGTGCCGGAGAGCGGCGCCGGTTGGGAGGAGCGACTCGTGGCGGCCGGATTCAAGCCGGCCGAGGTACTGGTGCACCTGGAGACTCCAGGACAGACGACGGGAGGCAGAGCCCTCGTGGCTCCCGCGGCTCCCGTCGTGTGTGTTGCGTCCGACGGGGATGCCGAGGCGTTTGCGGAGGTGCAGAGTGCGGCGTTTCTCGAGGTGGGGGAGCCGGACTACGGCTGGTGGCGGGAGATGTTCGCCGAGCGGGCGGTGCAGAACTACTGCGCACCGAACCAGTCGCTGTACCTGCTGCGCGTCGACGGGGACCCGGCGTCCATCACCCTGGTGCTACGGACCGAATCGGTCACCGGCATCTATGCGGTGGCGACGAAACCGCAGTACCGCGGCCGTGGGCTGGCGACCCGGTTGCTCGCGCAGGCGCGACAGGAGGCTGCGGGCGAGCGGCTGACACTGCAGGTGGTGGCGGGCTCCGACGCGGAGCGGCTCTACCTCAACCTTGGTTTTCGTCCTGCGTACCGCTCGCCGCATTTTCGTCGGTCCTAGCCTCTTCCTTCTCGGTGCCGGAGCCGACGCCGGAGGAGCCTGCGTTGTTCGGGTCGCGGGTGGTCATGTTGCCGACGCGGAGCACCTCGCCGTTGCGGACGTACCAGGTGGTGCCGTCCTCGCCGCGCAGCGTGGTGACGCGCAGGCCGACCGCGACCACGACGCCGGTCGCCTTCTCCATGTCGATCAGGTCGCCGACGCCGTACTGGTCCTCGAAGATCATGAACACGCCGGCCAGGAAGTCCTTCACCAGCGTCTGCGCGCCGAAGCCGAGCGCGACGCCGATGATGCTCGCGGACGCGATCACCGGGAGGATGTTGAATCCGAGCTCGGCGAGCACCATCACCACGAGGATGGCCGTGAGTACGATCGTCACTGCGCTGGTCAGCAGCGAGGCGATCGTCTCGGCGCGCTGGGCCCGGCGCTCGTTCGCGAGCGTGTTCTCGACGAACTCCTGCCCGCGCTTGGACTTCGACAGCACGCCGGCCACGGCGCCGCTGCCGGTCCGCCGCGCGAACCGCCGGATGACCTTGTGCAGGACCCAACGCAGTACGAAGAAGCCGACGATCAGTCCGGCGATCCGGGCCGGGACGACGATGATCTGATCGGTCATCTCCAGCTTGCCGTCGGACCCCGTCCGGAAGAAGGTCGGGAAGGAGTCCGGCAGCGAAAACAGGGGGTGACTGACTAGGGACACAAGGTAGCTGGTCAGAATAGGCATCTCGCCGCCCGATGTTAGTAGGACTGACAAGGAGACGGAAAAGCATGTCGAGTCGTCTGGACGACGAGCTTTCCAGGCTCGTGAGCGCTGGTGTGCTGCGCCAGTACCAGGCCGACTCGATCCGGGACGCGGCCGACGCGGAGCTCGACGCGGCCCTGGCGGACCCTGGCCGGCCGCGATTGCCCGCGGGGCCGTCGGGCGGGGCCGCCGATCCAGAGCAGGCCGAACGGAAGGGCCCACCCTCCGCGGTGCACGCCAACGCGCTGGTCGAGGTCCTCGGGTACATCGGCGGCGCGCTCCTGCTCGGCGCCGTCGCGCTCCTGACCTTGGCGAACTGGGGCGAGATGGGCCGCGCCGCGCGGGTCAGCACCGGTACGACGGCCGCGGTCGGGTTGCTCGGCGTGGCCGTTCTGCTCGCGCTGGTCGGACGGCGCCGGCAGCTGAGCGCGGCGCTCGCCTCGCTCGGGTGCTGCGTGGCCGGGTTCGCGACGTTCGTGGCGATCGAGGGGGAGGCCGGGCGGGTCGCCGGGGTGATGGTCGCGCTCGCGCTGGCGGCCGGCGGACTGTGGTGGCTGAAGGAATCATCGTTGCTGGTGGCAACTTTTGGGATCCTGGCCGTCGGTGTGTTGGTGATCACCTCCGACGTCCTCACTCCGGACACCGGATCGGCCGCGAACAGCGCAGGCATCGCAGGGACCGGGTTCATCATCGTCGCGTTCGTGTTCGCGATGCTCGGCCTGGTCCGCGATCAGGTGACGTCGTGGTCACTCGGCGGAGCGGCGATGTTCAGCTCGTCGATCTGCTGGCTGGTGCAGGAACGCGGCGAGATCATGGCACTCGCAGTCGGTACGGCGGGCCCGGCCGCGCTGCTCGTCGCGTACGGGCGCACCAGGCGTCCGGCGTACGCCGTGGTCGGCTGCGCGATCCTCCTGGTCATCTGGCCGATCTCCCTATACCAACTGACCGACAACCTGGCCGGTGTGGCGATAGGCCTCGTCGTAGCAAGCGGCGTACTGCTCCTGGCCGTTCTCGTGCTCAGTCGACGTCGGGTTAACGAGTAGCGCAACGCGCGCCGTTTGGCCGTACCAGCGGTTGATGCGGCAGACTCGCTGGGGTGACAGCTCCCACTCCGGCCCTTGTCGAGCTTGCAGTCGCCCATGGCGTGGCCACGGAGTACTGGAACTGGCAAGGCGAGCACGTGATCGTCTCCAGTGAGGTTGTGTCCGATGTGCTCGCCGCACTGGGCGTAGACGCCTCCACCCCAGAGAAGGCAGCTCTTGCGCTCGCGGAGCACCAGCAGGCGCGGTGGCGTCGTACGTTGCCTCCTACCGTGGTGATGCGGGAGGGCTGGACCCCGTGGTTCGCCGTACACCTGCCGCACGGGTCGACGGCTGAGGTGTGGGTAGACCTCGAGGACGGCGGCCAGCGCCGGGACCTGCCGCAGCAGGACCACTGGGTCGAGCCTGAGTGGGTCGACGGCGTACAGGTCGGCGAGGCGACGTTCCAGTTGCCGGGGGACCTGCCGCTCGGCTACCACCGGCTGTGTGCGCGGATCGGTACCAACCCGGAGATCTCGGTCAGCACGTTGATCGTGACGCCGAAGAAGCTCGAGCCGGAGAAGTTGCAGCGGACGTGGGGCTGGGTCCTCCAGTTGTACTCCGTACGCTCGCGCCGCTCCTGGGGCATCGGAGACCTCCACGACTTGGGCGACCTCGCTGCATGGTCTGCGCACGACCTGGGCGCGGGCTTCGTACTGGTGAACCCCCTGCACGCTGCGGAGCTGGCCGGCCGCATGGAGCCGTCGCCGTACCTCCCGGCGTCGCGTCGCTTCGGGAACGCGATCTACCTGCGGATCGAGGACATCGACGAGTACGGGGACCTCGCGCCGATGGAGCGGGACCAGGTACGGGCGCTGGCGCTGCAGGCGCGGGCGCTGAGCGAGGACGCGACCGCGATCGACCGGGACACGGTGTGGACCGCGAAGCGGGAGGCGCTGCAGGTGCTGTTCCGCGTGCAGCCGTCGGTGGGGCGGATCGCGGAGTACGGCGCGTACTGCGACCGTGAGAGCCAGGGGCTGATCGACTTCGCCACCTGGGCCGCGATCGCCGACGTCCATGGGCCGGAGTGGAGCAAGTGGCCGGAGGAGCTGCAGGACCCCACCGCGCCGGCGGTTGTTGCCTTCCGCAACGAGAACCCGGACGCGGTGGAGTTCCACTGCTGGCTGCAGTGGCAGCTGGACGAGCAGCTGGGCCGTACGCAGGCCCGGGCGAAGGCGGCCGGGATGTCACTGGGCGTCGTACACGACCTGGCCGTCGGCGTGCATCCGGACGGGGCTGACGCGTGGGCGTTGCAGCACGTGCTCGCGCCGAACATCCACGTGGGCGCACCGCCGGACGCGTTCAACCAGCAGGGACAGGACTGGTCGCAACCGCCGTGGCGCCCGAACGCGCTGGCCGAGACCGGGTACGCCGCCTGGCGGGACCTGGTGCGGGCCGTGATGCGGCACGGTGGCGGGCTGCGGATCGACCACATCCTCGGCATGTTCCGGCTGTGGTGGGTGACGTCGCCGGAGCGGCCGACCGAGGGCACGTACGTCCGGTACGACCATGAGGCGCTGGTGGGGATCCTGGTGCTCGAGGCGCAGCGTTCCGGTGTCACCGTGATCGGCGAGGACCTGGGGACGGTGGAGCCGTGGGTACGCGACTACCTGACCGAACGCGGCATTCTCGGTACGTCGGTGCTCTGGTTCGAGCGGGACGCCGACGGGAAGCCGCTGACGCCGGAGCGGTGGCGAGAGCTCTGCCTGGCGACTGTCACGACGCATGACCTTCCGCCGACGGCTGGGTACCTCGCCGGCGACCACGTGGAGCTACGGAACCGCCTAGGTCTGCTCACGCGCCCTGTGGCCGAGGAGCTCGCCGTAGACGAGGCAGACCGCGACGCGTGGCTCAACGCGCTCCGTGAGCGGCACCTCCTCAGCAACACCGACGGCGACGTCGAGCGGATCGTCGAGGCGCTGCACCGGTACGTCGCCCACACGCCCGCGAAGCTCGTCGGCGTCGCGCTGACGGACGCCGTCGGAGAGCGCCGTACGCAGAACCAGCCCGGTACGACGGACGAGTACCCGAACTGGCGCGTCCCGCTCGGCGGTCCTCACGGCGATCCTGTCCTGGTGGAGGACCTCCCGAACAACCTCCGCCTACGACGGCTGATCGGCGCGCTGAACATCTAGCGGCATTGAGCAGGCCGGGGTTTCGGCAATATCTTTCGTGGGAAGTTCATTCTTTGAAAAACCGCCCCGTTTTCAAGGAGTGTCCCCATGAAATCCGTGCTCCGACGCATCCTCGTACCGCTCGTCGCCGTCGCCGTCGGCCTGCTGCCCGGTGTGGTGGTGATCGAGCAGGCCTCCGCCCTGACCAAGCTGACCCAGTCGCAGGCGGCCTCGATCTTCCGTGCCGCCGGCATCACCTGGTCGTCCAGCGGTGGGTGTACCGACCGCTACAACTCCACCTGTACGTCCTTCGAGCAGATCAACGACAGCACCGTGTACGGCGTACGCACGCTGAAGACCGCCAGCGGGTGCGCGATCAACATCACCGGTGGCACCGAGGTCGGTCACGCGAGCGGGACCTACAGCCACTGGAACGGCTACAAGGTCGACATCTCGAAGTACACCTGTGTCGGGAACTACATCCACAACACCTTCACCCGGATCGCCGACCGCGCCGACGGCTACCCGCAGTGGAGGTCCGGCGCCGGCAACATCTACGCCGACGAGGGCTCGCACTGGGACATCACGTACTACAACTGCGGCGGCTGCTGAGCCTTCGGTCCCGCTGGAGGGGCGGTTGCTCCTCCAGCGGTCGGGGCGTACTAGGCTTCAGGCGTGATTGCTGAATTGTCCGGGCACTCGTTGCTGGTGTTCGTCGGGATTCCTGTGCTCGTGATCGCGGTGGTGGCGTTGCTGACGTTCGCCTCCTCGATCGCGAACGGCCCGCGGTACCGTCCGGGGCTGTCCTGGTGGGCACCGCCGGTCTGGATCAACGGGCCGACCGCCACCAAGCCCGACCCCGCGAACCTGCCCGAGCTCGACCCCGCTCCGGCTGCCACCGCGACCGCCGCCGGCGTCGCCCGCACCATCGGAGGCGCAAGTGCCAGCTGGTGACGCTTTCACCCCTGACCAGCTCCACGACATCGAGCGCGCGGTCCGGAACGCCGAGGAGGTGTCCGGCCTGCACTTCTCGGTGTACGTCGGTGGCGCCGACTCCGAGACCCGTCCGTTCGCGATCGAGCTGCTGAACGAGCTCGACGACCCGGACAGCTCCGTCCTGGTGTACGTCGACCCGGCCGGCCGCCGGCTCGAGATCGTGACCGGTTCGCAGGCCCGCCGGCAGCTGTCGGACTCGTCCGCCGGTCTGGCCGCGCTGACCATGCAGACGTCGTTCGCGACCGGTGACCTGGCCGGCGGCCTGGTGACCGGCGTACAGCAGCTGGGTGCCCACGCGCACCAGGCCCCGCTGCTCCACGCGAACAACGAGCCCCACAAGCTCTAGTGTCCCGGCTGCAGCCGCGTCGTATCGACCTGGGCGACGTGGTACTCCGTCCGTTCGCCGTCTCCGACGAGGCTGCAGTGGCTGTCGCGCTGCAGGACCCCGGCATCCTGCGCTGGACGGCCGGGACAGCTGTCCTCAGCACACCTGCGGAGCTCCGTGCCCGCAGGTGGCTGGAGCCGCGGATCGACAGCTGGTCGCACGGCAACGCGGTCTTCGCGGTCGCCGACAGCGAGACCGACAAAGTGATCGCCAGCGTCACCCTGCGGGACGTGCACCGCGTGCCTGATCAGGCCGTCGCGGCGTACTGGGTGAGCCCCGCGGCACGCGGCCGCCGGCTCGGTGCACGCGTACTCGATGCTGCCGCACGCTGGGGCTTCGCCACCGACGGTCTGCGGCTGCACCGCATCTCACTGGACCACTCGCTCGTCAACGAGGGCTCCTGCCGGGTCGCACTAGGCGCCGGGTTCCAGTTGGAGGGTGTGATGCGGGACTACTACGTCGAGCCGACGGGGCAGCGGCACGACTCCCACTTGCACGCCCGGCTCGCGACCGACGACGTGCCTCAGCCGGCCGGTTCGTAGGTCGGGCACGCGCTCTGGTACGCCGCCTGCGTCCGCGGGTCCTGGCAGAGGTTGAGCAGCTGCGCCGAGGACGTACCAGGGCCGAGGTAGACCACCCAGGTGCCGGTGATCGGCGTCAGCGAACTGTCCGTGATGCCGGGGTACTGGCCGTTGACGAGCATGGCCTTCGCCGGGATGCCGGCCCGTGTGACCTTGGCCGCGGTGTCCCTGGCGGACTGCTCGGCGTCGACCGGGTACTTGTCCAGTACGGCGATCCACTGGCCGTGCTTGAACTTCGGTGACGTCGGGCCGGTGTTCACCGGCGGCGGCGTGACCGTCTGGACCTTCGCCGACGGCTGGGTGACGGTCGGCTTCTTCGTCGCCGCCACGGGTGGCTTGCGGTCGCCCTTCGTCGCGCTCCCGGTGGCGCTTCCGGCCGGCGCGGCGGCACCGCTGTCGGTACCTGAGCCGATCTGCAGCCCGTCAGCCGTCTGGTCGTCGGCCGAGCGGCGGGTCAGGACGTACCCGAACACGGCCGCCAGCGCGAGCCCGGCCACGATGCCGGCGCTGATCGCGCTGCGCGAACGCTGGACCTTCCGCTTCCGGTGATCGGCGCGTGTCACAGCAGGGCCCCTCCCCAGATCGCCCCAGACTGAAGTATCCGGTGCAGCTTAATCCGATCGAGCGTATAAATGAGCCTCTTTCAGGTGGTGAGAATCTCTTTCTCCACAAGGGAATCGCGCACCGCACACGCCTGTTCACCGTCCGCCGACCAGCGCTCGTTTGATTCTCACGGAGCGAATCGGGACACGTCGGGATCCGCAATGTCTTGACCTAGACAGCGCTCTAGTTGTTTGGCTGCTGTCATGCGTTATCTGACGATGGGGACGGACCCTGCGCGGCAGCGCCGGGTCAGCACGATCGCCCTCGGGGCGATGCTGATGGGAACGGCGACGGACGAGCAGACCTCGTTCGCAGTCCTGGACCGGTACGTCGAGGCCGGTGGCACGTTCGTTGACACGGCCAACAACTACGCGTTCTGGATCAACGGCACCCAGGGCGGGGAGTCCGAGCAGCTGCTCGGGCGGTGGCTCAAGAGTCGCGGAGTGGGGGACGAGCTGACGATCGCGACCAAGGTGGGTGGGCGACCGCCGCGCCCGGCCAAGCAGCTGACCGAGGACTTGGAGGGCCTGTCGCCGCAGGTGATCAAGGAGTCAGTGGCGCGGAGCCTGGACAACCTCGGCCGCGACCACGTCGACCTGTACTACGCCCACATCGACGACTACGCCACACCGCTGGAGCAGCAGGTCGAGACGTTCGGGACTCTTGTGAACGACGGGACGGTCGGGCTGGTCGGGTTGAGCAACTACTGGACCTGGCGGATCGAGCGGTACCGCGCGTTGGCGGCAGAGGCGGGCCTGCCGTCGTACGACGTACTGCAGTACCACCACACGTACTTCCGGGCGCGGACCGATCTCGGAGGACTCCGCTCGAAGGACGGCAGCATCGGTGTGACCGAGGGCAATCTGCTGAGCTACCTGCGGGCAGAGCCCGGGCTCACACTGGTGGCGTACTCACCACTGCTCAGCGGCGGGTATGTGCGTGGTGACAAGCCTCTGGACGAGTCCTACGACCACGCGGGCACGAGAGCTCGGAGGACTGCGCTGGACGAGGTCGTGAAGGAGACGGGCGCCACGGCGAACCAGGTGGTGCTCTCTTGGCTTACTGGTGGCGAGATCCCCACCGTGGCACTCGTAGGTGCGTCCTCGGTCGCACAGATCGACGAGAGCCTTGCTGCCGCTGATCTGGAGCTCACAGCGGACCAGCGGCAACGCCTCGACGCAGCCGGCAAGAACTAGGTGCCGGACGGGATGCCGTCGTAGCGGACCGTAGGGCGGGTGTCCAAGGCGTCGTCCAGCCAGGCGTCGACGTCGACGTCAGCCGAGAGGATATGGTTCACGTACGACGCACGCTCGTGGCTGAGCACCTCTAGTTCCCAGACGCACGGTGCGGCACCGATCGGTGCCGGGCGGAGGTCGTCGACTTCCATCCCGCTGAAGATGCTCAGGCGGGACTGGAAGTCGCGTGCCCAGCTCTGCACGACCAGGTAGATGCCGTCGTCGCCCAGGTGCAGTACGACGACCCCGAGTCCGACGGAGCCCATCGCGTCGTCGAAGTCGAGCTGCCGGCCGGCGGTGCCGCGGGCGATATCGACCATCTCGTCGTCCCACTGCCGTCCGCGGGCCGTGATGATGTACGGCTTCACCAGGCGGTGTGGGTACCGCCAGGGCATCAGGGGAGTGACTGGGCGGGGTCGGTACGCCTCTGCGAGTCCGGTCAGCGCAACAGCTGCCGCACCAGCCAAGGCGGGATCTGAGGCGGGCACCGGTCCAGTCTTACCGCACAGCGAGGTTCAATGCGATGTCCAAAAAACAACAGGGCCGGTCTCACCGTGAGACCGGCCCTGTCAGAAACTTCAGGCGACGGTGTCGGTTGCCTGTGCGGCGATCGCGCGGGTCAGGTCGGCCTGAGCCTCGGTGACGTACCGAAGCGTCGGGGCGTCCACGGACGACGACTCCGCGGCCAGCCAGCCTGTCAGCGCGTCCAGCGCCGCCTGGTCGGCCAGGTGCCGCGGGGACAGGTAGACCAGCACGTTCTCGCCCATCGACGAGCCGAGCCGCGTGTACACGTCCTTGGCCGCGTTGAGGTACTTGTCAACGTACGGCCGCAGCAGGTCCTCCTGGCCCGGCTGCTGGAAGCCGAGGATGGTCCGGAACTGCGTCTCGTTCGGGGTGTCCTCGGACTCGACCGCGACTCGCCACGCCTCTTCCTTGGCCTCGGCGGTCGGCCGGGCGGCACGCGCCTGGGCGGCCCGCTCCTGACCGGTGATCGTGGTGTCACGGGTGAGCTCGTCGTCGATCTCCTCCGCGCCGATCCGGCCGAGCCGGGCCAGCGCCACGATCAGCGTCCAGCGCAGGTCGGTGTCGACGACCAGGCCTTCCGGCAGGTCGCGTCCCTCCAGCCAGCCGGCGAGCCGCTCGGCACCGGCCTCGGAGAAGACCCCCGAGCTGTACGCGCGGACGAACGCGAGCTGGTGGTCGCTGCCCGCCTCCGAGTCGGCGACCAGACCGGCCAGCGCCTCTTCGAACTGAGCGCGCAGGGCGGGCCGGTTCTGCGGGGCGGCGTACTGGTTGATCGCGCTGCTCGCCTGGTTCAGCAGCGAGCGGACGCCGGTCAGGTCGGTCTCGGCCCGGATCCCGCGCAGCACGATGCCGACGTACTGGCTGGCCGGCATCTCGGCATCCCGGGTCATGTCCCAGGCCGAGCCCCAGGCGAGTGCCCTGGGCAACGATTCGGTGAGCTGGTCGATCGACTCCACCAGCGTCGCCCGGGACCGCTCGTCCAGCCGGATCTTCGCGTAGGTGAGGTCGTCGTCGTTCAGCAGCACCAGGTCCGGCTGGGTCGCGCCGGTCAGCTCCGGCAGCTCGGTGCGCGGGCCGTCGATGTCCACCTCGAACCGCTCGGTCCGGACCAGGCCGGCGTCGGTCCGGCGGTAGAGCCCGACGGCGAGGCGGTGCGGCCGCAGTACCGGGAACTTCTCCGTCGCGGTCTGCTCGATCGCGAACGACGTGAACGCGCCCTCGTCGTCGACCGCGAAGTCGGCGCGCAGCGTGTTCACGCCGGCGGTCCGCAGCCAGCGCTCGGTCCAGTCGTCGAGGTCCCGGCCGGACGCCTTCTCCAGCGGCTTCAGCAGGTCGGCCAGCTCGGTGTTGCCGAACGCGTGGTCCTTGAAGTACTCCTTCAGCGCGGTGACGAAGGTCTCCTCACCGACGAACGCGACCAGCTGGCGCAGCGTCGACGCGCCCTTGGCGTAGGTGATGCCGTCGAAGTTCACCTCGACCGCGTGGAAGTCGATCATGTCCGCGGCGATCGGGTGCGTCGACGGCAGCTGGTCCTGCCGGTAGGCCCAGTTCTTCCGGGCGTTGCAGAACGTCGTCCACGCGTCGGCGTACTTCGTAGTCGCGACCACCTGCGCCCAGTGGCTGGCCCACTCGGCGAAGGACTCGTTCAGCCACAGGTCGTCCCACCAGGTCATCGTGACCAGGTCGCCGAACCACATGTGCGCCAGCTCGTGCAGCACGGTGTTCGCACGGGCTTCCATTTCCGCGTGCGTCGTCCGGCTGCGGAACAGGTACTCGTCGCGGAGCGTCACGCAGCCCGCGTTCTCCATCGCGCCCATGTTGTACTCCGGCACGAAGGCCTGGTCGTACTTGTGGAACGGGTACGGCGTACCGAACGCTTCCTCGAACAGCGCGAAGCCCTGCTTGGTGACCTCGAACAGGTCGTCCACGTCGAGCGCATCCTTCAGCGACGGACGGCACAGCAGCGACATCGGGTACGTCCCGTACGGGCCCTCGTACGCGTCGGTGACCACGTGGTACGGGCCTGCGACGACGGCGGTGACGTACGTCGAGAGCCGCTCGGTCGGCGGGAACTCCCAGCGGGCCAGCTCCTCGCCGTTCTCGCCCTGGTACGGCGTCGGCTCCGGAGTCGGGGCGTTCGAGATGACGACCCAGCGGGCCGGTGCCGAAACGGTGAACGTGAACGGGGCCTTCAGGTCGGGCTGCTCGAAGGTGGCGAACACCCGGCGGGCGTCCGGTACCTCGAACTGGGTGTAGAGGTACGTCTCCTTGTCGGCCGGGTCGACCGAGCGGTGCAGCCCTTCACCGGTCCGCGAGTACAGGCAGTCCGCCACCACCCGGAGCTCGTTGCGTTCGGCCAGCCCGTCGAGCTGGATGCGGGCGCCGTCGTAGACCACGTCCGGGTCCAGGGCGGCGCCGTTCAGCGTCACCTCGCGGACCTTGTCCGCGATCAGGTCGGCGAACGTGCTCGCGCCGGCCTCGGCGGCGAAGGTGATGGTGGTCACCGACGGGTACGTCGGTGCACCGGTCGGGGCGTTGGCCAGGTCGAGCTCGATCGCGTAGCTCACATCGCTGACCACGCCCGCACGGGAACGCGCTTCGTCGCGCGTCAGGTTGGTTCCAGGCATGTCCGCATCCTATGCACCTGGATCTCAGGTTCGCCGAGGGTTTCCCCCCGACATCGGGTATTGGATACCAAGACGGTATCGGTTGTTTTAATTTTGTATGATGGTGGATATGACTGCCTCCGCTGATTTCTGGTTCGACCCGGCCTGCCCCTGGGCCTGGATGACGTCTCGCTGGATGCTCGAGGTCGAGCAGGTCCGGGACGTGCAGACGACCTGGCACGTGATGAGCCTCGCCGTGCTGAACGACGGCCGCGAGGAGCTCTCCGAGAAATATCGCAGCTTCCTGAGCAACGCGTGGGGCCCGGTCCGGGTGCTGATCGCGGCCGAGCAGGCGCACGGCAACGAGGTGCTGCTGCCGCTGTACACCGCGCTCGGCCAGCGGATCCACGTCGAGGGCCGGGGGATCGGCGACGGCAAGGGCGACGTGATCGAGGAGGCGCTGGCCGAGGTCGGGCTGCCCGCGTCGCTGATCGAGGCGGCCGACACCGACCGCTACGACGACGCGCTGAAGAAGTCGCACCACGCCGGCATGGACCAGGTCGGCATGGAGGTCGGTACGCCGGTGATCTCGGTCGAGGGCGCCGCGTTCTTCGGCCCGGTGGTCACCCCGGCGCCGAAGGGCGAGGCGGCCGGCAAGCTCTGGGACGGCGTCCGGCTGGTGGCCGGCACCGAGGGCTTCTTCGAGATCAAGCGCACCCGGGACCGCGGCCCGATCTTCGACTGACCGTTCAGGGCTTGAACCGGAGCCACCCGAACCGCGAAAGTTGCTCACGCAGGAATCCGCCCACTCGTGAGTAGGTTTCAGATGACTTTGCCTGAGGTGATCGCCGGCATCGCGGTGTTCGACCGCCGGACCGGGCAGTTCGTGCACGAGCAGGACGTCGACCTGCAGTTCCGGACGGCGTCCGTGGTGAAGCTGCTGATCGCGCTCGACTTCTTCTGGGACCGCGGCCCGCAGTACGCCGTACCGGACGAGGACCGCCGGCGGCTCGAGGTGATGCTGCGCAGCAGTGACGACGACGCGGCCAGTTACTACTGGGACCAGCGCGGCGGTGCGGCGCTGGTGGAACGGATGGTCGGGCGGCTCGGGCTGACGCACACAGCCGGACCGCCCGCCAGCCATCCGGGCTTCTGGGGCTACGTCGCCATCACGCCCGCCGACACAGTCCGCATCTACCGGTACCTGCTGGAGGAGGCCCCGCGGCCGGTCCGTGAGTTCGTCATGGGCCAGCTGCACCAGGCGACCCGGAACGGCACCGACGGCTTCGACCAGTACTTCGGGATCGCGTCGGTTTTCGCGCCGGACTTCAGCATCAAGCAAGGCTGGTCCGGATTCCAGAGTTCCAACGGGTACCGGTCCAGCATGGCGAAGCCGGAGTCCGTCGTGGACCTCGTGAGCGAGGCGCTGCACACCACGGGCACCGTCGGCGCCGGCGACCGTACGATCGTTGCCGTCTACACGCTGCACCCGTGCGGAACGCCGTACGAGCAGGCGTACGCGGCTGTGACGCAGCTGACCGCCGGGCTGACTGTGCCGGGCGGCGTGCGCGTACCGGTGAGCTGACAAGTAGATTGCCTGCCATGCGAGTGCATATCGGCTCTGACCATGCCGGCTTCGAACTGAAGAACCACCTGGTGCAGCACCTCACCGCTGCCGGGCACGACGTCACGGACCACGGTCCGGCGGTGTACGACGCCGTCGACGACTACCCGCCGTACTGCCTGCGGACCGGGCAGGCCGTGGTGAACGACCCGGGCAGTCTGGGCATCGTCATCGGCGGCTCCGGCAACGGCGAGCAGATCGCCGCGAACAAGGTGAAGGGCGTCCGGGCTGCGCTGGCCTGGAACACCGACACCGCACGGCTCAGCCGCGAGCACAACAACGCCAACGTCATCAGCGTGGGGGCCCGGATGCACACCGAGGAGGAGGCCACCGGGTTCGTCGACACGTTCCTGGCGACCGACTTCTCCGGCGAGGAGCGGCACAGCCGCCGGATCGACATGCTGACCGCCTACGAATCGACCGGCGAGCTCCCGTCGGTGCGCTCATCGTCCTGATCTGTTGGGGGCAGGACCGGTCGGCGCTTGACCGGTTGCCTGGGGCGGGACACGTCCCGGGCGCGCATGCTCCGGCCGGTCCCGACCACAGCCGGTGTAGGCGTCGACGCCTTGCCCCCTCTGGCACCACCTGTCGTCCCCATACGAGGAATCATGCCTGAAGGTCATACGCTGCATCGGTTGGCGAACGACGTCTGGGACGCGTTCGGGGGCCGTACCGTCCGGGCGTCGAGTCCGCAGGGGCGGTTCGCCGACGGCGCGGCGCTGCTCGACGGGCATGTCCTGCGGCAGACCGAGGCTCACGGCAAGCACTTCCTCGCCGACTTCGAGGGCGCCGGGTGGCTGCACATCCACCTCGGCCTGATCGGGAAGATGGACATCCGGCCGGCCCCGGTACCCGAACCGGTCGGCGCGGTCCGGGTCCGGCTGCAGAACGCCACGTCGTACGCCGACCTGCGCGGCGCGACCGTGTGCGAGGTGATCACCGACGAGGAACGCGCGAAGCTGCTCGGCCGGCTCGGGCCCGACCCGCTGCGCGACGACGCCGACCCGGAGCTCGCCTGGAAGCGGATCCACCGCAGCAAGCTGCCGATCGGGCAGTTGCTGATGAACCAGGACGTGCTGAGCGGCGTCGGCAACGTGTACCGCGCGGAGGTGCTGTTCCGGGCGAAGCTGAACCCGATGACACCCGGCAACGTGGTGAAGAAGCGCGAGTGGCAGGGGATGTGGGACGACCTGCTCGAGCTGATGAAGTACGGCGTCGAGACCGGCCGGATCGACACCGTCGCCGACGACCACACGCCCGAGGCGATGGGCCGCGACCCGCGGAAGGACGACCACGGCGGCGAGGTCTACGTGTACCGGCGCCAGGGGCAACGGTGTTACGTCTGCCAGTCGGTGATCCGGACGAAGCTCCTCGCGGGCCGTAACTTGTTCTGGTGCCCCAAATGCCAGCGCACCGGTCTCACCCGCAAGAGCTGAACGTCTTCGATCGTGTTGCGAATTGATGCGCGGACCGATCGGTACCGTTATCTTCTTCACACCATGAGGAAGAGCGGCGGTCTTGCGCTGGTACGACGCATCGGCCGCCGGGTCGAGGCGCTGGGCCGTCGCGCCCGCCGTTCGCACCGGGTCGCGTTCGTCGCGCTGATGCTGGTGCAGCTGGTGATCTCGATCGCGAGCCTGAGCTGGCCGGCGTTGGTACCGGCGACGTTCCTGATCGTTCCGCTGGTGGTGGGCGGTGTCCTGCTGCGGCTCGGCGAACTGGTCGCGCTGACGGCCATCACGACGACGTTCGGCGCGTACGTCGTCCTGTCCCGCGGGCTGTCGGTGCCGCGGTTCGGGTTCGTGCTGGTGCTCGCGGTGGTCGGCTGGATCATGATCACCAGCGCGAAAGTACGCAGCCGGCTCGGCGTACCGGGGACCCGGGGCGAGTCGATGCTGATGGAACTGCGGGACACGCTGACCGCGCAGGGCGAACTGCCGCGGCTGCCGACGGGCTGGCTGGTCGAGTCGTGGATCCAGTCCGCCGGGGCGTCGACGTTCTCCGGTGACTTCGTCGTGTCGACGGTGCACGACGACGTGCTCGAGGTCGCGCTGGTCGATGTCTCGGGCAAGGGTATCGACGCCGGGACGCGGGCGTTGCTGTTGTCCGGTGCGTTCGGCGGCCTGCTCGGCGTCGTACCGGTGGAGGAGTTCCTGCCGTCCGCGAACCGGTACATCCGGCGGCAGGAATGGGACGACGACTTCGCCACCGTCGTCCACGTCGTCCTCGACCTCGCGACCGGCAAGTTCGACGTACGTACGGCCGGGCATCCGCCGGCGATCCAGTTCGACGCCTGGTCGGGGCGCTGGCAGACGCGGGACGCCGAAGGGCCGTTGCTCGGGCTGGTCGAGTCTCCCGAGTTCGCGGTGAACCACGGGCAGCTGAAGCTCGGCGATGCGCTGTTCCTCTACAGCGACGGGATGGTGGAGACGCCGCAGCAGGACATCGGGCGCGGGACCGACCGGCTCGTGGGACAGGCCGAGCGGCTGGTGGCGCACGGGTTCCAGGGCGCGGCGAGGGACCTGGTCGAGAGCGCCGGCGGCGCCGGGGACGACGCGGCGATCGTCATCATCCACCGCAGAGCGCATGCCTGAGGCAAGCAAGTCTCTCGTTGTCAACCCCGCCGTTTGTTGACTTGGGCAACGACAGGGTCATACTGCAGAGGAGATGCGCGCTGTGACCTTTGGGTGACCATGCGAGACAGGGGTACGGGGATGGTCAAGGGAGTACGTGCTCAGGCTGCCGCAGTCGCGGCCGCCGCTGGAGCGCTCACGGTTCTGATCGGCGCCGGTGTGCTGCTGATGCAGTCCGGCGCGGGCGGGAGTACGCCGGTCGCGCCGCTCGCGGCGATGGCCGCGCCGCCGGGGAACAACGGGACGATCAAGATCGACGGGGTGGAGCTCGGCGACCATCCGCCGAACAACAACCCGCACCAGGGCTGCACGTTCACGGTCGAGTTCTACAACTACGAGCAGGGGCCGTACTCCGCGACCGTGCAGTTCACGGACCAGCCGCCGACCGGTAACGCCGGGCTGCAGGTGGTGTCCGGCAACCTGAACCCGTTCATCGGTGGGGATCCTGCCGGTGGTGGGACGGATCTGGACGCGCGGGAGGTGTACACGCTGCAGTTCAGCGGGCCGCCGGATCCGCAGCAGGGCTACCACGTCAAGGTGACCATCCACGCCGACGGCTCGATCGGGAACGACACCAAGCACAAGGTCTTCTGGGTCCAAGGCTGCGAGACCACTCCGCCTCCCACGACCCCGCCGACCACGCCGCCGACGACGCCGCCGACCACACCTCCGACTACTCCTCCGACGACGCCACCGACGACGCCACCGACGACGCCGCCGAGCACACCGCCTACCACGCCGGTGTCGACGCCGCCGACCGTGCCGTCGACGACACCGGTGGTGCCGCCAACGACTGTGCCGACCACCTCGCACCCGGCGACGACCTCGGTGGTTCCGACGCATCACCGGAGTACCGGCGTACCGACCGCCATCGAGGCGGGTCTGCCCGGTACGCCGCCCCGGGCGGTCGCGGCAACGACCGACGACCGGCCGGGCGCGACCGGCGGCATCCTGATGACACTCGGCGGCATGCTCCTTGCGGGCGGCGCGATCGCCTCACTCCGGCGCCAGGGACGCCACTCCCGCTGACGAGCTTGTCCTCGGCAACAAGCGGCTCACGCACCGGGCAGGTCACCACCAGCCCCCGGTGCGTGAGCACTGTCCGGCACCTGTGGATAACCCAGGATCCGTGCGGTCAATCGTTACCCAACCGCCTTGACTGTTGTAACGGAACCGAAATACTTCTCCTGGACCTCTCTATCCCCTGCTTTGTTCGAGGACGGACATGACCCACACGGGTATGCACTCCCGGGCCGCCGGCCTGTTCGCCGGCGCCGGAGCGCTCGCACTGCTACTCGGCGCCACGACCCTGCTCGTCGCGCCGTCGGCCAACGCCGACCAGACTTCCGCAGCACAAGATCCGAAGGGCAACAACGGCACCGTCAAGATCGAGGGTGTCGAGATCAGCAAGGTGCCCGAGAACAACCCGCACCAGGGCTGCGTGTTCAACGTCGAGTTCTACAACTACGACAAGGGTGACTACAAGGCGACCGTCACCTTCGAGGACCAGGCGCCGACCGCGGACGGTGGGCTGAAGGTCGTCTCCGGCAACCTCAACCCGTTCATCGGCGAGGACCCTGCCGGTGGTGGGAACGACCTGGACGCGCGTGAGACTTACACGCTGACGTTCACCGGCCAGCCGCAGCCGCAGCAGGGCTACCACGTGAAGCTGACCGTGGACGCACCCGGCTCGATCGGCGCGGACGTCAAGCACAAGGTGTTCTGGGTGGAGGGCTGCGCCCCGACGCCGCCCACGACGCCTCCGCCGACCACGACGCCTCCGCCCACGACCACGACGGCGCCGCCGACCACCACGGCTCCGCCGACCACGACGGCGCCGCCCACGACCACGGCCCCGCCGACCACCACGGCGCCGCCTACCACCACGGCGCCGCCCACGACGACGGCTCCGCCGAGCACGACTGCGCCGACGGAGACAATGTCGACTCCGCCTGCGACCACGCCGACATCGCCCGGTACGTCGACCGCGCCGACTGCGACCACGCCGCCGGCCGGTGGGCCGTCCGAGACTCCGACCGGCGGCGTACCGACCGAGGTGAACGCCGGCCTCGGCGGCCCGGGGTCCGGTAATTCGGTTGCTGGTGGCAACGGTATGTTCGGGATGCTGGGCAGCATGCTGCTCGCGGCCGGTGGCGTGATGCTCGCCGGTGGCGGGTTCGTCGCGCTCCGCCGACGCGGAAAGCACAGCGTCCAGTAGTGAGCCCTGCCCGTCGACGCGGCCGTCCCGCTCCCCTGCGGTGGAGCGGGGTGGTCGCCGTCGTCGGCGTAGGCGTACTGGCCGCTGGTGCGTACCTGCAGTTCGACGGTGACGATCATGCGGGCGCGGCACCCTTGCTGTTCCCGTCGGTGACCTCGGTGTCACCTCGGCCGGTGGTCGTGGCTTCCGGGAAACCGCTGCCGAAGTCGGCCGGCCGTACGCCGGTGAACACGCGCCCCGGCCGCCCGACCGCGATCACCATCCCGCAACTGGGCGTCAGTGCGCCGGTCGTCTCGATCAAGGCGGTGGACGCCGCACTGACCCCGCCGTCCGACCCGACAATGGTCGGCTGGTGGTCGGGCGGCGCGCAGCCCGGGGCGAAACGTGGTTCGGCCGTCATCACCGGTCATACCGTGCACACCGGTGGCGGCGCGTTCGACGACCTTGGCCGGCTTGTCCCGGGATCGGTTGTCCAGCTGACGACCGTCCGCGGTCCGCTGCGGTACCAGGTCGCGACGGTCACGACGTACCGGAAAGCAACTCTCGCGAAGCGGGCCGCGCAGGTGTTCGACCAGGGCGTTCGTGGCCGGCTCGTGCTGGTGACGTGTGAGGACTGGAACGGCTCGGTGTACCTGAGCAACGTGGTCGTCGTCGCCCTGCCGATGGCGTAACCTGTTCCGTCGTGACGATCGATGGGCTGGGCGACACCTTCGGCGCGGAGCGGGCCGGACCGGACGTCTCGTTCGACGAACTGGTCGCGATGATGCCGGAGACGTTGCGGGAGGTGTTCCCGCCGTACCGCTGGCAGCTGGCGAAGCTGTGGGAGCTCGACCTGAAGGTGGAGCCGGTCGAGATCGCCGACCTGGTCTGGATGTTCGACCTGCCGTTGTGGCAGCTGGACGGCGACCGCTTCAAGGTCACCCCGCACCAGGTCGCCGAGACCCCGATGAACTTCCGCGCCCACTACCAGCGGGTGATGGACGCCGACCTCGACTTCCCGATCAACCTGGTCGCCTACCGCGGCCGCCTGGTGGTCCTCGACGGCGTCCACCGCCTGGCCAAGGCCCACTTCCTCCGCCGGCGCTGGATCGAGGCCACCATCGCCACCGCCGCCCAACTCAAGTCCTGCGCAGTCTGAGCCGGTTGGTCTGCGTGACGTGTCACCATTAGGATCGGTGACATGACATCAAAGCATGAGGACGAGTACGCTCCGAGCGCCGCGGGCTGGGTGCGGGAGCAGGTCGACAAGGTGACCGCGGCCGGGACGACCGATGTGGTCGAGATTATGGGCATGAAGGTGGTGCTGCTGACGATGCGCGGCGCCAAGAGCGGCAAGATCCGGAAGGTGCCGTTGATGCGGGTCGAGCACGATGGGGTGTACGCGGCCTTCGCGTCGCTCGGTGGCGCGCCGAAGCACCCGGTCTGGTATTTCAACTTGAAGGCCGACCCGAAGGTGACGCTGCAGGACGGCGAGGCCGTCGGCGAGTACGTCGCCCGCGAGATCGACGGCGCGGAGTACGACGAGTGGTGGGCCCGCGGCGTCGACGCCTACCCGCCGTACGCCGAGTACCAGACCAAGACCAGCCGCAAGATCCCGGTCTTCGTACTCGAACCCATCAACTAGACCCTGTCTGGTGGATTACCAGACAGGGCCTAAGTCCTTGCAAAGATCTGGTCCGGACGACGGTCGGTGACAGGGCCGGGCCCAGGCTTGTGAGACGCTGGCGGCGGCCGGGTTCACCGTGACCCGGCCCGGCGCGCTGCGTCGGAGAGTTCTGGGAGTTGTCCTGACCACACACGACGCGGTGCGGGAACCGTTCGTCGGGTCGACGCGGCTGCGTCTGGCCGGACTTGCACTGCATGCCTATACCGCGAGCGGAACGGTGCTCGCGCTGCTGATCGTCATCGCTGCCATCGACGGCGACGCCGTCCGGGCGCTCTGGCTCGGGCTGGCGGCGTTGGTGATCGACGGTACCGACGGGATGCTGGCGCGCCGGCTACGGGTGAAGGAGACCATCCCGTGGTTCGACGGCGCGATGCTCGACAACATCGTCGACTACCTGACGTACGCCTTCGCGCCGATCGTGCTGCTCTGGACCGGCGGCTACCTGCCGTCCGGGACCTGGGGCGCGGTCCTCGGCGCGTTGCCGTTGCTTGCCTCCAGCTACCAGTTCTGCCGGGTCGACGCGAAGACCGAGGACCACTTCTTCCTAGGCTTCCCGAGCTACTGGAACGTGGTCGCGTTCTACATCATCGTGCTAGGCCTCAGCCCGGTCGTCACCGGCGTCCTGCTGGTCGTGTTCTCGGTGCTCGTCTTCATCCCGGTGAAGTACGTGTACCCGTCGCGGACCAAGGCGTTCCGCTCGCTGAACCTGCTGACGACGGCGGTCTGGCTGGCGTCGTACGCCGTCCTCCTGGCGCAGATGCCGCACCCGAACGCGATCGTGGTCGTGATCTCGCTGGCCTACCTTGTGTACTACGCCGCGCTCAGCCTGTACCTGACCTGGCGCCGTAGGGTCGTCGCGTAGTGGTCCTCGGTCTCGGCGCGGCCCTCGGGGCCGCGGTGCTGTTCGGTATCGGCGCGATCGCGCAGGCAGTTGGCTCACGGAAGGTGCCGACCGAATCGGAGCTGGATCCGCGGCGGCTCGGCGGGTTCGTGGTCAAGCTGCTCAAGCAGCCCGCGTTCCTCGGCGCGCTGGCCCTCAACCTGGCGGGCTTCGCTCTGCACTTTGTCGCTCTGCGACATCTGCCGCTCTACCTCGCCCAGGCCGGTATCGCCGTCAGCCTCGTCGTCACCGCGTTGCTCGCGACCCGGCTGATGTCGGACCAGCTCAGCGCGCTCGAATGGTCGGCCGTGGCGGGGGTCGTCGTCGGCCTCGGCCTGCTCGCGGTCGCGGCTGGTGACGCGGGCGCCAGCGCGCAGCATCACAGCCTCACCATCGGCATCATCGTCGGCCTGGTCACCATCGCGGTACTGGGTGGTGTCGCGAGCCGTTCGCAGCACGGCGCCTCGACCGCACTACTCGGCCTGCTGGCCGGTCTCGGGTACGCCGGTGTCGCGATCTCGGCGCGCCTGCTCAAGGACGGGTCACTGGGGGAGTTGTTCCACAGTCCGACGCTGTACACGCTGCCGATCAGCGGGGCGCTCGCGTTCATCCTGTACTCGCTGGCCCTGCAGCGTGGTTCGGTGACGCTGGCGACCACGCCGATGATTGCGCTGCAGACAATCACCCCGGCGGCCGTCGGCGTCTTCGTCCTGAGCGACGCCGTACGCGCCGGTTGGTGGCCGGCCGCGATCACCGGCTTCCTGTTGTCCGCCGTTGGTTCAGTGATCCTGGTCCGGTTCGAGTCGGTCAAGCATTAGCGGCTCGGCCACTTCCACGGCGGTTCGTCGAGCGGGCGTTGGCCGGCGATGCTGGTGGCGCCTCTCTCCTTGACCAGCTCGATGGTCTGGAGGTCGGGGGAGAGAGCCGCGAGCGCGCTGATGAACGGGCGTGAGTGCGAGACGGCGATCACCTGCGTCTCCTTGGCGGCCGTGACGACCAGGTTGGCGAGCGCCGGCAGCAGGTCCGGATGCAGGCTGGTCTCGGGTTCGTTCAGGACCAGGAGTTCCGGTGGGCGCGGGGTCAGCAACGCGGCGACCCACAGCAGGTACCGCAGCGTGCCGTCGGACAGCTCGGCGCCGGACAGCGGACGCAACAGCCCGTGCTGGTGGAACGCGATCTCGAACCGTCCCGCGGTGTTGACGACCTCGATCCGGCTTCCCGGGAAGGCCAGCTCGATCGCCTCGTCCAGCGCGCCGCGAGGCCCCAGCTCGCGGATCGTCTGCAACGCGGCCGCGACATCGGCACCGTCCGGAGCCAGTACGGCGGTACGCGTACCGACCTGCACCCGCCGGGCTGGAGCGGTCGCGTCGGTACGGAAGTGGTCGTAGAACCGCCAGCCGCGCAGCCGTTCCCGCACCATCATCAGCTCCGGCGCACGCTCCGGATCCGCGAACTCGCTCAGCATGCTGTCGAACGTCTGCAGCTCGTGGCCCGCGCGCTGCCACTCGCCGCTCGCCGACCGGATCCGTACGTCGTGGTTGGTCCGCTCCACCAGTAGCGCCGCCGGCCGCAGGAACGGCCCCGCCCACAGAGCTTCCCGCTTGATCTCCGGATCCAGGTCGAACTCCGACCCGTGCGGGATCGGCAGCCCGAGATCCATCAGATAGCCGTAGTCGTCCCCCGCGAACCCCATCCGCAACGTCACCGGCCCGGTCCGCCGCGTTCCCTGCGGAGGCCGATCCTTCCGCACGTGCTCCGGCCCCGCCCACAACGTCGACTGCAGCCCACCCTCTCGCGCCAGGGCTGCGACAGCTCCGTTCCGGGAAGCGTCAGCCAGCAACCGCAGGGCCTTGTACAAGCTGGACTTCCCGGTCCCGTTCGCCCCGGTCACCACGTTCAGCCCACGCAACGGCATGACGATCCGCCGCAGTGACCGATAGTTCTCCACCGCCAGCGTCGTCAGCATGCGAGCCACCGTACCGAGGCCTTCGGACAATCCGATGTCACAGACGGGGCGCAGGGAAGGCCCTGCGCCCCACTGAGCCGTTAGGCCAGGGACTCTTCCCAGGCCTGGTGAAGCCCGGCGTAGTGGCCGTCGACCGTGATCAGGTGGTCGGGTGAACCGTCCTCGATGATCCGGCCGTGCTCCAGCACCAGCACGCGGTCGGCGGTCTCGACCGTGGACAGCCGGTGCGCGATCACGATCGCGGTCCGGTCGGCCAGGATCGTCTTGAGCGCCCGCTGGATCAGCCGCTCGCTCGGGATGTCCAGGCTGGACGTTGCCTCGTCCAGGATCAGTACGGCCGGGTTCGCCAGGAAGGCCCGCGCGAACGCGACCAGCTGCCGCTGACCGGCCGACAACCGGGAGCCGCGCTTCTCGACCGCGGTCTCGTACCCGTTCGGCAACGCCATGATGAAGTCGTGCGCGCCGATCACCTTGGCGGCCTCGACCACTTCCTCCATCGTCGCGTCCGGCTTGCCGAACCGGATGTTGTCGGCGACCGAGCCGGTGAACAGGAAGTTCTCCTGGGTCACCATCACGACCCGCTCGCGCAGGTCGTCCTCGGACAGGTCCCGCAGGTCCACGCCGTCGAGCAGCAGGTGCCCGCCGGTCGGGTCGTAGAACCTGGCCACGAGTTTCGCGATCGTGGTCTTGCCGGCTCCCGTCGTCCCGACCAGGGCCAGCGTCTGGCCCGCCGGCACGTCGAGCTGCAGACCAGGCAGCACCGGCACGCCGTCGACGTACTCGAACCGGACGTTGCGCAGCTCCAGGTGCCCGTGCGCCTTGCCGGGCTTGGCCGGCTGGATCGGCTCCGGCACGTCCGGGGTCTCGTTCAGTACACCGGACAGCTTCTCCAGCGCCGCACTCGCGGAGAGGAAGGTGTTGTAGAACTGCGTGATGTCCTGCAGCGGCTCGAAGAACTGCCGCAGGTACAGCAGGAACGCGGTCAGTACGCCGACCGTCACGTGCCCGTGGTACGCCTGGTAACCGCCGTACGCCAGGATCGCGACGATCGTGATGTTGCCGACGCCCTTGATCGCCGGCATGAAGATCGCGTTCAGCCGGAACGACTCGAGGTTCGCTTTCCGGTAGCGGTCGTTGACGCCGTGGAAGATCTCCTCGTTCCGCGGCTCCCGGCGGAACGCCTGCACCGCGCGGATCCCGGTCATCGACTCGACGAAGTGCACGATGACGAGTACGACGGCCTCCCGCGTCTGCCGGTAGACGATCGCGGACCGCTTCCGGAACCACGCCGTGAGGATCAGCAGCGCCGGGAACGACAGCAGCGCGAGCAGACCGAGCTTCACGTCCAGGGTGAGCAGGATGATCGACGTACCGACCAGGGTCAGTACCGCGGTGACCAGGCTGTCGAACCCGCTCGCCAGCATCTCGTCGATCACCTGGACGTCCGAGGTCAGCCGCGAGATCACCCGGCCCGAAGTGAACCGGTCGTGGAACGCGGGGCTGAGCCGCTGGAAGTGGTCGAACACCCGCTTCCGCAGCCCGAGCAGGATCGTCTGCCCGAGCCGGCCGGAGCGCATCAGGAACACCTGCCGCGCCCACGCCTGCAGCAACGCCGACGCCAGTACGGCGATGACGATGGTGATCAGCTGCTTCGAGCCCTCGCCGGCCAGGATCGGCGGGATGCCTTTGTCGATGCCCAGATGGACCAAGTACGGCACGGCGAGCCGGGCGCCGTTCTCGACGATCACGATCACCACCAGCAGCCAGATCAGCTTCTGGTACGGCCGGAGCAGCTCCCCGAGCAGCTTGCGGGAGTCCTCCTTCAGCCGGATGGTCGTGGCGCGGGAGATCTCGCGGTCGGGGTCCTCCTCGAACAGCCCCCGCCACTTCTGCTCCTCCGGCGGCGCTTCCTGTTCGTTGGCCTGAGGAGGTGTTTGCTGGGTCGTCGTCATGCGTGCACCTCCTCTTCCTCCGCTGCCAGCAGGTGCCGGTACGCAGGTACCGTTGCCAGCAGCTCCTGATGGGTTCCTACGTGTGTGATCGTGCCGTTCTGCAGCAGGGCCACCTGGTCGGCCAGCATCACCGTCGACGCGCGGTGCGCAACCACGATGCCGGTGGTGTCGGCGAGCACGTTCTGCAGCGCCTCCTCGACCAAGGCCTCGGTGTGTACGTCGAGCGCGGACAGGGTGTCGTCAAGCACGAGTACCGCGGGCTTGGCGAGCACTGCGCGCGCCAGGGCCAGCCGTTGCCGTTGACCACCCGACAGCGACATGCCCTGCTCACCGACGCGGGTCTCCAGACCCCACGGCAGGTCGTTGGCGAACTGTGCCTGGGCGACCTCCAGTGCCTCCTGTACCTCTGCCTCAGAGGCGTCGGGCCTGCCGAGAGTGAGGTTTTCCCGGACGCTCATGGAGAACAGCGTCGGGTCGTCGAACGCCGACGCGACCGCGGTCCGCAGTGACACCAGCGACAGGTCCCGGATGTCGTGGCCGTCGATGGTGATCCGTCCGGCGGTCACGTCGTACAGCCGGGGAACCAGTGCGGTCAGAGTGGTCTTGCCGGACCCTGTGGCGCCGACCAGGGCGAGCGTCGTACCTGGGGTGAGGTCCAGGTTGATGTCGTGCAGCACCTCGTTCGAGTCGTCGGAGAACCGGAACCCGACGTGCTCGAAGCGCAGGTGCCCGCGGGCGCCGGTGAGCTCGTCCGGACCCGACTTGATCACCGAGTAGGTGTCGAGGATCTCGCTGATCCGGTCCGCCGCGGTCATCGCCTCCTGCGCCATCGCCAGGATCGCGCCGAGCGAGGTGACCGGCCAGACCAGCGACAGCATCAGCGTGATGAACGCGACCAGCGTGCCGAGCGTGATCGCCTCCCGGCCGACGGCGAGCGCGCCGAGCAGCAGCACGATCACCAGGGTCAGGTTCGGGATGACGCCGAGGAAACTCCAGAACCGGGACGCGAGCCGGACCTTCTCGACCTCGGTGTCGTACAGCGTGGTCGCCTCGTCGTCGAACTGCGACTGCACGTACGGCCGGCGGCCGAACGCCTTGATCACCCGGAAGCCGAGCGCCGACTCCTCGATCCGGGTGGCCAGGTCGCCCTGCTGGTCCTGGACCTTGCGGGAGATCCGCAGGTACTTCTTCTCGAACTTCAGCGACACCGTCACGATCGGCACGGCGGCCACGAGGACGACCAGACCGAGCGGCCAGTACAGCTGGAGCAGCAGGATCGTGACCACGATCAGCTGCAGGATGTTCATCACCAGGAACAGCAGGCCGAAGCCCATGAACCGGCGGATCGTGGACAGGTCGGTGGTGACCCGGGAGAGCAGCTGGCCGCTCTGCCAGCGGGTGTGGAACTCCATCGGCAGCGACTGCAGCCGGACGTACAGGTCGTGCCGGAGGGTGGCCTCGAGGTCGCTGACGGTCCGGGACTGCGCCCAGCGGCGCATCCAGACCAGGATGACCTCGGAGATGCTGAGCCCGAGAGCCAGCAGGGCCAGCGGCACCAGCAGGCTCAGCTCGCGGCGGGTGACCGGGCCGTCGATGATGGCCTTGGTGACCAGTGGGACGGTGAGGCTGACGCCGACGCCCAGCATCGCGGTGCTGAACATCACCGCCAGACGCCAGCGGTGTGGCTTCAAATAGGGACGCAGCCGCCAGAGGTTGCGGCTACGTTCGGGTGCACGGTTGGAAGGGGCAGCGATCGACGGCGCTTGGACAGGGTGCTCTGAGGGCATCTGGACGGGCGCACTTCCCATCTACTTCGGTTTGATTGGGTTTCGGCGACCTGAAAACGGCGCACTTTCCAGTATCGCCCAGTAGGTAAGCGCTTGTCCTGCCAATTCCATTCCCGGTGAATGAATCGCAATAGGCCCTTCCGGCTCCACGCGGCGGAGGCCACCGGACCTATCACGCATCGCAATCAGTCCCGTGTGATCGATCGCGCGACTTCCGGCAGGTCGCGTAGTTCGCGGAGCGGCGAGACGGCCGCGACCAGCAGCCCCGCCAGCATGCCGGCGGTGACGAGCAGCAGAGTGGGGCGGATGCCGAGCGCGGTCGCGAGCACGCCGGAGCCGGCCGCGCCGACGGTCTGACCGCCGATCACCAGGGTGCGCCAGGAGGCGCTGACCTGACCCACGAGGTGCGGTGGTGCCATCGCCTGCCGCAGAGTGCGTTGCGGGACGCCGAACAGCGACATGCCGAGTCCTGCGAAGACCTGCCCGAGAAGTATGACCGGTGTCAGTCCGGTGAACAGAGCGACGCCGTTCAGCGACGCGAGGAACGTCCCGGACAGATAGCAGCGACCGATACCGACCCTTGTGCACCAGGGGCCGGCGACAAAGGTTCCTGTTACTGCGGCGGCTCCGAACGTGGTGAGGCTCAGTCCTACGAACGCGGGCGACCTGTGCAGTTCGCGGATGAGGAACAGCACGACGAGCGGTCCCTGCATCGCTCCGGCCATGGCCGCAATTCCCGCCGAAGTGACGAGCGGCCTGAGTATCCGGTCGCCGAACAGGACCCGTAGCCCTGCCGTCAGCCGTACTTCGGCCCGCGGCGGTGCCGGCGTTCTGGCGGGCTCGCGGATGAGGTACGCCGTCACCGTGGACACGACGTACGACGCTGCGTCGACAAGGATCGCGAACGGAGCCGTGAGTACCTGTACCAGGAGGCCGGCCGCGGACGGGCCGAGCGTCGAGGCGAGGTTCAGGTTGAGCAGGGCCGCGCTGTTGGCGCGCATCAAGTCCGCACGCGGTACAAGTGCCGGGATGATCGTCTGCGAGGCGGTGTCGAAGAGCAGAGTCAGTACTCCGGTCAGTACTGCGACGACGTACAGCTGCTCGATCCGTAGCCAGCCCAGGGCCGCCGCTGCGGGCACAGAGCCAAGCAGCACGAGCCGGCCGACGTCCGTCCAGATCAGTAGGCGGCGCAGGGACAACCTGTCGACCCAGACACCTGCCAGGAGCCCGAACACCAGATGCGGGGCAATGGACAACGCCGACAACGCCCCCATCTCCAGGGCGGACGCATGCAGCGTCACGACGGCTACCAGCGGCAGGGCGACCGTGGTGACCGCACTACCCGACGCGGACACCAACTGCCCGATCCACAGCTTCCGGAACTCACCCCTCACGACCCATGCCATGCCAACGAACCTGTCACCCAGCAGAGTCGGGCGACCACGGCTGTTCGCCCTGAGCAGAGGTAGTTCACTCCACGCGAAACACAGGACGCGTCGCCTTTGAAGGGTTACGGTGTGTTACCTGGTTTTGGCAGGGTGCTTCCGTTGCCGGCGGTTACTGGTTAGCCTTTCGAACGCCTAGGAGTGCTGGGGGGTCCCTCGTGTTAGGTGTCAGAGCAGTCGCTGCGGGTGCTGCCGTGCTGCTGTGGTTTGGCGCGGTGCAGGCGAGGGCTGCTGACCCTGCCGAGGCCGGTGTGGTGGTTCCGGGGCATGCTGCAGCGGACGTCGCGGTGTCGGGTGGGCGTGTGGTGGTGTCGGATCCGACGTCTCACACGGTCTACGAGACCAGCAACAACGGGACGACCTGGACCGCGTCGGGAGGCACCAGCAGCGGGAAGGCGCTGCAGGTGGAGGGCTCTACGCTGCTGACGTTCGACGGGAGTACTGCACGGGTCGGCGGGCTCACGTTTCCTGCGACGGACGACGTAGTGCTCGGCAAGGGCGGGCTGCTCGTTTCGCATCGTGCACCGAGCTCCTCAACGGCTGAGGTGTACGACGTGGCCGGCAAGACCAAGCTGGCGGATGTGGCGCCACCGTTCGCGCTGTCCGGCAACACGCTGTGGAAGGTGACCGAGCCAGGTCACCTGGACGGCAAGAACCTGACCACGGGTGTTGTGAAGACCGTACTGGTCGCCAGCGCATGCAGCGTCGGTGCGGGCGCGGTAAACGGGCGTTGGGCGGTGCTGAGCGGCTGCAACCAGGTCGTGGACGTCAACGGCCCACAGCCACCGCGGAACCTCACCGTGTCGGCAGACGCCCAGCTCGGCAACGGGTTCGCCGTACAGACGTCCGGGTCGAACGTGGTGGTGACCGACCTGAACGACCCGGCGCTGGGACAGCACAGCTACGGACCCGTGCGCACGACAGCTCCCAGCTTCCGTGCAGACGGCTCCGGGCTGGCCAAGCTCGTCTACGCCGACCCGTCGAACGCAGTGCGCGTCGCCACGCTCAGCTGGCTCACCCCGGACCCGCAGCCGCATCCGGACACGGTGGCGCCGGTACTGACCAAAGCGTCCGCCGGTGACCGTGTACGCGACAACACCAGCTTGTCGTTCGAGTGGGCGTACGAGGACCCGCAAGACCCGAACTCACCGGCGACCGGTGTGAAGAGCTACGACCTGCGCTACCAGCAACGGGTCAACCGCAGCTCGCCGTACGGCGCCTGGGTCCAGCCCGCTGCGTGGCAGGGCCTCACGACGACCGGTGCGAGCATGAGCGCTGCGATCGGCACCGACACCTGCTGGCAGGTCCGTGCGCGGGACTACGCGGGCAACCTGAGCGCCTGGAGTACGTCGTACTGCAGTGAGGTCGACGGTACGGCGCCTGCGCTGGTCACGTGGCGCATCGGCGAACGGGTCCAGCTGAGCGGTACCGCCACGGTGCGGTGGGCGTACAAGGACGACACCGACATCGCCTCGTACGACGTGGTCTACAAGACGGCCGCACCGGGAGCCGCGCTCGGGAAGTGGGCCTACCCGGCCGCTTGGCAGAACACGCGCATCACGTCGATCACCTGGGCTCCAAGGCTGGGCTGGGACGAGTGCTTCATGGTCAGGGCCCGTGACTACCTCGGGAACCTGTCGGCGTGGTCAGCACCCATCTGCTCGGTAGCGCCCGAGGACGACCGTGCCTTGACCTCAGCCGGCACGGTAATCCGCAGCACGAGCACGCTGGCCTTCCAAGGCACCACGACGATCCTGAAGGCCAACGGCGCCTACCTCACGAAGGCAACCGAGGCCGGGCTGCGCATCGCGCTCGTAGCGATCCACGGTCCCGGCCAGGGTCGCGTCGACATCTACCACGCGAACATCAAGATCGGCACAGTCTCGCTGTCAGCGTCGACCACCAGCCGCGTCGTCACGTACCTCCCCACGACGGTGTTCCGCACCGGAGCGCTCAAGATCGTCTCCACCACGACCGCCCCGGCAACGATTGACGGCATCGCCTTTCTACGTGCTTCCTAGGTCCGCCAGAGAATTTCGGTACGTGTCGGTCCCGATCGCGGTTTGGTTACGGCAGGACGGGGGGAAGACACACGGAGTACTGAACAAAGACTCGGGGACTGAACTGGGAGGGAACCCTTGTCAATGCAGTATCCGTCGGCCGGGAACGGCGACGACCAGCAGTTCGTGGTGCCCGCTGGAGGGCCGTGCTTTTCGACCGAGGAGCCGCCGCGGCGAGCCGGATAGCGAACCCCGATGGACGCCTACGCCCTACAGCGCAGCTGGGATCGGGTGACGAAGCACGGAGAACAGGTACCGCTGTACTTCTACTCCCACATCTTCGTGTCCAATCCCGGGGTGCGGTCAATGTTCCCGCTGTCGATGTCGAACCAGCGGGACAAGTTCGTCAGCGCACTCGGCCGGATCGTCAGCCATGCCGACCAGATCCAGAACGACGCGGCCTTCCTCCAGCACCTCGGCCGTGACCACCGCAAGTACGCCGTCGTCGCCGAGCACTACAACGCGGTCGGCGCCTCGCTCTGCGCGACCCTGAAACACTTTCTCGGGCCCGAGTGGGACGAGCAGCTGGCCGCCGAGTGGACGGCCGCGTACCAGGTGATCGCGCGGATGATGGTCGAGGCCGCGGAGAACTCCTCGGAGACCACCCCGGACTGGTGGGACGCGGACGTCGTGTCGGTCGAGCGGCGGACCATGGACCTGACGCTGTTGACGGTTCAGCCGCGCCGAGCGTTCCAGTTCCTGCCCGGCCAGTCGGTCTCGGTGGAGGTCCCGCAACGGCCACGGCTGTGGCGGTACTTCAGCCCGGCCAACGCACCGCGCGCCGACGGCACGATCGACCTGCACGTACAGCAGATCGACGGTGGCCAGGTGAGCCCGAGCGTGGTGCGGAACCTCAAGCCCGGCGACGAGGTCAAGCTCGGGGCTCCGGTCGGCGACCGGCTGACCCGGCGGCAGGGCGACCCGCGGGACCTGCTGATGGTCGCGGGCGGTACCGGTCTGGCCCCGCTGCTCGCCGTACTCGAGCAGATCGACAACGAGTGGGCACGGACCCGTACAGCACCGCAGGTCCAGCTCCTGCACGGCGTACGGATGCCCTGGCACCTCTACGAGCGCCCCCGGCTGCGGGAGCTCGCGCAGACGCGGCCCTGGTTCGACTACATCGAGGTTGTGTCGGCTGACGGCTCTTACCCCGGGACGCGCGGCAAGGTCGGCACGGTCGCGGCCCGGCAGGACCTGTCCGGACGCACGGCGATGGTGTGCGGCGGCCCGCAGATGGTCGCGCACACCCTGGAGCGCCTGGCCGCCGCCGGCCTGCCTACCGAGCACATCAAGTACGAGAACTTCTACTACGCGGCTGCGGACGACCACACCGACCACACCGTCCACACCGTCGACCCGGCCCACCCAGCCTTCACCAGGTCAGGAGACACGAAGTGACCAACACCAGCCGCCGCCACGGCTCCCGGCACCACCAGACACCCGACCAGATCCGCAGCGAGATGTTCCGGCGCCGGATGCGCGGCCTCGACCCGAACGAGGTGTTCGCCTACCTCGACGTACTGGCCGACCAGGTGCAGGACTCCGCGCGTGACCTCAGTACGAGCCGCGCCGAGAACGAGCGCCTCCAGGGCGAGCTGCGGCGTACCCAGGCGGAGCTGCAGCGGGTGCAGGCGGAGGTGGACGAGTACGAGCAGGCCGGCGATCGGGTGAACGACCAGATCGTCCAGCTGTTCAGTGAGGCGCAGTTGGTGGCCGAGGAGATGGTCCAGGACGTCAGCCGGGACGCCCGCGAGCGGATCGGCCAGGCGCGGGCGCACGAGCGCCGGATCGTCGAGGAGGCGATGGACACCGCCGGGCAGCAGGTCCGTTCGTACGCGCAGTCCGCGCAGCTGCGGATGCAGTCGATCGTGGACTCGTTCGGCTCCGAGATCGACCGGCTCGGGAACGAGACGACGCCCGGTGAGCAAGGACGTCACCACAAGGACGCCTGGTTCGACGACATGAGCGACTGGCAGCTCCGGCTCCGGAACGAGCGGGGTCCGGAGTCACCGGGCCCGGCGTGAGCGGTACGAGCGGTACGGAGTGACGTCATGTCGTACAGCGAAGGGCGCTGCCCTGTTCACACCGACCTGCCCACCTCGAGGTCCAGTCGATCCACGGCCCGGCGCACGCCGGCCGTGCCGTTCGCGGTCCTCGGACTGACCCTGCCCGGCGCCGCGGTCGGGATGCTCGGCTTCGGCCGGAACGTACCTGGTGGTGTCCCGGCCGCCGTACCGATCACCCTCGGCCTCGCGATGCTCGTCGTCGCCGCGGGAATCTGTGCACATCGCCTGGTCGCGGTCCGGGCGGGCGAGCAGTTGTTCCACCTCAGCGGACGCCGTGGCTCGCCCCGGCCGAGTCGCCGTACCGCGGTCCGGCGTCCGCCCCGGGTGATGACAGCGCCGCGGCGGCCGGGGAACCGGCCCGACGCGGAACCGGTGCCCCCGCGCGTCGACACCGGGATGGTCCGGGCCGCGGCGAAGGAGTTCCTGGAGCTGTTCCACGACGAGAACCCGCACGCCGGACGGCTGGGGCCGCGGCTGGCCGCGGTGATGCGCGAGATCGACGCGACCGGGACGTACTGGCACACCCCGGAGGAGCTCGCGTTCGGTGCACGCGTCGCGTGGCGCAACAACAAGCGGTGCATCGGCAGGCTGTACTGGCAGAGTCTGCAGGTGCGTGACCTCCGTGGGGTGTCCGATGCAGGTGGTGTCGCCGCGCACTGCTTCGAGCATCTGATTGCGGCGCACAACGGTGGGAAGATCCGGCCGATCATCACGGTGTTCGCTCCGGACACCCCGTCGCGGCCGGGGCCGCGGATCTGGAACGAGCAGCTGATCCGGTACGCCGGCTACGACCGGCCGGGCGGGCGGCCGCTCGGGGATCCGCGGTACTGCGAGTTCACCAGCAAGCTGATCCAGTGGGGCTGGCGGCCACCGGAACAACGCGGGGCGTTCGACGTACTGCCACTGGTCGTGGAGACCGTCGAGGAGGGGCCGCGGATGTTCCAGCTGCCCCGGCAGGCGGTTCATGAGGTCGAGCTGCAGCACCCGGACCTGCCGTGGTTCGCGGACCTGGACCTGCGGTGGCACGCGGTTCCGGTGATCAGCAACAACCGGTTGGTGATCGGCGGTGTCTCGTATCCCGCGGCGCCGTTCAACGGGTGGTACATGGGTACCGAGATCGGCGCACGCAACCTGGCCGACCACGACCGGTACGACCTGGTGCCCGAGGTCGCGGAGCGGATGGGTCTCGACACCTCACACGAGACCACCCTCTGGCGCGACCAGGCCCTGGTCGAGATCAACCGCGCCGTCCTCCACTCCTTCAACCTGAACGGCGTAACAGTCACCGACCACCACACGGAGTCCCGCCGCTTCCTCCTCCACGTCGAGAAGGAACAACGAGCCGGCCGCACTTGCCCCGCCGACTGGAGCTGGATCGTCCCCCCGCTGTCCGCCTCCCAGACCCCCGTCTTCCACCGCTACTACAACACCGAAACCAAAACCCCCACCTTCACCACCGACCCCGACTCCACCACCAGAGCCCTCCAAGCCCACCCCCCAGCCTTCCCCCAACGCTGAGCAAAGCGAAGGCCCCCGCAGCCGACCACCGAACCCGACCCCAACAGCCGAGCGAAGCGAAGGCCCCCGCAGCTGAACGCCGAACCCGACCCAGGAGCCGAGCGAAGCGAAGGCCCCGCAGCTGACCAGCGAACTCGACCCGGGAGCCGAGCGAAGCGAAGGCGCAGGGGGTGCGGGTGGCGGAGCCCCCGCTCGCGCCGAGCGGAGCGACGACGCACAAAACGACGAGGGCGAGCAGGTCCGCGCAGTTTGCGGACACAGCTCGCCCTCGCCCGAGAGCGGGTGACGAGAATCGAACTCGCGTAGCTAGTTTGGAAGACTAGGGCTCTACCATTGAGCTACACCCGCATGGTGCTCGGACATGATTCCACATCTGGGCCCGTGGACTCAAAACGGTAGTGGGGTGGCCCCAGTGGCGCGAGCACTGGTTCGGGTCGACTAGACTCGTGCGGTCACTGCGGGGCGTAGCGTAGTGGCTAGCGCGCCTGCTTTGGGAGCAGGAGACCGCAGGTTCGAGTCCTGTCGCCCCGACAACCCCGTGCAGGACCGGCTGTGGCGTCGGCTGCCGGCGTCGCACCATGTCACCGAATCAAGGAGAACCGCCACCGTGAAGAGCACCGTCGAGTCCTTGAGCCCGACCAAGGTCAAGCTCATCGTCGAGGTGCCGTTCGAGGAGCTCAAGCCGAGCCTCGACGCGGCGTACAAGAGCATCGGCCAGCAGATCGTGGTGCCGGGCTTCCGCAAGGGCAAGATCCCGCCGCAGGTGATCGACCAGCGGGTCGGCCGGGGCCCGGTGCTGGAGGAGGCGATCAACGACGCGCTCCCGAAGCTGTACTCGCAGGCGGTCAGCGACAACCAGGTGAAGGCGATCGGCCGGCCCGAGGTCGACGTGACCGAGTTCAACGACAAGGAGAGCCTGCAGTTCTCCGCCGAGGTCGAGGTCCGTCCGGAGATCACGCTGCCGGACCTGGAGGGCCTGGAGGCATCGGTCGAGGACATCGCGATCTCCGACGACGAGGTCGACGAGCAGATCGAGTCGCTGCGCCAGCGGTTCGGCTCGCTGAACCCGGTCGAGCGGGCCACCGCGGACAAGGACTTCATCACGATCGACCTGTCCGCCAGCAAGGACGGCGAGCAGGTCGAGGAGGCGCAGGCGACCGGCCTGTCGTACCAGGTGGGTTCCGGCCAGCTGCTGGACGGCCTGGACGAGGCTGTCACCGGCCTGAGCGCCGGCGAGAAGAAGACGTTCGTCACCCAGCTGGTCGGCGGCGCGCTGAAGGGTGAGGACGTCGACGTCGAGGTGACCGTGACCGCGGTCAAGGAGCAGGAGCTCCCGGAGTTCGACGACGAGTTCGCGCAGACCGCGTCGGAGTTCGACACCGCCGAGGAGCTGAAGGCCGACGTCCGGACCCGGCTGGAGCGCGGCAAGCGGCTGGAGCAGGCGGGCGAGGCGCGGGACGCGGTGCTGGAGAAGATCCTGACGCTGGTCGACGTTCCGGTTCCCGAGGGCCTGCTGACCGACGAGCTGGCCGCCCGCAAGGAGAACCTGGAGCAGCAGCTCGGGTACTCGGGGATGACCATGGAGCAGTTCCTCGAGGGTGAGGAGCAGACCCAGGAAGAGTTCGACGAGGACCTGAAGAAGCGTTCCGAGGACGCGATCAAGGCGCAGTTCGTGCTGGACCTGGTGGCCGAGCAGCAGGAGCTGAGCGTCAACGACCAGGAGCTGACCGAGCACATCGTCCGGCACGCGCAGCGTTCCGGTGTCAGCCCGGACCAGTTCGCCCAGCACGCGGTCGAGAACAACCTGGTCCCGAGCCTGGTGTCCGAGGTCGTCCGCGGCAAGGCGCTGGCGTACCTGGTGGAGAACGCCAAGGTCACCGACGCCTCCGGCAACACGGTCGAGCTGAAGACCCTGCAGCCGGACGGCACGTACGCCGACCCGGAGGCCGCTGAGGCCACTGAGGCCGCCGGGGACGCTGCCGAGGAGCCGGAGCCCGCGAAGGCCTGAGCAAGTCCGCCGAAACGGCCCGGGAACCCTGCGCGGGGCTCCCGGGCCGTTCGCATCTCGTCGGACGATCGCGAACCGGCCGCAAGGAAACTGTCGGTTCGAACGCCTAGCGTGGCTGGTGAAACGATTTCCGAGGGGAGGGACCGGCGTGGCCGCGCTGCTGCAGGAGCCCGAGGTACGGCGGGACGCCGAAGACCCCGACCCGCGGGAAGTACCTGACGAGGCAGCCGTCGAGGAGTTCGGCTCCGTCGTACTCTGCGGCTGGTGATTTCTTCCCGGATTCGCTGACAGCAGACGAGCGGTGCGCCGTGAGCGAACACCTCCGGCCCAGCCTTAGGTCTGTCGCCACGGACCAGTAGTGTCGGGTTCGTGAACGAGACATTTGCAGCCAGCCCCACCGCTGCGGGCGGCAACGGATCCGGCGCACAAGACGACGACATCTACCGGGAGTTGCGGAAAAACCGGATCATCTTCCTGGGGTCCGAGGTTCGCGACGACAATGCGAACGCGATCTGTGCGCAGATGCTGCTGCTGAACGCGCAGGATCCGAACGCGGACATCTGGCTGTACATCAACTCGCCGGGTGGCTCGGTGGACTCCGGCATGGCGATCTACGACACCATGCAGTGGATCTCCAACGACGTCGCCACCGTCGGGATGGGCCTGGCCGCCTCGATGGGCCAGTTCCTGCTCTGCGCCGGCGCGAAGAACAAGCGCTACGCGCTGCCGCACGCGCGGATCATGATGCACCAGCCGTCCGGCGGCATGGGCGGTACGGCTTCGGACATCAAGATCCAGGCCGAGCAGTCGCTGCACCTGAAGGCGCTGCTGTTCCGGCTGATCTCCGAGCACACCGGCCAGCCGCTCGAGCAGGTCGAGAACGACGCCGACCGGGACCGCTGGTTCACCGCCGACCAGGCGAAGGAGTACGGCTTCATCGACCACGTGGTCAGCAGCGCCGCCCAGCTCAGCCAGGGCAGCCCGAACTCCTGATCTCCCACTCCGTCAGTTAAGGACGCACCAATGAACTACTTCATCCCGCAGTGGGAGGAGCGCACGTCGTACGGCATGCGCCGGATCGACCCGTACACGAAGCTGTTCGAGGACCGGATCATCTTCCTCGGTACGCCGATCACCGACGAGATCGCGAACGCCGTGATGGCGCAGCTGCTCTGCCTGCAGTCGATGGACTCCGACCGTGACATCAGCATCTACATCAACTCCCCGGGCGGCTCGTTCACCGCGCTGACCGCGATCTACGACACCGTCCGCTACATCAAGCCGGACGTGCAGACGGTCTGCCTCGGCCAGGCGGCCTCGGCCGCGGCCGTGCTGCTCGCCGCTGGTACGCCGGGCAAGCGCCTGGCGCTGCCGAACAGCCGGATCATCATCCACCAGCCGGCCACCGAGGGCACCTACGGTCAGTCGAGCGACATCGAGATCCAGGCCAACGAGATCCTCCGGCTGCGGGCGCTGCTGGAGAAGATGATCGCCGACGCCAGCGGCAAGTCGCACGAAGAGGTGTCGCGGGACATCGAGCGGGACAAGTTCCTGACCGCCGAGCAGGCCATCGAGTACGGCCTGATCGACGACGTCCTGCAGACCCTCAAGACCCCGGTCCCGGCCGGCGTCTGAACGAGTTCGAAACCGGTCCCGCAGCCCTGACCGGCTGTCAAGGGCTGGGCGCGTTCGCCACCGGCGTAGTCACAACCCGGTGGCGAGCGCGGTTTTTCAGCCCGTGACGGGGTACCGTCGAAATCGGTCCGACTGCGCATAGAAGGGATCTGTCCCGGTGGCACGCATTGGTGACGGCGGCGACCTGCTCAAGTGCTCGTTCTGCGGCAAGAGTCAGAAGCAGGTCAAGAAGCTCATCGCCGGTCCCGGCGTCTACATCTGCGACGAATGTATAGATCTCTGCAACGAGATCATCGAGGAGGAGCTGAACGAGGGCTCCGAGGTCGGTCTCACCGAGCTCCCGAAGCCGCGGGAGATCTACGACTTCCTCAACGCGTACGTCGTCGGTCAGGACGTGGCCAAGAAGGCCCTCGCGGTAGCGGTCTACAACCACTACAAGCGGGTCCGCGACGGCCAGGGCGCCTCCAGCGCCGGCCGGCACGCGAAGGACGAGGCCGTCGAGCTGGCCAAGTCGAACATCCTGCTGATCGGCCCGACGGGCTGCGGCAAGACGTACCTCGCGCAGACCCTGGCCCGGATGCTGAACGTCCCGTTCGCGATCGCGGACGCGACCGCGCTGACCGAGGCCGGGTACGTCGGTGAGGACGTCGAGAACATCCTGCTGAAGCTGATCCAGGCGGCCGACTACGACGTCAAGAAGGCCGAGACCGGGATCATCTACATCGACGAGGTCGACAAGATCGCCCGCAAGAGCGAGAACCCGTCGATCACCCGGGACGTCTCCGGCGAGGGTGTGCAGCAGGCGCTGCTGAAGATCCTCGAGGGGACGACGGCGAGTGTGCCACCGCAGGGCGGCCGCAAGCACCCGCACCAGGAGTTCATCCAGATCGACACGACCAACGTGCTGTTCATCGTCGGCGGCGCGTTCGCGGGCCTGGACCACATGGTCGAGCAGCGGGTCGGCAAGAAGACGCTCGGCTTCAACACCTCGCGTGAGCCGGAGAAGCCGAAGGAGCTCGGTGGGTACGCCGACGTCATGCCGGAGGACCTGCTCAAGTTCGGGCTGATCCCGGAGTTCATCGGCCGGCTGCCGGTGATCACGACGGTGTCGCCGCTGGACCGCGAGGCGCTGATCAAGATCCTCTCGGAGCCGAAGAACGCGCTCGTCAAGCAGTACCGGCGGCTGTTCGAGATCGACAACGTCGAGCTGGAGTTCAGCGACGACGCGGTCGAGGCGATCGCCGACCAGGCCCTGCTGCGCGGCACCGGTGCCCGTGGGCTGCGGGCGATCATGGAGGAGGTGCTCCTCAACGTGATGTACGAGGTGCCCAGCCGTGAGGACGTCGCGAAGGTCGTTGTCACCGGCAAGGTCGTCCTGGAGAACGTCAACCCGACGCTGATCCCGCGCGACCAGATCGAGCGCACCAAGCGTCGCGACAAGAGCGCCTGACAGCTCCTGGAACAAGCAGAGGAGGCCGGGTCCGCCATACGGCGGACCCGGCCTCCTTCTCGTGCTACCCCTTGAGGGCGGTCGCGATCGTGTCGGCGATCGGGGTGGTGGGGCGGCCGATCAGGTCGGTGAGGTCGGTGCCCCGCCCGGCCAGCAGACCGCGCTCGATGGCGTTGTCGACGCCGACGAGGATCGGCACGAACGGCTCCGGGATCCCTGCGCCGGCGAGGATCTGGTGGTGCTCCGCGGGCGTAACGTTGTGGTAGGCAACGTTCTCGCCGGACTGCCTGGACAGCTCGGCGGCGTACTCGGCCAGCGAGAAGGCGGTGTCGCCGTTGAGCTCGTACGCCTTGTTCTCGTGGCCGTCACCGGTCAGTACGACGGCCGCGGCCGCGGCGTAGTCCCGGCGCGGGGCCGACGCGATCCGCCCGTCGCCCGCGCTGCCGACGACGCCGTTCGCCAGCTGTACGGGGATCTGGTCGGTGTAGACCTCGCTGTACCAGCCGTTGCGCAGGAACGTGTACGGAAGCCCCGAGTCGATGATCATCTGCTCGGTGGCGATGTGGTCGGCGGCCAGGTCGAAGTCGGCCGCCGGCCCGCCGAGAATGCTCGTGTACGCGATCCGCGCGGCCCCTGCGTCGCGAGCCGCGGTGATCACCGCGCGGTGCTGCGGGGGGCGGTTCGAGTCGGGGCCCGAGATCAGCAGGACGGTGTCACCCGCCCCGAAGGCCTTCGCCAGTGTGTCGGGGTCGTTGTGGTCGGCGATCCGTACCTCGACGCCGCGGTCCGCGAGCGGGGCGGCCTTCTCGGCGTTCCGCGCGACCGCGACGACCTGGTCCGCGGGGACCCGCTGCAGCAGCTCGTCGACGACGAGAGTGCCCAGGTGGCCGGTGGCCGCGGTGACGACGATACTCATCGATTGCTCCTTGTTCGTTGATGTCTGTCACCCACAGTAGGCGGCCATTGCGAGCGGATCTATGTCCGCAAGGCGCTGGTTTATGTCCGATCGTCTTGATCGGCGCGCGTATGATGCCAGGTATGGATGTACTTGCCGATGTCGTCGACGCGATCCGGACCGGTCCGGCCGCCTCGGGGCGGACCGATGTCCGCGGCCCATGGGGCCTGCGATTCGCGCACTCGAGCGGCGCGACCTTCCACCTGGTCCTGCAGGGCACGGTGTGGTTGCTGCCGCCGGACGGCGATCCGATCCAGCTCGGTCCGGGCGACGCGGTGCTACTGCCGCGCGGGACCGACCATGCGCTCGCCGACCACCCGGACTCGCCGCTCGTCGACTTCGACCCGGCGATCGAGGAACCGGTCCAGGGCCAGGGCGCCCGCGCGTTGCTGCTGTGCGGGACGTACCTTCTCGACCGCGAGCGGCCGCACCCGGTGCTGAGCCGGCTGCCGGACGTGGTCGTCGTACCGGCGGATCCCGGGAAGCACAGATCGTTGCATACGGCAATCAGCATCCTGGGCGAGGAGCTCGACGCGCAGCGGCCCGGTGCCGCGGCCGTCGTACCGCCGCTGGTGGACGCGTTGCTGGTGCTGATCCTGCGGGCCTGGATCGAGAACAACGAGTGCCCGGCCGATCCCGGCTGGTCGCGCGCGTTGACCGATCCGTCCGTCGTGCAGGCTTTGGAGCTGATCCACGAGAAGCCCGGTGCCGCGTGGACGGTCGCGGACCTGGCGTCGGACGTCGGGTTGTCGCGGGCCGCGTTCGCGCGCCGGTTCACCGAGGCGGTGGGCGAGCCCCCGCTGACGTACCTGTCCCGCTGGCGGATGACGACCGCGGCGCGGATGCTCCGCGATCACGACCGCCCGCTCGCCACGGTGGCGAAGGAGATCGGCTACACGTCGGAGTTCGCGTTCGCGAAGGCGTTCAAGCGCGACTTCGGCGTGCCGCCCGGAACGTACCGCAAGCAGCTCACTCCGGCCTGAGCGTCGCGACCAGCTCGCCACGGCTGCGGACGCCGACCTTCGCGAACGCGGACTTCAGGTGGTCCTGGATCGTGTGCGGCGAGATCGACAACCGGTCGGCGATCGCGCTCGTCGTATGCCCGGCGATGATCTCCAGGCAGATCTCCCGCTCCCGCGTGGTCAGCCCGTACGCCGCGAGCAGCATCCCGAGCAGGTGGCGCCCGGAGGCCGGTTCGATCGTCACCACGACCTCGTCGTCGATGTCCCCGATCAACCGGCTGCCCTGCAGCACGACCCACCCGCCGGACGCGGTCTGCACCCGCGCCTGGAACGTCCCGGACGACGCGGCCCGCGTTCCGGTGACCACAGCCTTGAGCAGTACTTCGAACCGCTGACCCAGCTCGTCCTGCCAGCTGCTCGCGGCCGCGGTGATCGCCCGTGGTTCGCCGGCCGGCCCGGTGACGACGATCGACGGCCCGGCGCCGCCGCGATACCCGTGCGCGCCGGTCCGTACGGCGACCCGCGTCGCGGCGCCGATCACCGGCGCCACCGACCCGAGGAACTCGACCTCCCGATCGCTGAAGTCCGGCCCGCTGCGGACGAACCCCGCCGCACCCCAGCAGTCGCCGTCGACGACGAACGTGGTCCGTACCTCGTGCTCGATCCCGAGCGGCCGCCACACCTCGTGCAGCCGGCGGTGCCCGACCACCTCGCGGTACGGCAGGTCCGACAGCCGCGCGACCTGGTGCGAGGTCCGGGCCAGCTCGGCGAACGAGTTCGGCACGGTTCCGGCGTACTCCGTCTCCGCCAGCCGTGGCTCGTACTCCGCGGGGATGCGGGCCGCACCGCTGGTCATCGAGCTGATCACCAACGTGCCGGGATCCATACCGGCCCAGCAGGTCAGCTCGCTGCCGACGACCTGCTCGACCACCTCGATCGCGGCCGCGTGCAGTTCGGCGACGCCCAGCCCCGAGGTCGCCAGTGCCGCGATGTCCCGGCGCGCGGCCCGCGCCCGGCCCTCCCACATGCGCTCAGTATGCGGCCGCCGTACCGGTGCCGCCTATCCCGGAAATGTGGGGATTCCGGCCGGCGTCACGAGCCCTGCTGTACGGGATGGTCGTGCGGTCCAAGGCTTCCTACCTTCGCTGCCATGAGCGAATCAGTGCATCTCAGCAGCGCGGGCACCGGCGTCGAGTACGCCGCCCCGGACGCGACCGTGACCGTCAAGATCGGGACCGAGCACACCGGTGGGCAGTACGAGGTGTTCGAGATCGACGCGCCGCGCGCCGACGCGGCACCACCGCACCGGGAGTCGTGGAGCAAGGCGTTCTACGTCCTCCAGGGCCGGATCCTCGTCCACGTGGAGGATCAGGGCTATGACCTCGGCCCGTGTGCCTCGATCAGCATCCCGGCCGGGACGCTGAACACCTTCTCGGTGCTCACGCCGTCGGCCAAGTTCCTGGCCATCAGCCAGACCGGAAGGATGGGAGCGTTCTTCGCCGACCTGGCCGAAGCCGATCCCGCCGACTACGTGGCCTTGGGGAAGGTCTCCGCACGCCACGGGGTGCAGCTCGCATGAGTACGGCGGCGCAGATCCTGGCGATCGTGTTCGCGGTGCTGCTGGCCTGGGTCTGGATGATGGAGTCGTTCTTCTACCGCCACCCGCGGCTCTACCCGCTGTTCCTGCTCGAGCGCGGGGACTTCGACGCGGTCCGGCTGTGGATCGTGAACCTCGGGTTCTACAACTTCACCACCGCGGTCGCGCTGGCCCTCGGCGTCGTGCTCGCGCGGTCGGGGCACGTTCCGCAGGGGGAGGCGCTGGTCGCGTTCACGGCCGGGCAGCACGTGTTCCTGGCGCTGGTGCTGCTCGCGACGGAGCGGCGACTCTGGCTGAACACGCTGCTCCAGGGGGTGCCGACCGCGGTTCTGTTGCTGCTCGTCCTGCTGTAGGAAATTTACCAATTCTGCGCAATCATGGGCACAGAGCACCACACACACTCAAGGTTCCCGAATGGTCACCGATCGTTCGACCGCATCGGGCGCCTACCGCCCTGAGTACCCGTGAAGGTGAGGCTCATGAGCCCAATCAGTCGCAGGACCCTCGTTCTCGGCGGACTCGCCGCGGCAGGTGCCGGCGCCCTCCCGGCAGCCGCCCAGTCCTCGGTGATCACCGCTACCGCCGCCGTCCCGTACCCGTTCCAGCTCGGCATCGCCTCCGGTGAGCCGGACGCGAACAGCGTCGTACTGTGGACCCGCCTGGCCCCGAGCCCGCTCAACGCCGACGGCCAGGGCGGGATGGCCACCACCGACGTACCCGTCGACTGGCAGGTGTCGACCACCGACACCTTCAGCACGCTGGTCGCCTCCGGTACGGTCACCGCGTCGTACGCCGCAGCCCACTCGGTACATGCCGTCGCGGGCGGGCTGAATCCCGACTCCGACTACTTCTACCGCTTCCGCGCCCAGGGCTTCATCTCGCCCGTCGGCCGGACCCGGACCGCACCGGCGATCGGCACGAACGGCCGTGACCTGCTGATGGCCTTCACCTCCTGCTCGCACTACGAAGAGGGGTACTTCACCGTCTACCGGCGGATGGCCGAGGAGAACCCGGGCCTGATCCTGCACGTCGGCGACTACATCTACGAGTACGGCGGCACCAGCGGCCGGCCTCGCCTGTACGCCGGGACCACCGAATGCGTCACGCTCGCGGACTACCGGCGCCGCTACGCACAGCACAAGACCGACCCGGACCTGCAGGCCGCGCACGCCGCGGCGCCGTGGCTCGTCGTACCGGACGACCACGAGGTGGAGAACAACTACGCCAACATGGTCAGGGCGGACAGCACACCCAGTCTCACGACGGCACAGTGGACTGCCCGCCGTACCGCGGCGTACCAGGCGTACTACGAGAACATGCCGCTGCGGCCCGCGCAGGCGAACAACGGCAACAGCATCCCGCTCTACCGTCGGTTGCGGTGGGGGAGTCTGGCCGTTTTCCACATGCTCGACACCCGGCAGTACCGCGACGACCAGGCCTGTGGCGACGGCTGGAAGATCTGCTCGGACGCCGATCTGGCATCCCGCAGCCTGCCCGGCAACACGCAGGAGACCTGGCTGCTCGACGGTTTCAACCAGCACCTGGCGACCTGGGACATCATCGGCCAGCAGGTGTTCTTCGCCCGGCGGTTCAACTCGACCGGCGCGAGCATGGACGCCTGGGACGGGTACCGCGCCTCCCGTGCGCGGATCCAGCAGGGCTGGGTCGACCGCGGTACGCGCAACCCCGTCGTACTGACCGGTGACGTGCACCGCGCGTGGGCCAGCGATCTGAAGGCCGACTACAACAACGCGAGCTCGGCGACCATCGGCAGCGAGCTGGTCAGCAGTTCGGTGACGTCGGGTGGTGACGGCGACGGGTCCACGACGATCCCCGATGTCGGCACCAACCCGTGGCTGAAGTTCTACAACGACCGTCGCGGCTACGTACGGACCACGATCAGCCCGACCCAGCTGCAGGCGGACTTCCGCGCGGTCGCGAAGGTGACCGAGCACGGCGTCGCGGCCACGACCGTGAAGTCGTTCGTCATCGAAGACGGCCGTCCCGGCCTGCAGGCGGTGTGACTCCTCATGAAGAAGACTCTTGCTGTCGCCGCATTTGCAGCCGCCGCGCTGATCTGCACCTCGACCACTGCTCAGGCATTCATCGCCACGCCGACCTGGACGACGGCCAACAGCGTGTCCACCGGCGACCAGGACAACGCGTCCGTGGCGACCAACCGTAATGGGTACGTCGCCGTGGTCTGGGAGGACGACCGCGACACCGACAACGCGACCGACAACGTCCACAGCGAGATCTACCTGCGGCTGTTCCTCAACGGCACCGCTGTGTACGAGACGAAGCTATCCGCGGGCGGGGACAGCGGCGTGACGAACTGGCGGCACCTGCACCCGGACGTGGGCCTGGACGACAAGGGCAACGCCGTCGTGGTCTGGCAGGACGACCCGGACGGCAACGGGTTCTACAACATCCCGTACCGCGTCGTGAACACCGCAGGCACCGTCACAGCATCCGGTGACGCCAACAGCAGTTCCACTGGTCAACAGATCAATCCCCGTGTCGCTGTAGATCCGGATGGTGCACCTGCTGGTGGTGCTGTTGCGTTCACGGTCGCGTGGGAGGACATCCAGACCGGCGCACAGGCCACGGTGAAGGCTGCTGGGTTCACTGGACCGACCACACGCGCCTGGGAGGTGTCCGCGTCTGCGACCACCGGCCAGCACCACAACCCGGATGTGGCTGTCTCGGCGTCGGGTGATGCTGTAGTCGTGTGGGACGACGATGCCGACGGCAACGGGTATTACCAGATCGGCCTGATTCGCCTGGGCCGTACGAACGGCGCCGCGACGCTGTCACGCCGCTCTGCTAACGCTTCGGGTGGTGGTCAACAGCGGCACGCCTCTGTGGCCGCGAACTTCAACGGCGACTTCGCGGTCGCCTGGGAGTCCGACCACACCGGTACCGCGGGTGTCTGGACGCGTTCGTTCACGTCAACCGGTACTGCGCGCTACGCCGACACCGAGGTCGCCACGGGCGGTACTGCGCCATCGATCGGCATCGACGACCAGGCGCAGTCCGTGGTCGGCTGGACCGTTCAAGGCGCCGACCCTGACGTGTGGGTCCGCGGCTTCGGTACGGACGGTACCGACACCGGCCGCCTGTCCTCCCAGAAGCTCAGCTCGGTCACCACGGGCCGTCAGGAGCAGATGGCGGTAGCAGTCTCGCCGTACGCCGAAGTCGCCGTCGCCTACACCGACGACAACGACGGCAACACCTACGACCAGGTCATCCTCGGCACAGGAATCTCCAACAACAGCTGGTAATCAGTGGGTCGTCGGGGACACCGTGCTGAGTACGGTGTCCCTGACGTCGACCACTTCGAGGTGGTCGATGTCCTTGAGTGGTATCGACGTACTGGCTGGGACCTGGGCCTGGTAGCTGCCGTTGGCGGCCCACCAGCCGGCTGTCTGCGTGGTGCCGTCGCGGCCGTGTACTACGAGCATGCAGTGCTCGTACGGCTTCAGATCGCTCATCCGGAGCTGGATGTCCGTGCCCCAGCCGCGGCTGACCAGCCTGGCCGTGGTGTCGATCCCGCCGACTCCGTCCGTCGCCGTCCAGGTAGCCGAGGCCGGTGCGGTCACAAGAGCCCAGCTGACGACACCCGTGATCGTTGCGGCCGATGCGGCGGTAAGAACCCAACGCTTGCGCGGCCGCTTCTTCTTCGCGAGTTGAAGCGGCGCAGGCTCCGGCTGCTCGATCTCGATGTCTTCCACCGGTACTGCGTGCAGCAGACCGGGCAGGTGCGCGAACTGCAGCAGCGTCTCGCGGCACGCCGTACAGGTCGTCAGGTGCTCCTCGACCTCGTGCCGTTCCGACGCTTCCAGCGCACCGAGCACGTAGGCGCCGATCGACGTCGTCTCCTGGCACGTCATGGGCCTGTCACTCCTCGTTCCTCGAGCGCTGCACGGAGGGCGTGCAGCGCGTAGTAGCTGCGCGACTTCACCGTTCCCGCTGGTACGCCGAGGACGACGGCGGCCTCGTTCACGGTGCGCCGCCGGTAGAACAGTTCGACGATCACCTGCCGGTGGTCCTTGCTCAGTCCCCGCAGTACGTCGATCACCTGCCAGACCTGCAGCACCCGGTCGATGTCGTCACCGAGCGCCGCGAACTCGCGGCCCTCGATCGGTACCTCGGTCACCCGGGCGCCCTGCTTGCGGCGGCCGGAGATGACGAGGTTGCGCGCGACCGTGAACAGCCAGCGCCCGGCCCGGTCCGGATCCAGCTCGCCGGCATGCGCCCACGCGCGCGCCATCGTCTCCTGGACGATGTCCTCGGCGTACTGCCGGTCGCCCACCGAGCGCAGTACGTACCCGAACAGCGGCCGCCGGTACCGGTCGTACAGCGCGCGGATCACCGTGTCGTCATCCACACCTGACAAGTACGTCGCCCGGCCGCGAACGGTTCAATCTGAACCGGCCGGCTGGTTCCCACGTATCAGCGGACGAAAGGAGATCCCGATGAAAACCACGATCTTGTTGCTAGGAGCAACCGTAGCTGCGGTAGGCACGCTGGCCGCGTGCGGCGGCAGCAACGGCAGCTCCACACCCGCCGGCGGTGGTGCCGCCGCGGCAGTCTCGGTGAAGGACGTCAACGGTGTCGGTCAGGCACTCGTCGACGCCTCCGGGAAGACGCTGTACTTCACTGACCAGGATTCCGGCGGCATGCTCAAGTGCATGTCCGGCTGCCTGAACATCTGGGTACCCGCGACCGGGACCGCCGCCGACGCGAAGGCGGTCAGCGGACTCGGCACGACGAAACGCTCCGATACCGGCGCGGAGCAGCTCACCTTCCAGGGCAAGCCGCTCTACACCTTCAAACTCGACAACAACGGCCAGGCGAAGGGCAACAACGTCACCGACAACTTCGCCGGCACCAGCTTCACCTGGCACGCCGCCACCACGTCGGCCGCGCAGTCGACAGCCCCGTCAACAGCCCCGTCAACGTCGTCCGGCGGCGGTTACGGCAACGGCTACTGATCCAGCAGTACGCGGACGTCCCACGGGCCCAGCTCCAGCTTGCCGGTGACCGGCTGATCGGCGAGCACGTCGTGGACGGCACCCGGCAGGTTCACGCCGACACTGTCCCACGACCAGTTGTGGACGAACCGGATCCGCCGGCCGTCCGCAGCGGTCGCGGAGCTGACGGTCACGCTCGCCGGCAGCTCGCTCCACGGCGCCGGCTTGATCCACCGGAACAGCGCTGCCGCCAGCGCCGGGTTCGGCACGGTGCCGACGTACGTGATCCGGCCCGAGCCGTGTGCCCGCGTCGTGACCGCCGGCCACCTCCCGAAATGCGGGTGGTCGTAGCCCACGAGTACGTCGGCGCCGTCGACGACCAACCCGTCCACCCAGCGGGTGGCGGCGGCGTCGGCGGCGAGTTCCAGGCCGACGCCGCGTACCGGTAGGTCCAGGCCGACGTTGCTGAACTCGTCGTACCGGACTCCTGCCGCGGCGGAGAGCCCGCCCGGCTGGACGTCTGTGCGTGCGCGCGCCTCCTGGTCGGCGTACCCGGTCCGCGGTCCGACAACGAGGTGCCCGCCGGCCTCGGCGTACCCGACCAGCTGGTCCAGCAGCTCCTGGTCGGCCAGATACAGCGCCGGTACGACGAGAACCGGGTGGTCGGCCACAGAGCCGGTGAACTGGCTCGCGTGCAGGATGCGGACCTGCAGACCGGCGTCGAAAGCCCCACGGTAGAAGGGATCGAAGAACCCCTGGTACGAGCGCTCGTCCGGACCGCCGTCCGCCCGCGCGAGAGCCGGGTACTTCTGCATCAGCCACTTGCTGGGCGTCGAGTAGAGCATCGTCACATCGCTGTCCGGGGTGAGGCCGGCCACCAGCGAGCCGGCGGCCTCGAACTCCGCGCCGAGCTGCGCGATCTCCTCGTACGTGCGCCCCGGCAGTCCGCTGTGGGGGAGGACTCCGCCCCAGTAGGTCTCCGCACCGAAATGCAGCGTGTGCCAGTGCCAGTACTCGATCATCGTGGCACCGCGCGACACCAAGGCCCAGGCCGCCTGCCGCCACTGACCGTCGTACGCCGGATGGTTGCTCCACGGAGCGCCGATCGACTGCGCGTTGGTCTCGGTGACGAGGAACGGGCTCTGCTTCGACGAGTACATGCGGTCGGCACTGAGGTACAACGCCCACGTACCGCTGGTCGTCCAACCCTGTGGGTCCGCCTCGGTCTGCGGGTACTCCAGTCCGTCCTGCATGGCGTAGTACGCATTGCCGGAGGTCACGTCGAGGCGTCGTACCAGCTCGTCGTCCGCGACCGCAGGGCGCTCGTACGCGATGCAGGTGGTGACGAACTGGTCCGGGCGCGCGTACTCGCGGACGATGTCGGCCTGCCAGCCGATGAACTCGGTCGTCTGGTCCGCCTGGAACTGACGCCACGCCACGTCGTACTGCGGCTGGACGTTGCCGTCCGGCGTCCACAGATCGGCCCAGTCCGAGAGCCGGTGCGACCAGTAGACCAGACCCCAGGCGTCGTTCAGCGTCTGCACGTCGCCGTACTTGTGCCGCAGGCTGTCGACGAAGCGCTGGAAGACGCCGTGGTTGTGCAGCAGCTCGTTGCCGGGTTCGTTGTCCACCTGGAAGCCGATCACCGCGGGGTGGCCGGCGTACCGCTCCGCAATCCGGCGGATCACCCGCTCGGCATGGAACCTGAAGCCTGGGTGGGTGAAGTCGACCTCCTGCCGTGCGCCCCAGCCGATCCGCTGCCCGGTCTTCCGTTCGCCGGTGATCTCGGGGTAGAGCCGGGCCAGCCACGGCGGCACGGCGTACGTCGGCGTTCCCAGCAGTACGGCGATGCCGCGCGCATGGGCGCCGTCGAGGACCGGTTGCAACCACTCCAGGTCGAATCGCCCGTTCTCCGGCTCCCAGGTCGACCAGACCGACTCGCCCACCCGGATCACCGAGAAGTGGGCGGCGGCCATCAGGTCGAGATCCTGCTCGAGCCGATCGTTCGGTTGGTATTCGTGGTAGTACGCAGCTCCGAAAAGCACACGCTCGTGCACCGTATTTCTCCAATGAGGGTTGGTTGGATCAGGCCTTGACACCGCCGGCGGCCAGCCCGGACTGCCAGTACCGCTGCAGCAACAGGAACGCCGCGATCAGTGGGATGACGGACAGGAAGGAACCGGTGATCACCAGGGACAGGACGGCGCCCGTCGTACCGCCGCCGGCGCTTGCCTGCGACGACCACTGCGCCAACCCCAAGGTGACCGGGTACAGGTCGGGGTTGTTCAACATGATCAACGGCAGGAAGTAGTTGTTCCAGGTTGCGACCAGGGTGAACAGGACCACGGTGACGATGCCCGGGGCAAGTAGCCGCAGCGCCACCTGGAAGAAGATCCGGAACTCGCTCGCCCCGTCGATCCTGGCCGCCTCGATGATCCCGTCCGGTACCGCGTCCTGCGCGTAGATCCGCATCAGGTACAGGCCGAACGGGCTGACCAGCGACGGCAGGATGATCGCCAGCGGCGTGTTCACCAGACCCGCCTTGCTGAACAGCAGGTACGTCGGGATCGCGAGGGCCGTGGTCGGCACCATGATCGCGCCGAGCACCATCCCGAACATCGCCGAGTTGCCGCGGAACCGGTACTTCGCGAAGCCGTAGCCGCCGAGCGCGCACAGGAACGCCGCCCCGCCGGCACTGACCACTGCGTAGAAGACCGTGTTGCCCATCCAGCGCGCGAACACGCCGCCGTTGTTCGTCAGGGTGTCATGGACGTTGGAGAAGAACGAGAAGTCGTGCGCGAACCACAGCCCGAAACTCGAGAACAGATCCCCGACGTTCTTGGTCGACGCGATGAACAACCAGAACAACGGCAGCAAGAAGTAGACCACCAGCACGACCATGCACACGGTCAGAACGTTGCTGCGACGACCCGTCATGACCGGCTCCTTCTCGCGGTGACGAACAGGACGGCGTACGACGCGACGACGATGACCGCGCCGAGGAGGAACGAGACGGCCGCGGCGTAGTTCACCTCCTGGCCGGTGAACGCGAGCGAATACGCGTACAGGTTCGGGGTGTAGCCGCTGTCGATCACGCTCGGCGCCAGCCGTTGCATCAGCTGTGGTTCGTTGAACAGCTGGAAGCTGCCGATGACCGAGAAGATCACGCACACCACCAGCGCCGGTCGCAGGGCCGGGATCTTGATGCTCCACGCGGTCCGGATCGCACCCGCGCCGTCGACCGCGGCCGCTTCGTACAGGTCGTGCGGGACGGCGCGCAGAGCGGCGTACAGGATGATCATGTTGTAGCCGGTGAACTCCCAGGTGACGATGTTCGCCAGCGACCCGAGCATCCAGCCGGAGGTGAGGAACTTCGGTGCGGGCAGACCGAGATCGCCGGCCAGCTGCGAGAACGGCCCGAAATCACGCCCGTACAGATAGCCCCACATCAGCGCGGCAACGACACTCGGTACGGCGTACGGCAGGAAGATGCCCAGCCGGAACGCCTTGGCAGCGCGCAACAGGCCGCTGTCGATCGCCAGCGCAGCCACCAACGCCACCACGAGCATGACCGGCACCTGGATGAGGAAGAACAAGGCGACCCGGCCGACCCCGTCGAGCAGCCGCGGATCGGTCAGCGCACGGGTGTAGTTGCCCAGCCCGGCGAAGACCGTACCGCCGATCAACCGCTCCTGGAACAGGCTGAGGTACGCCGCGTACGCCAGTGGAAGAACCAGCATCGCGACGAACACCAGCATGAAGGGCGCAACGAAGGCGTACCCGGTGGAGGCGTGGCCGACACCACGCCGCCGCCGACGGGCCTCCCGACGGCTCGGGGCCTGAGCCTCGAGCCGCTGATCGGTCGTGACACTCATTGGTTGACCTTGAAGCCCTGGTTCTGCGCGTACTTCGTGATCCGGTCCTGCCACTGGTCGAGCGCGGCGCCGGTGTCGCTCTTGTTGGCGAACGACTTGCCGACGGTCTCGTTCCAGTCGTTGACCGCTTGGTCGAGGAACGGCGGCCACTGGAACTTGGTGTCGACCGTGTCGCTGATCCCGGCGAACATCTTGTTCACCGGCTGGCCGCCGTAGAACGGCAGCGGCTGGTCCACGAACGAACTGTCGGCCAGCAAGGCCTTCGTGACCGGGAACAGGAACTGCTGGGTCGCGAACATCTTGGTCGACGCGGGATCCGTGTTGATGAACTCGGCCAGCTTCGCCGCCGCGATCGGGTTCTTGGTCCCCTGCACCACGGCCGTCGTTGACCCGCCCCAGTTGCCGGACGCGTTCTGGCCGGCTTGCCACTGTGGCAGCGGCGCCGCCCGCCACTTGCCCGCGGTCGCCTTCGCGCTACCTGCCAGGAAGACCGGTCCCCAGGCGGCGGTGAGCCAGGTGGCGTACTTGCCCCGGTTGAGTGCCTGGTACCACGCGTCGTTGAAGTCGGCATCGGCCGAGACGACACCGTCCTTGACCAAGCCGCCCCAGTACGTGGCGAGCTTCTTGGACCCGTCGCCGTTCAGGTTGATCTTGACCGAGTCGGTGCTGGGAGTCTCGAACGGCTTCACCCCGGCTTGCCACAACAGCCCGAACCAGACGCCCGCCTGGCTCTGCGCGAGGTTTGTCATCGACACGTTCGGGTCCGCGGCGTGCAGCTTGCGAGCGGCCGCGGCGAACTCGTCCCACGTCTTCGGTACGGCGATGCCGTACTTGTCGAAGATGTCCTTGCGGTACAGCATCCCCATCGGGCCACTGTCCTGCGGCACGGCCCAGACCTGACCGCCGGAGCCGACCACCTGCTGCCAGGTCCACGGTACGAACTGGTCCTTCAGCGCCCCGGCGCCGTACGGACGCAGGTCCATCAGGCTCTTGGTCAGCGCGAACGTCGGGATGTACTGGAACTCGATCTGGACGGCGTCCGGGAAACCGGTGCCGGCCTTCAGCGCCGTACGCAGCTTGGTGTACTGCGGGGTGCCCTGGCCGGCGTTGACGACCTTCACCTTGATCGCCGGGTACTTCGCCTGGAACAGGTCGACCTCCTTCTGGATGTTCGGCACCCAGGTCCAGAAGGTGAGCTGGGTCGGCGTGGACATCGCCTTGTCGATATCGGACTGGCTGACGGTCTGTGCCGCGCTCGCGCCACCGGACGCCGACCCACCGCCGCCACCACAGGCGGCGAGAACGAGGGCAGCGGCCAGGACGAGTGTGGTGCCGACGGACGTGCGCCGGCGGATACGGTTCAGGAACATTGCGAACAACTCCTCGAAGGGCAAGGCGGTGCCGAGGCACGGACCGCGCAGCGGCGTGCCTGACCGGGGTACGGCGTTTCAGTGCGCCGTACGTGGTACTGCGGTCGACTGACGAACGACGAGCCGGAGCGGTGGCCGCTCCGGAAGGGGAGAGCGGCCGCCGGCCGGCGACTCGATCTCCGTAACCAGGTTGGCGATCCCGCGGGCGACGTGGATGTCGAAGTCCTGCGGGATCGTGGTGAGTGGCGGCGTCAGGTAGGCCGCCGACGGGATGTCGTCGAAGCCGACCAGACTGACGTCCCCGGGGACGGACCGGCCGGCCTCGGTGAGTGCCCGCAGTACGCCGATGGCCATGTCGTCGTTGGCGACGAAGACCGCGGTGACGTCGGGGTCGGCGGCCAGTTCACGGCCGGCCTGGTAGCCGGAAGCCGGGAGCCAATCGCCTTCAAGTACAGGGGGTTCGGGCACACCGGCGGCCGTCAGGGCCTGCCGCCAGCCGGCCAGCCGGTCCCGCGCCGCCCACCAGCGTTGCGGGCCGGCGACGTGCCAGACGGTGCGATGCCCGAGCCCGAGCAGGTGCTCGGTCGCGGTCCGGGCGGCGACGAGGTTGTCGCCGCCGGTGTCGATACTCGGGTTGGCGCTCAGGCCGGGGAACCGGCCGAAGCTGAGCACCGGGACGTCGACGTCGATCCGCCCGCCGTCGCCCTCGTCGATCGGCTCGGACAGGATGATCCCGTCCACGCCTTGCTCGAGCAGGTGCTCGACCACGTCGGCGATGGTGTCGCCTTCGAGCGTGTTCACGATGCTGACCGAGTAGCCGGTCGTCCGGAGGGTCTGTTCGATCGCCACCAGCTGGGTCGACGGGCCGAACAGCGCCGTACCGAGACAGACCACGCCGATCCGCCTGGTCTTGCCGGAGTTGAGTGCCCGGGCCGCGTCGTTGCGGCGGTACCCGAGTTCGCGGACGGCGGCCTGGACCCGGAGCCGGACCTCCTCCTTGACGTACGGCTCGCCGTTCAGGACCCGGGAGACCGTCTTCTGCGAGACGCCGGCGAGCCGTGCGACATCCGTACTGCTCGGTTTGGTCTCGCTCACGTGTCCTCCGTTCTGACTGCGTAGTCAGAATGTGTCTACGTAGTCAGAAGGTCAATGGCTCATCCGCTGTGACCTGGATCACATCTGACGTTTGTAGACCGCTGTCAGCCGGCCACGTGCGATGGTCCTGGCGTTGATCGCCTTCAGCGCCTCGTCGAGGCCGGCGCCGTTCAGGAGCCCAGTCGGCTGGGACAAGGCGTAGACGGTGAAGCGGTAGTGATGCGTGCCGCTGGGCGGGCAAGGCGGGTAGTACCCGGCTTTGCCGCCTGAGTTCTTTGCCTGCTTCACGCCTGGCAGCACGCCACCTTCTGCCAGCGTCGCGGGGGCTGGTTCCACGTCGAGCACGATCCAGTGTGTGAAGGTGCCGTGGGGCGCGTCGGGGTCGTCGACGACCAGAGCCAGGGCTCTGGCGTTCGCCGGGACGTCCTTCCAGGTAAGCGGTGGTGGCAGGCTGTCGCCGTCGCAGGTGTACTTGCGTGGAATCGTCTCACCTTCACGGAACGCCGTACTCGTGACGGTGATGCTGGCCGGTGCGTTCACGGCAGGCTCCTTCCCGGATCCGCCGCTGCATGCAGCCGTGCTCACCAGTACGACCGCCCACAACAGCAGTCCCCGCATGCGTTCAACGTACTACCAGGACGACGTCCTCAGCTGCGGGCCACCAGGCGGATGACTGGGAGTTCGCGGTCGGTCTTCTTCTGGTAGCCCGCGAAGCGAGGTGCGGTCGCGACGATCTGTTGCCATGCCTCGGCGCGGTCCGTGCCGTGCAGTTGCTCGGCGTGGACGTCCACGGTTTCGCCGTCGACGTCGATCCGGACCCGGCTGGGGTTTGCGGCCAAGTTGTAGTACCAGTCGGGGTTCCCCGAACCACCCCAGGCGGACGCGATGATCAGCCGGCTGCCGTCGGCGGCCGGGACCCAGCTCACCGGGGTCAGCCGCTCGACGCCGGACTTGCGGCCGATCGTCCGCAGTACGAGCATGTCGAACCCGACGACCTTGCTGCTACCGGTGCGCCGGATCACCTGCCTGACCAGACTGTTCATCCACCGCAGCGGCTGTCCTTTGGGCTGCCAGGCCCCGTGGGTGCCCGCCGGGGTGTCGAAGCTCATAGATCCGAAGGTACCGGGGACCTACGGCTCGGTAGACGGCAGGTCGTCGAGGATCGCCGTCCAGCGAGTGAGCAGCCGCGCTCCGGGGACAGCGTTTGCCCGTACCATCTTCGCGTGTCCACCCGCTTGAGTTCCTGAGATGTCGGCCGTCATCGGCGCCTTCGCGGCGCTGGTCGCAGTGGCCGTCCTCGGGTACGTCGTGGGGCTCTTGGGCGTACTCCGTTCGCAGGACGAGCTGGTCCTCTCGCGGCTGGCGTTCTTCGTGGCCACGCCCGCGCTGCTGTTCACGACCGTCGCGCGGGCTGATCTGAAGTCGATCTTCTCGGTGGTACTGGTCACCAACCTGGTCAGCCTGTTTGTGGTGCAGGTGGTGTTCCTGCTGGTCGCGGTCGTGATCTGGCGGCGCACCCGGTCCGAGGCGACGATCGGCGTACTCGCCTCGTCGTACGTGAACGCCGGCAACCTCGGCGTACCGGTCGCCGCCTACGTACTCGGCGACGGCGCGCTGGTCGCGCCGATCGTGCTGTTCCAGGTGCTGGTGATGGCGCCGGTCGCGTTCGCCGTACTGGACGGCGACCGGCAGGGGAGCGGCCGCCGGGTCTCGTTGAAGACGATCGTCACCCGCCCGCTCCGCAACCCGCTCACGGTCGCATCCCTGCTGGGCTTGCTCGTCTCTCTCCTAGGTGTGCGTTTGCCCGACCCGGTGATGCGCCCGATCGACCTGATCGCCGCGGCCGCGGTACCGGTCGCTCTTGTCGCGTACGGCCTGAGCCTGAGCGCCGGCACCAAGGACTCGATCACCCTGCGGCGAGACGTCGTACTGGCCGTTGCGCTGAAGACGTTCGCCCAACCCCTCGTCGCCTACACGGTCGCCCGCTGGCTCCTGGACCTCCACGGCCCCGCCCTACTGGCCCCAACCCTCCTGGCCGCCTTACCCACCGCGCAGAACGTCTACGTCTACGCCGTCCACTACCGAGCCAGCCGAACCCTCGCCCGCAGCGCAGTCCTCCTCAGCACCCTCCTGTCCATCCCAGTAATGATCCTGATCGCAGGACTGCTCGCCTGACTCAGCGCTGGCGAAGAATGCCGTCCGTGAGGGGCCCAAGAATGAACGTGCCAAATTTGGTTGTCTTCTCGGGGGTTAGTTCATGGTTTTGAAGGCTTCTTCGGCTACGGGGGCTACTTGGTCGACGTTGACGCCTTCGTTGGCGGACTGGGCGATGACGGTGAGGGTGTTCGAGCCGCGGTAGCACTGGGTGGGGAGGTTGCCGGCGGATTCGATGCAGGTGGTCTTGCCGATCTTCTTGACCTTGTCGGCGCTTGCACCGGAGTCGGCGATCACCTTGTCGATGTCGACGCGGCCGCGGAGCGCGATCAGTACGTAGAACCGGTCGCCGTCGAGGCTGCCGTACGCCTCGACCATCACCTTCTTGCCGTCGTTGATCCGGCTCAGCGCGTCCCGCGTCTGGTCGAGCTGCGCACGGCCGCGGATCTCCGGATCGGTGATCCGGTCGAGTCCGGCGAGCTTGGCCGGCGGCGTGATCGCCCGCTCGGCATTCAGCCGGCTCAGCGGTCCCAGGCCCCACGCATACCCGACCACCGCCAGCACCACCAACACCAGCAGAGCCCCACCCACAGTCACCCAAGGCGCCCGAGACCGCCGCCTGCCGGCTGGGGTGGGCGGGTCCTTCGGGGCCGGTGGGGTGGTGGGGTCGGTCATCGGGGGGCTCCTCGGACGTTCGGGTCGCGGGGTGCGGCGGGGGGTCGTCCTGATCGTTCCACATCAGGACAAACCGGTCGCGCAGGGTACGCGCAGGTGCCCGCCTCCCGGGAGGGGAGACGGGCACCGGGTGGTGGCTGCTCAGAGGGTGGCGACGACCTTGACCGTGTCGGAGTCGTCCGCGTGCCAGACGATCTCGCCGGTGATCCGGCCGGCGGCGCGCAGGTCCGGCTCGGCGCGTTCGGCCAGCGAGAGGCGCGCGGCGGGCCCGGTCACCTCGACCTTCGAGACCTCGGTCTTCATCGACACCTGCGCCTCGGACTTCGCACCGCGGATCCCCGCGAGCACCTCGGACACAGCGTCCAGGACCTCGGCCGGCTGCTCGGCCACCGCGAGGTCATCCTCCGGCGTCGGCCACGACGACAGGTGGATCGAACCCTCCTGCCACCACGACCAGACCTCTTCGGTCGCGAACGGCAGGTACGGCGCGAGCAACCGCAGCTGCACCGACAACGCCACCGCCAGCGCGGCCTTCGCGGAGGCAGCCGCAGCGTCGCCCTGACCGCCGTACGCGCGCTCCTTCACGAGCTCGACGTAGTCGTCGCAGAACGTCCAGAAGAACCGCTCGCTCGTCTCCAGCGCACCGGTGTAGTCGTACCGGTCGAGGGCTGCGGTCGCGTCCGTGACGACGGACCGCAACCTCTGCAGCATCGCCAGGTCGACCGGCTCGGTGACCGCGGACGCGTCCACCGTCGTCGCCCCGAACCCGAGCACGAACTTCGACGCGTTCAGCACCTTGATCGCGAGCCGCCGCCCGACCTTCATCTGCGACTCGTCGAACGGCGAGTCCAGCCCGGGCCGCGCCATCGCCGCGCGCCAGCGGACCGCGTCGGAGCCGAACTTCTCCAGGATCTCCGACGGGACGACCGCGTTGCCCTTGGACTTGGACATCTTCTTGCGGTCCGGGTCGACGACGAACCCGGAGATCATCGACCGCGCCCACGGCAGCGTGCCGTTCTCGAAGTGCGCGCGGACGACGCGGGAGAACAGCCAAGTCCGGATGATCTCGTGCGCGTGCGTGTTCAGGTCCATCGGGAAGGTCCGGCGGAACAGGTCGTCGTCCCGCTCCCACCCGCAGACGATGTGCGGCGTCAGCGACGACGTCGCCCAGGTGTCCATCACGTCCGGGTCGGCCTCGAACCCGCCCGGCTTGCCGCGCTGGGACTCGTCGTACCCACGCGGCGCCTGCGAGGTCGGGTCGATCGGCAGCTCGGCCTCGGACGGCATCAGCGGGTGCTCGTAGTCCGGTTCGCCGTCCTGGTCCAGCGGATACCAGACCGGGAACGGGACGCCGAAGTACCGCTGGCGGGAGATCAGCCAGTCGCCGTTCAGCCCCTCGACCCAGTTCAGGTAGCGGTGCCGCATGTGTTCGGGGACCCAGGCGAGCTCGTTGCCGCGCTCGATGAACTCCTGCTTGAGCGCCGCGTCCCGGCCGCCGTTGGTGATGTACCACTGCCGGGTGGAGACGATCTCGAGCGGCTTGTCGCCGTTCTCGTAGAAGTTCGCCATCCGCTCGGTCTTCTTCGGCTCGCCGTCCAGCTCGCCGCTCTCGCGCAGCTTCTGGACGACCAGCTCGCGCGCGCTGAAGACGGTCTTGCCGGCCAGCTCGGCGTAGAGCTCTGAACCCTCGAGCCACGCCGGGGTCTCGCGGAGCAGCCGGCCGTCGCGGCCGATGACCGTACGGACCGGGAGTTGCAGCTCGCGCCACCACTGGATGTCGGTCTGGTCGCCGAACGTGCAGCACATCGCGATCCCGGCGCCCTTGTCCATCTCGGCGGCCGGGTGCGCAAGGACCGGGACCTCGACGCCGAACAGCGGCGACTTCACCGACGTCCCGAACAGGTGCTTGTACCGGTCGTCGTCGGGGTGTGCGATCAGCGCGACGCACGCCGGGATCAGCTCCGGGCGGGTCGTCTCGATGTAGACCGGCCCGTCGGCGCCGTGGAACGCGACCCGGTGGTAGGCGCCCGGATACGGCCGGGCCTCCATCTCGGCCTGCGCGACCGCGGTCTGGAACGTGACGTCCCAGACCGTCGGAGCCTCGGACAGGTACGCCTCGCCGCGGGCGAAGTTCCGCAGGAAGGCGCGCTGCGACGTACGCCGGGAGTCCTCGGAGATCGTCGTATAGAGGTACGACCAGTCGACGCTCAGGCCGACCTGCCGCCACATGTGTTCGAACGCCTGCTCGTCGATGTGCGTGAGCTCACCGCAGAGATCGACGAAGTTCTGCCGGGAGATCGGGACCTGCTTCTTCGGATCCGGCTTCTCCGGCGGGGTGAAGTCCGGGTCGTAGGGCAGCGACGGGTCGCACTTGACGCCGTAGTAGTTCTGCACCCGGCGCTCGGTCGGCAGGCCGTTGTCGTCCCAGCCGATCGGGTAGAAGACCTTCTTGCCGCGCATCCGCTGATACCGCGCGACGAGGTCGGTGTGGGTGTAGCTGAAGATGTGCCCGACGTGCAGCGACCCGGAGACCGTCGGCGGCGGCGTGTCGATGGAATACACATCGGCACGCTCGGCGGTGCGGTCGAAGGCGTAGGTCTGCTGCTCCTTCCATACCGCAGCCCACTTCTCCTCGAGTCCGTCGAGGGTGGGCTTGTCTGGAACACGGGACGTCTGGCTCATGCGCACAATGTTAGTGGTTGTCAAGGGGTGCTCCGACCGGTTATCCACACCCCCCTCCTAGACTGGGCGTCCTGATGAGTGACCTCTCCTTCGCCGAGGTATCGGCACGGCTCCAGCAGCGCTGGCCGGAGCACAAGATCGAGCCCACCCTGGAGCGCGTCCGGCGGCTCGTCGAGCTGCTCGGTGACCCCCAGAAGGCCTACCCGGTGGTGCATCTGACCGGGACCAACGGCAAGACGTCGACGGCGCGGATGATCGACACCCTGCTGCGCGAGGCCGGCCTGCGGACCGGCCGGTTCACCAGCCCGCACCTGGAGTCGGTCCGGGAGCGGATCACGCTGGACGGCGAGCCCGTCAGCGAGCAGCGCTTCGTCGAGGCGTACGAGGAGATCGCGCCGTACCTGGACGTCGTCGACGCCGAGCAGGAACACCCGCTGACGTTCTTCGAGGCGATCGTCGGGATGGCGTTCGCGATCTTCGCCGACGCCCCGGTCGACGTCGCGGTGATCGAGGTCGGCCTCGGCGGTACCTGGGACGCCACCAACGTCGCCGACGGCACGGTCTCGGTGATCACGCCGGTCGCGGTCGACCACACCCACCTGCTGGGCGCGGACCCGGTCACGATCGCAGGCGAGAAGTCCGGCATCATCAAGCCCGGCGGTACGGTCGTGATGGCCCAGCAGAGCCTCGACGTCTTCGAGGTACTGCTCCGTAAGGCCGCCGAGGTCGGCGCCCAGGTCGCCCGCGAGGGTATCGAGTTCGGCGTTGTCAGCCGTACGCTCGCCGTCGGCGGCCAGGTCGTGTCGGTCAAGGGCCTCGGAGCCGAGTACGACGAACTCTTTGTCCCGCTGCACGGCGAATACCAGGCGCACAACGCCGCGGTCGCGGTTGCGGCCGTCGAGGCGCTGCTCGGTGCGAGCCCCGAGACCGACGGCCGGGTCACGACCGAGCTGCTGCAGGCGGGCTTCGAGCAGGTCACCAGCCCGGGACGCATGGAGGTCGTGCGGCAGAGCCCGACGATCGTCGTGGACGCCGCGCACAACCCGCACGGCGCGGAGGCGACCGCGGCCGCGGTGTCGGAGGCGTTCCAGTTCCAGCCGCTGATCGGCGTCCTCGGCTGTATGAAGGACAAGGACGTGTACGGCGTCCTCGAGGCGTACGAGCCGATCATGGAGACCGTGGTCTGCACCCGGAACAGCTTCGTCGAGCGCTCGATGCCGGCCGAGGAGCTGGGCGAACTGGCCGCGGAGGTGTTCGGTGAGGAGCGGGTGCTGGTCCGCCCGCACCTGATCGACGCGATCGACGACGCGATCCGGCTCGCCGAGGAAGGCGCGGTCGCGCTGGGCAGTGGCGGCGTACTGGTCACCGGCTCGGTCATCACGGCCGGCGAGGCGCGGGCGTTGCTGGTCCGCAAACCGAAGGACGCGAAGCAGTGAGGTCGCTCGCCTCGATCGTGCTCGCGTTCGAGTCCGTCGTACTCGCCCTCGTCACGCCGGTGATGATCTCGATCGCGAACGTCCGCCCCGCGGTGGCCGTTCCGACCTGCCTCGGTCTTTTCGTACTGGCGCTGCTCTCGGCCGGGCTGCTCCGGTTCCAGGCCGGGTACGTGCTCGGCTCGCTCGTCCAGGTCGGCGCCGTCGGCCTCGGCTTCGTCGTACCCGTGATGTTCGTCCTCGGTCTCGCCTTCGCCGCCTTCTGGGTCGCCGCGATCGTCCTCGGCCGCCGCATCGAGGAAGCGAAGAAGACGCATGAGCAGTTAGGCTCTGCCGCCCCGACTACTTCGAGAGAGAGTTGACAGATGTCGCAGCGAACCCTGGTCCTGCTGAAGCCCGACACGGTCCGCCGCGGCCTGGTCGGCGAGGTGCTGGGCCGGTTCGAGGCCAAGGGCCTCACGATCGTCGCCATGGACCTGCGCACGATCGACGGTGAGACGGCCGACCAGCACTACGCCGAACACGTCGACAAGGCCTTCTACCCGCCGCTGCGGGACTTCGTCACCAGCGGCCCGCTGGTCGCGCTGGTGCTCGAGGGCGACGAGGCGATCGAGGTCGTCCGGGCCCTGAACGGCGCCACCGACGGCCGCAAGGCCGCCCCCGGCACGATCCGCGGCGACCTGTCGCTGTCCAACCGGGAGAACCTCGTGCACGGCTCGGACTCCGCGGAGTCGGCGTCCCGCGAGATCAAGATCTGGTTCCCCGACCTCCCGTGACCCCCGGCCGGAAGGCCACTGCCGACTGCTGGTGAAGAGACCGATACGATACGTGCCTGGGCGGACGGTTCGTGTCGGTCCACGGGCGAGGTGCAGCAGCGTTTAGCCTGGTCGGGGACCGAGTGGGAGGTGCCGCGGTGGCGAACAGCATGCTCGGCCGTGACATGGCGGTCGATCTCGGTACGGCGAACACCCTGGTGTACGTACGTGGCCGGGGCGTCGTGCTGAACGAGCCGTCCGTGGTCGCGACCCGGACGGACGAACCGCAGGAAGCGGTCGCGTTCGGGCACGAGGCGAAGAAGATGATCGGCCGGACGCCCGGCAACATCACCGCGATCCGGCCGTTGAAGGACGGCGTGATCGCCGACTTCGACGCCGCCGAGCAGATGCTGCGGTACTTCATCCAGCGCGTCCACCGCCGGCGGTATTTCGCCAAGCCCCGGATCGTGGTCTGCGTACCGTCCGGGATCACCGCTGTGGAGCAGCGCGCGGTCCGCGACGCCGGGTACATGGCCGGCGCCCGCAAGGTGTACATCATCGAGGAGCCGATGGCCGCCGCGCTCGGTTCGAACCTCGAGGTCCGCGACGCCACCGGCAACATGGTCGTCGACATCGGCGGCGGGACCACCGAGGTCGCGGTCATCTCGTTCGGCGGCATCGTCACCAGCCAGTCGATCCGGGTGGCCGGTGACGCCATCGACAAGGCGATCGTGAACTACTGCAAGAAGGAGTTCTCGCTGCTGCTCGGCGAGGCCACCTCGGAGCAGATCAAGATGACCATCGGGTCGGCGTTCCCGACCACCGACGGCCCGGACAGCGAGATCCGCGGCCGGGACATGGTCTCCGGCCTGCCGCGCACCGTGAAGGTGTCCTCGGCGGACATGCGCCAGGCGATCGAGGAGCCGATCACCGCGATCGTCGACGCGGTCAAGGCGACGCTGGACAAGACCCCGCCGGAGCTGGCCGGCGACATCGTCGACCGCGGCATCGTGCTGACCGGCGGTGGTGCGCTGCTGAAGGGGATGGACGAGCGGCTCCGGCACGAGACCGGCATCCCGATCCACGTCGCCGAGAACCCGCTGGACGCCGTCGTGCTCGGGGCCGGCAAGTGCGTGGACAACATCGAGACCCTCAACCGCATCCTGGTCACCGACAACCGGCGCTGAGGTACCGACCGAATGCTCAAAGACCTCGGTGGCCCGTCCAAGAGCACTTCCCCCCGGAGTGCTTTCCGTTCGGCGGGTGAGACACCGCTGCGATCGGCCGGTACGCCGCGGGACGTGCGCCGCCGCCGATCCGTGCTGGCGCTGGTGATCCTGGCCTGTTTCACGTTGATCGTGCTGGATGCGCGGCGTTCGGCGGGCTCGCCGGTCGAGCCGTTGCGCGAGGGCGCGGCCGCCGTCTTCGGTCCGCTCGAGTCGACCGCGACGTCGGCCCGGCAGCCTGTGGACAACCTCCGCGACCGATTCGCGGAAATGGATAGGTTGAAAGCAGAGAACGAAAAACTGAAGAAGGCCAACGAGGACCTGACCCGGGAGCTGAACACCACCGACTACGCCCGCAACCGGGCGCAGGAGCTGGACCAGCTGCTCAAGGTCGCGCCGGCGTACACGATGACGCCGGCCCGGGTGATCGGCATCGGCAGCGCGCAGACGTTCAGCCACACGGTGACGATCGACGCCGGGACGGCGGACGGGGTGCGTCCGGACATGACGGTGCTGAACGGGATCGGTCTGGTCGGCCGGGTGGTGCGAGCCACCCAGGGGACCGCGACCGTGCTGCTGATCGGCGACCGCAACTCGACCGTCGGCGGCCGGCTGAACTCGACGATGGCGCTGGGTTTCGTCTCCGGACGTGGCGACGTGGCCGGCACCCTCGACTACAAACTCGTCGACCCGAAGGCCCGGCCGAAGGTCGGCGACAAGATCGTCACCTGGGGCTCGAGCAACAACGCCCCGTATGTACCGGGTGTCCCGATCGGCGTCGTCACCTCGGTGACGCCGAACGAGGGCGCCCTCGGATCCACCGCAACCATCAAGCCGTACGTCGATCCGACCCGGATCGACACCGTCGGCGTGGTGACCGGGCCGCCTGCCCGTCCGCCGCGCCAGCAGATCACCGGGAAGGGGAACTGACGTTGATCGCATTGCGCATCGGGTTGGCCGCCCTGTTCCTGATGATCGCCGTGACCCTGCAGACGTCCGTACTGACCCACATCGCGGTCGCCGGCGTGACGTGCGACCTGACGTTGATCGTGGTGATCGCGCTCGCGTTGTCCCGCGGCCCGGAGTGGGGTGCGATCGCCGGGTTCGCCGGCGGTCTGCTGATGGACGTCGTACCGCCTGCTGATCACACGGCCGGGCGGTGGGCACTGTCGATGGCCGTCGCGGGGTATGTCGCGGGCCTGATCCGCCGCGAGCGCACCTCGACCGCGCCGGTCGGACCGCTCGGCGTCGCGCTGACGGTCGTCCTGGCGACCGCGATCTCCTTCTTCCTGTACTCCGCGACCGGCTCGTTGCTGCACGACCCTTCGGTCGACTGGGGCGAGTTCGGCGTCCGCCTCGGCATCTCCGCCGGGTACGACGTGGTCGGCGCGATCGTGGTGATCCCGCTGGTCATGTGGATCCTGGGCCGCGTCAAACCGGCCCGCGAACGCCGCCGGGTCACCCCATGAGTTGGGACGGGTTCGAGGCGCCACTCAAGGCGCGACTGCGGTTGTTCGTGATCGGGGTGCTGGTTTTCTCCTTGCTGTGCACGCTGTTCGGCCGGCTCTGGTACATGCAGGTGATGTCGAGCGCCGACTACTCCCAGGCCGCGAACCAGCAACACATCCGCCAGGTCCTGATTCCCGCACCGCGCGGCACGATCGTCGACTCGCAGGGCCGCACGCTCGTCGGCAACCGGGTCTCGCTGATGATCACGGTCGACCGTTCCGTGCTCGCCAAGCTCCCCGAGAGCCAGCAGAACGTCGTCATCGCCCGGCTCGCGAAGGTCCTCGGCCAGACGCCGAAGGACCTGAAGGCCCGCACGATGCTGTGCGGCGAGCCCGGCGCGTCCAAACCACCCGCCTGCTGGAACGGTACGCCGTACCAGCCGATCCCGGTCGCGAAGGACGTCAGCGAGCAGGTCGCGATCGACGTGATGGAACGCCGCGAGGACTTCCCCGGGATCTCCGCCGACTCGCAGACCCTGCGCGCGTATCCGGAGCCCTTCAAGGTGAACGCCGCGCACCTCCTCGGGTACCTGTCGCCGATCACCACCGAAGAGCTCGAGGACATGGACAAGGCCGGGCAGGACTCGGTCCCGCACCGGTCGGACCTGGTCGGCCGGGCCGGCGTCGAGCGCTCGTACGACAAACTCCTGCGCGGGACGCCTGGCGAGAAAGACGTCATCGTCGACGCCGTCGGGTACACCACCGGCATCCAGAAGCAGACCGCGCCGATCCCGGGCGCCACGCTGGTCACCACCATCGACGCGCGGATCCAGGCGGCCGTCGAGGCCCAGCTGAAGAACGCGATCATGACCGCGCGCAAGCAGACCGACCCGGTCAGCCACAAGAAGTTCGTCGCCGACTCCGGCGCCGCGATCGTGCTGGACACCAGGACCGGGCGGGTCGTGTCGATGGCGAGCTACCCGACGTACGACCCGGGTGTCTGGGTCGGCGGGATCAGCCAGCGCGAGCTCGACGCGTTGTACTCGGCCAAGTCCGGGACGCCGCTGGTGTCGCGGGCAGTGCAGGCCCAGCTGGCGCCGGGGTCGACGTTCAAGCCGATCACCACATCGGCCGCGCTCGGCGCCGGGTACAGCTCGAAGACGCGGCTCGACTGCTCGTCGTACTTCGAGGTCGGCAACCGCCGGTTCAAGAACTACGAGTCCGCGTCGTACGGGATGATCGGTTTCGACCGGGCGCTGTCGCTGTCCTGCGACACGTTCTTCTACCGGATCGCGTACGCGCTCTGGCTCAAGGAGGGCGGCAACTCCAGCGACGTCACCACCCACGACCCGCTGGTCGAGATGGCGCAGAAGTTCGGCCTCGGCAAGCCGACCGGTGTCGACCTGCCCGGCGAGGCGAGCGGCCGGATCGCCGACCGCAAGTGGAAGAAGACGTACTACGACTCGATGAAGGACTACTACTGCAAGATCGCCGCCAACCCGCCCGCCGGGACGTCGGCCTTTCTGAAGCAGTTCTCCCGCGAGTTCTGCGTCGACGGGTACAAGTACCGCGCCGGTGACGCGGTGAACTTCGCGATCGGCCAGGGCGACACCACACTCACCCCGCTGCAGTTGGCGACCGTGTACGCCGCTCTCTCGAACGGCGGCACGCTGTACGAGCCGCGCGTCGTCCAGTCCTGGATCGGCGCGAACGGCAAGGCCCACGAGATCAAGCCGGTCGTGAAGGCGAAGCTCCCGGTCTCGGCGGGCAACCTGAAGTACATCGACAACGCGCTGAAGCAGACCACCATCTCCGGTACGGCGGCGTGGAAGTTCCAGGGGTTCCCGCTGGACAAGATCCCGGTCCGCGCCAAGACCGGTACGGCCGAGGTCTACGGCAAGCAGACCACGTCGTGGCTCGCGTCGTACACCGATCGGTACGCCGTGGTGATGATGATCAGCCAGGCCGGTACCGGTTCGGGTGCCGGTGGTGACGCGGTCCGCAAGATCTACGAGACCTTGTACAACATCAAGCCTGCGCCGCCGGCCGGTAAGGCACCGAAGCAATGAGGTGGCGGGCATGGCACTGCTGACCCCGATCCGGACGCGGCCGCGGATGGACCGGCGCTCGACGGTGTGGCAGGTCGACTGGGTGCTCGTGTTCTGCGTGGTCGCGCTGTCGTTCCTCGGCGCGATGCTGATCTGGTCCGCGACCCACAACAAGACGTCGCTGACCGGCGGCAATCCGGACGCGTTCCTGGTCCGGCACGCGCTGAACTTCGCGATCGGCCTGGTGCTCGCGGTCGGCGCCGCGATCACCGACCACCGCCGGGTCCGGATCCTCGCCCCGGTGCTGTATGCCGGTTCGATCGTCGGGCTGATCCTGGTCCTGGTGCCCGGCGTCGGCTCGACCATCAACGGATCGCGGTCGTGGATCCAGCTGCCGTTCATGTCGATCCAGCCGAGTGAGTTCGCCAAGCTCGCGGTGATCGTCGGCATGGCGCTGCTGATCGCGGAGAAGAGCGAGACCGACCGGAACGAGGACGCCCGGACGCTCGACGTCGCGCAGGCGGTCGCGGTCGCCGCCGTACCGGTGATCCTGGTGATGCTGCAGCCCGACCTCGGCACCGTGATGGTGCTCGGGTCGATCGTGTTCGGGATCATCGCGGTGTCCGGCGTACCGAAACGCTGGATGCTCGGGCTGCTCACCGCGGGCGTCGTGGTCGCGGCGATGGCGATCAGTACGCACATCCTGAAGCGCTACCAGATCGATCGCTTCACCGCGTTCATGCACCCGTCGTCGGATCCGCAGGGGATCGGATACAACGTGAACCAGGCGCGGATCGCGATCGGCAACGGCGGGATCTTCGGGCAGGGCCTGTTCCACGGCGGCCAGACGCAGAACGGTTTCGTCCCCGAGCAGCACACGGACTTCGTGTTCACGGTCGCGGGGGAGGAGCTCGGGCTGATCGGTGCGGGCGCGATCATCGTGCTGTTCGCGATCATCCTGTTCCGCGGGCTGCGGATCGCGATCAACGCGCGGGACGCGTTCGGCCGGTTGGTCGCGACCGGGATCGTCTGCTGGTTCGCGTTCCAGACGTTCGAGAACGTCGGCATGACGCTCGGGATCATGCCGGTCACCGGTCTACCGCTGCCCTTTGTGTCGTACGGCGGTTCGTCGATGTTCGCCTGCCTGCTCGCCGTCGGCCTGCTGCAGAACATCCACCTCCGCTCGCACAGCTACTGACCGGCCAGACCTGACCCGTCAGATACGCTGCAGGCCCCTGCCCAGAGCCCTGGAAGGCCCATGAACCGGTACATCGTGCTCTCCGCTGCCCTCGCGCTGTCTCTGACCGCCTGTGGTGGGGAGGAGAAGAAGGACGCGGCGCCACCGCCCTCGACGACCCCGAGTTCGACTCCGAGTACGACGGTCAGCGACGCGCCCGCTGCGCCGGTAACCCGCACGACCGCGGAGCTGACCGGTGCGCTGCTCGAGCTCGCCGACGTACCGAGCGGATTCTCGATCGACCACGACGAGGACGACGGCTCGAAGCCGTTCTCCGCGCCGACCAGCCGCTGCAAGACACTGGTCAAATACCTGAACGCCACCAAGGCGCCGGGCTCGAAGGCCAGCGTGTCCCGCACGTTCACCGGCGGCCAGGAAGGCCCGTACATCGACTACGGGCTTGACTCCATGGGCACCGCCACCGAGGTGAACGACCTCCGCGACTCGTACGCGAAGGCCGTCGACTCCTGCACCAAGGTGACGCTGAAGACCGAGGGCTCCGGCAACACCTCGATGAAGGTCGAGAAGATCACCGCCCCGGCGTACGGCACCAAGCCCTTCGCGTTCCGGCTCACCGGCACCAGCGGCCCGAAGCGCGGTCTCGAGTACGCCGCCCTCGTCACCGGTGTCGGCGACGTGATCCTGTCGGTCGGCGTCCTCGCCGGCCAGGGCGGTGAACTGGACCCGGCAACCGAAGCCGCCGTCACCAAGGCCCGCCAGACGCTGAAAGTCTCGTGACCCACGTCACACCAGGCTTTGTCACGCCGCTGTAGCCGCGCTCCGTCGTGTGGGATGCTCGCCGGGCTCGCGTACCGGTTGCTCGGGACCTGGCACGACGCGGAAGACGTGCTGCAGGAGGCGTACGTACGGTGGTCCGCCGCCGCCCGCGCTACCGTCCGTCGACCGACGAGCAACGCCGACTGCTGCTGGACTTCGTGGCCCAGCCGTGCCGAGCTGAACGTCGTCCCGCTGGACCTGGTCACCGGGCCGGCGCTCGACGTCCGCATCGGCGCCGGCCGGCACGTTCTCGTACTGGAGCTCGATGCCGATCGGATCGCGGGAATCCGGGTGGTCGCCAGTCCGGACAAGTTGTCGGTGCTCGAGGATCAGCGGCGTTCGTAGATGCCGTCGAGGCGGGCTCGGGCGAGCACCGGTCCGGCGGCGGCGATCACGGTCCTGGTCTTCTCGGACGCCACGGACAACGGGGCGGCGAGGGCGAACAGTTCGAACACGTACCGGTGCGGGCCGTGTCCCTTGATCGGACCGGGCCCGCGGTACCCCCGGCCGACCGTCGAACGAAGCAGCTGAACGCCGTCGGCAGGTGTTGCCGCGTCCAGCGCGCCCTGCTGAAGCGTGGTGAGGGCGGGGTCCAGCAGCGCCGCGCAGTGGATGGCGGGTTTGGACATCGGGACGTCGGGGTCCTCGACCATCAGCAGATACTGGGCCGTGCCGTCCGGTGCGCCACTCCAGGCGAGCGCTGGCGAGAGGTCCTGACCGCCGTACCACTTCCCGACGTGAACCGTCGGCATCGTGGCTTCGTGCGCGAAGTCCGGACTCGTCAGGGTCAGCGTGCCTGGGCCGGCCAGGTTCGGCGCGTTCCACGCCAGGTGGTTCTCACCGGCCCGCTTGTTCTTGAGCAACTTGCCGAGCACTGCCATCTGGTTCTCCTCGTGTGGGTGGGTGGATCAGAGTTGCCGGGCCGCGGCGCCGACGAGCAGCGGCTCGGCGAAGCGGCAGATCTCCTCGGCCGCGTCGAACTCCTCGCTGGTCGGCTCCCAGTCCCCGCTCGGCGCGCCGGGCCAGCTGTGGCCGCCGCCGAACACGGTCCAGGCCGCGACCCGGGTCCCGCCGACCCCGGCGTCCGAGTCGGTCCGGCTCGACAGCTCGGTCCGGTACGTCGTACCTGGGCCGTCCGGGCAGCGGTCGATCGTGCGCCAGTGGTCGGCGGTCTCGGCGAGCGAGAGGGTACGACCGCGAAGCTCGCCGTTCGGGCCGCGCCGACGCGAGTAACCGCCTTCGATCGGGGAGATCTGGTCGGCCGTGCCGTGGATGAGCATCGCCGACACCGCATGCGTCGGTAATACGTCAGCCAGATCCGCCGGCAGGCCACCCGCGACGGCTGCCAGAACCGCCACTTGCGAGCTCGCCTCGAGCGCGAACCGGTGGGCCATGAACGCGCCGTTCGAGATCCCGGCCACGATGCTCCGGTCGGCCGACGTACCGTGCCGATCAGCCGACCACTCGATCAGCGCGGACAGGAACGCGACGTCGTCCACGCCCGCCTCGTCGGCCGCGGTCACGCCGCGGCCGTCCGCCCAGGACCCGTCGACACCGTCCGGGTAGGCGATCGCGAATCCCCGGGCCGCCGCCTGTTGGGAGAACATCGTCAACTCGCGCATCATCCGAGCGCCGCCCGGGTTGTTGCCGTGCAGCATCAGCACCAACGGCGGCGGCTGCTCCGCCGGGGCGGGCACGCGGATCGTGAACGTCCGATCCCGGCCGCCGATCTGCAACACCTTGGTCTCCCATCAGTCCGTTTACGCAGACAAACTGCGCAGTCAGACTGTATATTATGTCGCCATGGGAGCACCTGATGCCAGCAAGATCGCCGACGAGCTGCAATCCGTCGTCGGTGCGTTGGTACGGCGGCAGCGCGCCGTCTCGCCGCCACGCGACGTGACGCTGTCCCAGGTCTCGATCCTGAAGCGCCTCGACCGCGAAGGTCCGCACAGCGTCGCCGACCTGGCCCGGCTGGACCGGATCACCCACCAGTCGGTCACGGTCTCCGCGTCCCAGTTGGTCGATCGAGGGCTGGTACGGCGTGAGCCCGACGCCGGCGACGGACGCCGCAAGCTCCTCGTCATCACCGCGGCCGGTCAGAAGCTCCTGACCGAACGCCGCGATGCCGGCCACGAGCATCTGACGGAGGCGATCGCCGAGCGGTTCAGTCCGGCCGAACAGGCCAAGCTCAGCGAGTCCTTGACGCTGCTCCGTCGCCTGATCGACTGATTCCGTCCCCAGGGTCGAGCGGCATGATCGTCGTCCGGCGATGGTGCTCGAAGACCACCGAGCTGCGGATGTCGGCGATCTCCTGACGCTTGGCCAGCGCGAGCACGAGGTCGCGGAGCGCCTGGGTGTCCTTGACCGCGACGTGCGCGAGGAAGTCCGTGGCGCCGGAGACCATGAACATGTCCAGGGTCTGCGGGAGTTGCATCACGTAGTCCTGGAACGCGGTTGCGACGGCCATCGCCTGCGGGCGGAGCTTGATCGAGATGATGGCCTGGGTGGACCGGTCGATCGCCTGTAGGTCCACCTCCGCGCGGTACCCGCGAATGACGCCGCGGTCGCGCAGGCCGCGGATCCGCTCCAGGCACGTCGACGGCGCGATCCCGAGCTCGGCCGCCATGTCGCGGTTGGTCCGGCGGGCGTCGTTCTGCAGCATCCGCAGCAGCGCCGTATCAAGTTCGTCCATGACAGGAAGTTTGGCAGATTCGCCGAACGATGTTCGGATCATCGGACCCGACCCCGTGCACTTGGCTAGCTTTGCCCTCGTGCTGACGAACAAGATGGTCGTGGTGATCGCGGCCGAGGCGCCGGCCGGCGTCGCCTTGAACACCGCCGCCCTGCTCGGGGTCGGCCTCGGCCACCACCACGACGATGTGGTCGGCCCGGACACCGCCGACGCCTCGGGCGCACCGCATGCCGGGATGTGCGCCCATCCGATTCCCGTACTGCGAGCATCCGCCGAGCAACTGCACGACCTCCACACGCAGGCGGCGGCCCGGGACGACGTCACCGTGCACGACATGCACCAGATCGCTCAACACGCGCGCACCTACGAGCAGATGTCGACCACTCTGAGCGGAACCAAGCCCGACGACATCGAGTACCTTGGCCTCGCCCTCTACGGCCCGCGCTCCGCCGTCGACTCCCTGACCGGCGCCTTACCGCTCTACCGGTAGGCGCTCTACCGGTAGAGCGGCTCAGAGGAAGAGGTCGGCGAAGCGGCGCAGTTCGTCCGGGTCCAGGCCGTTCTCGAAGCCGACGACGAGCTCCTGGGCTCCGGCGTTCTCGAACGCGGCGATCCGTTGCCGGATCGTCGCTGCGGTCCCGATCAGGCCGTACGAGGCGAGATCGCCGGGGAACGCGAACTCGGCGCCCGCCGGGACCCTGGAGCGAGCTTCTGCGTCCGACGTGCCCAGGATGTACGAGGTGGTGACCGTTCGCCGGATGTCGTCGTACTGGCGGCCGACGTCGGCGCAGTGCTTGCGCAGTACGTCGTACTTGCGGCGCAGCACCTCCGGCGAGTCCATCACGTTCGACGCGTCAGCCCACCGCGCAACCGTACGCAGGGTCTTCTGCTCGCCGCCGCCCGCGACCAGGATCGGGATGTGTGGTTGCTGGATTCCCTTCGGCTGGTTGAGTCCGCCGGCGGCCCGGTAGTACTTCCCCTCGAAGTCGACCGATTCCTCCGTCCAGAACCGGCGGATCAGTTGCACCGCCTCGTCCAGCCGTCGCAACCGCTCGCCGGCGGTGCCGAACTCGTACCCGTACCCGAGGTAGTCCGGCTCGTACCAGCCGGCGCCGATTCCGAAGATCAGCCGGCCGTTGCTCACGACATCGATCGTGGACGCGATTTTCGCCTGGAGCGCGGGATTGCGGTAGCTGTTCGAGGTCACCAGCGGGCCGAGCCGGATCCGGTCGGTCGCGGCCGCGAGCGCTGTGATCGTCGTCCAGGCCTCGAACACCGGAGCCTGCGAGGGTGGGATCGGATGCATGTGGTCAGGGACGTACACGGCGTGGAAGCCGAGCTCGTCCGCGGTCTGTGTCACCGCCGTGATCCGGCGGAACGCGTCGGCCGGCTCGAGGCCGGCGAGCTCGCCGGTGAATCCGGTGGGCAGGAACACACTGAAGTCGGTCATGGCGGCCCTTTCGATGAAGTGCTTGCACTCGTCTGTGCATATCGACCGGTCGGCACGTCAAAAGGAATCGGCCCGTGGCTGCGGGCGTCCGTATGGTGGGATCATGCGACTCAACTACGTGGAGACCGGTCCGGCCGACGCACCCGTCGTACTGCTCGGGTCGTCGCTCGGTGCGAGCCAGGCGATGTGGGCACCACAGGTCGACGTACTCGCGCAACGCTTCCGGGTGATCGCCTTCGACCACCGCGGCCACGGCGACTCCGAGGTCCCCGAGGGCCCGTACACGATCGACGACCTGGGCGGGGACGTCGTCGGGTTGCTGGACGCGCTCGAGATCGAGCAGGCGTCGTACGTCGGAATCTCCCTCGGCGGCGCCGTCGGCCTCTGGCTGGCGCAGAACGCCCCCGACCGCTTCCACCGCTTCGCACTGATCTGCCCACCGTCGAACCCCGCCGCCACCGCGCAGGTATGGCTCGACCGAGCCGCCCAGGTCCGCGCCGAAGGCATGCAATCCGTCGTCGACGCAACCCTGGCCCGCTGGTTCCTCCCCGACTTCAAGGAGGACCTCGAACCGATCCGGCAGATGCTCCTGGCCTGCCCACCCGAGGGCTACGCCGCCTGCCTGGAGGCCCTGAGCACCACCAACCTCCTACCAGGCCTGTCCGCCATAACAGCCCCCGTCCTGGTCATCACCGCCGACTCCGACACCTCGATCCCACCCGAAACCGTCGTCCCCCTGGCAGCCGAGATCCCCGGCGCCCACCTGGAAATCATCGAGAACGCCGCCCACCTGGTCACCTACTCCCACCCCGAGGTCATCAACCCGTTGCTGCTCGCCCACCTCGCCTGATCACGCACTGGATTCACCCGGCTGCGGTCGGGAACAATGAGGTGACCGAAGGGAGCGTGAGTGAGCAGGCCTGACGAGCCGGCCCGTAAAGGGAACCTGCTCGGCCTCGCCATGGCCGTAGGACTGTTCGCTTTCTTCCTGGCTGACGGACTGCCGTCGGGTCTCAACGCGGTCGCGGTGTTCTTCGTGGCGGGCGGCGGCGCCCTCGCCCTGTTCCTGGCCCCGGCCGTGCTGACGCTCGTCGTACGGTCGGGCGTTGGGGGCCCGATCCGGGTCTGGGCCGCCGCGAGGCGTGCGCGGCGGGTGTTCGCGGATGCGGCCAAGGCCCAGGGCCGCGACAACGGTGCCTCCCGGCGCCGTGAGCCCCCGAATCGGCTCTACCCGAGACAGGTGTTGTACAACCTTCACAGCCGACCGGCGTCCTGGGGGCAACGGCATACATTCTCCGAGATGCTGACGGCGTTGGGCCGGCTGGTTGGCAACGGCGAGGACCAGCGGCTGCTTGGCGACCTCCTGCAGTACCTGCAGGCGGCGCAGGATGAGCGCCCCGCCATCCTTGCGACGCTCGTCGGAGGTGACTCGCCGGAGCGATGGAAGGCAGATCTCGTCCACCTCGACGAGCTCCTGGCACAGGCGCCGGACACCTGGCGGCTGCGACTCGTCCTCGAGTTGCAGCGACGGATGGGTGACCAGTGATCGACGACCTCGGGAAGCTGCTTGACCGGGTCTCGTCCCCGGCCGATCTTGCGGTCGTGCTGCTGGCCGGGCCACTGGCGTACGTCCTGGATGCGGGCGCCGACGTCGTACCGTTCCTGCCGCCCGGGTACGTCGCGATCCTGGCTGCCTCGCTGGCGCTCGGGGTCCGGAAGGGTCTCGAGGCCCGGCTGGCGTCACGTCAGGAACGCCAGGCCGCGGAGGAACGCCGTCGCGAGCTGCGCGAGCGTGCGGTGACCTTGGGACACCGGATCTCGGGATGGGGACTGCCTGAGCGTCTGGCCGCGACGCTGCAGCACGAGCTCGAGTTGTACGACGCGGGTATCACGACCGTCGAACAGTTCGAGGTCGCCTTCACGGAGTGCCTGAACGAGTACCGAGCCGGGTTCGGCACCGTACCCCGGGCTCGGCCGGCCGCCGACGACTGAGTCGTCGATTCCAGGGCTGGAGTGGTGCGGCGAGACATGCCCTAGGCTGGTAGGCGCTCTGGACCGCTGACTGGAAGTTGCCATGACTGTCGAATCGTTGTTCCCGCGCCTGGAGGCGTTGCTGCCGGGTGTGCAGAAGCCGATCCAGTACGTCGGCGGTGAGCTGAACTCGGTCAGTAAGGAATGGGACGCGGTCAGTGTCCGGTGGGCGCTGATGTATCCGGACGCGTACGAGGTTGCCCTGCCCAACCAGGGCGTGCAGATCCTGTACGAGGTGCTGAACGAGCGGGACCACATCCTCGCCGAGCGGACGTACTCCGTCTGGCCGGACATGGAGAAGGTGATGCGGGACAACGACATCCCGCAGTTCACGCTCGACTCGCACCGGCCGGTACGGGCGTTCGACGTGTTCGGGCTGTCGTTCTCGACCGAGCTCGGGTACACGAACATGCTGACCGCGCTGGACCTGGCCGGGATCCCGCTGCACGCGGTGGACCGGACCGACGAGGACCCGATCGTGCTGGCCGGCGGGCACGCGGCGTTCAACCCGGAACCGATCGCGGACTTCCTGGACGCCGCGGTGATGGGCGACGGCGAGGAGGTCGTGCTGGCGATCTCCGAGGTGATCCGGGAGTGGAAGGCCGAGGGCCGCCCGGGTGGCCGCGACGAGGTGCTGCTGCGGCTGGCGAAGTCCGGCGGCGTGTACATCCCGAAGTTCTTCACCGTCGACTACCTCGCCGACGGCCGGATCCAGCGCGTCACCCCGAATCGTCACGGCGTACCGTTCCGGACCGCCAAGCACACGGTGATGGACCTCGACGCGTGGCCGTACCCGAAGAAGCCGCTGGTTCCGCTGGCCGAGACCGTTCACGAGCGGTACTCGGTGGAGATCTTCCGCGGCTGCACCCGCGGCTGCCGGTTCTGCCAGGCGGGAATGATCACCCGCCCGGTGCGCGAGCGGAGCATCACCACGATCGGCAACATGGTCGAGAACGGCCTGCAGCAGTCCGGTTTCGAGGAGGTCGGCCTGCTCAGCCTGTCGAGCGCCGACCACAGTGAGATCGCGGAGGTTGCGAAGGGCCTCGGCGACCGGTACGAGGGCAGCAACGTCTCCCTGTCGTTGCCTTCGACAAGGGTCGACGCCTTCAACATCACGCTGGCCAACGAGTTCTCCCGCAACGGCCGGCGCAGCGGGCTGACGTTCGCGCCCGAGGGCGGCTCGGACCGGATGCGCAAGGTGATCAACAAGATGGTCACCGAGGAGGACCTGATCCGTACGGTCGCGGCGGCGTACAGCCACGGCTGGCGGCAGGTGAAGCTGTACTTCATGTGCGGTCTGCCGACCGAGACCGACGAGGACGTGCTGGCGATCGCCGACCTGGCGAAGAAGGTGATCGCGACCGGCCGGGAGGCGGCCGGGCGGCGCGACATCCGGTGCACGGTGTCGATCGGCGGGTTCGTACCGAAGCCGCACACGCCGTTCCAGTGGGCCGCCCAGCTCGGCGCCGAGGAGACCGACGCGCGGCTGGCGAAGCTCGGTGCGGCGATCCGCGCGGACAAGAACTACGCGAAGGCGATCGGCTTCCGGTACCACGACGGCAAGCCCGGCATTATCGAGGGCCTGCTGTCCCGCGGCGACCGCCGCGTCGGCCGCGTGATCGAGGCGGTCTGGCGCGACGGCGGCCGGTTCGACGGCTGGAGCGAGCACTTCTCGTACGACCGTTGGGTCGAGTGCACCGAACGCGCGCTCGCGGACGAGCCCGTTGACCTCGCCTGGTACACGACCCGGGAACGCGAGTACGCCGAGGTCCTGCCATGGGACCACCTGGACTCGGGCCTGGACCGCGACTGGCTGTGGGAGGACTGGCAGGACTCCCTCGAAGAAGACGGCGCCATCGAGGTAGAAGACTGCCGCTGGACCCCCTGCTTCGACTGTGGCGTGTGTCCTCAGATGGGCACGGAGATCCAGATCGGCCCCACGGGCAAGAAGCTCCTGCCACTCTCCGTCGTCTGAAACGCCTACTCGCCGAACAGCGGCGATGGTTCGGGCGTCGGGACGACCCGGAAGTAGGCGGGATCGCCGAGGGCTGCCGGGATCCTGCCGACTTGCTGGATGACCGTGGCGAAGCCGTTCGCGTGTCCGACGGCGTACAGGTAGCCGGTGTGCGTGTCGTTGTCGATGGCAACAAGTAGCGTGCCGTAGCGGCCGCACTTCTCGGCCACGAGTGACTCGAAGCCCTGCCAGGTCCGCTGCCGAACCATCTTCACCACCCCGGTGAACGGCGAGCTGACCGGCAGATGCTGGGTGTAGAGCGCTCCGCTGTAGCTGTTCATCAGGAAGGTGTCGTACGTGCTGGTCTTGCTGATCAAGGCCATCGACTTGAAGCCGCCGTACCCGGGGAACGAACCGGCCCGGTGCCAGACGCCGTCGGGCCGGGTCAGCCACCTGAAGAGGGCGCCGTCGTTGCGCAGTCCGTACATCATCGAATAACCGGGCCGGACGGACCGCTCGAAGGCGATGAAGCTTCCCCAGCCGCCGCCCACCCGGGTCAGCACCGGCGGATGCTTCGGGTCCAGCCGTCCGTCGGCGCCGGTGCGGGCGACGCTGTGGTACATCACGTCACCGATCACCACGTAGTTCTCGATCTGGAGACCGAGCTCGGTCGGCCTGACGACGGCGGAACTGCTGAGCCTGACCTTTCCGGCCGCGTACACCGGCAGCTTCGGCGCGTCACTGGAGATCGTCGGTGGGCGGTTGGCCACGACCTGCTGGGAGACCAGATTCCCGGCCGGGTCGACCGACCCGAGACGCAGGCTGCAGACCGCAGCGGTGGTCGTGGTCCGTTGCGTAGCGGCTCCTGCCGGCACCCCTCCGGTCGCCAGAAGCGTTGCTACCCCCAGAATCGCCCAAGCTCGCTGTTTTCGATTCATCTGTCTGTCCTCCACCGGACTCCGTGCCGCCGGCGGTCGCCCCAGGAGACGGACTCCGCGCCGTCCTCCCGCAGCAGGCTCTTGCACTGGTCGATGCCGTTCCCGCGGCAGAAGTTGCGATTCGCCGTTCGTGTCCGTCCGGACACAGGAAATCACCGGCGGTACGGCGAAACTCCGCAGGCCCGGGACGTATCTAACAAGGTGTCGGAGGGGGACATCATGAGAACCACGTCCAGCCGCGTTCCCGCGGCTCAGCGGAGTCCGGCTCGGATGAACACCAGGACGCAGGTCATCAGCTGGTTCTGGGCGATCTCGCCGTTCGTCACGTTCGGGCTGGCTACCCCGGTGACATTTCTCCTGGCCGCACAGCGGGTGCGATCCCGGCAGCTCGCGATCGCCGCGGCGGTCTACACGGTGCTGGTCGTGCTGGGTCTCTTCGTCCTGGACGAGGACAGTGCGTCCGTGGTCTTGACCACTGTCTGGCTGGTGGGGACGGCCCACGCCCTCGTCTGCCGTTCCTCGGTGTTCCGCACGCGCCCGGAGCCCCAGGATCCCGCGATGGAGGCGGCGATGGAGGCCGCCAAGGTACGTCGTGGGTTGCGAGCCCAGGCCCGCGCGATCGCAGCCGAGGATCCGGGTATGGCCCGGGACCTGCGGATCGGGCGTCCCGACGGATTGCGAACCTTCGACGACGGTGGCCTGGTCGACGTGAACAGCGTTCCGGCCGAGGTGCTCGCCAGGATGCCCGGCATGACTACGGAGCTGGCCGAGCGTGTGGTGCAGTTGCGCGAAGCTCGTGGTCCGTACAGCTCCGTCGAGGAGCTCAGCGTGTTCGCCGAGCTCCCGCTGGGTCTTGCCGAACGCCTCGCCGAGTACTTCCTGTTCCTCGGCGAGTGACCGCCCGTCGATCGCAGGTCAGTTGCAGTAGTACGCCGGGGTTGGGGTTGTCTCGGTTTGGTCCTGCCAGTGGGCGACGCCGATGTAGTAGCCGCAGCCGGTGCCCTCGTCGAACCAAGCGCCGCCGCCGGAGTATGCGTACGTCTCCGCGACCGTGGTGAACGGTCCGGCGGCGCTCGGACCCTTCTGGAGTTCGACGCGTACTTCGGTGACGCTGTTCGAGCAGCCCTCCAGGCCGACGGCGACGTACAGCATCAGGGCCGAGTAGCCGACGGACTTCGCGGTGACGAGGTCGCAGGCGGTCGTCGAGGCGTGTGCGGCCGGCGTTCCCGCGACCAGTCCGGCGGCGGCTGTGGCTGTCGCCACCAGCATTCCAGCAAGCTTCCGCATAAGCGTTCCCTCCAGTTGGAATTTTACCGAAGGGCAGCAGATTAGGTCACTTGGTTACTGGCGTCGACCCTTTCGGCTGGGCCGAAAGAAGCAGTTCGCTGAGCAAGAGTTCGTCAGCGCTGCTCAGAACGAGGTCGGCGTCGGCGACAGCGGCCGGTTCGACGTACGGATTCGGTACGGCGACCGCGTACATCCCGGCCGCCTGCGCTGCCGCGACGCCGTGCGGGGTGTCCTCGACGGCGATCGCCGACGGTACGCCGAGGCGTTGCAGGGCCAGCTCGTAGATCGCCGGATCCGGTTTGTGCGTCGCGACCTCGTCGCCGGTGACGATCTGGTCGAACAGCCCGACCGCGCCGACGCGATCGAGATGCCCGACCACCCACTCACGGGGTGAACTGCTCGCGATGCCGACCTTGAGCCCGAGGTCCCGGGCGGCGCGGATCCACGCGCGGATCCCCGGGCGGAAGTCGAGGCCGGCGTGCAGGCGGTCGCGGTGCGCGAGGCGGCGGGCGTGGCTCGCGGACCGGTCGAACCCGGCGCCGACCGCCGCGGCGAGTACGTCGTACCGGTCCTCGGTGACGTTGCCGCCGTGGCCGGGCCAGAAGGTGCTGAGGTCGAGCTCGAGGCCGTGGTGCGCCCATTCGGCCTGCCAGCTCTCGACCATCGTGGTCTCGGTGTCCATCAGCAGGCCGTCGAAGTCGAACACGATCGCCTCGGCGTCGGCCGGTACGAGGCGCGTCGCGAGCCGGTGGATCTGCGCCGGGGTCAGCCCGAGGCTCGACAGGTACGCGCGGACGCCACCGAGCGAGTCGAGGTGGTCGAGCGAGCCGAGGATCGTCTCCGGGCGGGTCCGGGCGAACTCGGGTCCGTCCTGGGTGCCGAGGTGGACCTCGCTGATCGCGTAGTCGGCGGCGATCTCGGCGCGCGGTACGCCGGCCAACTCGAGCAGGATCGCGACCGTCAGACCGGTGCGGTCCTTGCCTGCCTTGCAGTGGACGACGACCGGCCGGTCCGCGGGCGCGTCCGCGATCGCCGCGAAGATCCGGCGGATGTGGGCGGCGTTCCGCGTCAGGCTGTTGCGGTAGACGTCGAGCAGCCGCGGCTCGGCATCCGGATCACGCAGCCGCTCGGCCTCCGGGTCGATCCAGGGGATTCGCCGGTACGCCGGGGTGCCGTCTAGCGGATGTGGTTGCTTCAGCTCCCAATCGGACCGCAGATCCAGAACGAGCCCCGGCCTGATCGCCTCGAGTTCGTCCAGTGCCGCGGCGTCGAACGCATCGGTCCGTACGAGGGCCCGCGAGCGGGTCGGCACGCCGTACCGGGTCGGAAGTCCGCCAACGTCACGCGCATTCGGGCTCCACATGAGTGTCAGCCTAGAACAGCGAGCTCGAGCGGCGTTCCGGCGTGGTGGCGGGGGTGGTTGCGGCGATCAGCGGCGGGGGTGCGACGCTGTTCGCTGTGTCAGCCAGCCAACCGATCGTGCACGCGGTTCACGAGACCCGTCCGTACACGGCCCTGCCGAGCATCCGGGTGCTCGCCGGAGCGCGGATGCGGGTGGTTCTGCTGTCATGAAAGGTCTGACGGGCTGGCTGCTCGGGCTGCACGGGATCGCCGTGTACGGGATGGTCGGGTTGCTGGTGTTCGCCGAGGACGCGCTGTTCGTCGGGTTCGTGCTGCCGGGGGAGACCGCCGCCGTACTCGGGGGAGTCACCGCGGCGCTCGGGCATACCGCGTTGCCACTGATCCTCGTGGTGGTGATCGCCGCGGCGATCGTCGGCGACACGGTCGGGTACGAGGTCGGGCGGTTCTTCGGGCCGCGCATCCTCGGCAGCCGGTTGGTGGCGCGGCGTAAGGATCGGCTCGAGGCGGCGCGCAAGCAGCTGGCCGAGCGGGGCGGTACGGCGGTGTTCCTGGGACGGTTCGTGGCGTTCTTCCGTGCGACGATGCCTGCGCTGGCAGGGATGTCCGGGATGCGGTACCTGAAGTTCCTGGCGTTCAACGCGGCCGGCGGGATCGTGTGGGGGACTGCCGTTGTGTTGCTCGGGTACCTGGCCGGGAACTCGTACGCCCGCGTCGAGAAGACCTTCGGCCGGGCCGCGGCGCTCGTCGTCGCGGGCATCGTCGTGATCGCGATCGTGGTGTGGCGGGTACGGCGGCACCGGAAGGAGCGGGCCTCGTGACCCGGAAGATGGCTGCCTGGCTGGTGCTGACCGTCAGCGCCCTCGTCGTCCTGCTCGCATGGGTCTTCCCGGACGCCATCGAACACCGCGGCCAGATCCACACGGTCGGCACCGAGGTCGTCCTCTGCGCCGGCGAACACCACCTGGCGACCCGCTCCCAGGCGTTGCACCACCTGGCCGACTGCGCCGGCGACAACAACGAAGTTCGCCGCGAACTCCGCGACGAGCTCTCCGCCGTCTTCCTGATCGGCGTCACTGTCGCCGGCACCTGGTACTTGGCCCGCCATACGTAGTACGCGGCTTTAGAGTTCGCGTTCCCAGGTGGTGCGTTGGGCGACCGGGCGGAAACCGAGTTTGTTGTTGACGGCAATCATCGGCGTGTTCTCGGGAGCGTTCCAGGTGTGCAGTACGGCGGGAAGTTGGACCCCGGCCTGGAGAGCGCGGAGGTTCGGAGCCTTGACGGCGATGCCGAGGCGGTTGCCGCGGTGCGTGCGGCGTACGTACGTGTCGTACTGGTTCAGGCGCTCCGGGGTTTCCGGCGTACCGCCCATCTGGGTGTACGCCGCCAGCTCGCCGGAGGCGGTGTGGACGGCGGCTGTCGTGTACGTGAAGCGCCCCTGCGCAACCCGCCGGGCCTCGGCGTCACGGACGAGCTCGGCAGTCCAGCGCACCGGCTTGTCCGTACGGTCGCCGGTCGGTACGTCCTCGCTCATCCCGCTGAGCAGCTCGACGAACTGGTCCATCCACTCGTCCGGCGCGTGCTCGCGCCACTGGACGATCTCGTACCCGTCGACCGGTTGCTCGACGAGCCCCTCGATCGGCAGCTCGACCACCTGATGCAGCTCGGCGTGCTTCTTCTCGAACCCGCGCGCCCGGGCGAACGCCGTACCCGAACTCTCACCCGTCACCGGATCGCCCGCCATGTTCGTCCCCGAGACGATCTTCCGCCCCTCGGCCCGCGCCTTCCCGATCGCCGCCTCCAGCAGCCGGCTCGCCACCCCACGCCGCCGGTACTCCGGCACCACCGCAAGCTCCACGTCGACGGTGTCCGTGTTCCCCACCAACCACCAGTCCAGCCAGGCGATCCCGAGCCACTCGTCCCCGTCCACCACCCCGAGCCCCTCGGCCCGCACATCAGCATGCGTACCGGCCATCACCACCCGGGCCTCCTCAACCCCCAACCCAGGCGGAAACTCCAACTCCTCCCGCCGCACCCCGAACTTCACGTCGTAGAACCGCCGAAACACGTCGGCATCCCGGCCGTCCACACTCACAATCTCCATGCCGAGGACCCTAGTGGCTCCCGCCACCGCCCACCCCCCAATAACCCATCCGGGAACAAGCAATGGTCACTGCGAACAGGCAATAGCCTGTCCCCAGACCCCAGGAGGTGTGGCCGGTGCCGCAGTACCGGGCGACCCAGCCGAGCTCAGCCCACTCGTCCGCGAGGTCAGCGCGGCGGACTAGTGGTGGGGGCGAAGGGCTCGGTTGGCGGCTGGTTCGGCTATTTGGGAGCGGAACTCGTTGGCGGGGTAGACGCCGAGGATGCGGACCTCTACTGAGAAGAAGGCGAGTTCCTCCAGGGCGAGGGCCACGTTGGGCTCCTCGGGGTGGCCTTCGATGTCGGCGTAGAACTGGGTGGCGAAGAACATGCCGCCGAGCTGGTACGACTCCAGCTTGGTCATGTTCACGCCATTCGTCGCGAACCCGCCGAGCGCCTTGTACAACGCGGCCGACACGTTCCGGACGCGGTACACGAACGACGTGATGACCGGCCCCGAACCCACCGGCGGTACTTCAGGCTCTCGCGACAGCACCAGGAATCGGGTCGTGTTGTGGTGCTCGTCCTCGACGTCGGACGCCAGCGTCTGCAGGCCGTACAACTCGGCGGCGGCTCGCGGCGACAGCGACGCCACGGTCGGATCACCGAGCTCCGAGACCTCCCGCGCCGCTCCGGCGGTGTCGTCGGCGACGACCGTCGACCACCCGTGCTCGCGGATGATCTTCCGGCACTGCCCGAGCGCGTGCACGTGGCTGCGGACCGTCCTGATCTGGTCCAGCGACGTACCGGGAACCCCGAGCAGCTGGAAGTGGATCGGCAGGAAGTACTCGCCGACGATGTGCAGCCCGGACTCGGGCAGCAGGTGGTGGATGTCCGCGACCCGCCCGGCGATCGAGTTGTCGACCGGGATCATCGCCAGCCCGGCGCGCCCGCTGCTGACCGCCTCGAGCGCGTCCTCGAACGTCGTACACGGCATCTGCTCGCGCTCGGGGAACATGTCGGTGCACGCCATCGCCGAGTTGGCGCCTGGCTCACCCTGATAAGCGATCGGTCCGTCCACGATCTCCCAGGGTAGACCTCGGAGATCTCAAGGACCGGATCAGGTGTCCGTCTTGCGGACTTTCTCCGGTGCGCCGGTGACCGCGCGGCCCTCGAGCGCCTTGGCCTTGGTGGCGTACATGTCGATGTATTCCTGCCCGGACAGCTCCATGATCTTGTACATGATCTCGTCGGTGACGGCCCGCAGGATCAGCCGGTCCTTCTCCATCCCCTCGTACCGGGAGAAGTCCAGCGGCTCGCCGAACTTCACCGTCGGCGAGGCGAACGACGCGACGATCTTCCCGGGCGGGGCGACCACGTCGGTACCGATCACGCCGCACGGGATCACCGGCACCTTCGCCTCCAGCGCAAGCCGCGCGACGCCCGTACGTCCCTTGTAGAGCCGCCCGTCGTGCGACCGCGTGCCCTCGGGGTAGATCCCGAACAGCTCGCCGCGCTCGAGCACCTTCATCCCGGCCCGCATCGCGCCCTCGGACGCCGACCCGCCGGAGCGGTCGATCGGCACCTGCCCGGTGCCCTTGAAGAACCCGCGCTGGAACCGGCCCTTGATCCCGGCCCCGGTGAAGTAGTCGGACTTCGCCACGAACGTGACCCGGCGCCGGAGCACCAGCGGCATGAAGATCCAGTCCGAGTACGAGAGGTGGTTGCTCGCGATGATCGCGGCGCCGGTGTCCGGGATGTTGTCCGCGCCGATCACGTTCGGCCGGAAGATCCGCTTCACCGGCGGCCCGACGACCACGTTCTTCAGCACCCAGTAGATGCCCTTGCCGTCGCCGTCCCCGGCATCCACGACCGCAGGGTCCGGCTCCCGCCGCGGCGACTGTGCCGGTTCCGTCATCGAAGTCCTTTCCTCACGTTCCCCGAAATCACATGATGCCGCACGACGGCCCGGTTCGGGGCCAGCTCGCCCCGCGGGAACTCCTCACACTCCGCCGCGGACCTCGGTAAGCCACTCACGGCGCCGGCAGATTCTTGCCCCCGGCAACAGCGGTACGCACGCGGAATCCGGGCAAAGCGAGTCTGAGCCGGGCGGACATGGACCTGAGTCTCGCCGACATGTTCCCGGCGCTCCGGAACTTCTAACTTTTCTGGTGCGGGGACGTCCCGCCGTACTGGAGGAGTGAGATGAACGGACTGCGGGTGGCGGCGCTGATGGCGGCCACGATGACCACGGGCCTGGTGGCCGGCGTGTACGGGATCTACGCGAACGCGTTCATGCCTGGCCTCGGGAAGACCGACGACAGGACCTTCGTGAGCGCGTTCACCGCGGTCGACCGGGCGATCGTGAACCCGCTGTTCCTCGGCCTCGGGTTCGTCGGCGCGTTGTTGTTCACGTTGCTGGCCGGCGTGGTCAGCCTGAAGCAGAAGGCGCTGCCGTGGATCGCGGTCGCGTTCGTGCTGTACCTGATCTCGATGATCGTCACGATCGCGGTGAACGTCCCGCTGAACGACGCGATGAAGGCGGCCGGCGATCCCGCGACGATCGATGCCGCCGCGGTCCGGGCGGCGTTCGACGAGGCGAAGTGGACGATGTACAACCTGGTCCGCACGGTGCTCGCGCTGGTGTCGTTCGGCTTCCTCGGCTGGGCCCTGTTCCTGACCGGCAAGGCCGCCGCCTGACACAATGCGGTTGTGCCACCAGTTCAAGCTCCGCCGTCGCAGCAGCTGCCCGCCGTACAGAAACTGCGGGTGCGCTTCGCCAAGCGTGGACGGTTGCGATTCACCTCACACCGGGACTTCCAGCGGGCGTTCGAGCGCGCCGTCCGGCGGGCCGGGCTGCCGGTGGCGTTCTCGCACGGGTTCAGCCCGCACCCGAAGATCTCGTACGCCGGAGCCGCGCCGACCGGGGCCGCCTCCGAAGCGGAGTACTTGGAGATCTCGCTCACACAGGAACGGGACGCCGAACAGGTCCGGGCCGCCCTCGACGAGGCGCTGCCGCCCGGGCTCGACGTACTCGAGGTGGTCGTCGCCGGGCCGGGCGCGCTGGCCGAGCGGCTGGAGGCCAGCGAGTGGCGGATCGCGTTACCGGGGACGGATCCCGGGGCGGCCGCGGCGGCGGTCGAGGCGTTCCTCGCCCGGGAGGAAATCCTGGTCGAGCGCATGACCAAACGGGGACTTCGCTCGTTCGACTGTCGGGCTGCTGTTCTCCGACTCACCGTCGCGAGTGAACCGGGGCCGGTTGAGACGTGTGCGATACTGCAAGTGGTGTTACGGCACGGAACCCCGGCCGTGAGACCCGACGACGTTCTCGCCGGTGTGCTCGAGGTAGCGACGCTGACGGTGACGGGCCCGGCTCTTTTGACCAGGCTCGCCCAGGGCCCGCTCACCACGGACACCGGCACGGTGGAAGACCCGCTCGCTCGTGACCGCGACGCCAACCAGGCGACCGCGACCGGCCAGGCAGGTCCCCGCCAGACGCACACAGCGGAGGGCGACGCCGCCGCTCCCTCTGTGCCCTGAGCGCGGGCGGAGCGGATCCAGCAGGCTTCCGCCACGCCGCGGCCCGGGCAGTTTCCAGGGCCACGTGTGGCGAACCGTGACCGCCTTACGGCCGGCGCCCGGGACCCGTGACAGGGGTCGGGGACGCGCCGCAGGGCTTGAGGAGACCGCACTACATGCTCGACAACGAGCCGACCAACGAAGCAGCCACCGCGGCTGCCCCCGCCCAGCCCGCCGCCCGCAAGACCGCGAAGAAGACGGCAGCTGCGAAGAAGACCGCCACCACGACGCGCAAGCGCGCGGTGAAGAAGACCGCCGAGCCCGAGCCCGCCGCCGAACCGGCCGCGGACGCGACCCCGGCGAAGAAGACGGCCGCCAAGAAGGCCGCCGTCGCGAAGAAGGCCCCGGCCAAGAAGGCAGCCGCGAAGGCGCCCGCCAAGAAGACCGCGAAGCGCGTCGCGAAGAAGGTTGCCTCGCAGGACATCTTCCCGCAGCTGACCGACGAATCCGGCCCGGAGACCGCAGCTGCGGACCCGGCCCCGGTCGCCGAGGCCGCGCCCGCGAAGAAGGCCGCCCGCAAGCGCACCACCAAGAAGACGGCCCAGACCGCGACCTCGGACCAGCCGGCGGCGCACTTCCCGCCTGCCGGCGCCCCTGTCGCAGACGCCGCCGACGCCGGGAGCGCCGACGCTGCGCCGGACGGCTCGGCCGCCCGCAAGCGCACCTCGCGTCGTCGTACCACCAAGACCGCCGAGCCGACCGCATCCGCTGACACCGGGTCTGGCGCGACCGCCGAGGCCTCCGTCGAGGCCCCGGCCGAGGAGACCGGCACCCGCCGTACCCGTCGGCGCGCTGCCGCCCCGGCGGCCGTGCTGTTCCAGGCGCCGACCGATACTCCCAAGCAGACCGCATCGCAGCAGACGGCGCGTCAGCAGGCCGCGTCCCGCCAGACGGCGGCTCAGCCGGCTGCCCCGGTCGAGTCCACCGCGGACGCCACCCCGGCGCCGGGCGACGACGAGCAGCCGACCGGCACCCGCCGTCGCAGCCGTAGCCGCCGCGGCCGCGACACCGAGGCACGTGACACCGAGGCCCGCGAGACCGAGGTCCACGCGACCGAGGCCGCCGCAGAGGCCGAGCCGCAGGCCGTGAGCACGACCGACGAGTCCGCCGAAGCGACGACCGACGGCGAGACCGCACCGGGCACCCGGAGCCGCCGCCGTTCCAGGAACCGGACCGACAACCAGCAGCACGCACCGGCCGACGCGACCGTTGCCGACGACACCGAGACCGACGCCGAGGCCGACGCGGACCTCGCCGACGCGCAGGAGGACGGCGAGGAAGGCGGCGAGGGGACTCGTCGCCGGCGCCGTCGCCGCGGTGGGCGCCGTCGTCGCAAGACCGGTGACGCGGACGGCTCGGACGACGGCGCCGACGACCAGTCCGACGACGAGCAGGACGAGGACGCCGACGCTCAGGCGGACGACGCCGACCAGGACGGTTCGGCGGACGCCGAGGAGGACGAGGCCGCGGGCGGTTCGTCCCGCCGGCGCCGCCGCCGTCGTCGCCGCAAGGGCGAGGAGAGCGCCGGGGCGGCCGACGACCCGGACGAGACCGTCGTACGGGTCCGTGAACCCCGCAGCAAGAACACCGTGAACGAGATCACCGCGGTCGAGGGCTCGACCCGTCTCGAGGCGAAGAAGCAGCGCCGCCGCGAGGGCCGCGCCGCCGGTCGCCGTCGCGCGCCGATCGTGACCGAGGCCGAGTTCCTGGCCCGCCGCGAGTCGGTCGAGCGGACGATGGTGATCCGGTCCCGTGAGGACCTGACCCAGATCGCGGTCTCCGAGGACAACGTCCTGGTCGAGCACTACGTGACCACGGCGGAGCAGACCTCGCTGATCGGCAACGTGTACCTCGGCCGCGTGCAGAACGTACTGCCCAGCATGGAGGCCGCGTTCATCGACATCGGCAAGGGCCGCAACGCGGTGCTGTACGCCGGTGAGGTCGACTGGGCCACCCTTGGTGGCGCCAACGGTCCGCGCAAGATCGAGCAGGTGCTCAAGTCCGGCCAGGCGGTCCTGGTCCAGGTGACCAAGGACCCGATCGGCCACAAGGGCGCCCGGCTGACGAACCAGATCAGCCTGCCCGGCCGGTACGTCGTGTACGTACCGCGCGGCGGCAACGGCGGTATCAGCCGCAAGCTGCCCGACACCGAGCGGAGCCGGCTCAAGACGATCCTGAAGGACATCGTCCCCGACGAGGCGGGCGTGATCGTCCGGACCGCCGCCGAAGGTGCGTCCGAGGAGGAGCTGACCTCCGACGTCAGCCGCCTGCAGGCCGCCTGGGAGGACATCGAGAAGAAGTCCAAGAACGGCCAGGCGCCGCAGTTGCTGTACGGCGAGCCGGATCTGCTGATCCGCGTCGTCCGGGACCTGTTCACCGAGGACTTCGCGAAGCTGGTGATCTCCGGCGACCGCGCGTACGACCAGGTCCGGGAGTACGTCGAGGGCGTCGCGCCGCACCTGGCCGACAGGGTCGAGAAGTGGAGCTCCGACGGCGACGTCTTCGCGAACTACCGGATCGACGAGCAGATCAAGAAGGCACTGGACCGCAAGGTCTGGCTGCCCTCGGGTGGCTCGCTGATCATCGACCGGACCGAGGCGATGACCGTCGTCGACGTGAACACCGGCAAGTTCACCGGTTCCGGCGGCAACCTCGAGGAGACCGTCACCAAGAACAACCTGGAGGCGGCCGAGGAGATCGTCCGGCAGCTCCGGCTCCGCGACATCGGCGGCATCATCGTGATCGACTTCATCGACATGGTGCTCGAGTCGAACCGTGACCTCGTGCTCCGCCGGCTGGTTGAATGCCTGGGCCGGGACCGGACCAAGCACCAGGTCGCCGAGGTGACGTCGCTGGGTCTGGTCCAGATGACCCGAAAGCGGATCGGTACCGGTCTGCTCGAGGCGTTCAGCGAGAACTGTGACCACTGCGGCGGGCGTGGGCTGATCCTGCACGACGAGCCGAAGGAGTCCCGCCGGCGCAACGGCCAGGCCGGACAGAACACCCCGGCCGGACAGGCTGCGCAGAGCGCCCAGGCCGGACAGAACGGTAACGGTCAGCAGAACGGTCAGGACCACGGCAAGCCCGCCGCGCAGGCGGAGGAGAGCAGCCGGAAGAGCTCGCGCCGCCGCCGCGGCCGGGGCCGGGGTGACGACGACCAGCAGACGCCCGAGCCGGAAGCGTCGCACCACAGCGCCGACGCCGCCCAGAAGCTCGCCCAGATCGCCGCCGCCACGGTCAAGAAGGACGAGGACGCCGGTACGCCGGCCGACGGCACCGGTACGCCGGAACCGACGGGCTACCCCGTCTCCGCCGAGACCGACCAGCACGTCAGCCCGGAAGCCACCGGCTTCCCCACCCCCGAGGCCGCGCAGGCCGCGGAGGTGCCGGCCGAGTCTGAACCGGCTCAGGCTGAGGCGGCGCAGAACGGTACGTCGAAGAGCACCCGGCGGCGGCGCAGCAGCCGGAGCCGGAGCAAGACCGCGACCGAAGGTGACGCGACCGAGCCGTCGGAGCTCGTCACCACCGGTAGCTGATGTGACATGGGTCCCGTCGTGGCCGGGGAAGCCAGTTTGACCCGTCTGTGACGGGACCCGTAAACTTGAGCGTCGGCGCGCCTTCCGCGTGCCATGTTTGTGTGGGCCGCCAGGTCTGTGCAGGCCCCCGTTAGTTTTCCGATCCAGCAGAGAGTGAGATCCACGGTGTACGCGATCGTGCGCAGTGGCGGCACCCAGCAGAAGGTCGCCGTCGGCGATGTCATCGAGATCGACAGCCTGACCGATCAGGTCGGCGACACCGTGTCGCTGCCCGCGGTCCTCGTCGTCGATGGCGACACCGTGACGGCCGACGCTGCGGCGCTGGCCAACGTGGCCGTGTCGGCCGAGGTCCTCGGCCGCACCAAGGGCCCGAAGATCACCATCCTCAAGTACAAGAACAAGACCGGTTACCGCAAGCGCCAGGGTCACCGTCAGCACTACACCCAGGTCAAGGTCACCGCGATCGACGCGAAGAAGTGAGCTGATTACCAAATGGCACACAAAAAGGGAGCGGCCTCGACCCGCAACGGTCGTGACTCCAACGCCCAGCGCCTCGGCGTGAAGCGGTACGGCGGTCAGCTGGTCAACGCCGGCGAGATCATCGTCCGTCAGCGTGGCACGCACTTCCACCCGGGCAACCTGGTCGGTCGTGGCGGCGACGACACGCTGTTCGCGCTGGCCGAGGGCCACGTGGAGTTCGGCACCCGGCGCGGCCGCCGCGTCGTCAACATCGTCCCGGCTCCGGCGGAGTAACACCGCCACCCGGTTCACGAAGCTCTGTCAAAGGGCGGGTCGCGGAATACCGCGCACCCGCCCTTTTGCTGTGTATGTAGTACTTGGCTCCTGCAGGAAGTAGAGAACACCGATGGCAATCCCCAGTTTCGTCGACCGCGTGACGGTGAATGTCGCCGCGGGACGCGGCGGAAACGGCTGCGCCTCGGTGCACCGGGAGAAGTTCAAGCCGCTCGGCGGCCCCGACGGCGGCAACGGCGGCGACGGCGGCAGCGTGATCCTGCGCGTCGACCCCGAGGTGACCACGCTCGTCGACTACCACCGCTCCAGCCACCGCACCGCCACGAATGGTGCCCAGGGCAAGGGTGATCACCAGGCCGGTAGCAACGGCGGCGACGTCGTCCTGCCGGTCCCCGACGGCACAGTCATCAGCACTCCGGATGGCGTCGTGCTCGCGGATCTCGTCGGACCGGGCGCGGAATTCGTTGCTGCCCAAGGCGGCAAGGGTGGTCTGGGCAACGCGGCCCTGGCGAGCAGCTCGCGCAAGGCGCCTGGATTCGCCTTGCTGGGTGAGGACGGCGAGGAACGTACGCTCGTCCTCGAGCTGAAGGTCGTCGCGGACGTCGGCCTGGTCGGGTTCCCGAGCGCGGGCAAGTCGTCGCTGGTCGCCGCGGTCAGCCGGGCCCGCCCGAAGATCGCCGACTACCCGTTCACCACCCTCATTCCGAACCTCGGCGTCGTCGTCGCCGGTGACACCACGTTCACGGTGGCCGACGTACCGGGCCTGATCGAGGGTGCGAGCGAGGGCCGCGGGCTCGGGCACGACTTCCTGCGGCACGTGGAGCGCTGTGCGGCGCTGGTCCACGTGATCGACTGCGCGACGTACGAGCCGGGCCGCGATCCGGTCAGCGACCTCGAGACGATCGAGGCGGAGCTGACGGCGCACGGCGGGCTCGAGGACCGGCCGCGACTCGTTGCCCTGAACAAGATCGACGTACCGGACGCCCGCGAGATCGCGGACATGGTGCAGGCCGAGCTCGAGCAGCGCGGGTACCGCGTGTTCCCGATCTCGACCGCGTCGCACGAGGGTCTCGAGGCGCTCAAGTTCGCGATGGCCGACATCGTCGTACGACGTCGTGCGGAGCAGGAGAAGCCCGACACCACGCGGATCGTGATCCGGCCGCAGGTGCAGGGCGGGCCCGAGTTCAAGGTGAAGCAGCTGCCGGACGAGGGCGGCTGGCTGGTCCAGGGCCAGAAGCCTGAGCGCTGGGTGAAGCAGACCGACTTCGCGAACGCGGAGGCGACCGGCTACCTCGCCGACCGGCTGAACCGGCTCGGCGTCGAGGAGGAACTGGTCAAGCTCGGTGCGAAACCGGGCGACGCGGTCGTGATCGGCGACGGTCCGAACGCGATCGTCTTCGACTTCGCGCCGGACGTCCAGGCCGGTGCCGAGATCCTCGCCCGGCGCGGTGAGGACCACCGGCTCGAGGAGGCCCGCCCGGCGGCGCAGCGGCGGCAGCAGAAGGACTCGGAGTACCACGCCTTCCGCGAGGGGGAGCGGGCCGAGGACTGGTCGGAGTACGGCGGCAACTGGGACAGCGACGAGGTCGACCTGTCCCCGGCCGAGGCGAAACGAGCGGCCCAGGCGGCGGCGAAGCAGGCGCGCAAGGAAGCGCGCGAGCTGGCCGCGGCGGAGGATCTCGACCAGAACGGTTGATTTCATGAAGCATCGCGCGGAGGCGTCGAACGCCACGCGAATCGTCGTCAAGGTCGGCTCGTCGTCGCTGACCCAGCGCGGCAAGATCGACCTGGAACGGCTGCGGTTGCTCGTCGACGCGATCGCGGCGCGGCGGGTCGAGGGCACCGAGGTCGTCCTCGTGTCCTCCGGCGCGATCGCGGCCGGCTTGTCGCCGATGGGCCTGCGCACGCGACCGCGGGACCTCGCGACGCAGCAGGCTGCGGCCTCGGTCGGCCAGGGGCTGTTGATGGCGCGGTACTCCGATGCCTTTGCGGCGCACGGTTTGCGGGTCGGGCAGGTGCTGCTCACGGTCGACGACGTCACGCGGCGGTCGCACTACCGCAACGCGTACCGGACGTTCGCGCGGTTGCTCGAGCTCGGCGTCGTACCGATCGTGAACGAGAACGACACCGTCGCGACGACCGAGATCCGCTTCGGCGACAACGACCGGCTGGCCGCGTTGACCAGTCACCTCGTGCACGCCGACCTGTTGCTGCTGTTGTCCGACGTCGACGGCCTGTACGACGGCGACCCGCGCAAACCCGGTACGTCGATGGTGACCGAGATCCGCGGCGCCGCCGATCTCGAACCGCTGGCGATCGGGAAGACCGGGGCGTCCGGCGTCGGTACGGGCGGTATGCACACGAAGGTCGAGGCGGCCGCGATCGCCACCGAGGCAGGGATTCCGGTGATCCTCACCTCGGCCGGACGGGTCGGCGAGGCGCTTCGCGGTGAGGTGGTCGGCACCCTCTTCCACCCGACCGGCCGGCGCCGGAAGACCCGGCTGCTGTGGCTCGCGCACGCGACGTCCGGGCAGGGGATCCTGCGCTTGGACGAGGGGGCTGTACGGGCGTTGACGCAGCGGCGGGCGTCGTTGCTCCCGGCCGGGATCTCCGCGGTGGAAGGGACGTTCTCGGCCGGCGATCCGGTCGACCTGGTGTCGCCGTCCGGGGTGACGATCGCCCGCGGGCTGGTCAACTACGACGCGTCCGAACTCCCGGGCCTGCTCGGCCGTTCGACCCGCGACCTGGCCCGCGAGCTCGGCGCGGCGTACGAACGCGAGGTCGTCCATCGCGATGACCTGGTGCTGCTGTGAGGGAGCTTGCCTGGGCGTCGCCGCGGCCGCGGACGTCCAGCACTCACTAACCTCCGCCGGAGGCGTCGCGTGGCCGGCGTCCACGCCTGAGCTCGGTGCCGGTTCCCGGGTTGATGAGTGGTGCAGGTCCGCATGGGTCGTCTGGTGAGATCTGCGTCCACCCGTTCCTGCGCGGGGTCATACGATGAGTAGGTGAGTGAGATCATCGAGTTGGCGCGGCGGGCGCGCGAGGCGTCGTACGCCTTGGCGGACGCTTCCCGGGCGACCAAGGACGCGGCGCTGCACGCGATGGCGGCGGCGCTGCGGGCGAACACGGATGCGATCGTCGAGGCCAACGCTGTCGACGTCGCCGCGGCGCGGGAGGCCGGTACGCCGGAGTCCACCGTCGACCGGCTGGCGCTCAATCCGGCGCGTGTCGACGGGATGGCCGCCGGGCTCGAGCAGCTCGCGGGACTGACCGACCCGGTGGGCGAGGTCGTCCGCGGGTACACGCTGCCCAACGGTCTCGAGCTCCGCCAGGTACGCGTCCCGTTCGGCGTGGTCGGGATCATCTACGAGGCCCGGCCGAACGTGACCGCCGACGCGGCGGGGATCTGCCTGAAGTCCGGCAACGCGGTGCTGCTGCGCGGTTCGTCCTCCGCGGCGTCGTCCAACGAGGCGATCATCGCGATACTACGGGACGCCGCGGAGTCGGCGGGCCTACCGGCCGACGTCGTACAGGGCGTACAGACGGACCGGGCCGCGGTGAAGGAACTCATGCAGGCGCGCGGGCTGGTCGACGTACTGATCCCGCGCGGCGGCGCCGGGCTGATCCAGACGGTCGTGGGGGAGTCGTCGGTGCCGGTCATCGAGACCGGTGTCGGCAACTGCCACGTCTATGTCGACGCGGATGCCGACCTCGACCTCGCGCTCGACATCCTCCTGAACGCCAAGACCCAACGCCCGAGCGTCTGCAACGCGGCCGAGTCCCTGCTCGTTCACGCATCCGTAGCCGACGACTTCCTCACCCGCGCCCTGCCCGCGCTGGCCGCAGCCGGCGTAACCGTCCACGGCGACCCGGCTGTGGTTGCTGCGGGCAAGGATGTTGTTGCGGCGACCGAGGACGATTACGGCACCGAGTACAACTCGCTCGATCTCTCCGCGGCTGTTGTCGACTCGCTGGAGGCGGCGGTGCAGCACATCCGCCGCTACAGTTCGGGTCACACCGAGGCGATCATCACCCGCTCACAATCCGCGGCCCGTCGCTTCACCCAGGCCGTCGACTCCGCGGCAGTCGTCGTCAACGCGAGCACCCGCTTCACCGACGGCGGCGAGTTCGGCTTCGGCGCCGAGATCGGCATCTCCACCCAGAAACTCCACGCCCGCGGCCCGATGGGCCTACCGGAGATGACGTCCACGAAGTACATCGTCATCGGCGAAGGCCAGCTCCGCACCTGAGCCCGGGGGGCCACTCGCGCTACTTCAGGGCCATGCCGGGGACGCGGGCGCGGATGGCTTCCAGCTCCGCCTCGTCGGAGATGCCTTGCCAGTCGTAGCGGGGCGTGTACGGCGCCTCGAGTGCACGGACCTCGTCGTCGGTGAGTTCGATCTCGAGTGATGCGACCGCGTCGTCGATCTGCTGGATCGAGCCGGCACCGACCAGCGGGGCGGTGACAACCGGCTGGCTGTGCAGCCAGGCAAGGGCGATCTGCGCGCGGCTCACCCCGCGGCCCTCGGCGATCCGGCCGACGGCGTCGACGATGGCGTGGTTCGAGGCCTCCTCGGTGGGCGCGTACAGCGCGTCGGCGTAGGCGCCGTCGGTTTCGGCGCGGGCCGTCGACCTGGCGTCGTTCCAGGCCCGGGCGAGGCGACCGCGAGCCAGCGGCGACCAGATGATCGTGCCGACGCCTTCGTCGAGGCACAGCGGGATCATCTCGCGCTCTTCTTCGCGGGCCAGCAGGTTGTAGTGGTCCTGCATGGAAACGAAGCGGGCCCAGCCGTGCTCACGCTGCAGATGCAAAGCCTTTGCGAACTCCCACGCGTGCATGGACGAGGCGCCGAGGTAGCGGACCTTGCCGGCCTTGACGAGATCGCTGAGCGCCTCCAGTGTCTCCTCCAGTGGCGTGCTGTGGTCGTTGCGGTGCACCTGGTAGAGGTCGATGTAGTCGGTACCGAGCCGTCGCAGCGAGTGCTCGACCTCGGTCATGACGGCCTTGCGTGACAGGCCCCGGCTGTTCGGGCCGAGACGTAGCGGATGGCGCAGCTTGGTCGCGACGACCACGGCGTCGCGGTTCGCGAAGTCCTTCAGCGCCCGGCCGAGGATCTCCTCGCTCGAGCCGTTCGAGTACATGTTCGCTGTGTCGAAGAAGTTGATCCCGGTCTCCAGGGCGTGCCTGATGAGCGGCCGGCTGTCCTCCTCGGGCAGTGACCAGACCGGGTGACCGCGGTCGGGCTCGCCGTACGTCATCGCGCCGATCGCGATCGGAGAGACGTCGAGGCCGGTCGTGCCGAGCTTCACGTAATCCATGGGTCCTTCTCAGCTAAGATCGAATTGCGGAGGATTCTCCGCGAGTTCGAAACTAGCGGAGGATCCTCCGCAAGTCAATCAGGAGGCATCATCGAGTCATGACCGACGAACCGCCGGCCACCTACGGCACACAGCGCAAAGCCGCCGCGCGCAACCGGGTGGCGATCATCGAGGCCGCCCACGAACTGTTCGCCGAGAATCCTGCGGTGACCCTGAGCGAGGTCGCGAAACGCGCAGCGGTCGGGCCGGGGACGCTCTACCGGCACTTCCCCACGCGCGAGGATCTGATCCTCGCGGCCTATGAGCACGACATCGAGCGCCTGACGACCGCTGTCGACGAGGTGCTGGCTCGGCAGACCTCCGCGAAGGCCGCCTTCATCGAGTGGTTCGAGACGCTCTGTGCATACATCCGCATCAAGCACGGCCTCGGCGAGGCGCTGCACAGTGCGGCGGCGCAGGAAGCGATCAGTGCTTCGTGGGCTCCGACGACCGCGGCCGTCGGGAAGCTCGTCGAGGCTTGCGTCGCCGAGGGCACGATCGCGCCGGGTCACGATCCCGCGGACATCATCATGCTGATGAGCTTTCTCTGGCGCCTGCCGGCCACCGACGCGGGTGTGGTCCAGGGGCGACGGATCATCGAGACGGTGTTCACCGGGCTGCAGGCGGAACCGCCGAGCGGGACCTGACTCGTCGGTGGATTGTCAGCTCAGGAGGTGTGTCGCGTTGTGCAGGTGCACCACCGGGCGTTCGGGGGATCTGATGGCGAGGGAGGCGCGGTGGTCCGGCCCGACGTTCAGCTCCAGTACGTGAATCCCGGCCGGCGCTGCAGCCCGCAAATCTCCTCGCAACCCTTCGCCGGTCGCCTTGACGACGGCCTCTTTCCGGGTCCAGTACTCCGTGAACGCCCGCACCTTCTCGATCCCGGTACGGCGGTTCAGCTCGCGGCGCTCGTCCGCGTCCAACACGATCCCGGCCAGTCCGTCGACGTCGAGCTCCGGATCCACCCGCTCCACGTCGAGCCCTACCGGCCGATCCGCGACCGCGATCCCGACCAGCTCGCCGGAGTGCGTCACCGACAACTCGACCCCGGCGGCCCGTACCTTCCCGTGCGGCTTCCCGCACTCCGGACAGCTCCGATCGAGCCTGATCTTTGCCGCGGGCAACGAAAATCGCGCGGCCAGCACCCGGCGCACCATCGTCACCCCGAGCAGGAACCTCGCCTTGTCGACGTCCCGGACGTAGGCGGCCAGTCGCCCTCGCTCGACCTCGTCCAGGTCCGCCATGAACTCGTCCCGAGCCTCACCGACACCCGCCCACCAAACCTCCACGTGTGATCCCATCACGCCGGGCCAGGGGTCCAGGTGAGTTTGCCGGAGCTCAGGTCGTGCAGGACGTTGTCGATCCACTCGGCTTCGGCGACTGTGACTGCGACCTGGTACTCCGTCTCGAGTAGCGCGAACCGCGGGATCGGCTTGCCGTCCACCTTCGAGCCAAGTTCGAGCTGTAGCTCCCCGATCCGCTTCGTCAGCAACTCTCGCCGCTGACCTAGCAACTCGCCCGCAGCATCAGGTGGCAGCAGCATCACGAAAGACAGCCCCGCCGGAAACTCCGGAAACTCGTTCCGCGGCGTCGTGAGGATCTCCGACAACCACGTGCGACACACCTCGCGCCCCTCGTCGGTCAGGTGGTACACCGTCCGCTCCGGATACCGCTCATCCCGCTCGGTCGCGCCGGCCGTGATCAGCCCGGCATCCTCCAACCGCACGATCATCCGGTACAGGCTGGTCCGCTGCCCGACGTTGACCACCTGGTCCTTGCCCCACTGCTTGATCAGCCGCTGCAGCCCGTACGGATGCAGCGGCCCGTTCTCCAGCAGCCCGAGGATCGCCAGAGCCAGCGTTGAGCGTCGAAAAGTCACCCCTTCACTCTAAGCGACAAAGTAACTAGTTGCAATGTAACTAGACTCCATGTAACTATCGATCCTATGACGACAGCAGAACTGACCCAAGCCACCGTCACCTCGAACGACGGCACCAAGATCGGCTACTACAAGACCGGCCAAGGCCCGGCCGTCGTCGTACTGCACGGCAGCATGGAGTCGGCCCGCAGCCACACCCTGTTCGCGGAGGCACTGGCCGACGAGTTCACCGTGTACCTCCCGGACCGCCGCGGCCGTGGACTCTCCGGCCCGCACCGCCCGGACCACAGCGTCCGCACCGAGGTCGAGGACCTTGACGCCGTTCTCACCGCGGCCGGCGCCGAACGCGCCTTCGGCGTAAGCGCCGGCGGAGCGGTCGTCCTCGAAGCCGCCCGTACCCTCCAGAACCTCGAGCAGATCGCCCTCTACGAGCCCGCGATCGTCGCCGACGGTACGCCGCACCGCGAGTGGCTCGTCCGTTTCGACCAGGAGGTCGCTCGCGGCGATCTGGCCGGCGCGATGGTGACGAGCATGTTCGGCTTCGAGATGGCGCCCGCGTTCCTCAAGGTGATGCCGCGCGGCATGCTGCGCTGGATGACCGAGAAGATGATGTCGAAGGAAGAACGCCGGGCCGACCCGGGCACGATCACGATGCGCCAGCTGGCGCCGACGATCCACGCCGAGGGCACGATCGTCGCCGAGCTCGGCGGCACCTTCGACGAGTTCCGCACCGTCGAGGCCGATGTACTACTCATGGGTGGTACCAAGGGTCTGCCCGGCCTCGAGCCCGGCCGCGCGACGCTGGAGAAGGTACTCCCGCACGTTCGCCGGATCGAGTACGACGGCTACGACCACGGCTCGTCCTCCGATCCGGGCGGCGTCAACCCGACCGGCAAGCCCGAGGCCGTCCGCCGCATCGCCGCAGACGTCAAGGCGTTCTTCAAGCGGTCGTGAATCAAGCAGTCGTGAATCAGGCAGTCGTGCCTCGGGCAGTCGTGGCTCAACCGGTCGTGACTCAAGCAGTCGTGACTCAAGCAGTCGTGAACGAAGCCGTCGCGAACGCCCAGTCGACCGTGTCCGCGATATCCGTCACCGGATACCGCACCGCCCGCACGACGCGGTCCGCGCCGACGACGAGGACTACCCGCTTCAACCGTTCGTACCCACCCGCCCGGAACGTCGGCAGCCGCAGCGCCGCCGCCAGCTCCAGATCGAGGTCGGACAGCAGCAGGTGTGGGATGTCCTCCGCCTGAGCAAACGCCCGCTGCTCGTCAGACCGCTGCGTACTCACCCCACGAACAGCGATCCGCTGGTCAACGAACTCGCCGTACCGCTCGGCGAACAACCGGTTCTCCAACGTGCAGCCCGTCGTCCCGGCGATGTCCTCCCACCCGTCGGGCAGGGGCGTCGGCCGCCCGGTCGCCGGATACCCGAACAGCACGGTCGTCCGCGCGTCCGCATCCACCACGTCAACCGTGGTACCCGCGGTCGACCGCAGACCGACGTACGGGATGCGCTGCCCGACGAGCTCGTGCAGCCGTTGCGCCGGCGGTTCGTCGGCGGTGTTCGTCCCAGTGAGCGACCCGTCGCCGAGCAGCCACCGATCGCCCCAGTCCTGCAGCGCCACGAGGACCGGAAGCAGGGCACGGCCGCGCGGCGTCAGCTCGTACGCGTACCGCGTCGGCCGGTCCTGGTACGCCCTTTTGTCAACAATCCGACTGTCGACAAGCCCGTTGAGCCGCTCGGTCAGCACCTTCCGGGAGATGTGCAGCGACTCCGCGAGCTCGTCGAACCGCGACAGCCCGCGCGCCAGATCGCGGACGATCAGCAGTTCCCAACCGTCGCCGATGACGCCGAGGGACTGCGCGATCGCACAGTCCGGCTCCGGCGAGAAGCTGCTCCGCCGCATCTCCGCACCTTCCGATTCCGGTTGCCACCCGACCGATGGGCCGAGTAAGTTCCCAACAGGAACTCACTATACTGCAAAGGGGCGGGACGTGTACTGGCGCCGGATCGCGGAACTTCCCACCTGGCTCAAGGCCGTCATGGTCGGCCAGTTGGTCAACGGCGCCGGCGCGCTCGCCTGGGTCTACCTGACGCTGTACCTGGTCGAGAACCGCGGTATGTCGGCGCAACAGGCCGGCTTCGCCGCGGCGGCGTACGGCGTCGGCCTGGTCGGCGGCAACCTCGGCGGCGGGTGGTTCGGCGACCGCTTCGGCCTCCGTACCGCAGCCCTCGCGAGCCAGTTGCTCTGGGCGGTCAGCTGTATCGCGATGCCGTTCACACCGAGTCCGGCCCTCGCCGCCGTCGCTGCACTGGCGGGACTCTTCGGCGGAGCCGGCCGACCGAACCTCAGCGCCCTGGTCACGATCTCGCTCCCGCCGGAACGCCGCCGCGAAGGCATCGCGCTGTCCCGCACCGCCGCCAACGCCGGCTTCACGATCGGCCCGCCCCTGGGTGGTCTGCTCGCGACGTACGACTTCACGCTGGTCTTCGTCGTCGACGCCGTCACCAGCCTGATCATGGCCGCGATCGTGTGGCGCTGGGTCCCGAACGCCCGGCGCACGGTCGGATTGTCGACAACCGGATTGTGGACGACCGTACTCCGTGATCGCGCGGTCCTGATCGTGCTGGCGACGATCGTGGTCGTGGACACGATGTACCGGCAGATCTTCGCGACGATGCCGCTGCTGCTGCGCGATGCGGGGACGCCGGCCGTCGCGTACGGCGTACTCCTCGGCGCGAGCTCCGTGGTGATCGTGCTGTTCGAGGCGCCGCTCGCCGTACGCCTGCGCGGCCACACCGCGACCCGCGTGATCGCGGCGGGCTTCGCGTGCATCGGTGTCGGCCTGGCGGTCATCGGCGTCTGGCCGGTCCTCGCGGGCGCGGCCGTGGCGATCGCGGTGATGACTGCGGGGGAGATGCTCTACAAGCCGACCGCCACCGCACACGTCGCGGACGCCGCGCCAGAGGGGATGGTCGGTCGGTACTCCAGCCTGTACGCCGCCGCGTCGATCAGCGGGATGTTCCTGGCGCCGGCGATCGGCGGTACGACGTACCAGCACGCGCCGCGACTGCTCTATCCGGTCGCCGCAGGCCTCGCGCTGGCGGCTGCCGCCGTACTGCTGGTCACTCGGGCAGTGGCGCGGGACGCCCTTCCCAGCGAGTCGACAGCACAACCGTCGTCCGCGTCCTGACCACACCGTTCACGCGGCGCAGCGATCCGACGACCGCCTCCAGTTGGGTCACGTCGGCGACCCGGACCTTCACGACGAGCTCCTGGTCACCGGCCACGAACCAGCAGTCCTCGACCGCGGGGATCTCCCGCACCTGCTCGACGACGTCGTCGGTCTCCGCGTCGTCGCGCTGGAACAGGCCGATCAGGGCGCTCGTCCCGAGGCCGACCTGGTCCGGGGCGACCACGGCCCGGTAGCCGAGCAGTACGCCGCGCTCCTCGAGGCGGCGGACCCGCTCCTGGACGCTCGGGCCGGACAGGCCGACCTCGCGGCCGAGCTCGGCCCAGCTGGAGCGCCCGTTCAGCCGCAGCGCCTCGATCAGCTGCCGGTCGATCGCGTCCATGATGCCTCCTGTTCACCGCAGATTCCAAGGCTAGGAATGCTCTGTGCCTTTAATTCGTTTGTGGGAGCGTAGTGCTTAACGTATAATTCGAGGTACCGGGGATAGTCCACCCCGGTTCCGCCGTACGACCCAGTGAAGGAACCATGATCACCCCCGATGTTGCCCGCGCACGTATCGACGAGCGGCACCGGCAGGCCGCACAGGCCCGCCGTGCGCACGCCGTACCGTCCACCTGGCGCCGGCTGCTGACCCGTACCGCCCGCAACCGCTGACCGATCTTCCGCGACCGGTGTGCCCCGTGAGTGTTCCGGTGCCACCGGTCGCTGTCGTCCCGGCGGTCACGAGATAGGCTCTGCCTCATGCAAATGCACCTTGTGCCGCTGATCGCGGTCGTTCAAGAGGCCGCGGTCGACGCCTCGCACATCTCGAAGTGGTGGTTCGGCGCCTTCGCGATGGTTGTGTTCCTGCTGCTGCTGGCCGTCACCGTCATCATGGGCAAGGGCCGGCCGCACAGCTAAGGCTGTCGTGAAGGGCTGACGTGGCTGCTGTGGAGCGGATCCGACGTATCGGCGTGATGGGTGGCACGTTCGACCCGATCCATCACGGGCACCTGGTCGCGGCCAGCGAGGTGCAGTCGTACTTCGACCTCGACGAGGTGATCTTCGTACCGACCGGCCAGCCCTGGCAGAAGTCGGACCGGAAGGTCTCCCCGGCCGAGGACAGATACCTGATGACCGTGATCGCGACCGCGTCCAACCCGCGGTTCTCGGTCAGTCGGGTCGACATCGACCGGCCCGGGCCGACGTACACGATCGACACCCTGCGCGACCTGTCCCGGCTGTACCCGGACGCCGAACTGTTCTTCATCACCGGCGCCGACGCGCTCGCCCAGATCCTCACCTGGCGGGACGTGGACGAGATGTTCAAGCTCGCCCAGTTCGTCGGCTGTACCCGGCCCGGTACCGAACAGCTCGAACTACCGCTCGACCAGCTGCCGATGGACCGGATCACGCTGCTCGAGGTACCGGCGCTGGCGATCTCGTCGACCGAGTGCCGCGCCCGGGTCGCCAAGGGCAACCCGACGTGGTACTTGGTGCCCGACGGCATCGTCCAGTACATCGCCAAGCGTGAGCTCTACACCAACCGTTAGGACCTGTATGCCTGCCAGTGAACGCGCTATCGAGCTGCTGACCGCGGCCGCGGAAGCGGCCCACGACAAGAAGGCCGAGAACGTACTTGCCTTCGACGTGTCCGAGCAGCTCGCGATCACCGACGCGTTCCTGGTCGCGTCCGCCTCCAACGACCGCCAGGTCCGCGCGATCGTGGACGCGATCGAGGAGAAGCTCCGCGTCGACTTCGACGCCAAGCCCGTACGCCGGGAGGGGGCGCGCGAGGGGCGCTGGGTGCTGCTCGACTACCTGGAGATCGTGATCCACGTCCAGCACGACGAGGAACGCGCCTTCTACTCGCTGGAGCGGCTGTGGCGGGACTGCCCGGTCATTCCGCTGCCTGCTGCTGACGGCTCTCTTGCTGCTCCTGCTCCTGGTGTCGGCCCGTCCGGCTCGGCTTCGGCTTCCGGCCCGGCTTCGGCTTCTGCTGAATGACCGCGGGACGGCTGATCGTCTGGCGCCACGGCCGGACCGAGTGGAACCTGCAGGACAAGATCCAGGGCCAGGCTGACATCCCGCTCGACGAGGTCGGCGTGGGCCAGGCCCGCGCGGCCGCCGCCCGCCTAGCGTCGCTCGCCCCCACCCGCCTGTTCGCCAGCGACCTGCAACGCGCCGCCGCCACCGCCGGTGAACTCGCCGCGCTGACGGGCCTCAAGATCGAGTACGACGAAGCCCTCCGCGAGATCGACGTCGACGACTGGGCCGGCCTCACCATGACCGAGCTCGCCGCCATCAACCCGGAGGCCGCCGCCCGCATCCGCGCCGGCGAACCCCAACGCCGCGGCTCCAACGGCGAAACCGTCGAAGAAGTCGCCACCCGCTTCGCCGACGCGCTGACCCGCATCTCCGCCGAAGGCACCGCCGAAGACACCATCGTCATCGCCACCCACGGCCTCGCCGCGCGCGTAGGCATCTGCCTGTACCTCGGCATCCCGCAGGCGAACTGGCCCGCATTCGGCGGCCTCTCCAACTGCAACTGGGTCTCCCTCCTCCCCGGCCGCCACGGCTGGCGAATCGAAGAATGGAACGCCGGCTCCCTCCCCGAGCCAGTAATGAGCGACGACCCCCAACGCTGAACGACGTATCTGAGGAACCGCCCAAAGGACACCGCTCCGCGGCGGCTGTCTATTGGCCGCCTCCGGCGGCGCGCGAGCAGGTACTGCCGTGCGCGGCTAGTGGCGAAGTGGCGGCGCCTACCGCGCGGACCGTAGAAAGGTCACCGCTCCGCGGCGGCTGGCTTGTTCGCCGCCTCCGGCGGCGCGCGAACTGGTACTGCCGTGCGCGGCTACTGGCGAAGTGGCGGCGCCTACCGCGCGGACCGTAGAAAGGTCACCGCTCCGCGGCGGCTGGCTTGTTCGCCGCCTCCGGCGGCGCGCGAGCAGGTAATACGGTGTGCGGGTACCGGCGAAGTGGCGGGTTGGTAGTGCCGACCGGTCCCCGCCGGGCATTCCGTCGTCCGCGACGGGTGAAGACGACCAGGGTCACCCCTTCGCGGCGGCTACCTGCTGGCCGCCCCGGCGGCGCGCGGCACGTGCCGTAGCCGGGGGATCCGGCGAAGCGAGCAGCCTCGGTGCGGGCTGCACCAGAGTGACAGTTCTCCGCGGGCAACGGGCCCGCCTGCCGCGAACCGAACCGCCGCCGATGGCGGCATGTTCCGACGCCCGCAGGTTGCATCGCGCCAGCCTTCCCAATAGACCTGCCAGCCGTCCGACGCAGCGCGCACAACACCACGCGAACGACGGTGACTTCGCCGCCTTGCGGACGGTTTCGCTTGTGCGCTGAGCCGCGCGATGAGGCGACGTACCGTGATCAGCAGGCCCCACAGACACCGCGGCACCGAGGTGTCCTGGACCACATCAACCCCACGAGGGAACCGATTTTTCTTTGCAGGCGCTCATCCGCTAAGCTTTCGGAGTCGCAAGACACCGCGGGGCTTTGGCGCAGTTGGTAGCGCGCTTCCATGGCATGGAAGAGGTCAGGGGTTCGAATCCCCTAAGCTCCACCGCAGGTCAGAGGCCGGTCTTCCATTAGGGAGGCCGGCCTCTTGCATGACCTGGGAGGTCACGTCTCCGGGAGTTCCTTGCCTTCGAGGAGTTGTTCGGCGCGGAGTGCGAGGAGGACGCTGCGCTGCCGGTGATCGGGCGGCGATGGAGTCCTGTGATCATTGCGCGCGGCGGTAGTGCATGGCTACCGCGCCGTTGTGGAGCGGCTCTGCCGAGAGCAGTTCGAGCTGGCGCGTGGCGGGCAGCCCGCCTTGGTACAGCGTCGGGCCGTGGCCGGCGATCCTGGGGTGGACGAGCAGCTTGTACTCGTCGATCAGGTCCAGGCGGTCGAGCTCGGTCGCGAGCTTGCCGCTTCCGAGGAGGACTCCGGCTGGGGTTGCGTCCTTGAGCTTCTGTACGCCTTCGCGCAGATCGCCGGCGATGTGGTGGCTGTTCGTCCACGGGAAGTCCTTGCGCGTCGAGGACACCACGTACTTGGGTTTGGCCTCCAGCTTGACCGCCCACTCGCGCATGGCCGGCGGCGCTTCCTCGTCGCCGCGGGCGACGGCCGGCCAGTAGCTCTCCATCAGCTCGTAGGTGACGCGACCCCACAGCATTGCCCCGCTCTCGTCCATGAGACGGGTGTAGAAGGCGTGCGTCTCGTCGTCGGCGATCCCCTCCTGGTGGTCGACGCAACCGTCCAGGGTGAGGTTGAGGCTGAAGGTGAGGAGTCCCATGTCCGGCGAGCTTAGCGCGACTACGGCGGCGCGTCGGTCGTTCGGCGCACCGCCTCGGTGAAGGGCCAGGTAGCCTCAGGCCGCAGCAGCCCCGCGTACCGAGTCCATCTCGCACGTCTGCTCCATCGCGAACCGTTCCGTATGGTGACGGTCATCCAGCAGCCGGGTCGCTACCTCTGGCGGGTTAGAAAACCTTTGTCGCCGCAGGACCGTGACGAATAGGGTCGCGTTCATGGCCGACGGCGACTGGAGGGATGGCGGGTTCAGGCAGCGACGGCCCTCCGCGGAGACGCTCGCCTGGGTTGCGGCGTCGATGGGTCCGGGTAGTCGCGTCGTCGGCCATCGCCGAATGACCGGTGGCGTCTGCTCTGCCGTGAATCGGCTGACTGTCGAGCGACGTGGAGTGCGAACGTTCGTCGTACTGCGGCAGTACCCGGGCGGGCTCGACCTGCAGGGAGCCTTGGAGAAGGAGATCGCCAACCTTGGCGTGGTGGCCGGAAGCGGGCTCCCGGTCCCGGATGTCCTGGCTACTGATGTTGCTGGCGCTGCCACAGGAGGCGCGCCATCGTTGGTGATGACACGGTTGCCGGGGCGTGTTCACCTCAATCCAGCGGAGCCTCGGTCGTGGCTGACGAGGATCGCGGAGCTTGCCGTCTTGATGCATTCCCTCGATCTCCCCGCGAAGACGTTCAGACCGTGGACGGATTCCTGGATCGCTCCTCGGGACGGGTTCAAGGTACCGGTCGACGCACAGAAGCCAGCCGTGTGGAAGGCGGCGTTCGGTGTCATGTCGGCGCCGCCGCCGAAGGACACTGCCGCCTTCCTGCACTGCGATTTCCTGCCCGTCAACATGCTGTGGTCGCGGGGAAGGATCACTGGGCTGACCGACTGGAACTCCATCCATCGGGGCTCGCGCGCGATCGACGTCGGGCACTGTCGGCGATACTTGGCGGCGCTCTACTCGCCCGACTGGGCGGAGCAGCTTCGGTCGCTGTACGAGTCGATCGCCGGGGTGACTCTCGATCCGTGGTGGGACCTGTATGCCCTGCTGCACTACGACGGCAGCGGGTCGAAGTGGATCCGCGAACAGGTCGCTGGGCGCCGTCCCGTCGATGTGCCCGGCATGACTTCCCGCGTCGAGGTCGCTATCGAGACCGCGCTACAGCGCCTCGGATAACTGCGGGGTTCCGTGTGTTGGCCACCAGAAAGCTGGTGCGACGAGCATGTCCGAAGGGGCAAGATGAGCGCCATGCCGGACCTCGCCCGAGATGAAGCCACTGCACTGTTGGCAGACGCTGTCAGTCTTTGGCGCCTCAGTCCTGGCACTGTCAATGACGTGATCGATGCCGCCGTGCGGTGTCTCGTAGCCGGTGTTGACTCGCCGACACTTCGAGAGCTCGCCGGAGCCTCTCCGCGAGACTCGCAGTTCGTTCTCGAGCCGCTGATCGAAGACACGCTCCACGAGTTGGGGATGGAGGACGCCTTGGTAGTCAACGCTCAACGGGGAGCCCTTGCCGCCGTGCTCCACCGCTTCAAACGCAACGAGTTCAGTGCACGTGAACTCGTCCGTTGGGCACACACCAACATTGGCCACGATGGCGATGCGCGGTGCCAGGTGTTCGTCGACCTCGACGACATGTACGACACGGTGGACTACTCCGACTACGGCATCGAAGATCTCGACCGCTGGATTGCCGAGGAGGCCGACGCCTACCTGGAAGCGCGACCTTCACCCGGCCGAACGACAGTCTGGCGGACGCCCTCGACTCCCACCGCAATGATCTGCGGACCAATGCGCCGGCATCGCCGGTTCGAAGTCCGCATCTCTCCTAGCGGGCGAACCCTTTCGCCGGGGAGCTGGGATGACCTCTGGAGCACCCTTCCCGAACTCGGTGTGCCGTGGCGCAACGTCTCCTTCGAGTCGAACCAAGTGAGGGATCAGGTGCTCAAGGCGTGGGGCAGCCACCCGGAGGCCCCAGCCAGGTGAAGCACACACGTGGGCACCGTCTCCCTTGCGCTTGACACATAATCGTCCACCCTTGATAGAGAGATGGTGGCAGACAGCCAGGCTGTGGCGGGAGTGTGTCCGGCTGGGGTCTTAGTGCGTCCGGACTCGCGCATTCTTAGGGTCTGTGGCCCGCAGCCTGGCCGGCCACGGGAACTCCAGGGGCTCGGGGCTTGCGTTCCACTGTTCGCCCAGTTCGCGCAGCACCGTAGTAGCGCGATCGATGTCCTCGTCCGGGTACGGACAAGGATCCTGAGAGATGACTCCCCAACTCTCGCGCACCTGAGCGAACGGCGTCGGCAGGCGCTTCTCGACGGCTTCATGGATGACCGCCGCGATCGCCTCACTGATACCGACACCCTTAGCGGCCTTCAAGATGCGGTCACTACGGACCTTCGCGTCATAGCGCGCCTTCCCCTCGATCTGAGTCATCGTGGAGAACACCGCGCCCGCCGCGATCACGCCGAAGATTCCGTCGGCGATGCCAAGCTCCCGCTCGGTCACCGCATGCGAGAGGTCATGCGGTACGCGCCACTTGCGTGTATACGACGAAAGCGTGAAGACTGCGCCGTCCGCCCGCTGGATCAACGTAAGGCTCTCGCCGCGCGGATCATGCTGGAAGGTGAGATGCATGTCATCCAGGGTGACGCCGCGCTTACACATGCACCAATGGTTATCCGCAGTTGTCACGAAGTCCGGAGCTGACGTCAACCAAGTCCAGTACCGAACAGCGAAGGCGGCCGCGTCGACGGGCCTCCGAACCCTGCCCTGATTTCTCGTTACATTTCAGGCATTACCGGCGTCGTCTACGAGGAGGCTGGCTCTAAGCTCACCGCTGGTTTCCCACCTCGGGCGACCGGCCTCTCCATGACCTGAGTGACTAACTGAGTGACTAGCGGTTTCGGGCATGGTCTCGGTCACTGCAGCGGTCCTCCGAGGAGGCGTCGTCTGTCGGTCGGCGCCGAGTGGCTAGGCCAAGCGCCGTTGGCTCTGGCTATTCTCTCGGAGGTGACGTCGATCGAGTGGCCAATACACACTGAACGACTGTCCCTGCGTGCGTATATGCCAGACGATCTGGACGCACTGTGGGCATTCGAACGGCTTCCGGAGGTCCAGCAGTGGCTCGGGTGGGCGCCGCGATCACGTGACAAGCTCCGGGAAGCAATGGATGCTGAGGCGAGCAACACGACTCACGTTATGGTGCGCCTAGCGTCTACGACCATTGGTCACATCATGATCATGCCGCGCGACAGTTGGGCGCAGATGGATGTTGCGGCGCGCGCCAAAGGTCTTGAGGCCGAGCTTGGTTGGATGTTCGACCCGGAGTACGGCGGGCGTGGGTATGCCACCGAGGCGGTGATCGCCGCGGTCGGGTTGTGCTTCGACACGCTCAAGGTGCGGCGTGTCCACGCGGGATGCTTCGCCGATAACACCTCATCCTGGCGGCTGATGGAACGGGTGGGAATGCGCCGCGAGGAACATGGCCGCAGTACAGCGCTACATCGCGATGGCACCTGGCACGACAGTCTCAAGTACGCCATGCTCCGTGAAGAATGGCCCACAGCCTGAGAGTGCTGCCGGCACAGCGGCTATGGCTTCAGGTAGGTGTCGACGTCGGATAGGACGTCGGACAGTGGGCGGTGCATGTCTAGTTGGAGGTAGTTGTCCGAGGGGCGTTGCGTGCGGTTCATTGCGTCGCGGAAGAACGCCTCGCCGTCGACCAGGTCGTTGCCTAGGTCCGGTGGTGGTTGGTTCACGCCTCGGCGGTGGGTTCGTAGTCGCGGCCGTTGAGCGAGTCTCTTGTCGAGGAGGTTCAGGTCGTGGAGCTGGCACTCGATGTACTTGTAGGTCGCGTTGTGCTGTCTGGCTATTTCCATGCCCTCGGTCAGGATTCTCGGCCAGAAGCACGGGCTGTCCATGATTACTGGGTGGCCTTGGGTTAGGACGTGGCGTGCTTGGGCGTACATGACTTCGTACGCGGCCTTGGTGCTCGCGGTGAGGTCGAAGCCGGCCTCGAGGATTGCGGACTTGATGACGTCGTAGTCGACGGCGACCGCGCCCTGAGTGGCGACGACGTGGGCGGCGACGGTGGACTTCCCCGAGCCGGGAACACCTGACATCTGTAGCAGGAACATCGTGTTCGAAACCTCCACGCCTTTGTGGCGAGCCACCTTAGCAACATGGTCGCGTGTTCTGGTCGGAGTCGTTCGATGAACTCGTGGGTGAGCTGGCGTACGGGGATTGCTGGTTCAGCTCACCCGCGTGGGCGAAGCGGAGGGAGCGGGTGGCGGCGGCGAGCGTCGCGATTCGGGCGGTGGGGTGGTGAGGAAGTCAGCGAGGACTTTGCGGAGGCGTGTCTTGTCGTCGCTCATGAATCGCCGCTTAGTAGTCGTTCGCGGTGGGAGCTGGGGGAGGTGCCACGTGGTGTTGACGGGGTGGTTGCTGGTGGCAACTGGGTGGACCAGAAGGCCCGGTGTGCGGCGATTTCCAGAGGACCGGAGAGGTCTGCGGGAAGCTTGTGGGGCAGGCGGTTCGACGCGGACAGGTAGGCCAGGATTTCGGACGTGGGGCGGTTGTGGTTCGGTTCTGGGCTGCAGGATGTGGAGATGGTTAAGTACCTGCTTACTGCTGCGGCTGTTTACCTCGGTGCGGTCGGTCTTGCATTGCTGATCGTGCCGGCGCAGTTCGGTGTTGGTGCTGTGCCGGTGGATGCATCGCCTGAACTGCTTGCGTTGATCAGGCTGCTTGGTGGGCCGTTTCTGGGGATCGCGTTGCTGAACTGGCTGACGCGTGGGGCGGCGAGTGGCCCGGTGTTGTTGGCGAATCTCGTCGGGTTCGGCGTTGTCGCTGCCAACGATGTCGTTGGGATTGCCACCGGTGATTCGCGTGATCTCGCGCGGGTGTTCGTGGTGGTGCATCTGGCGTTCACGGCAGCGTTCGCCGTTGCCGTGTCACGTCAAGCGCGAGCTTGAGTCTGCCGGAACGTCCGCGGACTCACCCCGAACTTGGCCGCGAACGCCTGCCGCAAGGTCTCGGCCGAGCTGAATCCGCAGCGGCGCGCGATCTGTGACAGTTGCAGGTCGGTCGTCGTCGCCAGGCGGGCAGCGATCTCGAGCCGGATCCGGCGTACGGCGTTGGCGGGTGATTCGCCGGTGTGCTCGCGGAAGAGCCTGGTCAGCTGCCGGGCGCTGACGCCCGCGCGGGCAGCGAGCGCGGCGACGCTGAGGTCCGCGTCGGGGTGGGCGAGGACGTAGTCGGTCACCGTCCGCACGCCGGCGTGGTCCGGTCGCGGCGCGGCGGTGAACATGCTCATTTGCGCCTGGTTCCCGGGCCGCTGCAGGTAGGTGACCATGCCCATCGCGACCCACCGTGCGAGTTCGGCGCCGTGGTTCTCCTCGATGAACGCCAGCGTCAGGTCGAGCGACGCGGTTACGCCGCCGGAGGTCGCGACGGCGCCGTCACGGACGAAGATCGGTGACGAGTCGACCTGGACGTCGGGGTAGGACCGTTCGAGCTCGGCGGCATACAGCCAGTGCGTCGTCGCGCGCTTGCCGTCGAGCAGGTGCGCCGCGGCGAGTACGGTCGCGCCGGTACAGACCGAGGCGATCCGCCCGGCACCGGCAGCGAGCCGCCGTACGTGCCGTACGAGTTCCTGGTCGCGGGCTGCCGCCCGATGGCCCGAACCACCCGAGACGATCAAGGTGTCGACGCGCCGAATCGTCTCGAGCCGGGCCTGGGCCTGCAGGGTTAGCCCGGTCTCGCAGCGGACCGCCTTGCCGCCGACGGTCGCGAGTACAACCCGGTACGGCGGAGCGGCGCCGAGCCGGTTCGCCAGCGCGAGCGCGGTCGTGACGCAGGCGATGTCGACCAGCTCCGCGTCGTCGTACCCGACGACCACGACCCGGTGCGCGAGCATGCGCCCACCGTACTGCGATCCGACGAGGCCGGTAGGACCCGTATCCCAGGAATCCAGCCACGCCCCTCGACGTCGCGTACGGTGGCCGCGAAGCTCACGTTGTCGGAAGGACAGGTGGATGACCGAACTCGAGCCCGAGTACGCTCGGCGCGCGATCGCCGAACACACCCGGCAGTTGGCGGAATCAGCCGCCGCGGCCGGACCGGATGCTGCGGTGCCGACAGCTCCGGAGTGGACCGTCACCAACCTGGTCGAGCACGTCGGCCAGACCCAGAACTGGGTGGCGGAGATCGTCGAACGGCGTATCACCGATCCCACGCAGTTGCCGACCGAGGTGGTCGCGATGCCCGTTGACCCGGGCGAGTGGACGGGGTGGCTGGCGGAGTCCGCGCAACGCCTCGTGAAGGCGTTCGCCGACGACGCGCTCGAAGCGCCGGTGTTCAACGCGGCGGGGGACGAGCGGACGGGAGGGCAGTTCTGGTTGACCGGCCAGGTCAACGAGGCGGTCGTCCACGGCTTCGACGCGGCCGTCGCGGCGGGTCGTTCCGTCGATGTCGACGCCGAGGTCGCGGCCGCGCTGATCAGCAACCACCTGGCGATGCTCACCTCTCCTACCTGGACGATGCAGCGGCCCGAGTCCGCGCAAGCGATCCGCGGCGACGGGCAGGTTCTGCGGTGGCAGGCTACGGACGCCGGGTCTTGGTTCGTTGTACGACGGCCTGACGGGGCGGCGCTGCAAACCGGAACTGAGCACGCCGATGTGACGATCACCGGGCCGGCCCGATCGCTGCTGCTGACGTTGACTCGGCGGGTTCCGCTGACCGGCAGCGACATCACTGTCGACGGCGACGCGGACCTCGCACAGCACTGGCTCGACAACACCGCGCACGTCAGCGGCTGACCACCACCGAGTTGCCCGCTGGCAAGCCACCCGAGCTCGGCGTCACATTCGGGCGCGGAGTACGTCGAACTCGGCGCCGGGGGTGTTCGGGTCGAAGCCGTGTTCGATCAGCCAGCGGGAGGCTCGGAGGCTGCGTAGCGACCACCAGGCCTCGATCACGTCCACGTCGACATCGGTGCCGTAGCCGGCGAGCAGGTCGTCGAGGCATTCCTCGTGTCCGAGCGTCAGGACGGCCAGGTCGTTCATCGGGTCGCCCTTGCTCGCCTCGGACCAGTCGATGATCCCGGTGACCTCGTCGCCTTCGGTGAAGATGTGGGTGATCTGCAGGTCGCCGTGCGCGAACACCGGTTTCCACGGCCGGAACGCCCGCTCCGCGACCTCGCGGTTGCGGTTGACCAGGTCGGCCGGGAGTACGCCGTTCGCGATCAGCCAGTCGCATTCACGGTCGAGCTCCGCGGCGATCTCCTCGCCGGCCGGAGCGGACCACGGCGGTAACGGTGCCTCGTGCAACTTCCGTACGGCGGCCCCGGCCGCGGCCCAGGCGTCCGGCGACGCGGGCGACGGCTCACCCAGTACACCGAGAGCAGTCCCTCGTACGGCGCTCAGCGCGAGGACATGCGGTTTCCGCCAGAGGATCTCCGGCGTCGGTACCGGCGCCAGTTGCATCGCCTCGACCTCGACCTCAAGGTTGCCATCGTCGGCGTCGACCTTCAGGAAGGTGTCCCCGACGCGCAACGTCGTCCGCTCGCTGTGAGCAACAACAACCTGAACCTCATCCACGCCGCCATTCTCACGGGACCGCTCGACAACGTCACCCAGTTTTATCCCGTGAGAGCACAGCGAGGGATGGCTGATCTTGAGGTCAGGCCGGCGGGTTGAGGACGGCGTCGAGGAGGCCGGGGAAGCGGGTGTTGAGGTCTGTTCGGCGGAGGCTGAGGATCCGTTGCGAGCCTTGGATGCGGGCGTGCAGGATGCCGGCTTCGCGGAGGACCTTCTGGTGGTGGGAGAAGGTCGATCGGCTCATGGTCAGGCCGGCGTCGGCCTGGAGGCGGGTGCAGTCGGATTCGCCGAGGCGGTCCAGGGCCCGGACCGTGAGCAGGCGGCCTTGGTCGCCCAGGGCCGCCAGGACCTTGGTGAGTTCGAGTTCGGACACCTCGGGGTGCATGCCGTCTGTCGTGGTTGCGCTCACCGGTTCATCGTAGGTCACTTCGGAGAACATGTCGACGTTTGTCGAAGTGTTCGATAAAGTTCGACGCCATCGAAGATCATCGAACACCCATCGACCACCTGGAGACGCTCATGTCATCGGTTCGGCGCGCTGTGCTTCCTGTCGTACTCGCGGCGCTGTTCATGTACGGGTTCGACCTCAATGTCGTGAACGTCGCGATCCCCTCGCTGCAACGCGAACTGCACGCCGGCCAGGCGGCGCTCGAGCTGATCGTCGGCGGGTATGCGTTCAGTTACGCCGCCGGCCTGGTCACCGGTGGGCGGCTCGGTGACCTGTTCGGGCATCGCCGGATGTTCCTGCTCGGGATGGCCGCGTTCACGATCGCCTCGGTGCTCTGCGGGCTGGCCGGATCGCCCATCCAACTCGTTGCCGCCCGGCTGCTGCAGGGGCTGGCCGCTGCGATGATGGTGCCGCAGATCCTGGCGCTGATCGTGAGCGGTTACGCACCGGCCGCCCGGCCGAAGGCGCTGGCGTGGTTCGGCGTCACAGCTGCGGTCAGCGGGGTGTTCGGCCAGGTCCTGGGTGGTCTGCTGCTCAACGCCGACGTACTCGGGCTGGGCTGGCGCGTCATCTTCCTGCTCAACCTGCCGGTCGGCATCGTCGTACTGGCCGTCGCGGCGCGCGTACTGAAGGCCCAGCCGCGTCGCGAGGTATCGCTCGATCCGGTCGGTGTCGTCGGAGTTTCCGGCGCGCTCGGCCTCGCGCTCGTGCCGCTGGTTCTCGGTCGTGAGGAGGGGTGGCCCGTCTGGTGCTGGGTGCTGCTGATCGCCGCGATCCCGGCAGCGGTGCTGACGGTGGCGTACGAACGGCGGCTGCTCGCTCGTGGCGGCTCGCCGCTGTTGGACGTACGGCTGTTCGGTGTCGGCACGTTCCGCGCCGGCCTCGTCGTCAGCATCGCGTTCATGGCGTACTTCTCCAGCAGCATCTTCGTCATCAGCCTGCTGCTGCAGAACGGGCTCGGCCTGTCTCCGCTGCAAGCAGGACTGGCTTTCGCGCCGATGGCGCTTGCGGGAATCGTCGCCCCGCTGGCCGGCCGGCGGTGGATCGTTGCGTACGGCGCCGCGCGCGTGATCCTGGTCGGTTGTGCGATCGACCTACTGGGTACTGTCGCTCTCGCGGTCGCCCTGCACAGCGAGGCGGGTGTGGTGTGGCTCGCGATCACGCTCGCCCTGCTGGGACTGGGGAACACGCTGATCCTGCCGGCGCTGATCGGTGTCGCGCTGACAGACGTGCAGCCCGAGCAGGCGGGAGTCGCGTCCGGGACGCTCAACACCACCCAGCAGTTCGCCGGGTCCGCCGGTCTGGCGGTGCTCGGGACTGTCTTCTTCGGTGCGCTCGGCAACCATCCGGCCGGTGCGCGGGGCTACGCGGCGGCCGCCGAGCTCGTCGTTTGGGTCAGTGTCGCGCTGGTCGTGGTGATGGCTGCTGTCACCGCGCTGCTGCTCAGGCGGGGATCGGTGCGACCGACGACGAGCGGTACGACGCCCGTCGCATGGTCGCGTTCCTGACGGCCGGCCTCACTGCGTGACGTGGACCGTCGGACGGTAGATCAGCTCCTGGGTGTTGCCGTCGAAGGTGCGCGATTCGAGTAGCTCGAGGTCGAAGTCGAGCGCGCCGCCGAAGACCGGGTCGGTGCCGGTTTGTCCTGTGATGACAGGGAAAATGGTCAGCTGGATCCGGTCGACCAGACCGGCCGCGAGCAGTGCCCGGTTCAGCGACAGGCTGCCGTGCGACCGCAGCGGTACGTCGGACTCCGCCTTGAGCCGGCGTACCACCTCGACGGCATCGCCCGAGGCGACGGTCGCGTCCGGCCAGTCGAGCGGTTCCTGAAGAGTGGACGAGATGACCGTGGTGGGCAGTTCCCGCATCCGCCGGATCCACGGGTCGTACGTAGCGACGTCGCCGGTCAGCAGCATCGCGTTCACTCGATGCGTGGTGGCGCCGAGGACCAGGCGCTGATCCTCGCGGTACTGCTCGAGCCGGTGCTCCAAGAACTCCGGCCCCTGCTTGCCCCAGTACCCACCCCAGTCGCCGCTGTGCGAACCGAAACCGTCCAAGCTGCTGAAAACATCGAAGGTGTACATCCTGGTCGTCCTTCCGGGTTGGCTTTACCCCTGCAACGAACTCTCGTTGGCCGATTCGACAGCGCGGGCGCGGACGTATTTCGAGTAGCGCACCGTGAAGACGGCCGGGACGGCGAACGAGGCGATCCGGAGGATGACGATCGGCGTGACCAGGTGCGGCGCGGCCGCGGTGATGACGGCGGCGGCGATGCCTTCGACGGTGAAGGTGATCGCCCACACCGTCGTGATGATGACGTTCGTACGGCGGAACACCGGGTTGTCCCAGATCTCCCGCGGAACCATCGTCCGCGCGATACCGAGCGTGAACGGCTGCCGGATCGCCAGCGAACCCCACGCGGTCAGCGCGAGCCAGGCCGACGACAGAGCCAGCAGGTGCTCGTGCAGCGGCGCGTCGGGAAGGGCGAACGCGACGAGGCTGACCAGCGCGAAGAACGCCGCGGCGCTCACCTCGATCACCATCGACTCGAGCCCTTTGCCGGCGGAAAGCTCCCACGCGACGAGAGCGACCGCGATGACCAGGCCGATCAGCGCGCACAGCCGCCAGTCCAGCTTGGTGGTGGCGATCGCGTAGATGATCCACGGTGCGAAGCTGCGAAGGTAGCTCATCGGGACATCCTGCCAGTGGGTACGGCCGGTTGCGGTCAGTTCGAGCAGTACACCGACGTCATCCAGTTGGCTGGCGGGGCTCGGCTGGTCAGGGCTGTAGCAACGCCTTGATTGCCTGGCGTTGGTCCATGGCTTCGTACGCCTTGGCTGCGTCCTCCAGCGGAAGGGTGAGGTCGAAGACCTTGCCGGGGTTGATCTCGCGGCGGGAGATCAGGTCGATCAGAGTCGGCAGATACTGGCGTACGGGCGCCGGTCCGCCGTGCAGGTGGACGCCGGAGAAGAACAGCTCGTCGCCGGGCAGGCTCACATCGTGGGCGACACCAACGTAACCGACATGACCGCCGGCACGCGTCGAGCGGATCGCCTGCATCATGGACTCCTGGGTGCCGACGGCCTCGATGACGCTGTGTGCGCCGTACCCATTGGTGAGCTCCTTGATCCGCGCGACACCCGCGTCCCCGCGTTGGGTGACGATGTCCGTTGCGCCGTAGTCCAACGCCAGCCGCTGCCGCGGTTCGTGCCGGCTCATCGCGATGATCCGCTCGGCGCCGAGTTGCTTGGCGGCGAGTACGCCGAGCAGGCCGACCGCGCCGTCACCGACGACCGCGACCGTCTTGCCCGGCCTGGCCTCGGCGGCGACCGCGGCGAACCAGCCGGTGCCGAGTACGTCGGAAGCGGCCAGGAAGGACGGGACCAGGTCGGCGTCGGGCGTACCCGGAACGGCGACCAGCGTGCCGTCAGCGAGCGGTACCCGGGCGAGCTCGGATTGGGTGCCGATGGCACCCATCAGCTCGGCGTGCACGCACCGGGACTGGTAGCCGGCCCGGCAGATCTCGCAGGTGTTGTCGGAGGCGAAGAACGAGCCGATCACGAAGTCACCGGGCTGCACGGTGGTCACCGCGGACCCGATCTCCGCGACGACCCCGACGTACTCGTGCCCCATCGGCGTCGGCCCGTCGAGCTTGTCCTGACCGCGGTACGGCCACAGGTCGGAGCCGCACACGCAGGTCGCGCTCAGCCGGATGATCGCATCGGTCGGTTGCTGCAGGACCGGGTCCGGCCGGTCCTCGACCCGGACGTCGCCGGGTCCGTACATCATGACTCCACGCATGGGAGGGAACCTTTCTGGTTGCTGATCAGTGCAAGGAGGGAAAGGGTGGTGAGAGCGAGCACGATGGCGGCCATCGGTACGGCGGTCCGCTCGCCGCCGAGGCCCGCGAGTGGAGCGACGACCCCGGCCATGCACCACTGCAGGAAACCCAGCACGGCCGAGCCGGTGCCGGCCTGGTCGGGGACTTGCGCCGAGGCCAGCGCTCCGGCGTTCGGGCCGACCAGACCCTGGGCGCTCATCAGTACGAAGAACCCGATCAGCGCGAGTGGGAGCGGCATACCGAACCAAACCGCGCCGACGAGCAGGACCGCGCCGGCGGTACCGGTCGCTGCGAGCCCGGCGAGGACGACGGCGCGGGTCGGAACCCGATCAGCCAGCCGCGCCGCGACCAGCGTGGCGATCGTCAGACCGACTGCGTTGAGCGCGAAGTCCACCGAGTACTGGACCGGGGAGAGGCCGTTCATCGACTGCAGTACGAACGCCGACGTGGCGACGTACGCGAAGATCGTGCCCATCGAGAACGCGAACACGACCAGGTAGCCGGTGAAGCCGCGGTTCCGCAGTACCTGATTGCTGAACCGCGCCGGCTCGCCGCGGACTGTCTCCGGTACGCGGGCCGCGACCGTCACCACCATGAGCGCGGCCAGCGCGGAGATCACCCAGAACGACACGCGCCAGTGCGACAGTTGCAGAATCGCCGCGCCGAGCAGCGGACCGGCGATCGGCGCGACGCCCGCGATCCCGGAGACCAGGTTCATCGTCCGAACGAGCCGGGCGCCGGAGGTCAGGTCGACGACGACCGAACGCGCGATGACCATCGCCCAGCCGCCGCTGAACCCCTGGACCAGCCGGGCGATCATCATCACGCCGATCGACGGGCTGAACGCGCACAGCGCCGAGGCCGCGGTCAGGACCAGCAACGAGACGAGGAGCGGACGCCGCCGGCCGACCCGGTCCGAGAACGGCCCTCCGACGAGCTGACCCAGCGCCATGCCGACGAAGAAGGTCGTCAGCGTGAGCTGTACCTCCGTCGCGCTCGCGTCGAGGTCGTGGGCGACCAGCGGGAACGCGGGGACGTACATGTCGGTGGCCAGCGGGGCGATCGCGGTGATCAGCACGACCGTGGCCAGTACGGTCGTGGTCAGCGCAGGTGCGGCTGGTCCGGCTGGTGCCGGCGCGTGCCCGGTGGTCAGGGTCATCTGGTTCCTCTCGGCAGCTCTTGCTTTTCCATGCAAGCGCCGGGAATCACCGCGAAGAAGGCCCGCTCGAGAGGTGTACCAGCAGTACATCCCTCGCCCGATCCGCCGCCGGTACTGTCGATGACATGGACAACAAGGCCGAGGTGCGGGAGTTCCTGACCTCGCGGCGGGCGAAGCTGACGCCGTCGGAGGTCGGACTGCCGAACGTGGGCCGGCGGCGGGTGCCCGGGCTGCGGCGGCACGAGGTCGCCATGCTCGCCGGAGTCAGCATCGAGTACTACGCGAAGCTCGAACGTGGCGCGATCGCCGGGGCCTCGTCCGCGGTGCTCGAGGCGATCGCGCAGGCGCTCCGGCTCGACGACACCGAACGCGCGCACCTGCTCGACCTCGCCCGGGCTGCCGACGGCATCCCGACCTCCGGGCGGCGCCGCCGTCGTCCGGCCGCACCAACCACCTCGCGAGCGAGCCTGCAATGGGCGTTGGAGGCAATCACCGACGGGGTCGCGTTCGTCCGCAACCCCGCGCAGGACCTGCTCGCGACGAATGCGCTCGGGCGGGTGTTCTACTCGCCGGTGATCGGGGAGGGCGGCCGGACCCCGAACCTGGCCCGGTTCCAGTTCCTCGATCCGGCGTCGCGGGACTTCTACCCCGACTGGGACCTGTTCGCGCACATGTGTGTCGCGATCATGCGGGCCGAGGCCGGCCGCGATCCGCACGACCGCGGGCTGCAGGATCTGGTCGGCGAACTGTCCACCCAGAGCGAGACCTTCCGCCGGCTGTGGGGCTCGCACGACGTCCGGACCCACGGCGCCGGCACGAAGCGGTTCCACCATCCCGAGGTCGGGGAGCTCACGCTCGCGTACGAAGAACTCGCGGTGACCGCCGAGCCGGGTCTGATCCTGATGCTCTACACAGCCGAGCCCGGCTCACCGTCCGCGGAGAAGCTCCAGTTGCTGGGCTCGCTGGCCAAGAGCGTGCCGAGCAACAGGTAGTGCACCTGCGGGACGGTGTACGCGTGGATGCATCCACGCTCAGGTGCACTAGCCAGCAGCGGGATACCTCCTGTCGTTCGGCCCCGCATCACGCCTGCGTGAGGGTGATGTTGCCGCCGTGGGTGCGGGCGCGAACCGGGACGGTGCGGGGTGCGGCGTCCGTGTTGTCCAGGTGGTTGAACACGCGGCCGACCGACGTACGAGCGTCCAAGGCTGCGGTGGTGCCGGCGGGGACGGTGACGGCGACCTCGCCGGTGGCGGTGTAGAGGTCGACGGGGCCGGTGCCGCAGGTGCCGACGCGGATGTCGCCGTTGGCGGTGCGGACGTGGACCTCGGCGGCTGCCTCGTCGACGGTGACGTTGCCGGTGGCCGACTTGGCACGGACGTTGCCGGTGGCGGCGGTGACGTGGATGTCGCCGTTCGCGGTCTTCAGCTCGCAGGCGCCGACCCGGCCCTCGACGACGTAGTCGCCCTTCGCGGTGTAGCCCTGCAGGTCGGAGCCGGCCGGTAGTTCGATCAGGACCTCGACCGCGCCGTACCGCTTGCTGAAGATCGAGCGCAGCTTCGGGTGCCTGACCTGCAGTTTCCCGTCGGCGTACTCGACCACCACCTGCTCGGCGGCCTTCACATCGAGGTCCCACGACGGGTCGGCCGGGCGGACCTCGACGACAGTGTCGGTCCGGTCGCCCGCCCGGACGGTGATGGTGCCGAAGATGATGTCGATCGCGGCGGAGATCGGTGCGGGGGTGTCGAAGGTAGACATGTGATCGCTCCCAGAATCGTTGGTACCGGCAACACTGGCCGAGCGCGCTGACAAGGCCCTGCGACCGGCTCTGACACGGGGGCGGCACGGTGTAGGCGGCGTGTCAGGTGCGTGTCAGGGGTCCTGCCGAAGGTTGTCCCATGACAACTTCGGCGATCGCGGTCACAGGACTGCGCAAGGCATTCGGCGACAAGACCGTGCTCGACGGCATCGACCTCGACGTCCCCGTGGGCACCGTCTTCTCCCTGCTCGGCCCGAACGGGGCCGGCAAGACGACAACGGTCAACGTGCTCACCACGTTGACGAAGGCCGACGGCGGTACGGTCCGGGTGGCCGGCCACGACGTCGCGTCCGAGGCCAAGGCGGTCCGGGCCGCGATCGGCGTCACCGGTCAGTTCGCGGCCGTGGACGAGCTGCTCACCGGCCGCGAGAACCTCCAGCTGATGGTGGATCTGAGCCCGGCGAACGTCGACAAGCGGATTGTCGACAATCTGCTGGAGCGGTTCGACCTGGTCGAGTCCGCGGACAAGGCGGCGGCGACGTACTCCGGTGGTATGCGCCGCAAGCTCGACCTCGCGATGACGCTGGTCGGCGACCCGCAGATCATCTTCCTCGACGAGCCGACCACGGGTCTCGACCCGCGCAGCCGGCGGACCATGTGGACGATCATCCGCGAACTGCTGGCCGACGGCGTGACGATCTTCCTCACCACGCAGTACCTCGACGAGGCCGACCAGCTGGCCGACCGGATCGCGGTCCTCGACAAAGGCCGGTTGGTTGCCGAGGGCACCCCCGAGGAGCTCAAGCGGCAGCTCCCCGGCACCCACGTCCGGTTCCGGTTCGGCTCGATCGAGGAGCTCGACACCGCCGCCCGGATCTTCCCCGACGCGACCCGCGACGACGACGCGCTCGCGCTCCGGGTCCCCAGCGACGGCGGTACCCGGTCCGTTCGCACCCTGCTCGACCGACTCGACGAGTACTCGCTGAACGCCGACGAGTTCTCCGTCAACACCCCTGATCTCGATGACGTATTCCTGGCCCTGACCGGCCACGACACCGCGGAGGTAGTCGCGAAATGAAGAACCCCTCGATGGTGATGCTGCGCCGCAACCTCAAGCACATCGCCCGCAACCCGACGTCGGTGTTCAACGCCGTGCTGATGCCGGTCGTGGTGATGCTGATGTTCGTCTACATGCTCGGTGACGCCTTCAGCGTCGGCGTACCGTACGTCGACTACGCGACGCCCGGCATGCTCCTGCTGGCGGTCTGCTACGGGCTCGGCGCGGTGGCGACCGCGGTGAACTCCGACATGACCAAGGGCATCATCAACCGCTTCAAGGTGATGGACGTGCCGCGCGGCGCGGTCCTCACCGGGCACGTGATCGCCAGCGTGCTGACCAACCTGATCGCGATCGCCGCGATCATCGGGGTCGCGTTCGCGCTCGGGTTCGACCCGTCGGCGAGCTTCATGCAGTGGCTCGGCGTGATCGGTCTCGTCGTACTGCTCGGCATCGCGACCGCGTGGCTGACCGTCGCGCTCGGGCTGTTCGCGAAGAGCCCGGAGACCGCGGGGCTCGCCTCGGTACCGCTCGTGATGCTGCCGTTCTTCAGCAGCGCGATCGTGCCGGCGGACAAGATGGGCCCGGGCGTGAAGCAGTTCGCGCAGTACCAGCCGTTCACGCCGATCATCGAGTCGCTGCGCGGCCTGCTGAACGGCGCACCGCACACCGGCGACCTGATCGCCGCGTTCGCCTGGTGCCTCGGGATCGCGGTCGTCGGTTACATCTGGGCGACCTCGACGTTCAAGAAGCGAGCGTGACCTCGACGAGCTCTCGCCAGCTCGCCTGCCGGCCCTCCTCCGTCGCCTCGGTGAACTTCGCGTCACCGAGGCGGCGCCGCGTTTCCTGCTCGCTCCGCGCCACGTCCGGGTTCGAGCGATCGGGCAGCCCGCGGACGGCGGCACTGGCGGCGAGCAGCCGTGCGGCCTGCTCGTCCTGGTCGGTGCGCAAGGCAAGGTCCGCGATCCCGACCAGCATCTGCGCGATACCGGGGACGTGCCCGCCCTCGGCCGCCGCCTGGAACGACGCGCTCCGGTGCTGCCAGACCTCGTCCGGATCCGCGGTCAGGTAGCCGAGCTGGTCCTCGATCATCGCCCGCAGGTTGGGACTTTCCGCGTCGCGCCCGAGCATGGCCGTCGCGCGGTCCAGCTGCCGGCGGGCCTCCTCTGGGTCACCCTCCCAGCGCGCGAGCTCCGCCTTGGACAGCGCCAGCTCGACGAGCGCCTCCGGCCAGGCGACCCGCTCCGCCTTCTGCTGCGCTTCCTCCATCGCGGCTGCGCTCGCCTTCTGATCGTCCGCCAGCCAGTACAGCTGGGCCTGCCGCGACCGCATCCGTACGACGTCCTCGGTCGCGCCGACCTCCGCGGCAACCGCGACCGCCTGCTCGTAGTACTCGCAGGCCTCGGCGAACTGCCCGCGGACGGCGAGCCTGTCCGCCAGCTCGGTCAGCGCGAACGACATACCCCAGCGTTCGCCGATCGAACGGAACTCCGCCAGTGCGGTCTCCAGGGCGACGTCCGCGTCCAGATCGCCGTCGCCGAGCATGATCCTCATCTTCCCGGTCTGCAGCCGCGCCAACGCCCGCACCCACGGATCGTCCTCGGTCAGCAGCTCCTCGAACGCCGCGACGAACGAACTGGGCCCGTCGAGCAGGCGTTCCAGTGCCTGTGACATCGTCACGGCCGGGTGCGGGTTGTCGATCCGGCGGCTGATCTCGGCCGACTTCCGGATCCACTCCTCCGCGTCGTACTGGTCGCGGCCGCGGCCCGACGACATGATCCCGGTGACGAACGCGTACACCACGGCGCGGACCTCGTCCGGTACCTCGCCCGGGAGCAGGGGCGCCGCGAGCAGGAACTCGTTGCCCTCGACCTTGTGCCCGGCGAACCACCAGTACCAGCCGGCCGCCGCAGCCAGCCGCATCGCGCCGACGCCGTCGCCGGCCGCGATCGCCGCCCGCATCGCCGCGGCGATGTTGTCGTGCTCCGGTTCGAGGATCGCCAGCCAGTCGAGCTGCTCGGCGCGGCGCAGGTGCGGGTCCGCGGTCTCGACCAGCTCGGTGAAGTAGACGAGATGGGTACGCCTGGTCGTGTCGGTCTCGCCCGCCTCCTCGAGACGTTGCTGGGCGTACTCCTTGATCGTGCCGAGCAGCCGGTACCGCTGGTCGTCCTTCGTGACGACGAGCGACTTCTCGGTCAGCGCCGTGAGCAGGTCGAGGACCTCCCACGACTCCACCTCTCCACCGGCGCAGACGTGCTCGGCCGGCTCCAGGCCGGCACCTCCCGCGAAGACGGACAGCCGGCGCAGTACCGCGCGCTCTGCGTCGGAGAGCAGCTCCCAGCTCCAGTCGACCACCGCGCGGAGCGTGCGGTGCCGGGGGAGGGCCGTACGGCTGCCTCCGGTCAGCAACCGGAAGCGGTCGTCGAGACGGTTGGCGAGTTGTTCGAGCGACATCGTGCGCAGCCGGGCCGCCGCGAGCTCGATCGCCAGCGGCATCCCGTCGAGCGCGCGGCAGATCCGCGCCATCGTCGCGGGATCCGGAGCGAGGTCCGCACGTACGGCGCTCGCGCGATCCTGGAGGAGCCGTACCGCCGGGGAGGCGCCGATCTCGGCGGAGTCCGCCGTTGCCGTTGGGAGTACCAACGGTGCGACCGGCCAGAGCGCCTCGCCGGTGATGCCGAGCGACTCGCGGCTGGTGGCGAGGATCCGCAGCCGCGGGCACTCGCCGAGTACCCGGTGCGCGAACCGGGCGGCCGAGTCGATCACGTGCTCGCAGTTGTCCAGGATCAGCAGCATCGCCCGCTCGCGGAGGGCGGCGATCACGCGGTCGGTCGGATCCGTCTCCGGTACGTCGCCGAGCAGCGCGTCCCGCAGCGCGAGCGCGCCGAGCGTCGCCTGCGCCACGTCCCCGTCCGCGCCGATCGCGGCGAGTTCGACCATCCACGCACCGTCGGGGAAGTCGCGGACGACGGTCCGGGCGGTCTCGGTCGCCAGGCGGGTCTTGCCCGATCCACCCGGCCCGATCAGCGTGGTGAGGCGGTGCTCGGCGATCAGGTCGCGGACGGTACGGACGTCGGCGTCCTTGCCGACGTACGTCGTGAGCTCCTCGCGCAGGTTGGTGCTGCGCTTCTCGTCGCGCCGTACCAGCTCGCCTCTGAGCAGGGCGACATGCAGCGCGGACAGTTCGGGGGAGGGGTCGACGCCGAGTTCGTCGGCGAGGGTTTCGCGGGTGCGCTCGTACACGCGGAGCGCCTCGGTGTCGCGGCCGGAGGCGACCAGCGCGCGCATCAGGGCGGCCACCAGGCGTTCCCGGACCGGGTGCGCGGCGACCAGGTCGGTCAGCTCGGTGACCAGGTCGGCGCCGTTGCCGAGCGCGATCTCGGCGTCGTACCGGTCCTCCATCGCGGCCAGCCGCAGGCCGTCGAGCCGCGTGACTGCGGCGTCGAACGCGCCGCTCTCGGTGAGCCCGATGTCCTGCATCGCAGCCCCACGCCAGAGTGCGAGCGCCTCGCGGAGCTTTTGGACGTCCTGGTTGGTGCGTGCCTGTGTCAGGAGGCGTTCGAACCGTACGGCGTCCACGTCGTCGGGGTCGATCCGCAGCCGGTAACCGTCCGTGTTCCCCTCGACCGGCAGCACCTTCCGCAGCCGGGAGACAAGCCGCTGCAACGCGTTCGCCGCGTCGGCCGGCGGCTGCTCCCCCCAGATCCAGTCGACCAGCGTCCCCTTCGGAACCACCCGCCCCGCATCCAGCGCCAGCGCGACCAACAACCCCCGCAGCCGAGCCCCCGGCACGTCGACGACGCCCCCGTCGTCACCACGTACCTCGAACGACCCCAGCATCCCAATCAGCACCCGCCAGATTTTGCCACGCCTCCGCGCCGCCGAACCCCTCGGCCACGGGGTCGGCGACGGTCAGCGGGTGGCCTGCTTGACCAGGGCAACGATCTTCTTCTCGAGGGCCGGGGTCAGTTTGGTGATGGCGTAGGAGGTGGGCCACATGTCGCCGTCGTCGAGTTGGGCCTTGTCGCTGAAGCCCAGGGTTCCGTAGCGGTACTTGAACTTCGCGGCGTCCTGGAAGAAGCAGATCAGCTTCCCGTTCTTGGCCCAGCCGGGCATGCCGTACCAGAGCTTCGGCGTCAGTTCCGGCACCGCCTCGAGGATCAGCTCGTTCAGCCGGGCGGCGATCTCGCGGTCGCCGTCCGCCATGGTCGCGATCTTCGCCAGCTGCGCCTCCGCCGGGTCCTCCTTGCTCTTCAGGTCCTTCGCGTGCTCCTTCATCGCGTCCCGCTCGGCGGCGGTGAACCCGTCGTACGACTTCGCCTTCGTGGTAGCCATCGGACTGCCTCTCTCTTCGTCGGTGCTCCAAACACTAGGAGCTGCCCGGCACCTGCCGCTTCTCGAATCCTGATCGATCGGAGAACCGACGAAGAGTCAGCGTTTGCGATAGACCGCGGTGTAGGTGGTGTTCACCGCCGGTGCGGTGATCGTGTGGCTCTGCGGACCTCCGTCGGACCACGAGGAGAAGTTGTACGTGAACTTGTTGAACTGCTGTGGTGACGGCGCGCTGACCGAGTTCGCCGAGCCGACGACGACGGTGACGGAGAACGGGGTCGAGCGCGGTGCCTCGTTGACGACCATGTTGGTCAGGTTGAGGCCGCCCGGAGTGGTCCGGAACGTCAGTACGACGGTCCGCGGGTCAAGGCGGACCGATGTCGTCGAGGACAGGCCTCCGGAATCGGTCGCGGTCAGACTCAGTTCGAGCCAGCACGGATAGGCGTGGTCCGGTGCGTTGAAGAATCCCGAACTACCGCTGAAGGTCTGCAGGTCGTGTGCGTGGCAGTCGGACGGCGTGATGCAGTGCTGCAGCGTCAGCTTCCAGCTCAGCGCGGACGCTGGCAACGTCCCGTCCTGTTGGTCGGTCGCGTGGCCGCTGAAGTCGATCCGGTCACCGACCTTCCAGGTCAGGCTCGGACTGGGGGTGTCGATCACCGCGGTCGGGGCGGTGTTGCCGGCCGTCACCGTGACGGAGGTCGTGTCCGTCGCTCCGTGGTTGTCCGTGACGCGGAGGCTCGGGTGGTACGTCCCCGCCGTGTTGTAGGTGTACGTCGCAGTCGCGCCGGTCGCGTCGCCGAACGTGTCGTCGCCGTTGAGATCCCACGAGTAGCTGAGCGGCGAACCCTCGGGATCGGACGACGCGGTGCCGTCGAAGTTCACTGTCAGCGGGACGGCTCCGCTCGACGGGGTCGCCGTGAACGCCGCGGTCGGCGGCTGGTTGGCGGCCGTGTAGGTGATCCGGTGTACGGCGCCGTTCTCCATGTCGACGTAGAACAGGTCGCCGCCCGGACCGATCTTCAGGTCGACCGGATGCCCGGCCGCGGCCCCCGTCGAGTCGACACCGACGAACGACTGCAGCCTGGCCGGATCCGGCAAGCCGTTCGTACCGGGCAGCATCGCCCAGATCTCGTCCCGGGTGTGGTCGGCGAAGAACAGCGCGCCGTTGTACGCCGACGGATACGATCCGGTTTGGTAGAACGCGATCCCGGTGATCGACGAGCCGCCGGTGTGGCAGCCGGTGTAGTTCACCACGCAGGCGCTGTGGTTGTAGGTGTAGTACGGCGCGACGACCGAACCCGGAGTCGAGTAGAGCGACGAGCACAGGGACAACCCGGCGCCCTGGTACCCGCCCTGTGGGTCCGTGCCCTCGTAGCAAGGCCAGCCGAAGTTGGACGCTGTCGTCGGCGACACCACCCGGTTGATCTCTTCCCACGTGTTCCACCCGACATCGCCGATCCACAGCTCGTCGGTCCCCGGGCGCTGCGTGATCCGGAACGGGTTGCGTACGCCGTACGCCACGATCCGCCGCGCGTTCGGATCCGTCGACGAGAAGAACGGGTTGCCGGGTACGCCGGCGCCCGTGGTCGGGTCGACGCGGAGGATGGCGCCGTCGAGGGTCGCCGGACCGCTCGGACGGCGGACGCTCTGACTACGCAGCGCGCCACCCTGCGCGGTCGGTGGAGTCAGCGCAGTACCGGCCGAGCCCGGCGGATCTCCGCAGGGGTTTGCCTGGTCGCCGGTGTACGTCGCGCCGTACTGACCGTAGTCGACGTTGTTGAAGCTGGCCCCGTCGCCACCGCTGGCGTAGAGGTAGCCGTCGCGCCCGAACAGCAGCGTGCCGATCGAGTGGCTGGGGAACTGCTGGCACCAGTCGTTGATCAGTACTTGTTCCGTACCGGTCATCACGTTGCCGCTGATCTGCAGCCGGGACAGCCGGGCCGACACCATGCAGCCGTCGGTGGTCGGGCCGGGCGGTGTCAGGCAGCCGTCGTTCCAGCGCGGCGCGGTGCCGCCGATCGCGGCGTCGTACGCGTAGAGCACGTAGATGTACGGATCGGTGGGGAAGTTGGGTGCTACGGCGAGGCCGAGCAGGCCGCGATCCCAGAAGTCGTCGACCTGCGTCGACAGGTCGGCGACAGTGACCGGATTGGTATCCGTCAGGCTCTGGAAGACCTTGATCACGCCGTTCTTCTGACCGACGAAGATCCGCCCGTCCGGCGCGAACTGCAGCACCGTCGGGTTGGTCAGCCCGCTCAGGACGACGGAGTCGCGGAACCCGGCGGGCAACGTCTCCGCCCGGGCCGCGCCTTGCGTGAGTATCGCCGCGAACAGAAGCATCGCGGCCACTATGCTGATCCGCCCGCGCGTAGTCCTACCCAGACGCAACATCTCGCCCCCCACTTGTCAGCGCTTCAGACCCCTCCGCGCGCTGTCCGCTCATTGCAGCATGCCCCGCGCCAACCGTCGAGGGGGTAGCTGCCCGCAACCAGCCGGTCGCTCTGGACGACACTGGAGGTGTGAACCGACAGGACGATCTCGCCGCCGAGGGTGAGCCGGAGAAGGAGTTCAACCCCGGGATCGCTGCCCGCTTCCCGCGCAAGACCGCCGCGGGCGGCGCGCTGATCCGGGACCGCGCCGGCCGCATCCTCTTCCTCGAGCCGACCTACAAACCCACCCTCGACATCCCCGGCGGCGTCGTCGAGCCCAACGAGTCGCCGTACGAGGCCTGCCGCCGCGAGGTCAAGGAGGAGATCGGCCTCGACCTGGAGATCGGCCGCCTCCTCGTCGTCGACTGGGTCCCCGCCCACGGCCCGTGGACCGACTCCCTCGCCTTCATCTTCGACGGCGGCGTCCTCGACACCCCACTCCTCACCCTCGACCCCACCGAAGCCCGCTCCCACCACTTCCTCACCCTCGAAGAAGCCACCCCCCACCTACGCCCCTCAATGGCCCGCCGCCTCACCCTCGCCCAACAATCCCTCACCACCGGCACCCCCACCTACGCCGACTTCGGCCACCCCCGCTGATCCCGCACATCCCGAAGCCGTTCGGCGCGGCAGGGTTTCATTCGTGCTGCAGGCAGTTCGTCTTGACGGAGGTGTGATCAGCTGACGGCGTTGGCGAGGAGCGGTGTGTAGTCGCCCGCGTCCGCGGTCCGCAAGGCGTCGAGGTACTGATATCGCGCGGTGCTCGCGGCAGCGCCGCTCCGGGCTCCCCAGCTCAACGCCTCGGAACCAAGACCTAGCGACTCGGCGAGCGCGCCGGCGATCAGCCGGGCATGGCGGCCGTTGCCGTTCACGAACGGATGAACGAACACAAGACGGTGGTGGAACCGGACACAGATCTCCAATGGTTCATAGGTGTTCCGCTCGATCCAGTAGGTCACGTCCCCGAGCAGCAGGTGCAGCTCCTCCGGGATACGTGCGGGTGCGATGCCGATCGTCGTGTCGCGTTGCCGCGGTTTCCCGGCCCAGGTCCATACGTCCCCGAACATCCGCCGGTGCAACTCCCGGAGGAAGGCATGCTGCAATACGTCGTCCGCCGTCGGCTGCTGGTCGCCCAGCCAGAGCACCGCGTCGGCGATGTTCGCCGCTTCGGCGTCGTTCAACTCCTCCCGGGTGGAGATCCAGGAGTACTCCTCGGTCAGGTACTGGGCGTCATCGGCGTCGACCGGAGTCTGCCCGTCTGCCGATCCGCCGAGCTCCATCAGGCGGCAGGCCGGGCAAGCCGATGCTCGACGATCTTGCGGAGCACCCGCTGGAAGCCCTGGTCGGAGATCGGCTGCGCCTCCAGTCCCATCGTCCAGGCGATCTTCTGCGCCTTCGCGACGTCTTCCTGGGTCGGCTGCTCGTTCTGGGAGAGCACGCTGAAGTCCAGCACACGCAGCACGCCGAGTACTTTGTCGGCCTCCAGCCGGCGAGCACCGTTCTCGAGCCGGCCGAGCCACTCGCGCGAGACGCCCGCCCGGGCGGCCAGCTCAGCCTGGGTCAGGCCACGCCGGCGGCGCTCGGCCCGCACCTCCGCGCCGAGCTCCCGCATCTGGCCGATCGCCATCTCCGGCTCCCTCCAATGTGACGGTACTGTCACAGGATATCTCATCGCAGGCCAGCCCGTACTTATCGCTCGGCTTGACCTCAACTAAAGGTGAGGTCTTAGCGTCGGAGGTCTGTCGAGTCGAGGATGTGGTGGGACGTGCGGGCTGTTCGGTTCGCGCTTGAGCCGCCGTTCGTGCCTGGAGCCGGCGTCGCCGGAGTGGTGCGCTCGGTGGGAGCCGGTGTGGACGCGGAGTGGATCGGCAAGCGGGTGATCGCGGGCACCGGCGGTGTGGGGACGTACAACGGTGGTGGATATGCCGAGCAGGCTGTCGTACCGGCGACGGAAGTCTTCGAGGTGCCGGACGGTGTGGCGCTCGGAGTGGCGCTGGCGGCTTTGCACGACGGGTCGACGGCCTTCGCGCAGTTCGAGCGGGGCAAGGCCGTGGCGGGTGAGCGGGTATTGGTGACGGCCGCCGCGGGCAGCCTCGGCAGCTGGTTGATCCCGTTGCTCTCGGCAACCGGTACGACGGTCGTCGCCGCTGCTCGCGGGGAGGCCAAGCTGCAGCGTGCGAAGGAACTCGGTGCCGATGAGGTGGTCGACTACTCGGCGCCGGACTGGGCCGACGGGCTGGAGCCGGTGGACGTGGTCTTCGACGGCACCGGCGGTGCGATCGGCCGGGCCGCGTACGGGATCACCAGATCGGGCGGCCGGTTCCTCGGGTATGGTGCGGCGAGTGGTGACTTCACCGCGCCGGTCGAGGATCGCGACGACGTGACGCTGGTCGGCATCTTCCAGCCGGATCCGGGCGAGTGGCGGGAGCTGACCCGGCGGGCGCTCGACGAGTTGGCGCAGTACCGGATCGCTCCCACCGTCGGGCAGACCTTCCCGTTGTCAGAGGCAACAGCAGCGCATGCCGCGATCGAGGATCGCCGGACGGTCGGCAAGACGCTGCTGCTGCCCTGACCGCGTCAGGAGAACTTCAGGCGGACGATTACGTTGTCGATTGTTGACGGTGTGCCGCCGTTCTTGTCGTCGTTGGTGGAGGTGAGCCAGAGCCCGCCGTCCGGGGAATGGGTGACGCTTCGTAGGCGGCCCCAACGACCGGAGAACAGTGCCTGCGGAGTACCGACGCCGTTGCCGGCCGAGTTGATCTTGGTGACCCACAACTGCTCACCGGTGACGCCGGCGATGTAGATCCAGTCGTTGACGATCGCGATCCCGCTCGGGCCGGCCTGGGACGTCGGCCAGGTGCGCTTCGGTGCGACGTACCCGCCGCAGTCGCCGATCGTGCCCTCGCACGACGGCCAGCCGTAGTTGCCGCCCTTCTGGATCAGGTTCAGCTCGTCCTGGCTGTTCTCACCGAACTCCGACGCCCACAGTTGCCCACGCGAGTCCCACGCCAGCCCTTGCGGGTTGCGGTGCCCCCAGCTCCACACGTACCGCGCGTTGCCGCCGCTGCTGTAGAACGGGTTGTCGGACGGCGGCGTACCGTCAGGGTTCATCCGCAGGATCTTTCCGTTCAGCGAGTTCTTGTTCTGCGCGTTCCCGGAATTCTTGGCGTCACCAACGGTCGCGTACAACTTCCCGTCCGGACCGAACGCGATCCGCCCGCCGTTGTGGTACCGGTTCTTCGCGAGTCCGGTGAGCACCGGCGAGGACGTGGAACCGAGCTTCCCGTTCTCGTACTTCATCCGTACGATCCGGTTGTCGCCGGATGCCGTGTGGTAGAAGTACACCCAGTGGTCGCTGTCGAAGTTCGGCGACAGCGCGACGCCGAGCAAACCGCCCTCACCGCTGGTCGTGACCACGCCCGGCACCTTCCCGAGCGTGGTCTTCTGCCCGCTCGGTGTCACCCGCAGTACCTCGAACCGGTCCCGTTCGGTCACCAGCGCGGACCCGTCCGGCAGGAACGCCACGCTCCAGCCGAGGTCGACCTTCGCGATGTCCTTGTCGTATGAGGGGATGCCGCCGGTGCCGGTCGCCGAGGTCTTCACCGTCACCGCGTTGCTCGCGGCGGATGCATTGCCGTCAGGGTCACGCGCCTTGACGGTGAAGGTGTACTGCGTGTTCGCCGTCAGCCCGGTCGCGGTCGCGGTGAGAGAGTCGGTCGTCGCCACCTTCGTCGAGCCCTGGTACACGTCGTACCCGGCGATACTGCCGCTGTTGTCCGTGGACGCGTTCCACGCCAGCGAAACGCTGCTCGCGGTGACGCCGGTCGAGTGCAGGTTCCCCGGTACCGTCGGCGGTTGCGTGTCGCCGCTGCCCGGAGTGGTGAACGTGACCACGTTGCTCTGTTGCGAAGCGTTGCCTGCGGCATCGAACGCGCCGACCGAGATGTCGTACGACGTGTTCGGTGTCAAGGTGTCCACGGTCGCGGACAGAGTGTTGCCGTCGACAACCTTCAGGACGTTGCCGCCGCGGTTGAGCTCGTACCGCACCACGCCGACGTTGTCGGTCGCCGCCGTCCACGTGAACGTCGCGGCGTTCGACTTGAGGTCGCTGACGGTCAGATTGCCCGGCGCCGATGGAGGAGTCGTGTCGTCGGTGGTCGGCGTGACGGTGAGTTTGTCGGCGTTCGGGCCGCCGTCGGCGCTGGTCGCGCGGGCGCGGATCTTGTTCGTACCGGCGGTGAGTTGCAGGCGGACGGTCTTGGTCTTCCAGGTCGTCCACGCGCCGGTTCCCGGGAACGTGATGCCGACTGCGCCGGGCTGGCCGTTGACGGTGAAGTCCATCGGGCGGGTCGCGGCCGTACCGTTCGCGTACCGGAGGGTGACGTCGGCTGGACCAGCCGGGGCGGTGACGGTCCATTCGACGTAGCTGCCGGCCAGGTTGTCGTAGTTGACGAAACCGCTGCCGGTGTAGCCGGTGTGGTTGGACTCGACCACGCCTTGGGAGACGGTCGCGTCCTCGGCCTGGTAGTCGGTGGAGGCAGCGGTGGCGGAGGGGAGCGCGGTCAGCGAGAGCGCGCCGGCGGCGAGCGCGAGCGCCGCCGCGAACAGACGGGATGTCATGCGGGTCTCCTGGATTCCGGGGCGGAGGAGGTGCAGGGGACTAACTATTAGGAAAGCTTCCTAACGATCATCTCGTCTGTCAACAGCACGGACCGCCAGGCCTATGCAGTCGCGAGGACGGTCGGGCGGTACACGGTCAGGCCGTCGTCGTCGACGAGGGCGACCCGGACGGACTCCGGCGTGGAGTCCTGGTGCGGTACGGCGAACACCGCAGTCGCGCGGCGGCCGTCGTACCGGGCGGCGTAGCTCACGAACCGCCAGCCGTCCTCGTCCCAGTAGTCGTGGATGTCGGAACGCAGCAACCCGTCGACCGCGCGGTACGCCGGGCTGAGCAGCACGCGCCGCTGGGTTGCGGCGAGTGGGACGTGGTCGGAGGCGGTACCGGCGTACGGGTGGCTGAGCCGGATCTTCAACCGCCGGATCGGGAGGAGCCAGTAGCGGTCGAGCTCGGCGGACAACATGGCGAACGCTGCTGCCTCGAACACCAGCATCAGCAATCCCGCGCCCGCCGACCACCAGTTGGTTGTTGCGAAGGTCGCCAGCGTGGAAGTTGCCAGGAGCAACAAGGCGCGGGCGATCGCTCTGTTGCCGACGGGTCTCGCGGACTTGCCGGCGCAGCCGCAGGACGCCTCCGGTACGACGACCTTCGAGTAGATCAGAAAGCCGACGAACCCGACGGACAATGCGACAGCAGCCGCTGCCCCGATAGTCCAGGAAGCCAACAGGAGAAGGGCGATCAGGATCTCGAGCACGGCAACGGTCCGGTATGCCGTGACCGCCCGCGACTCGCCGGCTGCGCCGTCGGAGCCGAGTAGGTGAGGTAGGGCTGTGCGGGTGGCATGGTCGGGGGAGGTTAGTTTGCCGTACGCGGACCACGCCAGGATCAAGGCGATCAGGAGCGGCTGAGCAGCCGCTAGCTCTTCCATGTCAGTGCGACGTGTAGATGGTGGCGATGTCGATCTCGTTGGTGCCAGGACGCCAGGCGCCGATCACCTGGGCGTGCCGGCCGACCTTGAGCATCGACAGGTCCGTCACCGCGGGCGTGCCGTTGTACACGGCGGCCGTCGTACCGGGTTGTACGTGCCCGACGACCTTCTGCCCGTGGTGGTCGAACTGCACGCCGCTGCGGCTGATCGACGTGATCGCGACGGTCAGGTTGACGATGTTCACCCAGACCGACTCGGCGGCGAGGATCCCGTTCGGCAGCAGTACGCCGCGGGCGTACAGGCCGTCGCCGATCTTCGCCTGGTCGATCGTGGTCGGGTGGAGCTTCCAGACACTGGTGGCGGTGGTCAGCTGGATCCGGTGCAGCCGGCCGTCGGATCCGTGGACCTGCAGGAGATCCTGGTTCCGGCCGGTTACCACGCCTTCGGCGAAGTTCGGATCCGGCTGACCGGGGTCGGGGTACTGCGTCGCCGCCGCGAACGCGGCCTCGGGAGCGAGCGAACCCATCGCGCTGGCGGCGACGAGTCCGGTCGCGCCGAGGGCGGCGCGGGACAGGAGTGAGCGGCGGTCCATCGTTGCGGTCATCTCAGCTCACTCCTCAGCCGACGTCGATGTTCGCGGGGATCAGACCGGCACTCAGGCTCGCGATCGACGAGAACGCGGCCGGAGTGAGGTCGAGGAGGCGGTTCGCGGCGCACGTACCGCCGCAGCAGGCACGTTCACCGCAGAACAGGTCGGTCTGCGGACCGCAGTCCGCGATCGAGGTGACGACCCGGTTTCCGTTGCACAGGTTGGTGGTGGCGTGCCGGAACCCGCAGGTCCGCCGGCTCATCCCGGTGAATCCGCAGGTGTCCGGATGGGTGATGGCGTAACACGCGTCCGACGTGTTCGGCCAGGCGTGCTGGAAGTTCCCCGAGTTACAGGTGCCGCAGGCACCGTGCCCGGTGCTCGCGCAGGGTCCCCATGCGTTTCCGCAACAGAACCACGATGCTTCGCCGTTGAATCCGGCCATGACAGTTCCTCCTAGGCCTAGGGGGCGGACAAAGACCTACAGAAACTCTTTGTACTCCGATTGGGCGGAATCTCCCAGAGGTAATCGAGGAAACGGAAACTTTTTGCCTACTGTTCGGTGCTGAGCCGCTGCCCACGCAGCAGGAACCAGGCGGCCACCGCGGTCGCGAGCAGTACGACCGCACCGACACCGGAGTCAGAATCCGAGCAGGAAGAGCACTCCGGCGGCGAGCAGACCCAGTTCGACCAGTACGACGAAGACGCGGTCGCTGATCCGGCCGACGATCCGTTTGCCGAGCCAGGCTCCGGCCAGCGTCGCCGGGGTCAGTGCGGCGCCGTACACGAGGACCTGCCGGGTCAGCAGATCGCCTGCCCCGTACGCGGCGATCTTCGACAGGTGCATGGTCACGGCACTCGCGGCCTCGGTCCCGATGTACGCCGCCCTGGTCAGCCCGTACGCCAGGAAGAACGGCGCGGTGAGCGGCCCGACCGAACCGAGCAACGCGGACCCGAGACCGGATGCCGCGCCGACAACGGTGAACGTTCGGTCGCTGGGTTTGTGCGGGGTGCGCCGCAGGTGCCGCCAGATCACCACGATGATGAGGAACACGCCGAGACCACGCTTGAGTGCCGTCAGTGGCGCATGTGCGAGCAGCAGACCTCCTGCGATCGCGAGGGGAACCGCGCCCGCCGCGAACCAGCCGACCAGGCGCCAGCGGATCTCGTGCCAGTTGAGCCAGACGCGCGAGACGTTGCTGGTCAGTTGGGTGAGCGTGAGCATCGGCACCGCGACCCGCAGCCCGAAGAGCGCGGTGAAGACCGGTAGGAGCAGTACACCTCCGCCGAAGCCTGCCACCGCGGACACCATCGCCAGGACGAACGCCGCCGCCGACGCCACCGCGAGCGTCTCCCATCCACCGATCATCCGCACAGCCTGCCATCTCGCCGGATGTGACCTGCTGCACGGTGGTATCTCTCAGGGCGGTAGACTGGCGTCGTTTGAGGAGGGGAGTATCCCTCTCGGACCGGGCCCGCGTGGCGCCGGTCCGAAGCGGCAGCGTCGTCATCACGGGAGGCCTGGACGGCCGAACCGGTGCTGCCGGCCCGGAGTTCCTCCGGGTGGGAGAGACCTCCGGACCACGCTGCTGTCTGCCGACGTCCGGAGGTTTGTCATGGTTTCGGTCATGCCACCCGTTGTCTGGGTGCTGACGATCGCCGGGTTGCTCGCGATCGTCGCGTTCGACCTGGTCGTGATCGCCCGCCGGAACCACACCGTGTCGATCAAGGACGCCACCCGCTGGGTGCTGTTCTACGTCGGCCTCGCCGGGCTGTTCGCGGTCGGGCTGTTCGTGTTCAGCCCGGGGCAGTCGGGGAGCGAGTTCGTCGCGGGGTACATCACGGAGTACAGCCTCAGCGTCGACAACCTGTTCGTGTTCGTGATCATCATGGCGCGGTTCGCCGTACCGAGCCTCGCGCAGGACAAGGTGCTGTACATCGGCATCGTGGTGTCGATGCTGCTCCGGGCGATCTTCATCCTGGCCGGCGCGGCCGCGATCTCGGCGGCGAGCTGGGTGTTCTACATCTTCGGCGCGTTCCTGGTCTATACCGCCGTCCGCCTGGCGCTCGAGGGCGAGAACGACGAGTCCGACTTCCAGGAGAACGTCGTACTGCGGGGACTGCGCCGGGTGCTTCCGCTCTCGCACGACTACGACGGGGCGAACCTGGTCACCCGGACGAGCGGCAAGCCGCAACTGACGCCGCTGGTGATCGTGATCTCCGCGATCGGGATGGCGAACGTGATCTTCGCGCTCGACTCGATCCCGGCGATCTTCGGGCTCACCCAGGACGCGTACATCGTGCTGACCGCGAACGCGTTCGCGCTGATGGGTCTGCGGCAGCTGTACTTCCTGATCGGCGGCCTGCTGCAGCGGATCGTCTACCTGAACGTCGGCCTGTCGGTGATCCTCGCGTTCATCGGCGTGAAGCTGATCATCGAAGCGCTGCACGGCTCGCACATCGACGACATCGGCGCGATCCACCTGCCGGACATCGGCATCCTGACCTCGCTCGGCTTCATCGTCGGCACGCTGTTCGTCACCACGGTCGTCAGCCTCCTCAAAACCGCCCGCGACCACCGCCGAGAGGCCGTCCACGTCAAGTTCGACGACTGACCAGGCCGCCTTTCCGGAAACTAAACGGCGTCTGGCGCAGGATTCTTTCCGGAAACCTCGGCCGGGGCGCGCAGGCGCAGGTACAGCGCCGGGATCGGCAGCCAGATCAGCCCGGACGCGAGCAGCGCGCCGCGCAGGGACGTACGGCCGAGGGCGCCGAGCGGGGGACCGCCGACGACCTGACCGATCGCGTTCGCCTGCGACACCATCGAGAGTACGGTCGCCCGGGAGCGCGAGTCGATCTGCCGATTGAGCCAGCCGGACTCGATCGGGAACGTCACCACGTCGGCGACGGTGCGCAGCCACATCGCCGCGAGCACGAGCCAGAAGCGGCCGGTGAGGGCACACAGGAAGACCGCGACGAGGTGCAGAACGGCGAGCGTCGCCAGGATGCCGGCCGGATGCGACGCCAGCAGCCGGCCGGGGAACAACCGGGTGAGAGCGAGCGACGCGATCAGTGACAGCAACTGCCCGGCGAGCGCCAGGACCGTGAACCAGAACGCCGGGTCCGACGTACCGAACGCGGTCGGGAAGCTGAACGCGAGCAGCTTCACCGGCCACAACCGGTCGAACGCCTCGCTGGACAGTCCGGCGATCAGGCTGATCAGCACCAGAGTCCGAACGACGGGACGCTGCCGGGCGACGGCGACGCCGTGCTTGAGCAACTCCGCGAACTGCCGGAACGTCTCCCGCTCCGCCCGCGGCGTGCGGTGGAAGTTTTCCTCCCGCATGAACACGGACAGCGCGACCGCGAGCAGGATCATCCCGCCGGCGGAGATCACCATCGGCAACGGCACGCTGATCAGGCCGAGCGCGCCCGCGCTGACCGTACCGGCGAGCCGTCCGCCGATCCTGATCTGCTGCGTCCGTACGAACACCTGGCCGGCCCGTTCGGCGCCGATCTCGTCGGTGATCCAGGCCTGGTCGGCGCCGGAGGTGAAGGTGTAGCCGGCGCCCCACACGACCTGGGCCACCACGAGTGCGAGGAAGGTGGGGGACAGCGCCTGGAGCAGCAGCCCGGAGCCGATCAGGACGTAGCCGATCACGATCGAGAGCCGGCGGCTGTACAGGTCCGCGACGATGCCTGTGGGGATCTCGAGCAGGAAGCAGGTGAGCTCGAGGGTGGTCCCGATCAGGACGAGCTGGAGCGGGTTCAGTCCGGCGTCCCGGACGTAGTACACGGCGCTCAGCGTGAGGAAGAGTTCGAACAGGAACGACGAGGTGGTCTGGTAGACGTAGTACGTCCGCACAGGGTCGGCGGACCGGTAGAAGGACATGCGGTGCCCCCGAAAGCGTGCGTGGGCATGACGAAGCGCGACCCGAAGGTCGGACGCTTGACGTGACGCACGACGGCGACCCGGTGACGGGCCGCGGCGGTGCGCTTTCTCAGGAGCGGGTTCGCATGGCGATCAGGGTAGGGCAGTCGCGGCGCGTCCGCCTGCCGATAAGCCGCCTCCACCTCCGAATCGGAGGTACTATCGATAATGCCTGGCCCGGCCGTTCCCCCGTGATGGTCGGGTCAGGTTTTTCTTGTGGCGACCACTCTTCGGAGCTGCCACGATGCGGGGATGCTCAGTACGCCGCCGATCGACGCGTTCGGACTCGACCTCGATCGGCTGGAGCCGACGCGTGCTGGTGATGACGACTCGTTGGGGAACGGGAACTGGCATCTCTGGACGCGGAGTGGGGAGCATTACATCCTCCGGCGGTACCACGTGCTCCGCACCGAGGCGGACCTGACCTTCGAGACGCAGTTGCTCGACCATCTGACGGCGCGTGGGTGGACGGTGCCGGCTCAGGTTGCGGGGCCGGTGCGGTACGACGGGCGGTTGTGGGCGGTCACGCGGTTCGTGCCGGGGCGACCGCATACGGATGAGACGGTGCAGCAGCAGGTCGAGCGGGGTGAGCTGCTGGCGCGGTTGCACACCGACCTCTCCGACCTCTCCGGCGTCGACGTCGGAGCCCGTCCCGGCTTCTTCCGTACTGCGGACCTCGACGCGATGGGGGAGTTCCAGGGCTGGGACCGCGGCGTCCAGCTGCTCCGCGAACGGCGCCCCGATCTGGCGGACCGAGCGGTGCACGCGATGGAGCAGACCAAGCAGCTCGTGATCGAGCACGACCTGCTCAACCTCCCGCAGACGATCGTGCACGGCGACTTCGCGAGCTGGAACGTGCACTTCGACGACGACGGGACGTTCGCTGGCGTGATCGACTTCGACCTGGCGCACCCGGACAGCCGCGCCTGGGAGTTCGTCATCGCGCGGGTGCATCGGGCGCCCGGACTCGTCGACGGTTACCAGCGCGCGACGCCGTACCCGCTGACCGACCGGGAGCTGGCTGCGATCGCGCCGTTGCAGGTTGTGCTGCACGTGCTGATGGTGATGGCCGGGCTCTGGGACGGGCAGCAGAGCGGCCGCTTCGACGAGGCGATGATCACCCGGCACCTGACCGCGGCCGGGTCTTGACACAGGCCGTCGAGGCCGGGTTGACTTCCATATAGTTAACCGAAGAAATAAATTCGGCAGAGGCCCGGTGCCGGCGGCTCAGAACGACCCCGGGCTCTGCTGAGGTACGCCCGGATCCGATCGCAGGCCATCGGATCATTCGGCGTTGGGTGGCCCATCGTTGCTAGCAGCAACCTCGAAAACCCCTTGCCTGCAAGGGATCTGAGCACCTCGGTCACCTTCCGGTATCGACACCGGGGAGAACTCTTCCGCTCCGCCAGGGTTGTGTGTCATCCTCCGGGATAGCGAAACCCGAGATCCTATCGGATATCGGTTCCACTCCAGCGCGTGAGGGAAAGGAAGCGGAGTGAGCGCAACCTTCGAGGTGAAACAGGCGCCACCGTCGCCGGCACCACGGGCGGCGGAAGCGGCCCGGAAACCACCGCGAACGTCTCGCCGGACGCAGGCCCGGCGCAGTCTGCGGCGGCACTGGCAGCTCTACCTGCTGGTCGTCCTACCGCTCGCGTACTTCGTGATCTTCAAGTACATCCCGATCGCGAACGCGGTGATCGCGTTCAAGGACTACAGCCCAGTACGAGGCCCGTGGGGGAGCCCGTGGGTCGGGTTCAAGAACTTCGAACTGTTCTTCCAGAACCCGGTGTTCTGGACCCTGGTGAAGAACACGTTCCTGCTCTCGGTCTACACCGTGCTGGCGAGCTTCCCGATCCCGATCGTGCTGGCGATCGCGCTGAACGAGATCCGCAACGGCCGGTTCAAGAAGACCGTCCAGCTGGTCACGTACGCGCCGTACTTCATCTCCACCGTGGTCGTGGTCTCGATGACGATCCTGGTGCTGTCGCCGCGGCTCGGGTTCGTCAACGACGCGATCGGGCTGTTCGGCGTACCGCAGATCGACTTCCTGGGTAACCCCAACTACTTCCGGCACATCTACGTCTGGTCGGACGTCTGGCAGACCACCGGATACTCCGCGGTGATCTACCTGGCCGCGCTGGCCGGGATCGACCCGGCGCTGCACGAGTCGGCCCGGATCGACGGCGCCAGTCGGCTGCAGCGGATCCGGCACGTCGACCTGCCGGGCATCATGCCGACAGCGGTGATCATCCTGGTGCTCGGCGTCGGCAACATCATGTCGATCGGGTTCGAGAAGGCGTTCCTGCTGCAGAACCCGCTGAACACCGCGCAGTCCGAGATCATCGCCACCTACGTGTACAAGACCGGTCTGCTGAACGCCGACTTCAGCATGGCGACAGCGATCGGGCTGTTCAACTCGGTGATCAACCTCTTCCTGCTGCTCGGCGTGAACTTCGCCGCCAAGCGCATCACCGGAAACGGACTCTGGTCATGAGCGTTACCTTGCAAGGATTCCGGCGTACCACCGCGCCCAGGTCGGAACGCACCACGATCGAGGAGACACGGACCGACAAGATCTTCCTGACCGGCGTGAAGATCATGCTCTGGCTGGCGCTGATCATGGTCGCGGTCCCGCTGATCTACATCGTCGCGAACTCGTTCAGCAGCCCGTCCGCGGTGAGCGCCGGCAAGGTGCTGCTCTGGCCGGTCGAGCCGAGCATCAAGGCGTACAAGGAGGCCTTCAGTGATCCGCTGATCATGAAGGGCTACCTGAACTCGTTCATCTACGCGATCAGCGGCACCCTGATCAGCGTCACGCTGACGATCGCGATCGCGTACCCGCTGTCGCGCCGGACGTTCTTCGGCCGGAACGTGATCATGAGCGTGCTGATCTTCACGATGCTGTTCTCCGGCGGCCTGATCCCGACGTACCTGGTGGTCCAGGACCTCGGGATGCTGAACACTCGCTGGGCGATGGTGATCCCGAGCGCGATCGGGGTCTGGCAGGTGATCATCGCGCGGACGTTCTTCCGCTCGACGATCCCGGACGAGCTCTACGAGGCGGCGACGATCGACGGCGCGAGCGACCTGCGGTTCCTGTGGTCGATCGTGCTGCCGCTGTCCAAGCCGGTGATCGCGGTGATCGCGCTGATGTACGCGATCTTCCAGTGGAACAGCTACTTCGACGCACTGATCTACCTGAAGGACCCCGGCCTGTACCCGCTGCAGATCGTGCTGCGGAACGTACTGATCCTGAACACCCTCACCGGGTCCACCACCACGACGAATCTGGCCCAGCAGCTCGAACAGCAACAGCTGGCCAACGTCCTCAAGTACGCGCTCATCGTCATCTCGAGCCTGCCCGTACTCGTCATCTACCCGTTCGTCGCCCGCCACTTCACCAAGGGCGTGATGGTCGGCGCGGTCAAGGGCTAGTCAGCCTTTTCAGAAGGGAAACAGCAATGCGCTCATCCGTGAGCAAGGTCGTCGCACTGGCAGCAGCCGGCGCGCTCGCCCTGGCAGCCTGCAGCTCGGACAAGTCGTCCAAAGGTGCGGCGAACGAGACCACGTCCGACGGCAAGGTGGTCATCGACACCTTTACGCCGTCGGACCAGAGCACCAACCTGGAGACCAACGCGGTCACCAAGATCATCAGCGACAAGTTCAAGATCCAGTTCCGCTGGCAGACCACGACGTACGACGCCGGCCCGGCCAAGGAGAAGCGCCAGATCGCACTGGCCAGCGGCGACTACCCGGACCTGTTCTTCCTGATCCCGTGGGTCGACGCGTTCACCCAGGCCGAGGTGCTGAAGCTCGGCCAGCAGGGCGTCGCCGTACCGCTCGAGGACCTGATCAAGCAGAACGCGCCGAACATCCAGAAGGTGCTGGACTCCAAGAAGGAGTACAAGGAGATGGCGACCGCGCCCGACGGTCACATCTACGCGCTCCCGCAGTGGGCGGACTGCTTCCACTGCACGTACCCGGACAAGCTGTGGATCAACAGCGCCTGGCTGAAGAAGCTCGGCCTGCAGGTGCCGAAGACCACCGACGACCTGCGCAAGGTGCTCGAGGCGTTCAAGACCAAGGACCCGAACGGCAACGGCAAGGCCGACGAGATCCCGATGACCACCGACGTCCAGGACAGCAGCCTGATCGCGTACCTGATGAACGCGTTCGCGTACGACCCGGTCGGCGCCAACAACGGCGTACGGTCGCTGCTCACGCTGAACGGCGACAAGGTCGTCACGCCGGTGACGTCGGACCAGTGGAAGGAAGGCCTGAAGTACATCCACGGCCTGTACAAGGACGGGCTGATCGACCAGGCCGCGTTCACCCAGAACGCGCAGGCGTTGCAGGCCCAGGGCAACAATCCGAAGGCCGTCGTACTGGGCTCCGTCCCGGTGCTGTGGCCGGGCATCTTCGTCCAGCTGGATTCGAAGGACGGGCGGGACAAGCAGTACGACTCCGTGCCGCCGCTGACCGGTCCGGAGGGTAAGAGCTACACCGGGTACAACCACCCGACCTCGACCGGGTACACGTTCATGCTGACCAACAAGGCCAGCAAGGAGGCCCAGGTCGCGGCGATCAAGATGCTCGACTGGATCTACACCGACGAGGGCCAGGAGATCACGAACATGGGTCCGGAGGGCGTCGGCTGGACCAAGCCGGGCCCCGGTGACGTCGCGCTCGACGCCAGCACCAAGCCGCTGTACAAGCCGGTCCAGAACGCGCCGAAGAACATCAGCTGGGGCGCGCTCGGTCAGTACAACAACACGCTCGCCTTCCGGAACGCGCAGGTGACGCCGAAGGACATCTACACCGGCGCCGGCCTGGAGCGACGGCTGTGGGAGGCGACCAAGCAGTACGAAGGGCATGTCGACAAGTCGCAGTGGTTCCCACAGTCGTTCATGTGGCCGGACCCGAGCCTGAGCGGTGAGATCGCCACGCTGCAGACCAACCTGAACACGTACGTGAACCAGAACCAGCTGGCCTTCATCACCGGGTCGAAGAACATCGACACCGACTGGGACGCGTACGTGAAGGGGCTCGACAGTACCGGCATGCCGCGGTACCTGCAGATCAACCAGCAGGCGTACGACAAGTACAAGAGCGGGTCGAAGTAGTGTCCGACCTCCTGTGGTTCCGCAGCCCCGCACCGGACTGGTTCGAGGCGTTGCCGTTGGGCAACGGGCACCTCGGCGCAAAGGTGTACGGCCGGGTTCTTGACGAGCGGATTGCCCTGAACCTCGACGATGTGTGGTCCGGAGACGGGCCGCAGACGTTGACCGTCCCGGACGGGCCGGCGGTGCTGGCCGACGTACGGCGGTTGCTGCTGGACGACGGTGATCGGCTGGCGGCGACCGAGCGGACGCGGGCGCTGCAGGGGCCGTTGGTCGAGTCGTACCAGCCGTTGGCGGATCTGGTGATCTCTGCCGGGGCTGGTCAGGCTGTCGACTACAGGAGGAGTTTGGATCTGCGGACTGGGATCGCCGCCGTCGACTACACCGTCGACGGCGTGCGGTTCCGGCGCGAGGCGTACGTGTCGGCGCCGGACCAGGTGCTGGTCTGGACGATGATTGCCGACAATCCTGTTGTTGACCTTCTGATCGGGTTGGAGAGTCAGCATCCGGTGCGTCCTGTGGTTGCTGAGGGCACCTATCGGGTCGTTGGGCGGGCGCCTTCGGAGCTGACGATCGAGTACCGGCAGTCGCCTGATCCGGTGCGGTACGAGGAGGGGCGGGGGATCGGGTTCGGCGTCGCGTTGCGGGTCTTCGCCGACGGGGCGGTGACGACGTCCGTCGCGGGCGTTGAGGTGCGTGGGGCGTCGCGGGTGACGGTGGTGCTCGCGGCGGCGAGTACGTTCGCCGGGTGGTCCGTGCCACCGGGCCGCGATCCCCACGTCGCGTTCGACGAAGCGGTCGCCACCCTGGATTCGGTTGCCACGTTGGATGCGGTTGGCGCGCCCGCGGCGGCCGGGCCGGATTCGGTTGCCGTGGACAAGGTTCGGACGCGGCATGTGGAGGACCACGTGTCGTTGTACGACCGGGCGTCGCTGGAGCTCGGGAGGATTGTCGACAATCCGACGGACGAACGGCTGCGCGCGGTCGCCGCCGGGGCCAGTGACCCGGATCTGGTCGCGCTGATGTTCAACCACGGGAGGTACCTGCTGATGGCGTCCTCGCGCCCGGGGACGCAGGCCGCCAACCTGCAGGGCATCTGGAACCAGGACCGGCGCCCGATGTGGGCGAGCGACTGGACCAACAACATCAACACCCAGATGAACTACTGGCTCGCCGACCTCACCGGGCTGAGCGAGTGCTTCGACCCGCTGACCGACCTGCTCGAAGGACTGGCCGAATCCGGCGCGGAGACGGCACGGATCCTGTACGACGCACCGGGATGGGTCGCACACCACAACGCCGACATCTGGCGCGCGACCTGGCCCGTCGGCGAAGGCGGCGACGACCCGGTCTGGGCGATGTGCGCGACGTGCGGCGTGTGGCTGACGGCGCATCTGATGGAGCACTACCGGTTCACGCTGGACGCCGAGTTCCTGCGCGAACGGGCGTATCCGCTGATCGCGGGCGCCGCCGAGTTCATGCTGTCGATGCTGGTCGAGGACCGGGACGGCGTACTGCAGTTCATTCCTTCCACCGCGCCGGAACATCACTTCGTCCTGCCGTCGGGTGCGAAGGCGTCGGTCGATCTCACGTCGACGTACGACATCTGGCTGATCCGCGAGCTGTTCGCGAACCTGGCCGAGGCGGAGTCCGTGCTCGGGCTGTCGTCGGAGCTGGCCGCGCGGGCCTCGGCTGCTCGCGATCGGTTGCCGGCGGTGCCGGTGACGCCGGACGGGCGGTTGTACGAATGGCCGACGGACTGGGAGCCGTCCGAAGTACATCATCGGCATCAGTCGCATCTGTACGGGTTGTATCCGGGCGCGGAGATCGATCCGGTGCGTACGCCGTCGTGGGCCGCGGCGGCTCGCGCTTCGCTGGTACGCCGTACGGACGGTGCTGTGAACGGCGGGTGGACCGCGGCGTGGTTGGTGGCGTTGTGGGCGCGGCTGCTCGAGCCGTCGCGGGCGGTCGCGGTGATCCAGGACTACCTGAGCCGCTTGGTGTCGGACAACCTGATGTCGCGGGACGGCGACATCTTCCAGATCGACGCGAACTTCGGGATGACCGGATGTCTTCCGGAGTTGCTGCTGCAGAGCCACACCGACGTGATCCGCGTACTGCCCGCGCTGCCGGCCGAGTGGCCGGACGGGTCGTTCCGCGGGCTCCGGGCGCGGGGCGGCCTGACGTTCGACGTGTCCTGGCGCGAAGGGAAGCTGACTGAGGCCGTCGTACGGGCGACACACGCCGGGACGTACCGGATCGCGCTGCCGTCCGGGGAGCGGATCGTCACGCTCGCGGCGGGCCAGCAGCTGGACCTGGTTAGGTGACCCTAACTAATCTTGTGTAGGGTCTGCGGTTGTGAGGAAGCTGATCGGGATTGTTGCCTCGGCCACCCTACTTGTGCTGGCCGGATGTGGTGGTGGAGACACCAAGAGCGCGGACACCGGCGTCGGTGACAAGGAAGTCGCGACCGGCGGGCGATTGTTCAAGACCGCCGACGCCGAGACCGCCAAGCTCGGTTCGGATGCCGCACCCGGCGTGTTCCCGCGGACCGTGAAGGGCGCGCTCGGCTCGGTACAGCTCGAGAAGAAGCCGTCGCGGATCGTCGTACTCGACAGCGGCGAGCTGGACGACGTACTCGCGCTCGGCATCACGCCGGTCGGAATGGCGACGACCGCAGGGCAGAACGGCGTACCGTCGTATCTCGCCGACAAGGCGCAGGGCATCAAGACCGTCGGCGGGATCAGCGAACTCAACCTCGAGGCGATCGCCGCGCTCAAGCCCGACCTGATCCTCGGCAGCAAACTGCGCGCGAACGACCTGTACGCGAAACTCAGCGCGATCGCGCCGACCGTTTTCAGCATCCGGCCCGGGTTCCCGTGGAAGGAGAACTTCCTGCTGGTCGCGGACGCGGTCGGCGAGGAGACCAAGGCGACGTCGATCCTGAACGGCTACCAGGCGCGGGCGAACGACGTGAAGAAGAAGGTGGAAGGCTCGCCGACGATCTCGCTCGTGCGGTTCCGTCCGGGGGAGATCCGGCTGTACGGGAACCTGTCGTTCATCGGCGTCATCCTGAAGGACATCGGACTGCCCCGCCCGAAGATCCAGGACGTCCAGGACCTCGCCGTCGGGGTCTCCCAGGAGAACATCGGCCAGGCCGCCGGCGACTGGATCTTCTACTCCAGCTACGGCAAACCCGACACCACCGACGAGAACAAGGTCGTCAACGGCGCCCTGTGGAAGTCACTACCCGCCGTGAAGGCAGGCAAGTCCGCACGCGTGGACGACGAGGTCTGGTTCCTCGGCCTCGGCCCCATCGGCGCCATGGACGTCCTCTCCGACCTGGAAAAACTCCTAGGCCCCAAGGGCTGACGTACCGGCTTTGAGGTCGAGGCCGATGCCGGATGGGGTGAGAAGGGTCAGCTGGTCGTGGTCGATGGTGTAGGCGACCGCGGGCCCGAGAGTGGCGAGGATTGCCGACTGCAGCGGAGCGATTTCGGCTGAGCAGGGGCGGTCGGTGATGGTGACGTCGGTGAAGGTCAGTTCGGTGTTGTTGCGGGTGAAGCTGCCCGAGAGTTCGTTGCATCCGGTCCAGCCGGTGAGGCGTCCGCCGTCGAAGCTGATCCACGCCCGCCCGGCGAGCTGGAAGCCTTGCCGCATGTCGGCGTTGCTGATCATGGTGACGACTTTCCACCGGATCCGGTCGAGCGGGAAGTCCGGTTCGGCGATCTTCTGGTCCAGCAGTGTGATCGTCGTACCACCTGAGGTAAGAGTGAGCTCGTCGCCGTCCAGCCGCCAGGACGGTCGGCTCGTCAGGAACGTCGTCAACCAGTCCTCCTGGTCCCGGAGCGGCGGCCGGCAGCCGACCGCGGTGCTGCCGAGCCCGGTGATCGACAGGGTCCCGTCGGTCAGCAGTTCGCCGGCCGCGACGGCCGCGCCCATGCGGTTACAACCACAATGCGCTCGCACGACGTCCCACACCCGCGGCTCGCCCTCGTTCTCGTTGGGCACTCGCGCGAACTCGAGCCGGATGCGCGTGTTCGGTACCAGCTCCTTGGCTTGGCCGTCCTCAGTGACTGCGGTGGACACGTACGCCTTGCCCAGCGGCTCGACGGTGGATCCGTCCAGCACCGCGATCTCGGATTTGAACTCGCGGAGTCGGTCCAGGAGTACGTCCGGTCCGCCCGCCGCCTGGTCCTGGATACCCGATCGATGCAGCGTCAGGCTGCCGTCCCGGTCGACGCGGATGATCGTGCTGGCTCCGTAGGCGGCGACCGGCGTACGTCGGTCGTCGGCATCGATGATCACCGTGTCGCCCGGGAACTGCGCACGGGCTTCGGCGGCCGAGGCGGCCGGAACTTCGCCGGTTCGGTTGGCGCTACTTCCGTACAGGAAGGGGTGGCTCTCCCACAAGAACCCCAGTGCAACCCAGAATCCGTCGAAGAACAGCACCCAGCCGTCATCGATTGCCGGCGCCAGCCACTCCGGCATCGTCTGGTCCGACCGGATCGGCGCCAGTACGGAGATCCGCTCGGCGAGAGCGAAGTCGACCATGGCGAGGGCGTCGGTCCGCAGCTCGAGGTACCTGAACAGCTGGTCGTGTGCCGCTTCGCTGTGGACCGAGATCCCGACCGGCCGGTCGATGGGGCGGCCCTTCAGGAGATTCACCGCTCGGGCATCGCGGGCCACCACGCCGTACGTCATCGGACTGGGGTTGGTCACGACGACAGCCCCACCGCCACGCAGCACCTCGATCGCGTGCAGCTGCGCGCGCTCGAACTCCGGTAGATCCATCACCGACATCCTTCAAGTATCAGCCGGGCGGTCGAGCCTGGCTTGCTCATGACACCGGGAGCAGGCCTCGTTCGGCGAAGACCTTCTTTGCCACGGCGATCGCGTTGATCGCGCGGGGGAACCCGGCGTATCCGAGGGTGTGGATGAACGTCTCGACGATCTGTTCGGGGGTGAGGCCAACGTTGAGAGAGGTCCGCACGTGGACCTCCAGTTCGGGTTCGCAACCGCCTAGTGCGGCGAGGATGCCGAGGGTGATCAGTTGCCGTTGCTGCGGGACGAGGGCCGGCCGGGAGTAGATGTCGCCGAAGCCGAACGCGACGATGTGGTGCGCGAGCGCCGGCGCGATGTCGCCGAGGCTGTCCATGACCGCGGGGGCGCCGCCGCCGTCGATGCTGTTCAGTACCTCGATGCCGCGCTCGTACCGCGCCTGTTCCGCCGGGCTGTTGATATCAGGAGCTGCCATACCCGCGACGCTAACGCGGGAGCGGGTCGGAGACGTCCAGCGGTAGCGAACCGTTCGTCCCGGCCGTATCGGCCTTGACCAGGCCCCAACCGGTGGTCATGGTCGAATGTTTCAGTCCTCCACCCGGCCGCGGTTCGTGACCGGGACGTGCGGCGCGCAGCGGGCGACCGCGGTGGCGAGTTCGTCGTACGGCAGGGTGCGGCCGAGAATCTCGTGGGTGCCGGGCCACGGGCAGGACGGGCCCCAGGCCTTCGTACTGCGGGGGAGGGCGGCCTCGTCGAGCAGCATCACGACCAGCCGTGGCTCCCAGGTCTCCTCGCCGGCGTCGTCGACCTCGTGGCGTTCCACGCGGCACACGCCGCGGACCTCGCTCCACGGGATCGTGCGCGGCTGATCGCCGCCGAGGTAGATCCCAGTATTGTCAACTGTCAACAATACGTCGTCGGCGTCCTCCTCGTGGCGTTCCTCGAGCGCGGTGATCGCGCCGACCAGGAGCAGGATCGGCAGGCCGACGGCGAAGATCAGCGGCGTTCCGCCCCAGCTCAGCCAGACGGCTTCGAGTGGTCCGCGGATCGAGGCGCCGCGGATCGTCTGCACCACAACGATCCCCAGCGTCAGCAGCACCATCGCGCCGAACACCGCGGTGCCGAGCGCGAGCGCGGTCTTCGTCGTACCGAGGCCGTGGCGCTTCACGACGAACGGCTCGGTGGTCTGCGCTGACATACCGGCATTGTGGGCAATGTCCGCCGAAGGCACCAGGGTTCTCACCGATTCCTCATCATTCCGGTGCGGACCGCTCGTCCGTACGGATGAAATCGCCGTACCTGAGCGCGCACGGACTTTGGTCCGGCCCGGCAGTCCGCAACAATCGCTGCATGTCCGACCGCCAAACCGCAGTCGCCGCCCGTTCGCGACCGCCGACGCGCAGTGCAGCGCGCCGGCGGAAGAAGTCCGGGGGCATGTGGCGGCGCGGCTGGGTGATCGCGGTGCTCGCGGTGCTGACGGCGATGGTGCTGATCTTCCATCGCAGCGTGCCGAACTCGATCGGCAACCTCGGCAGCCTGCTCGACACCTTCCTGCCCTGGGTCGGCGTCGCCGTACTGGTGCTGGGCATCGCGGCGCTCGTACGGCGGTCCGCGACGGCCGGTGTCGCGCTGCTGCTGCCCGCGGTGATCTGGGGCCTGATGTTCGGGCACCTGTTGCTGCCGGGGAAGGCACCCGGCGGCCCGTACGACCTGCGCGTGCTGACCCACAACGTCGACGCCGCGAACCCGGCACCGAAGCAGACCGCCGAGGACCTGCTCGGCGCCGACGCGGACGTCGTCGCGCTGGAGGAGCTCACTCCGGCGGACCTGAAGATCTACAAGGCGGAGCTCGCCAAGACCTATCCGTACGAGGTGACGCGCGACACGGTCGCCCTGTGGTCGAAGTACCCGGTCGTCGAGACGAAGTCGGTCGACGTCGGCTTCGCATGGACGCGGGCGCTGCGGGCCGAGGTGCGGACGCCGAAGGGGACGGTCGCAGTGTACGTCGCGCACCTGGCGTCGGTGCGGGTCGGGACCAGCGGGTTCACGTCCGACCAGCGCAACAACACGATCAAGGAGCTCGGGCAGCAGATCGCGGCGGACAAGTCGTCGGCGGTGATCGTGATGGGCGACTTCAACGGCACGATCAACGACCGCAGCCTCGCGCCGCTGACGTCCGGTCTGCGCTCGGCGCAGGGTGCGGCCGGTACCGGGTTCGGCTTCACCTGGCCGTCGGCGTTCCCGATGGCGCGGATCGACCACATCCTGGTCCGCGGCCTCACCCCGACGAAGGCCTGGGTGATGAGCTCCACCGGCAGCGACCACCGCCCGGTCGTGGCCGAGCTACGTCTCTGAGGCGATTCCGTTGCGGTAGGCGTAGCGGACGGCTTCGGCGCGGTGGCGGGCGCCGATCTTCGCGAACGTGTTGTTGATGTGCGTCTTCACGGTCGCCTCGCTGATGAACAGTCGCCCGGCGATCTCCGGGTTGCTCAGCCCGCGCGCGATCAACCGCAGCACCTCGGTCTCGCGGGCCGTCAGACCGTCGCTGCCGGGATCACTCGCGGGCGTCAGCCCGGCGACCAGCCGTTTGCTGACCTCGGGGTCGAACGTCGACTGCCCGGCCGCGGTGGATCGCAGCGCGGCGCCGATCTCGGCGCGACCCGCGTCCTTGGTGAGGTACCCGCGCGCCCCGGCGCGGAGCGCGTTCGCGATCGACACGTCGTCGGCGTACGTGGTCAGTACGAGTACGGCGACGTCCGGGAAGTCGGCGGTGATCCGCGCAGTCGCCTGAGTACCGTCAAGCACCGGCATCCGCAGATCCATCAGTACGACGTCCACGTTGCCCTGGGCAACCAGGTCGACGGCCTGCACGCCGTTCGCGGCCGCGCCGGCGACCTCGACGCCGTCGATCAGCCCGAGCAGCGCGACCAGTCCTTCCCGTACGACCTGCTGGTCGTCCGCGACGACCACCCGGATCACGTCAGTCAACCTCCGCCACCACCAACCAGTCGTCTGGACTACTCGGGTCCGGACCTGCCGTCAACGTGCCGCCCACCAGGGCCAACCGCTCCCGCATTCCCGTCAACCCGAACCCTTCGCCGTTCGTGACGCCCTTGTTCCGCACCGACACCTGGACGCCGCCGTCGTTGTAAACAAGCCGCATGTCAACAATCTGACCAGGCGCGTGCTTCGCCGCATTCGTCAGCGCTTCACGAGCCGCACCGAGCAGCGCGACGGTGACCCCGGACTCCAACTTCCGCCGGCCGGTAACCGTCAGCCGCACAGCAGTCCCGTGATCCGCGATGTGCTGCTCTGCCAGCGCAGCCAGCGCGGCAGGAAGCTCAGGTACCTCGTCCGCCCGTAGCGCTGCCACAGCGGAACGCGCCTCGGTCAGCCCTTGTACGGCGAGCCTGCGCGAACGACGTACGCGCTCCAGCGCCCCGGCCGTGTCACGGCGCTCCTCGAGCAGGGCCTCGGCCACCTCGAGCTGAACGCTCAGCGCGCCCAGCGAGTGCGCCAGTACGTCGTGCAGGTCGCGGGCGATCCGCCCGCGCTCCTCCAGCGCCGCAGCCCGCGCATGCTCGCTCTGTGCCAACTGGGTCTGCTCCAGCAGCTGCTCGGTCTGCCGAGCCTGCACCTCGTACTGCCGCCGGTTCAACCCGAACGCGATGAGTACTGCGGTCCACAGCAACTGCGTGAAGTACCAGGTGTCCGACTGGTCGAACAGCCACGCCGAGCCGGCATACGCGACCGCCACGCCGATGCCGGCGGCCACGATGGGCCGGTTGCCGTGCCGTCGGAAGTCGATCACAGCGATGTCGGTAATGGCGACCAGTACGAGTACCAGGGCGTTCGACTGCGAGTACCCCGCGATCAAGGCGTTGCTGACGGCAACAGCCGACAGCAGGACGAAGGCGACGTAGGGCCGGGCGGCCATCAGCAGAGACCCGAGCAGGAAGACGCCGAACGTCACGCCAAGTACTACCCACACCCAGCTGTCCGCAGGACGCGCAGTGGCCAGTACGGCGATCGCAACGCCGGCGGTGAGCACCCGGCCGACCCAGCCGCTCTCGCCGTGCGGACGGGACGGCAGCAGCGCCTTCAGCTTCACTGGTTGGTGTACTCCTCGGCCATGCGGCTCGCCTTGCCCTGGATGATCATCGACTGCGTCAACAGGTTCGCACCGAGCGAGACCATCAGCGCACCGCCCTCGGCGACCGGTACGCCGAGCAGATGGCCGACGCCCGCCAGGCCGAGCCGGATGATCAGGTAGGCCACCATGATGCCCAGTCCGGGCAGACCGAGCCGGTAGAACACCTTCCCGGCGCGTCGCTCGACCTGGGCGACCCGTCCGCCGGCGACGCCGGCGACCAGGGCCACAGCCGCTCCGATCACCAGCAGGGTCACGTCGGCGACGCCGAGCTGCACGTGCTTGGCGTACAGCTGGTAGACGCCGACCCCGATCAGCACGACCGGACCGCGCCAGACGTCGGTGTCGGAGTTCTCCAGCTCGGACCAGGACAGCCGCCGGGCGATGACGGCGATCACGACGGCGATCACGACGAATGCGTTGGGCACGGTTCCGAAGCTCATGTCACGGACGGTAGGCCGGGACTGCACTCGGTGAGGACAGACCACGGGTGGAGATCCGGGTGGAGAACAGGTGTCGCGTGCCACGTAGTTGAAAGAAGTAGTAACGTTCCTGAGCGGTAACAACACGAGCTGTCACACTCAGGCGATCCGGAGGGCTGATGCTCCCGCAACAATCCATCCTCAGACTGGATGCCACGGCGATCGACTACGTCATCATCGCGCTGTACTTCGTCTTCGTACTGGGCATCGGGTACCTGGCCAGACGGGCGGTGTCGAGCAGCCTCGACTTCTTCCTGTCCGGGCGCTCGCTGCCCGCGTGGGTGACCGGCCTGGCGTTCATCTCGGCCAACCTCGGCGCGATCGAGATCATGGGCATGTCGGCGAACGGTGCCCAGTACGGCATGCCGACCGTGCACTACTTCTGGATCGGCGCGGTCCCGGCGATGCTGTTCCTCGGTGTCGTGATGATGCCGTTCTACTACGGCTCGAAGGTCCGCAGCGTGCCGGAGTTCATGCTCCGCCGGTTCGGGAAACCCGCGCACCTGGTGAACGCGATCAGCTTCGCGCTGGCGCAGGTACTGATCGCGGGCGTGAACCTGTTCCTGCTCGCGACCATCGTCAACGTACTGCTCGGCTGGCCGATCTGGGTGTCGGTGATCGTCGCCGCCGTGATCGTGCTGAGCTACATCACCCTCGGCGGGCTGTCCGCGGCGATCTACAACGAGGTGCTGCAGTTCTTCGTGATCGTCGCCGCGCTGCTGCCGCTCACGCTGGTCGGCCTGCACAAGGTCGGCGGCTGGCAGGGCCTGGTCGACAAGGTGACCGCGTCGCCGGGCGGCGGTGAGCAGATGTCGGCCTGGCCGGGCAACGCGCTGAGCGGGTTCGGCAACAGCTTCCTGTCGGTGATCGGGATCGTGTTCGGCCTCGGCTTCGTGCTCTCGTTCGGGTACTGGACGACGAACTTCGTCGAGGTGCAGCGCGCGATGGCGTCGAAGAACATGTCGGCGGCCCGGCGGACCCCGATCATCGGCTCGTTCCCGAAGATGTTCGTCCCGTTCATCGTGATCATCCCCGGCATCATCGCCGCGGTGATCGTGCCCGAACTGGCCCAGTTCAAGGCCACCGGCAAGGGCGAGGTCGACTACAACGACGCGATCCTGCTGCTGATGCGCGACCTGCTGCCGAACGGCATGCTCGGCCTCGCGATCACCGGCCTGCTGGCGTCGTTCATGGCCGGGATGGCGGCCAACCTGAGCTCGTTCAACACGGTCATGTCGTACGACATCATCGAGCGGTACGTGCTCAAGGACCGGCCGGACGAGTTCTACCTGCGGACCGGCCGCTGGGCGACCGTCGCGGGCACGCTGATCGCGATCGGCACCGCCGCGATCGCCTCCGGCTACAGCAACCTGATGGACTACCTGCAGCAGTTGTTCTCGTTCTTCAACGCACCGCTGTTCGCGACGTTCATCCTTGGTATGTTCTGGAAGCGGATGACCGCGACGGCCGGATGGGTCGGTCTGGTCAGCGGTACGGCGACCGCGATCCTGGTCTTCGTACTGTCCGAGAACGGCGTCATCAACTTGCCCGGTCAAGGCGCCAGCTTCGTCGGCGCCGGCGCGGCGTTCGTGGTCGACATCCTGATCAGCCTGCTGGTCAGCATGCTGACGACGCCGAAGCGGGAGACCGAGCTGATCGGCCTGGTCTACTCGCTGACGCCGAAGGAACAGCGCACCGAGGTCGCGGTCGCCGGCGACGGTGGCTGGTACCGCAAGCCGGTGTTGCTGGCCGGGATCTCGCTGGCGATGACCATCGCCCTGAACATCATCTTCAGCTGACCCGGTTTAGGAGCACTGTGATGGCGGAGAAGAAGAAGGCCGGAGCGTTCGACATCCGGATGGTGATCGCGCTGCTGGTCGGCATCTACGGCGTGGTCCTGACGGTCCTCGGGATCACCGGGAGCCAGGCCGAGACCGACAAGGCGGCCGGGATCAACATCAACCTGTGGGGTGGCATCGGGATGCTCGTGTTCGCCGCCCTGTTCGTGCTGTGGGCGCGGCTGCGGCCGATCGCGGTACCGGACGAGGAGTGAGCATGTCCGTTTGACGAACATCGGCGTCCGGTCGGATCCTCCCGCCCGGACGCCGGCGTTCGTAGGCTCGAAGTACCCGATCAGGAGGTACTCCGAGATGACGATCACATCCGAGCGGCCCGAGCTGTCGTCGCTCGCGCAGCAGTACGCCGACGACGGCTTCGTACTGGTGAAAGGCCTGCTCAGCAAGGAAGAAGCGGCGTACTACCGCACCCGTAGCCACGACCTGCTGGCGCGGCTGAACCGGTCCGACGACCCCACCTGGGGGGCCGCTCGCGACATGGCGGACGCACCCACCAAGCTGCAGCACCTGCACGACGCGCAGTTCTACGACGCCGAGTTCGCGAAGCTGCTGGTGGACCCACGGTTCACCGACGTGGCCGCCGCGGTGATGGGGGTGGACAACGTCCAGTTGCACCACACCAAGCTGTTCGTGAAGCCGCCGGAGAACGGTTCGCCGTTCCCGCTGCACCAGGACTACCCGTTCTTCCCGCACACCTACCACCGGGTCGGGGCGGCGATCTTCCACTTCGACGACGCGCCGGTCGAGAAGGGCTGCGTACGGGTCATCCCGGGCAGCCACAAGGACGGGCCGCGCGAGCACAGCCCGGAAGGGTCGTACCACCTGCTGGAGCCGTCGTTCGACGCGGCGACACCGCAGCCGGCCGAGGCGGGAGACGTACTGTTCTTCACGTACCTGACCGTGCACGGGTCCGGCGTGAACACCAGCGACGAGGCCCGTACGACGTGGTTGATCCAGTACCGCGACCCGGCGGACCCGCCGACGGTGAAGACCCACGACTGGTCGCTCGGCCAGGGCATGATGCTGCGAGGAGTCGACCCCACTGGCAGGAGTGCTGTTTGACCCTCTCTGATCTGGCCGGTGCTGACCGGTTCGTCGACCTCGCGGGGCTGTTGGAGTCCTGTGAGGTCGACGGCTTCCACGCGGACTTCCTCAGCTGGGGGCACTACCGGCCGGAGTACTGGCGCAACTACTGGCACAGCCACTCGTTCCACGAGGTCTGCCTGGCGTACTCGGGGGAGGGACGCTTCAACAACGGCTCCGTACAGTACGACGTCGTGCCGAGCTCGGTGTTCCTCGCACGCCCCGGTGACGTCCACGAGATCGAGTCCTCCCGCACTGAGCCGCTCGGGATCGCCTTCTGGGGCTTTACCTTTCGCCCAGGCTCGGACGAGCACGGCTGGTGGTCCGGCCTGACTCGCACTGATGGCCCAGTCATGTCGACGAGAACGGGTGCGCTCCCAGCCCTCGTCACAGCGCTGGCCGGGGAAGCTGCAGCTCCGGTGTCCGGCTACGAAACTGCTCTGACAGCCCTGGGATCCACGCTCGTGATGGAGACCGCACGAGCATTCGCCCTCGCCGAGGACCTAGCTGTTGAGCCTGTCCGCCGAGACAGAGGTCCCCTAGTAGTAGAGGCGATGCAAAGGCACCTCAGAGACAACCTCTCCCGCCCCATCACCGTCAGAGACGTGGCAGCGGCAGCCCACCTCTCGGAGCGCCACGCAGAACGCCTCTTCACCCAGCAAACCGGCGACACCATCATGTCCACCCTGCGGCGCCTACGCCTTGAGTTGGCCGCTCAGCTGCTGCTGGATCAAACGTTGTCTGTGACAGACGTGGCACGCGCCTGTGGCTACTCAGACGTACGGCCGTTCTCGACCGCGTTCAAACGCAAGTACGGCCGCACGCCTGGCGACCACCGTCGTACCGGCGGGACGGAGTTCCTCTAGTGCTATCCTGACCGCATGCGAGTGAGCCTGCTCCTTACGTAGCCGTACTGGCATCCAGGCGCAATCTGAGCGCCGGACCGGTACGGCACCCCCTCCTGTGTGAGGGGATTTTTCATTTCTGGCAGATTTAGGCTCAACAAGACCACGAAGCAGGAGTAGGACCGTGAGCGAGCAGGTAGATGACGCCCAGATCGACAGGGGCGGCTACGACTTCAACGCCATGCAGGCCAAGTGGCGTCCGGTGTGGGAGAAGCTGGACCCGTTCAAGGCGAAGGACGACGGCTCGGCGGAGCGTCGCTATGCGCTCACGATGTTCTCCTACCCGTCCGGCGACCTGCACATGGGTCACGCCGAGGTGTTCGCGCTGCACGACGTCCTGGCGCGCTACTGGTTCCAGCAGGGGTACGACGTACTGAACCCGATCGGCTGGGACTCGTTCGGCCTGCCCGCGGAGAACGCCGCGATCAAGCGCAACGAGCACCCCGCGACGTACACGTACGCGAACATCGAGACCCAGGCGGAGTCGATCCGGCGGTACGCGCTGAGCTTCGACTGGTCGCGCCGGCTGCACACGTCCGACCCGGAGTACTACCGCTGGACGCAGTGGCTGTTCCTGCGGCTGTACGAGCGCGGCCTGGCGTACCGCAAGGCGTCGTACGTCAACTGGTGCCCCAACGACCAGACCGTGCTGGCGAACGAGCAGGTCGTCCAAGGACGCTGTGAGCGGTGCGGCTGGGAGGTCACCAAGCGGGAGCTGACCCAGTGGTACTTCAAGACCACTGACTACGCGCAGCGCCTGCTGGACGACATGGACCAGCTGCAGTGGCCGGAAGAGATCCTGCTGATGCAGCGGAACTGGATCGGCCGCTCCGAGGGTGCCTTCGCGGACTTCCAGGTCGAGGGTCGCTCCGAGCCGATCCGGGTGTTCACGACGCGCCCGGACACGCTGTTCGGCGCCACCTTCATGGTGGTCGCGCCGGACGCGAAGCTGGCCGCCGAGCTGGTCACGCCGGAGCAGCAGACCGCCTTCGACGAGTACCTGACCAAGGTCAAGGCAACCACCGAGATCGAGCGGCAGAGCACCGAGCGCGAGAAGACCGGTGTCTTCCTGGGCTCGTACGCGATCAACCCGGTGACCGGGCAGCGGATCCCGATCTGGGCGGCCGACTACGTACTGGCCGACTACGGCACCGGCGCGATCATGGCGGTCCCCGGACAGGACACCCGGGACTGGGAGTTCGCGGAGAAGTTCGGCCTGCCGATCGTCCGTACCGTGCAGCCGACCGAAGGTTTCGAGGGCAAGGCCTTCACCGGCGAGGGTCCGGCGATCAACAGCGCGAACGACGAGATCAGCCTGGACGGCCTGGACATCGCCGAGGCTAAGACGCGGATCATCGACTGGCTGCAGGACAAGGGCCTGGGCGAGCGCACGATCAACTACCGGCTGCGCGACTGGCTGCTGAGCCGTCAGCGCTACTGGGGCTGCCCGATCCCGATCGTCCACTGCCCGGCCTGCGGTGAGGTGCCGGTACCGGACGACCAGCTGCCGATGGAGCTGCCCGACCTGCGCGGCGCCGACCTGCAGCCGAAGGGCGTGTCCCCGCTGGCCGCGGCCCGCGAGTGGGTCGAGGTCGACTGCCCGAAGTGCGGCGGCAAGGCCGAGCGCGACACCGACACGATGGACACGTTCGTCGACTCCTCGTGGTACTTCCTGCGCTACCTGTCGCCGGAGTACACCGACGGGCCGTTCGACCAGGCCACGGCGGAGCGGTGGATGTCGGTCTACCAGTACGTCGGCGGCAAGGAGCACGCCGTACTGCATCTCATGTACGCGCGCTTCTTCGTGAAGGCGCTGTACGACATGGGCCTGCTGAACGTGGTGGAGCCGTTCACCCGGCTGCTGAACCAGGGACAGGTCATCAACCAGGGCAAGGCGATGAGCAAGTCCCTGGGCAACGGCGTGAACCTGGGCGATATGATCGACGAGTACGGTGTCGACGCCGTCCGGCTGACCATGGTGTTCGCCGGGCCCCCGGCGGACGACATCGACTGGGCCGACATGTCGCCGGGTGGTTCGCTGAAGTTCCTGCAGCGCGCGTGGCGGCTGGCCGGCGCGGTCGAGTCGCCGGTCGGCGCCGACCCGTCGACGGGCGACCGGGAGCTGCGCAAACTGACCCACCGGACCGTGGCCGACGCGGCCGAGCTGATCGACTCGCACCGCTTCAACGTGATGGTCGCGCGGATCATGGAGTTGGTGAACGCGACCCGGAAGGCGATCGACGCCGGACCGGGCGCGGCCGACCCGGCGGTCCGCGAGGCGGTCGAGACGGTGGCGATCCTGCTGAGCCTGGTCGCGCCGTACACGGCCGAGGAGATGTGGGAGGAGCTGGGCCACGAGCCGACGGTCGCGAAGGTCGGCTGGCCGAAGGTCGACCAGGCGCTGCTGGTCCAGGACACCGTGACCTGCGTGATCCAGGTGGCCGGCAAGGTCAAGGACCGGCTGGAGGTCGCGCCGGACATCTCCGACGCCGACCTGGAGCAGCTGGCGCTGTCGTCCGAGGCGATCCAGAAGGCACTGGACGGTCGTGGTACCCGCAAGGTGATCGTGCGGGCACCGAAGCTGGTCAACATCGTCCCGGCGTAGGACTACGCTGCTTGGATGCGTTCCGAGCTGATCGACGTCACGACCGGCGGTTCCGAGGTCGTGTACGACCTGACGAGCGCGTGCGAGCAGTTCGTCGCCGCTGAGGCCCACCAGGCCCAGGGCGACGGGCTGCTGCACGTGTTCGTGCCGCACGCGACCGCGGGGATCGCGATCCTCGAGACGGGCGCGGGCAGCGACACCGATCTGCTCGCGATGCTGGCGGAGCTGCTGCCGCGCGATTTCGGCTGGCGGCACCGGCACGGCACGCCCGGGCACGGACGTGACCACGTCCTGCCCGCGCTGATCCCGCCGTACGCGTCGGTCCCGGTGCTGGACGGGCGGCTGATGCTCGGTACCTGGCAATCGATCTGCCTGGTCGACACGAATGTGGACAATCCGCACCGGCAGGTCCGGCTTTCCTGGCTGGCCGGTTAACGGACCACCGGGTAACAACCTTTTCCGGTTTTTGGTGACTTATCGTGATGTTGCCGGTCGCGTTACGTTTGCGAAACACGACTCCGCTTGAATTGCCGTATGGCTGCCCTGGAAACCCTGCGCGACGTCACCGTTGAGCTCCTGGTTCGCGCCACCCGGGGCATTTCCGATGGCAGTCTGCTGAATGCCGACACCGGCCGCGCCGACACCCACGCGCGGATCGACGACTGGGCCGGTGTGCTTTCCCTCTATGCCGGAGAAAACGAATCCCGGTCGGTTCGCGCGACTGCTTGAAACATGTATTTCTGAGCCCGCAGGAATTCATTAGGCGCGATTTCCGTGTGACCCAGACCGCATCCCGCACACCGGGTAGCCCCGGCGGAAACGTACCCATGACGCTATGTTGTGTCAGGTACGTGAGGCCTTCAGAGGGGTGACGGGCTGTGTCGGACAGGGATGGCCGGGTGGGCGGTCGGCGAGGGTTCGCCGAGTTGCTGCTCGACTTGAGGGTCCAGGCAGGCCTTTCGCAGGAGGAGCTGGCCGACCGGGCCGGGCTGAGTGTGCGCTCGATCCGGGAGATGGAGGCCGGCCGGGTCGCGCGCCCGCGGAAGGACTCGGTCCGGTTGCTCGCGTCCGCTTTGGGGCTCGAGGACGTGGCCGAGTTCCTGCAGGCCGCGGGACACGGCTCGGGGCGCCCTGTCGTACGTCCCACCGCGCCGACCGTCTCGGTGGCGGATGCGGCTCCGACCGGTCTGCGCTGGCGCGGTACGCGGCCGATCCCGGACGGACTCGTCGGACGTGAGCAGGAGCTGGACGAGCTCGAGGCGCTACTGGGGCAGAACCGGCTCGTCACGCTGGTGGGTCCGGGCGGCGTCGGGAAGACCGAGCTCGCGCTGGCGGCGGCGGACCGGTTCTCCGGCGCGGACACGACGGTCGTGGTCGTCGACCTGACGACCGTGCAGCGCGACGCCGCCGTACCGTCGGCCATCCTCGATGCCTTCGGCACAGCTCCCGGTACGTCGGACCTGGACGACGTACTGTCCGGCCGCCGTCCTGGTGATCTGGTGATCGTCGAGGACAACGCTGAGCACGTGCTCGACGGCGTCGCCACGGTCGCGAACCGGATGGTGCGGAGTTTCCCGGGCATCGGCGTGCTCGTCACGTCCCGGATCCCGCTCGGGCTGCCGGACGAGGTGGTACGACGCGTACAGGTGCTCGGCGTACCGGCGAACGACGAGAACTTCGACGAGATCGTGGCCTCGCCGGCCGTCGAGATGTTCTGCCGCCGGGTCGCCCGGGTGCGTCCGGACTTCAAGCTGACTGAGGCAAACGCGCCGACCGTGGCTCGGCTTTGCCGGCGGTTGGACGGGCTGCCGCTCGCGCTGGAGCTGGCGGCGGCGCGGGCCGGGTCCTTGTCGGTGGAGACGATCCTGGCCGCGCTCGACGACCGCTTCCGGTTGCTGTCCGGGCCGCGGCGGTTCGGTGCACCACATCAGCGCACGCTGGCCGACACGATCGCGTGGAGCGTCGACGGACTGTCGGATCCTGCACGGCAGCTGCTGTACCGGACCTCGGTGCTCGGGTCGCCCTTCACGCTCGAGGCCGTTGCAGGCGTCTGTACGGGTATGCCGATCGACGAGCTCGACGTACCGATGCTGCTGGCGGAGCTGGTCGAGAAGTCGCTGCTGCAGCCGGTCCACGAGTTCGAGCAGCTGTACGGCGCGCGGTACAAGCTGCTGGAGACGATCCGGGAGCACGCGTACGGCGGGCTGTCGTCGCAGGGGGACGACCTCACCGAGTTCCGCAACCGGGCCGTCAAGTGGTGTACGACGTACGTGTCCGGGCTGGAGGGCGCGTGGTCGTCGCCGGACCGCGACCGGCGGTACCGGGCGGCGCATGCGAACTCGGCGCTGTTCGAGGTGGCGCTGGCGCGGGCCGCGGAGCTGGGGGAGTGGGACACGGCGGCGCGGATCGTGCTCGGGTTCCGGGTCGCGTGGCAGTACCAGGCGAGCGTGGCTGAGAGCGGGATCCGCTGGGCAACCCTGTGCTCTTCCAATGTCTCTGACCAGGAGACGAGCGGTCGTCTGCTCGCCATCGCGGGACGGCTGTCCAGTCTGACCGGTGACATCCACGGGGCGCGGCGGCACTACGAGGAGGCGCGCAAGCTCATCCCGGGCGAGACCGAGATGGGTCTGGTCGCTCGGGGCGGCTGGGTGTCGTCCGGCTCGCATCTACTCGATACGCAGAGCCTGGCCGAGGTTCCTGCGCTGGTGGACGACGCTCGGAAGCACGGCGACCTGCAGCGGTCTGCGACCGTACAGGCGACCTGTGGGCTGGCTCTGCTGCGCTGGGGTCGTTTGGCGGAGGCGCGTGACCTCCTGCTCGCTTGGGAGGCCGCGCTGGTGAACCCGGGCGTCTACCCGGACGAGATCGCGTACATGGCCCTCAGCCGAGTCGACCTCGAGCTGGGGAACCTGGCCGGTGCTCGTCACTGGGCCCTGCTCGCCCGCGACAGCCAGGCGTCCGACGACCCTGAGCGTACGAAGGTGGCCGGCTGCCTGGCCATGGTCGAGTACCACGACGGCCGGTACGACGAAGCGCGCGCCCTGCTCGACCAGGCCGACGCGGACATCCGGGCTCACCGTGGGTACTTCGACTACTTGGTGATGCTCTACCGGTCGCGGCTGGCCCGTGCTGCCGGTGAGGTGGAGCAGGCTCGTCTGGCGGTGCTGGATGCGCTGAACCGGCTGCTGCTCGAAGGGCGGGTCGTGTACCTGCTCGAAGTACTGCCGGAAGCTGTGGCGGTGCTGCATGCGCTCGGTCGTTCTGAAGCGGGAGATGCGGTCTGCGGGGAGCTGCTGGCGTGGCAGCGCACCATGGACCCGCCGATGCTGCCGACTGCGTGGGCGGTGCTGCAGGAGTCGTGCCAGACCGCCACGGCCGCTGACGGGTGGCCGCAGCCCGATCCGGCGGCCGCGGTACAGCGGCTGGCCAACGACGTACTCGCCGCCCTTTCCTGACGCGGATCCGCCGAAGCTGCCGGGTAACTGCCGGTAGTTCTGCCTCGTCCTGACATGGCCGGGCGGCAAAGAATTACAGCCGTAGGGCAGGTTCCACGAAGCAGAGTCCGACACCGGAAAGCGGCGGGAAAGGCGGTGGACCATGAAGAGGCCATGGCACAGCGCCCGACCGCATGGCTCGGCGAAGGCGACGCGGAGGGCCTCCGGTGGCTGGTTGGTGGGGGCGCCGACCGGCGGCCGAGAGCTCCGGAGTGCTGTCGAGTGTGGATCTGTCCTGCCTGTACCCGGCGCGGTGCACCTTACACGCACTGCTTCCGGGGCGGGGTCCCAGCACGGGGTCAGGCACACGACACAGGGGACGAGTGTCGCGGCCCGGTTGGCGCGGGTAAACCGGCGGGTTTGGTCACCCGCCGGTCGGCCGGCCGCTGGGACCTCCCGGGACCTCGGCGAGCTCGCGGTCAGGCCGGTTCATGCGGAGCCGGATACGGGGAGTAGCTCGTCGGGGCCCGATCAACGTCAGCTGACAGCCAGGGGGAGTCAGCCGAACACGCCGGGCTGTTGACGCACAGGGGACGCCAGGAGCCCGGCAGAGTTCCCGAAGCGAGGTGAAGGCCCCGGAGGGGTGGCCTTCACCTCGCTGCTCTGGTGCGCTGTCTCACTCAGCTTGTGGAGTTCGGCACTGCGCTGGGACGTTACTGGTTGCTTAACCGTCCGGTAACCTCGCTGCATGGCAGCCCGCGTGCAGGTCGTCACCGACTCCACGGCCGGTCTGTCCACGCACGAGCTCCTCCGCCTCCCGGTGACCGTCGTACCGCTGCAGGTCGTGATCGGCGGCACGTCGTACGACGACGGCGCCACCTCCGCGGACGCGGTCGCGGAGGCGCTGAAGACGTTCACGCCGGTCTCCACGAGCCGGCCGGCGCCGCAGACCTTCGCCGACACGTACGCGGCCTGCGCCGCCGACGGCGCCGAGGCGGTCGTCTCGATCCACCTCTCCGGCGACATGTCCGGCACCTTCGAAGCCGCGATGATCGGCGCGAAGGAGTCCCCGATCCCGGTCCACGTCGTCGACTCGCGCTCCCTGGGGATGGGCCTCGGCTTCCCGGTCCTGGCCGCAGCCACCGCGGCCGCCGCCGGCGAGGACGCCGCCACGGTCGAGGCCGCCGCCCGGGCCCGGATGAAGACGATCTCGTCCTACTTCTACGTGGACACCCTCGAATACCTCCGCCGTGGCGGCCGCATAGGTGCCGCCCAGGCCCTCTTCGGCACCGCCCTGGCCGTGAAGCCGCTGCTCACCATCAACGGCGGCCGGATAGTCCCATTGGAGAAGGTCCGCACCTCGAGCCGAGCCATCGCCCGCCTGGCCGACATAGCCATTCAACGAGCCGGCGACACCCCAGTGGACCTGGCGGTCCACCACCTGTCCAACCTGGAAAAAGCCCAGACCCTGGCCGACACCCTCACCGCCCGCCTCCCCCAAACGAAAGAGCTGGTCGTCCGCGAAGTGGGCGCCGTAATCGGAGCCCACGTGGGCCCGGGCCTCCTAGCCGTAGTGGTAAGCCCCCTCTGAGCACCTGCCCGCCTGCTTCCTGTTCTCCACAGGTTTGAAGTCGCCGGTGTGATCCTGCCGAGAACTCGTACTTTCTCTGGCTGTGAAGGTCTTCCGCCGTACCGACCCCTCGACCCCGGACGCCCGAGCCCGCGCCCTCGCGCGCCTCACCGCCCGGCCGCCCACGCACGCCGACCTCCACACCCCCGACGAACACCCCGAATACCAGGAGGAGCGTGATGAGGTGCGCGGCGGATGGACCCCCAACCAACAACCCAACCCCGACGACCACTCCGAACACGACCCCACCGAACGCCACTCCGAACGCGACCACTCCGACCGCCGCCCACCCGAGCATCCCGAACACCACCACCCCAACCGCCGCCCACCCGAGCAACCCGAACGCCACCACCCGGACCGCCGTCCACCCGGGCAGCCTGACCACCAGAACCACCGACCCGATCGGATCGTCGACCGGCTGCGTGACGCCCGCTGGACGCTCACCCCGCGCCACGTCCTCGTCCTCCTGGCAGTCCTCGCCGTCGGCCTCACCTGGGCCACGTGGACCTTCCTCCGCGCGCGCCCCACCCCCATCTCCGAGAACCACCCCATCACCACAACTACTGGCAGCTCAGTCGCCCAACCCTGCCCCACTCAGCTCGCACCCACGACAACCCAGCCGTGTCCGAGCACAGGCCAACCCTCCGCCTCCTCGACCCAACCAGGCACCGGCCAGACCCAGCCGGGCACCGGCCAGCCTGCTTCCACCCAGCCGGCCGCCAACCAGACCCAGCTCGGCCCCGGCCAGCTACCCGGCGCCGGCACGACACCGAACCAGCAGCTCGTAGTCGTCTACGTGGCAGGCAAGGTACGCCGACCCGGCCTGGTCCGCGCCCCGCTCGGCGCGCGCGTGGCCGACGTCCTCACCCTCGCCGGCGGCGCACTGCGCGGCGTAGACCTGACCACCCTCAACCTCGCCCGCCAAGTGACCGACGGCGAACAGATCATCGTCGGCCAACCCAACCAGCCCCAACCCACGGGCCCACCCCAACCATCAACCCAACCCACCACCCCCACGACGGCCCCGAACACCCCCGTGGACCTCAACACCGCCACCGTCGAGCAACTGGACGCCCTCCCCGGCGTAGGCCCCGTCCTGGCCCAACGCATCCTCGACTACCGAACCCAGAACGGCCCCTTCACCACCATCGACCAACTCCAGGAGGTCCCCGGCGTAGGCCCCAAGAAGTTCGACTCCCTCAAATCCCATGTCCGCATCTGACCCCACCCCAGCCCCGGACCCCGACCCGGCAGACGAGCCGGCGGACGACCCGGCGGAGGTCGAGCCGGTCGACCTGCGCTTGCTGACGCCGGCGGCTGCCGGGTGGTTGGCCGCGGCGGTGCTGGTGGGGCAGGCGCCCTTGGTGGGTGGCGTCGTCGGTGGCGGGGCGCTGGTCATGGCGGCGGTTGTCGGCCTGCTGCTGGTACGTCGGCAGCGTCGGACGCCCTCGCCGGCGAGGGACCCGGATCCGTCGTCGCGCGCCGCGAATCGTTGGAGTGCTGTTGGCGCTCGGCGGGGCTGGGCCGCTGTGGGGGTGTTGGTGGTCGTCGGGGGACTTGCGATCGCGGCGGGGCTGCAGGTCGCGGGGTTGCGGGCGGGGCCTGTGTACGAGTTGGCCGGTGGGGCGGGGACGGTGAAGGTGCGGTTGCGGATCGACGGGGATCCGTCGTTGCGGCAGAGCACTACCAGCAGGCGCCCGCCGTACGTGGTGGTGAAAGCAACTATCGAGGAGGTGCGCAGTCAACGAACGAAGACGGTTCGGGTCCGTACGCCAGTACTGGTGATCGGGAACGCGAAATGGCAGACCGTCAGATTCGGACAGCATGTCGAGGCGAACGGGAGACTCGATCGCGCTGACACCGGCGGCGAGGTTGCCGCGATGCTCTCCACCCTCGAGCGCACCTTGATTCCGAGCGGTCAGCCAGCGAGGGCTCTATGTGGCGTCTGTGCAGCCCCGAACCGGCCAAGGGATCTTTGGCGCCCGGCAGCGACCACGAGGGAGACGAGGTAGCGCCGTCGATAGGACTGGGACGGACCCAGATCTGTCTTGGTCCTTTCGTGGTCTCGTGGCATACGTCCTGCAGGCGTGCTATGTAGACAGTTGCGGCGAGGTCGGAACCTTGCACGGCCCCCAATGTGCCCTCAGCTCCGGGAGGACCCGGCAGCGGCCGCGACGCAGACGAGATAGCGCCGTCGATGGTACCGGGATTGGACCCAGACCAGTCCCGGTCCATTTGTGGTCCCGCGACAGCGTCATTCTGCGCGCCGGCCGGACCACCGCAGCCGGTCTCACCTCCGGTCGCATCCGGATGCCACCGACCGCGGGACCGAGGGTAAAGTTGTCGATGGCAACTACCGTCTGTAACCCCTCAGACAGGCGGAGGGTCGTCTTCGACCGTGGCCCGAACTCGTCGCCGGGCGAGTCCGGCCAGGCGCCGTGACATTCGCTGTGTGTTGCACCGCCTGCGTCACGTCTTCGTCGTCAGGCGAAGCTCGGGCACCCAGGGTCCAAAGTCACGTCGTGAAAGGGCCGCCATGCACTCGCAATCCTCGGGTGCCCGGTCGTCGCGAGGCCGCGACGGTCGGTGCGGTCGTGAAGAGGAGGAGCAGCAAGTTCTAAGCTCGTTACGCGGCGACGCCGTCGGGAGATTCGTCGTACGTCTCGAGAGTGATGGCGTTCGCGGCGTGGTTGAGGGGCTTCATGATCGGCCGCATGGCCAGGTCCTTCCACGGCAGGTGGCTGACCAGCCGCATCATCGTGGTCTGCAGGCGGATCTGCCGGGCGCTGCCCGCAACCATCTGGCCGGCGTTGCTCGCGCCGAGGGTCAGATTCGTCTCGACGTACTCGCTCATGGCCTGCTGATAGTTGGCGTAGGCGCGGCGGTGGTCGCCCGCTGCGGCCTTGAGTTCGCCGGCCAGGACATAGGCTCCCACGACCGCGAGGCTGGTGCCCTGACCGGACAGGGGCGAGGGGCTGTACGCTGCATCGCCGACCAGCGCGATCCGGCCGGTCCACCACTGCTCGAGGTGGACCTGGCTGATGGAGGTGAAGTAGAAGTCCGGCGAGGCGGGCATGGCCCGCAGCAGGGTCTGGGTCTTCCAGCCGATCCCGGCGAAGGAGTCCGCGACCACGCGTTCCTGCGCCGCGCGGTCGGAACGGCCGGGCAGGGTTGCGGGAGTGGGAAAGACGAACTGAGCCTTGGCGAGGTCCGGGCGGGTGCTGTACACGTTGACCACCCGGCCGGGGGTCGGGTAGAGCAGTTCCCAGTGATCCAGCCCGAAGGTGTTGGGAACGGTGACGACGCACGCATGCATGCCCAGCGGGCGGACGAAACGATCCTCCTCGCCGAATGCCAATTGGCGCACGGCCGAGTGCAGCCCGTCGGCGCCGATGACCAGATCGAACAGGCGGGGCGCCGCGTGCCGGAAGGTGACCGCGACGCCGTCGGGGCCGTCGGTGAGGCTCGTGATCGAGTCGCTGAACAGATACTCCACGTCGGCTTTCGTGGTCTGGTACAGCAGGTTGGACAGGTCACCGCGCATGACCTCGTCGTCCCCGGGCGCGCGCATGCCGATCAGATCCGGGCCAAGGGTCGCCAGCGCCTTGCCGGAGTCGTTGACCCAGGCGCCGCCGCGGATCTTGGTGCTGGACTCACGAACGGCGGACAGCAGGCCCATCCGTGTGACAACCTCCATCGCAACCCCGCGCAGGTCGACCTTGTAGCCGCCGGCACGCAGGGCGGGAGCTTGCTCGACCACGGTGGGCGTGAACCCGTAGCGGCGCAGCCAGTAGGCGAGTGCGGGACCGGCGACACTGGCGCCGGAAATCAGGATCTTCATCAGGGCTCCTTTGGACAGGGTGCCCTGCTAGCGTCCGCGATGTCGGCAATCGCGAACAACGCCGATCTGGGCAACGCACTGTTGAGCGACAGGTTCACGATCGGGAGGCGCTGATGGAGCTTCGGGACATCGAGATCTTCTTGGTCCTCGCCGAGGAGCTGCATTTCGGCCGGACCGCGGAGCGTCTGCACGTCACCCCGTCCCGGGTCAGTCAGTCGATCAGGAAGCAGGAACGTCAGATCGGCGCCGCTCTGTTCGAACGCACCAGCCGGCGCGTGAAGCTGACCCCGAACGGCCAGCAACTCTTCGACGATCTGGACCCGATGTACCGCGGCATGCGCGCAGCCATCGACCGCGCCGTCCGCGCCGCGCGCGGCATGACGCGCGTACTGCGCATCGGCATGGTCGGCGGCAATCACCACGATCTACGCCCGCTGCTGGACGCCTTCCGCACCCGATATCCCACCAGCGACGTGCAGATCCGGCACTGCGGGTTCGGCGACCCCTTCGGGCCGCTCCGCACCGGGGAGGTCGACCTCCAGATCCTCTGGCTCCCCGTCAGGGAACCTGACCTCACCGTCGGCCCCGTCGTCTACATCGAGCCCGTTGTCCTGGCCGTCGGCGCGGCCCATCGGCTGGCCGAACGCCAGTCGGTCTCGTACGAGGTCCTAGCCGACGAAGTCGTCATGGGCGGCGCCAAGCCGGACTACTGGCGCGAAGGGCTCATCCCCCGCCGCACCCCCAGCGGCCGTCCCATTCCGCTCGGCCCCTCCGTCACGAGCCTCGCGGACATGCTTCCCCTCCTGTCGAACTGCGAAGCCGTCTCAATGGCATTCGCACACGGCACCCGGTACTTCGCACGTCCCGACATCGCGTACATACCCATCCACGACGCACCGCTGGCGCAGTGGGCCCTGATCTGGCGCACGAACGCCCAGTCCGACGCAATCCAGGACTTCGCACAGACGGCCCAAGCCCTGGGCCCCCTCACACACCAAGAGCCCTGACCGTCACCCGTACCAGCCGTTTCAAACCTGACCGCGGGTCACTCGGTTGACGGGGTCCAGCGGAAGAAGAGCAGGGCGAGGCCGGTTGCGCCGAGGCCCAGGCGGCGAGTACGCCGATGTCAGTGCAGGAGAAGCCGGCGCCCGTGGTTGCCGGGTCGTACACGACCACTGTCGCGACAAAGCGACGTAGCACTTGGCTGGCCTCTTTGATCCGGTTTCATGATCTCCTCCCTGCCAAGGAAGTGATCGATGCGGAAGATCGCAGAGTCCGGGAACGCCGACCGCACAACCCCGTTGAGTTCCCTCGCCCAGTCCAGGTCACGCCCGAACGGCTTCTCCACAATCACCCGCGCGTCCTGGGTCAGTCCCGCGGCCTGGAGGCCCTCGATCACCGTGGCGAACAACGAAGGCGGTGTGGCCAGGTAGTGCGCCGGGCGGCGGGCATCACCGAGCGTCTTTCGTAGCGCGGCGAAAGTGGCCGGGTCGCCGTAGTCGCGGTCGACGTAGGACAGCATCGACAGCAGCCGGTCGAGGGCCGCGGTGTCGTCGACCCCTCCGTCGGCCTGGGCGATGCTGTCCCGCACGTGGTCGCGCAGCTGGGACAGGCCCCAGTGTGAGTACGCGACCCCGATCACGGGACGTTCAACCTCCTCGCTTCACCATCCGGTAGAGCGCCGGAAAGATCATCTTGTGGGCGAGATCACCGGTTGCGCCGAAGAACACGAAAGCGTCAGCTGCTGTCACACTCTCATCATTGCCACCCATCGTCAGTCCCTCCTCGAGTCGCCTAGTTGCGGCGGAACAGTCGCTCATAACCGATGTCCCTGCGGACGGGGTTGCTCCGTCGATTCGGGCGCCGAGGATCCTTCCGGTCAGAGGGGGGACGACCCGGCCGACGGGGCAGCACGACAAAGCTCACAACTACCACCGTGAGTCCCAACCCATCATGGACCTGTCTGGCAAACGTCTGTTCGGGGATGGGCCTACCCCGACCGCCCATGCGCTGGCCGCAACCGCCGCTGGGGCTCATGGTCCTTCTGAGCTGAGGACGACGAGTGAATTCGGTCAACGTGGTCGTGGAGATTCACAAGGGATCGCGCAGCGAGTACGCGATGGAATTTCAGGCTCGCCAAATCCGGCTGGATGGTCGCAGCGGGCGGCATGCCGCTTGGGTCAGCGCACGCGAGGTCGGGGCCGGCGCCAGTGACCAAGGCGCGACGAGACGTGTCGAACTCTTTGGGACGCAAGAGACGCGAGGCGTGCAGTGGCGGGAGATCAAGTGGCATTGAGGGCGACTAGGGGCGAGGGTTGGGACGACGGTCTCGTCAAGCGTCCAGGGATTCATGCGCCGCGGCACCAGCACCACGACCAGAACAGCCGTTCCAGTCGTCGGTGCGCCCACCGACACGATCTCCGGCAGCTCGTTCAGCCCAGCCAACCTCGTCCGGCCCGAAGAGGCCTCATCAGCCGCAGGTAGTACCAACCCGGAACGAGGCCAGCACGAGCAGGAGCCCAGGCTTTCGGGTCGATGTCGCTCTGGGGTGCGCTGTTCTCCACAGATGCCAAGTTGTCGGTTCGAGGAGTTCGCGAACTCGTACTTTCTCTGGGCGTGAAGGTCTTCCGTCGCGCTCCCAACCCACCCCCCGGATGCCCGAGAGCGAGCCCTGGCCCGCCTCGCCGTTCGGCCGAACACGCATGTCCCCGCAATCCGCGCGCTCGACGAAGACCCGCACGATCACACCGGACAGCAGGAGGAGCGTGATGACGAAGTGCGCGGTGGACGGATTCCCGAACGGGTCCAAATCCCCAGCCAACGCCCATCGGGTGCGAGCCAGACTCAGCCCGCAACCAGCCAGTCACCTGGCCTGAACCAGTCACCCGGCACGAACCAATCGCGTGGCGCCGAAGGTTCGCCAGATCAACCGCTCGTCGTCGTGTACGTCGTCGGCACGGTCCGCTACCCGGGCCTGGTCAGAGCCCCGGCCGGGTCTCGTGCGGCCGACGTCCTTGCCCTCGCCGACGGTCAACTCCCGGGCGTCGACCTCACCACCCTCAACCTCGCTCGCCAGGTCACCGACGGCGAACAGATCATCGTCGGCCGGCTCAACCAGCCCCCACCCACGAACCCACCGGCCATCGCCACATCGGCCCCAACCACAGCGCCCAGTGCCCCCGTCAACCTCAACGCCGCCACGCTCGACCAACTGGACGCGCTCTCCGGCGTCGGCCCCGTGCTCGCTCAGTGCATGGTTGACTACCGCGCCCAGAACGGACTCTTCACCACGATCGTCCAGCTCCAGGAGTTCCCTGGCGTAGGCCCCGAGAAGTTCGACTCCTTCAAACCTCATGTCCGCCTCTGACCCCGCCGCCCAACCACCCACGCCGCTGCCGGACCGAACCGGGCCCGAGCGTGATCTCGACCGTCAGACGGAGACGGAGACGGAGCCGGACGTCGCGGCTCCCGCCCCGCCGGAGGAGCCACTCGACGCCCGCCTACTCATCCCATCCGCCACCGGTTGGCTTGCTGCGGCGCTCCTGGTCGGCCACTGCCCACTCACCGGCTTCCTTGTCGCGACGCTCGCCCTCGCTGCCGGCGCCGCTGTCACGCTGCTTCTCCGCAGGCAGACGCCCCACCAGCGGCAGGCCGGAGCTTGGAAGACCTTCGGTTGGGCGGCGGTGGGCTCGCTGGTTGTCGTTGCGGGGTTGGGAATCGCGGCCGCGCTCCAGTCAGCCTCTCTGCTTGCGGGACCGGTGCGCGAGCTCGCGACCGGCTCCGCGACTGTCAACGCCCGCCTGAAGATCGAGGGAGACCCGTCCCTGCGTCAAAGCACAACCACCCACCGTCCGCCTTACGTCGTCGTCAAAGCAACCATCGAGGAGATCCGTGCACGCGGCACCGGCCCAGGCTCCGCGACCATTGGCACTGTTCGGCTTCATACTCCGGTCTTCGTTGTGGGGACCGCTAGGTGGCAGAACGTCCGGTACGGGCAGCACGTCGACGCCACCGGCCGGCTCGAGGAGGTCGACGGTGGCGCGGGTGTCGCCGCGATGTTCTCGACCCGCTCACCACCACGGGTGATAGACGCGCCGGCGTGGTGGTTGCGGGCGGCCGAGAAGGTCCGTGCTGGCTTGCGCGATGCGGTAGCGGACCAGCCAGACGATGTCCGCGGTCTCGTCCCGGCACTTGTGATGGGCGACGTCTCGGGTGTGTCCACCGAGCTGAACGCGGACTTCCAGACGACCGGCCTCACACACCTTTCGGCGGTTTCGGGGACGAATCTGACGTTGTTGCTTGCGTTCGTACTCCCGCTGGCGCGAGGGATCGGCGTACGTGCGCGCGGTCTGACCGTGGTCGGTGTGCTGACGGTTGTCGTCTTCGTCGTACTCGCCCGGCCGCAGCCGAGCGTGCTGCGTGCGGCCGCGATGGGCTTGATTGCCTTGGCTGCGATGACCAGCGGGGGAGGGCAGCGCCGTGCCGTACGCAGTCTGTCGGTCGCGGTGATCATGCTCCTGCTGCTCGACACGTCGCTCGCGCGGTCGGCCGGATTCGCGTTGTCGGTGCTCGCGACCGCGGGGATCGTACTGCTCGGGCCTGGCTGGCGGGATGCCATGGCGCGGTGGCTTCCCGGGTGGCTGGCGGAGGCGATCTCGTGCCCGCTTGCCGCTCAGCTTGCGTGTACGCCGATCGTCGCGTGGCTGTCGGGGCAGGTGTCGCTGGTCGCGGTCGCGGCGAATCTGTTGGCGGGTCCAACAGTTGGTCCGGCGACGATCCTCGGCTTCGTCGCGGCCGGTGTCGCGTTGGTGAGTACGGGCCTGGCGCAGTTCGTCGGGTGGGTTGCGGGCTGGCCGGCTCGCTGGATCATTCTGGTTGCCCGCGAAGGCGCGAACCTGCCCGGCGCTGCGAACGACTGGCCTGCAACGGTGATCGGCGTCGCGGTACTGACGTTGCTCTGCGTCGTGCTCGTCGTCGGCATGCACCGCGTCCTGGCCCGGCCGATCGCGATGGTTGTGGCGGTGGTCGTGCTGGCGGTCGTCGTACTGCGGCCTGTCGGATCGTTCGGGTGGCCGCCGGGCGATTGGGTGTTCGTCGTGTGTGACGTCGGGCAGGGCGACGGGTTGGTACTGCGAGCGGGTGACGGTGCGGCGGTTGTCGTCGACACCGGGCCGGAGCCGGCGGCGATGGATCGGTGTCTCAAGGAGTTAGGGGTGAGGTACATCCCGGTGGTCGTGCTGACTCACTTCCACGCCGATCACGTCGGCGGCTTGGCAGGTGTGTTGAACGGGCGGAAGGTGGACGAGATCGAGGTGACGCCGTACTTCTCGCCGCGGGCCGAGTACGCGCGGGTGGTTGAGCTTGCGGGGCAGCATCGAGTGGGGGTGCGTACTGTGACGTTCCATGAGCAGCGGTCCGTTGGCGGGGTGAGTTGGACGACCTTGTGGCCGGCGAAGGTGCCGGCGCTTCCTCCGCCGGGTACGTCGTCGGCGACGTCGACGGACGAGGGGTCGCCGGAGAACAACGCCAGTATCGCGATGATGGTCGAGGTTTCCGGGCTACGGATCCTGCTCACCGGGGACCTCGAGCCGGAGTCGCAGCGGGCTGTGCTCGCGACCGGGGTTGATCTACGTGCCGACGTGCTGAAGGTCCCGCACCACGGGTCGGCTCAGCAGGAGCCGGCGTTCATCGCGGCCGCCAACGCCCGCCTCGCGGTGGTCTCAGCTGGTCGCAACAACGACTACGGCCACCCGGCTCCGAGAACCCTCGACCTCCTGTCCCACACCACAGTCCGCACCGCCACGACCAACACCAGCGGAACCCTCGTCATCACCAACACCAACAACCACCTGTCCCTCACCACCCAACCCCAGGAGCTGGTCGGTTAGAAGCCAATCGCCGAGCTGGGGATCGTGTTGTGGGTCTGGTTGCCGAGGGACCAGGCGGCTACTCGGGAGGCTATGTGGGCCGGGACTGTTTCGGAGACGCCTGGCACGGCGGGGATGTCGTAGGTGCCGTGAGCGTCGTACGGAAGGACGACGTGGTAACCGCGGGCTAGTGCGGTCTTGGCGGTGGCGTGGACGCACATCTCCGACATCACCCCGCAGATCGCCAGCGACCGGACGCCGGCCGACACCAGGAGCTCCCCGAGGGGAGTCGCGTCGAAGCCGTCGTCCCTCGGCTTGCGGATCACCTGTTCACGGGGGCCGGGCTTCACCGGTAGGTACAGCTCCCATCCCGGCGTGCCGGGTTCGTCGTCGGCGCCGGGCGGGCCGTCGTTCTGTAGATGTACGACGAGCGCGTCGGCTTCACGCGCGCGGTCGAGCAGCTCGCCGATGCGTTCCAGGAGTTGTGCGGCGCCTGGTACCGGGTCTGGGCCGGAGACGAACGCGGTCTGTACATCCACGACTACCAACGCGTCGACAGCTGAGGTCATGGCGTCATCCTCGCCGGTTTGCCCAGGGCGCGCACCGGGATTGTCCGCGCGGCGTGGGATGCTGGCGTCGTGGCTGCTCGTAAAGGTTCTGCGCCGAAGCTCGGTGACGTTCTGCTGGTGACCGGGACCGAGTCGTTCCTGGCGGATAGGGCGGTGCGGTCGGCGATCGCGGCGGTCTCGAAGACCAGCGCGGACGTCGAGGTGACGGACCTGGAGGCGGCGGCGCTGGACGTCGGTGTGTTCGCGGAGCTGACCGGGCCGTCGCTGTTCGCGAGCGAGCGGGTGCTGGTGCTGCGCGCGCTGGAGAACCTGCCGAGTGAGATGGCGCCGCATCTGATCGAGTACGCCGGCGCCTCGTCGGACGACGTACTGGTGGTGCTGGTGCATTCCGGTGGGCAGAAGGGCAAGGGCGTCCTCGACAAGTTGCGGAAGGCATCGGTCAACGAGCTTGTCGCGACGGCGCCGAAGGCGTGGGAGCTGCCGCAGTTCGTGGCGGGAGAGATCCGGCTGCTCGGCGGGACCGTGGACGAGGGGGCGGCGTCGGCGCTGGTCGATGCGGTCGGGCACGATCTGCGGGCGTTGGCCGGGGCTTGTTCGCAGCTGGTGTCGGACTCGGGCGGGCAGGCGGTGACCGCTGAGCTGATCGGGCAGTACTTCGGTGGGCGTGCTGAAGTGACGAGCTTCGCGGTCGCGGATGCGGCGATCGCCGGGCGGACGGAGCCGGCGTTGGAGCAGCTGCGGTGGGCGTTGGACTGCGGGGTCGCGCCGGTGCTGGTGACGAGTGCGATGGCGGGCGGGTTGCGCGGGCTGGCGAAGTACGCGAGCGCGGCCGGTGGGATGCGGGACGCGGATCTGGCGCGCGAGGTCGGCGTACCTCCGTGGAAGCTCAAGCAGCTCAAGCAACAGGTCCGGGGCTGGACGCCGGGCGGCCTGGCCGCCGCGATCAAGGCCGTAGCCCAGGCCGACGCCGACGTCAAAGGCGCCTCCGGCGACGCCGGCTACGCCCTCGAGCGCATGGTCCTGACAGTAACCCGCTCCCACGGCCGCCGCTAACCACCCCACCGACCACCCGGTCCCGCCGCCGCTGACCCCGGCTGGCGAGGTGTGCTCTGTGCGGGTGGGGTGGTGGTTTTGGGCATGCGTAAACGATCGGCCGGTCCTGGGGACGGGCCGATCGTTGGGGTCGGGTCAGGGACCCGACCGGGGCCTCAGAGGGAGGCGGCCTTCTTGAAGATGGCCGACTTGCGGTTCGCGGCCTGGTTGGCGTGGATGACGCCCTTGCTGACGGCCTTGTCGAGCAGGCGGCCGGCCTTGCGGGCGGTCTCGTTGGCCTTCTCGGCCTCGCCGGCCTCGACGGCCTCGTGGAAGCGACGAACAGCCGTCTTGAGGGTCGACTTCACGGACTTGTTGCGAAGTCGCGCAGCCTCGTTCTGGCGGTTGCGCTTGATCTGGGACTTGATGTTCGCCACGGAGCAGAGCCTCGATCAGGTGTGTGCGGTCATTACGGAAGATGTTGCGGCGCACGACTGAACAACCACCCGTGGGCGCGCGAAGAGCCAGATTACCAACAAGCCGTCCCCAGCTCCAAACCGGCGACAGGCCGACTACCCGGGCTCAGGCGTGGGTCGCGGCCTCCGCGGCCGACTTCAGCCGGGCCAGCGTGGTGTGGATGCCGTCGGCGTTCCGCGGGGTGCGGTTGCCGAAGATGGGGCGGAGGAGCTTCTTCAGGATACGTGGGCGGTGGTCGGTCCAGGATTCGGTGACTGTGCAGCCCTCGGTAGTACCGACGAAGGAGTAGTCCCACCGCGAGATCGGAATCGGGCCGAATGTGACATCGAAGCTGAACCGGCGACCCGGATCAGCAGTCACCACCCGCCCGAACGTGAACCACCGGACACCCCCGGCCCGGTTATGCCCCACAAACCGAGCCCCCACCACCGGACCACCCACCACCGGACCACCCACCACCGGACCACCCACCACCGGACCACCCACCACCGGACCACCCACCACCGGACCACCCACCACCGAACCGTCCGAAGCCGCCGGCCCATCCGCCACCGAACCGTCCGAAGCCGCCGGACCGCTGGGACCGTCCGAAGCCGCCGGACTGCCCGAGGCCGCCGGACCGCCGGGAGCGCCAGGCGCCGTCGGACCGGCTGAAGGCTGGGCTGGGGAGTGTGACCAGGTGACTCGGGTGCATTCCGGGCTCCACTCGGGCATTCGCGGTAGGTCGCTGACCAATCGGTACAGTGTGTCAGCGGTCGACTGCACTGTGATGGATTCGGTCAGGTCGGGCATCGGGTTTTCCCTTCGGTCCGCGGTCGCTGTGTGTGCTGAGGGTGACACTGTCGGCGGTCAACGGCATACTCAGGGCCCCGCGAGCCCCCAAGCTCCGCCATCGCTCCGCCAAGCCCTGGAGGAACTCCGTGACCCGCAAACGACCGGCGATCTTGGTCGCCACCGCACTGATCGCCGCCGCGGCCGGCATACCAGTGCTGGTGAACGCCGCAAACGCCGCGAACGCCGGCCAACCAGCAACACAATCGACCGACCCCGACGTCAAGCGCTCCAGCACCGGGTCGTACATCGTCCAGCTCGACGACTCACCCGTCGCGGAGTACGACGGTGACATCACCGGCCTGGCCGCGACGAAGGTGCTGCCCGGCGCGAAGCTGCTGAAGACCGCCGCGCCCGTGGTCGACTACGTCAAACACCTCGCCAACGAGCGCACCGACGTACTGAACACGGTCCCCGGCGTCAAGAAGCTCTACGACTACAACTACACGTACGCCGGGTTCTCGGCCGAGATGTCGTACGACGACGCCGTGAAGCTGGCGAAGTCGTCCGGCGTGAAGAGCGTCGAGCCGAGCGAGATCCAGCATGCCGACACCGTCGACACGCCGCGCTTCCTGGGCCTGTCCGGCAAGGGCGGCGCGTGGCAGCAGGCGGGCGGGGTCGACCAGGCCGGTGACGGCGTGATCATCGGAATGATCGACTCCGGTTTCGTCCCGGAACGGCCGAGCTTCGCGCCGATGAAGACGACCAAGCAGTCCGACGCTCTGGTCGCGAAGAAGTGGAAGGGTACCTGCCAGGCCGGCGAGGAGGCGCCCGTCACCTGCAACAACAAGGTGATCGGCGCGCGGTACTTCGACAAGGGCATCGGCAGCCGCCCGATCCCGGCGGAGTTCAAGTCGCCGCGTGACTACGGCGGCCACGGCACGCACACCGCGAGTACGGCCGCCGGTGACTATGGCGTCGACATGTCGGTGATGGGTCGCGACTACGGCAAGGGTTCCGGGATGGCGCCGCACGCCCGGCTGGCGATCTACAAGGCGTTGTGGGCGGTCGACGCGACCGGTGGTGGCAGCGGTACGGACGCCGACATCGTGGCCGCGATCGACGCCGCCGTGTCGGACGGCGTCGACGTGATCAACTACTCGGTCTCCGGCAGTGGGTCGACGTACGTGAACGCGACCGGCCTCGCGTTCCTGCGGGCGGCGAAGGCGGGCGTGTTCGTCGCGACCAGCGCCGGCAACACCGGTCCGGGCGACGCGACCGTCGGCAAGACGTACCCCTGGGTGACGACCGTTGCCAACGGCACCCATGACCGCGACATCCAGAGCACGGTGACGCTCGGCAACGGCAAGTCCTACACCGGCGCGGGGATCGGCGCAGGTACGCCGGAAGCGCCCGTGGTCCTGGCCAAGGACGCGGGTCTGCCCAACGCCGACCCGGCGAACCTGACGCTCTGCCAGGCCGGCACGCTCGACCCGGCCAAGGTGAAGGGCAAGATCGTGGTCTGCGACCGCGGTGTGAACGCCCGCGTCGACAAGAGCCTGCAGGTGAAGAACGCCGGCGGCATCGGCATGATCCTGCTCAACCTCACCCCGGGCACCCTGGACGCCGACCTGCATTCGGTCCCGACCGTCCACCTGGACGACACGAAGGCGCCGGAGGTCAAGGCGTACGTCGGCGGCACCGCGAACCCGACCGCGACGATCGGCGCCGGTACCCCGGTCCGCGTGAACGCCCCGATGGTCGCGAGTTCCTCGAGCCGCGGCCCGTCCCCGGCCGGCAACGGCGACCTCCTCAAGCCCGACATCATGGCGCCGGGTACGAACGTCCTCGCCGCGACGACCGCGTTCAGTGCGGCCGGTGGTGAGTACGCGTTCATGAGTGGTACGTCGATGGCCACGCCGCACATTGCCGGGATCGCGGCGGTGCTGAAGGGCAAGCACCCGACCTGGTCCCCGATGGCGATCAAGTCCGCGATGATGACCAGCGCCACCGACAAGGACACGAGCGGCAAGCCGATCCAGAACGACAGCGGGTCGGCGGCGAATCCGTTCGGGTACGGCGCGGGCGAGGTGCAGCCGAAGTACGGCATGGATCCCGGCCTGGTCTACGACTCGACGTACACGGACTGGGCGAAGTTCGTCTGCGGTTCCGGGCAGGTGCCGAGTACGCACGAGCTGTGCGCGAACGGCAGGATCGACCTGAGCGACCTCAACTACCCGACGATCGCGATCGGCGACCTGGCCGGTAAGCAGACCGTGACCCGGACCGTCACGAACGTCGGCCGGATCCCCGAGGTGTACTTCCCGAAGGTCGAAGGTGTGAAGGGCCTGAAGGTGACGGTGTCGCCGAAGCTGCTGGTGACGATCCCCGGCCGCACTACGACCTACAAGGTCACCATCGAGAACAACGGCGCGCCGCTCGAGCAGTACTCGTTCGGCAAGCTGGTGTGGAAGTCGGCGAAGCACTCGGTCGCCAGCACGCTCGCGATCAAGCCGCTCACAGTGAAGGCGCCGGTCCAGGTCAACGGCACCGGTACGGCGGGCTCCGTGCAGGTCCCGCTCACCTCCGGGTACGCCGGGACGCTCAACACGACCGCGCTGGGCCTGAACGCGGCGACGGTCGCCGACGCCACGCTGAAGACCCCGGGTGGTGTGTCGTTCCCGACCACGGCGCCGAAGGCCAACGACCACGTCGCCAAGTTCACAGCGAACGTCCCGGTGGGTTCGACGTACGCCAGGTTCTCCACGTTCGACGCGGACTACCCGGCCGGTACCGACCTGGATGTCTTTGTCTACAAGGCCGGAACGACGACGCTGCTCGGCAGCAGCACTGGCGGGTCAGCAGAGGAGGAGGTCAACCTCGACCGGCCCGCAGGTGGTCCGGTGGATGTGTACGTCGACCTGTACGCCGGAGCGAACCAGCAACAAGTGAAGCTCAACCACTGGGAGCTGCAGAACACCGCAGGCAGCCTGACCGTCGCCCCAGCCAGTCAGCCGGTGCAGGTGGCAGGACAGGCCGCTGTAACAGCCAGCTGGACCGGACTGACCGCCGGCAGTCGCTACCTCGGACAGCTCCGGTACTCCGACGGCGCAGACGGCTCCGGCAACACCCTCGTGCGCGTAGACAGCTGAACAACGGCGAGGGCGGCCCGGCAGACCCGGGCCGCCCTCTTCGTACTGTCACGGCTGGTGAAGCGTCACACCGCCGGTCGTGCTCAGCGCGACCGCACACTCACCGCTCCGGACGTCACAGCGGTAGACCCTCTCCTTGACCGCGAGGCCGTTCTTGCGCGCCGGACGGGTGACCAGCAGCACTTGGCTCACGTTCTCGAACACCGGCTCCGGGAACGACGTCACCTCGATGTTGGCCGGCAGTTGCAGCTTCGTCTGCTTCCCGGACTCGATGTCGATGGCAAGCTTCACGTCGCTGCTCACCATGGTCCGCCCGTCCTGCGACACCACCGGGTACGTGGCGGCGGGAGCGACGTCGCAGTACTCGCGGGTCGTGTCGAACTGCCCGTTGCGCAACACGCCGGCCTTCAGGCAGCGGTTGTTGCCCCGTCTCGTCGTCACCGAGACGACGTCGGACGGCCCAGGAGCCGCCAGACCGCCGTTGTACTGCGGGAGTGGCACGCGGGTGACCTTGCCGGACTTCGGCCGCCAGTTGTACAGCTCGTAGGTGGTGGGCTGGTTCTGGGCCGACTGGTCGACACGCACCCAGATCCCGCTCTGGTTCCAGGCGAGATTGGCCGGCGGGACCGGCAGCACCGGAGTGCGTGACACCTCTTTGCCGGACTTGACGTCGAAGATCGCGATCGCGCCCTTCTCGTCGAGGTGCAGGATGACGGCGACCTGCCGGTGGTCCGGTGAGAGAACCGCCAGCTCGATCCCGTCCGGCCCGATCGTCCGGAACGTGCCGTCCGGCTTCAGGACGCCTGCCTGCGCACCCTTGCCCCTGACCAGCTTCGTGCCGAACCAGCCACCGTCGACCCGGCCGCCGAAACCGCCGACCCCGGTGGGGAGCTGGACCGTCTGATCGCCGTCGTGCAGCGTCGCGTGGAGGTCGGTCCAAGTGTCGCCGGTCATGACCGTGTACGGCACTTCAGGAGCCGCATGGGACACCGGCCCCGGGGGCGGACCGGCCGGAACCGGGACCGAGCTGTCGGGCGAGGTGCGGGTCAGGAAGGTCACGGTGACGACCAGGACCACGGCGATCGTGGCGGCAGCGACCAGGACCGGCCAGTGGCGGCGGCGTACGGGTGGCTCGAAGCCAGGGCCTCGGGCGGTGTCAGGGACGGCGGCGGCCTGGGTGTGGAGGTAGTCACGGAGGCGGGTCTCGGTGTCGGTCATCGCAGTTCCTTCAGGCGTTCGGTCAGGACGGCGATGCCACGCGAGGAGGTGGCGCGGGCGGAGGATTCGCTGATCCCGAGAGTCTGGGCGATCTCCGCGAACGGAAGATCGAGGTAGTACCGGAGCACGAGCACCTCGCGGGCACGTCGTGGCAGCGCCTGGAGCGCCTGCTGTACCTGCGAGCGTTCCTCGCCCACTACGGCGTCGCTCTCGGCGGAGGCGTTCGGGGCTTGGTGAGGTGGGATGTACAGCCGCGCTACCTTGCGCCGTCGCAGTACGGACCGGCTGCGGTTCACCACAGCAGTACGCAGGTAGGACAGGGCCGCATCGGGCTCCCGCAGCGGCCAGTGCCGGTACAGCTCGGCAAAAGCCTCCTGTACGACGTCCTCGGCCGCCTGCCGGTCGTCCACCATCAGCACCGCGAGCCGGAGTAGACCGACCCAGTGCTGTTCGTAGAGCGCCGAAACAGCCCCCTGTGTGTCCACAGGTTCCGGGCGGCTGACGCTCACCATTGGATTCGTCACACCGCTACAGACGCCTGTGCCTCAGAAACGCTGCATCCGATCGCGGACCCACTCCAGATGCACCAAGGCATGCTCCCGCTGCCAGGGCCGCATCGTCGGGATCCCAGGCGGCGCCGGCTGCGCCGAACCCCACCACAGCCCGCCCGCGATCGCTGCGATGAAGCCCGTGATCCCATCGTCGTCAGGGAGCGGCGGCAGCGTCACCGAACCGCGCATCTCGGCGTGCAGGATCACTGTGTCCGCCCAGCGCGGCGCCAGCCCCGGGTGCGCCCAGTCGATGAACACCACCCGGTCGTCGGTCAGGATGATGTTGTCGGCGCGCAGGTCGTAGTGCGCCAGCGCCTTGCCCTCGGCCAGCGCCCTGATCCCGGTGCGCGCCAGTTCGGCGAACACCTCGGGGTCGACGAACGACGGTACGGCGAGACCGTCCGCCAGTACGTTCTCCCAGCGGCTCAGGAAGTCATGGCTGCGTACGGCGATCACCGGCGCGTCCGGCCATGGCGACGGGTCCAGTACGTCGGTCAGCTCTGCCAGCGCGTCCAGCACCCGGTCCGCGTCCGGCTGCTCCCACGGATGCGCGGGAAGACGCCCAGCGATGTCCTCGAAGAGCATGCCCACCCAGTCACCGTCGTCGTACACGGCGTACAGCTCCGGCGCCATCGGGAGCCGGCCGATCGCCTGCATCGCCATGATCTCCAGCCGGAACAGCTCCGGCGTCTTGGGGTTCAACGAAGTACCGACGGCCTTCACGAACGCCCGGCGGCCGGAGGCGGCCTCCAGGCGGGCGGCGGCGCCGGGGGAGAAGCCGCCCTGCTGAGTCGTGGCCGACACCACTACCGACCCGAGCTCTCGCTCCACCCACGCCCGCACGGCGGACGGCAGTTCGAAGTAGGGCAACCGGACCCCAGCAGCATGCGCCATACGTCACCACGCTAGCGGCCTGTCGCTACTGATTTTCGAATCCGCTGGACCCCCATGGGATGATTGAGCGGATATCCACGTACCAGACGAGATTTGGACCCCTCCGTGCCCGCTGGCTCCACGAACGTGCCGCAGCCGGGTCGTACCGACCCGTCGCTGATCCGGAACTTCTGCATCATCGCCCACATCGACCACGGCAAGTCGACGCTGGCCGACCGGATGCTGCAGATCACCGGGGTGGTCGACGACCGCTCGATGCGGGCGCAGTACCTCGACCGGATGGACATCGAGCGCGAGCGCGGGATCACGATCAAGTCGCAGGCGGTCCGGCTGCCGTTCGCACCGAGCCCGGACTCCCCGGGCGGCCTGCTGGCCCCGGACGGTACGACGTACATCCTGAACATGATCGACACGCCCGGCCACGTCGACTTCACCTACGAGGTGTCCCGGTCGCTGGAGGCTTGCGAGGGCGCCGTACTGCTGGTCGACGCCGCGCAGGGGATCGAGGCGCAGACCCTGGCGAACCTGTACCTCGCGCTGAACGCGGACCTGCACATCATCCCGGTGCTGAACAAGATCGACCTGCCGAGCGCCCAGCCGGAGAAGTACGCGGCCGAGCTGGCACACATCATCGGCTGCGACCCGTCCGACGTGCTCAAGGTCTCCGCGAAGACCGGTGAGGGCGTCGAGGACCTGCTCAGCGAGATCGTCGCGCAGATCGACCCGCCGAAGGGCATCAAGGATGCTCCGCCCCGGGCGCTGATCTTCGACTCCGTCTACGACACCTACCGCGGCGTGGTCACCTACGTCCGGGTCGTGGACGGCGAGCTGACCCATCGGGACCGGATCAAGATGATGTCGACCGGTGCGGTGCACGAGATGCTCGAGGTCGGCGTCATCTCCCCGGAGCCGGCGAAGTCGCCGAGCATCGGCGTCGGCGAGGTCGGCTACCTGATCACCGGCGTGAAGGACGTCCGCCAGTCCCGGGTCGGTGACACGGTCACGGCGGCCGTGCACGGCGCGACCGAGCCGCTCGGCGGCTACAAGCACCCCCAGCCGATGGTGTACTCGGGCCTGTTCCCGATCGACGGTGACGACTACCCGACGCTGCGCGACGCCCTCGAGCGCCTGCAGCTGAACGACGCGGCCCTGCAGTACGAGCCGGAGACCTCGGGCGCGCTCGGGTTCGGCTTCCGCTGCGGGTTCCTCGGGCTGCTGCACATGGAGATCGTCCGCGAGCGGCTCGAGCGCGAGTTCGACCTGGACCTGATCTCGACCGCGCCGAACGTGGTCTACCGGGTCGAGATGGAGGACGGCAAGGAGTTCGTCGTCACGAACCCGAGCGAGTTCCCCGAAGGCAAGATCGCCGACATCTACGAGCCGGTCGTCCGCGCGACGATCCTGAGCCCGAAGGACTTCATCGGCGTCATCATGGAGCTCTGCCAGTCCAAGCGGGGCAACCTGCTCGGGATGGAGTACCTGTCCGAGGACCGGGTCGAGCTGCGCTACACGCTGCCGCTGGCCGAGATCGTCTTCGACTTCTTCGACCAGCTCAAGTCGAAGACCAAGGGCTACGCATCGCTGGACTACGAGCCGACCGGTGAGCAGTCGGCCGCGCTGGTCAAGGTCGACATCCTGCTGCAGGGCGAGACGGTGGACGCGTTCTCCGCGATCGTGCACCGCGACAACGCCTATGCGTACGGGGTCGCGCTGGCCGGCAAGCTGAAGGAACTGATCCCGAGGCAGCAGTTCGAGGTGCCGATCCAGGCCGCGATCGGGTCCCGGATCATCGCCCGCGAGTCGATCCGCGCGATGCGCAAGGACGTCCTGGCGAAGTGCTACGGCGGTGACATCACCCGGAAGCGCAAGCTGCTCGAGAAGCAGAAGGAAGGCAAGAAGCGGATGAAGATGGTCGGCCGTGTCGAGGTCCCGCAGGAGGCCTTCATCGCCGCCCTCCGCACCTCCGAACCAGCCGAGAAGGCGGGCAAGAAGTAGGTTGTCGATCCAGATCCCCGAAGGTCTGCTGGTCGTCGCCTCGCGCGGTCAGGACTGGGCGGACTGGCTGGACCGGCTGCCGCGGCTGACCCGCGACCTGCTCGGCGAGTGGTCGTTGCAGATCGACGGTACGGCGACGTACGGGAACTGCGCGCTCGTCGTGCCGGTGGTTGCCGAGGGCAAGCGCGCGGTCCTGAAGGTGCAGTTCCCGCACTGGGAGGCCGAGACCGAGCACCTGGCGTTGCGCGACTGGGCCGGCAACGGCGCCGTACAACTCCTGCGCGCCGACCCGCGCCGGTTCGCGCTGCTGCTGGAACGGCTCGAGTCGCGGGACCTGACCACGGTCGATGCGCTCGACGCCTGTGAGATCGTTGGCGCGACCTACAAGCGGCTGCATGTCCCGGCCGGACCGCAGTACCGGACGCTGTCGGGGGAGCTGAAGCGGTGGGTCGAGCGGTTCCGGCAGCTGCCGGCGTCCGCGCCGGTCCCGCACCGCTACGTCGAGCAGGCGATCTCGCTGGCCGACGACTTCGTCGCGGACCCGGCCACCGACGGACGGCTGATCCATACCGATCTGCACTACGAGAACATGCTCGCCGCGGAGCGCGAACCCTGGCTGGTGATCGACCCGAAACCGCTGTCCGGTGACCCGCACTTCGAGGTCGCGCCGCTGATCTGGAACCGCTGGGACGAGGTCGCGAAGGCGCACGACCTGCGGTTCGCCGTCCAGCAACGGTTCTGGACGACGGTCGACGCGGCCGGGTTCGACGAGGATCGTGCCCGCGCCTGGGTGATCGTCCGGCAGATGCTGAACGTACTGTGGACCCTCGAATCCACCGGCACCGACGAGTCTCTCCCACAGGACTGGCTGACCCGCAACATCGCGATCGTCAAGGCCATCCAGGACTAAACTCCACAAGGTGACCGTGACGAACCGCAGAGCCCGCAGCCCGCGTGGGTCGGGGGAGGACCTGCGGGAAGCGCTGGTGACGGCGACGGCTGAGTTGCTCGAGACGCAGGACTTGAACTCGTTGTCGGTGCGTACGGTCACCTCCGCGACCGGCGTCAGCCCGACCGCCCTGTACCTGCACTTCGCCGACCTCCAGGAGCTGCTGCGCGCGGTCAAGGCACGCTTCTTCGGCGAGCTCCGCGACAGCCTGCTCGCGGCCGACGGCGACGTTCGCTCGCTCGCGAAGGCCTATCTGCGGTACGCGCGCGAGCACGAAGGCCGGTACGCCGTGATGTTCCACGCGCACCGCCGTACCGACGCCCTGGCCACGCCCGCCGCGGACCTGGTCGAGCTCGGGTGGGCCGCGTTCGAACCGCTGATCGCCGCGGTCCGCGCCGTACTCCCGGACGCCTCGGACGACGAGGTCCGCGAGACCTCCCTCGAGCTGTGGCTCGCGCTGCACGGGCGCGCGCAGCTGAGCGTGTCGATGCCGTGGTTCGTGCTGCCGGACGAGGACCGGTACGTCGACCGCCTCGTCCGGCAGCTCCTCGGTCAGCCCGCGTAGGCGGTCTTGCCGCCGTCGATGACGAGCTGGGACGCGGTCAGGTACGGAAAGTCGTCGGATGCGAGCGCCAGCGCGAAGACGGCGATCTCGTTCGGGGTCGCCATCCGTTGCAGGCCGTGGACGTGGGTCTTGCCCCAGTTGGCGGCGAGCGCGTTCCAGACCGGGTCGGGGACGTTCATCATGCCGGCCAGCCGGCGGACGAGCTCGGTGTTCGTGGTGCCCGGGATCAGCGTGTTGATCCGGATGCCGCGGGCCGCGTAGTCGTGGGCGGCCGACTGGACCAGGCCGACCAGTCCGCGTTTCGTCGCGGTGTACGCGGACCGCTTCTCGGTGGTCGCGATCGCGTTCGACGACGAGGTCACGACGACCGTCCCGCCGCCGCGCTTCAGCAGGTGCGGCACCTCGTACTTGAGGGCGAGGAAATTGCCGCGCAGGTTGGTGTTCGTCACGTCGTCCCACTCGGCGGTCGTGTATTCATGCAGCGGCCGCTCGATGCTGATCCCGGCGTTGTTGAAGCAGACGTCGAGCCCGCCGTACTTCGTCGCGATCGCGTCGACGAACGTGCGGACGTCGTCCTCGACGCGGACATCGGCCTTGACGTACGTCGCCTCGCCGCCGGCGGACCGGATCTCCGCCTCGACCTGCCTCCCGAGCTGCTCGCGGCGCCCGCAGAACCCGACCTTGCCGCCCTCGGCCGCGAACAGCAGTGCCGCCGCGCGGCCGATCCCGCTGGTGGCGCCGGTGATCAGTACGACCTTGTTCTCGAAACGCCTGCGGGGCGAGGCCTGCATCGTCGGCGGGGTGTCGCTCTGGGCGAACGCCACGCCCGCGGCCGCTCCGGCTGCCGCGGCGGCGACACCGGTCACGGCGCCGGTGGTAATCACCCGGCGCCGGGTGAATCGCTGGTCTGTCATCTCCCACTTCCTCTCTTGGTTTACGAGTGTAAATATACACTCGTAAACGTAATGCAGGAGACATTGCGGTTAGTAGTTACTACCTACTAACTTCGAGGCGTGGCGACACGGATGAGCGGGCAGGAACGGCGCGAACAGGTACTCGGGATCGCCGAGCAGGAGTTCGCCGGGGCCGGGTTGTCCGGCGCCTCGACCGAGACGATCGCGCGCCGCGCGGGGATCACCCAGGCGTACGTGTTCCGGATGTTCGGGACGAAGAAGCTGCTGTTCCTGGAGTGCGTGGACGCGGCGTTCGAGCGGATGCGGCTCGCGATGGTCGCCGCGGCCGGCGGGACCAGCGGTATCGAGGCGCTGACGGCGATGGGCCAGGAGTACAACGACATGCTCGCCGACCGGACGACACTGCTCCTCCAGCTCCAAGGCACAGCCGCCGCGGCCGCCGGCGACGGCGAGGTGCGGGACGCCGTACGAGCAAGCTTCGCCCGCTTGTGGCAGTCGGTGGCTGACACCGCCCAGCTGGACCCGGTCACCGTCAAGGCGTTCCTTGCCTTCGGCATGCTTCTCAACACCAGTGCCGCCCTGGACCTGCCCCAGGTGGACGAACCCTGGTCCCACCAGGCGAGAACTCGCATCAAACCAGGTCTCTTCAACCACATCACGACCGAGACGAACCGATGAGGACGACGCAGGTGGTTGCCAGGCCGCGTGTACTGATGGGTTTCCTGGTGTCCGTCGGGGTGATCCTGTCGGTCGTGATCGGCAGCCTCGGAGCTCCGTTGATCACCGCGGTCGCGGAGCAGTACGACGTCTCGCTCGCCGCATCGCAGTGGACGTTGACGCTCGCGCTACTGGCGGGAGCCGTCGCGACGCCGGTCCTCGGGCGCCTCGGATCGGGCCCACGTCGACGTACGGTCATGCTCGCGATGCTGGCGACGGAAGCTGTCGGCAGCCTGCTGACCGTGCTTCCGCTGCCGTTCGCGTTCCTGCTGATCGGCCGCGCGCTGCAGGGCTCCGGACTCGGCCTGCTCGTGCTGATGATGGCGGTCGCCCGGGATCACCTCGACGAGCACCGGGCCGCGAAGACCATCGCATTGTTGTCAGTGGCATCGACTGCGGGGATCGGGATCGGTTACCCGCTGTCCGGGTTGATCACCGACGTCGCCGGTGTGCGCGCCGCCTACGGGCTCGGCCTCGTCGTCACGGCGGCCGCCTTCGCCGTCGCTGTCTTCGTACTGCCGCACGCTCCGGACCGGCCGGCTGTCCGGCTCGACGTACGTGGCGCGATCCTGCTCGCGATCGCGCTGCCTGCGCTGCTCCTGGTGATCGGTCAGACGAGCCTGTGGCAACACCACACCGGGTTCGCCCTGGGCGTGCTCATCGCTGCTCTGCTGGTGTTGGCAGGCTGGACGTTCCTCGAGGTCCGTACCGAGAACCCACTCGTCGACATCAGGCTCCTGCGACACCCCGCGGTCACCGCAGCCAACGTCGTGATGTTCACCGGCGGAATCGGCATGTACCTGCTGTTCAGCATGGTCACCCGCTACGTACAGACCCCCTCGGCGGCCGGCTACGGCTTCGGTCTCAACACCTTCCAGGCCGGCCTGGTACTGGTCCCGTTCTCGCTGCTCGGTTTCGTGGCCGGTCGCCTGGTCCCCGGCTGGCGCGTCCGACTCGGTCCGCGAATGTTGCTGACGGCAAGTACGGCGACGGTGCTGGTCGCGTTCGTACTGTTCGCCACCGCCCGCTCGCACCTGCTCGAACCGATCGTTGCGAACGGCCTCCTCGGCTTCGGTGTCGGCGCGTTCTCGGCCGCGATGCCCGGCGTGATCCTCGCGGTCACCCCGAAGGCCGAGACCGCCAGCGCGATGAGCGTGAACGCGGTCGTCCGCAGTGTCGGCTTCTCCACCGGCAGCGCGCTCGGCGGCCTGATCCTCGCCGCGCACACCACCAGCGTCTTCCCACGCGAGTCCGGGTACGGCGCGGCCGCCTGGATCGGCGCGGCCGTGACCGCGGCGACGTTGCTGATCATCGCCGTACTGCCCCTGAAGCGTCAGTAAACCGGTGGAAACGGCCACCACAGCGGGGGAGGATAAAGGCATGCGGTTGCTGACGGTCAACGTGGTGGAGAGGCTGATTCCGGGTCCGAAGGACACGGGGTTCACCGCGATCGACAAGCGGCCGCAGCCCGGCCGGGTCGGCGTCCGCCCGCTCGGGCTGGAAGGCGACCGGGTCTGCGACACCGCCAACCACGGCGGCCCGGACCAAGCGCTCTACGTGTACGCCGACGAGGACGCGAACTGGTGGGCCGGAGAACTCGACCGCGACATCCCCACCGGCCTGTTCGGTGAGAACCTGCGCACCGGAGGCCTGGACGTGAACGGCGCGCTGCTCGGTGAGGTGTGGCGGATCGGCGACGAGGTCGAGGTCATGGTGCGCGCGCCGCGCATCCCGTGCGTCACCTTCCAGCACCGGATGCAGATTCCGCACTGGGTCAAACGGTTCCACCAGGCCGGCCGGCCCGGTGCGTACCTGAAGGTGCTCCGCGAGGGCACGATCGGCGCCGGCGACCCGATCGAGATCATCGGCCGCCCGGATCACGAGGTCACGGTCGCGCACATGTTCGGCGACCAGGACCCGCGCAAGATGCAACGGATGCTCGACTCGGGCGTCGACCTGATGGACGAGATCCGCGAGAACGCCGAACGGATCGTGGCCCGCGGCTGAGGGTGTCAGTTCGATGGTCGGTCCATCGATCAGGGCGTCGGCTCGCGGTAGCCGAGAGCCGCTGAGATCTTGCGGGCGGCCTCGATGGCGGCAGGGGCCATCAGTGCTACCTGGGCGATGGACTGTTCCAGCGACAGGGTGGAGATGCTGACGGCGGCTGTTGCGGCGCCGGTGTGGTCGTGGATGACGGCCGCCACGCAGCGGATACCTGGTTCGTTCTCCTCGTCGTCGAGGGCGTAGCCGCGGGCGCGGGTCTGCGCGAGATCGGCCTTCAGCGCGGCGGCCGTGGTGTGGGTCAGCGGCGTACGGGCGGGCAGGCCGGTGCGGGTGATGTGGACGTCGAGGGACTCGTCGTCCTTCTCGGCGAGCAGGGCTTTGCCGATGCCGGTGCAGTGCAGCCAGATCGCCTTGCCGACGCGGGAGGGCATCCGGTACGGCTTGGGGCCGTCCAGGCGGGCGACGTAGATCGCCTCGTCGCCGTTCAGCAGTCCGACGTGGACGGTGCAGCGCGTCTGCGCGACCAGGTCCGCGAGCACGGGGCGTGCCACGGTTGCGAGGTCGACGTTCGTCAGCGCGTGCCCGGCGAGCCGCAGCGCCTTCGGGCCGGGATGGTACGACCCGTCCTCGGCCTGAGCGACGAACTGGTGCTCGACCAGCGACGCCATGATCCGGTGCACGGTCGACTTGGCCAGGCCGGTCGCGTTCACCACGTCCGTGAACCGCGAGTGCTCCAGTACGGCGTCCAGCACCATCAACGTCTTGTCGATGGCCGAAGGCGAGCTCATGTCGGACATCCTGCCACTCCCATCGTGCCAGCAGGTAGTTCCGCTCCTTGACACCATGTTCTGTTCAGTGGAACATCGCAAGATGCCGAACATCACCGTCGAACTGCTCTCCGGTCGCACCCTCGACCAGCGCCGCGAGTTCGTCGCCGCCGTCACCGACTCCGCGATCGCCATCCTCGGCGCCAAGCGCGAGTCCGTCCGGATCGTCTTCACCGAGATCGAGAAAACCGACGTCGCCAACGGCGGCACCCTGGCCGCCGACGCCTGACCCGCGCCTGACCGGACCTCAGCCACTCACCAACCACTGCGCAGGGGCTCACGCCCCGCCTGCGATGTGCGTGCGAGGCCCGGGCGCCGGTGCTTGGTGGGTGCTGGGCGTCCGCCCGCTGAAACGTGGGGGCCGGAGCCGCGGGCGCCTACTACTCTCGGTCGTATGCGAGTTGGTGTGTTCGGTGCGACAGGTCAGGTCGGTGGGGTCATGCGGGAGTTGCTGCTCGAGCGCGGCTTCCCGGTCGACGAGGTGCGGTACTTCGCCTCGGCGCGGTCGGCGGGTACGACGCTGCCTTTCGGTGACCGGGAGATCGTCGTCGAGGACTCCGCAACGGCGGACTTCGCCGGGCTCGAACTGGCCCTGTTCTCGAACGGGAAGACCGCTTCCAAGGAACTCGCCCCGAAGGTTGCCGCGGCCGGTGCGGTCGTCGTGGACAACTCGTCCGGCTGGCGGATGGACCCCGACGTACCGCTGGTCGTCTCCGAGGTGAACCCGGACGACCTGAACAGCATCCCCAAGGGCATCGTCGCGAACCCGAACTGTACGACGATGGCCGCGATGCCCGTGCTCGCGCCGCTGCACCGTACGGCCGGCCTCACCCGGCTGGTCGTCTCGACGTACCAGGCTGTCTCCGGGTCCGGCGGCGTCGGCGTCAGCGAGCTCGAGGACCAGGCCCGCGAACTGTCCGTTGCCGGCGGCAAGCTCGCCCGCGGTACCGACGGCATCACGCTGCCCGAGCCCAAGGTGTACGCCGGGCCGATCGCGTTCAACGTGCTCCCGCTGGCCGGGTCGATCGTTGCCGACGGCACCGGAGAGACCGACGAGGAGCAGAAGCTCCGCAACGAGAGCCGCAAGATCCTGCACCTCCCGGACCTGCCGGTTGCCGGCACCTGCGTCCGGGTGCCGGTCTTCACCGGTCACTCGCTGAGCATCCACGCCGAGTTCGCGCAGCCGATCACGCCGGCGCAAGCGACTGAGCTGCTCCGCGAGGCCCCTGGGGTCGCGCTCGCCGACCTGCCGACGCCGCTGCTCGCGGCCGGACAGGACCCGTCGTACGTCGGCCGCATCCGCCAGGACCAGTCGGTGCCGGGCAACCGCGGTCTCGTGCTGTTCGTGTCGAACGACAACCTCCGCAAGGGCGCCGCGCTCAACGCCGTGCAGATCGCGGAACTGCTCGCACTGCGATGATCTCTCGACGTCAAGAAGATTGACATCGAGAGAACGTGCAGTCCACGATAGATCCGTGGACTCCAAGACGCTGCACGCCTACGACACCGGTGCCGTCGGGTACGCCGACGACTGGGAAACCCAGCCCGCCGGTACCGATCTCCAGACTGCGGTTCGCACGTACTTCAAGCTCGGGCGCACCGCTGACGTCGGCTCCGGCAGCGGCCGCGACACCGCCTGGCTGGTCGCGAACGGATTCGACGCGATCGGGATCGAACCGTCCGCCGGCCTGCGCGCCGAGGCCGCCCGCCGGCACCCGGACGTCGAGTTCCACGCCGCCGCGCTGCCCGAGCTCGAAGGCGTCGCCGCGAACAGCTTCACCAACGTGCTGTGCGAGACCGTGATCATGCACCTCGAGCCGGCTGCGGTCGGCCCGGCCGTACGACGACTCGCCGACATCCTGAAGCCCGGTGGCGTCCTCTACCTGACGTGGCGCGTTTCCGCCGCCGACCAGCGCGACGACGCCGGCCGGCTGTACGCGTTCGTCGACCCGGCGGTTGTGCTGGATGTGCTGAGCGCGTGCGACCTGCTCCTCGACGAGCAGGTCACCAGCGCAAGCTCAGGCCGTACGATCCGTCGGGTGGTCGCGCAGAAACATCAACAGCGGTAGAAGTCCTTTGTGTAAACGCCGTTGATCGCGGTGAGGGTGTGGTCGAAGCAGCCGTGGCCGATCGAGCGGTACCGCACGGTCTGGTTGCCGGTGGCATGCCGCTGGTCTCGCGGTACGCCGTAGATCCAGGACGCGCGGCCGTCGTACGTCTCGGTCGTGGTGAGTCCGGGCGTACGGATCGTGTCGTGGATCTTGAGGTCGGTGACCACGTCGTACGCACCGGGGATCGTTGCGTTGGGCAAGAATGTGAGGACGCCGTTCTTGCCGTAGTCGAGGTTGGTGCGGCTGACCCGGCCGTTGCTGATCGTGGTCTCGGTGTCGCGCCAGCTCGCGTCGAGGACGTCGCGCGATTCGCCGGCGTCCCAGGTGTGCTTGGAGAGGTTGCTCAGGTCGCGCTGGACGGTCGTGTGGATCCGGCCGGCCGAGGTGTCGACGTACCCGCTGATCTTCAGTGTGCGGAACGCGGTCGTGTTGACCGAGCCGGCCTCGTTCGGGGCGCCGGTGACGTCGTCGGTCTTCGCGAGCGGAGTGACGGCGTACGACGTGAGGCCGCCGGTGGTTTGCGCGCGGTGAGCGTCCGTCCAGACGTGCAGGTTCGGGACGGTGAACCAGCCGGACTGGCCCGCCGGTACGCCGTCGACGTGGATGCGGAACTCGTGCGGCTTGCCGTCCGCGAGCAGCCCGGCGAACGGCGTGAGGTCGTACATCACCGGCTTGATGTCGAAGGCGCGCGGGGCGGGAGACGGGCGCCACTCGTACGGGTTCGACCAGCCGCCGGTGTAGATGTACGGGTACGGCAGGGCGATGCCCGCGAGCTTGCCGTCGATGCTCACGTCGACCTCGCGGTACGGCGAACCGTCGGGGCAGGAGTACCCGGTCTCGGCCGGCGCGGACGTGTCCCAGAACTCCTCGCACCCGCCGCCGGATCCGGTGACGTAGACCTCACCGAGGACGCGGGTCGTGTTCTTCGGGAGGGTCGCCGTACCTCGGAGGTCGGCGCCGTCACGGGTCTGGTCCTGCAGCGGGAGGACTTCGTCGGCTGTCTTCGCCGCGGGTGTGTGGCGATCGGTCATGTAGAAGTCGAGCGTGACCGTGATGTCGAGCACACCGGTGTAGGTGTTGTCGACGACGTTGCCGAGCTCCATCACGACCGGCTGCGGTGACCTCAGCAGTGGGCTGTACGACGTGACGTCCTTCTCCACGTTCCACTCGATGCCGTCGGCGCTCGGCTCCGGGGTCGAGGTCCGGAACACGCCGACGCCGCCGATCGTGATGTGCCCGAGGCGGTCGTACTGCACGCCCTTCACCGCGCCGTGCATCCGTAGGACGACCTTCGACCACGGGCCCTGGCAGCCGGCCGGCGGTGTGTAGGTCGACTTGTACGGATCGAAGTTCTTGAACTGATTGTTGACAATCTGCACTTCGCAGTGCCGAGTGTGCGGTACGGCGACCGCTGGGGCGGGCGTCCGCGGATCGTCGTAGTCGGTGCCGAACTCCGGCGGCGGGGTCACCGCCCGGGCCGGGACGCCGATCGCGAGGAGCAGGACGGATAGTGAGGCGGTTACCACCGACCGTATGCGCATGTTGCGGAAACGTAATCGAGAAGGTTCAGGCGGGCAAGCGAGTGGCATGGTCACCGGTGAGGATTGCTATTACCCTCCGGTTAACTTGACCCCCGATGGAGGCCAGTCATGATGCCTGTCGCCGATTCCGGCCAGCTCGCACTGCTCAGCAACCGCAAGGGCACCATGGCCCAGATGTTCCTGGACCGGGTGGCGGCGACGCCTGAGCGCGAGGCGTTCCGGTTCCCGCGCGGGGACGCGTGGACGTCGGTGACCTGGCGGGAGACCGAGGCGCTGGCCCGCCGGCGCGCGGCCGGGCTGATCGCGCTCGGGGTGGAGCCGGAGCAGCGGGTCGGGATCGCCGCGAACACCCGGATCGAGTGGATCGAGTGCTATCTGGCCACCGTCCTCGCGGCCGCCGCGACGACGACGATCTACCCGTCGACGATCTCCGCGGACGTGGCGTTCATCGTGGCGGACGCCGACGTACAGGTCGTGTTCGCAGAGGACGCTGGGCAGGTCGACAAGCTGCGCGAGCACCGGTCGGAGACGCCGTCGCTGCGGAAGATCGTGCTGCTGGACGGGACACCGGAGGAGCGCGACGGCGACTGGGTGATCGGGCTCGGCCAGCTGGACCTGCTCGGCGACGAGTACCTCGCCGAACATCCGTCGATTGTCGACGATCGGATTGTCGGCATCAAGCCGGACACCTTGTGCACGTTGATCTACACGTCCGGTACGACGGGACGCCCGAAGGGGGTCCGGTTGCCGCACTCGGCGTGGACGTACGAGGGCGCCGCGGTCGAGGGGATGCGGGTGCTGTCTCCGGACGACCTGCAGTTCCTGTGGCTGCCGTTGTCGCACGTGTTCGGCCAGGTGCTGCTCGCCGTCCAGTGCCAGATCGGGTTCGCCACCGCGGTCGACGGGCGGATCGACAAGATTGTCGACAATGCGGCGATCGTACAACCGACGTTCATGGCGGCGGCGCCGCGGATCTTCGAGAAGGCGCACGCCCGGATCGTGACGATGATCCAGTCCGAGGGCGGGGCCCGGGCGCGGTTGTTCGACTGGGCCTTCGGGGTGGGTGCGCGGGTTTCGGAGTTGCGGCAGGCCGGGCGTGAGCCGTCGGGTCTGCTCGGCGCGCAGTTCGCGGCCGCGGACCGGCTCGTATTGTCGAAGATCCGCGCGCGGTTCGGTGGACGGATCCGGTTCTTCGTGTCCGGTTCGGCCGCGTTGGACAAGAAGCTCGCGCAGTGGTTCCACGCCGCCGGTCTGCTGATCCTCGAGGGCTACGGGTTGTCGGAGACGTCAGCAGGGTCGACGCTGAACCGGCCGGCGCAGTACCGGCTCGGCAGCGTCGGCCCGGCCTTCCCGGGTACGTCCTTCAAGATCGCCGAGGACGGCGAGGTGCTGATCAAGGGCGACGGCGTGATGAGCGGCTATCACAACCAGCCCACGCAGACCGCCGAGGTGATCGACGCCGACGGCTGGTTCCACACCGGCGACATCGGCCACTTCGAGGACGAGTTCCTCTACATCACCGACCGCAAGAAGGACCTGTTCAAGACCTCCGGCGGCAAGTACGTCGCCCCGCAGGTGATCGAGGGCCGCTTCAAGACCATCTGCCCGTACGCGAGCCAGTTCATCGTCCACGGCAACCTGCGCAACTTCGTCTCCGCGCTGGTCACCCTGGACCCCGACGCGATCGAGGGCTGGGCCGCCGCCAACGGCCTCGCAGGCAAGCCCTACGCCGAGATCGTCACCTCGGACGCCGCCCGGGCGATGGTCCAGACCTACGTGGACGAACTCAACGCCGGCCTCAACCGCTGGGAAACCATCAAGAAGTTCACCATCCTCGACCGCGACCTGACGGTCGAGTCCGGCGAAATGACCCCCAGCCTCAAACTCAAGCGCAAGCACGTGGAAACCGAGTACGCCGACGTTCTCGACAAGATGTACGAGTAGCCGCTAGGCCTGCGCGATTGCGTTGCTGAAGTCGTCTTCGTCGAGTGGGACGGTGATCGCGGCGACGCGGAGGGATGGTTGCAGGGACTGCCAGATGGTGTCGGTGACGGCCGACCAGGGGAGCGGTACGGCGATCAGTTCCGGATGGCCGTTGGCGGTGACGTTCGTGGCCGTGCCGGCGTAGGTGGTTGTCGTCAGGGCTGTCCCTGGTGCCAGGCGGGCCGCGTACAGGGACGGGTGCGCGGTGAGGTCGCCGTACGGGATCGCGGAACCGATGACGGCGTTGGTGAGTTCGTTGCCCTGGATTGTCGCGCCGGCGGTGATGCGGGGTGTGCGGATGGGTGGATCGGGTTCGTAGGTGAGGTGTCGCAGAGCCAGCTGGAGGTCCGGCTGGTGCGCGCGGGCGGCGACCAGTTCGCCGACCTGGGTGCCGTTGCCGACGATGAACCAGTCGGCGCCACGGACTGCCGCGGTGTAGTGGCGGAGGTCGTCGGTGGTCGCGCCGGAAAGGTCGCGGACGACGATTTCGCGTTGCTGTACGACGAGTTCGCGGGACTGGGACGCCGGGGAGCGGCCGGTCAGCCAGTACGCGAAGAACGGAACGCCGTCGGCATCACGCCCGATCGCGAGGCCGCGGCCCGGGTACTCCGGGGACTTCCAGGCGGTCATCGGCTGAGGAACTTCCGGATCGTGTCGACGTAGCGCGCGGCTCTTCCTCGTTGACCCTCATGCAACATGCCGGCGAGCATACGCGCGCCCCGCCGGCGTGGTGGACTTGCTGCACACCTGGGGGAGATGTCCGTGAGCAGTGGGTACCCGATCGTGTTCCTCGACGTCGACGGGACACTCCTGCCGTTCGGCGGCCGGCTGGTCGAGCACGTCGGCGCACGCCCCACGACCTGGGCGCTCTGGAACGGTGGCTCCGCAACCTCTGAGCGGCAAGCCGAGGTTGGCTATGGGGCGAGGACTTGGGCGAGGACTGCGAGGTTGGCAGCGACGGCGGATTTGATGGGGGCAGCGAACAGGTTGCGGAGGCCTGATACGTGCAGGGTGACGGTGTTGACGACGGTGGTGCCGTTGCCGGTCGGGTGCAGGGAGTAGGTCAGCTCCGCGGGGAACGAGTTGAGGGTGCTGCGAACGGTGAGCTTCTCGTCGGGGACGAACTCCGTGATCTCCAGCGTCTCCTCGGTGTGGACGGGGACGGTACGGCGTTGGTGGTAGCGGCTGCCGACCCCGACCGGACCCGGCGTGACCAACCGGGTGTCGGTGATTGCGTAGTTCCACTCCGCGAGATGTGAGAGGTCGGCCAGGTACGCGAACACCTCGGACGGCGGACGCTGGACGGTGATCGTATTGGTGAATCTCATACCGGCCGCCGGGAGGCGTTGATCAGGCGGTGGGCGGCTGTCGGGTCGTGGGCGGGGAGGATCACGAGGCCGGGGAGGCGTTCGGCGAGGGCGAGAACCTTGTCGGTGGTGCGGCCCAGTTCGGCGCGCACGCCGACGCCCGGGAGTTGCCGGCGTTCGAGCAGCGCGGCCTCGTACGTGAGGTCGCCGACCATCAGCAGCGGCGGCAGGTCGCGGCGCCGGATCAGCATCGACATCGAACCGGGGGTGTGCCCGGGCGTCGGCAGCAGCACGATCGATCCGTCGCCCATCACGTCGAAGCCTTCGGTGAACGGTGCCAGGTCGTCGATGGGTGTGAACTCGACGTGCTTCCAGCGTCGGCCGGGTACGTCGATGTGGGAACGCAGGAACCCGCGCGATTCCGGTGCGAAGCCGGACAGCTCGGCCCACTCGGCCGGATGGATCAGCAACTCGCCGCGGAGCTGGGAGATCCCGCCGATGTGGTCCTGATGCAGGTGCGAGATGACTGCAGCGTCGACGTCATCGGCCGAGTAGCCGAGCGTGCCCAGTTGGGCGTCGAGCGTCTCGTCCGCGGCGATGTCGAACCGAGCGAGCCGGTCGTACATGACGCCGGTCAGCCCACCCGGGAAGTACGACGGATCCGTCACCGAGGCGCGGTCCTGCCCGGTGTCGAACAACACCAATCCGTTGGTGTGCTCAACGACGTACACGTTGATCGGGCGTGGTGGCAACCATCGGCGAGAGGTCATCAGCCACCAGTACACCGGTTTCCGCGTACCGAGGGCGTGTTCAGGGTGGATCTCGACGCTGCCGGTGCTGATCACCGACACCGCACGGACCGGGCCTTCCGTAGCGCCGCCGCGGGCGGACAGTTTCCTTGTTTCCATGGACATCTGAGGCTCCTGACGTACCGATCGGCCCGACGGGTTCGGGGCCGATGGCATCAGTCTTCGCGCCCGTCCGCAGGGTGTCTGTGACTTTTGTCGTCGGCCGGAGTTACCGCGGTCACGCCTCCACCGGATTCCAGGTCTGGTCGTGGAGTCCGGTGGGGTCGAGGATGTGCACGCTGTCGGCCACGGTGGCGACCAACTCGGCCAGCCGGAACTCCCGCAGTACCCGGGCAACCACCTCGCGCACCGAGCCGACGGCGTCCGCGAGCTCCTGCTGGGACACGTGCGCGACGAGCTCGCCGCGCGGACCTTGCTGGTCCGACGCGAGGTCCAGCAGATGGGCGGCGACCCGCTGCCGGACCGTTCCGAACGCGTTGACCGCGGTCTGGTGCAGATTCTCGTACAGGCGCCGGCTGAGCTCCTCCGCCAGGATCCACGCGACCCGGCTGTCGCTGTGCGCGGCGGACGTCAGCAGGCCGGCGTCGATCCGGAACAGGCTGCAGTCGGCCAGCGTCTGTACGCCGACGTCGGCCGGACCGCCCACGAGTACGGCGATCCCGAGTACGTCGTAGGCCCGCGCGTACCGCACGGTGACCTGGCGTCCTTCAGGTGAGGACATGTAGACCCGAAGCAGCCCGCGCAGTACCAGTACCGCCTGCGGCGCGGACCGCTCGCGGTACAGCGTGCTGCCGGCCGGGTAATCGACCTGCCGTCCGGCCGCAACCAGGCGCGCAATCAGTTCCGCCGGCAACCCGCCGAGGGTGCTTCGAGCGACCGCAGCGACGACATCCACCCCCCAAGCATCGGCGCAACGGTTCAGACGGGCAACGCGCGTTTGAAAGCAGTGAGGGAGATCGGGTGGAGAATCGGTCCGTAAGATGGGTGGGTGCCGTCGACATTGCCCGAGGGGGAGGTTGCGCCCCGGGACGGGGCGTTGCCGGACTCTGCTCTGCTGGAGGCTGCCGCGCGGCCGTTCGGGTTCTACCTGCATGTGCCGTTCTGCGCATCGCGCTGCGGGTACTGCGACTTCAACACCTACACCGCGCGCGAGTTGGGCGGTGGCGGGTCGCAGGCGTCGTACGCCGGCAACGCGGTCGCCGAGGTGCGGCTCGCGCGGCGGGTGCTGGGGGACCTGGATCGGCCCGTCGACACGGTGTTCTTCGGAGGCGGTACGCCGACCCTGTTGCCGGCGGCCGATCTCGGGCTGATGCTCGCGGCGGTCCGCGACGAGTTCGGGCTCGCGCCGGACGCGGAGGTGACGACCGAGGCGAACCCCGAGTCCGTCGACCCGGCCTATCTCGAGGCGCTGCTCGAAGGTGGCTTCAACCGGGTCAGCTTCGGCATGCAGAGCTCGTCGTCCCACGTGCTGAAGATCCTCGACCGGCAGCACAGCCCTGGCCGGGCACTGGAGGCTGCCCGCGAAGCGACCGCCGCGGGCTTCGAGCACGTGAACCTCGACCTGATCTACGGGACACCTGGTGAGTCGTTGGACGACTGGCGGGCGTCGCTGGAGTCGGCGTTGTCGGCACAGCCCGACCACGTGAGCGCGTACGCGTTGATCGTCGAGGACGGGACGCAGCTGGCCCGGCGGATCCGGCGTGGTGAGCTGCCGATGCCGGACGACGACGATCTTGCGGACAAGTACGTGCTGGCCGACGAGCTGCTGACCGCTTCCGGGCTGGGGTGGTACGAGGTGTCCAACTGGGCGCGCAGTACGGCGGCGCGCTGCCGGCACAACGAGCTGTACTGGCGTGGGGACACCTGGTGGGGGATCGGGCCCGGCGCACACAGCCATGTCGGGGGCGTGCGGTGGTGGAACGTGAAGCATCCGAGCGCGTACGCCGAGCGGATCGATGCCGGGCAGAGTCCGGCGTACGCGCGGGAGATGCTCGACGAGGAGACCCGGCGGGTCGAGCGGGTGCTGCTCGAGGTGCGGTTGTCGGCAGGGCTGCCGCTGGAGGTGCTCGACGGTCCGGGGCGAGCGGCTGTCGACCAGGTGGTTGCGGACGGCCTGGCGGTGGTGTCCGGCGGGCGGCTGGTGCTCACGGATCGCGGACGGTTGCTCGCCGACGCGGTGGTCCGCGACCTGCTGCCGTGAGCGGTGCTTGACATATCCACTGCGGACGCTTGAGACTCAGCTCACTTTCGCGATCCGAGAGCGCTCTCAACCCCGTCCGAGTTCCAGGGAGCTTTCCCAATGCGTCGCCCCGTAGCCGGCCTGTTGGCCGGTGCTGTATTTCTGCTCGTCACTGCTTGTGCGGGTGGGTCCGACTCACCAGGTGCCGTGAAGGCCGACGAGCCGAAGATCGAGCTGACCGTTGCCACCTTCAACGAGTTCGGGTACGCCGACCTGTACGCCGAGTACGAGGCCCAGCACCCGAACATCACGATCGTCGAGGAGCACGCGAAGACCGTCGACGACCACGTGAAGAACCTGGACGCGAACCTGGCCCGCGGCACCGGCCTGGCCGACATCGAGGCGATGGAGGTCAGCTGGATCTACAAGTACCTGGCCAAGTCGGACAAGTTCGTCGACCTGCGCAAGTACGGCGCGGACGACCTGAAGGACCGCTGGCTGGACTGGAAACTGGCCGGGGCGACCACGCCGGACGGCAAGATCATCGGGTACGGCACCGACATCGGCCCGGAGGCGATCTGCTACCGCCGGGACCTGTTCGCGAAGGCCGGCCTGCCCACGGACCGGGCCGGGGTCGCGAAGCTGTTCCAGGACTGGCCGTCGTACTTCGCCACCGGCCGGAAGTTCAAGCAGCGGGTGCCGGGCTCGGCCTGGTACGACTCCGCCGTACTGACCTGGGAAGCGATGCGGAACCAGCTGATCCAGGCGTACTACTCGAACCAGGACCGCTTCCTCGCCGACGAGAACCCGCGGCTGAAGCGCACCTGGGACCAGGTCGTGGCCGGCAGCAAGGACGGGCTGTCCGCGGGGCTCCCCGCCTGGAGCGACGCCTGGAACGCGTCCTTCCGGACCGACAAGTTCGCGACCATGGCCTGCCCCGGCTGGCTGCTCGGCGTGATCCAGGACAACGCCGGATCGTACGGCAAGGGCAAGTGGGACGTCGCGGACGTGTTCCCCGGCGGCGGTGGCAACTGGGGTGGTTCGTACCTGACCGTCCCGGTCCAGTCGCCGCATCCGGAGGAGGCCGCGAAGCTGGCCGCCTGGCTGACCGCGCCGGAGCAGCAGGTGAAGGTGTTCAAGCAGATCGGCTCGTTCCCGTCGACCCTCGAGGCGTACGACGACCCGCAGGTGAAGTCGCAGGTGAACCCCTACTTCAACAACGCGCCGGTCGGGCAGATCTTCGTGAACCGCGCACGCAGCGTGATCCTCAAGCAGCACAAGGGCCCGCGGGACGGCGAGATCAACCAGATCTTCAGTGCCGCGCTGGCCCGGGTCGACGCCGGCAAACAGGATCCGGACGCGGCCTGGAAACAGGCCCTGGCCGAGGCGTACAAGGTGGCGAACACCCGCGTCGGAAACTGAGCCCAACACGCCCTCGCCGGCGACTGACGTGCGATCGGCCGGTGAGGTACTACGGTGTGAACGCGAGCCGATCGAGTCATGAGGAGGGCCGATGAACGGGTCTGGTTCTCCGACTCTCGAGCAGGTCGCGGCGCTCGCCGGGGTGTCGCGGGCGACCGTCTCGCGGGTGGTGAACGGGTCGCCGAAGGTGCTCCCGGACACCGTCGCCGCGGTCGAGCAGGCGATCCGGCAGCTCGGGTACGTACCGAACCGGGCGGCCCGCGCGCTGGTCACCCGGCGGACCGACTCGATCGCGATCGTCGTACCCGAACCGGACAGCCGGGTGTTCTCGGACCCGTTCTTCGCCCGCATGCTCAGCGGGGTCAGCCGGACGCTCGCGCCGACGTCGTCGCAGCTGGTGCTGCTGATCGAACCGGTCGAGGCCGACGACCAGCGGCTGCTGCGGTACCTGCGCGGCGGCCACGTGGACGGCGCGATCGTGATCAGCCACCACGGCCGCGACAACATCCTCCAGGAGCTGGCGCAGTTGCCGGTGCCGATCGTGTTCAGCGCCCGGCCGCTCGGGGTCGACGTACCGGTGGCGAGCGTGGACGTCGACAACGTGGCCGGTGCCCGGACCGGCGTACAGCATCTGCTCGCGATCGGCCGGCGGAGGGTCGCGACCGTGGCCGGTCCGCTCGACATGACCGCGGGGATCGACCGGCTGACCGGCTACCAGGAAGTGATGCAGGAGGCCGGGCTGCCCGCGATGATCGGGTACGGCGACTTCACCGCGGACGGTGGTGAAGTCGCGACGCTGCGGCTGCTGGACGAGCACCCGGACCTCGACGGCCTATTCGTCGCGTCGGACTTGATGGCGACGGCCGCGCTGCGGGTGCTGTCCGAACGTGGCCGGCGGGTCCCAGCGGACGTCGCGGTGGTCGGCTTCGACGACTCGGTCCTGGCCACCACGACCACGCCGAGACTGACCACGGTCCGGCAGCCCGTCGAGCAGCTGGGCGCACGGCTGGCCGAGATCGTGCTGGCGAAGATCGGCGGCGCCGACCACACCACCGCGGAGATCTACGACACCGAACTGGTCATTCGCGACAGCGCCTGACGATCGCGGCACCGTCGCGTCGACGAGCCCTTACTACCAATGCTCTGGAGCGACACCGGTGACCTGACCGTGTTGGTCGGTGGTGTAGCGCCCGGTGCTGAGATCGACCAGAACGAGCCGGTTGCCGAACGGGTCGGACACCGCCGCGACCCGGCCCACGGGAATGTCAGTTGGTCCGCTCAGTAGGTGACCGCCGGCTGCGCTGATCGTTTCGGCCGCTTCGTCCACCGATTCCACCAGCCAGTTCGGCTCGGCGGGCAGACGCGTCGAGAGCACGATCTCGGTCGCCGACTCCGGGCAGCGCAGGCCTGCCTGACCGAGGTCGTCGTTGCGCCACAGCAGCTCGTGACCGAGTCCGTCCCGGTAGAACCGGAGGCCTGTGTCCAGATCGGGAACAGTGAGGGTGACCGCGTCGACACTACGAAGTACCGGCCGGGTCCCAGGACTTTGAGCACTCATGAGCGACATCGTCGTTCGGAGGTCCGACATTTCCTGCTAGGGCGGGTCGTTCTGGAACTGGAACTGCACGCGGACGGAGTCGTCGAGGGGGAGGACGACCGTGGTGTTGGAGGCGGTCCAGGCTTGCGGGACGAGGAAGAGGCGGTTCTGGCCGACGACCAGGAGACGCAGGCCGCGGTAGCGGTAGTTGAACGTCTGGCCCGCGCCCGCGCGGAGGGCGGTTTCCTCGATGCCGGGCGAGCGGAGGGCCAGGCGTTCCTTGGTGTCGAGGATGACGACCGGGAAGCGGTTCAGGTGCCGCGCGTCGGACTTGGCGAGACCCCGACCGGAGTACTGCGCGGTGGTCGCCGTCGCCCAGAACGCGCACGTGATCGTGGCGATCGCCAGCAGCGCGATCAGGACACGTTGCGGGCCGACCGTCGGATCGGCCTTGCGGCGCAGATAGGTGAGGTACGCGAGCGCCGCGGCGGCCAGGCCGATGACCGCGGGCACGATCAGCGCGTAGTACGGGATGCCGCCGATCAACGGGTACGCGAGCAGGCCGATCACACCGACGATCAGTACCAGTACGGCGATCCGCGCGGCCCGTCGTACGGCGACAGGCGTCGGGTGGATCGCGTTGTGCAGCAGGAGTGCCGCGACCGCGAGCAAGGTGATCACCAGCAGCGGGACGAGCAACGGCTGCGGGCTGCGCATCACGTAGTCCTGGGTACTCAGCCCGATCGTGTCGACGTCGATCCCGAAGTACTCGTACTGCGAGCGCGCGGACACGTACCCGAAGTAGAACAGCAACGCGCTCAGCAGCGTCACCGGCGCGACGATCCCGGCGGCGAAGCTCACCCACCGCTCGAGCTGCGACCGGTCGTCCGCCATCACTCAACTCGTCGGCGTCTCGGTGTCAGGCAGCGGCTCGGTCGTCGTTTCGGGCGGCTGGGCCGTGAGCGTGATCTGGCTGCCGCCGAGCGACTTTAGCTTCTCGCACTGGCCCGAGGTCTCGCAGGTCGCGACGGCCGGGACGACCAGCGTGACGGTGCCCTCGGTGCCGACCTGTTTGAAGCCGACCCAGCACTGCGGGAGATCCTGCGCTGTCCACAGCAGGCCTTCGCAGGACTGGGAGCTCGCCGGGCAGCCGCTCTGGTCCAACGCGAAGACACCGGGCGGGTCGAACGTCGGCGTACCGAGCTTGATCGTGACGCCGTTCGGGATGTCGCCGGCCAGCCAGCTGATCGGGTTGCAGTTCGAACCGTCCTCGGGGACGCCACCGATCGGGAGCGAGGCAATCTCGATGGACGGCTTGCCGTCGCGGGTCTGCGTGGGCTCGACGCTGGTCGGCTCCGGGACCGGCTCGCCGGTGTCCGCGGGCGTCACCGTCGGCGGGGCCGTACCGCCGGCGTCACCGGACGTGCCGGAGCACCCCTGGACCAGCAGGACCAGTACGGAAACCGTCACAGCCCAGCAGCGCATGACGACCACCCCCACGAACAGGATGACCCTGCGTACAGAACACCACAACCTTTTGTTCACTCTCCGCTGCGACGACCGCCCAACCGTGGTAAATCTGTCGGATGAGCGACCACGAGATCCGGATCGCGCTGGTACTGAACGGCGGCGTCAGCCTCGCGGTCTGGATGGGCGGCGTGACCCACGAGCTGGACCTGATCCGCCGCGCGTCGGGCGGATCGGGCGCCCCGAAGCCACAGCCGTACGACGCGGTGATCGCGGACCGCTGGCGCGAACTGTGCCGGCGTGGTGAGGAACGGCGGCGGATCGTCGTCGACGTGATCGCCGGAACCAGTGCCGGCGGCCTGAACGGGTCGTTGCTCGCGACCGCGATCGCGAACGGATCGACGCTCGACCCGAACGGCGACGACGGGCCCTGGTTGCGGCAGAAGTGGGTCGCGCTCGGTTCGCTCGACGTCGGCAAGCTGGTGCCGTCGGCCGGCGTGAAGTCGTCGTCGGTGCTCGACGGCAAGTACTTCCTGCAGCAGGTCGAGGAACTGCTCAAGGGCGTTGCCGACGCGGGTGAGAGCGATGCGGAGGAACCTGTCACGTTGTTCGTGACCGCGTCCGGTCTGGGCGTGCAGCAGTTCGAGGCGAAGGACGCGGCCGGGCAGTCGTTCGTCGTACCCGACCACCGGTACCTGTACGGCTTCACCAGCGAGGACGCGCCGACGTACGACGGCGTGCACCGGAAGTTCACCACCGAGGAGAAGAACGGGCTGAAGGACACCGAACTGCTGGCCCGCGCGGCGCGGGCGTCCGCGTCGTTCCCGGCCGCGTTCGGTCCGGTCCTGGAGACGCCGGAGCTGGCCGCGGAACCGCCCCGGATGCGGCCGCAGCCGGCCGAGTCCGGCGCCTGGCTGATCGACGGCGGCGTCCTGGACAATGCGCCGTTCGGCCCGGTGCTCGAGGTCGTCGCCCGGCGTCCCGTCAACGGCAAGGCCACCCGGTACGTGCTGTACGTCGTACCGTCCGCGGGGATCGGGCACGCGTCGACGGCGTTGCCGGCCGCTCAGCAGCCGAGCTGGCGGGTGGCGGCGCTGTCCGCGGTGCAGTTCCCGCGCGAGGTCGACTTCCGGTCCGACGTCGAGCAGCTCGAACGCCTGCTGCTGGAGGCGGACGCGTCCTGGTCCGACACCCAGCGGCTGTTCGATCGTTGCCTGGCGCAACCAGAAGAACGAGAACGGCTGACCGCCGCGGCGAAGGCGTTGCAACCGGCGTACTCGCGGGGCCGTGCGGCTGGTGGCGTGTGGGAGGCGGTGACGATCGCGAGCCACGACCAGTCGACTGTGCTGGACGCCGCGACCGCGCTGTCGGAGCACGAGATCGACGAGATCCTGCGTAACGACCACCCGTGGGTACCCGACCCGGACGGCTCGACGGCGGCTCTGCACGACGATGCCGAGGGCAACCCGAGCTGGCTGTGGGGGACCGGTGCGGCCGAGCGGATCGTCCGGTTGATCCTGCGTTCGTTGCGCAATCGGGTCAGCGCCGCGGCGCACGAGGACCGCGCCGAGCTGGAGAAGCGGCTGACGGCGGCGAGCGACTGCCTGATGAAGGTGCAGGCCGTTCGGGACGCTCTCGACCTACAGCTGGCCGCTGCTCATCTCGACCTGCGGCCGGCCGGTGGCGCCGAGGCGGTGGCGGTCGGGCTGAACGACATCTTCGAGCAGTTGCAGATCCAGCGGACGCTCGGCGACGCGTTCGCCGCGCTGGTCGCGGTCATCGGGTGGGACCTCGTCGAGACCGGGCTCGAAGTGGAGATCGTGTCGCGGTGTACGTCGGCCCGCACGCCCGAGCAGCGCAGTGCGCCGTTCCAGTTCCTGCGGCTCGGTCCGGACATCCCGCTCGCCGTACTCGACGAGCTGCAGGAAGGGTCGGTCGCGAACCAGCTCAACGACCGCATCCTGTACGGCAGCCAGGTCGGGCACTTCGGCGCGTTCGGTGCGGCCGACTGGCGGCGCTGGGACTGGCTGATGGGCCGCCTGCACTGCGTCGCGCATCTCGGCGCGATGCTCGGCGCGGACGCGAACTGGATCCGCGAGACCCAGCGTCAGGTGCTGCAGGCCGAGGGCTGGGCCCTGGACGCGGTCGCCGAGCGGATCGAACGGCTGGCCAAGGACTTCCCGGTCGACGCCGGGATCAGCGCGCTGCTGACGATGCGGGACGAGCTGAACCAGTCGCCGGAGGGCCGCGCGATCACCAAGGGGCTCGCGGACCGGATGGTCGACGTGTCGAGCGGTCTCGGTCCGCAGGTCGGCAACTGGGTGAAGGCGGCCGCGGGCCGCAAGCACCAGCCCGGCTCGTGGCTGCTGCGTACCGCCCGCTGGTTCACCGAGCCGGCACGGCAGACGGTGTGGGACCGGATGGTACGTGGCGCCAAACTGACGCCTGCCGGGCGGCCCACGATCTTCGAGCCATGGTTGCCCGCGGCAACAGCAGCTGTCGGTGTGGTGCTGGTGATCGTCGCGGGTGCGGCGGATTCCCTGATCGCTGCTGTCCTGGCCGGCGCGATCCTCGCGCTCAGCGCCGTCCTCGGCGTGATCATCTGGTACGTACGCCGCGCCCGCCGCCGCATCCGTATCTGGCTGGAGAACCGGATGCCCGAGATCAGTCCAGCGTCGCGAAATCGATGAGTTCCTCGACCCGGCCGAGCAGCGCCGGGTCGAGGTCGGCGAAGCTGTTCACCTTCGACAGGATGTGCTTCCAGGCCGCGGCGACGTCGGCCTGGTCGGTGGCCGGCCAGCCGAACGCCTGCAGCACGCCCTTCTTCCAGTCCTGCCCGTGCGGCACCTTCGGCCACGCCTTGATCCCGACCGCCGACGGCTTGACCGCCTCCCAGATGTCGATGAACGGGTGCCCGACCACCAGCACGTACCGGTTGTTCACCTGTGCGGCGATCTTCGACTCCTTCGAGCCCTCGACCAGGTGGTCGACCAGTACGCCGAGCCGCCGGCCGGGCCCGGGCTGGAACCGGTTGACGATCTCGACCAGGTCGTCGACGCCTTCGAGGTACTCGACCACGACCCCCTCGATCCGCAGGTCGTCGCCCCACACCTTCTCGACCAGTTCGGCGTCGTGCCGGCCCTCGACGTAGATCCGGCTGGCCCGGGCGACCTTCGCCCGGACGTTGTCCACCGCGACAGACCCAGACGCCGTACGCGTCTTCTTCGCCGGCCCGGCCTTCTTCGGCGGCTTCAGGCTGACCGGTTTGCCGTCCAGCCAGAACCCCGGGCCGAGCGGGTACGTACGGATCTTGCCGTGCCGGTCCTCGAGGTCGACGACGCCGTGCTCCCAGCGCACGATCGCGCCGACGAACCCCGAGCTGGGCTCCTCGACGACCATGCCCTTCTCGATCTCGACCTCGACGGTCCGCCCGTTCTTCGGCTTCCGCCAGTCACCCGCGAGTACGTCGTTCCCATACCTGTCAGCCACGCGCCAACTCTAGTAACTCGGAGCCGCGTGAGACGCCGTTGACTGGCGGCTCGGCGCGGCCAGCGTGAGAACGAAGAACGCGACGAATCCGACGACCAGACCGACCGCCCACGAGTAGTCGTACAGCGGCTTCAGGAACGGGATCAGGCCGTTGTGCGGGAACGGGCCGGCGCCGGGATTCGAGTACGCGCCGCCGGCCGCGAGCAGCGAGCCGAACAGCGTCGCGGTCACACCGCGCCAGTTCCAGCCGGCCGAGTACCAGTAGCGGCCGCCCGGTTTGTACAGCTCCGCGAGCTGCAGGTTGGTGCGGTCGATCAGCCAGTACCCCGCGATCAGTACGCCGGCCACCGACGCGAGCAGGCCGCCGTAGAACGAGAGCCACACGAAGATGTAGATCGACGGGTCCGAGATCAGCCGCCACGGCTGGATGACGATCCCGACCACGCCGGTCAGCAGGCCCGCGGTCTTGAAGTTCAGCCAGCGCGGCAACGCGTTCGCGAAGTCGTACGACGGACTCACCACGTTGGCCGCGACGTTGCAGGACATCGTCGCGAGGATCGCCATGATCAGGCCGATCGTGACGATCACCGGGTTCTGGAACCGGCGGGTCAGCTCGACCGGGTCCCAGATCGCCGAACCGTAGAGCACGACCGTGCCGGACGTGGTGATGATCGAGACCAGCGCGATGAACGACATCGTGGTCGGCAGGCCGATGATCTGGCCCCAGACCTGCGCCCGCTGGCCCTTACCGAACCGGGTGAAGTCCGGCATGTTCAACGACAGCGTCGCCCAGAACGCGATCATGCCCATCAGCGAGGGCGCGAAGATCTTCCAGAAGTCGGCGTCCCAGCCGAGCTTGGACGGCTGCGACAGGATCGGCCCGAAGCCGCCGGCCTTCACCAGGATCGCCACCATCAGCGCGACGAACGCGATCGTGACCAGCGGCGCCGCCCAGTTCTCGAACCGGCGCAGGCCCTCGATACCGCGGAAGATCAGCACCATCTGCAGCACCCAGAAGAACGCGAAGCTCAGCCACATCGTCCACGGGTGCCCGCCGATCGCCGACGCGTTCGTCCAGCCCTTGCCGAACAGCTCGCCGACGATCACGTAGATCGCCTGCCCGCCGATCCAGGTCTGGATGCCGAACCAGCCGCACGCGATGAACGCCCGCAGCAAAGCCGGGAAGTTCGCGCCGCGGACGCCGTAGAACGCCCGCGCGAACACCGGGAACGGGATGCCGTACTTCGTGCCCGCGTGACTGTTCAGCAGCAGCGGGACCAGGACGATCAGGTTCCCGAGCGTGATCGTGAGGAACGCCTGCAGCCAGTTCATCCCGAGCGCCACCAGCCCGGACGCGAGCAGGTAGCTCGGGATGTTGTGCGCCATCCCCATCCACAGCGCGGCGTAGTTGTACGTCGTCCAGGTCCGCTCGGGCAACCGCGTCGGCGCGAGCTCGGCGTTCGCGTACGGACTGCCCTGGAGCGCCTCGGGATCCGCTAGCTCGACGCGACCGTCGGGATGAACCGTCTGTTGGATCGTCGTGGCCATGAGTCCCACCCCATCCGGTCGGGCGATGTCCGTTCCGAACAAGTTGCGGGACCAGGTGACGTGATGTCAACGGACAATTACTTATCCGGGCCCTACTTATCCAGGCCCGAGGAGGGGGAGGCTCGGGCGTTGCGGCGTACCGAGGACCGCGTAGCCGCGGCGGATCGCGTCCTGCAGCTTGTCGACCGGCCACGGCCAGTCGTCGGTGTGCGCGAGGGCGTCCTCGAGCGAGGTGCCGGCGTGGTGCAGGGTCGAGATCGTGTTCGCGACCTTGCCCACGTCGATCGCCTGGTCGTGCGCGAACTCCAGGTCGACGACCGCGCCGTGACCCGGGACGATCCGGACGTCCTTCGGCATCATGCCGACGACGGCCTGGATCGTGTCCGGCCACTCCAGCGGGAACGAGTCGCTGCCGTACGACGGTGGCGCCGACTCCTCGAGCAGGTCGCCGACGAAGAACACGTTCACGTCGGGTACGGCGACCACGGTGTCGCCGGAGGTGTGCGCGTTGCCGACCCACAGCAGCTCGACCCGGCGGTCGCCGAGGTCGACGACCTTCGCGGCGGCGAACGTCGTACCGGCCAGGTTCTCCTCGGCGGCGGCGTTCTCGTGCAGGTAGACCTCGGCCTCGCTGAAGACGCTGTTGCCGTTGACGTGGTCGAAGTGGGCGTGGGTGTTGACGACCCACTTCACCGGGAGGTCGGTGAGCTCGCGGATGTGTTCGCGGAGCTGCTCGGCCTCCTCGGCGGTCGCGCGGGTATCGATCACCAGTGCGCCGTCGGCGCCGACGACCAGGCCGACGTTGAGGTCCCATTCGTCGTACCGGCGGACCCACGTACGGTCGCCGAGCTCCGTCCAACTCATGGGCCCGACCCTACTTGCCCAGCGCATTGATGAGCCCATGTGGTGAGAGTAACTGTTGGCAAGCCCTCTCCTCCCGACTTAAGGTCGCAAGTGTTCCGATCGGAACTCCGAAACTTTCGAAGGGTGGCCGGTGTGACGACACGACGTGCGGTTGTGGTCCGGGGTGGCTGGGAAGGGCACTCCCCGGTCGAGGCGACGGACTTGTTCATCCCGCATCTGAAGGAGAACGGCTACGAGGTGACGGTCTCCGACACCACCGCGGCCTACCTCGACCTGGACGGCGTCGACCTCGTCGTGCAGTGCGTGACGATGAGCGAGATCGAGGACGACCACTTCAAGGGCCTGGAGGCGGCGATCCGGCGCGGTACCGGGTTCGCCGGCTGGCACGGCGGGATCGCGGACTCGTTCCGGAAGAACGTCGACTACAGCTTCATCACCGGCGGGCAGTTCATCTCGCACCCGCACGGGTACACCGACTACCGGGTGGACATCATTGCCGACCACCCCATCGTCGAGGGCATCAAGCACTTCGACGTACACACCGAGCAGTACTACATCCACTACGACCCGACGAACACCGTGCTCGCGACGACGACGTTCGAGTCGCACCCGGACTACCCGTGGATCGAGGGCGCCGTGATGCCGGCGATCTGGACCCGGACCTGGGGCGAGGGCAAGGTCTTCGTCTGCACGGTCGGCCACAAGCTGGACGACCTGGAGACGCCCGAGGTCCGGACGATCATCGAGCGGGGGCTGCTGTGGGCGAGCAAGTGACCGGCGTCGGCATCGTCGGTACGGGCGTCATCTCCGGCACGTACCTGGACCACCTGGCGAAGCTCTCCGGCGTCGACGTGGTCGCCGTCGCGGACCTGGACGTTTCGCGCGCGCAGGCGATCGCCGACAAGCACCCGGGCATCCGCGCGTTGTCACCGGAGGAGCTGTACGCGGCCGACGACGTCGACATCGTCCTCAACCTCACCATCCCGGCGGCCCACGCCGCGGTGCACCAGGCCGCGCTGGCCGCGGGCAAGCACGTGTACGGCGAGAAGCCGCTGGCCATGGACCGTACCGAGGCGGAGCCGCTGCTGAAGTACGCCGCTGCCAACGACCTGCGGATCGGCTGTGCGCCGGACACGGTCCTCGGCACCGGCACCCAGACGGCTCGTGCGGTGATCGATCGCGGTGACATCGGTACCCCGCACGCGGCGACCGCGTTCATGGTGACCCCCGGCCACGAGCTGTGGCACCCGGCGCCGGAGTTCTACTACCAGCCCGGCGGCGGCCCGGTCCTCGACATGGGCCCGTACTACGTGACCAGCTTGGTCACCCTGCTCGGGCCGGTCGTCCGGGTGACGGCCCGCGCGGGCCGGGCGAAACAGCAGCGGAAGATCCACACCGGGCCACGCGCCGGGACCGTGTTCGACGTGGAGGTGCCGACGCACGTCACTGGCGTACTGGAGCACGAGTCCGGCGCATTGACCACCGTGCTGATGTCGTTCGACGTCTGGGCCGGGCGGCTGCCCCGGATCGAGGTCCACGGGACGGACGGCAGCCTGTCGGTGCCGGACCCGAACGGGTTCGACGGGACCGTCGAGATCGTGACGCCGGAGCGCCGCGAGTGGACCGAGGTGCCGGTCGCCGGTGGATACGCCGGGGCCGGTCGCGGGGTCGGAGTCGCGGACATGGCCCGGGCGATCCGGAACGGTGAACCGCACCGCGCGACCGGGGAGCTGGCGTACCACGTGCTCGACGTACTGGAGTCGTTCGTCGACTCCGCGGTCCAGGATCAGCCGCTTGATGTGGTCAGTACAGTGACGCGTCCGGCGCCCGTTCCGTTGGGAGCCTCGCCCGAGACCGCCTAGACTGGCACTCCGAACCACGGAGTGCCAGGAGCCGGAGAGGGTGGTGGGCGTGCTGGACGACCGCAAGCTGGATGTGCTCCGCGCCATCGTCGAGGACTACGTCGCGACCCACGAACCGATCGGGTCGAAGGCGCTCGTCGACCGGCACAACCTCGGTGTCTCCCCGGCCACCGTGCGGAACGACATGGCCGCGCTGGAGGAGGAGGGGTACATCACCCAGCCGCACACCAGCGCCGGCCGGATCCCGACCGACGCCGGGTACCGGCTGTTCGTCGACAAGCTGAGCACGGTCAAGACGCTGTCGGTGGCGGAGAAGAAGGCGATCACGTCGTTCCTGGCCGGTGCGGTCGACCTGGACGACGTGGTCCGCCGGACGGTGCGGTTGCTTGCCCAGATCACCCGCCAGGTCGCCATCGTGCAGTACCCGTCGCTGAACCGGTCGAGCGTGCGGCACATCGAGGTCGTCACGATGAGCCCGCGCCGGCTCCTGCTCGTACTGATCACCAGCAACGGCCGGGTCGAGCAGCGGATCGTCGAACACCCGCAGGACGTCGACGAGCAACTGATCGCGGACCTGCGGTCGCGGCTGAACACGGCGCTCGCCGGCCAGCGGCTGACCGACGCGGCCGCCTCCCTGGCGAGTGTGCCCGACCTGTTCGCGCCGGCCGACCGGTCGCTGGTCTCGTCGATCGTCACCACGCTGTTCGAGGCGTTCACCGACGAGGTCGGCGAGCAGCGGATCGCGGTCGGCGGCGCCGCCAACCTGACCCGGTACGGCGACGACTTCGAGCGGAACGTGAAGCCCGTGCTGGAGGCGCTCGAGGAGCACGTCATCCTGCTGAAGCTGCTCGGCGAGGCGACCAACCCGCAGACGCTGACCGTTCGGATCGGCCACGAGAACCCGTACGAGGAACTGGCCACCACCTCGGTGGTCGCGACCGGGTACGGGTCGAAGTCGGAGGTGCTCGCCACCCTCGGCATCGTCGGGCCGACCCACATGGACTACCCGAGCACGATGGGCGCAGTACGGGCCGTCGCGCGTTATGTGAGCCAGATACTGGCTGAATCCTGATGAAGACAACCCCCTGGTCTGGAGTATGAGCACCGATTACTACGCCGTCCTAGGTGTCACCCGTGACGCGTCACCGGACGAGATCAAGAAGGCGTACCGCAAACTGGCACGTCAGTACCACCCGGACGTGAACGACTCCGAGGACGCGCACCAGAAGTTCCAGGAGATCGGGCGCGCGTTCCAGGTGCTCAGCGACCCGCAGAAGCGGCAGATGCACGACCTCGGCGGCGATCCGTTCGCGACCGCTGGCGCCGGGCCGGGCGGTGCCGGGTTCGGGCAGGCGTTCACGTTCACCGACATCATGGACGCGTTCTTCGGGCAGACCGGCGGCGCGACCCGCGGGCCGCGGCCGCGGACCCGGCGCGGCCAGGACGCGCTGATCCCGTTGCGGATCGACCTGGCCGAGGCCGCCTTCGGTACGACGCGGGAGCTCAAGGTCGACACCGCCGTACTGTGCCCGACCTGTAGCGGGTCCGGCGCGGCGGCCGGGTCCGAGCCGGTGACCTGCGAGATCTGCCACGGACGCGGCGAGGTGACGCACACGCAGCGGTCGTTCCTCGGCGAGGTGCGGACGATGCGTCCCTGCCCGAACTGCCGCGGCTACGGGACCACCATCCCGAACCCGTGCGTCGAGTGCTCCGGCGACGGACGGGTGCGGTCCCGCCGTACCGTCACCGTCAAGATCCCCGGCGGCGTCGACACCGGGACGCGCGTGCAGCTGTCCGGTCAGGGCGAGGTCGGCCCGGGCGGCGGCCCGGCCGGTGACCTGTACGTCGAGATCGAGGTCGAGCCGCACGACATCTTCACCCGCAACGGCGACGACCTGCACTGCACGGTCACGCTCCCGATGACGGCGGCCGCGCTCGGTACGACGATCGACCTGCCGACGCTCGAAGGCGAGACCACTCCGCTGGAGATCCGCCCGGGTACGCAGTCCGGTACGACGCAGACCCTGTCGGCCCGCGGGGTGCCGCGCCTACGCCACGCCGGCCGCGGCGACCTGATCGTCCAGGTCATCGTCGAGACTCCTACCAAGCTCGACGACAGCCAGGCCGACCTGCTCCGCCAGCTGGCCGTCGCCCGCGACGAGGAACGCCCCCAGGGCCAGGTCCAAGCCACCCACAAGACCGTCTTCGGCCGCCTCCGCGACGCCTTCGGCGCCCACTGACGGCCGTGGGTGTCGCGGTGTTCTTCCTCGCCGAGCTGGGCGGGGAAGAACTGGTGCTCGACGGAGCCGAGGGGCGGCATGCGGCTGTCGTACGGCGGATCGGGCCTGGAGAGCGGGTCCGGTTGACGGACGGGCGCGGCGCCTGGGCCGAGGGGCCTGTGGTCGCTGCGTCCAAGGCCGGCGTGACGGTCGCCGTCGACGAGCGGGGGAGTACGCCGGCGGCGGACCCGCGGGTGGTTGTGGTGCAGGCCGTACCGAAGGGGGAGCGGGCCGAGCTCGCGGTGGAGATGCTGACCGAGGTCGGCGTCGACGTGATCGTCCCGTGGAACGCCGACCGCAGCCAGTTCCGCGCCAACCCGGAACGGGTCGAGAAGCTGCTCGCCAAGTGGCGGTCCTGGTCCTTCGAGGCGAGCAAACAATCCCGCCGCACCTGGTTCACCGAGATCGCCCCACTGGCCTCCACCGCCGACGTCACCAAGCTCCTGGCGACCGCTGCCCTCCCGGTAGTCCTCCACGAGGAAGCCACCGTTCCGCTGGCCGCTCTCGACGTCCCCACCACAGGCGACCTCGTCCTGGTCGTGGGCCCAGAGGGTGGCATCACCCCCACCGAGCTGAAGTCCTTCGCCGCCACCCCGATCCGACTGGGCGACACAGTCCTGCGAACCTCAACCGCCGGCGTGGCTGCCGCCGCAGCTCTCCTGTCCCGCTCCCGCTGGCGCTAGCCGCGGACAGCTTGCTGGTATGCGGCCAGCATGTTCGCGTCGTCGATGCTGCCGTGGTGGTGCACCTGCTGCCAGAGGCCGTCGTACCTGAAGATTCTCGTGGTACGGATCCGCAGCGGGCGGTCGCCCAGGTAGGTGCCCGTCTCGCGTCCCGCGAACACCACCGAATCGCGCAGCCAGTACGTTGCCGCGTCGCCGAACGTCACCTGGATGTTCAAGCTCCCCGCGAACACCCGCTCGTACAGGTCCCGTACCGCGTCCCGGCCCCGCAGGATCCCGCCGACGGGATTGTTCAACTGCACCAGCGGATCGTCCGCCCAGCCGTCGACCAGGACGTCCAAGTCCTTGTGGTTCAGGGCGTAGTAGAACGTCTCCAACGCGGCCAGCGCTCCCTCCCGCCCCGGCGCCCGCGCCTCCGCCGGCCGTGGGCGGGCATCCGGTCCGAAGTTGTAGTCGACCAGTTCGATCATCACCAGCACCTCGCTAGGCTGTTAGACAGAGACCGAACACAACTGTACGACAAGGATCGAACACTATGGCCGTCGAGTCCGCCAGAGCCCGGACGCTCACGCATGCTGACCCGGCCGGGGTGCCGTTGCAGGCGGCCCTCGACGCGCTCGCGGACCCGGTCCGGCGTTCGATCCTGCGCGATCTCGCGTCGCACGACGACTGGACCCGCGCCTGCGGCACGTTCGACCTGCCCGTGAAGAAGGCGACCGCCAGCCACCACTTCGCCGTACTGCGCTCCGCCGGCCTGATCGAGCAACGCGACGAGGGCGCCCGCCGCCTCAACCGCCTCCGCCGGTCCGAGTTCGACGCTGTCTTCCCGGGGCTGCTCGCGGCCACCATCGACCGCGCTGACTGACCACAGCCGGAACTCTTACAAACCCCGAACACAGCTCCGGCCGTCCTCGAACAACCGTCGGCGAGAGTTGGACTCGTCCGTTCGGGAGATGACGAGGAGAACGAAGATGCGCAGGTCTGTCCGCGGAACCCTGGCGGCCGGTACGTCGGTCGTCGTCCTGGCGGGTGGGATCGTCGCCGGTACGACGGTCGCATCGGCCGACCCGACGCCGACCCCGGCACCGACGTACAAGCAGGTGACGCTCAGCCCGGAGGAGTCGCAGAAGCTTTGTGCCGAACGGCTGCCGAAGATGATCGCGCGGCGGGACAAGCTGGCTGCCAGGATCAACGGAGGCGCCGACGTGAAGGGTTCGGTCGCGTGGCTGAGGGCACGCGCCGCCGAGCAGAAGGCGAAGGGACACACGAAGATCGCCGAGCGGTTGGAGAAGCGTGCCGACCGCCGCTCCGAGCGGGCGACCGACCTCGCTGCCGCCAAGACGAAGCTGGAGGCGTTCAAGACCGCGCACTGCCAGGTGGCCAAGTGATGCGACGGATCAAGGGCGTACTGATCGTGCTGGTCGGTACGGCGGCCGCGGTCGCCGGACTGACCGCGTGTGGCAGCTCCGCCGGTGGGCCGAGTGGGGAGAAGGCCGGCCGGCAGGCTCCGGCGACCCAACAGGTGGGGTCGCCGGAGCAGGAGCTGGATCAGGTCGGGGCTACGCTGGACGCGATCGATCGCGAGCTGGCCGGGGACGACGCACCCTGACCGAGAATCCCCGGGAGCTGAAGATGGCCGGAGCCGGTCGCGGGCTGGTTCTGGTGGTCGAGGACGAGGCGGCGATCGCCGAGGTGATCGAGCTGTACCTGCGCCGGGACGGATTCGACGTCCGGATCGAGTCCGACGGCGAGGCGGCGCTGACGGCGTGGCAGCGGGAGCAGCCGGTCGCGGTGATCCTGGACATCGGGTTACCGGGGCGCGACGGCGCGGACGTGTGCCGGACCATGCGGGCCGCCGGCGACTGGACGCCGGTCCTGTTCGTCACGGCCCGCGACGACGAGGTCGATCGCCTGCTCGGGCTGGAGCTCGGCGCCGACGACTACGTGACGAAGCCGTTCAGCCCGCGCGAGCTGGCCGCCCGCGTCCGGACCGTCCTCCGGCGCACCGCGGGCGTCGCCCCGGCCGCCGGGGGCCCGGTCGGAGGGGGCCCGGCCGACGGGAGCCCGGCCGGCGGAGGACCGGTGACCGGAGGGTCGGTCGGCGGAGGACCGGCCCCTGGAGGAACCGCCACCGGAGGATGGGCCACCGGAGGATCGGCCGCTGCAGGATCGGCCGCCGGAGGGGCCGTCGGCGGAGGGCCGGCCACCGCAGGGGCGGTCGGTGGGGCGCCTGCGGGCGTGGCCCCGGTCGGTGAGGTGCTGTCGGTCGGAGCGGTCCGGGTCGATGTCGGTCGCCGGCGAGCCTGGGCGGGTGAGGCCGAGGTGAGTCTGACGTCGACCGAGTTCGACCTGCTCGCGCAGTTGTTCCGGCGCCCGGGGCGGGTGTTCGAACGGGCTGAGCTGTTGAGCTCGGTCTGGGGCTACCAGTCCGTGGCCGGTACCCGGACGGTCGACGTACACATCGCCCAGTTGCGGGCGAAGCTCGGCGCGGCCAGCCCGATCCGGACGGTACGCGGCGTCGGTTACGCCGCCGATCGCGACTGATGACGGGCCGCGAGACGCCGGGCGGGGCCGGCCGCGGGGTGCCGGGCGGGGCGTGGCGTGAGGTGCCGGGCGACGTCGTGGGCGGGCGGTCGGACGCGAGCGGGACGCCGGGCGAGGTTGCGGGCGGGCGGTCGGACGCGAGCGGGACGCCGGGCGAGGCGGGACGCGGGTCGTTGGCCACGCGGATTGTGTTGACGTGTGTTGCTGTGGCCGGAGTGGCCGTGCTCGTGGCAGGTGTGGTGATGGCGGGCCTCGCCAGGCAGTCCGCCCGGAACGTGCTGCAGCAGTCGCTGGCCGCGCAGGCCGACGTGATCGCCGGCCAAGTGGACGACCGCGGGCTGGGGCCGCGGGCGGCAGGTCTCGGCAAGGCGGCACAGGTCGTGCGAGGACAGGGCATCGTGGTCGTGCTCGACCTTCCCCGGCGGGGGGTCCAGTCGCCCGATCCGCGGTCCACCCAGGCCGCGACCGCGGCGGGGCTCGGTGCGGCCGGCAGCCCGGAACGGATCTCGGCACAGGTGCGGGTCGACGGCAACGACTACCTGGTCGAAGCCAGGGCACTCCCGGACGGTTCCGGGTTCGCGCTGGTCGAACCGGTGCATCTGACCGCGGGCACCTGGCGGATCCTGCTGCGCAACGTCCTGGTCGCGCTCGGCGCCGGTCTGCTCGTCGCCGCACTCGCCGGGGCGCTCCTCGGCCGGCTGCTCGGTCGTCCGTTGCGCCGTACGGCGGATGTCGCGGCTGCGCTGCGCCAGGGGCGGCGCGATCTCCGCGCACCGGTCGAGGGACCGGCCGAGGTCGCCGAGGTGGCTGCCGCGGTCAACGAACTCTCGGTCGCGCTGCAGCACAGCGAGGCGCGGCAGCGCGAGTTCCTGCTGTCGGTCTCGCACGAGCTCCGGACGCCGCTGGCCGCGGTGCACGGGTTCGCCGAGTCGCTCGCGGACGGCGTCGCCACCGATCCGCGGCACGCCGGCCAGGTGATCCAGCAGGAGTCCCAGCGTCTGGAGCGGCTGGTCAGCGACCTGCTCGACCTCGCGCGGATCGGTGCGGACCAGTTCCAGCTCGACCTCGCCCGGGTGGACCTCCGCGAGACCCTGACCGCGTGCGCCGAGGTCTGGCGGGTGCGCTGCGAACGGCAAGGTGTTCAGTTCCGGCTCGAGCTGCCGCCGGTGCCGGCGGTCGTGACCACCGACCCGCGCAGGATCCGGCAGGTCCTGGACGGGCTGGCCGAGAACGCGCTCCGCGTCACGCCCGCCGGTGCGCGGCTCACCCTGTCGTTGAGGCGCCTCCACGACGCCGTACAGCTCCAGGTCCGCGACAGCGGTCCCGGACTGGCGCCGGAGGACTACGCGGTCGCGTTCCAGCCCGGCGTACTGAACCAGAAGTACCGTGGTCGCCGCCCGGTCGGTTCCGGCATCGGTCTCGCACTGGCCAACGGGCTCGTCACCCGGCTGGGTGGCACCCTCGCCGCTGGGCCGGCGCCGGAAGGCGGCGCCGCGTTCACGATCACGCTTCCGGCTACTTGACCACGATCGACTTGGTGTCGGTGTCGGTGATGCTCCCGTCGGCCGGCGAGACCAGGTACACGCTGATCTGCCACGATCCGGGGGTGAGCTTCAGCTGGAAGGAGTACGACGCGAACGTCTGCCCCTCCTTCGTGTTCGTGAAGCTCTTCCTGACCTCACGCGTCTTCAGGTTGACCGCCTGGTAGTTGACCGTGGCCTCGAAGGCCGCCGCGACACCCTGCACCGTGACGATCGGATCCAGCGCCTCGTCCTCGTACGGCGAGTCGATCCACACCAGCGCCTGGACGTCGGCCGCCTGCGCGCGGTCCAGCGGCTCACTCGAGTCGATCTGGCCGAACAACCGCGGCACGGTCTGCCCGCCCTGCGTAACCCGGATCGGCGTCTGGTCGTCCTTCAACGCGCCCTGAACGGTGTACACGAGCTGCTGCGCCGCCACTCGCGCGACGTCCGGGTCCAACGTGGCCTTCGGCAACTGTTTGAAGTCGACCGTGACCGCGTCGTCCGAGCGCGTCACGGTGTTCACCGCGGCGCCACGCCAGACCGAGAAGTAGTCCGGGTCGGCCGGCTCCTTCGTCGTCATGATCCGGACCGCCTGCTCCGCCGGGTGCCCACTCACCTTCGTCCAGGTGCGGTACAGCCGGGCGGACGTCTTCCTCGGTACGCCAACCTGTGGGCCGAGCCAGTACACCGGGACGAGCTGGTCCGTGACCGTCTCCTCCGGTACGCCGCGCACCGTCGGCGCGGCGGTCTTCACGGGGCTGGGGACCGGCGAGGTGGTCAGCACCGACGGCGTCCGGCTCTCCGGCAGCGTGGTCGCGCTGGTGGTCGTACCCTGGCCCGCGACCTTGTCGCCGTCGTTCGCGGTGAGGTCCGAGCCGTTGAACACGGTGAAGGCGCCGATCGCCGCGGCGGTACCGACCGCGGCCACGCCGGCGGTCAGGAACCAGGCGCGCCGGACGGACGGTCGCTGGGCGTGCGCGCGGGCGCGGATCTCCGGCAGCGCGTCGGCCGGCTCGATCCGGTCCGCCTCCTCGTGGAGCGCCCGCCGCATCAACTCGTCGAACGGGTCTTTGTCGTGGTCGTTCATACGTTCTGCTCCAGGAGCTGGCGCAGCGACTTGGTCGCGCGCGCGGCGTGGCTCTTCACGGAACCCCGGCTGATGCCCATCGTGTCGGCGATCTCCGCCTCCGACAGGTCGCCGTAGTACCGCAGAACCATCACGGTGCGTTGTTTCTCCGGCAGGGTCCGCATCGCCTCGATCACCCGGTCGGTCTCTTCGGTCCGCAGTACTGCCTGCTCTGCGCTCGGCTCGTCCGGCAGGGTCCGAGGGGTGTGTTTGTCGACCACCACCAGGTGGCGCTGGCGGGACCGGCAGCGGTTCACCACCGCGGTCCGCAGGTACGCGAGTGCCTTGTGGGGGTCGCGCAGACGGTTCCACCGGGCGTGCATCGCGACGAACGCGTCCTGCACGATCTCTTCGGCCGTGCCGGTGTCGCGCAGCAGCAAGCTGCCGAGGCGGACGAGCGAGGTGTAGTGCGCGGTGTAGACAGCCGTCAGCGCCTCGTCGGCATCCCACGAGGACTCATGTGTCACGCACTCTTCGTACACCACGGCCGGTTGTGCCACGAAAAGACGACGCAAAGACCTCGTCCCAGGTTGACAACAGCGTGGACCGATCCGATGCGATTCTGAAGGAATGAGGCAGGTCGGTGACGATCAGTGGTCGGGCCATCACGACATCACCTACGCGGCCGTCGCCCGGCTGTACCAGCACCTGGCCGCGCCCGACGGCACGATCCACGGCGTTCCGCGCGAGCAGTACGCCGAAGCGCTCGACCGCGCCCAGGCGCACCAGGACCGGCCGCTGGGCGCCGGCGTGATCAAGAACTTCAGCGGCACCGGACTCTCGTTCCCGTACGCGGGTCCCGGCCCGACGATGCACTCGGCGTACGCGAATCCCGGCGTTCAGCGCGAGCACTTCATGGCGGACCCGTACCGCAAGGGCTGGGACAACCTGCAGCGCAACACCGAGTACGTACACGAGCAGCTGGCCGCCGCGCACGGGTCGGCCGCCGACGAGTTCAGGTACCTCGGGGCGGCCGCGCACGCCTTGCAGGACAGCTATTCCGGCGCACACGCCTGGCGCGAGGACTCGGTGTACGACGGTGACGTGAACGCGCCTGTCCAATCGCTGCACGTGTTCACGCCGCTGCATGCCGTCGGCGGCGAGGACGGCAAGAACACGCACTCGGACGAGTTCGACGAGCCGCCGGTGAACTCCGGGTCCACCCGGGCCGCGATCGAGGCGACGTACCGGATGCTGCGCAGCTACGAACTCCACCGGAACTCGGCGCCGGACGTGGCCGACCGGGCGCGGCGCGCCGACCTGGGGCCGATGCTGCGACCGTCGGCCTCCGGAGTCACCGTCAGCCTGCGCCCGGACCGCAAATGGACCGCCGAACGTAACCGCCGGCTCGCGCTCGAACACGGAGTGCTCCGGTCCGGTCCGGAGACCGACGAGATCGCCCGCCTCGCCGGCGTCCTGGCGCCGAACCGGACCACCGGACCGGCCGCGACGAACCTGGGCAAACGGCCACCCGGAACCGTGCCGCGGGGAATTACACGTGAGGGTGTCGGACGCGACGGCTAGCATGGAAGCTCCCATCACCAGTACTCAGGAGGAAGAGCCTGTCCAGGCCACGCAGTATCGAACCGGAGGCGCACCCGAACGGTGCGATTCCAGGTGCAGGCACCAGCACGCAGGCGTCGCACAAGATCGTCGTGCCGAACAGCATCGACATGGTGGCCCTGCTCGGAGCCCGGGACGAGTTCCTCCGCATCGTCGAGAAGGAGTTCGCCGCCGACATCATGGTCCGCGGCAACGAGATCACGCTGGTCGGTGAGCCCGCCGAGCTGGCGCTGGCCGAGCGGCTGATCGACGAGCTGATCGCGGTCGTGCGCACCGGGCACGGGCTGACCGCGGACTCGGTCGAGCGCAGCATCGCGATGATCAAGCAGGCGACGGCCGAGAGCCCGGCCGACGTGCTGACCCAGAACATCCTGTCCAGCCGCGGCCGCACCATCCGGCCGAAGACGCTGAACCAGAAGCGGTACGTCGACGCGATCGACAAGAACACGATCGTGTTCGGCATCGGCCCGGCCGGTACCGGCAAGACCTACCTGGCGGTCGCGAAGGCGGTCCAGGCGCTGCAGGCCAAGGAGGTCAACCGGATCATCCTGACCCGGCCGGCCGTCGAGGCCGGCGAGCGGCTCGGTTTCCTGCCCGGCACCCTGTCGGAGAAGATCGACCCGTACCTGCGGCCGCTGTACGACGCGCTGCACGACATGCTCGACCCGGAGTCCATCCCGCGGCTGATGACCGCCGGCACGATCGAGATCGCGCCGCTGGCCTACATGCGCGGCCGGACGCTGAACGACGCCTACATCATCCTGGACGAGGCGCAGAACACCTCGCCGGAGCAGATGAAGATGTTCCTCACCCGGCTCGGGTTCGGCTCGAAGATGGTCGTCACCGGCGACGTCACCCAGGTCGACCTGCCGAACGGCACCAACTCCGGGCTCCGGGTCGTCCAAGGAATTCTCGAAGGCGTGCAGGATCTGGCATTCTGCCGGTTGACATCGCATGACGTGGTCCGGCACAAGCTGGTCGGCCGGATCGTGTCGGCGTACGAAAACTACGAAGGCAGTGCTGATTCCCACCGATGAACGTCGAGGTCAACAACGAGTCCGGCGTGGAGATCGACGCGCACGGACTGATGCGGCTCAGCCGGTTCGTGATGTCGTCGCTGCGGCTGCACCCGGAGTGTGAGCTGTCGATCAAGCTGGTCGACGAGGACACGATGGCGCGGTACCACGTCGAGTTCCTGGACCTGCCGGGTCCGACCGATGTGATGTCCTGGCCGATGGACGAGCTGCGGCCGGGTTCGGACGGCGAGGCGGACGACGACCTGCCGCTCGGGCACCTGGGCGACATCGCCCTGTGCCCGACGGTGGCCGCCGCCCAGGGCGCGAAGGCGGGCCACGGTACGTGGGCCGAGCTGGAGCTGCTCACCGTCCACGGCATCCTGCACCTGCTCGGCTACGACCACGCGGAACCCGCCGAGAAAGCCGAGATGTGGGACGTCCAGGGCCGCCTGCTGGAAGCATGGCGCGCACCTGGTAACCGGCTAGAGGCGTGATCACCCCATGACCTACCACGACCTGGTTCTGCTGGTTGTGGCTGCGGTGCTCGTTCTGCTGGCCGGGCTGTTCGCCGGTGCGGAGGCGGCGCTGTCGTCGTACTCGAAGGTGCGCGCGAACGAGCAGGTCGAGCAGGGCAACCTGCGCGCGGTCCGGCTGCGCGACCTGCTCTCCGACGCCCCGCGGTACCTGAACTCGCTGCTCCTGCTCCGGCTGATCTGCGAGATCACCGCGATCGTGCTGGTCGCGCAGGCGCTGTCCGGGCTCCTGTCGGTCACGTGGGAGCACATCCTGATCACCGCCGTGGTGATGGTCCTGGTCTCGTACGTGATCATCGGGGTCGCGCCGCGCACCCTGGGCCGGCAGCACTCGGACCGGTTCGCGATCGTCTCGGCCGGCCCGGTGATGGCGCTGACCCGGATCCTCGGCCCGCTGCCGAAGGTGCTGATCATGCTCGGCAACGCGCTCACCCCGGGCAAGGGGTTCGCCGAAGGCCCGTTCGCGACCGAGGCCGAGCTGCGCGCGCTCGTCGACTACGCGGAGAAGTCCGCGGTGATCGAGTCCGGCGAGCGGCAGATGATCCACTCGGTGTTCGAGCTCGGCGACACCATCGTCCGCGAGGTGATGGTGCCGCGGACCGACATGGTGTTCATCGAGAAGCACAAGAAGCTCCGTCAGCTCACCTCGCTGGCGCTGCGTTCGGGGTTCTCCCGGATCCCGGTGATCGGCGAGTCGCTCGACGACATCGTCGGTGTCGTCTACCTCAAGGACGTGATGCGCCGGGTGTACGACAACGCCCAGGCCGAGTCGACCGAGCGGGTCGAGTCGGTGATGCGGCCGTGTATGTACGTCCCGGACTCCAAGCCCGTCGACGAGCTGCTGCGCGAGATGCAGGCGGCCCGGATGCACCTGGCGATCGTCGTCGACGAGTACGGCGGTACGGCCGGACTGGTGGCGATCGAGGACATCCTGGAGGAGATCGTCGGCGAGATCACCGACGAGTACGACGAGGACCCGGACTCGGTGCAGCAACTGTCCGACGGGGCGTACCGGGTGTCGGCCCGGCTGCCGATCGACGAGCTCGGCGAGCTGTTCGGCGTACCGCTGGACGACGACGACGTCGACACCGTCGGCGGCCTGATGGCGAAGCTGCTCGGCAAGGTCCCGATCCCCGGCGCCGAGGTCGTGATCGAAGGTCTGTCGCTGACCGCGGAACGCCCGTCCGGCCGCCGCAACCAGGTAGGTACCGTTCTGGTACGGCGCGAGGACCCGGCGCCCGCGCCGCACGACCAGAACCACCAGCACGCCTGACCTGTCCACCCGCCCGGTCCACGGACCGGCGGTTACGTTTTGGAGCCCCTTGTTGTCTGACCTCTCGGCGGAGGACGCCAAGCTCGTCACCCTCGCCCGCGCTGCCCGAGCCCGGACCCGGGCCGCCGAAGGAGCCGCCGTCCGCGACTCCGACGGACGGACGTACGCGGCCTGCACGGTCGCGCTCGACACCGTCGAGCTGACCGCATTGCAGCTGGCGGTGGCGATGGCGCTCGCATCCGGCGTGAAGGGTCTGGAAGCCGCCGCGGTGGTCACGGACGGCGGGTCGCCGGACGTCAATGTCGTCCGGCACTTCGCGGGCGCCAACATTCCCGTAGTACTTGCCCTGGGCACCGGAGAGGTCCGCGATGTCGTCCACACCTGAGAACTTCAAGGCAGGGTTCGCCTGCTTCGTCGGGCGCCCCAACGCCGGCAAGTCCACGCTGACGAACGCCCTGGTCGGCCAGAAGATCGTGATCACCTCGTCGAAGCCGCAGACCACGCGGCACGCGGTCCGGGGCATCGTGCACCGGCCGGACGCGCAGCTGATCCTGGTCGACACGCCCGGGCTGCACAAGCCGCGTACGCTGCTCGGCGAGCGGCTGAACGACCTGGTGAAGACCACCTGGGCCGAGGTCGACGTGATCGCGGTCTGCCTGCCCGCCAGCGACAAGATCGGCCCTGGCGACCGGTTCCTGGTCAGCGAGGCGGCGAAGGTCGCGAAGACCCCGAAGGTGGCGCTGGCCACCAAGGCCGACCTGGTCGCGCCGGACCGGATGGTCGAGCACCTCGCCGAGATCCAGGCGCTGGGGGAGTCGGTCGGGATCGAGTGGGCCGCGGTGATCCCGGTGTCGGCGACGTCCGGTTTCCAGGTCGACGTGGTCGCCGACGAGCTGGTGAAACTGCTCCCGGACGGCTTCGCGCTGTACCCGGACGGCGACATCACCGACGAGCCCGAGGAGACGCTGGTCGCGGAGCTGATCCGCGAGGCCGCGTTGGAGGGTGTCCGGGACGAGCTGCCGCACTCGATCGCGGTCACCATCGACGAGATGAACCTGCGCGAGGACCGGCCGGCGGACAAGCCGCTGCTGGACATCTACGCGAACATCTTCCTCGAGCGGGAGAGCCAGAAAGGCATCGTGATCGGGCACAAGGGCGCCCGGCTGCGCGAGGTCGGCGCGGCGGCCCGCCAGCAGATCGAGGCCCTGCTCGGTACGCCGGTGTACCTCGACCTGCACGTCAAGATCGCGAAAAACTGGCAGACAGACGCGAAGAATCTCCGCAAACTGGGATTCTGATGAACCTCCGGAACCCTGTGTACGCCGCCCTGACCGGCGGGCACTCCACCTTCGCCGAGATCCGCGGCAACGCCCGCCGCTATCCGTCGGCCGTTGCGCCGTTCTTCGCCCTGCCCGACGTGCCGACCGACCAGGACTGGGCCGACGCGGCGGCCCTCGTCGGCTCCGGCGAGACCGCGGCACTGATGCGTCCGGCCCTTGCGGTGCCGGACAGCTTCAAGGTCGAGGTGGAGATCGACCTGGTCCAGTTCGTCGCGCCGGAGTCGCTGCCGGCCGCGGACGCGGAGGCTGTCGTCCTCGGGCCGGACGACGTACCCGACATGCTCGCTCTCGTCGCACTGACCGACCCGGGCCCGTTCCGGAGCCGCACCATCGAGCTCGGGACGTTCCTCGGCATCCGCCGCGACGGCGACCTGATCGCGATGGCCGGCACCCGTTTCCCACTCCCCGGGCACACCGAGATCAGCGCGGTCTGCACCCACCCGGTGTACCAGGGCCAAGGTCTGGGCAGCCGCCTGATCCGCGCGGTCGCCGCACACATCACGGCGACCGGCCGGACCCCGTTCCTGCACACAGGCGGCAGCAACACCACCGCGATCCGGCTCTACAGCTCGCTGGGTTTCACCCTCTCCAACGAGATGAAGGTCACAGTGGTCGAGGCGGTCTAGCCTGGAATCGTTGCAACAAGCTGCAACCGCGGCCCATTCGTCCCCTGCGCGCGTTATGCTCGCGCACGATCTCGAGGCCCATCGAGGTCATTCATGTCCTGAGGGGGGACTCCCAGTATGAAACTGCAGCGCTTCGCGCTCGCCCTGGCCGGCGTCGGCATGCTCGCCGCCACGGCCGCCGCCGGCCCGGCCACCGCCGCCGTCCGGTCCGACCCGACGCCCGCGATCGCCCACCCGGCCAAGGGCAACCTGAAGACCACGCCGAACACCAAGCTCGCCTCCGGGGGATGCGTGCAGGACGTGGGCTTCAACACCCCGACGCCGGGGATCAACGACGTCCTGATCACGCCGGCCAAGCCGCCGCGCGGTCAGTTCTACGCGGAGTTCAAGTTCGTCGGCACCCGTCTCAACACGACGTGGTACGGCGTGCAGACCGACACGCACTTCTACTACCACAGCCTGTTCGTGCAGAACGGCACGCTGTACCGCGGTGTCACCTACTTCGACACCGACAACGCGCGCCCGACGTACGCGCGGATCGGCTCCGGCTGGACCAGCTTCACCCAGCTCGTGACGTCGAACTACGCCATCACCGCGCCGAACCGCTCGTACCTGTACGGGCTGAGCACCAACGGCAGCCTGTACCGCTACGCGGCGTCGGGTGCCACCTTCCGGGCGCTCGGCCACTTCCCGGGCTTCAAGGGCTTCAAGGCGATGACCGTGATCTCCGAGACCCCGACCTACGACACGCTGCTGATGACCACCAAGGCGGGCGCGCTCTGGACGGTCCGGATCCCGGCCGCGGCCTCGACCAAGCCGATCCTGAAGCTGGTCCGAAGCTCAGGCTTCGCGGCGTACGAGTCGCTGGCCGCCGTGGAGTGCGGCACCAAGGGCGGCACGCTGGTGACCGGTTTCGACAACGACACCGACTCGGTCTACCAGTACGCGATGAGCAAGTTCAACGGCTCGAAGACCGCGGTCACGTCCTACGGCCGGGTCACCGGCGGCACCATCCCGGGCACCGGCATCTTCTCGGTCACCGGACACTGGAACCAGCTGGTGGGGGAGTGATCCCGCAGTAGTGCAGAGCCGGGGGCGCCGCTTGATGCGGCGCCCCCGGTCCGTTTCAGAGGCTCTTCTGGTAGTCCAGGAAGCGGGCGACGATCTTGTAGTTGAGCTGCTCGTTGATGCTGATCATGTGGTCGTTGGACTCGGCGTTCCAGGTGTCGATCTGGGTCAGCGCCGGCTCCTCCTCGCGCAGCCACAGCAGCATCGCGGACTTCAGCAGGGCGCCCAGGCGGTGACCACGATGGTCGCGAGAGACGGCGGTGTCGTGCTGCTCGCCGAGGTGCGGACGTTCGCGCTCGACCGCCACGACCGTATGGCCGGCCAGCTCGCCGGTGTCCTTCGCGCGGGCGATCACCCGGTAGACGGTCCGGTCGCTCTTCAGCTGCGCCTCTTCGTACGCGCGCAGCCGCTCCGGGGTGAAGACGTCGTCCTCCAGGTCGAGGTCGTCCTTCGGGGCGTCGTTGATCGACTCGACCACCGCGACCATGCCCTCGAGCATGTCGTCCGGCAGCGCCCCGACGACCTTCACCAGCTCGTACGCCGACGCGGCCGCGAGCGACCCGTCGTACATCCGCTGGACCAGGTCCCCGTCGAGGCCGGTCAGGTCCTGACGGCGGTTCACCTCGACCGACTTCTGCTCCAGCCCGTGCCGCGCCGCGAACGCCTGCGCCTTCGGCAGATCAATCCCGCCGAGGCCGGTCCCGATCCGGCCCAGCTCGCGGGTCACCTGCTCGCCGTACTCGAACAGCTCCGACCCGATGCCGCGACCGCGGTGGTCGGGGTGCACCTTGACGTCGAGCCAGGTCTTGTCGGTGTTCTCGTACTGCGACACCTCGACGACCAGCAGGCCGACGGCGGTACCGTCGTCCAGGCGCGCCAGGTACGCCTGCGGGGGCTCCAGGTCCCATCCGTACCGCAGCATGTTCGCGAAACTCCGTGGTGTGTGCTGGACGATCTCCGGGCAGTCCAGCTTCCAGCCGGCCGAGTCCACGGCGACCGCGTCCGCACATCCGGCCTCGTCGTCGGGCGACAGCTTGATGATGTTCACGCTCACCAGCGTCCACTGGTGCGCGGGGTTACCGCATCTGGTTTATCCGAGGTCAGGTGTTGGCATTCCGTACGCGTGCTCGACGGTCATCGAGAACATCAACCGCTTGTCCTGCACCATGACCGCCCGGTACTCGTCCCAGTCCGGGTGCTCACCCGACGCGGTCCGGTAGTAGTCGACCAGATCCTCAACCACCGCATCGTGCGGATCGGCGGCGACCGGGCTGAGCTCCGCCTTACCTTCGAGCACGAGGTACGAGCGTCCACGCGGTCCGTTGATGTACAGGCTCGCCCGCGGATCACGCCGCAGGTTCTTCGTCTTGGCCCGCCCGTCCGTCAGCGAGACCCTGATGCGGGTCCCGTCGAACACATAGGTGACGTTGGACAGCTGCGGCCGCCCGTCCCGCTTGATCGTCACCAGCACGCCTAGACCGTGAGTCCCGATCCGCTCGAGAAGATTCATAACTGAAGCCTAAAAATTCAAGCGCTCTTGAGGGCAAGTCACGCTCCGTGTCTCGGTGAGCGGGACCCCGGTTCGACGGGCGGGGGGAGTTGTGCATAAACTCGCAGGCATCATGCGGCACCAGCTTCTCCTCCTTCGCTGCCGCGGCGAGGCCTGACAAGGCCGGTTCCCTCGCCGCGGAGTCCTGACGTACGCCGGTCGTCCCTCACGACACCCGTACTTCCCGAGGAGAACCCCGTGGCACCGAAGAACCAGCCCAAGCCTGTTCAGCAGTCGTCCGGTATGCCGATCCACCGCTACCGCGCGTTCCCGCCGATCGACCTGCCGGACCGCACCTGGCCGGCCAAGTCCGTCGACCGGACGCCGCGCTGGCTGTCCACGGACCTCCGGGACGGCAACCAGGCGCTGGTCGAGCCGATGTCGCCGGCCCGCAAGCGGCGGATGTTCGACCTGCTGGTGAAGATGGGCTACAAGGAGATCGAGGTCGGTTTCCCGAGCGCCAGCCAGTACGACTTCGACTTCGTCCGCAGCCTGATCGAGGACGACGTCATCCCCGACGACGTGACGATCTCGGTGCTGACCCAGGCGCGCGAGGAGCTGATCGAGCGCACCGTGCAGTCGCTGCAGGGCTCGCCGAAGGCGACCATCCACCTGTACAACGCGACCGCGCCGCTGTTCCGCCGGGTGGTGTTCAACGTCGACAAGGCCGAGTGCCGCAACATCGCCGTACGCGGCACCGAGACCGTGATGAAGTACGCCGACGAGATGCTCGGCGACTGCGAGTTCGGGTACCAGTACAGCCCGGAGATCTTCACCGGCACCGAGCTGGAGTTCGCGCTCGAGGTGTGCGAGGCGGTCAGCGACGTCTGGCAGCCCGCCGAGGGCCGCGAGATCATCCTGAACCTGCCGGCCACCGTCGAGATGTGCACCCCGAACGTGTACGCCGACCAGATCGAGTGGTTCGGCCGGAACCTGACCCGCCGCGAGCACAGCACGATCAGCCTGCACCCGCACAACGACCGCGGTACGGCGGTGGCCGCGACCGAGCTGGCGCTGATGGCCGGCGCCGACCGGGTCGAGGGCTGCCTGTTCGGCCACGGCGAGCGGACCGGCAACGTCGACCTGGTGACGCTGGGGATGAACCTGTTCAGCCAGGGCATCGACCCGCAGATCGACTTCTCCGACATCGACGAGATCCGCCGTACGGTCGAGTACTGCACGCAGATGCGCGTTCCGGAGCGGCAGCCGTACGCCGGCGACCTGGTCTACACCGCCTTCTCCGGATCCCACCAGGACGCGATCAAGAAGGGCCTGGAGGCGCTCGACAAGCAGGCCGCGGCTGAGGGCCGTCCGGTCGGCGAGATCGCCTGGGAGGCCCCGTACCTGCCGATCGACCCGAAGGACGTCGGCCGGTCGTACGAGGCCGTGATCCGGGTCAACTCGCAGTCCGGCAAGGGCGGCGTCGCGTACATCATGAAGTCCGAGCACCGGCTCGACCTGCCGCGCCGGCTGCAGATCGAGTTCAGCCGGGTGATCCAGCAGCACACCGACACCGAGGGCGGCGAGGTCGGCCCGCAGGTGATGTGGGACATCTTCGCGGCCGAGTACCTTGCCCCCGGCAAGCTGTCGCTGCTGAGCGTGAACTCGACCTCCGGCGAGGGCCAGGGCGACCAGCTCCGGGTTCAGGTCTATGCCAATGGTGTCCCCCACGAGTTGGTTGGCGAGGGCAACGGTCCGGTGTCGGCGTTCGTGGACGCGTTGCAGCCGCTGAAGTACGACGTCCGCGTGCTGGACTACCACGAGCACGCGCTTTCCGCCGGTGGCGACGCGCTGGCCGCCGCGTACGTGGAGTGCGAGGTCGGCGACGAGGTGTTCTGGGGGGTCGGCCGGGACGCCAACATTCTCACTGCTTCGCTGAAGGCGGTCGTTTCGGCTGTCAATCGCGCCACGCGCTGAAATACGTTCGAATCTGTTCACCGAGTTGCCCGTCTCCGTGTCGGAGGCGGGCAATTCCTGTACGCGCCGGTACCGTTGCGTCACCGTCCGCAACGTTGTCTCAACGTTGCCTCAAGTCGTTGACTCGGTGACTGAGGTTGCGCACACTAGCGTCACTATGCGCAGATCCTTGCAAGACAGTGTTCCTAAGTCCTGCGGATGAGGGTCTGCGCCACCGACTTTCCCTGGTAGTCGCGTGGAGGTGAGCAGTGAGCGGTGCGGTCGATACGTCCGCGGCGGAACTGATCGAAGGTCCCGCCGTCGAACCGAGACCTTCGGCCGTACGGCGGTTCTTCAACGCCTGGCTGGTGCGAAGACTGTTCAAAGCGGTCCTGACGGTCTTCATCGTCACGACGGGCACGTTCTTCCTGGTCCGATTGTTGCCCGGTAACCCGGTCGACACCTATATCCAGACGCAGATCGCGCAGACCGGTATCTCGTACGAGGCGGCGGCCGCGCAGGCGAAGAACCTGTTCTCGCTCGACCCGAACGAGCCGTTGATCGCGCAGTACTTCCACTACATGGTCAACATCCTGCACGGCGACTTCGGCAACTCGGTGCTGTCGCCCGGAACGACGGTCGCGCAGGTGATCAAGACCTATCTGCCCTGGACGCTGTTCTCGGTCGGGGTGGCGACGGTCTTCAGCTTCATCATCGGCATCATCGCCGGGATGATCATGGCGTACCGCCGGGAGACCTGGATCGACCATCTGCTGACGTCGATCGGCTCGCTGCTGCACGCGATCCCGAACTACATCCTGGCGATCCTGATCGTGGTCTTCCTGGGTGTGAAGCTGCAGTTGTTCGACCTCACCGCGGCCCGTGGCTCGTACACGCCCGGCGTGACACCGTCGTTCAGTTTCAGCTTCCTGAACGACATCTTCTACCACGCGACGCTGCCGATCCTGGCCTACGCGCTGACCACGGTCGGCTCCTGGGCGCTGGTGATGAAGTCGTCCACCGTGGAGACGCTCGGCGAGGACTACGTGACGGTGGCCCGGGCGCGCGGCCTGTCGGACTCCCGGATCCGCTCCGGGTACGTCGGGCGGAACGCCGTCCTGCCGCTGTTCAGCCAGCTCGCGGTGTCGCTCGGGTTCGTCGTCGGCGGCTCGATCTTCGTGGAGAAGATCTTCGGCTACCAGGGCATCGGCTTCAGCCTGTACAACGCCGTCAACGGCCGCGACTACGCCGTCCTGCAGGGCATCTTCCTGGTCGTGACGATCTCGGTCGTGGTCGCCAACCTGCTGGCCGACCTGCTGTACAGCCGGCTGGATCCGCGGATCCGCGTCCAGGGCAAGGGGTGACGACATGACCGAGGCCACCATTCCCGTCTCCGCGGTCGGCACCACCAGCGTGTCCCGCTTCGCCGGCATCCTCAGCTCCCTGCGCCGCAGCCCGGCCGGCTTCATCGGGTTCGTGATCGTCGCGCTGCTGGTGCTGATCACCGCGATCGTGCCGTTCTTCCTCCCCGACGTCGCGCCGAACGTCAAGGAGATCCTGCTCCCGGCCGGTTCGCCCGGGCACCTGCTCGGTACCGACAACGAGGGCAAGGACGTCCTGATCCAGATGATCGGCGGCGGCCGGACGGTGATCTTCGTCGGCTTCTTCGCCGCGGCCATCTCGACCGCGCTGGCGATCGTGCTCGGGTCGCTGGCCGCCTACCTCGGCGGCTGGGTCGACTCGGTTGTGGTCACGCTGGCCGACGTCTTCCTGACCGTCCCGCAGATCGTGCTGCTCGCGGTGATGGGCGCGTTCTTCAAGCTGGACTCGCCGATCCTGCTGGCGCTGCTGGTCGGCGGCCTGTCCTGGCCGGTGCTGACCCGGGCGGTCCGGGCCCAGGTGTTCTCGCTGAAGGAGCGCGAGTTCGTCGAGGCGGCCCGGCTGCTCGATCTCGGCACGATCCGGGTGGTGTTCGTCGAGATCCTGCCGAACATGGCCAGCTTCATCCTGATGAACTTCATGATCGGCGTCACCAACGCGATCTACCAGCTGGTCGGTCTGTACCTGCTCGGTCTGGCCCCGCTGACCGGATCCAACTGGGGCATCATGCTCAACCGCGCCTGGATCGCCGGCGCGATCTTCAACGACGCGAGCCTGGCCTGGATCCTCAGCCCGGTGGTCGCGATCATCCTGCTGCTGCTCGGACTGGTGATGATGACACGATCCCTCGAAGAGATCCTCAACCCGCGGCTCCGGGACCGGTGATCGCGCGATGACGACCACTTCTTCGAGTACTCGCGCCAAGCGCGGCGGCGAGGGCAAGCCGCTGCTGTCGATCCGCGACTTCAAGGTCGAGTACCGGACCGGCTCCGGCTCGGTCGTGCAGGCGGTCCGCGGCGTCGACCTCGACCTGTTCCCGGGCGAGAGCCTGGCCCTGGTCGGCGAGAGCGGCTGCGGCAAGACGACGTTCGGCCTCGGACTGCTGCGGTTGCTGCCGCGGCTCGGGCACGCCAGCGGCAAGGTCCAGTTCAACCGCGGCGACGGTACCGAGATCGACGTCCTCGGGCTGGACGGCCGTGACCTGCGGCAGTTCCGGTGGCGGGACGCGGCGATGGTCTTCCAGGGCGCGATGAACGCGTTCAACCCGGTGCTGAAGATCCGCGCGCACATGCACGACACGATGCGCGCGCACACCAAGGCGACCAAGCAGGAGATCGAGGACCGGGCCGGCGAACTGCTCCGCCTGGTCCGGCTCGAACCGACGCGGGTGATGGACAGCTACCCGCACGAGCTCTCCGGCGGTATGCGGCAGCGCGTACTGATCGCGATGAGCCTGCTGCTGGAACCCGAGGTACTGATCCTGGACGAGCCGACCACCGCGCTCGACATCCTCACCCAGCGGTCCGTGGTCGACGTCCTGCACGAGGTCCGCGAGCGGCTCGGGTTCTCGATGATCTTCATCTCGCACGACCTGTCGCTGGCCGCCGAGCTCGCGGACCGGGTGGCCACCATGTACGCCGGGCGCATCATCGAGACCGGTGGCGTCCGGGACATGTTCTACCGGCCGCGGCACCCGTACACCCTCGGCCTGATCAAGGCGGTCCCGCCGATCGTCGGCGACCTGCCGGACATGGAGTCGATCCCGGGCGGCCCGCCGAGCCTGGCGGCGCTGCCCCAGGGCTGTACGTTCAGCCCGCGCTGCAAGTTCGCGACCGAGGAGTGCAAGGAGGCCGACCCGCCGCTGCTCCCGATCTCCGACGTGCCGGGCGACGCGCACGAGGCCGCGTGTATCCACTGGAAGGACGTGCACCTCGACCGTGAGGTGCCGAGCGAGAACTTGGGGACGGCATCATGAGCGCGCTCGAGAAGTCCCCGGAGACCCCTGAGACCGCGGGCCGGACGCCGCTGATCTCGCTCGGCGGGGTCAGCCAGGTGTTCGACACCAAGGCCGGGCCGATCCGGGCGGTCGACAAGATCAACCTGTCGATCAACCCCGGCGAGGTGCTCTGCCTGGTCGGCGAGAGCGGCTCGGGCAAGACCACGGCGGCCCGGATGGCGGCCGGCCTGGCCCGGCCGACGAGCGGTCAGGTCGCGTTCGACGGCACCGACATCTGGTCGATGAAGCGCAACGACTTCAACACTTTCCGGCGCAGCGTGCAGTACGTGCACCAGGACCCGTACGCGTCGCTGAACCCGACCCGGACGATCCAGCAGACGATCACCGCGCCGCTGCTCAAGCACGGCATCGTGAAGAACAAGAAGGAGGCCGCAGAGAAGGCGGCCGAGCTGCTCACGAAGGTCGACCTGACGCCACCGGAGAACTACCTGACGAAGTTCCCGCACCAGTTGTCCGGTGGCCAGCGGCAACGAGTTTCGGTGGCCCGGGCGCTGACCCTGGACCCGAAGCTGATCATCGCGGACGAGTCGACGTCGATGCTGGACGTGTCGATCCGGATCAGCGTCCTGGCGATGCTCGGCCGGCTGCGCGACGACCTCGGGGTCGGGTTCCTGTTCATCACCCACGACCTGGCGATCGCGAAGTACTTCGGCTGGCACGGCAAGACCGCGGTGATGTACCTCGGCCGGATCGTCGAGTTCGGCCCGACCCCGAAGATCATCAACGCGCCGACGCACCCGTACACCCGGGCGCTGATCGACGCGATCCCGGAGCCGGACCCGGACCTGACCAAGACCAAGGGCCGGGAATCCCTGCGCAGCCTGGAGATCCCGAGCCTGGCGGATCTGCCGCCCGGGTGCTCGTTCCACCCGCGCTGCCCGCAGTTCGAGAGCGGGCTGTGCGACGGAAAGGTCCCCGAGCTGGTCGAGATCCGCTCCGGTCAGTCGGCTGCGTGTCACGTGGTGGCGCGCGACGGCGTACCGGACCAGCGTCCGGATGAGCCGGGGAGCTGATGACACCTCAGATCGGCCGGGCGGCGCTCGGCTGGGCGGCATTCCTGGTGCTGGCCAGCGGAGTTCTGTTGCTCACCCTGACGCCGGGCACCGCGGAGTTCGTCGTCACCTTGTTCACCTTGTGTTTGGGCCTGCTACTGGGCCTGGTGGTTGTCGTCGGGGTGCTGATCACCCGGCGCCGGGAAAAACGCGAGGGCGGTAGTTAGTCCCCACCAGTAAGTAGTACCTGACCCACATGGGCGTGTGGTCAGTCCAGAAAGGACGAAGGATGAGTCCCACCGGCAACATCGATTCCGGCGATTCCGGCACCAACGGAACGGGCAACGCCCGGACCAACGCCATCTCCCGCCGCAACGTGCTCCAGCTGTTCGGCATCGCCGGTGTCGGCGTGGCCGGCATCGGATCACTGGAGGCCTGCTCCCCGAGCAAGCCGAACGCCAGTGGTGGCGGCGGCAGCAACGCCAGCAAGGAGTTCCACGGCGCGTACCCGTACCAGCTGCCCCCCAAGGGTCACTTCAACCTCGTGAAGGGTGTTACCGACGGCATCCAGGTGGACAGCCCCTACCTGGATCTCATCTACCCCAGCGGCGGCCTGTACTACTGGGCCGACAAGAAGTGGGAATGGATGATGGCCGAGTCCGGCACGCTGGACGAGGCGACCAAGACGTACACGATGAAGCTCCGGTCGGGCCTGACCTGGAGCGACGGCAAGCCGGTCACCGCGAAGGACGTCGTGTCGACGTTCAACCTGCACTGGCTGATGCGCCAGCAGTCCTGGACGTTCCTGTCCGACGTCGCCGCCAAGGACGACACCACGGTGACCTTCACCATCGGTACGCCGTCCACCGTGCTGGAGCGCTACATCCTGCGGGCGCCGATCATGCCGGACTCGGTCTACGGTGAGTGGGCGACCAAGGCCGAGACCATGCGCAAGGCCAAGACCAGCCTGGACAGTGCCGAGGGCAAGCAGCTGAACGGCGACTTCCAGAAGTTCCGTCCGCAGAACCCGGTCGTCTCCGGCCCGTTCAACTTCGACGCGAAGAACATGACCAACTCGCAGATGGCGCTGGTCAAGAACGACAAGGGTCTGTTCGCCGACAAGATCGGCTTCACCAAGGTCGTCCTGTACAACGGTGAGACGTCCGACATCTCGCCGGTCGTACTGAACAAGGACATCGACTACGCCACCCACGGTTTCGCGGTGGCGACCGAGAAGACCCTGCTGTCCAGCGGCTTCCGGATCCTCCGGCCGCCGGTGTACTCGGGTCCCGCGCTGGTGTTCAACTACACCGCGCACCCGGAGTTCGCCGACGTCAAGGTCCGGCAGGCGATCGCCTACATCCTGGACCGCAACGAGAACGGCACCGTCGCGCTCGGCGACTCCGGCAAGCCGTGCAAGTTCATGGCCGGCTTCTCCGACATCGCGGTCCCGGACTGGGTGTCGGACGCCGACCAGAAGAAACTGCAGGCGTACGAGAAGGACGAGGCCAAGGCCACGTCGCTGCTGCAGGCCGCCGGCTGGAAGAAGAACGGTGGCAAGTGGACGCTGCCGAACGGCAAGCCGGCCGCCTACGACATCAAGTTCCCGACCGAGTTCGCCGACTGGAACCCGGCCGCCACCAACGCGGCCGACCAGCTGAACAAGTTCGGCTTCAACATCACCAAGCGGGGTATCACCTTCACCCAGCTGAGCCCCGACGTACTGGCCGGCAAGTTCGACATCGCGATCCAGAGCTGGGGCGCGTCGAGCCACCCGCACCCGTACTTCTCGTTCGTCCAGGACCTGTACACGTTCAACTACGTGACCGCGGCGAACTCCGGCGGCAAGGGAATGAACTTCCCGCTCAAGCAGACCACCTCGGCCGGTCCGATCGACCTGCAGTCCGTGGTGGACAAGTCCGCGCAGGGCCTGAACCTCGACGAGCAGAAGAAGAACGTCACCGCCGCGGCGCTGGCGTTCAACGAACTGCTGCCGATCATCCCGCTCTGGGAGCGCTACGGTAACAACCCGGCGCTCGAGGGCAAGCGGGTGGCGAAGTTCCCGGCCGACGACGACCCGATCCTGAAGAACGCGCCGTACGCGGACAACTTCGTGATCATGTACATGTACCAGGGCAAGGTCGCGCCGGTCTAAAGAAGATACTGACTGGCGTCTGACCTGGTTGTTTGATTGGGTCGGCCGGGTGATCTGCGTACGTGAGATCGACCCGGCCGACCTGGCCCTGTTCGACGAGTGGTACGACGCCTTCCGGGCCGGCGCGGTCGCGGGGCGGGAGGCGGCGCTGGTCGAGGCCCGTTCCGCGCTGGCGTACTCGCTGCGGAATCCGGGGCCGTTGAAGCAGCGGATCGCTGTCGGTGCGTTCGAGGACGACCGGGTGCTCGGCGGGATGCTGTTCGAGTACCGGCTGACCGACAACCTCGACACGGTCGAGGCCGAGATCGACGTACCGCCGGAGCATCGGCGGCGGGGGATCGGTACTGCCCTGTGGCAGTGGGCGGTCACCCGGGCCGCGCAGCTCGGGCGGACCATCGTCCAGGCCGAGGTCGCCGTACCGGCCGATCCGTGGCCGGCTGCGTTGTTCGCCGAGCGGCTCGGGTTCGCCGTCGAGCATGTCGAGGAGCATCTCGTCGTACCGCTGCCGTACGACGAGCTGTTGCTGGAGGACCTGCGTTCATCTCTGGGCCGGCTGGACGGGTACCGGCTGACGTCGTGGGCGGGGGTGTGCCCGCCGGAGCATCAGCAGGCGTACGCGGATCTGCACAGCGCGATGGACCTCGACGTACCGACCGGCGGCATGACGCGCGAGCTCGTGCCGTGGACGGTCGAGAAACTCGAGGCCAGCGAGGCGCGGATCGACCGCAACTACCTCGCCCTGGTGACGATGGCCCACACCCTCGACGACGAGCCGGCCGGGTACACGCTGATCTACTTGCCGCGCGCGGATCTGGCCAACGCGCAGCAGGACGACACGCTCGTACTGCGGGAGCACCGCGGGCACAACCTGGGTACGTTCATGAAGCTGGCGAACCTGGAACAGCTGGCGAAACACCGTACGACCCAACGCTATCTGCACACCTGGACCGCCCTGACCAACACCCCGATGCGCAAGGTCAACACCCGCCTCGGCTTCCGCACCGTCGAACAACACCGCGAACTCGAACTCCGTCTACCTCTGCTCCGCCCCGCCGCCCGCGGCGTGATCGTGGACCCCTCCGACCGAGTGTTGCTGGTCCGCTTCGAGTTCTCCGACGGCCCGCTGTGGGCGACCCCCGGCGGCGGTCTGGAGGCGGGCGAAAGTGTGGTCGACGGGCTCCGCCGGGAACTGATCGAAGAGGTCGGTCTCGCGGACTTCGCCGACCCGGTCCACCTCTGGCACGAGGAAATGGTTGCCGCGGGCCACGCCACGGGGTACGACGGGGTGCTCAACGACTACTTCCTGATCCGTACGGACCATTTCGAACCGGCCGGCACCCTGTCCGCGGACGAACTCCGCGCGGAGAACGTACACGCCCTGCGCTGGTGGACGCTGGACGAGCTCGAGGCCTACGACGGCCGCTTCGCTCCCCGCAACCTGCCGGAACTACTCCGCCAAGTCCTGCATTCTGGCCCACCGGCCAGACCCTTGACCCTCTGAGATCAGCCCAGGTCCTGGCCGTCGCGCCCGCCATTTGGACCATTTTGCCCGGCGTGAGAGGTCCGCGCGAAGGCTGCGAGAGGCGGGGGCCCTGCCTCTTTGCACGGTCGCGGCGGTAGGTTCGGGGCATGCGTTCTTCTCAGCTCGGTGATCTGACCGTTTCCAGCCTCGGCCTCGGCTGCATGGGGATGTCCCAGTCGTACGGCGTCCGCGCCGACGACACCGAGTCGATCGCGACCATCCATGCGGCGATCGACGCCGGCTGCACGTTCATCGACACCGCCGACGTCTACGGCGACGGCGCGAACGAGGAGCTCGTCGGCCGCGCACTGGCCGGCCGCCGCGACGAGGTCGTGCTCGCCACCAAGTTCGGGTTCAAGCGCCCGGCCGGGGCCTCCGACGTACCGACGGTCGTCGACGGCTCCCCGGAGTACGCCGCCCAGGCCCTCGACGCGTCGCTGCGGCGGCTCGGGGTGGACCACGTCGACCTCTGGTACCTGCACCGGCGCGACCCGCAGGTACCGATCGAGGAGACGGTCGGCGCGATGGCGGCGGCGGTCGAGGCGGGCAAGGTGCGGTACCTCGGGCTGTCCGAGGTGAACGGCCACACGGTGCGCGCGGCCCACGCCGTACACCCGATCAGCGCCGTCCAGAGCGAGTGGTCGCTGTGGACGCGCGACCCGGAGACCGTCGTACTGCCCGCGCTGCGGGAGCTCGGCATCGGGTTCGTACCGTTCAGCCCGCTCGGGCGCGGGTTCCTGACCGGGCAGATCAAGTCGCCGGACGACTTCCCTTCAGATGACATGCGGCGGGCGTTGCCGCGCTTCCAGGGCGAGAACTTCCAGCGCAACCTCGACCTGGTCGCGCAGGTGCAGTCGCTGGCCGCGGCCAAGGGCGTGACGCCGAGCCAGCTGGCGCTCGCCTGGTTGCTTGCTCAGGGCAATGACGTGGCGCCGATCCCGGGGACGAAGCGGCAGACGTACCTCGCGGAGAACCTGGGCGCTTTGGACGTTGAGCTGACCGCTGACGACCTGGCCGCTCTGGACGCGGCGTTCCCGCCGGACGCGGTGGCCGGGCAACGGTACGCTTCGGGCGGGATGGACCTGGTGGGCAAGTGATCGGCATCACCGGCGCGACCGGGCAGCTCGGGTCGCGGATCGTCTCCCGGCTGGCCGGCGTACCGCTGCGGCTGATCGTGCGGGATCCCGCACGGGCGCCGTCGGTACCGGGCGCGTCGGTCGCGCGGGCGGCGTACGGCGAACATGCCGCGCTGGTGTCCGCGTTGGACGGGGTCGACGTACTGATGTTGCTCAGCGCAAGCGAGTCGGCGGACCGGGTCGCGTTGCACAAGGCAACCGTCGACGCGGCGGTGGCGGCCGGGGTGCAGCGGATCGTGTACACGTCGTTCGTCGGGGCCGCGCCTGGGGCGACGTTCACGTTCGCGCGGGACCACTGGCACACCGAGCAGCACATCCGGTCGACCGGCGTCGACTTCACGTTCCTGCGGGACAACATGTACCTCGACTTCGTTCCCGGGTTCGTCGGTGCGGACGGCGTGATCCGCGGGCCGGCGGGGGACGGGCGGGTGGCCGCCGTCGCGCGGGACGACATCGCCTCGGTGGCCGCGTCTGTGCTGGTGTCGTCGGGGCATTCGGGGGAGACGTACGACCTCACCGGGCCGTCGGCGTTCACGTTGGCGGAAGCGGCCGCGGTACTGACCGAGTCTTTGGGGCGCAAGGTGCGGTACGAGGCGGAGACGCTGGACGAGGCCTACCGGTCGCGGGAGTCGTACGGCGCCGCGGCATGGGAGGTGGCCGGCTGGGTGACGTCGTACGCCGCCATCGCCAGCGGTGAGATGGGCCACGTCTCCACCGCCGTGAAGGACCTCACCGGGCACGAGCCGATCAGCCTCGAGGAGTATGTCCGTCGCGGGTGAGAGACTGGTGGGGTGCCGCTCTACCGGGATCAGGCGATCGTACTGCGCACCCAGAAGCTGGGTGAGGCGGACCGGATCGCCACGCTGCTGACCCGCGCCAACGGCAAGGTCCGCGCGGTCGCCAAGGGCGTCCGGCGGACGTCGTCGCGCTTCGGCGCCCGGCTGGAACCGTTCAGCCATGTCGATCTGCAGCTCGCGACCGGACGTACCCTCGACGTCGTCACCCAGGCCGAGTCGATCGCGGCGTACGGCGAGGGAATCGTCGGCGACTACGCCCGGTACACCGCGGGCACCGTGCTGCTGGAGACCGCCGACCGCCTCGTCGTCGAGGAAAAGGAACCCGCCACCCAGCAACACCTCCTGCTGGCGGGCGCTCTTCGGGTCCTCTCGACCGGCGAACGCGAACCCGCCCTGGTCCTCGACTCGTTCCTGTTGAGATCGTTGGCGATCTCCGGCTACGCCCCCTCCTTCGACGACTGCGCCCGCTGCGGCGAACCAGGCCCGCACCGAGCCTTCAACCCCGCCTCCGGTGGCATGGTCTGCACCAACTGCCGCCCCCCAGCCTCAGCCATGCCCAGCCCCGCCACCGTCGCCCACCTGGCCGCCCTCCTCACCGGCGACTGGCCCACCGCCCTCCAAGCCGACCCCAGAACCCGCCGAGAATCCACCGGCCTGATAGCCGCCTTCTTCACCTACCACCAAGAACACCAACTCCGCTCCCTACCCCACCTGGACCTGACCACCGGAGCCACTTGATGCCCAGCGCCATAGATCGTCTCGACCCCGAGAAGCGCCACCAACTCGACAACCTGATCGCATCCTGGCGCATGGAGAACCTCCCCCTCACCGCCCCGGAAATCGACATCCTGGCCCGCTATCTCCTGGGTGAGATCACCGCCGACGAACGCCGCCGCCTGCTGGACGACCTGCGCTGATGCCGACCTTCGAGAACTGGGGCGACTACTTCTGGCCCGGTCAGATCGACGACTGCAAGATCAACAAGCTGGGCATCCACGACGCCACCCGCCTGGAGGACGAAGAACGCCTCCGCAGCGCTGAACGCGCGGCCGAGATCATCGCGGGTGACGTCGAGATTCCGCGGACGTTCGACCTCGAGCATCTACGGGCGATCCACCGGCAGCTGTTCCAGGACGTGTACGACTGGGCCGGAGAATTGCGTACGACAGATCTGGTCCGGCCCTCCGAAGATCCCAACGCGCCCCCGAACGAGTTCGTCAAACCCGAGGACATCGAACGGCTGGCTCCCATCGTCTTCTCGCAACTCGGCGACCCGGCCGACCTGCGAAACCGGCCGACGTCTGAGGTCGTCGACGTCCTCGCCAGGACGTACGCCGGAATCAACGTGCTCCATCCCTTCGTCGAAGGCAACGGCCGCACGCAGCGCATCTTCCTCGACCACGTCGCCGAAGCCGCCGGCTACCGCATCAACTGGACCCGAATCGCCGACCGCCAGAACGAAGTCATGGCAGAGGCGTTCGGCGTCGGCGCCGAACCCGTCCGCGAGGCCCTGGCCGAATGCATCGAACCGCTCCCCGAAACCCCGGCCCGCCAGGACACCCAACACTCCCTCCGCCTAACAACACAAGGTGTAGCCAACGCCGCCACCATCCCAGCGCCAGACCCAACGAGCCCGACCGCCACCACCGCCAACCAAAACCCCAGGACCCACCAACGCACCCCAGAAGAACGCCACTGACGGCTCCGCATCCTAGTTGGCCAACGATCGGCAGAAGTCGTACGAAGGCCCCCGGAAAATCCGAGTCAGTGCGACACACCGGCCTGACCGATCCTTGAACGCAACGACCAGGACGGCTTACTGGCGATCCTGTCGCGGCCAGCCGGTCGGTTCCGATCGCGTGCGCCGTAGGCGCGGATATCCGTTCGGCGGTTGGCTGGGATTGCGTGTCCCAGCGGGACTGCTCGACCCTCCCGGGCCTTTGGTCTGGTCGGCGTACGCGATTCCCGGCACGCTCGGGTCTGGCGGCCGGTCCTTTGTGCTGCGCGATCCGGTGAGCGGGCGGGTCGAGCTCAGTGGCTGCTGCCCGGTCAAAGCATGCGCGACCGCGCGCTTGGCGTCGAGCTCGGCCTGCCGGGCCGACTGGCTGCCGCGCGCATCCGGTCGCCTCTCACCGAAGCGATCGAGGCCGGGCTGCCGGTCGTCCGGGTGCCGGCTGAGCCGCGCGCAGACGTGCGCATAGATGTTGTTCCGCCCGCGACGGGGTTTGATAGCCAGCAGTTCGCGCCTCGGCCGATCATCGGGCGCCGCCGGTCCGACCTCACGGAACACCAGGCGGTAGTCCGGTTTGCGAGAGGGATTCGACCGGACGTACGCCGTCACGCAGTCGCGAAGGTCGCCCTAGCCCCGCTCGTACCCGAGTGCATGATGTCCGTCGGTGGCCCCGTCGCGAAGGTTCTCGATCTCTCGCAGGACCTCGCGGTACAGGTGACGGTACGCAGCTGGAGACGCATTGGCCTGACGGCGTAGGAAAAGCAGGTCCTGATGGAACTTCTCGAGACCGACGACGAGGTACTTCCCGTCATCGGTCATCGCCCTCGGACCTCTGCTCAGCCTCGGATCTCTTCTCGGCGCGGATCTCGTCGAGGAGCTCGCGGGTCAGCGGATCGTCGGCAGCCCACTCGTCCAGATCCAGCGGTCGGCTCCCGGGCAACGGCTCAGACGCGTAAACACGCACGGTGGGGTCGTCGATCACGCCGGTCGGCGGATGGTCGTCACCGCGCAGATCGCGGTACTGCGCCGTCGACAGCAGCACCGCCTCCGGTTCGCCGTCCTCGCCCCACACCACCGGCACGCTGTCGCCGGTCCGCGCGGCCTCCACGAACTCCTGAAGCCGCTCGGCGACCTCGGCGACCCCGATCACCTCGTCCGGGACCGTGAACTTCCCTTCACCACCCAGATCCTCGAACTCGTCGTACGTGAGCACAACAGCCTCCGGCACCCCGTCCCCGAAGCTGAACGCGAACGTCCGTCCACCCCGAAACCGCGCAAGCACCCCCGCCAAATCCCCCCGAACCTCACCAACAGAAGGCCAACTCGTCATAGCCCCGAACCTATTCCTTCCACCAGCACCCCGCCCCAGTCAGCAGCCGGCCGCCGCCGGCCCGCTGGCGTCGCCGCCGCCGGGGTCGACGAGGACCGGGACTGCTTCACCGATGCGCAACTGGGTGGCGGCCTGCTGGGTCATCGTGATCTGGCCATTGTCTCCGAGAGTGCTCTGCCAGGTGATATCCCACTGTGCTACTGCAGTGACCGCGTACTTGCAGTTCGGAAGCTTGTGGGACGTCTTCGCGTACCGATGGCCGCAGGTCGGCGACCCTTTCACACCCATCGACTTGTCGTACGGCGTCCCCGGCCCGTCACAGCGAATCGTCTTACCGTCTCCCATCGACCAGTCGACCGCCTTGACCTTCGCGATCGCCGTAACCGACAAACCGGGCACACTCGCACTCCGAACAATCGGACCCCATGTGTTCTCGCTCTTCGTCACCCACAGCCAGACAGGCATGTTGACGAGCCCGATTTGACCGGCGGCCGGCGCCGTCTTGATCTGCGGCGGGGCAAGCTTCATCTCAGCAATCGCTTCGTACGCGAGCGTCACTGGATCGATGACGACAGTGTCCGGTTTGCCGGGCAGCCATACCCACTCGGTCACGATGTGCCTGCCCTGGTCGTAACCCTGTTCGCGGGTACACGCCCAGATGCTCCCGTCGGTGTGCCCTTGCCATCGCTCGTCGCCTGGCGGCGGCTGAGGTTCCTCACGCTTCATGTAGCACTGGTGGCTGTTGGACCAACTGCCGAGTGCCGGATCAACGCACGGCATCAGTGCTCCGTGAAACTTGCATTCAACGCTTGTTGTCTTGCCGTGCGTACCGGGCGTTCCGGGCACGGTAGGCGTGGCCGTGGTGGTCTTGTTGCCCACGAGTTTCCATTGGCAAAAGTTGCCGATGCAAATCCACTTGTAGCCCGGTCCTGGCGGAGGGGTGTCCGGCGGGTACCCCATTGCGCTGTCCGTGCAAAGAACTGCGCTGAGGAGCGATGCCGCGGCGACAAGCAAACCGAGCCTAGCCTTGCTCAGCATGGTCCCTTGTCCTCATCGGAGATGAGAAACCACAACTTCTGGCCGTCTGCGCCGGGAGCAAAACGCAGATGGGAGGTGACTTGTCGGCGCGTTCCCGCGCTAGGGCCGGATGGCACTGGCTTGCCGTTGCTCTTGAATCTCACGACTTGCTTCGAACTGTCGAGGCAGTTCAGGAGAACGACCTCCGGCTGGGCCTGTTTCAGCTCGACCGAGACCACGGTTGTCTTGGCAATCTGTACGTTGCCGGTCACGTACAACTCGTTGCTCACCAACGTTCTCGCCTGATCAACGATGGTGATGATCCGCTGGCCGCTCAGCCCGGCCTTCTCGAGCGTCGGTCGATCCAGCTCCGACGGATTCGTGAAGGTCCGATCTATGGCGGCGGTGGCGATGGCATACCGCGCTTTGGCGGCAGTGATCGCGCCCTGCTGTTCCGGAGTCCAGGTCGGCGTCGATGGGGCCGTTGGCGTCGGAGTACGACTGGCCGATGGTGAGGTCGGGGTCGTGTTGGGCCGGCCGGCTTCGGGGGAGCCGTTGCAGGCGGTCAGCATCAGAAAGGTGCTGAGCGTGGCGGCGGCTGCAAGTAGCGGTCGGCGGGGCATGCGGTGGGGCTCCGTTTCTTGAGTGGTGGGTTAAGGGTTGCATACGGAGGGTGTTCGCGGGGTCGGTTATCCACAGGGCTGCAGGTTGTTGCAGGAGAGTGATGGCAGACGCCAGGTGGGACGCCTATTGGTCGCCGACCGGGGAAGTGCGGGTCCTAAGAGACCTTCTCGAGTCCGGCGATCAGGTGCTACGTCGATCACGCCGGTCGGCGGATTGGTCGTCACCGCGCAGATCGCGGTACTGCGCCGTCGACAACAGCACGGCCTCCGGTTCGCCGTCCTCGCCCCACACCACCGGCACGCTGTCGCCGGTCCGCGCGGCCTCCACGAACTCCTGAAGCCGCTCGGCGGCCTCGGCGACCCCGATCACCTCGTCCGGGACGGTGAACTTCGCTTCACCACCCACGTTCTCGAACTCGTCGTACGTGAGTACAACAGCCTGCGGCGCAGCTGAACGCGAACGTCCGCCCACCCGAAACCGCGCAAGCACCCCCGCCAAATCCCCCGAACCTCCCCGACCGAAGGCCAACTCGTCAACCCGCCCTCCCCAGCTGCACTCCGCCCGTCAGCAACCCGCCACAGCCGGCGCAGTAGCCTCCCCAGCACCCGGATCCACAATCACCGGAACGGCCTCGCCGATGCGCAGCTGTGTGGTGGCCTGCTGGGTCATCGAGATCTGCCCGCTGTCCCCAAGCGTGCTCTGCCAGGTGATGTCCCACTGCGCCACAGCAGTCACCAGATACTTGCAGTTCGGCAGCTTGTGCGAGGTCTTCACGTACCGATGCCCGCAAGTGGGCGAGTTCTTCGTACCCATCGATGTGTCGTACGGCGTCCCCGGCCCTTCACACCGCACCGTATTTCCGTCCCCCATGGCCCAATTGATCGCCTTGACCTGGGCGGTCGCGGTTACGGTCAACCCAGGCACACTCGCACTCCGCACGATCGGACCCCACGTGTTCTCACTCTTCGTGACCCACAGCCAGACAGGCATATTGACGAGCCCGATCTGACCTGCAGCGGGGGCAGTCTTGATCGTCGGCGGGGCCAATTGCATTTCTGCAATCGCTTGATACGCCAGTGTTACTGGATCGACTACGACGGTATCCGGCTTACCTGGTATCCACACCCACTTGGTGACGAGATGCTTTCCCTCGTCGTATCCCTGCTCCCGCACGCAGGCCCAGATTCTCCCATCGGTATGTCCCTTCCAGACGGGATCGCTGTACGGCGGTTGCGGCTCAACGCTCTGCAGGTAGCACTGCTCCCTGTTCGACCAGTTCCCGAGCTCAGTCGTGCACGCCTGAGCGGCGCCTTGAAATTCGCAAACATGCTTCGGATTCTTGTTCGTCGATTTGGTCGGCTTGTCGCCGCCGCTGGTCGTCGTGCCTGGCTTCTGAAGGAGCGACTTGAGGAACCAGTCGCATCTATGCAAGAGCTTGACGCATGCCCACACGTAGTCAGGCCCTGGTTTTGGCGGTCGCGTCTCACTTGTGCCCGCCTGAGCGGTCGGCACCACAACGACGACGATGACGGCCAGGATGAGGGCGAATCTGGTTGGGCGTCCTAGCATGCCCCTAGCTCCTGCTCCGCGATCAGCCACCAGCGTTTTCCGCCGCCGGTCACGGATGGGGCGTAGACGATCTGGGATGAGACTTTCTGTCGCTTGCTGGTTCCAGGACCGACCGGCACCGGCTTGCCATCCTTCTGGAAACGAAGCACGACCGCCGAGCTGTCGACGCAGTTGATCAGGCGAACCTCGGGCTGCTGCAACTTGAGGTTTACGGTTGACACCTGGATGTTGGTGACCTTCGTAGCTCCGCTTGCGTACCAACCGTAGTCACGGAAGTTGATCAGATCCTCGAGGACCGTGTAGATCCATTTGCCCCCGTTGCCAGCCTGCTCGAGCTTCTCTCGAGTCGCGGTCACTGGTGTCGCCATGGCGGCGTCGATAGCGGCCCGAGCGACTGAGTACTGCTTCTTGGCGGCTGCGATCGCTGTCTGCTCCTGCGGTGTCCATTGGGGCCCTGTGGGCGTAGGTGATGGCGTCGGGCTTGGTGTGGTGGACGTCGAGGTAGGTGCTGTGTTGGGCCGGCCGGCTTCGGGGGAGCCGTTGCAGGCGGTCAGCAGGAGGAGGGTGCTGAGCGTGGTGGCGGCTGCGAGTAGCGGTCGGCGGGGCATGGGGTGGGGGCTCCGTTCTTGGGTGGTGGTGGGTTAAGGGTTGCATACGGAGGGTGTTCGTGGGGGTGGGTTATCCACAGGTTGCAGGTTGTTGCAGGGGGGATGGGAGACTGCGGGGTATGTCGCCTATTGGTCGTCGTCGGGGTCGGGGATTGGGGTCGCGGGGGGAGGACGGGTCGGCTCGCGGGGAGACGAAGGTCGGCGGGCTCGGGGACAGGTCTGGGGGGCGCCGGGAGAAGGTGGTGGTGGCGCCGGAGGCGCATCCTTCGGGGGCTCGGGTGCCGGTGGTGCCGAAGGAGTTGGTGCCGAGGCATGTGGCGATCGTGATGGACGGGAACGGGCGGTGGGCCAAGCAGCGGGGGCTGCCCCGTACCGAGGGGCACAAGGCGGGCGAGGCGAGTCTGCTGGATGTGATCAAGGGTGGGATCGAGATCGGGGTGAAGTACATCTCGGCGTACGCGTTCTCGACGGAGAACTGGGCGCGGTCGCCGGAAGAGGTGCGGTTCCTGATGGGGTTCAACCGGGAGGTCATCCACCGGCGGCGGGACGAACTCGACGCGATGGGCGTGCGGGTGGTGTGGTCCGGGCGGCGGCCGCGGCTGTGGAAGAGCGTGATCGACGAACTCGAGTACGCGCAGGAGCGGACCAAGCACAACGACACGATCACCCTGCAGTTCTGCGTGAACTACGGCGGTCAGGCGGAGATTGCCGACGCGATGAAGTCGATCGCCGCAGAGGTTGCCGCAGGCAAGCTCAAGCCGGACCGGATCACCGAGAAGACGATCGCGCGGCATCTCTACGCGCCGGACATCCCCGAGGTGGACCTGTTCGTCCGGTCGTCGGGCGAGCAGCGGACCAGCAACTTCCTGGTGTGGCAGCTGGCGTACGCCGAGATGGTGTTCCTGGACACGCTGTGGCCGGACTTCGACCGGCGGGACCTGTGGCGGGCGATCGAGATCTACGCGCAGCGCGACCGGCGGTACGGCGGCGCGGTGCCGAACGAGATACCTGAGCCGCCTCTCAGGTGACCCCTTACAGGGAACGGATCTCGACCCCGCGGCGTCTACGCTCGTTGCAAGTGTCAACGACATGAACGGGTGATGCAGCGTGCCGGACCAGCCGACCGAGGAGACTCCGCAACAGATCGTGGAGCGGGAGCTACGCGCCGCGCAGGAGCAGGTCCGGAGAGTATCCGAACGGCTTCGCGCCGCGCTGGCGGAGGACGACCGGCCGGCGGCCGAGTCACCGGACGGGACCGAAGACGGGACCGAAGACGGGACCGAAGACGGGACCGAAGACGGGACCGAAGACGGAACGAAGGGCGAGCACTGATGGCCGACGAGCAGGAATTCGCCAGCTGGACCGGCCGGATCTCGGAGGTGCTGGTCGACACGGAGCAGTCGCTGCAGGCGTTGACGAACTACCTCCGCGAGGAGCAGATCGGGCGCACGTTGGACCGCCATGTGGAAAATCTCGACGCGCTGAAGCGGGGCATCAGCGGCGTGGCGGTGGCCGAGGAGACGTTCGCCGCCGCGCAGGGTGCCGCGATCGAGCCGGCGAGGCAGGATGTCTACACCACCTACCGCTTGTACCAGGCCGAGGCGGGAATCCTGTCGAACCACATCGGGGGGACCCGGAAGAACCTGGCCGATCACCGTCAGGCGTTGACAGAGCGAGCGGAGTCCCTCGAGGACGCCATCAGGGATCTGGAACGGATCGAGCAGCTGCCCGATCGTCGAACCGCGGAGGTCCAGACGCTCCGCGAGGGTGTCGAGTACTTCCAGGCAGTCGTGGGCGTGGTCCATCAGCGGCTGGAGCCCATAGCGGGCGACCTCGAACCAGCCCGGGCTGCGACGCGCGCGTTGGCCGACCATGCACCGAACGTCGACGGCATGCAGAACCTCTCCGCCGAGTTCGGCAGGTTCACCGGCCAGGTCGAGGACTCGCTCGCTCTGACGAAGGCGAGGACGACCGCCCTGCGGGAGGAAGTCACGCCGCACAGCGCGGGATTCACCACCGTGGCCCAGTTCGGCGTCGACCTCGCCAACGACGCGCGCGCAGCGGCGGACAAGGAGGCTTCCGACCTGGCCAAGGCGATGGAAGCCGGTGCGAACCCGACCTCGCGGAGCGACCAGCACGCCGTCGCGCAGCAGGGGGCGTCAGACCTCAGCCGCCGACTCGACGGCCCGGCCCAGGACAGTGGCCAGAGCCTCTAGCGGCCGGGCGAGGGGAGCAGGCCGCGTTCGATTGCTACGGTGACGGCGCGGGTGCGGTCGTCGACGTCCAGTTTGGCGAACAGGCGTTGCAGGTGGGTCTTCACGGTGGCTTCGCCGATGAAGAGTTCGCGGCCGATTTCGGCGTTGCTGAGCCCACGGGCGACGGCGGCCAGTACTTGGAGTTCGCGCGGGGACGGCTGCGCGGCGGCCGGTGGCGGCGGCGTACGGAGGCGCGACATCAGCCGGGCTGCGACGGGTGGCGCGAGAACGGTCTCGCCACGCGCGGCGGCGCGGATGCCGTTCAGCAGTTCGGCGTGCGGGGTGTCCTTGAGCAGGTAGCCCGCGGCGCCCGCCTCGACGGCGTGCAGGATGTCGGTGTCGGTGTCGTACGTCGTCAGCACCAGGACGCGCGTCGACGGGTACGAGGACACGATCGCCCCGGTCGCCGCCACCCCGTCCATCCGCGGCATCCGCAGGTCCATGAGTACGACGTCCGGCGACGTCGAGTCGACGAGCGCCAGCGCCTCCAGGCCGTCCCCGGCCTCGCCGACCACCGTGATGTCCTCGGTCACCGACAACATGCCGGACAGCCCCGACCGCACCACCGGATGGTCGTCGACGACGAGTACCCGAATCACACGTCCTCCTGGACAGCCGGGATCAGCACCTGCACACGTGTACCACGACCGGGTGCGCTCTCGACCTCGACCGATCCACCGGACTCCTCGACCCGCCCGCGCATCGCGTTCAGGCCGAAACCGGCGTCCGACGATCCAGGAGTGAACCCGGACCCGTCGTCCCGGATCTCGATCCACACGCCGCCGTCGGACAACCCGAGCGTGATCAGCACCTGCGTCGCGGCCGCATGCTTGCGTACGTTGGCCAGCGCCTCCTGGGCCGACCGCAGCAGCACCACCTGCTGCGCCTGCGGCAGCGCCGCCACCTCGTCGTCGGGCAGGTCGAGCGACACCTGTACGTCCACCCCTGTCTCCGCGGCGAATCGCTCCGCCTGCCGCCGCAGTACTTCGGTCAACGTTGCCTCCGACAACGCAACCGGGGTGAACGCGGCAACCAACGCACGAGCCTCGGCCAGGTTCTCCCGCGCGGTGTCCTCGATCGCGGCGAGCCGAGCCGCCACACCGGCCCCACCACCCTGGGCGAGCTCGGCCGCGGCGGTCTGGGTCAGCATCACGATCGAGGTCATCCCCTGCGCGAGCGTGTCGTGGATCTCGCGCGCCATCCGCTCCCGCTCGGCCATCACGCCGGCGCTGTGATGCGCCTCGGCGAGCTCGTCCCGTGCCGACTCGAGCTGCTCGATCAGGTCGGCCCGCTGCTGACTCTGCGTGATCACCTTCTCGATCCAGATCCCGAACAGCAGGCTCACCACGAGGCTGACCAGCATCCACGGCAGGATCTCCCAGAACGCGGTCCAGCCCCACCCCGCGCTCCACAACTGCGCGGTACCGACGCCGACCACCAGCAGCAGACTGAGGCCGATGCCTTCGCGGACGTCCTCGCAAAGCAGCCAGATCTGCGCCGACGCGATGAACATCAGGAACACCGACTGCGGATAGATACCGATCAGGGCGATCAGGCACCCGATCAGCACCAGCCGGTAGGCGTACGACGGAAGCGCCCGGCGGGACCGGATCGCCGGCAGGCCGATGAACTGGTACGCCGCCCCGAGCACCACAACCGTACCGGCGAACGCGACCTGCCGGACAGTACCGAGATGACCGAGGAACGACAGCGCGAGCGTCATCCCGAGCAGCACCCAGAACACGATGTGCCAGCCGATCAGCGTCCGGGTCCAGACCGGCTGCCCGGCGCCACCGCGTGAGTTCTGCACGGACCCCATCTTCCTCCACAGGAGGATCCACAGACGAGGCCCGCTCCAGGCGGGCTCCTCAGCGACTCGCCGCAGGAGCCCGCTCATCAGCCCGCGTCCCGCCGGGTCCAGCGGAACACCCGCTGCGCGAGGAACAGGCCGACCACCAGCCAGACGCCGAGCACGATCGCGCCGGTACCGAGCTGCCAGGACCCGCCCGGCTCGTGCACCTCGAACCCGTCCGGCAGGAACACCGACCGCATACCCTGCGCCAGCCATTTCAGCGGGAAGAACTCCGCGACCGTCCGCATCCACGACGGCAGGCTGCTGTACACGAAGTACACGCCGGAGATGAACTGCAGCAGCAGGACGACCGGGGTGACGACCGCGGACGCGGCCCGCCCGGACTTCGGTACGACCGAGAACGCGATGCCGAGGACCGAGCCGGAGGCCGTACCGAGGACGAAGATCCACAGGAAGTTCAGCCACTTGGCCGGCGAGGTCGGGATGTCGACGCCGAGTGCCAGCCCCGCGATCGCGAGCAGCAGCGCGAACTGCAGGACCGAGGTGATCAGGACCATGCCGATCTTGCCGATGAAGTACGACTGCGGCGACATCGGCGTACCGCGGAGCCGTTTCAGTACGTCCTGGTCGCGCTCGATCGCGATCGCGATCGCCAGTGACTGGAAGCTGGTCAGGAAGATGCCGGAGGCAATCATTCCCGGGGTGAAATAGGTGGCGGCGGTGACGCCGCCGGAGAAGTCGGTACCGCTGAACACCGCGGAGAAGATGCCGAGGAAGATGATCGGGAAGAAGAACGTGAAGATCAGCTGCTCGCGTTCGCGGAAGAACTCCTTGACCTCGATTCCCGTTCGCGAGAGTCCGACCTTCAACGGGGACGGCAGTACGGCGCTCACTGACGCGCTCCTTCCAGTACCGGGGCCGCGACCGACCCGATGAGTTCCAGGTAGATGTCTTCCAGACTCGGGCGGCGTACTTCGAGCTCGGGCACCTCGGCGCCGCCGTACTCGGCCATCAGCCGGGCGACCTCGGCCGTCGGCTGGTCGGTACGTACTTCGCGCATGCCGTCGGCGGCCAGCCAGGAGACCCGCGCGGTGCGGGCGCCGCGGCCACCGAGCGTTTCCGGCGTCGCGACCTCGAGCATCCGGCCGTCGGCGATCACGCCGACCCGGTCGGCCAGGTGCTCGGCCTCGTCCAGGTAGTGGGTGGTGAGCAGGATCGTGGTGCCCTCGGTCCGGAGCTCCTCGATCAGCGTCCAGAACTGGCGGCGCGCCTCGGGGTCGAACCCGGTGGTCGGCTCGTCCAGGAACAGCAGTTCCGGGTTGCCGATCACGCCGAGCGCGACGTCCAGCCGGCGGCGCTGGCCGCCGGACAGGCTGCGGACCCGGGCCTTGCGCTTGTCCTGCAGACCGACCGAGGCGATCACCTGATCCGGGTCGCGCGGGTTCGGGTAGTAGCCGGCGAAGTGGGTCACCATCTCGGCGACCGACAGCACGGCCTCGTCCCGGGTGGTCTGGGCGACGATCCCGATCCGGGACCGCCAGACCCGATCGGCGCGCGCCGGGTCGGACCCGAGGACGTCGATCTCACCTTCGTCGGCGTGGCGATACCCCTCCAGTATCTCCACGGTCGTCGTCTTACCGGCCCCGTTCGGGCCGAGCAGGGCGAACACCTCACCCCGGTGGATGTCCAGATCGACCCCGTCGACCGCGACCTTGTCGGGGTACCGCTTGACCAGGCCGCGCACCCTCACTGCGTTGTCGTTCTCCATGCCCCAACTCTCCCGCCGCGGCACCGTCCCCCGGGACCACAACCCGACGGACCCCCTGTCCCCCGACCGGTGGACATCCCATCCCTTCCCTTGAACCCGTCTTTGAGAAGCCACCGATCATTTCGCCGGCGGAAAAACGGTTGGTGGCTTCTCAAAGATGGGGTGTGGGGTGGGGGCACGCGCAGGGGGATGGCGTGGGGGTGGTACGGCGGTTAGCGTCGGGCGTATGGCTCAGACGGTGCGGGGTGTGGTGGCGGCGGCCAAGGGTGCGCCGGTGACGATCGAGCAGATCACGGTCCCGGACCCCGGTCCCGGGGAGGCGGTCGTGAAGGTGCGGGCCTGCGGGGTCTGCCACACGGACCTGCACTACCGGGAGGGCGGGATCAACGACGAGTTCCCGTTCCTGCTCGGGCACGAGGCGGCGGGGATCGTGGAGGCGGTCGGCGCCGGCGTCACCGACGTACAGCCGGGTGACTTCGTCGTACTGAACTGGCGGGCGGTCTGCGGCAACTGTCGGGCCTGCTTGCGCGGCCGGCCGTGGTACTGCTTCAACACGCACAACGCCCAGCAGAAGATGACGCTGGCGGACGGTACCGAGCTGAGCCCGGCGCTCGGCATCGGGGCGTTCGCGGAGAAGACCCTGGTCGCGGCCGGGCAGTGCACGAAGGTCGACCCGGCGGCGAAGCCCGAGGTCGCCGGCCTGCTCGGGTGTGGCGTGATGGCCGGCCTGGGCGCCGCGCTCAACACCGGCAACGTCGGCCGCGGTGACACGGTCGCGGTGATCGGATCGGGCGGTGTCGGTACGGCGGCCGTCGTCGGCGCCCGCCTCGCCGGAGCCGCGAAGGTGATCGCGATCGACCTCGACGAACGCAAGCTGGCCACCGCGCGAGAGCTCGGCGCGACCCACGCGATCAACTCGAAGGACCTCGACCACGACGGCCTCGTTGAGGCGGTGCAGGAGCTGACCGATGGGTTCGGGGCCGATGTCGTGATCGACGCGGTCGGGCGGCCGGAGACCTGGAAGCAGGCGTTCTACGCCCGCGACCTGGCCGGGACCGTCGTACTGGTCGGCGTACCGACGCCGGACATGCGCCTCGAGATGCCGTTGCTGGACTTCTTCGGCCGCGGCGGCTCGCTGAAGTCCAGCTGGTACGGCGACTGCCTCCCGACCCGTGACTTCCCGATGCTGATCGACCTGCACCGTCAGGGCCGGCTGCCGCTGGACCGGTTCGTGTCGGAGACGATCGCACTGGAGGACGTCGAGGCCGCGTTCACGAAGATGCACCAGGGAGACGTACTGCGGTCGGTCGTCCTGCTCTAGCGAGGAACGCGGCGGCGACGATACCGATCGCCGCCGTCACCGCGACCGCCACGCTCGTGGTGTGGAACGAGTGCACCGACAGGTACAAGGTGCCGAAGATGGTGACGCCGCCGACCTGGCTCAGCTGCATCGCGGTGGTGAGGATGCCGCTCGCGTCGGCGGCACGCGGAAGTGGTACGTGGACCAGGGCCTGGGTGACGAGCGGGCTCGCCGACAGCCCCATGCCTGCGCCGGCCACGACCATGGCGGGCCAGACGAACGCTCCGACGCCCGCATAGCCGATGGCGCACAGCGCGAGACCGACCGGTACGACAAGGTGGTGGAACCGGTCGGGGACGGCCCGCCAGAAGTATCCGACCAGGCCGAACGTCACCGCGAACGGGAGCCAGGTCAGTCCGGCCCGCATCGCCGACTCACCGAGCTCGACCTGCAGATGCAGGGTGAACGCGAACAGGAACCCACCGAGCGCGAGGATCGTGAACGCCATCGTCAACAGCCCCGCGGGCAGCCCACGAGCGCGCAGAACCTCCAGGTTGAGCAGCGGATCCGCGGTACGGCGTTCGAACCGGACGAAGACCGCAGCGAGCACCACACCGGCGGCCATGCAACCGAACGTCCACAGCGGCCACCCGATCTCGTGACCGACCACCGCGGGCAACACCATCAGCAGTACTGCGCAGGTCGACAACGCGAGCCCGGTCACGTCGAGGCGGCGCGTCGCGGCCGGCCGGTCCGCCGGCATCGCCCGCGGAACCAGGATCGCCAGGCAGATACCGACCGGGACGTTGACCAGGAACACCGGGCGCCAGCCGGAGCCGAGCAGGTTCGCGCCGACGAGCAGGCCGCCCGCGATCAGCCCGGCGACCTGGCCGGCGGACAGCGTCACGCCGTACGCCGACAACGCCTTGGCGCGGGCCGGGCCGGAGAAGTGGGCCTGGATCAGGCTCATGATCTGCGGCACCATGATCGCCGCGGCCACGCCCTGGACGAACCTGAACAGCACCAGCGGCAGGATCGCCGGCGCCAGCCCGCAGGCGAGCGACGCGAGCGTGAACAGGACCGCGCCGGTCAGGTACATCCGGCGGCGGCCGTACAGGTCGCCGAGCCGGGCGCCGGTGATCAGCGTCATCGCGTAGGCGACCAGGTAGCCGCCGACAACCAGTTGCAGCCACGCGCCGGAAGCGTGGAAGCCGGCGCCGATGGCCGGCATCGCGACGTTCACGATCGACGTGTCGAGCAACGCCATGAACTGGCCGAGCAGCAGTACGGCGAGCATCAGCCCACGCCGGGTTTCGGTGGCGCGGTCGGTGATTACAGCGGTCATCGGGTTCTCCCTCGTCTGCACGGGACGTGGGTGTATACCTGACCGGCTTGCTGGATTCATCGGTGGCGGACCGATGATTCTCGCGAGGTTGCGCAGTATGTACTCGCGACCTCTGGAAGGGTGACGACGATGGACCGTGACGAGTTCGACCGGCTGACCGAGCCGCACCGGCACGAGCTGCTGGTGCACTGCTACCGCATGCTCGGTTCGATCCACGACGCGGAAGACCTGGTGCAGGAGACTCTGCTGCGGGCGTGGCGGGCCTCCGGCACGTACGACGAGCAGCGGGCGTCGATGCGGACCTGGCTCTACCGGATCGCCACGAACGCCTGCCTGACTGCCCTCAAGGGCCGAGCCCGGCGGGCCCTGCCCTCGGGGCTGGTGAGTCCGACCGAGGACGCCCAGGCGCCGATCGAGCTGTCGACGGACGTGCCGTGGCTGCAGCCGTTCCCGACCGATCCCGCGTCGGCGATGGTCGCGCAGGGGAGTCTGCGGCTCGCTCTGATCGCCGCGATGCAGTACCTCCCGGCCAGGCAACGCGCCGTGCTCGTACTGCGGGACGTCCTCGACTGGCCGGTCGCCGACATCGCCGAGGCGCTGGAGACGACGTCCGCGAGTGTGAACAGCGCGCTGCAGCGGGCGCGGGCCAAGCTCGCCGAGATCGGCCTCACCGAGGACGACGTCGACGAGCCCGACGACCGGGAGGTCAAGTCCGTCATCGAGGACTACATCCGGGCGTTCGAGGCCGCCGACGTCAGCGGCCTGACCCGGCTGCTCACCGACCAGGTCGTCCTCGAGATGCCGCCCGCGCCGCTGTGGTACGTCGGGCGGGACGCGTACGGCGAGTTCATCGCCCGCGTGTACGCGCTGCGCGGACCGGACTGGCGACTGCTGCCGACGGTGGCGAACGACCAGCCGGCCATCGGCGCCTACGTCCGCGGGGACGACGGACGCTTCCACGCGCACAGCCTGCAGGTGTTCACGGTCACCAAGGCCGGCATCACGCACAACGTGGTCTTCTTCGGCCAGGAACTCTTCGCATACTTCGAGTTGCCGCTAGACCTTGAATGAGATCCACAGGTCCGGCGTGGCGTCCGGGCTGCCGACGATCGGGCGCTCCTCCTGCGTCCACACGTCCCCGGACACCTCGGTCGCGACCCGCTGCCAGAACCGGACCGCCTTCTCGTTGTTCCGCTGGAACGCGACGTCGCACGGACCGGGGTGGTGCGACAGCACCTCCTGGACCGCCTGCAGCCCGTAGCCGCGGCGCCTGGCCGGCCGTACCAGGAAGAACGCATTCAGTACGTGTACCGGTTGCTGCAGCGCCCGCATGAGGCAGAAGCCGATCGGGACCTCGCCCAGCGAGATCACGTACCCGGCCCACTCCGGGTGACCCGTGAGCGCGTTCTCCAGCCACTCGCTGCGGTAGCTGCCGTCAGGACGGGGGAGCTGACCCTGGAACTCGGACAGGTCGTGCCGGAACATCAGCCACAGCCGCTCCATCAGGACACGGTCGGACGGCTGCACCCGGCGTACCAGCAGATCGGACATCGGTCTCCTCACAAAGGAAATATGAACGCAGAAAAGCCTCCCGCCGGAAGTCCGGTGGAAGGCTTACTGCGAACAGTTTATCAGTTCTGCGGTGCGGTCTGCCCGGCGACCCAGGCCATGTCGGGGTACCGGGTACCGACCGGGGTCAGCTTCGACAGTGCCTCGACGTCGGCCGCGGACAGCTCGACGCCGAGCGCCCCCCAGTTCTCCTCGAGGTACTTGCGCCGCTTGGTCCCCGGGATCGGCGCCACATCGTTGCCCTGCGCAAGCACCCAGGCGAGTGCGATCTGCCCGGGCGTGGCGCCGTACCGGCCGGCGACCGCGCGGATCTCCTCGACCAGCTTCAGGTTCGCGTCGAGGTTGTCCTCGGCGAACCGCGGCAGGGTACGGCGGAAGTCGTCGGCCGCGAGCTCCGCCGGCAACGCACCGGTGAGCATGCCGCGCCCGAGCGGCGAGTACGGCACCACGCCGATGCCGAGCTCGCGGAGCACCGGCAGCACCGACTCCTCGATGTCCCGGCTGAACAGCGACCACTCGGACTGGACAGCGGTGATCGGGTGGACGGCGTGCGCCCGGCGGATCGTCTCCGCCGACGGCTCGGACAGACCGAGGTACCGGACCTTCCCGGCCTGGACGAGCTCCGCCATCGCGCCGACCGTCTCCTCGATCGGTACGTTCGGATCCGCCCGGTGCTGGTAGTACAGGTCCACGTGGTCGACGCCCAGCCGCCCGAGCGACGCGTCGATCGCGGATCGGACGTACTCCGGCGAACCGTTCACGCCGCGCACCGCTGAGTTCCGCGGGTCGCCGACGATGCCGAACTTGGTTGCGAGGAACACCTCGTCGCGACGGTCGGCGATGGTCCGCCCGACCAGTTCCTCGTTCGCGCCGAAGCCGTACATGTCGGCGGTGTCGAGGAACGTGACGCCGAGATCTAGGGCGCGGTGCAGGGTCGCGATCGACTCGTTGTCGTCGGCGGCGCCGTACGCGAAGCTCATTCCCATACAGCCGAGTCCGAGCCGGCTGACCTCGGCGCCTTGGCTACCCAGTTTCATGACTTCTCCTATTACTCGAGGCATGGCTCCGCCGGCCGAGCGCCACGACGGACGGTCGGCTGAGCCGGATTGGTTGTTACGGAGCGGCAGTGCCGCCGTACGTGGCGATCTTGTAGTCGGTCACCGCAAGAGCGAGCTGCAACTCACGCAGCTGCCGCTGGATGCGTTCGCGGTGTTCCTGCATGAGGGCGAGCCGCTTGGGTTCGGTGTCGTCGCCCTCGGCCACGAGCTCCAGGTAGTGGCTGATCGTGCCGATCGACATCCCGGAGGCGCGCAGCCTGCTGATGAACGCGATCCGCGCCATCGCCTGCCGGCCGTAGCTGCGGTACCCGGCCGCGTCCCGGCGTACGTCGACGAGCCCGATGCGCTCGTAGTACCGCAGGGTGTGAGCGGTCAGGCCGGTGAGCTCGGCGGCCTCCGCGATCGACAGGTCGTCGGGCAGGTCGTCCGGAAGCTCCAGTAGACAGAGCAGTTCGGGGTCCACCGGCTCCAGCGCCGGGTGGTACGCGGCGATCGCAGCGCGGCGGTCCAGCAGCTCGGTCGTGTTCATGAGTACGACGGTATGCCTTCGAGTGCTCTCAAAGGCAAAGGTGAGCTAGGTCACTTACTCTGGCACTCGGCGCAGGTGCCGAAGATCTCCAGCGTGTGACTGATGTCGGCGTAGCCGTGCTCAGCGGCGACCTTGTCGGCCCAGCGCTCGACGGCGGGGCCTTCGACCTCGACGGTGCGTCCGCAGTTGCGGCAGACCAGGTGGTGGTGATGCCCCTTCGAACAGCGCCGGTACGCCGTCTCGCCGTCGGCGGTACGCAGTACGTCGACCTCACGCGAGTCGGCGAGCGCCTGCAGCGTCCGGTAGACCGTGGTCAGGCCGACGGCCTCACCGGCGGACCGGAGCTCCAGGTGGATCTCCTGGGCGGTCCGGAATTCGTCGATCTTGTCGAGCGCGTGTGCGACCGCCGCGCGCTGACGGGTCGAGCGTGTTCCGATAGCCACCGTTCCTCCTGTCGTCTCCATACCGCCCTCCAGTCTCTCAGAAGTCAGCAAGCTAGTGCTCGTCCCAATGATCGCCGTGTGCCGCATGGAGGTGGCCGTCGTGCACGTAGTCGACGTGGTCCCCGTGCTCGACCTTCTTGTGACCACAGGCCTGGCTGTGCGCGTGCGGATGCCCGGCACTCACCACATGCGGCTCTGGCGCCGGTACGCCGACCTCCGGCTCCTCGTCTGCCAGCGGACGCCCGGCCCGTCGCCGGAGCAGTGTCCCGACGGTTGCAGCCACGACGAACCCGGCCAGTGCCAGTACGACGATGGTCGCGCCCGGAGCGACGTTGGCGTTGTAGGAGGTGACGATGCCGGCCAGGCAGGCCAGTACGCCGATGATGCACGCGGTGACGAACGTACTGCGGAAGGACCGGGTTATCTGCTGCGCCGTCGCCACGGGTACGACCATGAGCGCGCTGACGAGCAGGAGCCCGACAGTACGCATCGCTACCGTCACGGTGACCGCAGCCATCACGGCGATCACCAGGTTGAGCAGTTGGACCCGGAGCCCCGTCGTACGGGCGAACTCCTCGTCCTGGCACACCGCGAACAGCTGCGGGCCCAGGCCGATCGCTACGACCAGCACGCCGACGGCCAGGCCGACCACGACGTACAGGTCGCTCTGGGAGACCGTGGTGAGTGAACCGAACAGGTACGTGTTCAACGTCGCTGCGCCCTGCCCGGCCAGTCCTATGAGCAGCACGCCGCCGGCGATACCGCCGTAGAAGAGCAGGGCAAGTGCTACGTCGCCGGTGGCCTTGCCGCGGGCGCGGACGAGCTCGATCGCGGTCGCGCCGGCGATCGACACGATCACCGCGGTCAGTACCGGAGCGCTCCCGGTCAGCAGGCCGAGTGCGACACCCGTGATCGCGATGTGCCCGATCCCGTCACCCATCAGCGACAACCGGCGCTGCACCAGGTACGTCCCGATCGCGGGCGCCGACAGCCCGGTGAGCAGTCCCGCGATCAGCGCGCGCTGCATGAATTCCAGCTGGAAGATGGTCATGACGGCAGCCATCCCGGTTCGTCGTCGCTGGTGTGTGAGTGGTGGACGTGGGCGTGGGTCTGGGAGGCGTGCGGCGGGCCGTCGTACACGATCCGGCCGCGGCGCATCACCACCGAGCGGTCGATCAGCGCGTCCATCGGGCCGAGGTCGTGGCTCACCATCACCACGGTCGTGCCGCGCTGGACCCGTTCGCGGATCGCGTCGGCGAAGATCTGCTGGCTGGCCAGGTCGACGCCGGCGGTCGGCTCGTCGAGGATCAGCAGGTCCGGGTCGGACACCAGCGCCCGCGCGATCAGTACGCGCTGCTGCTGCCCGCCGGACAGCTCGGCGACCGCGTCCTTGCGCCGGTCGGCCATGTCCACCACCTGGAGCGCGTCCTCGATCGCTTGCTTGCCGGCGGCACCCAGTGGCGCGAACAGCCGCCGCTTCGAGAGCAGTCCGGACGAGACCACCTCGTACACGGTCGCCGGTACGCCACCGGCCGCGGTGATGCGCTGCGGGACGTACCCGATCCGGCGCCAGTCGCGGAACCGGGGGACCGCCGTACCGAACAGGCGGACCTCGCCGCGGGCCGCGGGCAACAGACCGACGACGGTCTTGATCAGTGTGGACTTGCCGGACCCGTTGGTACCGAGTACGGCGACCACCTCACCCTGGCGGACCCGCAGGTCGATCCCGCGGAGCACCAGGCGGCCGCCCAGGTCGACGGAGAGATCGTCGACCTGGACGGCCCTGGCTTCTTCAGTTGTCACGAGCAACCATTCGCTGTCCGGAGCTCCTGCAGGTTCTCCTGCATGAGCGTCAGGTAGGTTTCCTTGGAGTTGGCGTTCGACAGCCCTTCGATCGGGCTCAGGACGGCGGTCTTGACGCCGACGTCGTGGGCGATCGTGTCGGCCACCTTCGGACTGACCAGCTCCTCGTAGAAGATCGTGGTCACGTGCTGGGCCTTCACGATGTCCTGGACCTCCTTGATCCGGGTCGGCGTCGGCTCGGCGTCCGGCGTGAACCCGGCGATCCCGACCATCGTCAGACCGTACCGCTTGGCCATGTAGGCGAACGCCTCGTGGCTGGTCACGAACGTCTTCAGCTTGCAGTTCGCGAGACCGGTCTTGTACTCCGTGTCGAGCTTGCCGACCTGGTCGAGCAGCGCCTGCGCGCGCTCGTGGTAGCCGGCCGCGTTCTTGCTGTCGACGCTCGCGAGCTTCTCCTCGACGGCCTTGACGACCGCGGCGTACCGCACCGGGTCGAGCCAGAAGTGCGGGTCGAGCGCGTTGTCCTTGTGCGCCGCCTCGTCGCTGTGCTCCTCGAAGTTCGCGCCGGTGGCCTCGAGTTGGGCGGCCGGGGCGACGTCGAAGCCGGCGTCTTTCGCGTTCTGCGCGACGGCCTCGTCGACGGCGGGCTGCAGGCTCTTCTCGTAGACGACGACCTTGGCCTCGGCGATCGTGCCGACCTGCTTCGGGGTCAGCTCGAGGTCGTGCGGTTCGACGCCAGGGGCGGTCAGGGTGGTCACGTTCACCGCGTCGCCCCCGACGCTGCGGGCGATGAACTCGAGCGGGTAGAACGATGCGACGACGTCGAGCTTGCCGTTGGCTGCGCCGTTGGCGACGGAGCCGCTGCATCCGGCCAGGGCGACGGCGGCCGTGGCGGTGGCACCGGCGATAATTGCTCGAAGACCAGTTCTCATGACAATCATTTTCATCTTAGTTGGAACTGATTGTCAAAACAGGGAGTTCACGATGGCCAGCCGCAACGTCGGTCGACGGCGTGCCGACCGTAAGGGCAACCGCCGCCGCGCGGTGGAAATTCCGTCCGGGCACGGTCACGGGCACGGCCATGGGCACGGGGATCATGTCGTCGACACGTCGGTGGTGAACGACGATGCGATCGTCGCCCGCCGCGTCCGGATCGTGGTCGCCGCCGTCCTCGTCCCGTTGATCGTGGCCGCGGTGGTGTCGCTGATCGTGCTGTGGCCGGGCGGTGACGTGAAGGTCGACTCGTACCAGACCAGCACGGCGCGCGGCCAGATCACCGCGCTGAAACCCTGTCCGAGCAAGCAGGACAAGTGCAACCTGGCCACGGTGAAGCTGAGCAACACCGCGGACAAGGGGGAGTCGGTCCCGGTCCAGGTGCCGAAGGCTGGTGGCACCCCCATCCCCGTCAAGGTGGGTCAGATGGTGATGCTCGCCATCGAGAAGGACGCGCCGCCGGACCAGAAGTACCAGTACGTCGACCACGACCGGATCAAGCCGCTGCTGATCCTCTCGGTGATTTTCGCGATCGCGGTCGTCGCGTTGTCCCGGTGGCGTGGCTTCGCGGCGCTGATCGCGCTCGCGGTGACCGCGGTGATGCTCACCCAGTTCATCCTGCCGGCGATCCTGCGGGGGTCGAACCCGCTGCTCGTCGCGGTCGTCGGCGGCGCGGTGATCATGACGATCGCGGTCTTCCTGACTCATGGGATCAATGCGGAGTCCTCGATCGCGCTCGCCGGGACGATCGCCGCGCTCGGGTTGACCGTAGTGCTCGGCTGGTTCTTCACCGACCTGTCGCAGCTGAGCGGCCTGGCGGCCGAGGGGGCGTCCCAGGCGCAACAGTTCTCGCCGCACCTCGACCTGGCCGGGCTGCTGGTGGCCGGGATGGTGGTCGGCGCGCTCGGAGTCCTCGACGACGTCACGGTCACGCAGGCGGCTGCGGTGTGGGAGCTGTCCGCCGCCAACCCAGCCGCGAGCCGGCGTGAGCTGATGTCGGCCGGGCTTCGGATCGGCCGTACGCACGTCGCCTCGGTGGTGAACACGCTGGTCCTCGCATACGCGGGCGCAGCAATGCCGGTGCTGCTCGTGTTCGCCATCCAGGACCTGCCGATGCTGTCGGTCATCTCCACCGAGCAGGTCGCGATCGAAATCGTCCGCGGCCTGGTCGGCAGCCTCGGCATCATCGCCGCGGTCCCGCTGACGACCGCGCTCGCGGCGATGGCGGTCGCGGACCGCTCGCGCGATCTGGTCGCCGCACCTTCCGCGTAGGTACTCTTCAGCTAGGTCACGGACCGTCCGCCCGTACTCACCGTCCGTGGCCACACGGGGTGAGGAGTGCTGATGAGGTTCCGTCATCGGGACGGTTCGACCGTCCATCTGGGGTACTGCACGACCGTGCATCCGGCCGCCGAACTGGACGAGCTCGTCGCGGGGCTCGACGGATGCGCGAGCGCGGTCCGGTCCGCACTCGACGTACCGGTGCTCGGGGTCGGGCTGTGGTTCCCGCACCGGCTGGCCGATCGGCTGGCGAACTCGCCGGCGTCGCTCGGCAGGCTCCGCCGCGCGCTGCATCGCAACCGGCTGGAGGTCGTCACCCTGAACGGCATCCCGCATGCCGGGGGGTTGACCGGGACCAGCCTGTACTGCCCGGACTGGACCGATCCCGAGCGGCTCCGGTACACCCTGGACCTGATCGACGTACTCGCGGACCTGTTGCCGGGCGATGCGCCGTACGGCTCGATCTCGACCGTTCCGCTCGCGTGGCGGGTGCCGTGGTCGAAGGCGCGGAACCTGGCCGCGCGGGAGGCGTTCGATCGGGTCGAGCAGCACTTGGCCCGTACGGAGGCCCGTACCGGCCGGCGGATCCGGATTGCCGTCGAGACCGAGCCTGGCTGCGTACTCGAGATGATCGGTCAGGCCGCGGCGTGGCTGGATCGCTATTCGAGTCCGTACGGCGGTACGTCGCCGATCGGGCTGGGGCTCGACGCATGCCATCTCGCCGTGCAGTTCGAGGACCCTGCCGAGTCTTTCGAGCTGCTGTGGCGAGCCGGCGTGGATGTGGTCAAGGCTCAGCTGTCGGTCGCTCCGACGCTGGTGGATCCGGGTGATGCTTCCGGGCGGTACGTGTTCGGTCAGCTCGGCGTACCTCGGTATCTGAGGCAGGTACGTGAGTGGGGCGGGCCTGGGGTGGACGACGTGGCACAGGCTTCGTTGTTGTCCGGTCACGCGGCCTGGCGGATGCATGCGCACCTGGCCGCACACGCTGCGCCGCCGGACCCGCTCAGCGCGACTACTGGAGTACTGGACGACTGCCTGGCTCGACTTGTCGGCGGGGGCCATCCGCTGACCCACCACTTGGAGTCGGAGGTCTATGTCTGGCCACGGGTGCCCAAAACCCAGCAGGCGTTGGCGAAACGGATCACCAAGGAGCTGTCGTGGCTACGCGATCGGCTGACTGCTCTCGGGCTGAACGAGGTCTGAGTAGTCGGGGAGTGGTACGGAGCTCAGTGCCTTGCCTACCGCGTTCTGGGACCAGATGAAGCGCTGCACTGCTGTGGGGAGCTTCGGTAGGGCGGCTGCGGCAGCCGGCATCAGCCGCAACGCCAGTGGGCTGTTGGGGATGATCGTACCCATCACCTTCGGGCTGAGCTTGCGGCTCTGGTCGACGACTGGCCGGATGATGCGCTCGTAGTTCCTCAGTCCGTCGGTGCCCCCTCTTGCTAGTTCACCCGCCAGGATGTACGCCGTGACGACCGCGAGGCTCGTACCGCCGCCGACGGCCGGCCCCGGGCAGTACCCGGCGTCACCGACCAGTGCGATCCGGCCGCGGTGCCAGGTGTCCAGGGTGACCTGGGCGATCGAGTCGAAGTAGAAGTCCTCTGCGTGCTGCAGGTGCTCCAGCAGTTGCGGCGCCTTCCAGCCGTAGTCGCCGAACTCCTTGCCCAGCAGGGCTTTCTGCTCGTCCTTGTTGCGGTAGTCGTACTGGAAGTCGCCCCGGAACAGGAAGCCCGCGCGGACCTGGCCGGTCTGGTGCACGCCGTAGATGCCGACGAGTTTGCCGACCGAGAGGTGCGCGAGCGTGTGGTTGCCGAGGCCGAAGATGTCGGGCATCGAGAACACCGCGAGGTAGCCGCCGAGCGGGCGGGTCAGTTGCTCCTCGGGACCGAACGCGAGCCGGCGGACGTTCGAGTGCAGGCCGTCCGCGCCGATCACCAGGTCGAAGCGGCGCTCCAGCCCGGAGTCGAACGTGACGTCGACCCCGGTGCTGTCGTCGTCCATGCTCGCGATCGAGTCGCCGAACACGTACTCCGCGCTGTCGCGGCTCGCGCCGTACAGGATCCTGGTCAGCTCGCCGCGGAGGATCTCCACGTGCCGGCTGGAGATGCCCGCGTACATCCGGCTCAGGTCGAGCTCGACCGGGCGTTTGCCGAACCGCTCGATGGTCATCGCGTCGAGCCGGGTACGGGCTGCCTCGATCTCGTCCCAGCAGCCCATCCGGCGGGTGACCTCGGTGGCCGAGCTGAACAGGTCGACGGCGTGCCCGCCGAGTCCGTGCCGCGCGGCCGGGGTGCGTTCGACGACCGTCGGCTCGATTCCGTACCGGTGCAGCCAGTGGGCGAGCACCGGGCCGGCCACGCTCGCGCCCGAGATCAGGACCTTCATCGCAACCCCCTGAGATTTGTTTACTTATCGGAAGGTAAGTAAACGGGTGCGGCGTTGTCAATGCCTTACTTAACGGAAGGTCAGATAATCTTGCCGGTATGCCGAGACAACGGACCGGTGACACCCGGGCGCGGATCCAGCAGGCCGCGCTGGAGCTGTTCGCCACCCAGGGGATGCAGCAGACCAGCCTGCGCGACATCGCCGACCGGCTCGGCGTCACCAAACCGGCGCTGTACTACCACTTCGCGTCGCGCGAGGATCTGCTGAACAGCCTGGTCGAGCCGATGATCGCCGACTTCGAGGCGTACGCCGCGGCGCAGCGCGCGGCCGCTCCGGTGCCGGCGCGGGAACTGCTCGGGTCGTACTTCGACCTCGCGTACCGGCATCGCGCGCTGATTCAGCTGGCGATCCGGGACCTGTCGGTGCTGCACGAACTGAAGCTCGCCGATCGGTTCATCGAGTGGCGCGGGACGGTCGCCGAGCTCCTGATCGGTACGTCGCCGTCGTTGCAGGACGTGGTTCGCTGCATGGTCGCGCTCGGTGGGTTGTCCGACTGTGCGGTGATGATCGAGCACACGCCGGTGTCGGAGTTGCGCGAGGCTGCCGTGGAGGCGGCGTACGACAGCCTGGGGCGTCCTTAGCCGTTGGCGATCCTGGACACCGCGAAGAGCAGGATCAGTACGATCGAGAAGATTCGCAGGAACTTGGGCCCGCGGGTCACCGCGGGCCACGACAGGAACGCGAGCCACCCCAGCAGCAGGGCCAGCAGCACCAGCGCCGGTACGCCGACCACGACCGGCGCGAACACCCCCGCCAGCGCCAGCACCAGGGTGATGCCCGGCAGAGTCAGCTTCGGCGCGGCGTGCAGCCTGGCGACGTACGGATAACTGACCTTCGTGATCCGCTGCCGCAACGGGCTGCTGGGGGTGCTCATGCGCCCATTGTTCCAGGTGCCGTCAGGGGGTCAGTTGGTAGAACCGCCAGAACGGGTGGTCGATCGGGAGTACGTCGACCTTGCTGAAGCCGGCGTGGTCGGCCAGGTGACGTAGCTGGTGCGGTCGCATGATCGCGCCGACGACGTCCGAGTCCTCGTCCACCCGGCCTTGCGGCGTGCACCAGATGGTGCTGGCCGCGGCCAGGAACCGTTGTACTTCGTCACCCGGTGCGGCGAGCTGCTCGTCGGCTCGTTCGTCCATCACGAGCACGCGGCCGCCTGGCGCGAGGGCGGTGCGGGCTGCGATCAGCGCCTCGACGGGGTGCGCGAAGTCGTGCACGCACTCGAAGAACGTGACCAGGTCGTACTGCGTACCGTCTGCGACGACCTCGCTGATGTCGCGCACCTCGAAGCCGACGCGGTCCGCGACGCCTTGTTCGGCGGCGTTCCGGCGTGCCCGGCTGATCGAGTCCTCGTCGTTGTCGTACCCGTCGACGCGGACCGCGGGGTAGGCCTTCGCCAGCTCGATCGCCGACCAGCCTGCGCCGGTACCGAGGTCCGCGACGCGCGCGCCGTTGGTGAGCAGGTCGTGCAGGCCGGGGATGTTCGGGATCCACTCGGCGGCCAGCTCGTTCACGTACGCGGGCCGGTTCAGCATCTCCTGCGCCGCGACGGCCTCTTCGCCATACGCCGGGTAGGGCACGCCGGCGCCGCTCTTGAACGCGTCGACCAACTGGGGGAAGGCCCGGCCGACCGCGGGCACGATGGCGGCCAGGCCGCCCGCGTACACCGGGCTGGTCGGCTCGAGCAGCGCCACCCGGACCCCGGGCGCCAGATCGAACTTGTCGGTCCACACGTCGGTGCCGTCGATTGTCAACAATCCACTGATCGCCTGCGACTGCAGCCATTCGACCAGGTACCGGTGATCGAGCCCGGTCCGGTCGGCCAACTTGCTCGCGGTGATCGGCCCGCTCTCGTCGATCGCCCGGTAGATCCCGTGGACGTCGCCAAGGTAGATCGTGAACAGTTCGGCCGCGCCGAGCGCAGCCCCGAACATCCGCCCCATCAGCGCTCCGGCCGCCTCTGCTTCTGTTTCTGCTGCCGCGCCGGCGACGCCGTCCACCGCCGTGTCCGGCGTACCCGCCGTGGTGTCGGCCGTCGTGTCCGCCGCGCCGGCCCCGGCGTCTGCCGCGGTGCCGGCGTTGGTGTCGATGGTGGTCATGGTGCCCCTCCCGTTGTAGTTGCTTTCACCCCTGAGGCGCCAGGTGTGGACTGGCAATGCCAGGTGACGTCGTCCTCCGGTAAGTACACGCAGTGGCGGCCGGTGCGGACGGACACCCGCAGGTGCCGCCCGAGCGCCGGGTGTACGCGCTCGATCGCCTTCACCGCAACGCCGATCCGCAGCGAGACCGCCTTGCGGCTGCGTTCCACCGGATCGCCCGCGGACCGCGCCCGCCCGCCGAGCCCAAGCGCACCGGCCAGCTCCCGCACCAGGAATTCCTGCTCTGTCCGCAGCTTCTCCATCCGCCCGAGATCGTTGCCGTCCTCCGCCTCGGCCAGGTCCTCTTCCAACTCCCGCAGCCGCTCGCGGTAAGCCGTACGCGCCTGCTCGTCCAGCACCGGCCCAAGGTCGCCGCCCTGCACCCGACCCGGCCCCGACAGCTCGAGCACACTCACCGGAGTCCCCGGCCGCACAAGCAGCACCGCAAGATCCCGAACCCCCTTGGAATCAGCCACCTGCGCGGTAACTCCCCGCCAGGTCGCCTCCCACCCCACCCCGAGCCGCCGCAACACCCCCACCTCACGTTCCAAACCAACCAGCGCCACGGCACCCGCACCGACCTCTACCTGCGCAGGTCCCGCGCCCAGTTCTGCGAGGGCTTTCTCGGTTTCGGCGACGAGGGTTTCGGCGCGGGCTGCGCGATGTGCTTCGAGTGCGTTCTCCAGCAGCTGTTGGGCTTCCGGTCGGCCGAGCTGGGCGGCGAGGCGGCCGAGGAACAACGACACCTTGCCCAGACAAGCCCCGCCGATCCCGTCGATCACCCACAGGTCGGCGTACGGCATGAGCGCGTTGTAGACAATCCGCGCGACCGCGTCCTCGCCCAGCACCCGGCCGGCCTCGCCGAGGAACGCCACGGACTCCAGCCACTCGGCGTCCCGCGGGATCGCGTCCAGCCCGTCGCGCACTCGCCGTCGCACGATCGTCCGCGCCAGGTCGGTCGCCCCGGTCCGCGCGTAGTAGTACGACGAAGGACCGTCAACAATCGGATTGCCGACAAACGGACCCATCACACTTTCCACGTACGCACCCAGCTCCGGGATCACCCCGGTCACGTCGGCATGGGCCGCACGCAGCGCGAACACCATCAACCGCCCGTTCGGGCTGTCGGCATCGTCAGCAAGCTGGGTCGCCTCGTCGATACAGAGCACCACCTCGTCCATCCGCCCTGCCATCAACGCCCGCATCCCACGCCAGACAGGTACCAACCACCCGTACAGCGGAAGCCGCAACGGCAGCACGGCCCGCGCATACGCGGCGATCTGCACATCAGCCTCGACAAACCGCCCCTGCTCGAGCAGCCCCACCACAAGCAACCGCCGAGCCAGCAGCACCGACCCCAGATCGCCAGTTGCGATCGTGAGCATTCGGTTGGCGGCAGCTACCCGTTCTGCGACGTGATCGGGACCGGAGAAGACGTCACACCACACCGCCAACGCAGCGACCTCGGCCGCGGCGTCGCGTGTCGCCCGAGCCAACCGCACTGCCTCGTTGGCCAAGTGTCGTGGTCCCTCACCCTGGTCCGTCTGCAGCCGCCCAAGAGCAAGCCGTGCAACAGCCGCGGCCTTCAGCGCCCCGTCTGGCAGCCGCGGCACTACTTGCTCCAGCAGAGCCGTTGGCTCCTCATCGCGAAGGTCTACCTCGAAGCCGCCAACTCCGCCGCCCATCGCCAGCACGGCCCGCGCCACAGTCTCCGGATCGCCACTGGAGCGAGCCACGCGCCGCAGGGTGTCCCGCCCGGCCGTCAGCTCACCAGCCAGTACCTGTGCTGCCCCAAGCTCCACCTGCACAAGAGGATCGTCCAGATCGGCCCACCCGTAGAACCGCACAGCCTGTTCGTACGCCGACTGCCCCCGCGCAGCCCGAGCCGCCACCAACGCGAACTCCTGCGAGCGCTCAACCGCCCCCGCACTCCTGTAGTGCGCAGCGACCTGCCCAGCATCGTTCTGACCCGCCAGCAACTCAGCCGCCCTCAGATGTAGCTCCGACCGTCGGTGCACGCCAAGACCGCCATAAACGACTTCACGCACCAGCGAGTGCGCAAACCGCAGACGGTCCGCCGAGACAGAGGCCAGGCGAGCAGCCACCGCATCACCAAGCACTGCAAGCACATCGCCCGTATCTGCAACCGCAGCGAGCAGCCGTAGGTCCACGTCCTCACCCAGTACAGCCGCTGCAGCGAGTACGTCGTACGTGTGCTGCCCCAGACGTGCAAGCCGCCGCTCCAGCACCTGTCGTACACCAACAGGTGTCTCCGTAGACGTCGTACCGCGTGCCGCATGCCACCGTGCGAGCTCCTGCACGAAGAACGGGTTCCCACCGGTCCTTGTATGCACGGCGTCTACGTAGCCGGAGTCCGCGCTCCCCACGACCTGTGCAACCAGTGAGCCTGTAGCAGCACGGTCCAGCCCAGCAAGCGGCACCCGTACGAAGGAAGTCGGCAACGCACGAAGCGCCTCCGCAGCCGGCTCAGGTACGTCGACCGCGTTGTCACGACTGGTGACGACCAAGAGACAGCGCAGCTCCGGCAGCAGCCCGACGACGAACCGGAGCAGCGCGAGCGTCGACCCGTCGGCCAGGTGGATGTCCTCGATGATGATGACCACCGGTTGCGCGGCGGTCGCCGTACCGAGCTGATCGGCGACTGCGGCGAACATGCTCGTCCGAGCCCCGTCGCCCGGCTCGATCGACAGCCCCAATGCACGGAACACCTGCCGCCACGGCCAGTACGGCAGGGTCTCGGTCTCCGGGCAGCGGCCCCACGCGACGGCGTACCCGCGACCGCGCGCCGTGTCCGCGAGGACCGCCGCCGTGGTCGACTTGCCGATCCCGGCGTCGCCGATCACGAGCGCGCCCTGACCACGGCCGCGCTCGACCTCGTCCAGCAGACCGGTCAGAGTGCTGAGCTCCCGCGTCCGGCCGACCACTCGCTCGGGCATACCGCCACTGTGCGGCGGCCCCGGCCACGGAGGGAAGTCCTGATCGCTTACCGTAAGGTGAACCGGGTGTTCGTGGTGATCAGGTTCCGGGTGGGGGAGTCCGAGCAGGCCGGGTTCGGAGAGCGGTTGCAGGCCGCCGTCGACGTGCTCGCGCGGCAGCAGGGGTTCGTCGCGGCCCGGACCGGGCGGAACGTCGACGACCCGGAGCTGCTCGCGCTGACGCTCGAGTTCGAGAACGTCGGGAGCTACCGGCGCGCGCTCTCGCCGTACGACGTGAAGCTGACCGCGGTGCCGCTGCTGTCGCAGGCGATCGACGAGCCGACGGCCTACGTTGACTTGCTGAGTTAGCACGGATTCGATAGAGGCCGCCGGGGACCGATAGCCTGGTTCCTTCCAAAGATCTGTCTGTACCCGTTCTGGAGTCCAAAAGTGCCCGTGGAAACCGTCGATGCCGTCGTCAGCCTCAGCAAGCGGAGAGGCTTCGTGTACCCGTGCGGCGAGATCTACGGCGGTACCAAGTCGGCCTGGGACTACGGTCCGCTCGGCGTCGAGCTGAAGAACAACGTCCGCACCCAGTGGTGGCGGACGATGGTCACCGGCCGCGACGACATCGTCGGCCTGGACTCGTCGGTGATCCTGCCGACCCAGGTCTGGGAGGCCTCCGGCCACCTGGCCGAGTTCGTCGACCCGCTGACCGAGTGCCAGTCCTGCCACAAGCGCTTCCGCGACGACCACCTCCGCGAGGACTTCGCGCGCCGCAAGAACAAGGACCCCGAGACCGTCCAGCTGGCCGAGATCGCCTGCCCGAACTGTGGCAACAAGGGCACCTTCACCGAGCCGCGGATGTTCAACGGCCTGCTGAAGACGTACCTCGGCCCGGTCGAGTCCGAGGAAGGCCTGCACTACCTCCGCCCGGAGACCGCGCAGGGCATCTTCGTCAACTTCGCGAACGTGATGGGCACCGCGCGGAAGAAGCCGCCGTTCGGCATCGCGCAGGTCGGCAAGAGCTTCCGGAACGAGATCACCCCGGGCAACTTCATCTTCCGGACCCGCGAGTTCGAGCAGATGGAGATGGAGTTCTTCGTCGAGCCCGGCACCGACGAGGACTGGCACGAGTACTGGCTGAAGGCGCGCTGGGACTGGTACATCGGCCTCGGGCTGAACCCGGACAACATGCGGTTCTACGAGCACCCGAAGGAGAAGCTCAGCCACTACTCGAAGCGCACCGTCGACATCGAGTACCGGTTCAACTTCGGCGGCAAGGAGTTCGACGAGCTCGAGGGCATCGCGAACCGTACCGACTTCGACCTGACCACGCACTCCAAGCACTCCGGCGCCGACCTGTCGTACTTCGACCAGGAGAAGGGCGAGCGCTGGACGCCGTACGTGATCGAGCCGGCGGCCGGCCTGACCCGGAACGTGCTGGCGTTCCTGCTCGACGCGTACACCGAGGACGAGGCGCCGAACGCGAAGGGCGGCGTCGACAAGCGGACCGTACTGCGCTTCGACCCGCGGCTCGCGCCGGTCAAGGCCGCCGTCCTGCCGCTGTCCCGCAACGCCGACCTGTCGCCGAAGGCCCGCGACCTGGCCGGCGAGCTGCGGAAGAACTGGAACGTCGACTTCGACGACGCCGGCGCGATCGGCCGCCGGTACCGCCGCCAGGACGAGATCGGTACGCCGTACTGCATCACCGTCGACTTCGACACCCTCGAGGACCACGCGGTGACGATCCGCGAGCGGGACTCGATGAAGCAGGAGCGGGTCGCGCTCACCGAGGTCACCGGGTACCTCGCCCAGCACCTGGTGGGCTGCTGAGGATGAAGGTCGCCCGGGGGCTGCTCGCGGGGCTGGCCGTGTTCGCGCTGAGCGCGTGCTCGGACAGCAAACCCGAAGGCTCGCCGTCCCCGAGCTCCAGTGCGCCGACCGTGGGGGAGTCCTCCATTCCTACCGCGTCGACGCCGTCGCTGACCCCGCTGCCGACGCCGGGCAAGCCGTGGCCGACGCCGAAGGTCACCGGCGCGCCCGCCGACGACGCGCCGCTCGCCGAGCGGATCACGTTCGCGATCTCCGAGCAGACCCAGATCGCGGCCGGCCGGGCCGCGAAGACGTCCGTGACGTGCCCCGGCATCGACAAGGTCGAGACCGCCGGGCAGCACACGCTGGACTGCACGGTCACGTACTCCGGGAAGTCGTTCACCGGGAAGCTGACGGTCGACGCGAAGCAGTACAGCGCGTCGTACAAGTTCACCTCGGCGCAGGTCGCGATCGTCCGCGCGAAGGTGATCGACGCGGTGCTCCGGTCCGCCGCCGGCGCCTCGAAGGTGACCTGCGACATGGACGAGATCGGTATCGTCGTCCACGACGGGCCGCCGATCGGGTGCGACGTGACCACGACCGCGAACGCCGTACAGCCGTACAAGGCCTCGGTCACGGGCAACGGCCAGGTCCAGGTGGAGAAGGCTTGAGTGTCCCGTCGGCGATGTAACTTGACGCTATCGGCGCCCAGGCACGCACCTCGGCGCACTTGGCCAGCGCCCACGATGCTCCGCATCGAGGCCACTGACCAAGCACCCCGATGCACGCACCTGGACACCGCTATCGTTCAAGCTACATCGCCGACGGGACACTGGACGTGCTGAAGCTGGGCAATCTGACCATCGAGACGCCGGTGGTGCTGGCGCCGATGGCCGGCATCACGAACGCGGCGTACCGGCAGCTGTGCGCGGAGCAGGGCGCCGGGCTGTACGTGTGCGAGATGATCACGTCGCGCGGCATCGTCGAGGGCGACCAGAAGTCGCTCGACATGCTGACCTTCGCCGAGAGCGAGACCGTGCGGTCGGTGCAGTTGTACGGGGTGGACCCTGTTTACGTCGGGCGCGCGGTGCAGATCCTTTGCGATTCGTACGGGGTCGCGCATGTCGACCTGAACTTCGGGTGCCCGGTGCCGAAGGTGACCCGCAAGGGCGGCGGTGCGGCGCTCCCGTGGAAGCGGAACCTGCTCGGCGCGATCCTGCGGTCCGCGGTGCACGCGGCGACCCCGTACGGCGTACCGGTGACGATGAAGACCCGGATCGGGATCGACGCCTCGCACCAGACCTTCCTGGACGCGGGGCGGATCGCCGAGGAGTCGGGTGCCGCGGCGATCGGGCTGCACGGCCGTACGGCGGCGCAGGCGTACTCCGGTCAGGCGGACTGGTCGACGATCGCGGAGCTGGTCTCGCAGGTCTCGATCCCGGTGCTCGGGAACGGGGACATCTGGGAGGCGGGCGACGCGCTGCGGATGGTCGCCGAGACCGGGTGCGCCGGGGTGATTGTCGGGCGCGGGTGCCTCGGACGGCCGTGGTTGTTCCGCGACCTGGCGGCAGCGTTCGCCGGGGACGAGGTCCTGGAGTTGCCGACGCTCGGCGAGGTCGCCGCGGTGATGCGCCGGCACGGTGAGTTGCTGGCTGAGCTGATGGGGGAGCAGCGCGGGTTGCGCGACTTCCGCAAGCACGTCTCGTGGTACCTGAAGGGCTTCCCCGCCGGCGGCGAACTCCGCGCCGCGCTCGGCATGGTCGACACCCTCGCCCACCTGGACGAGCTCCTGTCGCAACTGGACCCGACGGTCCCCTTCCCGGTCGCCGAACTCGGCGCCCCCCGAGGCCGCCAGGGCAGCCCCCGAGACCACATCACCCTCCCCGAAGGCTGGCTGGACGACACCGACGGCCTAACCACAGACCTAACCGAAGCCGAACTAGGCATCTCCGGCGGCTGACCTCCACACCTGACCCAGCTGCAGCAGGTCAGCTCATGCCGACCTTTTGGTGGTCGGGTTCGATGACCAGGACTACTCGTTCGTGGTCGCGGGGGTACTTCTGGTCGATGTACTTCGCTACCAGGCGGTCGATGATCTCCCATGCCTCGTCGCCTTCGATCTACTCGACCACCCGGCCGCGGACGACGACGGGCTCGAACGGGTTGTCGGCGGGGACGATCGACAGCGCCAGCCGGGGATCCCGCCGCAGGTTCCGCGCCTTGCGCATCGAGGGTCCGGTGAAGAAGACGATCTGATCCCCGCGGGTGCCGGCGTACACCGGCGTGCTGTGCGGCGAACCGTCCGGCAGGACGGTCGCGAGATGTGCGTACGACGCGGCGTCGAGGACACTGCGTACTCTCGGCTCGAGCATGATGCCTCCATTCAGCGGGCGTTCTCGGAACGCCAGGCAAGGTAGTGGGCGACTGCTTCGCCGGGGTCGTACTCCGGCGTGTATCCGGTGTCCGTGGTGAGCCGGCTGATGTCGAGGTGCGGGGTCAGTTGCCCGCCGGGCACAGTTCCGACGTTCAGAGCGTCAGCGAATTCGCGGTTCATCGCGGGGCGCCCGCTGGAGACGTTGTAAGTGGTGTGGTTCAGCGTCTCCGCTGTCGTCAGCAAGGCGATGGCACGTCCCGCGTCCGGCGCGTAGCACGAGTCGCCGCCGTCCTCGGCGCGCAACGGAGCGGGCTGTTCGCCTCGCTGCAGGGCGCTGACGTACGGCGGGATGAAGTTGAACACCGACTCGGGATCCATCAGCGGTCCCCACGTCGACCCGATCCGGAGGATGACCGGCTGTACGCCGGAACCCTGCAGTGCGTGGGTGGTGAGCGGTTCGACCGCCTTCTTGAACGCGACGATCAGGTGCGGCAGGTCCGCTTCCGGTAGCGCGAGCCCCTCGTGCCAGGGGCTCTCGGTCTGGCCGATATACACGCCGATACTGCTCGCGACCGCGAACCGGCGTACACCCCAGGCGCGGGCTGCGTCGAGTGCGTTCAACAGGCCAGTGATGTCGGTGCGAAAGTACGCGACCGGGTCCGCGCCGGGGATGGTGCCGGCGAGGTGCACGATGTCGCTGATGGTGTAGCGCTTCCCGAGGGCGAGGAACGCGTCCCGGTCGGTGACGTCCAAGGACTCCACTGTGACCTTGCCGTCGAGGAACGATGGCACGTCACTCCGACGGTGCGACGTGACGACGACTTCCTGGCCGAGGTCGAGGAGCGCGCGAGCGGTATGGGCACCGATCATCCCGAGCCCACCGGTAACAAGAATCATGCCGCGACGTTACGAGCCGTAGGGCGGCCGCGGCTTGAACGAATCCCGCACGATCCCTTGACCTGAACCCGTCCGGCAGGGGACCTTTGACGGCAATGGATTTACGAATCACTTCCGAACATGGTTCATAAATACCGTCGAATCCGGTTCGCGGAAGGAGCGCCGTGGGCATCGTGATCGGAGTCGTCACGCACGCGACCCACGACGAGCTGTTCCACGACGCCGCGCGGACGCTGAGCGGCGTCGATCTCGAGTGGGTCAGCTACGACCACGAGGACGAGATCCGCGACCGGGTCGCGGACTTCCTGAGTACGACGCGACTCGACGGCTTCCTGGCCGGGCCGGTGCCGTACACCGCGAGCCAGGAGCTGCTCCCGCCCGGACTCCCGGTCGGCGTGATCCGTTCGTCGGCGCTCGACCTGACGCTGGCGCTCTACAGCGCACAGGAACGCGGCTGGGGCCGTACGCCGGTCAGCATCGACACGTTTCCGGCCGAAGCAGTCGAAGCGGTGGCCACCGCACTGGACCTCGATCAGGACCAGATCGACTGCTTGCCCTATGCACCGACCCAGAGCGTCGACGAGATCGCGGCGTTCCACCGGGACGCGTTCGCGCGGTTCGGGGAGCGCAGCTACGTGATCAGCGTGCGCGCCGCCGTCCGCGAGCAACTGTCCGGGCAGATCCCGATCATGAGCGGGATGCCGGTGCCGGCCACGATCCGGACCGAACTGCACGAGCTCGCGCTGCGGATCGAGTCCGAGCGGGCCAGCGCCCAGCGGTTCGCGGCCGGCGTCTTCCTGATCTCGGACGCGCCGGACGAGGAGCGGGCCCGGATCGGGCTGATGAACCACTTGCACAACACCCCAGAGTTCGCCGGCGCCTGGATCGAGAACCGCGGGCGCCGTGGTGTCGTCGTCTTCGCCCACAAGGCGTTGTTCGAACGCATTACCCGCAACTGGGTCGCCGTACCGGCGTTGGCCGAGGCCGCCGCGGCGCTCGGCGCGCAGCTCTCGGCCGGGTTCGGCGTCGGTGTGTCGGCCCGCAACTGCGTCGTGCTCGCCGAGCAGGCCGCCGCGCGGGCAGAGCTGGCCGGCGAACCGTGCGCGTACCTGTTCGAGGACAGCGGCGTCGTGATCGGCCCGATGGGACCGGCCGGCGAGGCACTGCGCTTCTCGTACCGTTCGCACGGCGACGATGTCGAACACCTCGCGAAGTACGTCGGTCTGAGTGCCGTCACCGTCTCGCGGCTGGCCGCGCTGGACCAGGAACTACAAGGCCGCACGCTCTCGCCTGGAGAGCTTGCCGGTCACCTCGGAATCACGGACCAGAGCGGGCGCCGCCTGATCCGGACCCTCGACGCAGGCGGCCTGGTGAGCGTCGAAGGTACCGCCCAGCACCACCCCAAAGGACGCCCGACGCGTCTGTACCGACTGCGCATCGCCCAAGCGTTGGAGGCACAACCATGGAGCTCACCCGCCGCCACATCCTCAAGCTGACCGGTCTCGGACTGGCCGCCCCGGCACTTGCCGCCTGTTCGAACGGATCGTCCTCCTCCGGAGGCGGTTCCGGGGACGGCAGTGTGAAGTTCGAGGGCTGGGACTACGAGGCCGCCCTCGTCCAGCAGAACCTCGACCGGTTCACCAAGACCAGCAACATCAAGGTCGACTACACCCCGATCACGAGTGCGCAGTACGTCCAGAAGGTCGTCGCCGAGTTCACCGGCGGTGGCGGTCCGGACGCGCTCTACGTGTACGACGACTCGCTCGCGGCCTGGGTCGACGGCGACTACCTGCAACCGCTCGACGGGATGGCCGGCGTCGACGAGGTCTACGCCGCCATCTATCCCGGTAACGCCCAGGCGATGACGTACGACGGCAAGCGGTACGGCCTGCCGTACTACACCGACGCCAACTGCCTGACGTACAACGCCGGAATCCTTGCCCAGGCAGGGATCTCGAAGCCGCCGGCGAGTCTCGAAGAACTCGAGGCGCAGGCGCTGAAGATCAAGAACGCCGGCCTGTTGCAGTATCCGATCGGCCTGCCCGCGCAGTTGTCCGACACCTGGTGGTCGTGGGTGTGGGCGCTCGTCTTCGGCAGCGGCGGGAACATGTTCGACGATCAGCAGAACCCGGTCATGAACACGTCGGACACAGTGACCAAGGACGTGTTCGCCTGGTTGCAGCAGGCCGCGACCAAGTCGAAGGTGATCGACCCGGCGTCGCTGCAACTGCTGCCGGTGCCTGTCGACAACGCGATGAAAGCCAATCGGTACGCGTACACGATCGGCGCGCGGTACCCGAGCCGGGACTACAACGACCCGGCCAAGTCCAAGGCGGCCGGGAAGATCCGGATGGCACTGGTGCCGAGCCTGGACGGCAAGGAGCACGCGACGGTCAGCAATACCCGGATGTACAGCCTGGCCAAGGACACCGACGTCAAGGACAACGCGTTCAAGCTGCTGACCTATCTCGGCGGCTACGACGACCAGAAGCAGCCGTACACCGCGAAGTTCTGGTTCCTGCAGCGCGGACTCGGGTTTGCCTACAAGAAGATGGTCGACGATCCGACGATCACCGCGGCGTTGAAGAAGTTCGCCGATCCGGCGATCTACACGCACCTGGCGGAGATCGCCAAGCCGCGCAACGTCCTCGGGGTGCCGTGGTACACCGAGTTCGAAACCGAGATGCACAAAGTCGTGCAGGGCGTACTGAGCAATCAGACGCAGCCGTCCGCCGCGGTCGACTCACTCGCACAGACCGTCGGTACGTTGAAGAAGAAGTACTCCTGAGCATGGCTGCACCGAGCAGCTTCACCGAACGCCGGCCACTTGGCGACAACGCCAAGGCCTGGGCGCTGAACGCCCCGGCCATGGTGGTGATCGCCCTGCTGGTCGCCTACCCGATCGGGTACTCGTTCTACGTCAGCTTGCAGAAGAACAACCTGAAACGCCCACGAGCCAAGCGATTCATCGGCTTCGACAACTACAAGGCACTACTCACCGACCACGCGTTCCTGTCGGCGCTGAAGGTGTCGGCTCTGTTCGTCCTCGTGGTGCTCGGGCTCACCGTCGCACTGGCGCTGATCCTGGCGCTGGTGCTCAACGAGCGGTTCCGCGGTCGCGGGCTGCTGCTCAGTCTCGCTTTGTTGCCCTGGGCAATGCCCGGGGTGGTGAACGGACTGATGTGGCGGACGATCTTCGACGCGAAGACCGGCGCGCTGAACGGCCTGCTCCAGCAACTCGGGCTGATCGACAGCTATCACGCCTGGCTGACCTCGGGGACCGGTGCGTTCCTGTTCACCGCGCTCGCCCAGGTGTGGAACACGTTGCCGTTCTCGGTCATCATTCTGCTCGCCGGATTGTCGACAATCCCCTCGGAGCTGTACGACGCGGCAACCGTCGACCGCGCCGGCGCGTGGCGGCGCTTCACCGAGGTGACGGTGCCGTGGCTCATGCATCCGCTGCTGATCGTGCTGATCCTCGAAACCATGAACGCCTTCCGGGCCTTCGACACGATCTACGTCCTCACCGGCGGCGGTCCCGGCGACGCCACCACGACGATCGCCTTACTGGACGTCCAGACCGTCCTCACCTTCACCGACTTCGGCCTTGGTAGCGCCTACGCCTGGGTGATCACCGCGATCACCCTGCTGATCTCGGTCGGCTATATCGGCCTGCTGTACCGAAAGGGGAACTTCGACGTATGACGACTGCAACGAAGACCTCGCCTCCGGCCACGACAGCCCCTGCGCCGGTCGTTGTTCGCGTTCCCCTGCGCTACCGGATTCCGTGGAAGAAGATCGTGCTCTACGTGCTGGCGGCCGGATTCGGCCTGTACCTCGTGCTGCCGTTCTACTGGATCGTCGCGATGAGTTTCATGCACGAGGTGGACGCGATCTCGGTGCCGCCGCACTGGATCCCGACGCATCCGACGTTGCAGAACTACCTCGGGTTCGTCCGGCCGGACGTGGCACAGCAGCTGGTCGGCGGGCGGGCCGTGTCGGAAACGCCGTACTCGTTGCGCAACAGCCTCGTCGTGGCGACGTCCACCGCCGTACTGAACCTTGCGCTGGCGACGTTCGCGGCGTACTCGTTCTCGCGGCTGAAGTTCCGCGGGAGTCAGGTGCTGCTCATGCTGTACCTGCTCACCCGGATGGTGCCGGGGATCGCGATCATCATCCCGTTCTACCTGCTGATGCGGTCGTTCGGGCTGCTGGACACCTACCTGGCGCTGATGCTGTCGTACACGACGTTCGCGTTGCCGATCACGATCTGGATCCTGAAGGACTTCTTCCGGTCGGTACCGCGCGAGCTCGAGGAAGCGGCGCGCGTCGACCGCTGCGGCTGGTTCCGGACGATGTGGACGGTGTTCCTGCCGGTCGCGGCGCCCGGCCTGGTCGCGGCCGCGGTGTTCGCGTTCATGACGGCGTGGAACGAGTTCATGTTCGCACTGTTCCTGACCAGTACGAAGGCGGCGAAAACAATCCCGGTGGTGGCGGCGAACTTCGCCACCGACTTCAACACCCAGTTCACCGTGATGGCCGCGGCCGGTGTGCTCGCGGTCGTCCCACCCCTGGCGCTGGCCCTGCTCTTCCAGCGCAAGCTGGTGCAGGGCATGGCCGCCGGATCCGTGAAGGGCTGAACCGATGGCGGAAGTGCGTTTGGAGAATGTCAGCAAGTCGTTCGGCGGCAAGGTCGCCGTGAACGACCTCAGTCTCACCATCGAGGACCAGGAGTTCCTCACGCTGGTCGGACCGTCCGGTTGTGGAAAGTCGACAACCCTACGAATGATCTGCGGGCTGGAGCGGATGACCGAGGGAAACATCTTCTTCGACGGCAAGCCGGTCAGCTGGCTGCCGGCGAACAAACGGGACGTGTCGATGGTGTTCCAGAGCTACGCGCTCTACCCGCACAAGACCGTGCGGCAGAACATCGGGTTCGCGCTGAAGATGATGCGGGTGCCCAAGGCAACGATCGCCGAGCAGGTGCTGCGGGCCGCGCGTACGCTGGACATCGAGGACCTGCTCGACCGCAAACCCCGCGAACTGTCCGGCGGCCAGCGCCAGCGGGTCGCCCTCGGCCGGGCGATCGTCCGCCAAGCCGGCGCGTACCTGCTCGACGAACCGCTGTCGAACCTCGACGCCCAGCTCCGCGTCCTGATGCGTGCCGAGATCAAGCGTCTGCATGTCGACGTGGCGCGCACGTTCATCTATGTCACGCACGACCAGGTCGAGGCGATGACGATGTCGGACCGGATCGCGGTCATGCGCGACGGCGTCGTCCAGCAGTGCGCCACCCCCGAGGAGATCTACGAACGCCCGGCGAACCGCTTCGTCGCCGCGTTCATGGGCTCACCCCCGATGAACTTCCTCACCGGCGAACTCGCCGATGTAGCCGGCACCCGAACCTTCCGCTCCCAAGCTCTGACCCAACCACTCACCCCGTCCACTCCGTCCGCCAACTCGCCCACCGCTGCATCCGCCGGCTCACGCGTCGAGGCCGCGGAGCGAGCTGTGGTACTCGGAATCCGGCCTGAGGACATCACCCTGTCGACCACGCCGGTCCCGGGCCTTCACCCCGGGAAGGTCTTCGTCTCCGAGCCGCTCGGACCCGACGTCCTGGTCACGGTGAACATCGAAGGCGAACTGCTGAAAGCCCGAGTCCCCACCCCGTTCCGCCTCGGCCACGACAGCACGGTGTACGTCGGGTTCAACCCCGACCGCCTGCACCTGTTCAACGCCACCGACGGCACCGCCCTCCACGCACCCACCCTCCGAGCCTCGGCCTGACACGCCCCGCCCCTGCTGACCCGGTGAAAGGAACGCTCTTGAGAGACCCCGCGAACGCGACCGTCGAGGTCGACCTGCCGGAAGATTTCGACGACTTCTGGGCGGCCGGCCTCGCCGACTGCGCGTCGTACCCGCTCGACCCGGTGCTCACCGAGGTTCCGGCGCTGTCCACAGACACTGCGATTGTCTACGATCTGCGCTTCACCAGCTACGGCGGACTCCGGATCGCCGGCTGGTACGCCGTGCCGCGTGACCGGCCCGGTCCGCTGCCGGGACTGGTGACGATCCCTGGGTACATCTCCGAGCCCACCGTCCCGAAGGAGTGGGCCGCGCTCGGCTACGCGACGCTTGCGATCGCCCCGCGCGGGAAGCTCCGGTCGAACGACGTGTTCAACCCCGGCTACCCAGGCCTGCTGACGCACAACATCGTCGACCACAACACCTACGGGTACCGCGGGTTCTACCTGGACGTGGTCCGCGCGGTCGAGGTATTGCTGGATCGTCCGGATGTCGACAATCAGCGGATCGGACTCCAGGGATCGAGCCAGGGCGGCGGGCTCGGGATCTCCACGGCCGCGCTGATGCCTGACGTGATCCGCTGCGTCGCGGCCGGTGCGCCGTACCTGTGCGGGATCATGACCGCGCCGACGCTGACCAGGTCGTACCCGTACGAGGAGATCAACGAGTACCTGCGGATCCACCCGAAGGACGTGGACCGGGTCCGCGAGACGGTCGCGTACTACGACGGCCTGAACTTCGCCCCGAAGGTCCAGGCGCCGACGTTGCTGTACCTCGGACTCGAGGACGACGTCTGCCCGCCGGAGACCGGGTTCGCGCTGCACCGCGTGCTGACGTGCGAGAAGACCTTGCACACGTACCCGCACTGCGCGCACCACGCAGGGCTGCCGGACGTGATGCGGATCGTGGAGGACTTCCTTGCCGAACACCTCACCCCGGGACGGTGACCTGATGGACTCCGAGCTGGACTTCGACGCGTACTGGGCCGCGGTCGACGAAGAACTCGCGGCGATCCCCGGCCGCCCGGTGCTGGACGCCGTACCGGCCCGAACGACCGAAGAGGCGACGTTCTACGCGCTGCGGATCACGAGCACCGGGCCGTACCGCGTGTACGGCAACCTCAGCATCCCGCGCGGCGACGGGCCGTTCCCCGGCCTGCTGATCACGCCGCGGTACGGGAGTGTCAACAACGTCCCGCATCCGAACGATCGGAGCCGGTACGTCGTCCTCAGCCTGATGCACCGCGGCCAGCGGCTCGCCGACGAGGGCTTCGCGGCGGCGTACCCGGGATTGTTGACAATGGGCATCGACGACCCGTCGACGTACATCTATCGCGGAATCGCCGCCGACTGCCTTCGAGCAGCCGAGTTCTTGTTCGGGCTGGCAGAGGTCGATCGCATGCGGGTCGCGGTGAGTGGCGACGATCTCGCCGTGCTGACGGCTGCGCGCCGGCCCGGGTTCAGCTCGGTACGGGTGACGGACCTGCTGTTCTACCGGGCGATGGAGGCTCGGCTGAAATCGTGCCTGTATCCGCTCGAGGAACTGAACGATCAGCTGCGGAGCGGATCGTCGACAGCCGGATTGTCGACAACCCTGTCGTACTACGATCCGGCACGGCATGCGCCTTCGGTGGCGGGCCGTACTTTGCTGTCCGTCGACGACGTGGAATGGTGTGCAACCTTGCGTACGGCGTTGCCGGATCCCGAGGTCTACCAGGTGACGCATCTCGACGGCACCGACAACGACTTCCTCGATGCGTGGCTGGCGGAGCGTTCCGGCGTACCGGCGACGTCGAAGTTCGTCGCATGACGAATCCACTGGGTCTCCGGCCTGTCATCAACGCGAACGCGACCGTGACGGTGCTGGGCGGTTCGTTGATGCCGGCGCCGGTTCTCCAGGCGATGGTGGACGCGGCCGGCCAGTTCGTCGACCTGCCGGAGTTGAACAAGCGGGTGGGGGAGCGGCTCGCGGAGCTGACGCACAACGAGGCGGCGTACGTGACCTCCGGCGCAGCGGCCGCGATCACACTGGCCGTTGCCGCGTGCATCACCACCGAGTCGCAGGCATTCCCTGCTGATGCTGCGGTCGTCATGTTCGCCGGCCAACGCAACGGCTACGACTACTCAGCCCGCTTCCTCGGCGCCCACATCACCGAGATCGGCCCCTCCGAACACGAACTCCGCACAGCACTCGCCCGCAAACCTGCGTGTGTGTTGTGGTTTGCCGGGGCGCATTACGCCGCGGGTGCGCTGGAGATCGAGGATGTTGTTCGGGTTGCTCGCGGGGCCCGCGTACCCGTGCTGGTGGATGCCGCGGCGCAGATTCCGCCGGTTGCGAGCCTGTGGCGGTTCACGCGGGACGTCGGTGCGGATGCGGTGATTGTCAGCGGCGGCAAGGGATTGCGTGGACCGCAGGCGAGCGGGCTGGTGCTCGGGAAGCAGTGGCTGATCGACCGGCTCCGGGTGCACACCTCGCCGCTGCATGAGGTCGGACGCGGGATGAAGGTAGGGAAGGAGGAGCTGATGGGCCTGCTCGCGGCGGTCGAGTGGACGCTCGCGCAGGACGAGGAGGCACTGCTGGCGAGCTACGAGCAGATTGTCGACAACTGGATTGCCGGCCTGCGGGACATCCCGGGCGTGGTCGTGGAGCGTGGCCATCCGAGTGAGGCCGGGCAGCCGCACAGTCGCGCCGTACTCCGGCTCACCAGAAACCGTGACGAGGTGGTGCAGGCGCTGTTCGACGGCGACCCGCGCATCTCGGTCGGCACGTTCGGCCTGCCCGAAGACGCGATCGCACTCAACCCCCAGACCGTCCAACCGGGGGAAGGCGAACTGGTCCTCGACGCCCTGCTGAAGCTCCTGACCCCGCCTCGCTAGCGTCCAACGCCGGAAGTTCGTGGCAGGTGCTCTCGGCGACCGTCCGGCGGATGGGAGTTGCCGAGGGACCCTTTAAGCTCGGGGGATGGCGAGGAAGCCGGACGAGGTGCGGGACGGGGTCGAGCTGACCAATCTGGATCAGCCGTTGTTCGACGGGGCGGATGCGACCAAGCGGGATCTGGTCGACTACCTGGACGCCGGGCACGAGCGGATCCTGCCGGAGTTGCGGGAGCGGCCGTTGTCGGTGGTGCGGATCCGCCCGGGGCAGCCGAAGTTCATGCAGAAGAACGTTCCGAAGTACACCCCGGAGTGGGTGAAGACGGTGCAGGTCTGGGCGGAGGCGTCGAAGCGCGAGGTGTCCTACGCGTTGTGCGACGACCGGCGGACGCTGCTGTGGTTCGCCAACCAGCGCGCGGTCGAGTACCACCCGACGCTGATGCGTGCCGACCGGTGGGACCGGGTGACCCATCTGGTGCTCGACCTCGATCCGCCGGAGGGGGAGACGTTCGCGATGGCCGTGCAGGCGGCGTTGCTCGTACGGCAGGCGCTGACCGACTCCGGGCTGGCGGGTGCGGTGAAGACGAGTGGCGCGAAGGGCGTGCATGTCATCGTTCCGATTGTCGACAATGTGACGATCGAGGATGCGGCGGCGGCCACGCGGGCGATCGCGGCGCGGGCCGAGAAGCTCGATCCGGCAGTCGCGACCACGGCGTACATCAAGGAGGACCGGCACGGGAAGGTGTTCGTCGACTCCACGCGTTCAGGCGGGGCGACGGTTGTCGCGGCGTACAGTCCGCGGGTCCGGCCCGGTACGACGGTGTCGTTCCCGGTGAGCTGGACCGACTTGGAGAGCGTGTCACCGCGGGACTTCACGGTACGTACGGCACCTGAACTGCTCGGCGACCGCGACCCGTGGGCGGACGCGCTGCCGACACCGCAGGAGATTCCCGAGGACGTACTGGAGGAGGGCCGCGCGATCCCGGTCGCCCGGGTCGCCGCCATGCACGAAGGCAAACGCCGCAAACGCGCCCGCGAAGCCGCCGAGAAGAAGCAGGCCGACTGACCTACTCCGCCGCGCTCAGCTGACCCGTTCGAGGCTGGCCCGTTCCAGTTCGGCGAACGCCGCGGTGAGTTTCGGCAACGTGTAGTGGGCATTGAGGCCGCTCGGGTTCGGTAGCACCCAGACGCGGGTGGCTCCGATGGTGTGGTCCTGCTTGCCCACGGCCGCCGTACGTTCGCCGAAGGCATCCCGGTACGCCGTGACGCCGAGGACGGCCAGCCACTCCGGCTGTACGTCGAGCACCTTCTTCACCAGGTTCTCCCCGCCGGCCAGGAACTCCGCTCGGGACAACTCGGCCGCCTTCGCGGACGGACGGTCGACGACGTTGGTGATCCCGAGCCGGAACGTCAGCAGCTCCTGCTGTTCGGCCGGCTTCAGCTGACGCGGGGTGAACCCGCTGAGGTGCAAGGCCGGCCAGAACCGGTTCCCCGGTCGCGCGAAGTGATGCCCGGTCGCCGCGGACATCAGCCCCGGATTGATCCCGCAGAACAACACCCGCAGTCCAGGCCCGATCACATCCGCAATCCCGTCCACGCCCCACACCCTAGACGCGCACCTCGAGCGTCAACCCAAGGTTGACGCTGCAAGGTTGTCAACCTAAGGTTGACGGCATGACTCCCGGACCGGATCTGCAGCAGCTCATCAACACCATCAAGACCGACGCCGGCAGCGACGACGAGCTCGAGCAGCTCGCGACCGCGGCGGCGACGATCAGCGAACTCACCAGCACCGGCGACGCCGCGCTCGGCTTCTTCGTCGACCGTGCCCGCGGCGCCGGCAAGTCCTGGGTGGAGATCAGCAACGTCCTCGGCGTCAGCAAACAAGCCGCCCACAAGCGCTTCGCCGACTCCTGGACCGCGCGTCCCGCCTTCGAGCGCTACACCCAGCGCGCCCGCGCCGTCGTGCAGGCAGCTGCCGGTGCCGCCGCCGAGCGCAACCACGACTTCGTCGGCACCGAGCACCTGCTGCTCGCGATGTACCGGCAGCCCGACTCGATCGCGACCAAGATCCTGATCGCGCACGGCATCACCGAGGACTCGGTGCGGGCCGCCGTCGACACGCAGAGCCCGGCCCGGGAACGGACCGGGGAGCCGCTGAGCCTCAACGCCGCGAACCCGCCGTACACGCGGCGCGCGGCGCACGTCCTGCAGGGCGCGGCCGGTGAGGCGCTGACGCTGGGCCACAACTACGTCGGCACCGAGCACCTCCTGCTCGCCTTCTACCGCGACCAGGCAGGTATCGCGACCAAGATCCTGCTCGACCAGGGCCTGGACGAAGCAGCCGCCTGGAAGGACATCCGTGCGGCCCTGGAGGGCTTCGGCAAGTAAGTTGGGCGCATGCCTGACTGGTCTGCGCGGTTGAACGAGTTGGCGGTGGCGGGTGACGTCACCGGGGCGGTGCTAGGGATCTGGCACGACGGCGAGATGACGATCACGCCGTACGGCGTCCTGAACGCGACGACCGGGGTGCCGACCACCGCCGACTCGCTGTTCCAGATCGGCTCGATCAGCAAGACCTGGACCGCGTCGATGATCGTCCAGCTCGCCGCCGAGGGCCGCCTGCAACTCGACGACCCGATCGTCGAACTGTTGCCCAAGGCACCTGTCGACAGCACGGTCACCGTCCGTCACCTGCTCACCCACACGAGCGGCATCGACGGCGACCTGTTCACCGACACCGGCCGTGGCGACGACTGTCTGGAGCGGTACGTCGAACTGCTCGCCGACGTCGACCAGCTCTTCGAACCAGGTACGGCGTACTCGTACTGCAACGCCGGCTTTGTCCTGCTCGGCCGCCTGATCGAAGTACTCGACAACCGCACCTGGGACGAATCGCTGAAGGCCCGCCTGATCGAGCCGCTCGGCCTGACCCACACCGTCACGCTCCCCGAGGAAGCGATCCTGCACAACGCCGCGGTCGGCCATACCGCGACTGACGGGTCGCGGGTGAAGACGTGGCAACTGCCACGCAGCATCGGGCCCGCGGGGACGATCACCTCGAGCGCCGGCGACGTCCTGGAGTTCGCGCGGATGCACCTGACCGACCCGACGTACGCCGTGATGCAGGAGCCGCAGGTACCGTACGCGGCCGGCATCGGCGGTTTCGTCGACCTAGGCCTGACCTGGCGGATCTACGACTGGGGCGGGCGCCGGCTGTTCGGGCACGACGGGTCGACGATCTCGCAGCTCGCGTTCCTGCGGATCGACCCGGAGGCGCGGCTGATCATGTGCCTGCTGACGAACTCCGGCAACGGCACCCGCCTGTTCGAACCGCTCGCCTCCGAGGTCTTCACCGAGTACGCCGGGGTCGCGCATCCGCCGGCCCCGCAGCCGATCGACGTACCCGTCGACGACCGGCACGTGGGACGGTACGAACGCGCCAGCGTCCGGCTCGACGTCGCAAAGCGTGACGACGAACTGGTCATGGTCTACACCGCGACAGGCGACCGGCTGCTGTTCTCGGAAGACCCGGTGCACGAGTACGAGCTGCGCCCGACGGAACCGGCCGACGGCAACCATTTCGTCACCCGCGAGTCGCCACAGCACCCGTGGGTCCCGGTCACGTTCACCCCGACCCATGTCTTCACGTCCGGACGGGTCACGCCCAGGCGGTGAGATAAACGGGGTGCGATTTGGGGCCAGCGAGCTAACGTCGTCAGGGTGACTAGTGCACCTGCTGAACTGCCCCGTAAAGCCGGTGACCTCCGGGCCGCCGGATTCCTTCCTCGGTCGATCAAGGCCGAGATCCGTGACAACCTGCTGAAAGAGCTCCGGGCCGGGCGTGATCCCTGGCCCGGCATCGTCGGATTCACCCGGACGGTGATTCCGCAGCTCGAACGTGCCCTGCTCGCGGGCCACGACGTCGTACTGCTCGGTGAGCGCGGTCAGGGCAAGACCCGGCTGCTCCGCACCCTGGTCGGCCTGCTCGACGAGTGGACCCCGGTCATCGAGGGCGCGGAACTCCCCGAGCACCCGCTCGACCCGATCACGCCGGCCTCGCGCCGCCGCGCCGCCGAGCTCGGCGACGACCTCCCGGTCGCCTGGCTGCACCGCTCGTTGCGGTACGCCGAGAAGCTCGCCACCCCGGACACCTCCGTCGGTGACCTGATCGGCGACGTGGACCCGGTGAAGGTCGCCGAGGGCCGCAGTCTCGGCGATCCCGAGACCATCCACTTCGGGCTGGTCCCGCGGGCGCATCGCGGCATCGTCGCGATCAACGAGCTGCCCGACCTGGCCGAGCGGATCCAGGTCGCGTTGCTGAACGTGATGGAGGAGCGCGACATCCAGGTCCGCGGGTACACGCTCCGGCTGCCGCTCGACGTGTTGCTGGTGGCAACGGCCAACCCCGAGGACTACACCAACCGCGGCCGGATCATCACGCCGCTGAAGGACCGCTTCGGCGCCGAGGTCCGGACCCACTACCCGCTCGACATCGACGCCGAGGTGGACGTGATCCGGCAGGAGGCCGAGTTCACCGCCGAGGTCGGCGAACCGTTGCTGGAGGTGCTGGCCCGGTTCGTCCGGCACCTGCGGGAGTCGACGTCGATCGACCAGCGCTCCGGCGTGTCCGCGCGGTTCGCGGTCGCCGCGGCAGAGACGATCGCCGCCGCCGCGTTGCGCCGTTCCGCGATCACCGGCGAGGAGCCGGCCGTCGCCCGGCCGGTCGACCTCGAGGCGGTGCCCGCCGTACTGCGGGGCAAGCTCGAGTTCGAGCCGGGTGAGGAAGGACGCGAGATCGAGCTGCTCGAGTACCTGCTGCGCCGGTCGGTGGCGGACACCGCGCGGGAGCGGTTCGCCGGTCTCGACCTGAGCCCGCTGGCCCATGCTGTTGCCGACGGCAACCTTGTGACCACCGGGGAGCGGGTGCCCGGCCGCGAGGTGCTGTCGGCGCTGCCCGAACTGCCGGTCCTGCACGACGTCGCCGCGCGCGCCGGCGTGGACGCCAACGACTCACCCGGACGGATCGCAGCCGCCGTCGAACTCGCCCTGGAGATGCTCTACCTCTCGAAACGGGTGGCAAAGGACGCCGACAACGACACGACGGTCTACGGGGCCTGACATGTCGGCTTCGATTCCGGAAGGTTGGTCGTACGGGCCGTGGCACGACGGGCCGGATCCGCTCCAGGCGCCGGTCGACCTGCGGGACGCGCTGGACGAGATCGGCCGGGACGTGATGAACGGGTCGTCGCCGCGGTCCGCGCTGGAGGAGATGCTCCGGCGCGGCACCCGGAACACCCAGGGGCTGGACGACCTGACCCGCCGGTTGTGGGAGCGCCGCCGCGAGATCCAGCGGCGGCACAACCTCGACGGCACGCTCCAGGACGTCCAGCGGCTGCTCGACGAGGCGCTCGAGGCCGAACGGCGTGAGCTGTTCCCGAACCCGTCGGACGACGCCCGCTTCAAGGAGGCCGAGCTCGACGCGCTTCCGTCCGGTACGGCGGCCGCCGTACGGGAGCTGGCCAACTACCAGTGGGAGTCGCCGGAGGCCCGGCAGAAGTACGAGGAGATCCGTGAGCTGCTCGGGCGTGAACTGCTCGGGTCGCGGTTCGAGGGCATGAAGGAGGCGCTGCAACAGACCACACCCGAGGACGTCGAGCGGATCAACGAGATGCTCACGGACCTCAACGCGCTGCTCGCGGCGCATGCGCAAGGGCGTCCCGACGTACCGCAGCTGTTCGACGAGTTCATGGCCAAGCACGGCGAGTTCTTCCCGGAGAATCCGCAGAACGTCGAGGAACTGATCGACGCACTCGCGCAGCGGGCGGCCGCGGCGCAGCGGATGCTGAACTCGATGACTCCCGAGCAGCGCGCTGAGCTGATGGAGCTGTCGCAGCAGGCGTTCGGCAACGCGCAGTTGTCGCAGCAGCTGTCCCAGCTGGACGCGCAGCTGCAGGCGTTGCGGCCGGGCGAGGACTGGTACTCGTCGGAGCGGATGAGCGGTGACGATCCGCTCGGCCTCGCCGAGGGCGCGCAGGCGATGTCCGACCTGGCCGAGCTGGATGCGCTGGCCGAGCAGTTGGCGCAGTCGTATCCGGGCGCCCGGCTCGAGGACATCGACCTGGACGCACTCACCCGGCAACTGGGTGACGAGGCCACGGTCGACGCCCGACGGCTGAGCGAGCTGGAACGGCAGTTGCGTGACCAGGGCCTGATCGAGCGGGCGCCGGACGGTTCGCTGCAGCTGTCGCCGAAGGCGCTGCGGCAGCTCGGTCAGACGGCGCTGGCCGACGTACTGCGGACCGCGCGCGGATCCGGAGAGCGCGACGCCGCCAACGCCGGGGCGGCCGGAGAGCTGAGCGGTTCGACCCGGCAGTGGCAGTTCGGCGACACCCAGCCGTGGGACGTCCCGCGCACGGTGCGGAACGCCGTACTGCGGACCGCCCATCGCGGCGGTGGTGGAGTCAAGCTGGACGTGGCGGACGTGGAGATCGCGGAGACCGAGCACCGGGCGCGGGCCGCGGTCGCGTTGCTCGTCGACACGTCCTGGTCGATGGTGCAGGAGGGCCGCTGGCTGCCGATGAAGCGGACGGCGCTCGCGCTGCACCAGCTGATCTCGACGCGGTACCGCAATGACGCGCTGCAGCTGATCACCTTCGGCCGGTACGCCGGGGTAGTGGAGCTGCCGCAGCTGATCGGGATGGAAGGCACCTGGGAACAGGGCACCAACGCGCACCACGCGCTGCTGCTCGCGGGCCGGCATCTCCGGCGGCACCCGGACGCGCAACCCGTCGTACTGATGGTGACCGACGGCGAGCCGACCGCCCACCTCGAGCCGGACGGGACGGCCGAGTTCTCGTACCCACCGGAGCCGGCCACGCTGCGCAAGACGATCTTCGAGGTCGACCGGCTCGCCAAGCTCGGCGCCTCGCTGACCGTCTTCCGGCTCGGCGACGACCCACGGCTGAACGCGTTCGTCGACCTGCTCGCCCGCCGCAGCGGCGGCCGGGTCCTGGCCCCCGATGCGGACGGCCTCGGCGCCGCGGTGGTCGGCGACTACCTCCGCACCCGGCGCAAGCTGTAGCACCTCGCAACACCCCAGCGGGACCTCGGACATCGGTCAGGTGTCGGAGGTCCCGTTCTGCTGTCCGGAGCGCCGCGGAAGGGACCTTCGGCGCGGTGGCGCGGTCCTTTCGACCGGTCCGTCGGCGTCCGGATGCTGGTTGGCTGGGAATCGTTGGAGAGGTGTTCGATTGTCTCGCGTTGTCAACGCTGTAAGGGTTTTCCGGCCTTCGGCCTGTGGGCAGCGTCACGTCGGCATCGTGAGACCAGTGTTCAACTGGACTGGTTTTCTGGCTTACTCTGAAAGCACGCCCCCGCCGCCGTTGCCGACGGGCCAGCGGGCTACTTTCCCGCGCCTGAAACACACCCACCTGCAACCCAGGGAGTGACCGTGCCGAAACTCGTCTACGACTTCGCCGAAGGCAACAAGGACATGTTGGAGCTGCTCGGTGGCAAGGGGGCGAACCTGGCCGAGATGACCAACCTCGGCCTGCCGGTACCACCCGGATTCACCATCACAGCCGACGCCTGCCGCGCGTACCTGAAGACCGGTGCGGTGCCGGGCGACCTCGCCGACGAGATCGACCACCACGTACACCTGCTCGAGCGGAAGATGGGCAAGAAGCTCGGCCAGGCGGACGACCCGCTGCTGGTCTCGGTCCGTTCCGGCGCCGCCGTGTCGATGCCCGGGATGATGGAGACGGTGCTGAACGTCGGCCTCAACGACGACTCGGTGAACGGGCTCGCGCACCACTCGGGCAACCCGCGGTTCGCCTGGGACGCGTACCGCCGGCTGATCCAGATGTTCGGCAAGACCGTTCTCGGCATGGACGGCGACGTGTTCGAGGACGCGATCGAGGCGTCGAAACAGGCGAAGGGGACGCGCAACGACCTCGACCTGGACGCCGCCGACCTTCGCACGCTCGTCGAGACCTTCAAGCAGGCGGTGCTGGAGCACACCGGCCGCGAGTTCCCGCAGGACCCGCGGACCCAGATGGAGCTCGCGATCGAGGCCGTGTTCCGGTCCTGGAACGCGGACCGCGCGATCCTGTACCGCCGCCAGGAGCGGATCGCGTCCGACCTCGGGACCGCGGTGAACATCTGCTCGATGGTGTTCGGCAACCTCGGTATGGACTCCGGTACGGGCGTCGCCTTCACTCGCGACCCGTCGAGCGGCCAGCCCGGTGTGTACGGCGACTACCTGCAGAACGCGCAGGGTGAGGACGTCGTCGCGGGCATCCGCAACACGGTCCCGCTGGCGGACCTCGAGCAGCTCGACAAGACGTCGTACGACGACCTGATGAACATCATGGCGACGCTCGAAGGCCACTACCGCGACCTGTGCGACATCGAGTTCACCGTCGAACGCGGGAAGCTGTGGATGCTGCAGACCCGGGTCGGCAAGCGGACCGCGGCGGCGGCGTTCCGGATCGCCACCAGCCTGGTCGACGAAGGTGTGATCGACACCGACGAGGCTCTGCAGCGGGTGAAGGGTGCGCAGCTGGCGCAGCTGATGTTCCCGCGCTTCGACGCTTCGGCCGCGAAGGATCTTGTGACGAAGGCGATCGGGGCGTCGCCGGGTGCGGCGTCGGGCAAGGTCGTGTTCACGTCGGCCGCCGCGGTCGAAGCCGCCGAGCGCGGCGAGAAGGTGATCCTGGTACGGCGCGAGACGAACCCGGACGACCTGCACGGAATGATCGCGGCACAGGGCATCCTGACCAGCCGCGGCGGCAAGACCTCGCATGCGGCGGTGGTTGCCCGCGGCATGGGCAAGACCTGTGTCTGCGGTGCGGAGGAGCTCGACGTGAATGTTGCCCAGGGCACCATTACGGTCCGGGGTACGGTGCTGCGGGCGGGAGAGCTGCTCTCGATCGACGGCACCACCGGCGAGGTGTTCCGCGGCGAGGTACCGGTCGTACCGTCGCCGGTCGTGCAGTACTTCGAGGGCACGCTGGACCCGTCGGCGGGGGACGAGTTGGTGGCGTCGGTGCACCGGTTGATCACGCACGCCGACTCCGTACGGCGGCTGGGCGTACGGACCAACGCGGACACCGCGGACGATGCGGCGCGGGCGCGCCGGTTCGGGGCCGAGGGGATCGGGCTGTGCCGGACCGAGCACATGTTCCTCGGTGAGCGGCGGGAATCCGTCGAGCGGCTGATCCTCGCCGACAACGACGAGGACCTGAATGCGGCGCTTGGTGAGTTGGAGCCGTTGCAGCGTGGGGACTTCCTCGAGTTGCTGGACGCGATGGACGGGCTGCCGGTGACGATCCGGCTGATCGACCCGCCGCTGCACGAGTTCCTGCCGTCGATGGAGGACCTCGCGGTCAAGGTCGCGGTGGCGCGCGAGCGGGGCGAGGAGTCCGAGCACGACGTGAAGCTGCTGGCGGCGGTCGAGCGGCTGCACGAGGAGAACCCGATGCTCGGGCTGCGCGGAGTGCGGCTCGGGCTGGTCGTTCCGGGGCTGTTCGCGATGCAGGTACGGGCGATCGCCTCGGCGGCCGTTGAGCTGCGGGCGCGCGGGAAGGACCCGCGGCCGGAGATCATGATTCCGCTGGTGGGCGCCGTACAGGAGCTGCACCTGGTGCGGGACGAGGTGGAGCGGGTGCTCGCGGACGTCGGTGTCGAGCTGCCGATCGGGACGATGATCGAGCTGCCGCGGGCCGCGGTGATCGCGGACCAGATCGCGGAGGCGGCGGACTTCTTCTCGTTCGGTACCAACGACCTGACGCAGACCACCTGGGGCTTCAGCCGCGACGACGTCGAGGGCGCGTTCTTCTCCAGCTACCTGGAGAAGGGGATCTTCGCGGTGTCGCCGTTCGAATCGATCGACCGCGAGGGCGTCGGCGCCCTGGTCCGTACCGGCGTCGAGCGCGGACGGGCCACCAAGCCCGACCTCAAACTCGGCATCTGCGGCGAACACGGCGGCGACCCCGACAGCATCCACTTCTTCCACGAAGCCGGCCTCGACTACGTCTCCTGCTCCCCCTTCCGAATCCCAGTAGCCCGCCTCGAAGCCGGCCGGGCAGCCCTCGACTGAAACCCGAAGCGGACGCCCACCACTCATCAACCGACGGCTGCTGCCGCCTCGCACGCTCACTCGAGCCTCCGGAGCGGCACCGGCGGGAGGTTGATGAGTGGTGCAGGTCCGCTAGCCTGCCGCGATGAGCCGCGAGTCCCTCCTCAGCACCTTCGGCGAGGGCCGGCGATACGTTTGAGACGCGAGCTACACGACCGCCGAATACCTCGAACTTTTGTCGTCGTATTCCGGTCACCGGGCCTTGACAACGGAGCGGCGTGACGGTCTGTACGACTGCATCGGCGCAACGATCGACGCGGCGGGTGGTTCGGTCACGAAGCGTTATCTCAATCAACTGTCTGTAGGAATTACTCTTCACCAAACCCTTGCATAGCGGTGCGTCGGTTGGTCAGAATATCCGGGCGGGAAGGGAGTTCACTCGTCGACTTTCGGGTCTGACCTGAACCAGCCGCTGTGGCGGCTCGTGACTCCCTTACCCGCACCAAATCTCTTTGTCTCAAAGGCAATGTAGTCTTCTGGCCATGGCCCAATTCGTCGTACAGCTGCGCTTCGACACCTCCGACACCGACCGCCGGCTGGAGGTCCGGCCGGCGCACCGTGAGTACCTCGCGGAGCTCAACGAAGCGGGCAAACTCGTCGCTGCCGGGCCGTTCGCCGACGGCACCGGCGCCCTCCTCGTCTACGACGTGGCTGACGAAGCCGAGCTCCGCGACATCCTCGCCAAGGACCCGTACACCCCGGCCGACGTCTACGAGATCGCCACCTTCGCCGAATGGCAGCCGCTCTTCCCGTTCAGCAGCTGATCCTGCACCGACGCCAGTAGGGCGGTCGGCGAACGTCAGACGTCGGCGGCTTCCAGGTCGAGGTGGTCGACGTAGGCCCAGAGCCAGACCAGCGGAGCGAGGACGAGTTCGGGTTCGTCGTCCTCGTCGGCGATGAACAGCATCGAGCCTTCGCCGTTCGTGATGTCCTCGCAGACCGCTTCGCACAGCTCCAGCGCGAGCTCGAACGGCACCACTCGCGGACCGTTCTCCCAGCGCGGCTCGGGCAGCGGGAGCACCGGGGCCTCGTCGGTCCCGTCCAGCTCGACCGAGACCTTCTGCAGCTCCTCGTACAGGTCGAAGGAGATCAGCCCCGCGAGTGGCCGCCCGTCCAGGCCGACCAGGTACGGGTCGTCGGTGCCTTCGCGGAACGCATCCCGGATGTCCGGCAGCGCCGCCTTCAGATCGGTCGCTTCGAGGTACGGCGCCTCGTCCGGCTCGGCGTCTTCCTCGGCCTGCACGAGCCCGCTGCGCATCTGGTCGAACTGGTGGAGCAGCTCGTTCAGCTCGTCGTACGCGCCACCGCCCGGCGCCTTCTGCGCGCGGGCCTCCAGGTCCCGCAGGTGCTCGACCAGGTCGTCCTCGAAGTGGAGCTCGTACCGCGGGAGACCGGGTTCGCGGCCCGCGTTGATCTGCGCGACGAGCTGCGTCGACACCGGCCCGATCCGCTCGGCGAGCACCTCGAGCGGCGTGGTCGGCTTCTCCTCGTCGTCGTGAGCGCAGGAGTCGTCGTCGTTCTTCCCGTCGCCCTCCATCGCCAGCAGCACCTGGAACGCCTGGAACGACACGAGCGCGGCGGTCGCCATCGTGCCGTCGCCGATCAGCATCAGCGGGTTGCCGCCGGCCTCGGTACGGCGTACGTGGTCCTGCATCAGCGTCGCGGCCTGCTCGACGTTGACCTGGCTGGCCAGCGAGGACAGCCCGTGGTCGGCGTCCACGCCGAGCAGCTCGACGAGGCGCTCGGAGCTCATGTCGAAGTTGGAACGCAGGTAGTACCGCAGCCAGCCGGCGTCGACCGGGTTGCCGAGCAGCTCCGCGATCCGGGCGCGGAAGTCGGCCAGGTCCGCGATCGCCAGCACCACCAGCACCGGCTGGTCGCCGTCGCCGATCACCAGCGGCCGGGTGTCGCCGTTGTAGAACCCGTCGATCACCTGGTGCAGGCTGTCCGCGGCCGCGTCCAGCGGCCAGGACTCCGCCTCGAACTCGTTGACCACCGCGGCGGACCTGTCGTCGGGCATCTGGTGGATCCTCTCCGGGTGGCGGCGGGAGTTGGGGGTAACTGTAGGCTGCGGGCGTTTCAGCAGGTCGGGTGGGTCCTTCTGGGGTACAGCGAAGGAGTCGAGTGAGATTCGCTACCCTGGTACCGGCGGGTCGGTGCAGGTGTATCTCACATGTGAGATAAGGTCCCGGACATGACCGATGACTACCTGAGCCGGATCGGAAACCTCATCCGGGACGCCCGCAAGCACCGCGGCTGGACGCAGACGCAGCTCGCGGAAGTACTGAACACCAGCCAGAGTGCGGTGAACAGGATCGAGAAGGGTCATCAGAACCTCACCCTCGAGATGCTCGCCCGGATCGGCGAGGCACTCGACTCCGAAATTGTCTCTCTCGGTGGCGGTCCGGTCCACCTCCGTGTCGTCGGCGGCCGGCAACTTTCCGGTTCGATCGACGTCAAGTCCAGCAAGAACGCCGGCGTCGCGCTGCTCTGCGCCTCGCTCCTGAACAAGGGCCGGACGACGCTGCGCAAGGTCGCGCGGATCGAGGAGGTCAACCGGCTGCTCGAGGTGCTGAACTCGATCGGCGTGAAGACCACCTGGCTGAACGACGCCGGTGACCTGGAGATCGTCCCGCCGGCGCAGCTCGACCTGGCGTCGATGGACGCCGATGCGGCCCGCCGGACCCGCTCGATCATCATGTTCCTCGGCCCGCTGCTGCACCGCGAGGACGCGTTCGAGCTGCCGTACGCCGGTGGCTGCGACCTCGGTACGCGTACCGTCGAGCCGCACATGACCGCGCTCCGCCCGTTCGGCCTCGAAGTGAAGGCGACCGGCGGGCAGTACCACGCGCTGGTCAACCGGGCGATCACGCCGGGCAAGCCGATCGTGCTGACGGAGCGCGGCGACACCGTGACCGAGAACGCGATCATGGCCGCGGCCCGCTTCGACGGCGTCACCGTGATCCGCAACGCCAGCCCGAACTACATGGTCCAGGACCTGTGCTTCTACCTGGATCTGCTCGGCGTGAAGATCGACGGCATCGGTACGACGACCGTGACGGTGCACGGCAAGGCCGACATCGACGTGGACGTCGACTACGCGCCGTCCGAGGACCCGATCGAGGCGATGAGCCTGCTCACCGCAGCGATCGTGACCAAGTCCGAGATCACCATCCGCCGGGCGCCGGTGGAGTTCCTCGAGATCGAGCTCGCGCTGCTCGAGGAGATGGGCCTCGACTACGACCGCAGTACGGAGTACCTGGCCGAGAACGGCCGGACCCGGCTGGTCGACCTGACCACCCGCCCGTCGAAGCTGCACGCGCCGATCGACAAGATCCACCCGATGCCGTTCCCGGGGCTGAACATCGACAACCTGCCGTTCTTCGCGGTGATCGCGGCGACCGCGACCGGGCAGACGCTGATCCACGACTGGGTGTACGAGAACCGCGCGATCTACCTGGCCGACCTGAACAAGCTCGGCGGCCGGGTCAAGCTGCTCGACCCGCACCGGGTGATGGTCGAGGGTCCGACGCACTTCTCCGGCGCCGAGATGATGTGCCCGCCGGCGCTCCGCCCAGCTGTCGTCGCGCTGATCGCGATGCTGGCCGCGAAGGGTACGTCGGTGCTGCGCAGCATCTACGTGATCAACCGCGGGTACGAGGACCTGGCGACCCGGCTGAACTCGCTAGGCGCTCAGATCGAGACCTTCCGCGACATCTGAGCCCGGCCCAAGGTCCTGGCCCGGGTCTTACGCGGCGCCCTGCTCGGCACCCTGCGCGGTGTCCTGCGTGGCGTTCGGTTCGGCGTCCTGCAGGAAGGCGACTGCTTCGGCGATCACCGCGGGGTCCGAGAGGATCTTGCGGTGGCCGAGGCCGGTCGTCGGCAGGAAGTGTGCGCGGGGGCCGTAGTTCCGCAGTAGAACCTGCGCCTGCCGGGGGTCGACGATGTCGTCCTCGTCGTTGTGGATCACCAGCAGTTCGGCCTTGCCGGTGCTCACCGAGAACCGGGTCCAGATGTCGTCGTCGCCGTCGAAGTACCCGCGTTCGATCGACCGGCGGAGCTCGCGGTTGAGCTTCGGGCCGAGCCCGAGTTCGGCGCAGAACGCGTCGGCGAGATAGCCGAAGTCCGCGACCCCACTGATCATCACCATCCGCTTCGCGGCCACGCCCTCGCGGACCGCGTAGAGCGCGAACGGTACGCCGAGGGAATGCGCGATCACACCCTCGAACGGCCCGTGCCGCTCCTCCAGGGCGCGAATGATCCGCTGGTGCCCGAGGATCGACGTCACCTCACCGTCGGAGTCCCCGTGCGCCGGAGCGTCGTACGACACCGGGCTGTACCCGAGCTCGAGCAGCCGCGTGACGAACCCGGCGAATCGCGAGGCCCGCGACCGCCACCCGTGCACGAGCAACACCGGCCGCTGCCCGTCACCCCACGCGTACGTACGGACCGCCGCACCGATCCGCGCCCCGGCGACCACGCCGGCGTCGTCGAGCTCGAGGACGTCGATCTTCGCAGCATTGTGAACAATCTGCTCGTCGACACGGACGCGGCCGCGGGCGAGGGGCCGGCGCCACAGGTTGAACGCGAGCCGTCCGCCGAGCCGCGGTGACAACGTTCCGATTGTCTGCAATCCGACACTGACCAGCTTCTGCATGATGACCCCTTCACCAAAGTATACGAACGGTCGTATTATTAGTTTGCGGCAGCGTAGCAGTCAACGGACTTAGGATCAGTGCTCGTGGAGAAAGTCGACGGACGGCTGGCGCGCGGTGACCAGACCCGCCGCGCCGTACTGCGCCGTGCCGTCGACATCGCGTCGGTCGACGGACTCGAAGGGCTGTCGATCGGCCGGCTCGCGACCGAGCTCGGGATCAGCAAGAGCGGATTGTTCGCACACTTCGGCTCCAAGGAGGAGTTGCAGCTCGCGACCGTCCGGGCGGCGCGGCGGATCTACGCGGACAACGTGGTGGTCCCGGCGTACGAGATCGAGCCCGGTCTCGGCCGGGTGTGGGCGCTGAGCAAGCACTGGCTCGACTACTCGCGGAGCCGGGTGTTCCCGGGCGGCTGCTTCTTCCAGAAGGTGTCGCACGAGTTCTCGGCGCGCGACGGTGCGGTCCACGAGTACCTGGCCGCCGTACACCACGAATGGATGGACCTGATCGAGCTCGCGGTCGCCGAGGCCATCGAGCGGGGCGAACTGGCCGGCGACGCACGGCAGCTCGCGTTCGACCTGAACGCGTACTACGAGGCCGCCAACCTGGCGTCGATCCTGCACAACGACGAGAACGGCTACGACCGCGCCCGCCAAGCAGTACGCACCCGGCTGGAATCAGCCGTCGTCCCCGGTACGCCGCTGCCCTGGTGAGTTGTGCCGGGTCAAGCCGGGACGTGCAGCAGTTGGTGGGTTGGGAGGTTGCGGTTCCGGCGGATGGGGGAGGCGAGGAGGACCAGGCCGGCGAGTGGTACGCCGGCGGTGGTGATCCAGAGGGCGGGTGTCAGGCCGAGGGCCTGGCCGAGTGTGCCGCCGAGGAGGGCGCCGAGCGGGATCGTGCCGTAGTTGACGAACGCCGTCGTCGCGGTGACCCGGCCGAACAGCTGTTGTGGACAATAGGATTGTAGGAAGGTCGCCTTGACGACATTCCCACCAACCACGCCGAGGCTAACGCCGAATCCACCGGCCAGATAGAACCACTGACTAGCGGCCGCGAGCGGGATGAGCAGGGCAAGTGTCGGCAGCCCGAGCTCGCACAACAGCAACGCCCTCGCCGTACCGAACCGCATCGTCCGTCGCCCGACGATCGCACCGAGGACGCCGCCGCTCGAGGCCGCCGCGACCAGGACGCCGACCGTGCCCGCACTGAGCCCGCCCTCGCGCACCAGAAAGACCACAACGATCGCCTGGTACCCCATCAATGCGAGGTTCGAGACCGCGCCGAAGATCGTCAACGTTCGGAGCCAGACGTCGTGGGCGACCAGCCCGATGCCCTCCCGGATCGCGCCGACCCGCGACGAGCTCGTCGTACGGCGTTCGCGGAAACGGACCGCGGCGAGACACGCCAGCGCGACCAGGAAGCTCGACGCATCGATCAGGAGAGTGTTGGCAGCGCCCACGAATTGGACGAGGAGACCGCCGCATCCCAGTCCGGCGATCTGTGCGGCCGAGGCGCTGCCGTGAAGTTTCGCGTTGCCCTCGGCGTGATCCATCGGTTCGAGCAGCGTCGGGAGATAAGCGGTGTACGCCGTCTGGAAGACAACTGTCGATGCTCCGGCGGCGACGGCGACCGCGAGCAGCAGGTGGATGCTCAACAGCCGGCCGCCCGCCGCGAGCGGGATCGACGCGAACAGGGCGGCCGAGACGGCCGAGGACACGAGCATCACCGGACGCCGCCGTACCCGATCGATCCAGGCGCCGGTGGGCAAGCCGATCAGGAGCCACGGCGCCCACGCCGCCGCGGTCAGCAGGCCGACCTCGAAAGTCGTTGCATCGAGCATCGAAATCGCGACCAGCGGCAGCGCGACCGACGACGTCGCGCTGCCGAACCGGTTGACGGTCTCGCCGACCCAGAACAGCCGGAAGTCGCGGTGCGTCCGCAGCAGACTCATGAGCGGCGCGGGAACGACTGCAGCTGGATGATCACCCGCTCGGCACCGGAAGCCGCATCGCCGGCGGCGTACCGGTCGACGACCGCTCCGATCTCCTCGTTGAGATTGTGCAGTTGCTCCGGAGTCAGACGGAGGTGCCGCCAGTCCGACAGGCCGGCCGCGTGCTGCCACTCCGCGGGCCAGTCCTCGTCGACGTACGCGCGAACCCGGTTGTAGTAGCGCTCCACGAGATCCCGCAGGTACACGTCGAGTGCGCGCCGCGTCTCCGGGTCGTCGAGGAACTCGGCCGGGTCGAGGACGGTCGGCCCGTGAGGAAGCCGCCACCAGCGCTCGCGCTTCGTACCGCGGTCGGGATCCTCCTCGAGATACCCGTGCTCGGCGAGCAGCCGCAGATGCCAGCTGATCGTTCCGGTGTTCTCGCCGAGCTGCGTCGCGAGAGTGCTCGACGTGGCCGGTCCGTCGAGCTCGATCGCCTCCAGGATCCGCATCCGGAGCGGGTGGGCGAGTCCGCGCAGACTCCGGGCGTCGATACGTCGCATTGTTGCAGAGTAATCTCTGCAGAGGAGTCTCTGCAATATGATTCTGTCGGTGGCCGTCCCTAGGTTGGGCGTATGCGGCCTCATGTGGTGGCTCAGCTGGCGGTCTCGCTGGACGGGGCGACGTCGGGATTCGACGTCGACCTCGCGCGGTTCTATGCGCTGGCGACGCTGTGGCAGGAGGACGTGACGCTGATCGACGCGGCCACGATCGTTGCCCAGGAGAACGAAGTACGCGCCGCTCCGAGCCGCGGCACCCGCGCCGACGGCCCGCTGCTCGCGGTGGTCGACGACCGCGCCCGCGTCCACACCTGGAACGCGCTACGAGAGCTCGGCTACTGGTCCGACGTGCTGGCCCTCTATGCGGACCGAACCCCCGCCCGTCCACCGGACGCGACCACCCGCGAACTGGTCACGGGTTACGACGAGGTCGACCTCCTCGAAGTCCTCACCGTCCTCGGCCGACGGGGTGTTCGGACCGTGCGTGTGGATTCGCCGGCACTACTCAGAACGTGTTTGGACGAAGAGCTGGTGGACGAGCTCGCCCTGCTCGTCCATCCGGTGCTGACCGGCGGCGAACCCTGGTACGACACCCACCGTCTCCACCTCCAGCACGCCGGCACCGAAGTCTTCAAGGACGGCGTGATCTGGATCCGTTACTGCGTAGCCACCTGAAGGTCGCGGAACTGTCGGTGGTTGCCGTTAGTGTCGGCGGTGATGAGGAAGCAGCACGAGGGGTACGACGAGCACGACGCGGAGCGTTGGGTCGCCGAGCCGGTGAAGCGGCCGGGGCGGACGGCGTTCGCGCGTGATCGGGCGCGGGTGCTGCACAGCGCGGCGTTGCGGCGACTGGCGGCGAAGACCCAGGTGGTGACGGCCGGCAGCGACGACTTCGTGCGGAACCGGTTGACCCACAGCCTGGAGGTCGCGCAGATCGGGCGCGAGCTGGCGGCGACGCTCGGCTGCGATCCCGACATCGTGGACGCGGCCTGCCTGGCGCACGATCTCGGGCATCCGCCGTTCGGGCACAACGGCGAACGCGCACTGGACCAGGTCGCCGCGGACATCGGCGGCTTCGAGGGGAACGCGCAGACATTGCGCCTGCTGACCCGCCTGGAGTCCAAGACGTTCGACACCGAGGGGCGCAGCGTCGGGCTGAATCTGAGTCGGGCGACCCTCGACGCCGCGACGAAGTACCCGTGGGCGCGACGTGCTGGCGAGCGGAAGTTCGGGGTGTACGACGACGACCTCGCGGTGTTCACCTGGTTGCGACCGGGGGTGGGGGAGCGGCGCTGCCTCGAGGCGCAGGTGATGGACTTCGCCGACGACGTGGCGTACTCCGTCCACGACGTCGAGGACGGAATCGTTGCCCACCACATCGACCTCGAGGACGTGGACGCCGAGCGGGCGCCGTACTGGCAGACGGTCCGGCAGATGTACTTGCCGGAAGCAACAGACGCCGAGCTGGACGAAGGCTGGTCCCGGCTGAAGGCACTCAACTACTGGCCGGGCGCCGCGTTCGACGACAGCCGGCGGGCGCTGGGCGGGCTGAAGGACCTCACCAGCCAGTTGATCGGCCGCTTCGCGACCGCCGCCGAACAGGCAACCCACGACGTCTTCGGGCGCGCTCGCCTGATCCGCTACGAGGCTGACCTGGTGGTACCTGCCGGGATCCGCATCGAAATAGGCCTCCTCAAAGGCATCGGCATGCACCACGTCCTGAACTCCGGTGAACGCCAGGCCCGCCGAGCCATCCAGCGCGAACTCCTCACCGAGTTGGTGGAAGCCCTCTGGAAAACCGCTCCCCAACACCTGGACGCTCCCTTCCGCTCCGACTTCGCCGAAGCCGTCGATGACGACGCAAGGCTCCGCGTCGTCATCGACCAGGTCGCCTCCCTGACAGACCCCTCAGCCCAGACCTGGCACGCCCACCTCGTCCACACCCATACCTGACCCCGCCCGGCCGCCAGCTCCTGTGCAACGGCCCCTGCAGCGGGACGGGTTGGGTTAGTGGATGGTGGTGAAGGGCAGGTCCAGGCCCAGGCGGTTGTAGTTGGGCTCGTTGTAGAGGCGGATCTGCTGCAGCTCGCTGCCGGTGAGCGCTCGGCGGTAGACGCGGACCTCGTCGACGGTGCCCTGGAAGCGGTTGGCGCCGTCGACGCGTTCGCCGACATGAATGCCCTGAACGCCGAATTCCTTGCCCGCGGTGACCGATCCGGCGGGAGCCGTCGCCGATCCGACCTCGACGCCGTCGACCAGCAGACGGAGCTTGCCGTTCGCGCGTTGGAGTACGACGTGATGCCACTGGTTGTCGTTGTACGCCGACGTGGACTGCACAGTCACGTTGAACCGATCGACCGACAGCAGTGCGCGGATCCGCTTGCTCTCCGGCTCCGCCCGCAACCACACCTGCGGCGTACTCCCGGACCCGGTCCGATAGGCCCACAGAATCGCGTGCGACCCGGTGGTCGACCCGTACTTGATCCACGTCATCATCGTGAAGTCGTCCGCGCCGAGGTCGATCGAGCGGTCGAACGGCACCTCGACGTAGTCGTCCACCCCGTCCAGCGCGAGCCCGTTCCCGAACTTGCCCTCGGCAACAGTCGCGCCACCGCGGACGTACGCCGGATTGTGGGCCGGTCCAACATCAGGGGTCAGCGGCCCCGGTGCGGGCGGAGCCGGAATGCCCGGCGGCGTCCCGTTCGGTGTCGACAGGTACGCCTCGTTGAACCGCGCCCAGCGGATCGACTCGTACGGCGTCGCCACGCCTGCCTCGTACAGCAACCCGGCCTGGCCCCCGTCCAGCCGCACCAGGTCGGAGTACGCCGAGGGACCCCACCAGAACACCTTGCCCTGTTGCCAGGTCCCGAACGTGCGCGCCTCGTCGTACGACGACCGCACCGTCATCACCTCGCGCGCGGCCGGATGCGCCGGAGCCGAGAACAGGATCCGGTGCGAGTCGAACCGCAGCAACGACCCCTGCACGTCCGGCATCACCAGCCGCGGAATCGTCCTGAACGGCTGGTCGAACGTCTCCCCGCCGTCGCTGCTGATCGCGTACGCGCGGTTGCCCGGATCCGTCCCGCGTTCCCGGGCGAGGGCGTAGATCCGCCCGTCCCGCAGCTCGACGACCGTGACCTCCTGGGCGATCACCTTCCCGTCGTCCCGCGAGGTGGTCGCGCCGATGTGCCACGTCTCGCCCGAGTCGTCGGAGTACAGCAGGTGGGCGCCGTAGACGTGCGGCCCGACCCCGTCGTACGTGCAGGCCGTGGCTGATGGTCCAGCGCCTACTGCGGGGCACTCGGCACGGCACCTCGCCGCACGGGTGCAAAGGCCACGATGCTCCGCATCGAATCCTTCGCCCCCGCACGCCGATGCACCGCACCGAGCACCTCCTCGCGACGGCGCTGGACCATCAGCCACGGCCTCGAAATTCGCGCCGACGATCAGCCGGCCCGCGTGCGGTCCGTGTTCGAGCTGGATGCCGTGCATCGGGCCGGTCGCGTACCAGAAGTTCCAGCTCGGCAGCTTCGCGTCGGTGAGTTCGCGCGGCGCGGTCCAGGTGGCGCCGTTGTCGTCGCTGGTCTGGACGTACGGGTCGCGGTCGCAGCCGTTCGGGCACGGGTCCGGGCCGTTGTGGGTCGACACCAGGACGATCCGGCCTGTCCGATTGTCAACAATCGGAACGGGGTTGCCGTTCGTACTGCCGTTGCCCTCGGAGACCACCTGCAGCGGTCCCCAGGACTTGCCGCCGTCGGACGAGCGGCGGAGCACGATGTCGATGTCGCCGTCGTCACCGCAGTCCGCGACGCGGCCCTCCGCGAACGCGAGGACGTCGCCGTTCTTCGCGTGCACGATCGCCGGGATCCGGAAGCACGAGTACCCCTCGGTCTTCTGCTGGAACAGCACGCTGTCCTCGACGAACGGGACGGACCCGCTCCCCGGAGCAGCGGCTTCCGAGGCCTGAGCAGATGGAGCGGTCAGACTGACGAACACGAGCAGGGCGGCGGTCGCGAGACGGCCCGGTGTGAGTACGCGCATGACTCTCCCAGGAGGACATAGGACGTCTGATGTCCTGCGACAACGTAGTCAGGTGGACCGTCCCCGACAAGAGTTCGACGAGGACTAAAGTGCGAGCATGGCTGATGAACAGATCGTGATCGTCGGAGCGAGCCTTGCGGGTGCGACCGCGGCCGAGACCCTTCGGAAGAACGGCTGGACGGGCGGCGTCGTCTTGATCGGCACGGAGCCGTCCTTGCCGTACGAGCGACCACCGCTGTCCAAGGACGTCCTGCTCGGCAAGGCCGAGACCGGTTCGGCGCAGCTCCACGACCAGCAGTGGTACGACGACAACACGATCGAACTCCGCCTCGGGACGACAGTGACCGCGATCGACCCGGCCGCGCACACGGTCACGCTCGACGACGGCTCCCAGGTGTCGTACGGCAAGCTCCTGATCGCGACGGGCAGCCGCGTCCGCGAGCTCGACGTACCGGGCGCCGACCTGCCCGGCGTGCACTACCTGCGCACGGCCGAGGAGTCGCAGGCGCTGAACGAGGCGTACGCCGCGAAGCCGCGCGTGGTTGTCGTCGGCGCCGGCTGGATCGGCCTGGAGGCCGCGTCTGCGGCGCGCCAGCGTGGCTGCGAGGTGACGGTCGTCGAGCCGCAGGCGACCGCACTGGCCGCCGTACTCGGGGAAGAGGTCGGTGAGCTGTTCGCCGAGTTCCACCGGAAGCACGGGGTGCAGTTCCGGTTCGGGACCGGGGTGGAAGGTTTTGAGGGGACCGACAAGGTCACCGGCGTGAAGGTGACCGGCGGCGAGGTGATTCCGGCGGACCTGGCGATCGTCGGCGTCGGCGTCCGGCCGAACACCGAGCTCGCCGAGGCAGCCGGCATCGAGGTCGCGACCCCGGACAATGGTTCCGGCATCGTCACCGGCCCGGACCTGCAGACGAAGGTCGCCGACGTGTACGCGGCCGGCGACGTGGTCCGCTGGGACCACCCGCTGTTCGGTCGCTCGGTCCGGGTCGAGCACTGGCAGAACGCGAAGGACACCGGCGCCGCGGCCGCGAAGTCGATGCTCGGCCAGGACGTCTCGCACGACGCGATCCCGTTCTTCTTCACCGACCAGTTCGACCTCGGCATGGAGTACGTCGGCGACGTCCCGCGCGGCACGTCGTACCAGGTCGTCCTGCGCGGCGACCCGAAGTCCGGCGCCTACGTGGCGTTCTGGATCGACGACGACCACCACGTCCTGGCCGGCATGCACGTCAACACCTGGGGCGCCACCGACCCGATCCGCGACCTGGTCCGCTCCGGCAAACAGGTCGACCCGACCCGCCTGGCCGACACCTCGGTCGAGCTGTCCGAGGTCTAACCCACCCGAAGTCCCTCGAGGAGGAGCTCGGCGTTCCGCCGGACGTGCTCCACGGGATCGTGCAAGAGCTCCTCCTCGACGAGACCCACCAGCTGCGGCCAGGGCAGATACCCGGTCGCGATGACCACGGCCTGGCGCACACCCGGGTCGTCATCCCGCGCCACCACGCGGACCTGCTCGACGAAACCCTCGACCGGTTCGGCCGGAGCGGTCAGCGTCGCGGCGTACAGGCCGACGAGCCGCTCATCCCTGGTCGTCGCGGACCGCAGGGAATCCCGCGCCTCCTCGTGCGTCCACAGGTCGCAGCGCTCCACGATCTCCGCCTCGACCTCGGCGCGCCCATCACCCCGCACGGTGAGGTACCGAAGACCGATCGGCTCGTCGTCGACGTGATGGATCTCGGTTCGCTGGTCATACGTGACCCAGGAATCCACGAAGGCGCCGGCCTCCGCACGGCGGAAATCCAGCACGTCCCAGTCCAGGTCCCAGGCGAGCCGTTTGAGCGCCCGGACCGAGTAGTCCGGCTTGAGCACGAAGCGATTCATGAGAACGGGTAGGTGACGTACGCGAACGACGCGCTGTCCGGGGACCAGCTGGGGACGTTCATCGTGCCCTGGCCGCCGAACAGGCTCGTCAGTTCGCGGATCTCGCCGTCACGCATCAGCAGCCGCAGCCGTACGTCGTCGATGTCGGCCGGATGTCCCTCCGTGCCGGGCGGGAAGCTCACGTACGCGATCGCGGAGCCGTCCGGGGCGGGGTGCGGGAACCAGTTCACCCGCTCGTCGTCCGTCAGCTGTTCCGCCGCGCCGTCCTTGATCCGGAACAGCTGGGCGTGCCCGGCGCGCTCGGAGTTGAAGTAGATCCACTCGCCGTCCGGACCGTACTCCGACCCGTCGTCGGCATACTCGTCGTCGGTCACCTGGACGTCGGCGCCGCCCGCGGCCGGGATCGTCCACACGTTGGTGATCCGCCGGTCGCCCACCCACTCCAGCCCGATGTACGCGAGCGTCGTACCGTCCGGGGACACCCCGTGCAGGTAGTGGTGGAAGCCTTCCCCCCGGTCGTTCGTCACCCGCCGCCCGGCGCCGCCCTCGATCGGGACGGCGTAGATGTGCCCGTCGCCGGCCGATGCGTAGACCGTCCGCCCGTCCGGGCTCACCACGTGGTCGTTGTTGATCGGCGGCACCCCGCCGAGCTCGATCTCCTCGAGCCCGTCGGCCACCCGGTACAGGAGCCCGTTGCCGTTGACAACCAACCTGCCGTCGGGGAGCCAGTTCGGCGCCTCGAACAGGACCTCCTCGGAACTGAACACCAGCCGGTGCTCGTTCCGCGTGACGTCGACGACGTACAGCTCGGACCGCTGACCTTGGCGAAGGGTACGTGGCATACCCGTCAACCTACGTGATCGGCCCGGCTAGACTCGCGGGGTGGCAGGCCGGATCAAGGAAGAGGACATCGCGCTGGTGCGCGAGCGGGCCCGGATCGACGACGTCGTGGGTTCGTACGTGACCTTGAAGAACGCCGGTGGAGGCAACCTGAAGGGTCTCTGCCCGTTCCACGACGAGAAGTCGCCCTCGTTCAACGTCACCCCGGCCCGCGGATTCTTCTACTGCTTCGGCTGCCAAGAGGGCGGCGACGTGATCGACTTCATCCAGAAGGTCGACCAGATCACCTTCTCCGAGGCGGTCGAGACGCTGGCCGCCAAGGTCGGCATCCAGCTCCGGTACGAGGACTCCGGCGCGCCGGTGCAGCGCGGCCCGGGCAACCAGCGGCCGCGGCTCGTCGAGGCGCACAAGGTGGCCGCCGAGTTCTACGTCGACCAGCTGTTCGGCGCGGCCGAGGCGTCGCTCGGGCGGCAGTTCCTGGACAAGCGCGGCTTCGACAAGGACGCCGCGGTGCAGTTCGGGGTCGGGTTCTCGCCGCGCGGTGGTGAGGCGCTCGTCAGCCACCTCCGCGGCCGCGGTTTCACGAACGCCGAGCTGGTCGCGTCCGGCCTGGTCGCCGACGGGCAGCGCGGGCTGTACGACCGCTTCCGCGGCCGGCTGATGTGGCCGATCCGGGACGCGTCGTCGGACGTGATCGGGTTCGGCGCGCGCCGGTTGTTCGACGACGACCGGATCGAAGCGAAGTACCTGAACACCCCCGAGACGCCGATCTACAAGAAGTCCAAGGTGCTGTACGGCGTGGACCTGGCCCGGCGCGAGATCGCCAAGGGTCGCCAGGCGGTGGTGGTCGAGGGCTACACCGACGTGATGGCGTGCCACCTGGCCGGCGTACAGACCGCGGTCGCCACCTGCGGTACGTCGTTCGGCGACGACCACGCGCGGGTGCTGCGGCAGCTCCTGCTCGACCACGACCAGTTCCGCGGCGAGGTGATCTTCACCTTCGACGGTGACGAGGCGGGTCAGCGCGCGGCGCTCAAGGCGTTCGCGGGGGACCAGGCGTTCGCCGCGCAGACGTACGTCGCCATCGAGCCGGACGGGCTGGATCCGTGCGACCTGCGGCTGCAGAAGGGCGACGCAGCGGTCCGGGAGCTGATCGGGCGGCGCGTCCCGCTGTACCGGTTCGTACTGCGGAACGTGCTGTCGAAGTACGACCTGGATCGTGCGGACACCCGGATCGACGCGCTGCGGGACGCGGCGCGGCTGGTGATCAGCATCCGCGACCGGTCGAAGGTGGACGCCTTCACCCGCGAGCTGGCCGGCCACCTGGGCATGGAGGTCGACCAGGTCCGCTCCGAGGTGTACCGAGCCGCGTCGCGTGGCCCCGCCGGCTCCGGTTCGCCGGAGGTGCGCGGTCGCTCCGCGTCCGGCCCGGCGGCGCCCGACGTACCCGCCGGTGCTCCCGCTCCACGCGCCGAGATTCCGTCGCCGCGGGATCAGCGGTTCGTGATCGAGTGGGACGTCCTGAAGGTCGCCATGCAGCACCCGGCGCTCGTCGGACAGGCGTTCGACGAGCTCGACGACCACGACTTCACCCACCCGTGGCTGGCCGCGATCCGCGCCGCGATGGCGAAGGCCGGCGGCCCGGCCGCCGCACCCGCGGGCGAGGCCTGGGTGGTTGCCGTCCGCGACGCGATCGGCAACGACCCGGCCGCCGCGGTCGTCGGCGCGCTCGCCGTGGATCCGCTCCGCCTCGGCCGCGACCCTGACGAGCCGTACGCCCTCGCGCTGCTGGCCCGTCTCCAGGAGCTGACCTGCGCGCGCCGGATCGCGGACCTGAAGTCGAAGCTGCAGCGCACCAACCCGATCGACCGCGCGGACGAGTACAACCGGATGTTCGGCGAACTCATCGCCCTCGAGGCCTACAAGGCCGAGCTCCGCAACCGGGCGATCTCAGGGGCCCTTTAGGTGTGACACCAGCCGCGTGACCTCGGCGGCGTACTTCTCGGTGAAGTCCTCCGCCTCCGGATCGAGACCGAGCGCGCGGGCGATCTGCGGGAACACGACCGGCGCCGAGGCCAGGCCGAACAGCGCCAGGCCGGTGTAGGCGACGTCCAGATCGGTGGCGAGCTCACCGTCGGCCTGCCGGTGACGGAAGTCGTCGATCATCGCCTGGAACCGGCCACGCTGCCCTTCCGGGTCGAGCGCGCCGGTGTTCACGTCGACGGCCTCGCGGACCAGCAACCGGAGCAGGTCGGGCTTTGCGATCGACGTCCGCGCGTACGCGGCCACCACCTCGCCGAGTGTTTCGGCATCCGCGGCGATGGCCGGCTCATTGGCCCGCCAGCGGTCGGCGACCGCGCGGTACAGGCCTTCCTTGCCGCCGAAGTAGTACGAGATCAGCTGTTTGTTGACGCCGGCCCGGGCTGCGATCTCGCCGACCCGGGCGCCGCTGAACCCGTGCAGGCCGAACTCGATCACCGCCGCGTCCAGCAGCTGCTGCTTGGTGCGCTCGGGGTCGCGCTGCCGCTCGTCGGGGCCGGGTGATCTCCGCACGAAATCATCCTAGCGGACTGCCATCCGGCGTGCTAACTTAATCATCCAGATGGATGACAAAGTTTGATGGACGGATGATTGGAGTCGGTGATGAAGGTCGCGATCATGGGTGCCGGGATCGGCGGGCTGACGCTCGCGCAGGGGCTGCGCAAGGCGGGGATGGAGGTCGCGGTGTACGAGCGGGACCCGTCGCCGCAGTACCGCAAGCAGGGGTACCGGATCCACATCAGCAACGTGGGGGAGGAGGCGCTCGCGGCGACGCTGCCGGACGCGGTCCGGCGGCGCGTGATCGCGACCGCTACTCATCCGGGAGATCTGGTGGCGGGGTTCGACGCGCAGCTGAGTCCGCAGTTCGAGCAGGTGTTCCCGGTCGCCGGACCGGACGCCGTGACGTCGGTGGATCGGTATGCGTTTCGTCGCGCGTTGATGACCGGGCTGGACCACGTTCTGCGCTTCGGCAAGCGGTTCTCGTCGTATCGCGAGCTGGACGACGGGGTCGAGATCGCCTTCTCTGACGGCACCACTGTGATGGCCGACGTACTCGTCGGAGCGGACGGGGTGGGGTCGCGGGTGCGGGCGCAGTTGGTGCCGTCGCAGGACGTGATCGACATCGGGGTGCGGTGCATCTACGGGAAGGTGCCGCTGACGCCGGCCGTTCGATCGTTGGCGCCGGAGGCGTTCCTTCGTGGGTTCTGCTTCGCGAGTGACGGGGCCGGGCTCGGTACTGCGTTCGGTCCGGTGCTGTTCCGGGAGCCGCCGGCGGAGTACGGCGACTACCTGATGGCGGTGCTGACCGGGACGAACGCGGTGCTCGGCGCCTCCGACGAGGACCTGTTCGCGATGGATCCCGTCGACCTGTGGGCGCTCGTACAGCGGTCGGTGGCCGATTGGCATCCGTCGATCCGTGCTCTCATCGACGCGGGTGAGCCGGAGGCGGCGTTCCCGATCACACTGCGGACGTGCCTCACGGTGCCGACCTGGTCGTCGCCGCGGGTAACGATGCTCGGCGACGCTGTGCACCCGATGACCCCAGCCGCAGGCGCCGGCGCGAACACCGCCCTGTGGGACGCAGCCCGGCTGACGCGCGCGCTGACGTCAGGCGAAGACCTCGCGACCTACCAGAAGGACGTCGTCACCAACGGCCAGGCAATCGTCACCGAGTCCCTGCACAACGCGGAACGCCTGTTCAACGTCTCGATCCCAGCCTGAGCCGCTCCTGCAGTTCCGGATCCGACAGGGTAGACGGTCACGCATCCGGCTCGTTCGACAGCGGAGAGATGACGTTGTTGCCGCCGAGGCGGCATTTGTCGTGCGAGGTCTTCATCCGGCGGCCGACCGGGCGTATCAACAACAGCAGTGATGTTGAAGGCTCGTCGACGACGACGTCGGCGGGTTTCGTGGTCAGGGGAGGAGAATCACGATGAGCCCACGACTAGGACGGCACCGGGGTTGGAGTCTCGCGATGGCCGCCGCGGCCGCCGTCGCGATGGCAGGGGCCTTGTCGCCGGTGGCGTCGAGCGCCAGTGGTACGACAGTGGCCACCGACACCAGTCCGACGGCGTGTTCCGTACGGGTCAACGACAGCCCGCAGAAGCTGGTCGACTGTGTGAACAAGGCCGACCTCTGGGCGCACATGGTCAAGTTCCAGCAGATCGCGGACGCCAACCCGGGTACGGACGGTCACCCGTCGCGGAACTCGGGGGAGCCCGGCTACCGGGCGTCGGCCGACTACGTCGCGAACGTCATGCGCGCCGCGGGCTACAACGTGACGCTGCAGGAGTACAAGTTCGACTACTTCAGCTTCGTCGGCACCCCGGTACTGCGGGAGGAATCACCGACGCCGCACTCGTTCGTGGTCGGCACGGACTTCGACCCGGCAACGGTCGTCGGTACGACGACCGCAAAACTCCAGCCCGTGCTCGGGATTGTCATACCCCCGAACCCCACGCCCAGCTCGACCAGCGGCTGTACGGCGGCCGACTTCGCCGGGTTCAAGGCGGGCAATATCGCCTTGATCCAGCGGGGTTTCTGCACCTTCGCCACGAAGGTGGCCAACGCCGAGGCTGCCGGCGCCACCGCAGCGGTGATCTTCAACGAGGGCAACCCGGGCCGTACGGGAGTCTTCAACGGCAGCCTGTCCGGCAACGAGCACATCCCCGTGCTGTTCACGTCGTACGACGTGGGCCGGCAACTCTTCGCGCAGTATGTGCCGGACACCGGCCCGGTGATGACCGTCGATGTGAAGACCATCGAGGACCCGAACCGCTCCGACTGGAACGTGATCGCCGACTCCAAGGGCGGCGACCCGAACAACATCCTGGTCATCGACGCGCACCTGGACGCGATCTTCGGCGCCGGGATGCTTGACAACGCGTCGGGTTCGGCGACGATCCTCGACATCGCTCAGCAGCTGAAGAACACCAGCACCCGCAACAAGCTGCGCTTCATCTGGTTCGGCGGCGAGGAGCTCGGCCTGTTCGGCTCGCAGCACTACGTCAGCACGCTCCCGGCCGCGGAGCTCGCCAAGATCAAGTTCGATCTCGACGCCGACGTCACCGCCACACCGAACTACGTGGCCGGTGTTCTCGACCCGAAGGACGGGGTCACGCTGTTCGGGCGCAACCCTGGTACCCCGATGCCGCCGAGCATCTTCGCTCCGTCGGCGATCGGACGTGACTTCGGCATCGACTACCTGAACTCGATCGGGAAGAACCACATCCTGTTCTCGGCCGACGGTACGGATGCCTTCGAGTTCCAGCAGGCCGGCGTACCGGCCAGTGGCGTACTCACCGGCCAGGACTGCTGCAAGCTGGCGTCGGACGTCGCCCTGTTCGGCGGCTACGAGGGCAACTTCGAGGGCACGGTGCCAGGTACCGACGGTGGCTGCGTGGACAACCCGTTCCGCTGGTGCGACAACCTCAGTAACAACGACCCCGAGGTACTGACCTGGATGTCGAAGACCTTCGCCAACATGGTCGGCCACATGGCCTACGACACGCAGGTCTTCAACGCCCCCAGGCCCGGCACCGGCCACTCCAACGTGGCGCCACCTCCCAAGAACGCCCCAACGAGCTGACCTACTTGCAAGCGCATTGGCTGGGCCTCGATTACTCGCCGAGGCCCAGCCTCCGGAGCTATTGCTGACCGATCACCGGTGCGCGGAGGGCGCGGCGCCCGGCAGGACCCGCGTGCCCTCGACCCGAACGGCCCGCAGGCTGTTGGGGTTGAGCCCGAGGAGAGCGAGAACCGTCGGGGCCACCTGGGTGGTCCCGACAGGGGCGCGCACGACCTGAGGCCTGATGCCTGCACCGCTGACGATCATCAGGACGTGGCGATCGCTGCTGTTCATGCCGCCGTGCTCGGCGAGCTTGGACGGCTTCGCGTACACGATGCCTTCCTGGACCTTGCCGAAGACATCGGGGTAGCGGCCGTCGCCGACGGGAACGCCGAAGAACCGTGCAGCCTCAGCGCCGGCCCAGAGGTGCGTCAGACCTGAGTGCTGTACGGTGACGGGCTTCTTGTCGACGTCGAAACCCTGGGCGGTGTGGTTCCACAGGTAGCTCTTGACGAAGTTGCCGGCGGCCTGCGAGTTGTCCGACAGGTACGACTGCCACAGGTCGTCGTTCGTACCCGCGACGATCAGCGTCTTGCCTGGGTGCGTCTTGGCCCACTCGGCGTTGATCGCGTCGACGATCGGACCGTCCTGCACCGTGACGAGCTTGGTGGGATCCTGCGGGGACTGGCCGTGCTTCGCGGTGACGATGATCGTCGTCGAGCTCGCCAGCCGCTGCTTCGCGAGCTCGGCGACCATGCGGCCGAGTTGGACGTCAACCGAGTCGAAGGCACTCGAGAGCACCGGACCGGGAACCAGGGCGCCGTTGACCCACTGGTAGCCGCCGGGCTGCGGCGCACTGGTGGTGTAGCCACCATGACCGTCCGGGATCAGGTTCGCCGCGGTCGAGCGGAGCTTCTGCGCGACCGAGACGGTCTGGAAGTTCATGCCGAAGATCGCCGGTGTGCCGACGTGGACCTTGCCCGAGTGGTCGAGACCGTCGATCTCGTTGAGCATCGCCTGGACCTTGTAGCCGTCGTACTGCTTGGTGGCGGCGTCGATGTGCGCCCAGTCGTCGTCCTGCGGGTACGGCTTGCCGTCCGGCATCACTGCCTGCGAGTCGATCTCCGGGCCGAAGAAGTCGTCGATGCTCTTGCCCTGCGATCCCGGACCGTTGAACGACAGGTAGACGGCGTGCTTGTCCGACCAGGCAGTACGCATCCCGGCGGCGTGGATGACCTGGAAGATCGAGTTGTCGCCCAGGTAGTCCCACGGCATGACGTTCTCGCAGGTCGCGGGGTCGACCGGGAAGGTCGACTTGTCGAACGACGAGGCGTCATTCTTCAGGTTCATGATCAGCGCCGGGTTGTGGTCGACACCGTTGGCGCCGTAGATCGAGCCGTTCTCGTCGAACGACGGGAACGCGTTGGCCGCACCGGTGCTCAGGTCCGGGACACCCGGGAGCGCGTCATCGGGCGAGTCGTAGACGACGTCGCCGCCGGTGGCCGCGTGACCCGGGGTGCAGGCCGCCCCCGATTCATCCACGTTGTGGCTGTACTCGACGTCGTAGTAGACGCCGGTCGACCTCGGGTTGCCGCCGGTCATCAGCGCAGTACCACCCGGGTCGGAGTCCGACGGGTTCGATGTCGACGCGTTGGTGTACTCGCGCCCGCTGTGCGTCAGCCTCGCAAGCGCCGACGCCGGATGAGTCGCGACGTACCAGTCGAGGTCGCTCTGGTGCATCCCGTCGACCGAAATCAACAACACATGCTTGCTCCGCCCAACGCTCGGCGCGTGAACGGCCTGAGCGCTCGTACCGATGAGCGGAAGGCCACACAACGCGACGACCGACGCCGCCGCGACTCCGACCACCAACGACCGGGTGTACTTCGACATGGGCTCTCCAGGAATCGGAATGGCGCGAACCAATGTCCGCGCGACCTCATGCCTATGCGCCCGGTACAGCCCCTAACTGAAGCCCAGGTGTCCAACACCCTTCAATTGACCAACCACAGCCCAGCGAAACTGTGCACGCCCTCAGCTTCAGCCCAACCCATCGATCGCACGCCGGCCCCGTTGGATGATCCGCGCGCCGTGATACTCGGGTGGGAAGAACCACGCGGCAGGACTGCCGCTGCGCCGCTGCGCGGCCGGAGCCGGGACTACGCCCAGGCGGGATCACGGCCGGTCAGGCCGAGGATGCGGTTCAGGGTGGGTGCGTCGGCCGGCACCGCGATCGGGGGTCCGTACATGCCCATCGCCCGCCCCTGCTCCACGCCGGCGATGATCGACTCGTGTAGATGCGCCAGCAGGTCGGCGGGCAGTTCCAGCCGCTGCCCGGTCGCGACCGCCAGGTCCCAGCCGTGTACGGCCATCTCGCCGAGAATCATGTCGCCCATGACGGGCGCGGGCAGCATCTGCGGCGTGCCCATGCTCGTTTCGCCATCCCAGGCGATCGACGGCGCCCATGACGACCCGATGTCGTCCAGCACGGCGAGCAGACGGCCGCGCCAGTCGCCGGCCGCCAGGTCCACCTCGGACTCGGCGGTCGCCGGCTGCGGAACGGACTCCTTGCGGCCGGCGCCGGCGAGCGACGGACCCCAGAACAGCAGGTGGTTGACCAAGGCCCGCACGTCGTACTCCGTGCATGGCGTCTTGTTGGCGAGTTGGTCGTCGGTGATGTTGCGGGCGACTGCGGCCATTGCGTCGGCCGCCTTGGAAAGGTGTGACATGGCGGCGATGCTAGGCAGCATCGGCCGAGGGAGTATTGAACAAAGACGACATACACTCTGCCGCGTGGGACGGGACGTTCGTGAGCTGGCGAGTGCGTGGAGCCGGTACCAGCGCCACGCGTTTCACGGTCCCTCGCCGGCGCTCGCGCCGTGGGTGGAGCACTACTGGGAGGCTCGCTGGGACTACGCCGAGCCCTACCGGCAGAAGATCGTGCCGTACCCGAACGTGCACCTGTCGTTCGGCGGCGGGCGCGCGGATGTCAACGGCGTGTGCAGCCGCTACCGGATCAAGGTCCTCGAGGGCCGTGATCACGTCTTCGGCGTCGCGTTCCGGCCGGGCTGCTTCCGCCCGTTCCTCGGTGCCTCCGTCTCGACGATCACCGACCGCGTCGTCCCAGTGACCGAGGTGTTCGGCCAGGAGCCGCCGACGACACTTGACGTGCCAACTGTGGATGCGTTCCTGCTGAAACACCTGCCGGACGACGACACTCGGGTGCGCCAAGCAGCCGCCGCGGTCGAGCTGATCGCCAAGGACAAGGCGGTCACCAGGGTCGAGCGCCTCGCGGGTGAGCTGGGTCTGAGTACGCGCGGGCTGCAACGGCTGTTCGCGGAGTACGTCGGCATCGGACCCAAGTGGGTGATCCGCCGTTACCGCCTGCACGAGGTGACCGCCCGCATGACCGCCGGCGACCCGATCGACTGGGCCGCGCTGGCAGCCGACCTCAGCTACGCCGACCAGGGCCACTTAATCCGCGACTTCAAGACCATGTTCGGCGAGCCCCCGACGTGGTACGCGCAGCGCTACTGATCAGACGCGTCGGCATCACGATCGGCCGCCCGCACCGTCGCGAGCGTGGCGAAGCAGATCTCGTGACACTGCTCGTTGCGGCCGAATGAGCTTTGCAGAGCGAGCCGGACGTATTTGTGGGAGAGGAGAGTGGCGATCTGCCGAGGCGGTGGTGGGTCAGCGCCAGCCGTTTCCGGGGGCCCGGACGTACTGCTTCCAGACATATCGCCAAGGGATGACGGCGATGATGACGACGTCGAAGGAGCATTTGAACAGGACCTCGCCGGTTGCGGCGTTCAAGTCGTTCGAGACCAGGTGCGGTACGGCGACCGCTGCGACCCAGATGACCTTCCAGATCACCTCGAACAGCAGGATCGGCAGCATCCGGACGGGGTACCGGAGTCCGAGGAAGGCCAGCAGCGACATTCCCGTCAGCAGGCAGGTGACGACACCTTCCATCACCGGCAGGGATTGAACGTCGTGGAGGAGAATCGGCCACTTGACGATGGCCAGTCCCACTCCCATGAAGGCGTAACCGAAGCGCATGACGTTCAGCCGGCGAATGGGCAACTGATCGGCGACCGCCGCGACGTCGACGGTCCGGGATGCGGTGCGAATGGTGATGTTGTCTGGCGCGCTCATGGCGAGCACCTTGATTTCTTGACCGCTATTTTGTTTTGACTCATGGCTCAAGGCTGGAGGCGCGCGGGCTATTTCCCTACGAAAGTTGCTGTTTGTGGGAAATGGGCGTCAGATGAGTTCCGTGGAGGACGCTGCAGGGGCAGAGATCGTCGCCGTGCTCAGCCGGGTCGGTGCCCGGCTCAAGCGACTCCGCACACTGCGCCGAATGACCCTCGCCGATGTTGCGACGGCGACCGGTATCTCGAAGAGCACGATGTCGCGGCTCGAGACCGGGCAGCGGCGGCCCACTCTGGAACTGCTGCTCGCGTTGTCACATGTCTACCGGGTGCCGCTGGACGACCTCGTCGCGGCGCCGGAGGAAGGTGATCCGCGGATCTGGCTGAAGCCTGATCGCGTCAAAGGCAGAACAGCCATCCCGCTGACCCGGCAGCCGGGCGGCGCCCAGGCGTGGAAGATCGTCGTCCCGGCCGGCAACCTCACCCCGGAACCACGGGCACACGACGGCCATGAATGGATCTACGTCCTCTCCGGTCGCGTGCGTCTCGTTCTCGGCGATCGGGACTGGGTGCTGGCACCGGGCGAGATCGCCGAATTCAGCACCCAGGTACCACATTGGTTCGGCAGCACAGGCAACCAGCCCGCGGAAATCCTCAGTATTTTCAACCGCCCCGGCGAACGAATGACGATTCGCACAACACCTCCGCCGATGTAGCGCCACGACAACGGAGCGGAGGCAGCGATGTCATCGGCGGCGCCCCGGCCACCGCGCGTTCTCGATGCTCCGGTTGCCGACGAGCTTCTTGATCTCGATGGCGGCCTCGAACATGTCCTTGTCCGAGCGGCCAGTGGGCTTGAACCCCAGGCGCAGGTAGAAGCCTTCCGGTGAGCCGGTGCCGCGGAGGTACGCCGTGGTGAGGACGTCGTGACCGCGGCGCGCAGCCTCGGCCGCAACGGTTTGAACAGCGAACCTCCCGATGCCTTGTCCTTGCGCGTCCGCCCGGACCGCCAGGCGCCAGATCGTCGAGGTCATCAACGGGTGGTCGGGGATGAATCCGCCCATCACGAAACCCGCCGGTTGTGCGCCGACGTACACGGCCCGCGGCCAGAGATGCTGAGGTTGTGCATACGCTTCGGCCAGGGATTGCGCGACTGAGGCCACGTAGCGTTCCTGACTCGGCCGGACGGAGATCGCGCACACTTCACGCACGTTCTCGGGGGTGATGCGCTCGGCATGCAGTGGCTCCATGTCGCTCCTCGAAGGCGTCTTCATCCCGTGCCATGCACGATCACGGGGTTAGGCATCACCGTAAGAAGACATCACCGACAGCGCCGTGTCGGGGATCGAAAGGAAGGCCGGCATGAACCAGCCCCCGCCTCGCAAGGTCACTGGACCAACCGGCACCTCTGGGGTGCAGCAACTGCACCAAGCGACCCCACTGGTCGAGCGACTCCACGCCCTCATCGAGCATCTCGCCGCGCACACCTCCCGCCCCATGTCCGGGCCAGTCCTCGCCCGACGGCTGGGAGTCAGCACCCGAACGGTCGAACGCGACATCGCGCGACTCATCGCGGCCGGCATCCCGGTCGAGATCACTCGCGGACCACAAGGCGGATACCGGTTCGTTGTCGCGCGGCAACGCCCCGAGTTCGCCCTGAGCCTGGCCGAGACCGCAGCTCTGATCGCCGCCCTCACGGCGATCGGCCCCTACAGATCAGCCGCTGCCGCCTCCGCCCTGGCCAAACTCCTCGCAGCCCTCCGCGAGCCAACGGTGTAGCACGCTACGAAGTGAATGGGATGGCTACCTTCGCTGAACTCCCGAGCGTTAGCTCAGGTTGGCCTGGCAACGCTCAGCCTGGGTCGAGCATAGGCATGTCTGCCGCCCGTCACGGCTGGCGTTTCGACGTGCTGTTAGCAGGCGGTGTACAGCGGCCGCTCGGCGAAGCGGTCGGAGAGCCAGGCGATCGCGCCGGGCAGACCGGTGGTTTCACCGGTGATGTGGTCTCCAGCGACGACGGCGAAGACCGTTTGTGTGCCTTTGGCGCACCAGGTGCGGTTGAGGGCTTGTGCTTGGTCGATGGGAACGATCTCGTCGAGTGCAGCGTGGTACTGGAACACGGGCACGGTGGGCGCGGGCCGCGTGATCAAGTTGTTCTCTGCGTACACGGCGGCGACGTTGGGCCGTGCGTTGAACTGCTGGATCGTCTGGCCGGTGGAGTAATCGCTGAACCTCTTCAACGGGAAGCTGGCAAGGGTCTGCACGACGCACTGGTTTTTGACCGACGCCACGGTGGCTTTGCCTTCGGCGCTGAGGGCTTCGTTCAGGGGGAATTGGCCGGGGTACGCCTGCTGCAGGCCGATCAGCGCGTACAACTGCAGGCCTTCGCCGATGAGGCTGCCGTCCAAGGATTCGGCGACATTGCGTACGTCGGCCGGTACGCCACCGGAGACGTCTGTGATGAGGTTGAGTTCAGGCGCGTACGACGGAGCGAGTGAAGCCGCCCAGCTCGATGCTCCGCCGCCTTGCGAGTAACCCATCGTGGCCCACCGCGTCGCCGCGGAGACGCCCGTTCCCGGGAGGGAAGCGGCCGCACGGGCCATGTCGAGGACTGTGTGCGCCTCGGAGACTCCTGCGACATACGTAGCGGTGGAACCGGTGGTGTAGCCCTCGTAGTCGCTGACGACGACACCCCATCCCTCGGCGAGCAGGAGCTCGACGGGTTCGAGCTCCTGCTCGGTCATGGCGACGAACTGCTTCGAGGGCGCGCATTGCTGCGCCGGGCCCTGAGTGCCGACGGCCAGGTTGACCCACGGCCGCGAGCCCCGCCCAAGCCAGGGCAGCGTCGGCGTGAAGACCGTGCCGGTCACCGCGATGTCCGCGTTCTGCGCGTCACGAGAGTGGTACATGATCGTCGTGGTCTTGGCCGTGAGCGCGGTGGCGACGACCGTCGCGGGTTGAGTACGGATGATCGTGCCAGGCCGGCCAAGGGGCAGCGGTGCCGGCGCCTGGTAAAAATCAGCAGGTTGCCCAGCCACTGCGGTCGCGGCTGGGGGAGGGCCAGCGATCACCAGAAGGGCCAGACCAAGCAGACCAACAACAACAGGACGACGCACCAATAACACCTCAATCATCTGGCGCGCCGATGATCGGCCGCCCCCGTGCGGACCCAGTCGAGTCAACACGCAGCATACTGCACTCGTTACTGACCGCAGCCGACAGACGATCACCGACGGCCTGTCCCGATGTCATGACCGGCCCCAACAACGTGCGCTGAACGAGTTCAGTCAACTGGCCGCGTCGCGATTGTCCGTGACGGTGACGGTGCGCGGTTGTGGACCCGCAACCGCAACGACATCAGCGACCGCTTCCCTGACGTCGTGGCCGCCGCCGTGCAGCAGTTGGTCGTCGGCATTGTTCTGGATGGCGAGCTCGTCGTTCTAGGCGCAGATGGCCGGCTGAGTTTCGGTGCCCCTCCAGCAGCGTCTCGTGACCAGGCCGGCGAAAGCTCGCAGCCGGGCGTTCAGGCGCCGCCGCCTGTGCGGCCTTCGACCTGCTCGCGATCGGGGGAGTGGATCTGCGGACCCAGCGATGGATCGTCCGCACAAGACGACTTGAGCAGATCGCTGGCTCGTGGGTGCCGCCGATGCAGCTGACGCCCGTGACCGCGGACCTGGACGAGGCCCGCGAATGGTTCGAGGTCCGGCCCGACGCGATGCGTGCGGAGGGCCTTGTGGTCAAAGGCGCAGCCACTCGCTACACCTCCGGGCGCAGGGACGCCTGGATTAAGAGGCCAGGCCCTCGTCTGCGTAGCGCCGCAGCCAGGTATGCACGACTGGTGCGACACGCCCCACTGCTCGGCCACCTCGCTCACCGACCGGCCGTCGGACAGCACCGCAAGGACTGCCCGGTACTTCTGCTCCTGCACGCTCAACTCCTGCAACATGAGTCGAGTGTCAAGAAACAACCGAAGCCACCGTCAAGCATCTACCGAAAACATGTAAAGCCTCAGCCGAGGACGATCTGTCGTCCATCAACCGAGGCCATACAGCTGCCGAGTAGGGCGGACGGGACTCGAACCCGTGACCCAGGGATTATGAGTCCCCTGCTCTAACCAGCTGAGCTACCGCCCCGTGTGCGGGTGATCGTATCTGGTGGGGGTTGCGTCGTGCCTGTCGAGGGTCGGGGCGGGGGAGGCATGCGGAGAACCAGGGGGTGGTCAGGGGTTTTACGGAGGGGATGGTTACCGGGGAGCGGGCATGATGGGGGCAGGTCCTATGAAGGGAACGCTGATGGGCTGGTTTATTTTTCTGGTGATCGTGGTGGGCGCGATCGCGGCGTACAAGTACCGCGTGCCGCTGCTGGCGAAGATCCTCGGTCAGCCACAGCACCGAATCCAGCGAGCAATCGACCGGAAGAAGGGGAAGTAGTACTTCCTCCCCAGAGCATCACGAGGCCCTGACCGCCCGAACGGCCAGGGCCTCGTGTTCACTTGTTCCGGGTCGGCGCGAGTTCGGGTCGGGTGTCGGACGCGCCGGCGGTGGTGCGGGGCGGAGAACGCGGTGGTGTTGGCGAGCCAGGTGCCTGGCTGCGGGGTGAAGTTGCCGACGAGCGGGTTGTTGGTCTTGAACGAGCTACCGATCTTGGCGATGGGCACGGCGGCGAAAAGCTTGGTCACACCAACCTTGCCCAGGTCCTTACAGGAAAGTACGCCCTCGGGGGTGTGGTCTAGGCCAATAGCTGAAGGTGTGCGGTCTCGGGACCTTCAGGCGCCGGGGGTGATCGGCGGGTGCGAGATGCCGTGGGCAACTGTCGGCTGAGTGGCCCGTGGCTGGTGTGGAAAGTAGAAGGCCGGGTGCCTGTGGAGCAGGACCCGGCTGGAGGAGGTTGCTCCCGCCACTGGACTCGAACCAGTAACCTGCCGGTTAACAGCCGGCTGCTCTGCCAATTGAGCTAGGCGGGATCACGGTGTTGCTTCGCCCCGAACCCGAGGACCTGAGTAGGTTAGCAGGCGGGCGGCGAACTACAAAAACGGGATTCGGGTCGCTGCCGGGTCAGACGCCGAACTCGTCGCGGACCTCCCGGAGGGCCGCCTCCGCGGCATCCACCACACCGGGCTGGGACGGCTCCAAGCCCTTGTCCAGAACGAGGTTCCAGCTGATCTCGGTGTCGGTCGCGGCCGGATTCCGGCGGCCGACGATACGTACGCCGCGCTTGCCGGACAGCGGGACGTGACGCTGTACGACGATGCTCGCGTCGACCCGTTCGCGCAGCAGTTGGCCGAACCGGCCCGGGTCCTGGACCTTCAGCTCGGTCGCGCGCAGCGGCGTACCGAAGTCGGTGGTCTCGTAGATGTGCAGGACCGACGCCTCGGAGTCCCAGTTCGCGCGCTCGATCTGCTCCCAGCCGACCCGGCGGTCCGCGTCCGCGGAGTCCGACGGCAGGTAGACGGCCGCCCGCGTGCCGGCCACCCAGCGACCGTTCGCCAGCTGCACGGCGGCGAGGACGTCTTCCTTGCTCCCGGTCGACTCGCGAGCAGCCGCCGACACAGCTGTCGCCAGCTCCCGGGGCCAGGCGCTACGCAGAAGTCTCACACTGACATCATTCCAGCCCCTCCAAGTAGGAGGTCCCGCGGAGGGGTGCTGCCTGCTGCGCGCCGCCCCGCGGGCACTGGGCGGCGTTGTCGTCGGTCGACAGGACTCCGTCCTGCCTCCCTCCTCCGCCTTGCCCAGCACTCCGCGGGACGACGCTCGCGACGGCATCACCCCTCCGCGCGACCTCTAGCTCTCACGCGACATAGTCACGCAGCTGTGGGAGCGCGCGGCGGCGGAGCTGGCGCAAGGCCTCGCGTTCCAGGGCGCGGACCTTGGTGGGGTTCAGGTCGAGTTGGGCGGCAGTCTCCTCCGGGGTCGACGGGAGGTGGCCGTGCAGGCCGTAGCGGTGGTGCAGGACGGACTGGTGCAGGTCGTCGAGGAACTCCAGGTGGTACGCGAGATCCCGCCGGAGCGCGGCCCGGAGCACGATCGGGTCGTCGTCGATCACCGGCTCGGACTCGTCCACGTCCAGCGTCTCCGGCTGCACCCGCCACGCCTGCGCCCGCTCGATCCGCGCGATGCTGAGGCCGGTCGCCCGCGCGAGCTCCGGCGTACTCGGCTCGTGCCCGAGCTCCTGGGTCAGGTCGTGCCGGGCCGTACCGACCCGGGAGGCGTCGGCGTACGCCTGGGCGGGCATTCGCACCAGCCGCGACCGGTCCGAGATCGCCCGTCCGATCGCCTGCCGGATCCACCAGATCGCGTACGTCGAGAACCTGTTGCCGAGCCGGTGGTCGAACCGCTCGACCGCCCGCATCAGCCCGATGTTGCCCTCCTGGATCAGGTCGAGCAGCGAGATGCCCTTCCCGCCGTACCGCCGGGCGAGTGAGACTACGAGCCGCAGGTTGCCCTCGACCATCGCCTGCCACGACCGCTGCCCGAGCGTGACCACCTGGCGTAGCTCGTCCTGGTCGTAGCGCCCCGGATCGCCGCTCAGCCGCGACGCCGCCAGCAGTCCGGCCTCGATCCAGTACGAGTGCTCGTTCACCTCCTCCAAGGTCAGTAGTTCGTGCTGCCCGATGTCGCGCAGGTACGCCACCAGCGCGGTCACGTCCGCCGGATCACAGTCGAGATCAGCCATCGTCCCTCTCTCCGGAAATCTCCTACCCAAGAGAGTGCCGTGATTCCGGCGTCCCAGAACCGGTGACTTCGAGTATGTGGATAACTACGAGGCGTACGCGCGGAGTCCGCTGAGCAGGCCGTGGTGGAAGGGGTTGGCGTCGACCGCGTCGAACCAGACAGAACCGGTGGTCAGCGGCTCGAGAGGTGGAACGACGACCGGGCCTGGAGCGGCTTCGCGGGTCAGAGCGCCGCCAGACAGCTCAGGGGCGGGCATGTCCGGCAGCAGGACGAACGAGTCGGCGGGGACGGGTCGGCCGTTCGCCCCCGAAGCGGCGAGTGCGGCGAAGGTGTCGGCGGCCTGCATCGCTGCGCCGTCCGGATCGGCGCGCACCTTCTCCAGGTCCGCCAGGACGGTCTTCCAGGTGACGGCCGGGTCGCCGTAGTCGATCGCGCGGGAGAGCCGGCCGACCGTGATCGGCGTGGCGGCCGGGGTGAGTGGTGTCATCAGCGAACGCAGGCCGTAGCGTGCGCGCCCGCCGACGACGACCAGGCGGATGTCGGCCTCGGTTGCCTCGATCAGGCTGCGGTACGGGTCGGGGGCGGATCGCCGTACGACGATCAGGTCGGCGAGGGCGCCGCGCTCCAGCCGGCCGATCGCGCGCGGCCACACCTCGGTCAGCGCTTCGCCGGGGTTCGAGGTGAGCATCCGGACCAGGTCCTCGTCGGTGAAAACACCTTCGGACTTGTTCCACAGGTCGGCGACCTTCAGCTCCCACAGGACATTCCGCGTCCCGGACGGACCCCAGTCCGAACCGAGGCACAACCGTACGCCGATCGCGTGCGCGGTCTTCACGTCCGCGGTCGCGCCGTACAACCAGAGGTTCGAGAACGGCGACCAGACCAGGCTGGAATTTCCTGCCTGCATCGCGGTGAAGTCGTCCGCATTCAAAGCCGTTCCGTGAATCGCGACCAGTTGCGGCCGCACCACGCCGACCTCTTCCAGCAGCCGGAACTCCGAGCGTAGTTTCGGATCCGACCCTTCCGCCGAATGCGCGATGAATCCGTGCCCCGCCGCGACCGCACCGGCGTACGGCGCGAGTGCGGCCGCGTTGTCGGCGACCAGCGTGCTGACCCGGATGAAATCCTCGTGCGTTCCGAGTTTCTCCGAGTCGACGTTCCGTACCAGGTCGTTGTCCGGCGGTACGGCGCCCCGCGGGTTCCCCTGGATCGACGTCGTACCGCCGACGATCGCGCGGGTCTCGACGTACCTCAGCAGCGCCCGCCCCGCGGCCGCGCCGAGCAACCGGGCGGGCTGGCTGATCCGGGAACTGTACGTCGGCGCGCCGCCCCACTGGTTGTGCGACGTCCACGGAATCTTGCGCGCCGGCTCGGTCCACAACGGCAGGCTGTTGTACATCAAATGATTGTGCAAATCGATCAGCCCGGGGTAGATCAATCCGCCGGCGGTGATCCGTGGCGCATTCTCGAACCCGGCCGGAACCGGGTCCAACGGCGTGACCGCCGCAATCAGCCCGTCGTCGCCGACATACACCGCACCACCGGGAAGAACCGCCCCGTCGTACGCCATCGTGACCACGGTTCCACGCAGTACGAACATGGCCCACCCTCCCGTAGAATCCCCGTTGCCGCCCCTTTTGTTCACGAGCGTATCGCCGAGGGGGAGGTAGTTCGATGGCTGAATTCGATCCCGGACCACCGGTTGCGGTGGCGGAGCACTTCGGGAATGTCCCCGGTTACACGGGCTTCCGGCAATTCTTCTGGTACGACTGGGGCCCGGTTTTCTACCGTGGCCGGCTCGACGGCACGGCCCGGCTGCTGGCGGTGGCGTCCGATCCCGGGCCGACCGAACGGGTCGCCGGGCGGACGCTGGTCGGCGACGCCGGTCAACGCGTGCAGGGGTTCCTGGCGAAGCTCGGCCTGACCCGGAGCTACACGCTGGTCAACGCGTACTCGTACGCGCTCATCCCGGCCCGCGCGCAGCAGGCGATGCCGTTGTTGTCGCAGCCCGATCAGCTGGCCTGGCGCAACACGCTGCTCGAACTGATCACCGGTCCGTCGCTGCAGGCGGTCGTCGCGTTCGGCGTTCAGGCCAAGGCGGCCGTCCATCTGTGGAGCGGCAAGCCGGACGTACCGGTGTTCGAGGTACCGCATCCGTCGAGTCGCAGTCCGAAGGTGCTGCTCGACAGCTGGCGGGCGGCGATCACCGAGCTGCGTGGGCTCGTGACGCCGGATCCGGACGGGGACAACACCGGACCCAACTACGGTACGAAGTTCGCCGAGGCCGACTATGCGCCGATCCCGGCCCGTGACCTGCCGTTCGGCGTACCGCCGTGGCTGGGCAACGACGCCTGGGGACGTAAGGACAAACCCAAGCACAACAACAGCGTGGAACGGCCGGACACCGACCTTCTGCACACTTTGGTCTGGCGGGCGCCCGTGCTCGACTGAAAATGGTCCCTTAGTGTCCTGAGTCGGCAGTTCGACGGCGCTTTCGGCGCCCAGGCACGCACCTCGCGGCACTTGCCCAGCGCCCACGATGCTCCGCATCGAGGCCACTGATCAAGCACCCCGATGCACGCACCTGACCACCGAAATCACTCGCCGAACTGCCGACTCAGGACACTGGCTCCCGCTACCTTGGTCGGATGCGAGTGGCGACGTGGAACGTGAATTCGGTCAAGCAGCGGATGCCGCGGTTGCTGGACTGGCTGGACGAGCGGCAGCCGGACGTCGTGTGCCTGCAGGAGACGAAGCTCGCGGACGACGCCTTCACCGCGCTGCTCGGTGACGAGCTGACCGGCCGCGGCTACGAGTTCGGCCTGTCCGGCGAACCCCAGTGGAACGGCGTCGCCCTGCTCTCGAAGGTCGGGCTGGACGACGTGGTGACCGGCGTCGCCGGCGCGCCGGGCTTCCCGCACCCGGAGGCCCGGGCCGTCGCCGCGACCTGTGGCGGTATCCGGATCCACTCGCTCTACGTACCGAACGGCCGCGTGCCGGACTCCGACCACTACCACTACAAGCTCGCCTGGCTGGCCGCTCTGGCCGAGGTCGTGGCGGCGGGCCCGGACGACCAGATCGTCTGTGGTGACATGAACATCGCCCCGACGGACGCCGATGTCTTCGACCCCGAGGCGTACGTCGGCCAGACGCACGTGACCCCGCCGGAGCGGCAGGCGCTCGTGGAGCTGATGGCCGCGAAGGACCTGCACGACGTGGTCCGTGACCGCTGGCCGGACAACCGCATCTTCAGCTACTGGGACTACCGCGCCGGCATGTTCCACCAGGACCTCGGCATGCGCATCGACCTGATGCTCGCCACGAGCGGCGTCTCCGAGCGGGTGCAGGCCGCGTGGATCGACCGCAAGGCCCGCAAGGGCACCGGACCGAGCGACCACGCGCCGGTGATCGTCGACCTCGACACCGCACCGGACGGCGACATCGGCCCGGTCGTCCCGCCGCCGTCCGCGCCGCGTACCGGCCGGAAGCGGACGACCAAGCTGCCGCAGAGCCGCTGACATGCGCCGCCTGACCGTGGTCGCGATGCTGCTCCTCGCGACTGTCGCCGCCTGCAGCGAGAAGAAGGCACCGGAGCCTGTCGCGTGGACGAAGATCGACGTCGGCCAAGCCGAGCCGGTGACCCTCACGGCACACGACAACCAGTTGCTGATCGGGCTGCGGCACCGCGGCGCCAAGGTCGTCCCCGAGCTCCAGCTCCTCGAGAACGGCACCCGTACGCCGATCGCGGTCAGGCCCAACCCGGCCAGCCCGTACTCGTTCCCAGCGATCTGGTACTCGATCGCGTACGACGGCACGCAGCTCCTTGCGCTTGGTGGGGCGCCCGGCGGCGCGCACTCCAACACCCGCTGGACCGTGTGGACCGGCACGCCGCAGACCGGTCTGACCGAACACCCGCAGAACTTCTTCACGTTCGGCGGCCAGGACGCCGGCGACCTGTACAGCGCGGTCATCACCCCGAGCGGCAGCGCACTCCTCGGCTCGTGGGGCGGTGTGGAGACGGGCAACGACGCGATGGTCTGGCTGCCGCAGAGCGACGGCAAGTGGACGCGGCAAAGCCCGGCGAAGACCGTCCTGCAGAGCACGCCGTCGCTCCTGGTCGGTCCCAGCTCCGGGACGACGCTCGGCGACAGCATCGTGCTCGTCGGCTCACAGGTCCGGCTCGCGCCAGGTGTGGTCGCGCAGGAAGCCGCGGTGTGGCGGTCGACCAAGCTCAACACCGGCTGGAAGCGGATCGTGCTGCCGGATCCGGGCGGACGGAGCCAGGCGATCAGCGCGACCTGCACGAAGGACTGCGTGATCTCCGGGTACGTCGACGGTCAGCTCGCGCTCTGGCAACTCGACGCGTCCGGTACGGCGAAGCGCCTGCAGGGCGTGCCGTCGATCCCGGTCGGGGACAAGGACAAGCTGCCGCCGCCGGTGATCAGCGACGGCAAGATCGTCCAAGTGATTGCCCAGGACAACAAAGTGGAACTGGTGACTGGTCAGGACGGGCACTGGACCGTGCAGGACTCACAAGGTCCGGACGGGACGCCGACCGCCGCCGTACTGCTGCCGGACCACAAGCTCTACCTGATCGCAGGCACCTCGCTCTGGCAGACGACGCTCACCTGAGGCTCAACCGAGCAGACCCGTCACGTACGCCGCCTGACCCGCGTGCTGGGCGCAGTCGTCGATCACGCTCACCAGCCGCACCCCGAGCGTGACCGGCGGGTTCCACCGGCGGTCGACGATCCGGTCCAGGCCCTCGTCGGTCACGGTCTTCAGGAACTCGACCGTGCGCGCGTGGACTGCGTCGTAGTACCCCAGGAGCTGGTCCGCGGAGAGCTTGACCAGGCCGACCTGCTCCGAGGTGTGGGCGTAGCCGGTGTCGGCGGCGTCGAGAGGCAGGCCGAGCCGCTCGAACCAGCCGTCGGAGGTGTAGACCTGCTCATATCCGCCCGCGTGCGCCAGATGGTCGTCCTGCACCCGGGTCAGGTGCCAGACCAGCCAAGCGATCGAGTTGGCCGCGTCCCCGGGCCGGGTCGCGAGCGTCTTGTCGTCCAGGCCGGTCACGATGTCGTGCAGGACCTCCTGGATCCGGCTGTGGCCGTCGAGGAGCACTTCGCTTGTCTTCATACCGGCCACCGTAGTCTTCGGTTCAGACAGTTCTGACGAGAGGGAGCCATCGTGGAATATCGCACTCTCGGCGCGAGCGGCGCCGTCGTCTCGACGTACGCGCTCGGCACCATGACGTTCGGCAACGAGACCGACGAGGCCGGTGCACACGCTCAGCTGGACCGGTACGTCGAGGCCGGCGGGAACTTCGTCGACACCGCGGACGTGTACTCGGCCGGCGTGTCCGAGGAGATCATCGGCCGCTGGCTGGCGAAGACGAGCAGCGACGTCGTACTGGCCACCAAGGGCCGGTTCCCGATGGGTGACGGGCCGAACGACGTCGGCACGTCCCGCCGGCACCTCCGCAAGGCTCTGGACGCGTCGCTGCGAAGGCTCGGCGTCGACCACGTCGACCTGTACCAGTTGCACGCGTGGGATCCGGTCACGCCGCTCGAGGAGACGCTCAGCTTCCTCGAGGACGCCGTACGGTCCGGCAAGATCCTGTACTGCGGCCTGTCGAACTTCACCGGGTGGCAGCTGCAGAAGGCATGTGACCTGATCGCGTACCGCGGGTGGTCGCCGCTGGTGACGCTGCAGCCGCAGTACAACCTGCTCGTCCGTGAGATCGAGTGGGAGATCGTGCCGGCCGCGCAGGAGAACGGGCTCGGTCTGCTGCCGTGGTCGCCGCTCGGTGGTGGCTGGCTGACCGGCAAGTACTCGTTCGACGAGGAGCCGACCGGGAGCACACGGCTCGGAGAGAATCCGGATCGCGGTGTCGAGTCGTGGTACCGCCGCAGCCGCAACCAGCGGGTCCGGGACGTGGTGGACGCGGTCCGCGAGATCGCCGAGGCGCGCGGGATCTCGATGGCGCAGGTCGCACTCGCCTGGCTGGTCGACCGGCCCGCGATGACGTCGGTGATCCTCGGCGCGCGGACGATCGAGCAGCTCGACGACAACCTCGCGGCCGCGGACCTGCACCTCACGGCGGAGGAGACGGCGAAGCTCGACGAGGCGAGTGACCCGGGCGCGGCGGACTACCCGTACGGCGCCCCGGGCGTGGAGCAGCGCGGACGGCTGATCGCGGGCGGTCGCGACTAACGCTCGACAGCAGCTCGGAGGGCGGTGTACGAGGCGACCAACGTACGCCGCTCAGCCGCGAGCAGCGGGTCGTCGCGGTCGCACCCCGCGCGGACCCAGCGGTCGGACAGGTCCATCGCTTCGACCCGCTTCTGTGCAGCTGGCCGGACGGCGTCGCGGTCGGCGCAGTAGACGTACGCGTAGAGGTCTACGAGGGCTGTGACGAGTTCTTCTTCGGTGACCTCTTCCGAGTGTTGGTGGGCCCGGTGGACCCGCCACCATTCCACCTCAAGGCGGGCGGCCTCGACCGGTTCCAGGGACAGGGTGTGGGCGACCAGTTCGTAGAAGTGGCGCATGTAGGCGCGGGCCTCGTCCGGGTGGTTGTCCGGGTACGGCGCCCAGGCTTGGTTGGCGCGTAGTACGTACCAGGCTGCGGCGAGGGTCCGGTGCGGTGGCATGCCGAAGCCGGCTGCGACCATGCCGACGGCGGCGGTGAGGAACTTGGGCCATTCGTGGCGGTAGTACGCGGCCCAGGCGTCGGTCTCGCGGTTGCCGACGAGCACCGGGTCGAAGGACAGTGGTCCTGTTCGCATGATCCCTCCCCCTGAGGAGATCCGATGACCGATGGTAGTCCGATCGCGGACGTTGTCGCGCGGATGCAGCGACGGCTCGACGTGCTGCCCGACGAGCTTGCCCACCGGCGATTCTTCCTCGGTACTTACCTACGTACGACCGAGGCGGTGGGCCGGGCGATCGAGCAGGCACGCTTCGAGGACCCGGAGTGGGTCGAGCGCTGGGACGTCAAGTTCGCCGAGCTCTACCTCCAAGCCCACGACGCGGATCGCGCAGTACGGTCGGAGGAGAACAAGGCCGCGGCGCCGCCGCGCCCTTGGCGGTTGGCGTTCGATGCGTCTCCCAGCCTTCCTGCGCTGGCGCATGTGTTGCTCGGCATCAATGCGCACGTGAACTACGACCTGCCGCAGGCTCTGCTCGCAGTGATCAGTGATGACGACTTCCTGGACAAGCAGCTGATGGATCGGCGGCGACGGGATCACGAGCGGATCGACGGGGTGCTGGCGGAGCGGGTGGGTGCTGAGGACGACGAGCTCGCAGCAAGTAGCGCGAAGAGTCTGCTGGACCGCGTGCTGACTCCACTCAACCGCCTCTCCTCGCAGCGCTTCTTGCGTGAGTCACGCCAGAAGGTCTGGCACAACACCTTTGAACTCCAGCAAGCACGTCTGGACGGCTCCTACGAGAAACGGCTTGCTGAGTTGGAGGTGCTCAGCGCAGCGAAGGTAGCCGACCTCTTACGACCAGGCCAGGTACTACTACGCCTAGCAGTCACAGGCTTCGGCGTAACGCTCCCGCCGGTCTAGCTCGGCAACACGCCCGACCAGATCACACCGATCGCCAGGCACGCCAGAGTGACGATCCCGAACACCCCGACCCACATCAACGCCGGTACGCCCGTCAGCCGCCGCAGCTGGTCAGCGTCCGAACTACGCCCCTGCCCGCGCCGTCGCGAGTGCTGCAACTCCAGCACTGCCCGTGGCGCAGCCAGCAACAAGAACCACGTGAGCAGGTGAGCGAACGCAGTCTGGACCGAAGTAGAACCCCACCACGTAACGCCGAACACAACCGCACCGAACACCAGTACGGACCACAGGCCGAACAGATTCCGGATCTGGAGCAGCAGAATCACCAGAGCGAGCAACAACCCCCACAGCAGCGCAACGGCGTACCCGCGACTGAGTACGAACGCAGCAGCCAGCCCGAACAACGCCGGCCCGGGATAACCCGCCAGCAGTACGGCGATCATCCCGCCGCCGGTCGGCTTGCCCCGCGACACCGTCACACCGGAGGTGTCCGAATGCAGCCGGATTCCCGACAGCTTCCGTCCGACGAGCGCCGCGATCAGTCCGTGCGCGCCTTCGTGCGCGATCGTCACGACCTGCCGCGTGTACTTCCAGATCGGCCGCCACGCGATCAGCAGCAGCGCAACCACGCCCGTCCCGATCACCAGCCGCAACGACGGGTCCGGCTGCACCGATGTGATGTTGCTCCAGAACTCCTTCACCCGCCCATCCTTACAGGCAGACGGTCAACTGCCCGCCGTTGACATCGGTTCGAGCGCGGACGACGGTGGAGGGATCGTGGCCCGGGGAGGGGCTGCCGCACTTTGGGGGCGAGATGTCTCAACCACGCACGATCAAACGGCCCGCGGCCAAACGCGCCGGCACGCGGCGACGCCGGGCCAGGACGGCACAGGCCGTGCTGGACACAGCCGTCGTACCGCTCGCGGACTTCCTCGACACGGCCGGAACTCTGACCCTCGACGAGCGCAAGATCCTTGTGGATCAAGCGCTTCTGCTACTCAGCGAGAACTACGTCCACCTGCCGCTGAAGATCGCGATGCACGCCATCAACCCGGTACAGCACCTCCGGGTGATGCGGGCCCGGATGGAGCGGCAGACGGCCGGCACGATGGAGCCCGAGTGGAGGTTCCACCGGGAGATGTCTGGCATCGTCAACTCGGTCCGCGACCTGCACACCAACTACCTGCTGCCGGCGCCGTTCGCCGGGAAGATCGCGTACCTGCCGTTCATGATCGAGAAGTGCTACGACCCGGACGGCGAGGAGCACTACCTGATCACGCAGACCGTCACCGGCTACGAGGCGACGCAGTTCGGCTCGGGTGCCGAGGTGACGCACTGGAACGGTACGCCGATCGCGCGTGCCGTCGCCCTCAACGGCGAGCGCTTCGCCGGGAGCAACCAGGCCGCCAACCTCGCCCGCGGTCTGGAATCGCTGACGTTGCGCCCTCTCGTCATCCAGGCCCCGCCCGACGAGGACTGGGTGACCCTCACCTACGTCGGCCTCGACGGATCGAACCAGGAACTGCGCGAGCAGTGGAAGGTGACCGGCAACCTGCCGCCGATGACGAACCTGGACGCGGTCAGCGAGACCTCCGCGGCGATGGGCCTCGACCTCGACTCCGACGAGAAGTCCCGCGCGAAGAAGACGCTGTACGTGCGTGACGTCGTCGAACTCGAACGCGGCCAGAGCTCGGCCGAACTCCCGGCGCCCGCGGCGGTCACCGGCGCGGACCTGCCGACGACGATGCCGGGCGTGTTCCGCGCTCGCGAGGTCAGTACGCCGTCCGGGATGTTCGGGCACCTGCGGATCTTCACGTTCAGCGTCACCGATCCGGTCGCGTTCCGGGACGAGTTCGTCCGGCTGGCCGGTGTGCTGCCGCAGAACGGGCTGATCGTCGACGTCCGCGACAACGGCGGCGGGCACATCTACGCGAGCGAGTTCACCCTGCAGACGATGACGCCGCGGCAAATCGCGCCGGAGCCGGTGCAGTTCATCAGTACGCCGCTGAACCTGAAGCTGTGCCGGCGGCACCGGCTCAACCCGTCCGGGATCGACCTCGGCCCGTGGTTCGACTCGCTCGACCTGGCGATCGAGACCGGCGCGCAGTACTCGGCGGCCAAGCCGATCACGCCCGAGGACGGCGCGAACGACATCGGGCAGCAGTACCACGGACCGGTCGTACTGATCACCGACGCCCGGGTCTACTCGGCGACCGACATCTTCACCGCCGGGTTCGCCGACCACGAGATCGGCATCATCCTCGGCGTCGACGACAACACCGGCGCGGGCGGCGCGAACGTCTGGACGCACGGCCTGCTGACCTCCCTGCTGAACGAACCGCCGCCACCTGACGAGACCTCGCCGTACGTCGCGCTGCCGAACGGTGCGAACCTCCGGGTCGCGATCCGCCGCACCCTCCGGGTCGGCAAGCTCGCCGGTACGCCGGTCGAGGACCTCGGCGTGCAACCGCACGAGACGCACCGGATGACAAGGGCCGATCTGCTCGACGGCAACGTCGACCTGCTGAACAAGGCGGGCGCGCTGCTCGCCGCGATGCCGGTCCGGCGGCTCGAACTGAAGACCTCGCTCAGCGGTACGACGCTCACCGTCGCGGTCGATGCCCAAGGCATCGATCGGGTCGACCTGTACCTGGGGGGCCGGCCGATCAGCTCCGAGGACGTGACCGGCCCACTCAGCATCGACATCCTGGACGCCGCCCCCGGCCAGCTCCTCCGCGCCGACGGCTACGAGACCGGCAACCTCGTCGCCTCGCGACGGCAGCTCGTCTAGGGATGCTGACGCATCAGTAGGGCGGTCACCGCGAACAAGACCGCACACGCGACCAGCGCGAGCGGCAATGTACTGAGGCCGGCGATCGCGGAGATCGTCAGACCGCAGACGATCTCCCCGAGGTACTCGAGCTGCGCGAGGAACGAGTGCGTGGTCGCGCGCACGTCGGCCGTCGTACGGGCGTTCACCCAGATCGTGCTGATCACCCGCGTGAGCGGCGTGACGATCCCGTTCAGCAGTACGACGGCAACCCCGCCGAGCACCGGATCGCGCGCACCGGCGAGCAGCAGCATGCTCAGTACGCCGACCACCGACGCCAGCGCGTAGTCCGTCGCCGCGTGCGAACCGTTGATCCGCCCGCTGACGAGCCGCAGGACGACCGCACCGAGGACGAGTCCCACCACGCCGAGCACGGTGAACCAGAGGATCGGGTCCGGCGCCGTCGGTAGGCCGAGGTCGAGGAGCCGCTTCTGCGTCAACCGTCCGGCCGCGTCGGAGGCACCGTTCACCAGGAAGGTCGCGGCGAAGATCAGCAGGATCGCGCGGCTGCGCCGGACCAGCGCGACGCCGCGGCGGAACGTGGTCCAGGACGCCGACCAGCGGGCGGTCCGGGTCGGGACGAAGTTGTGTTCGGTGAAACGGACCGCGATGTAGACCGCGAGCGACATCATCGCCGCGCCGGCGACCACGATCGTGAGGTCCCGCCGGGTGGCCCAGGCGACCAGGCCGAGGACGACCAGGCCGGTCGCGGCACCGGTCAGTTGCGCGCGGGCCGCGCGGGCGAGGACAGAGTTGATCCGGCCGGGGTCGTCGAGTTCGTCGGTGATCAGCGCGACGTCCGATCCGCTCGCGAACGTCCACGAGACACCCCACAGCACCTGCGTCGCGAGCAGCGCTGGGAACGCGGTGACCAGCCCGGTCGTGAGCATCGCCGTACCCATCAGCACCTGTGAGAGCACCAGCGACCACTTGCGGCTGACGGTGTCCGCGACGACACCCGCCGGCACTTCGAACACCAGCGCGAACACACCCTGCACCGAGCCGATCAGCACCAGCTGCGCGGGGGAGAGCCCGGCGTCGACGACCAGGTACACGCTGGTCACCAGCCACCAGCCGTTGTGCAGCACGGCCCGCATCCACGTCCACCGGATGAAGACCTGCTGCATGACGCCGATCCTCCCCGCGTCGGCATACCCGCTGCCAGCGGATTTTCAAGGCGCTGTGAGGAGGTTCATATTCTTCGCAACTATCAGCACATCGCGATAGTTTGGAAAGAACGAACGTTCGGTTTGAGCTGGGGGCAGCATGGCACAGGCGGCGCTGGAGCGGGTGGGGCAACCGGAACTGCCGGAGCTCGGCAGGCACCGGAGCGGGAGCTGGCGGATCGTACGGGAGATCGCGTTGCTCGCGGCCCTGTTCGGTGTCTACAACCTGGGCCGGTTCCTGTCCGCCGAGCACTCGGGATCGGCGTTCCGGCACGCACACGAACTGATTCGCTGGGAGGCGTGGCTCGGCCTCCCGAGCGAGGCCGCGCTGCAGCAGCACGCGCTGCGGATCGACGGCCTCGCCCGGGTCGCGAACCTGTTCTACGCCGGCGTGCACTTCCCGCTCACCGCGGTCGTACTGCTCTGGCTGATGATCCGCCGCCCGGGCGAGTACGGGAAGGCGCGCTGGGCGTTCGCGTCGCTGACCGGGCTGGCGCTGATCGGGCACATGTTCTTCCCGCTCGCACCACCCCGGATGATGCCGGGGTGGGTGGACACGGGCGTGCTGCTCGGTCAGTCGGTGTACGGACCGAGCACGCACTCCGGGATCGCGAACCAGTTCGCCGCGATGCCGAGCCTGCACGTCGGCTGGGCGTTGATGGTCGCGTTGTTCATGATCCGCGCGACCCGTTCACGATGGCGCTGGTTGTGGATCGCACACCCGCTGCTCACGTTCACGGTTGTCGTGGTGACGGCGAACCACTACTGGCTGGACGGCCTGGTCGCGATCGTGCTCGCCATCCCGTTGCTCTTGATCTTCAACAGTTCCTCGTCGCACCGCTCCAGGTACGGCGCCCGGTCCACCACCGACCGCGCGCTCGCGGCGCCGATGTCGAACCACAGCCCGATCAGCTCGAGCCGCCCCTGAGCCTCGGCCCGGCGGACCGACGGGAACGTACGCAGGTTCTCCAGCTGTACGGCGACGTTCGCGACGGACAGCTTGTCCGCGGCCGACAGCTTCACTCCGGTGGCCGGATCGAGGATGTCCGGGTACGTCACCGCCCGGCGGACCGACGGCTCCAGGTGCCGCAGCCAGCTCGCCAGCCCGGATCCTTCCGGTACGTCGGCCGCGAGCGCGGCGGCGGCTGCACCGCACGAGGAATGACCGCAGACCACGATCGAGCGCACGCCGAGGACGTCGACGGCGTACTCGATCGCGGCGTCCACCGAACTGCTGTTGGATCCCTTCGGTGGAACGAGATTCCCGATGTTCCGGACGCAGAATTGGTCGCCCGGGCCGCTCGTCGTGATCATCGTCGGCACGATCCGCGAGTCCGCACAGGTGATGAACAGATGCGCCGGCTGCTGTCCCTCGGCGGCCAGCCGCGCGAGCAATGCCTTCAGTGGTACGTCGTCGAGCTGTTCCGCGACGCCGCCGCGATGGACTTCGACCGAACCGCCGCGCGCGACGTGCCCGCGCCGCCAGTCCTCGATCGCTTCGTACGCGGCGTGGTCGAGATGATCCACGGTCAGCTCGATGCGAACAGCTGCTCCTACAGGGATCGCGCGCAACGTACGCACCAGCGAGGAGACCCCGAGGAACACCATCGCGCCACGGATCCGTACCGTCCACAGGCCGTCCGTCTCGGTCGCGGTCACGGTCGCCCGCGCCAGGCGGTACAGCACGCGGACGAGTGCGAGGACCAGTCCGAGCAGGACGCCTTCGGCCAGTCCCAGTACGCCGACGCCGACGGCGGTCACGACGTACACGAGCAGCTCGTCGTGCCGCTTCAGCGTGCGGATGTGTGCGAGTTGTACGAGACGCAGGCCGGTGACGAGCAGTACGCCGGCCAGCGCGGCCATCGGGATGAGTTCGAGCATCGCCCCGGCCGCGAGGACGAATGCGGCGATCCACAGCCCGTGCATGATCGCGGAAGCGCGGGTGCGCGCACCAGCCGCGACGTTCGTCGACGAGCGCACGATGACGCCGGTGACGGGCATCCCGCCGAGCGCGCCGGAGACCGCGTTCGCGGCGCCCTGGCCGATCAGCTCGCGATCGAGGTTGGTCCGCGCGCCGCGATGAAGCTTGTCAACGGCAACGGCCGACAGCAACGACTCGACACTCGCGACGAGGGCGACCGTGAGTACGGCGGTCGCGATCTCGAGCGGCGTACCCTCGGGCATCGCCGGAAGGATCAGACTCTGCAGCGGGTTGTCCGGCAGGTCGACCCGAGTGACGTCCGGCATGAAGAACGCGGCCAGCGCGGTGACCGCGACGACGGCGACCAGCGGTGCCGGAATCGACTTTAATTTGGGCACTTTCGGCCAGGCGAGCACGACGATGACGGTCAGTACGCCGACCACGACCGAATGGCCGTGATGCGCGACGAGTTGCGCGGGGAGCGCGGTCACGTTCGCGATCAGCGAGCTCTGCGCCTTGCCGCCGAGGACGACGTGCAACTGCTGGACGGCGATCGTGACGCCGATCCCGGCGAGCATACCGTGCACGACCGCGGGTGACAGGGACAGCGCCAGCCGTCCGATCCGGGTGATACCGAGCAGGATCTGCAGGGCGCCGGCCGCGCAGGTGATGGCGGCGGTCGCGGCCCAACCGAACTGGTCGACCAGGCCGGCGACGACAACGGTCAGGCCCGCGGCCGGGCCGCTGACCTGGAGCGGGGAGCCGCCGAGCGCGCCGGCCACCACCCCGCCGACCACCGCGGCTACCAGGCCGGCGATCAGCGGGGCGCCGGACGCGGCGGCGATCCCCAGGGAGAGCGGTACTGCGATCAGGAAGACGACGAGTGAAGCGGGTAGATCATGGTGCAGGAAGTCCTTCCAGGGCAGGCGTTGGCCGGCACTGGGAGGTGAATGGGAAGTGGTCGGCACGAGGGATTCCTCCGGCGTCGGTGCTCAGTGCAACTACATGGGCATCAGGCGTCGAAACTAATAGTGTCGATCTGATCACCTACTGTACTGACCGGATCAAGCCCCAACAACGGATCCAGAAAATTGCTCAGGGCATCGAGTCGAACAGCACCCGCCGCGCGTGGTCGGTGTCGAGGTATTCGCGGACCGCGACGATCACCCCGTCCCGCACGGTGAACACGGCGCCGCAGTTGTTCCGGTAGGCCGCACCGGACCGCGCCGTCGCCTCGGCGGTCCACTCGGCGAACACCTGCTCGCCGTCGGCGATCGCGTTCGTCAGCTTGATCGTCACCGGCGCGTCCGGTGCGAACAGCTGCCCGGCGACCTTGCCGAGGAACTCGTCGACGACCGTGTCCCGGCCCTTCCAGTCACCCGACAACGGCAGGTCGCCCGGGTACGTCCACACCACGTCCGGGGCGAAGCTCGCCCGGATCGTCGGTAGATCGCCGGCCGCGACGGCCTCGACGTACTGGGTGACGACGCTCTTCGGATCCATCGGGGTGTTCTCCTCTTCGATCAGGGTGAGTACGGCGTTGCCGCGGATGCGGCGGTTGCGGAGGTCGTCGACGACCTCGGGGGTCCGGGTCCAGTCCTCGACCCGGCCGAGCTCCGGGTGCAGCCGGCCGGTCGCGACCAGGCGGACGAGGGTCGCGAGGTCGGCCGCGTCGTCGCCTTCGGTGTAGTGGAAGTGTTCCAGGCGGGCGTTCTCGGGTCCGTCGAAGAGGCTGAAGAAGTCGAGCGCGACCGGCTTCCGGCTCGCCTGGCCGAACCAGATCAGCTGCCCGTCGGCCTTCACCTTCGACAGCGCGACCGGGAGGCTGTCGCCGCCGACGGAATCCAGTACGACGTCGTACGGCCCGGCTGCGTCCGCGACGTCGTACACGACCGTGTCGGCACCGAGTTCCCGGAGGCGCTCGCCGCGGGCGGGGGACGACACGACCGCGGTCAGCGAGGCACCGGCGGCGGCCGCGAGTTCGGTGAAGTAGTGGCCGACTCCGCCGGACGCTCCGGTCAGCAGGACGCGCTGTCCGATCACGGCGCCCGCCCGCCGGAGCAGGCGAAGGGCCGTCAGACCGGCGAGCGGCAGAGCGGCGGCTTGCTGGTACGACACCTCGTCGGGGAGTACGGCGACCTGGGTCGGCGGGGCGCTGACGTACTCGGCCCAACCCGAGTCCGGTACGTGTGCCACCACGCGGGATCCGACGGCGGGCCCGCCGTCGACGGTCGCCAGTACCCGGCCGGCGATGTCCTTGCCCGGCCGCCAGTCCGCCGGCGGGTTCTCGAGCTGGAACGTCTCGCCGCGGTTCAGCGAGTACGCCGCGACGTCGATCAGAACCTCGCCGGGACCTTGCTGCACGTCGTCGAGCTCGGTGAGCGCGATCACGTTCGGTCCGGTGGGCAGAAATGCTCTCATGGGGATTGCCTTCCTTGCGTAGACTCACCGACGACGCTACGAATCGTTCGTCGCGGCCGGAAGACAGCACTAATTACTGCCATAGGCACCAAATGGATACAGACCAGGTCAGCAGCAGATGGGATGCCACCAAGGGCGCCTGTCCGACACGTCAGGTGCTCGGGCGGATCGGTGACACCTGGACGATGCTCGTGATCAGCACGCTGGAGAAACACGGCGAGCTGCGGTCCGGTCAGCTCAAGCTGATCGTCGAAGGCATCACCCAGAAGATGCTCACCCAGACCCTGCGGCAGCTCGAGCGGGACGGGGTGGTCCGCCGTACGGTCGTGCCGACGGTGCCGGTGACCGTGACGTATACGCTGACGCCGCTCGGGATGAGCCTGGCGGTGGCGGTCGGGACCCTGCGGACATGGGCGTACGACCACATGGACGAGATCGCGCAGGCCCGCGACGAGTACGACGCCAACACCTGAGGAGACACGTGGAGCTGGAACTGGCCGGGAAGACCGCTGTGGTCACCGGGGCGAGCAAGGGAATCGGTCTGGCCTGTGTCGAGGCCCTGGCCCGGGAGGGTGCCACGGTCGTCGGCATCTCGCGGGATCCGGGCAACCTGGCGAAGGCGCAGGAGGAGCTTGCCGCGAAGGGCCTGAGCTTTCAGGTGGAGGCGGTCGACCTGACCGATCCGGAGGCGACCCGGGCCGCGTTCGAGCGGATCGGCGTACCGGACATCCTGATCAACTGCGCGGGCGCGGCCCGGCGGACGCCGGTGGACGAGCTGGACAGTGCGGCGCTGCACGCGACGATGGACGCCAAGTACTTCACGTACATGCACGCGACCGAGGCGGTCATCCGCGGGATGGCCGAGCGCGGTAGCGGTGCCGTCGTGAACGTCGTCGGTCAGGGTGGCCGGGCGGCGAACCCGCTGCACATCGGTGGCGGCGCGGCCAACGCCGCGCTCATGCTCGCGTCCGTCGGGTATGCGAAGGCGTACGCGGGTCGTGGCGTGCGGGTGAACGTGATCAACCCCGGTACGACCCGCACCGGCCGCGTCGACGAGGGCCTCGAGGCCGCGGTCCGCGCGACCGGGAAGCCGAAGGACGAGCTGCTCGCAGAGATGGTTCAGGACATTCCGATGGGCCGCGTCGGCGAGCCGGAGGAGGTCGCGGACGTGGCGATCTTCCTCGCGTCTCCGCGGGCGAGCTACGTCACCGCCTCGATCATCACGATGGACGGGGCGTCGACTGCGGCGATCTGACGTTCCCGTCGGTCGGTCGCTGGGCCGGGTTCGAGAACGGCGTGATCGGCCGCTCCTGCGGTACGCCGTCGATGGTGATGTCGACGTTCTCGCCGAAGAACGCGATGTGGCCGGCGATGGGGAGGAGCGTCGCGGTCGGGAAGTCGTACGACCAGGCGACGTCCTTCACCGTCGGGATGGACCAGTAGGCGCTCGTTTTGCCTTTGTACGGGCAGGCGGTGACGGTGTCGCTCGGCGTCAGGTGTTCGAGGCGGACGGAGGTACGCGGGAAGTAGTACCGCGGTGGCAGGCCGGTCTCGTAGACGATGACGCACGAAGCCGAGTCGGCCAGGAGCTGGTCGTCGGCGGAGACCGTCAGGTGGCGGGTGGACTTGATCGCGTCGACGCGGGCGTACGGGTTGCGGGGGTGGACGAAGACTTCCTCGTCCTCCTCGAACCAGCTGTCGAGGGCGTCCCATTGGAAGCGGACGCGGTCCTTTGCGACGCCCTCGTCGTACACCCAGGCGTGCCCGGACCCGGCCGTGTGGACGCGGGCCACCCCGTGGGAGAACTCCTTGGTCTCGCCGGTGTCGGTGAGGACGCCGTCGGCGACGTCCGCGAGCGGGACGTAGTACTGCGGGTACGGCGGGAACTCCCAGAGGTAGATCGCGTCGGTCGTGTCGAGGGCGACGCGGTCGTCGAGCAGTGCGCGGATCCGGCGCGGAACGGGTGCGGTGCCGCCGGGTGGGATCAGGGGTTCGGGGTAGTCGCTCATGCACCCAGTAAAACGCGAGGCCGGCCCTGGTGGTGCCGGCCCCGCGGTCTTTGTGGACCTAAACGGTGATCCAGTCGATGTCGGCGATGTAGCCGTTCGGGTTGCTGATCTTCAGCGAGTTGGCGCCCGCGGTGAGCCTGACGGGCAGGTAGGTGGTCTGCGGCGTACCCCAGTCGTTGTCGCCGAGTCCGCTGTAGTTGACCCAGTAGCTGTCAGAGCCGTTGACGGTGAGCATGCTCTGCCGGCTGGTGTCGCCGTCGGTGTAGGCGATCTTCACCAGGTACGTACCGGCCGTCGGCACCGTGATGCCGTTCAGCGTGACGGTCGACGAATAGCCGATGTTGCCGACCTTCGAGCCGCCCGAGCACAGGCTGCAGCCGTTGACGCTCGCCGATCCGGTCAGCGTGCTGGTCGGCGCCTCCGCCTCGTACCGCACCGGTCCGTCGGACGCCGACGTCAGCATCGTCACCGGGGCGCTCGCCGTCGACGGACGGCCGCTCTTCACGGCCTTGACCGTGAACGTGTACTCCGTCTGCGGCAGCAGTCCCGTCACCACGACGTTCGGCGTTGCCGGCGTCGCCACTTGCTTGCCGTTGGCAAACACCTGGTACGACGTGGCGCCGGCGCTCGGCCGCCAGTTCAGGGACACCGTCGTACGGCTGACATCTGTGGCGGTGACGTCCGCCGGGATCGTGACCGGCACGTTCGCGGGCCAGATCTTGTACAGCTTCGACCCGTGCGCGGGCAGTTGCGCGGTGACCGCCCCGGTCACGTCGCGGGTGTTCTGATCCGCCCAGACGTCGCGGACGGTGGCCTTGCCGTCGATCCCGAGCTGGTCGAACCTGCCGGTCACCGTGGCGGGGGAGTCGGCAAGGTTGAACAGGGCAACCGTCGTACTGCCGTCGACGTTCTGTGCGTACCAGACCTGCTGCAGCTGGTCCTGGTTCAGCGGCCGGGCCGGGTTGCCGGACTGGTCGATCGCGATCACCTCGCGGTTCGTCAGCAGCTTCAGGCCGTACGCGTCCAGCTTGGTCAGGTCGTCGCCGGAGAACAACGGCGCGGCGTTGATCGCCCAGAACGTCATGTACGACTGGCGTTCCGCGTCGGTCAGGCCGTCCATCGCGCCGACGCCGACGTCCAGCGCGTCGAGGTTGTTCCAGTGCCCCGGTCCGGCGTCGTCGACCCATTGCGCGACGTCCCACCAGCGCTGCCTCACCGAGCTGTCCCACTTGACGATCGAGTCGCAGTAGCACTCGACGTCGGTGTCGATCCGCCAGCCGTTCGAGTTCTGCTTCCAGACGTCGACGTAGCGGTGGCTGAGCGACCAGGACAGCGTGTACTGCATCGGGCGGCCGGCGTTCTGGACCGCACGCCACCACGCCTCGACGTCGGCGGTGTTGTTGTGGTTCGGGTCGTCCGGCGCACCCTTCCACGAGCCTGGGCCGACGCCGTCCATCTTGATGAAGTCCACGCCCCAGGACGCGAAGAGGTCGACGATCGAGTCGGCGTACTTCTGCGCGCACGGGCTCGCGTAGTTGATCTTGTACGCCGCGTCCCAGCCGTTCGTCTTTCGCAGGTCCGGGTAGACGATGTCGCGGGTGAAACACCCAGGCGCGTCGTAGATCGGCGTGTTGCCGTCCCGGTACACGTCCGTACCGAGGCCGACGGTCGTGTAGATCCCGAACTTCAGGCCGAGCTTGTGGATGTCGTCGCCGACCGCCTTCATCCCGCGCGGGAACCGTTTCGCCATCGCGACCGGGCGGCCGTACTCGTCACCGCCGTCCTGCCACCCGGCGTCGACGTTCACGTACTCGTAGCCGTACGGCTTCAGCTTGGTCGCCAGCGCCTGAGCCTGAGTGAGGATGTTCTGCTCGCTGATGAAGCTGCCGGGGCCGTCGGGGTTCACGCCTGGGTAGTTGGTGGACTGCAGACTCCAGCTGCTCCAGCCCAGGTACGGCTTGGCGGCGATCTGCGGGTAGGTGGGCTTCTGCTGGTCACGGGCCGCGTCGGCCGGGGTGGTTGCGGCTGCGGTCGTCACCAGAGCGACGGCAGCCAGCACGATCGTGGAACGTCTGAAGAACATGAAAACGTCCTCCGGGGGAGGAGTGAGCGGACCCGGCCGAGCCTAGGTGCGCTTAATTTACGCAGTCAAGTATTCAAGCGCTGTGACTTCCTGTGACAGGACTGCCATGGAACCTTGATCAACTTCACGACGGCTCCGGGGCGTCGTACCAGCAGCAGGCCGGCTCGTGAGGACGCCGGCCGACGCAAGAGGGGGTTCCATAGTGAAGGCACGAAAACTCGGCCGGACGGCGGTCGCCGCGGCCGGGGCGGCCGGTCTGGTCGCACTCGCAGCCGCCGGCGCATCGGCGGCCTCGAGTTCCGCTACGGCGGCCCGGCCGCCGCTGAAGCTGGTTGCCGGGAGCATCGACGTCACACTCGACAGCGACCCGGACTACGGCGTCGACCTGGATCTCGGTACGCATCTGGTGGCCGGCAACGGGCCGATCGAGATCCGCGCGACCCGGGCGACGTACGCGTCACCGGTCGTCGCGACGCAGTACGTGAACGGCAAGGCGACCCGGCGGCTGCCGAAGGGGCTCGTCACGAACTTCGGCGGTCTGGGGAAGTTCCTGCACGTCACGATCACCGATGCCAAGGGCAAGAAGGTGCTCGAGAAGGACCAGACCCTCTGCCTGAACGGCGAGGGTTCCCGGACCCGTCCGGACGCGCCGGCCACGTCGCCGTACCCGGACGGCTGTGGGGCCAACCCGTTCACGGTCGGCGCGGTCTGGGGACTGCAGACCGGGTGGTCGACGCGGACGTACGACGACACCGGCGGGCCGGTAAAGCTTGCCATCGGCAAGTACAAGGCGACGGTCACAGTGAACAAGGCGTACCGTGACTTCTTCAAGATTCCCGCGAAGGAGTCGTCGGTCAAGCTGAACCTCACTGTCGAGAAGGCCCAGCAATGCCTCCGCGGGTGCGCCGCGGCCAAGGACCTGGCGGAGAAGTCCGTGGTACTGAAGCCGAACGCGGCCCGTCCGACCGGCAAGGCGAGCGTGCCGAACGGGCCGAAGCCGGACCTGCGGCCGGTCCCCGCGTGGGGGATCATGGTCGCCCGTGGCGACGCGGGTACGCCGGACGCGAACAAGGACTTCCTGCAGTTCTCGGCGACCGTGTGGAACGCCGGTCCGTCGCCGCTCGTGCTGGACGGTTTCCGTCGTCAGGGCAAGGACCTGATGGACGCCTACCAGTACTTCTACGACACGCACGGCAAGCAGGTCGGGTACCACAACACCGGCACCCTGGAGTGGGATGGCCGGCCCGGCCACAACCACTGGCACTTCACCGACTTCGCGCGGTACAGCCTGCTGAACGCGAAGCAGACCGAGGTCGTCCGTAGCCAGAAGGAAGCATTCTGCCTGGCCGCGACGGACTCGATCGACTACACGGTGAAGAACGCGAACTGGCACCCGTACAACACCGATCTGCACACCGCGTGCGGCGACCACGGCTCGCTGTCGGTCCGTGAGGTCCTCGATGTCGGGTCCGGCGACACGTACGAGCAGACGCTGCCCGGCCAGTCGTTCGACATCACCAACCTGGCCAACGGCACGTACTACGTCCAGGTCACCGCCAACCCGGAGCACCGGCTGTACGAGTCCAGCACGACCAACAACGTCGCGCTGCGCAAGGTGATCCTCGGCGGCACGTTGCACCACCGCACCGTCAAGGTGCTCCCGGTCGGCGTCATCAACATCCCCTGATGCCGCCACCGCCGGCCCGCCCGCCGGCACGCTCGCGCCCCCGGCCACGATCCAGCCGGGGGCGCGAGCCTCTCTCAGCTTGTTCCAAGCGGGCCTTGCCTATCGTCGAGGTGACCGGAAGGAGGATCGGTGATCGCGGTACGACGATGGCCGGCTGCCGGTCTGTTGCTGCTGGCAACTGCTTGCAGTGCACATCCGGCAGCAGCGTCCCAGCGCCCGGCCTCGCCGACCTCCTTGCAAACCGCAAAGCCGCAGGTTCGCAGGTCAGCTGTCGTGGCGGAGAACGCGAAGCGCGGTACGACGGCCTGGCGGATCGACACCCGGCGGATCGCCGGGCCGCTCGAACTCGCCGGGTACGCCGATCACGTCAGCGTCCGGAGCGGTCAGCCGTTCCGGTTGTTCGTGACGTCGGCCGCAGGTGCCTTCACGGTGCGGGCGTTCCGGATCGGCTGGTACCGCGGGACCGGCGGACGGCTCGTGTGGACTTCGGCGAGCGTTCCGGGACGGGTGCAGCCCGCAGCCGTGGTACGGCCGTCCGACCATCTCGTCAGCACCGCTTGGCGGCCGTCGTTGACCGTGCCGACGACCGCTTGGCCGGCCGGTGCGTATCTGTTGCTGCTGACGGCGGCCGACGGAAAGCAGAAGTACGTCCCGCTGACCGTCCGTTCGGACTCGGCGCGGGACACGGTCGTGATCGTCGACGCCGTCAACACGTACGAGGCCTACAACCAGTGGGGTGGGTACTCGCTCTACAACGGCCCCGACAAGTCGTTCGCGTCGCGGGCGCACCGGGTCAGCTTCGACCGCCCGTACGACGGGAACGGCGCGCGGACCCTGGTGCAGTCCGAGCTGCCGCTGATCCAGCTGGCGGAGCGGAGCGGCGTACGGCTCGCGTACCTGACCAGCGTCGACCTGGCGACCGACCCGAACGCGCTCGCCGGCGCGCGCGGGATGGTGTCGCCCGGCCACGACGAGTACTGGACCGTCGCGATGCGCGCCGCTGCCACGAAGGCGCGCGACGCCGGTACGAACCTCGCGTTCCTCGGTGCCAACGCCGAATACTGGCGGGTGCGCTACGAGTCCGGTGGCCGGGTGCTGGTCGGCTACAAGGACGCGACCCTGGACCCGCTTCGCAATCGCCCGGACACCACCGCGAAGTGGCGGAGCAAGCCGTACCCGCGGCCGGAGAACTCGCTGACCGGCATGCTCTACGAGTGCTTCCCGGCCGTCGGCTCGTTCACCGTCCGCGATCCGGGCTTCTTCCTGTACGCCGGAACCGGCGCGACGAAGGGCTCGACGTATCCGGGCCTCACCGCCACCGAGGTCGACCGCGCCTACCCGATCGCGGGCACACCGAAGAACCTCCAGGTGGTGGCGCACTCACCGGTGTCCTGCGGCCCGTCGATCCACACCTACTCCGACGCCACCTACTACACGGCACCGTCAGGCGCGGGTGTCTTCGACACCGGTTCGATGAATTGGGTCCCGTCCCTGCACGGCCCGAACTCCGAACACGCAGTGACCGCGCGGGAGGTCGCGTTCGCCCGCACCGTCACGCTGAACCTGATCCGCGCGATGGCCGCCGGACCGATGGGTCGTACGCACCCCGCCCGAGCAGACCTGGCCACGCTGGGCGCCCCGGCCTCCACGTCCACCGGATCGGGTGGATCCGTCGGCTGATCCCCGGTCTTTTCACCACCGTGATGTGAGGTCTTGACCGCGGTTCTTGTGGTGACTACCTTCGAGGCACCCGGTGCGGGAAATCGATTTCTCCCGCCCCGCCCGCACCGGGGTCCAGGAGGTTGGCATGCGAAGGATCGCCTGTGTTGTGTTGGCTCTCGGGTTGGCCGGCGTGGGGTCTGCCCGCGCGACGACCACTGCCTCGCCGCCGGAGAGCACGTACTTCTCGACCGTCGGCGTCGACGCCGGCGCTACTGTGGGGGCGCCCGCGATCGGAGACGACAAGGATCACGGCGACCTGTGGCCCAACTGCTGGTCGGACGACGACAACGTGTACGCGGCGTACGGCGACGGCATCGGTTTCGGGTCGATCGCGAGCGACATCGGCGTGACCCGGATCTCCGGGATGCCGGGATCGTTGACCGGCACCCAGCTCGCCCAGGGCGATCAGCTCGGCAAGGTGTGGACCGCAAACCACAGCCGCAAACCGACAGGGATGGCCTGCGTCGGCGGCAACCTCTACCTCGCCGTACAGGACCTTGCCTTCGACTTCGACGACGCGCCCGCGGCGACGATCGCGAAGTCCACGGACCACGGACGCACCTGGACGTTCGACACCAGCGCGCCAATGTTCGGCGGGTCGAGGTTCACCACGATCTTCTTCCTCGACTACGGCAAGAACTACGCGAACGCCCCGGACGGCTACGTCTACGCGTACGGCCTCGACAACAACTGGCGCGACTCGTTCTCGAACCGCGTACCGGACCCCGTCGACCTCTGGCTCGCCCGTGTCCCCGCGACGAGCGTGCAGGACCGCTCGGCCTGGCAGTTCTACGCCGGTGCCACGAACGGCGTACCGCAGTGGACCGCGGACATCAACGCGCGGGTCGCCGCACTGCACGACGACCGCCACATCTACACGAACGTCGGTACGGCGGGACGCGCTCACGACCTGACCACGATCAGCCAGGGCGGCGTCGTCTACGACAAGCCGTTGAACCGCTACATCTACACGTCCTGGACCGAGTACACCTTCGAGTTCTACGAATCACCCACGCCGTGGGGCCCGTGGACGCACTTCACCCCGAAGGACTTCGGCGGCTACCCGTGGACGCACGCGAAGCACGGCGGCTACGCGACCACGATCCCGTCGAAGTACATCAGTGCCGACGGCAACAACATGTGGCTGCAGTCGAACGTCTGCACCTGCGGCGGCGGCCTCAACGACCGCTGGGCGTACACGTTCTCGCTCCGCAAGCTCTCGCTCACCCCGTCCACACCGACGACTCCGGACAACACCCTCGACGGCACCCGGAACCTCGCGCGCGAACCAGGCACCGTACCGATCGAGCGCGCCACGCACTTCGGCCAGTCGAGCTACAACGACGGCGTCCGCGCGCAGAACGAGGACGACTGGAACGACGAACGCAAACCGCTCAGCTGGTGGGGCTACACCTGGCCGCGCACGTACAACCTGAACAAGGTTGTCTACACCACCGGGACGATGTTCAGCGACGGCGGCTGGTTCGCGTCCGCGCCGAGGGTCCAGGTACGGCGCAACGGCGTGTGGACCGACGTCACCGGGCAGACCGCGACGCCGGCGTATCCGACCAGCTCGGCAGCTGGGACCAACGCGACGTACGTCTTCAGCTTCGACCTCACCTCGGGCGACGGAGTGCGGATCATCGGTACGCCGGGAGGTACGCAGACGTTCACGTCGATCGGTGAACTCGAGGCGTACTACGGCTCCGCCGTCACGGACCCGAGCTTCGAGGCGCAACCGACGACCGCCGTCGGGGCGCCATGGCAGACCGAGGGGACCGGGACGAAGGGGATCGACCACGACAAGGGCGCCTGGGCGGAGCAGGGCCGCAACAACGGCTGGATCAACGCGTCGGACGCGACCTGGAACGCCTTCAAACAAACGGTTCCGGTGCAGCCGAACACCAACTACCGGTTGACCGGCTGGGTCGAGGGCTCGGGCAACTTCACCGGCGGCTACTTCGGCATCCGCGCCGGCAGCACGCCGTACGCCGAGACGAACTACTCCGCGCCGCCCGGTTACCGGCAACTCACCGTCGACTTCAACTCCGGCACCAACACGACGATGACCGTGTTCACCGGCTACTGGGGCGTGGACGCCGCTACGTGGCTCCGCCTCGACAACATCTCACTTGCCCCACGCTGACCTGAGGCAGGGCCGGGATGTGGAAGGCATGCCCAGCCCCGCCCCAGGAGTTTCTAGTGGTGCTGCCGACGGCGGCGGCTGCGTACTGGGCGGAGGTGTGAGTCCGTCCGTGCGTGTTGCCTCCGCCCCAGGGTGAAGGGACGAGAGGTGCGGGGGAGCGGCGTGCTCTTGGGCGCGGACAACTGGATGTCGCTCTGCTGGAGGTTGACGCGGATCGGGACCTGGTGCCACGGGGACCGGGTGCGCACTAGGACCAGCCGGAACTGACCGTCCCGCCGCAACCGCAGTCCGATCGCGACTGTGGCGATCGCCGGAACCAGGCCGGCGATCAGCAAAGCCGAGCGAGCACCGAAGTGCTGCGCGAGGAACCCGACCAGCGGACCGCCGATCGCGCCGCCGCCGATGAAGACCAGGTTGTAGATCCCCGACACCCGCCCGCGCAGACCGTCCGGCGTCGTCAGCTGGACCATCGACTGCGCCGCGGTCAGGAACATCAGCGTCGCCATCCCCATCGACGCGAGCACCGGGATGAACGTCCACAACGACGGCTGGAGCGCCGCGAGCACTTCGGAGATTGTCAACAAACCGGCGATCCCGATCAGGTTCCGCAGCCGTGTCGGCCGTACGCGCCGCGCCGACAGCAGCGCCCCTGCCAGCGCGCCGAACGCGACGACCGAGTTGAGTACGCCGTACCCCGAAGCGCCGGTGTGGAACACCCGGTCGGCGAACGCGGTCAGCGTCACTGGGAGGCTGATACAGAACATGCCGTAGATCCCGACCAGCGCGATCGCCCAGCGCACCGCCGGCTCTTGGAACGCGTACCGCACGCCGTCGCGCAGCCCGTCCCGGATCCGCAGCCCCGCGCTCGCCTTGCGCGCCGCGTGGAACCCGGGCATCTCGCTCTCGCGCATCCGCAGCAGCGCGCTGATCGACGCGAAGAACGTCAGCCCGTTGAGCGCGAACGCCCACCCGGCTCCAATCGTGCCGAGCAGGACGCCGCCCAGCGCCGGGCCGATCAGGCTGCCGAGCTGGAACGTCGACGACACCATGCTGATCGCGTTCCGGACGGTGTCGCGGGGGACGAGCTCGGTGACGAACGACTGCCTCGTCGGATTGTCGACAGCGGTCGCGAGACCGAGGACGAACGCCATCGTGTAGACGTGCCAGACCTGGACGCTGCCGGTGAAGGCGGTCAGCGCGAGGGTGCCGGCACAGGTGCCCATCGTGATCTGCGTGACGAGCAGGATCTTCCGCTTGGGGAAGCGGTCCGCGATCACGCCGCCGTACAGGCCGAGCACCAGGGTGGGGAGAAACTGCAGCGCGGTGGTGATACCAACCGCGGTGGCACTGCCGGTGAGCGTGAGCACCAGCCAGTCCTGCGCGATGCGCTGGATCCAGCCGCCGGTCGAACTCACCAGGAGCCCGCTGACCAGGAGGCGGAAGTTACGGACCCGCAGCGCGCTGAAGGTGTCCTTGAAGCCCGGGCGGCGCGCCTGCGTTTCCCGGAGCTCGGTCGAATCGGTGGTGCGGTGGAGGTGGAAGTCGGTGGACGGGACAGTACCGGTGGCCCGGGTGGTCAAGAGTAATCCCTACACGAGTGGCTGGTCAGGGGAGGACACCACCATCCTCACGGTTCGGTACTGGATCTCGACAGCGAATTACTCCTATTAGTCTTATAGCGTCACGTAATGGGAGGTGCATCGATGTACGACCCGGACCAGTTGCGGACGTTCCTGGCCGTCGCGCAGTCGCTCAGCTTCACCCAGGCCGCCGAGCGGCTGGGGATCCGGCAGCCGACGGTGAGTCAGCACGTCCGCAAACTCGAGACGGCCGTCGGGCGGCCGCTGTTCGTCCGGGACACCCGCAGCGTCACGCTGACCGCGGACGGCGAGGCGATGGCCGGGTTCGCCCGGACCATCCTGGCCGCCCACGAGGAGGCGGCCGGGTACTTCACCGGCTCCGAGCTCCGCGGCCGGCTGCGGTTCGGCGTCACCGACGACCTGGCGCTGACGCCGCTGCCGAGGATCCTGCGCGACTTCCGCCAGCTGTATCCGCGGATCGACCTGGAGCTGACCGTCGCACAGAGCCCGAACCTGCTCCGCCGGGTCGAGTCCGGCCACCTCGACCTCGCGTACGTCAAGCACGGAGGCGGCGGCTACGAGCCGAACGGCCGGCTGGTCCGGCGGGACTCGCTCGTCTGGGCCGGTATCGCCGGGACCCGGATCGCGCCCGACGGCCCGGTCCCGCTGGTCACGTACCAGGCGCCGTCGTTGAGCCGCTCGCTCGGTGTGCAGTCGCTCGAGCAGGCCGGCCGTACCTGCCGGATCACCTGCATCGTCCGCGGCGTCAACGGCGTCCTCGCGGCGGTCCGGGCCGGGCTCGGGATCGCGATCTTCGCCCGGTCGCTGATGCCCGCGGACCTGGTCGAACCGCCGCCGAGCGCCGGCCTACCGGAGCTGCCGCCGATCGACCTGGTGCTGATCACGAACCCGCGCGCCGCGAAGGAGCCGGCCGAGGCGCTGACGGCCGCGATCCTCGGCAGCAGCTCGCCGCTCAAGCCGGACGCGGGCTGACGGGCTACGTCAACGCATCCCCACGCAGTACCAGCGAAACGATGCTGACGGCAGCGATCGCGATCGTGACCAGGAACGGCGCGTTCCGCCACAACAGGATCGTTCCGAGGAGCACGGCAACGACCGCGAGCGCGATCCAGCCGACGACACCGATCGCACCGGCCGGCGCGATCACCAGCAGCGCGGTCGCCGCCGCGAGCGGGAGTGGCGCGATCAGACGCGCGTACCGGCCGAGCCGCTGCGGCCAGCCGCGTACGCCGGTCGCCAGGTCGTCGGCGAGATCCGGCACGACGTTTGCGAGATGGGCACCGATACCGAGAAGTGCACCCGCGGCGGTCGCCCACCACGGCGCCCAGACGTGTGCGGTTCCGAGTGTCACGAACGAGGGCAGCCCGCCGAACGCCACGGCGTACGGGAGCCACGAGATCGCGGTCGACTTGAGGCCGAGGTTGTACGCCCAGGCGCAGCCGACGAACAGCAGATGAACCAGCCCGGCCAGGAATCCGTTGGCCAGGGAGACGGGGACGGTGATCGCCAGCATGATGCCCGCGCCGATCGCGAGTGTCCGGCGACTCACCAGTCCACGCACCACCGGCTTGTCCCGGCGGTTCACAATGGTGTCGCGGGCGGCATCAATCGCGTCATTGCTCCAGCCGATCGAGAGGTGGCCGGTGAGGATCGTTGCTGCGACGAGGAAACACCCGGCCGGACTTCGCCCGGCCGACCAGGCGACGGCCGTGACGAGAGCGGTGACGGCGACGGTCGGGCCGGGGTGGCACGCCAGCGCCAGACCTTTGATGGTCCTCACCCGGGTAACGATGCCACGATGACGCGGATCGCAGCGGTCCGCCCCGCGCTCCCTCCGTACCGGTATCCGCAGTCCTCGCTCACCGAAGCCTTCGCCTCGATCTGCCTGCCCGAGGGCGCCGGTACGGCGCTGCTCCGGCGGCTGCACGCGAACGCGGGCGTGTCGTACCGGCACCTGGCGTTGCCGCTGGAGGAGTACGCCGCACTCAAGGACTTCGGCGCCGCGAACGACGCGTGGATCGCGTCGGCCGTCGACCTCGGCGCGGAGGCCGTCGCGGGCGCGGTGAAGGACGCGGGGCTGACGCTGGACGACGTCGACGTACTGATGTTCACCACCGTCACCGGAGTGGCGGCGCCGTCGATCGATGCCCGGGTGGCGATGCGGCTCGGCCTGCGGGACGACGTGAAGCGGCTGCCGTTGTTCGGGCTGGGGTGTGTCGGGGGAGCGGCCGGGATCGCCCGGTTGCACGACTACCTGCTGGCGTGGCCGTCGCACGTCGCCGTACTGCTGTCGGTGGAGTTGTGTTCGCTGACCTTGCAGCGCGACGACGCGTCGTTGCCGAACCTCGTCGGTGGGGCGTTGTTCGGGGACGGGGCGGCGGCGGTGGTGCTGACGGGATCGGAGCATCCTTCGGCGTCGGGGCCGTCGGTGGTGGGGACGCGTTCGCGGCTGTACCCCGACTCGGAGCGGGTGATGGGCTGGGACGTCGGCGCGGGCGGGTTCCGGATCGTGCTCGGGGCGGACGTACCGGAGGTGGTACGGACCTATCTGGGTGGGGATGTCCGTGGGTTCCTCGGCTCGTACGGGTTGACGATCGCCGACATCGGGACCTGGGTGAGTCATCCGGGCGGGCCGAAGGTGCTGGAGGCGGTGTCGGAGACACTGTCGTTGCCGCCGGGGGCGTTGGACCTGACGTGGAAATCACTCGATGCGGTGGGCAACCTGTCGTCGTCCTCGGTGCTGCACGTGCTCGGTGACACGCTCGGTCGGCATCCTTCAGGTATGGGTCTGCTGCTCGCGATGGGCCCCGGTTTCTGTTCCGAGCTCGTCCTGCTGGAGTGGTGATGACGAATTCCTTGTGGTGGTACGTCGCTCTCGTCGTGCTGGTCGGCTTCGAACGGGTCGCCGAACTGGCCGTGTCGCTGCGGAACGCGAAGTGGAGTTTCGCCCACGGTGGCGTGGAGTTCGGGAAGGGGCACTACCCGTTCATGGTGGTGCTGCACACCGGATTGCTGGCCGGCTGCGTGGTGGAGGCGATCGTGTCCGGCCGGCCGTTCGCTCCTCGCATCGGCTGGGCGGCGCTGCTGGTCGTTGTGACAATGCAGGTACTGCGGTGGTGGTGCATCTCGGTGCTCGGGTACCAGTGGAACACCCGGGTGATCGTCGTACCGGGGCTCGGCCGGGTCACCCGCGGACCGTACCGGTTCCTCCGGCATCCGAACTATCTCGCGGTGATCGGTGAAGGGATCGCGCTGCCGCTGGTGCATTCGGCGTACGTGACCGCGATCGTGTTCACGCTGCTCAACGCTCCGTTGCTCGCCGTCCGGATCCGGACCGAGGAAGCCGCGCTGGGTACCGTGCTGACTCGATGATCGACCTGCTCGTGGCCGGGGCGGGTCCGGCCGGTGCTGCCACGGCGATCCGGGCCTCGCTGGCCGGTCTGTCGGTTGTGGTCGTCGAGCCACGGGCCGCTCCGATCGACAAGGCCTGCGGTGAGGGCATCGCGCACAGCGCGGTCTCGTACCTGCAGCGCCTGGGCGTGGAACTGACCGGCCGCGAGTTCCACGGGATCCGCTACCTCGACGGCACCCACTCCGTCGACGCTCGGTTCGTAGCCGGCCCTGGCCTCGGCGTACGCCGTACCACTCTCCAAACAGCCCTGTCAGACCGCTTGGCCGCGCTGGACATCCCCGTCCTCCGCGCCCGCGTCGGCCCCATCACCCAGAACACCACCTCCGTCACCGCAGTCGGCGTAACCGCCCGCTACCTAGCCGCCGCCGACGGCCTCCACTCACCCACCCGCCGCCAACTAGGCCTCTGTCTAGAAAACTCAGGTGAGGTACGCAGGGGACTGCGGCAGCACTTCCACGTCCCGCCCTGGAGCGACCTCGTGGAGGTCTACTGGTCCCCACTGGGTGAGGCGTACGTGACCCCGGTGGCTGACGACCTGGTCGGGGTCGCCGTGCTCACCTCCGCCCGCGGCACCTTCGACTCGCACCTGGAAGCCTTCCCACAGCTGAAGCGCCGCCTCCAAGGAGCCGAACCGGCCAGCGCCGTAATGGGCGCCGGCCCGCTCCGCCAACGCGTCCGCGTCCGCACCGCCGGCCGGGTCCTCCTCGTCGGCGACGCAGCCGGGTACGTCGACGCGCTCACCGGCGAAGGCATCGCCGTAGCCCTCCGCACCTCCGCAGAACTCGTCGACTGCCTCCGCGCCGACCGCCCACAGGACTACGAGGCAGCCTGGCGCCGGGTCTCCTGGGAGTGCCGCCTGCTCACCGCATCGTTGCTCTGGGCCCGCAACCGCCCATTCCTCGCGCCGCACATCGTCCCGGCCGCCGCACGCCTCCCGGCCGTCTACCGCACCATCGTCAACCGGTTGTCCTAGGCAACCTCGACCGGCCGGGAAAATGCCGCAGGCCCGGCGGTCGCTCAGACATCGCCGGGCCTACGGGTGGCCCGAGCTTCCTGGTGAAAAGCTCGGACCGGGCAGCCTTTCCGGCCTCCTGGTGAAAGGTCGGACCTGCTGACAAGGAAGACTCTGTCAGGCGGATGTTGCCCAGCAGTTGCCGGAATGTGAAGCCTTGTTACATGACCCTGTGGTGTAGATCTCAGTGCTCGGTCCGCACCGCGGCAATCTGCAGCTGCAACGCCAGCCGCTCCCGCGGATCGGACAGATCGAGCTCCGCGATCTCGCCGATCCGTTTCATCCGGTGCCGCAACGTGTTCGTATGCAGGTGCAGTTCGCGCGCCGCCCGCTGCGGCTGACCCGGAAAATCCAGCCAGGCCTGCAACGTTTCCACGTACCCGGTGTCGTGCTCGATGTCGTGCCGCAACAGCGTCGCGAGCGGACCATCCATCTTGGTGGTATCAAGCGACGTCACGGCCCGGTGCACCGTCAGCACGTGCCACGCCTGTTCGACCCGTAACGCCGGCCCCGGCGCGACACCCCGCCGTACCAGCCCCAGCAACTCGACCGCCTCCGCACGTGAACTCGGTAGATCAGCCGGGCCCCGTGCAGGACCGCCGGCAGCGGCGTAGGTACCAGGGGACTGTTCCACGACCAGCTTCTGCAGCCATTGCCAAGAGCCAGGTCCGTCCGCGTCCGTGACAACAGCCAGAACCGTGCCGTCAAGGTCAGCCAGCTGCGGTTCACTCCAGCCGTGACGACGCCCCAGCGACTCCCACAGGTCGAGCTGCTGCGGTACGTCGTACCCGTCAGGAGACCCCAGTGCGACCACCCGCCACGGCTGGCGCGGCAGACGTACGTCGACCGGGTGGTCAGGCGAGAACTGCCGCAGGACCGTCCGCAGCCTGTCGATCGCACTCCTACGCGCTACGTCCGCCTGCGCTCGCAGCCGCAACAGGTGCAACGCCAGGACCGAGGCGGCATTGCTGAGCTCAGTAGTGACCGCCTCGCTGACCGGACCGTCCACTACAGCCCAGATAGACCCCAGCCACTCTCCACCAGCTCGTACAGGTACGACGAGACGCGGGCGGATGCCGTTCGGCCCGTCCGGTACCAAGAACGGCTCGCTGGACCTGGCCAGCCGCCGGAAGATGCCCCTGGCCCGGAAGTGCGCGATGACCTCGGGCGGTACGCGGCGTCCGACGATGGTGGACACCCGCGTCGGGTCGGTGAAGTCCTGGCCGGAGGAGTACGCCAGTACCCGCGACTGATTGTCCTCGATCGTCACAGGTGCGTCGACGATCGCCGCGGCCGCGTCAGCCAGTGCGAACAGCTCCTGGTGTACGCCGGCGTCGCCAGCGGCGGGGGAGTCCGGTGCGGCGGCACGGTCGAGTACACCGCGCAGCAGCCAGACCACGTGCGCCCAGGTGACGCTCGGCTGAAGCGCTACCAGTGTGAGCGCCTCCCGCTCGGCCGCGGCGACGACGGTCGGCTCGTTCGCCAACGCCGTACGAAGGACCACTCCTGACGCGTGACCGGCGGCACAGCGCTCTACGAGCTCTACAGAGTCCTCCGCGTCGCGTAGACCGAGTCCTAGCACCAGGTCGCCCGGCTGACCGGTCGCAGGCTCCTGCGGGTCGGCGAGGAACACGTCGCGTACCTCGCTGTCGCCCTTTCCGCGCACCACCACCTCGAAGAGCGCGGGACCGACAGCGACGATGAGATCGGAAGAGGAGATCACCAGGTTATTGTGCGCTGAGCACAGTCATTTGTCTCCGCAATGGTGTGATCGCACCATGACAGACGCCTGCGGCGGCCGCACCATCGATACATGACCACAGCTGGTTCCTCCCACCTCGTCCCGGATCGCGTCGCCGTCGTCGGCGCGGGCATGGTCGGCCTGGCGACCGCCTGGTTCCTCCAGGAAGCCGGCGTCGAGGTAACAGTGCTCGACCGCGAGGGTGTCGCCGCAGGCGCGTCCTGGGGCAACGCCGGCTGGCTGACCCCCGGCCTCGCCACCCCGCTGCCGGAACCAGCGGTCCTCAAGTACGGCGTCCGTGCGGTGCTGAGCCCGTCCTCCCCTGTGTACGTGCCACCCACCGCGAGCCCGCGGCTCCTCAAGTTCCTCACCCGCTTCGCTCGCAACAGCACCGCCGGACGCTGGAAGACCGCGATGGACGCGCTGGTTCCGATCAACCGGCAGGCTCTGACCGCGTTCGACTTCCTGGCCAAGGCCGGGGTCGAGGCGCAGACCCACGAGGCCAAGTCGTTCCTGGCCGCGTACCGCACCGTCGAGGAGCGCAAGGTGCTGCTCGAGGAGATCGAGCAGATCCACGCCGCCGGCCAGGGCATCGAGTTCGAGGCGATCACCGGTGACGACGCCCGCGAGATCGAGCCGTCGCTGTCCGACGAGATCGGCGCCGCGATCCGGCTGCACGGCCAGCGCTTCATCAACCCGGGCGAGTACGTCAACCAGCTGGCCGACTCGGTGATCGCCCGCGGCGGACAGATCATCAGCGGTGTCGTCGTGAAGGACATCGTGGACGAGATCCGCGGCGTCCGGCTGGTCACCGCCGACGGCGAGACCGACCCGTTCGACGCGGTCGTGATGGCGACCGGCGCGTGGCTGGGCGACCTGGCGCGGCAGTTCGGCGTACGGACCGTCGTACAGGCGGGTCGCGGGTACAGCTTCAGCGTGCCGATGGCGCACGTACCGGCCGGCCCGGTGTACTTCCCGGCGCAGCGGATCGCCTGCACGCCGCTCGGCGACCGGCTCCGGGTGGCCGGGATGATGGAGTTCCGCAAGCCCGAGGCGAAGCTCGACCCGCGCCGGATCGACGCGATCGTCGACGCCGCCCGGCCGCTGCTCCGCGACGCCGACCTGGACGCGCGGACATTCGAGTGGGTCGGCCCGCGGCCCTGCACCCCGGACGGCCTGCCGCTGATCGGCGCGACCGCGTCGCCGCGGGTGTTCGCGGCCGGCGGGCACGGCATGTGGGGTATCACCCTCGGCCCGATCACCGGTCAGCTGCTGGCCGAGACCATCACCACCGGCCGTACCCCGCAGGAACTGCTTCCCTTCAACCCGTTGCGCTGATTGCTTGGAGGGGCCCCAACGACGTGGCCTCTCCATCCTGCTGACCGTCACCTCGAGCAGCCCTCCCGGTGAGCCTCACTCGGGCAGCGCCTCATCTGCCCGCGCCTCCTCCGGCCACCACGTCGCCGCTCCGGTCAGCCACAAGAGCGGGCCCTGGATTTCGTTCTCCTGCCCAGGGCCCGCTCTTTCTTTTTTGTCGGTGCCCTGTGCGATCGTGTCGCCCATGGTGCTCAGGTGGTACTCGGTCGTCGTCGACTGTCACGACGTACGCAAGCAAGCGGCCTGGTGGGCCGAAGCCTTCGGCTGGAAGACGATCTACGTCTCCGACGACGAGTGCGTCAACGTCCCCGGCTGGGTCGACGAGGACACGGTCAAGAACACGCCCTGGGAGCGCGTCAGCCCCGGCATGGTCTTCGTCCCGGTGCCGGAGGGCAAGACGGTCAAGAACCGCCTGCACCTCGACTTCGCACCCCACACCACCCAGGACCGCGACGCCGAAATAGCCCGCCTGATCTCCCTGGGCGCCCACCGAGCCGACGTCGGCCAACCGGCAGACGCCTCCTTCACCGTCCTGACAGACCCCGAAGGCAACGAATTCTGCGTCCTCAGCTCCCGCGACAGCTGACCTGCCGGCGGAGCCGGGCACAACAAATCCGGGAGCTCGGTGTGAGCTCCCGGATCGGTTGGGGTGGATCAGTGGGTGTGCGGCTCGGAGCCGTGCTCGGCCTCGTGAGCGGCGATCTGGGCCTTGACCTCGTCCATGTCGACCGCGCGGAGCTGGCCGATCAGGTCCTCCAGGCTGGCCGCGGGGAGCGCGCCGGCCTGGGAGTAGAGGACGACGCCGTCGCGGACCGCCATCAGGGTCGGGATGGAGCTGATCTGGAAGGCCTGCGCCAACTCACCCTGCGCCTCGGTGTCCACCTTGCCGAACGTGATGTCCGCGTGCTGCTCGGACGACTTCTCGAAAACCGGTCCGAACATCTTGCACGGGCCACACCACTCGGCCCAGAAATCCACCAGCACGAGACCGTCGCCACCGACCACCTCGTTGAAGTTGTCCTGGGTCAGCTCGACCGTTGCCACTACGACCTCCGAAAGTAGATGAGTACGCCAGAGTCAACACCGACCGCCCCGCGACTTGTTCCCGCACCCCGGCCCCGGGGCGCACGGCGCTGTCGTGCGCCGTACGACCTGACCGGAATGCGGAGTCTCGTATGTGACCTGGGACACGTTCTGATGAATTGTCAGATCGGCATGTCCACGAACGGTGACGCGTAGTCCTGGACCTCGCCCAGGATCGACGCGGCGTCCTCCGGCGTCAGGTCCGCGCGCTCGCGCTCCGCGACGATCATCTGCCGTAGCAGCCGGGTCTCGCCGGCGGTCGCCAGCCCGGTGATCTCCGGGTGCCCGTTCAGCAGCCAGGCGGTCGCGGCGGTGATGTAGCGCTGCTCGTCGAACGGCCGGTACCAGGTGTCGTACGACTTCTCCTCGCCGTCGGCCCAGTTCCGCCGGGCGATCATCTTGATCGTCATCAGCGCCGCGTCCGACGCCTGCACGGCCTCCACCAGGGCCGCGTAGTCGGCGGCGTACTGCGGGTCTGTCGACAGCTTGTAGTTGAGCGGCGTGAGCACGCTGTCGAAGTCGAACCGGCGCAGTCCCTCGGTGTGCACCGACGGCGCCTGCGCGGTGTGGCCGGTGATACCGATCGCCCGGGCCATACGCTCGTCCTTGGCCCGGATCGCCGCCTCCAGCGAACCGCCCTTGCCGGTGACGAGATCGAGGTTCTCCAGGTCGCAGACCGCGTGCATCTGAATGAGATCCACGTGATCGGTCTGCAGCCGCTCCAGCGACCGGTTGATCTCGCTCCAGGCCTCCTCGAAGGTCCGGCGGCCGGTCTTGGTAGCGAGGAAGATGCGGTCCCGGATCTCCGGCATCCGCGGGCCGAGCCGCAGCTCGGCGTCGCCGTAGTCCGCGGCCACGTCGAAATGGTTGATTCCGGCGTCGAGAGCTTCCTGGATCGAGGCGTCGGCGCGGTCCTGGTCGACGCCGCCGAGCGATGCCGCGCCGTAGATCAGTACCGAGCTCTGGTGGCCGAGTCGGCCCAGCCGGCGAGTTTCCATCCTGGTCCTCCAGGGGGTAGCAGGGATCACACCGACCTTATGCCCGGAGCCGCTGCTGGCAAGCGGTTGTCCACAGGCGATTTTGACCCCCTCGCCACGGGAGAGTTTTCCACAGGCAAGGCCCAGATCGGTTACTATCTGTGATCAGATGGTCCGATGCCTTTACCATGTTGTTCGCACGGATTTTCGAACCTGTCCGCGGCGTGTGGCATGGTGTGCGCTGCCCGGTCGACCTGAGCGGGCATGAGAGAGGAGCTATGACGACGGTACCGAAGGTGTCACGCTTGGCCGGTATGAGTGACGGTGAGGGTGGCACTGCCCGCGTGTGGGGTAACAGTATGGCTGCGGGGAGCGATGGACCTTCCGGATCCTGGTCTCAGGTCTCCCGGAGGGCGGTTGCGTGCCGTATCCTCCCGGCTACTGTCCGCGTAACTGCTGTCTGAGGGGCGGGTAGGGATGAGTTGGTGGCGAACAGTACTGAATCTGCCGCCAAAAGGTGAGCACTGGTCGGACCAGCGCCGGACGAAGAAGCCCGGCAAGGGCCGCCCGCAGAGCACCGCGCCGGAGTGGTGGGCCCACCCCGGCGGGCCGGTGTCACCTACCCCTCGCCAGGCGCAGGGGGTAGCCGCGCAGTACTCCGCTCCGCAGCACCCGGCACCGCCGCCGAACGGTGGCGTGATCGCACCGCCCCGCCGCCCGGCCGCGCGTACTCCGGACACACCGCAGCAGAACCAGGGCCCGCGCGCACCCGAGCGTTTGAAACAGCGCTCGCCGCACGGTGCACACGCCGCGCCCGCGCCTGGTCCGGCCCGCGAGGTGCTGGCTCCCGGACAGACCCCGTGGTCGACCGAGGTCGAGTCGTCGTTCTCCACCTGGGCGCGGCGGTTCTTCCGCGGCCTCGTGGTCGTCGTACTGCTACTGGCCGCGATCAGTGGCATCCGCTCCTGGATCGCCCCGAACCGGGCTCCGCAGACCGTGGTCAGCGGGCAGAGCAGCTTCCCGTCGGACGAGGCCCGCGCGGTCGCCACGCGGTACTCCGTCGCCTATCTGACCTGGGACGAGAACAACCCCGACGCCCGCCCTGCCCAGGTCGGGCTCGACCTCGCCGCCGGGCTGGACGGCCGGGCCGGCTGGAACGGCCGCGGCAAGCAGACCGCCGACGTGGCGTACCCGGGTCAGGTCACCCCAGACCCGAGCGGCGTCACCGCCGTGGTCGACGTCCGGGTCCGGGTGCACACGTTCACCCGGCAGGGCAGCAACGCGTTCACCCCCGGCCCGATCGTCTGGGAGCGCATCTCGGTCCCGGTCGCCCGGACCTCGAGCCGGGTGGTGGCCAGCGGCCCGCCCACGTTCGTACCCGACGAGCGCGCCCCGTTGCCGAGCAACATGCCCGACGCGGGCAAGCCCGACGACGACCTGACCGCCGCGACCGAGAAGGACGCCGAGGCGTTCTTCAGCGCGTACGCGGAGTCCGACAACAAGGTGTCCGCGGTGACCGCCCCGGGCTCGACCATCCGCAGCCTGAACGGTGCGGTGAAGTTCGGCGAACTCAAGGACTGGCAGGTGTACGCCGGCAACGACGACGAGCGGCAGGCGACCGCCGCCGTCACCTGGAACGGCGTGGGCGATACCACGCTGGACCAGACCTACACGCTCACGCTGAGGCGTACTGTCGCCACGGACGGAGCACAAAGATGGCAAGTGGCTGCCGTCGGATGAATCCAGCGACTGGCCGTCGGACGACCGAGGCAACAAGGGAGACACCGCAATGATGACGCACGAACTGGCTGCGAGCGTGGTTCAGCTTGCCGTGCCCATGGCCGACCCCAACGTCCCCACCGGCGCGGATTTCAAGGACTGGGTCCTCGTCATCGCGGGCAACATCTTCATCGCCATCCTGGTGCTGCGCGCGATCGGGCACTACTTCAAGCGCGAGTGGGGCGAGCTGTTCGGCCACATCGCGGCGGGGGTGCTGGTCGGTGGTCTGATCTACGCCAACAACCAGACCATCAACGTGCTCAAGGGCTTCTGGGGACTGCTGTCCGGAGGTAATTGATGCGCGTCGGCCGTACCCTCACCCACCACTTCGAGATCGAGACCCGGCAGTACGACCTGCTGGGCATCGACCTCGGCGAAGGCGCGCGCCGCCGGATGATCATCTTCGGCGCGGTCGTCATCCTGCTCTGGGTGGCGCTGCTGTTCCCGTTCATCGGCGTACCGCAGAAGCCCACCGTCAGCCTGTACGTCGTACCGCCGTTCGTGATCACCGCGTTCGGCTGGCGGCCGGGCAGGTTCCACGAACGCCGCCGCCGGGTCACCGAGTGGGCGCTGGCCGTCCGGTACGCCTTGCGTGCGCACCGGCCGATCATCGGCCTCGGCGCCCGGGCTGCCGACAAGTCGGAGTACCTGCCCTGGCGGGAGCGGGTCTCGACCCGTAAGGTCGCCGACTTGGCCAAGGCCCGGATCACGCCCGAGTGGGAGCGCGAGGTCGTGGTGGAGGCCGATCCGAGGGTCCGCGCGGGTGCGGACATCACCGTCAACCAGCGGGCCCGGCTGCTGGGAGCCGAACACGTACAACGGGTGAGTCGCAGGACGTCGTCAGGAAGAGGCCTGAATGAAGATCGCTGACAAGCTCCTGAACCTGGTGGGGGTCGGTCGCGAGCGCGGCCTGCCACCGCCGCGGCTGGTCGCCATCGCCGACGGCCTGCTGGTGACCGAACGCAGTGCCGAGGCGTGGTTCCTGATCTCGGTCGCGAACACCGACCTGGCGACCGAGGCCGAGCAGGACGCGGCCCTGGACGCCGCGGTCAGCGCGGCCGCGACCATCCTCGGTGACCGGCTCAGCCACCTGAAGGTGGTCTGGGGCCGTTCGACCGGCCAGGACTACCTCGACTCGGTGGCCGGCCACTACCGGCTCGGCGACCACGAGGCCTGGGCGCAGACCCGGGCCGACCGGATCGACGAGATGCGGATGCCGGAGCGGTACGTCGCCCTCGGCGTCCACCTGTCCGACCGGGACCCGCGGGCCACCGCGCAGGTCCGCGGTTCGATCAGCGACGCCCTCGGTACGACGTCGTGGCGGGTGAGTGCGCGGGAGCTCGCGCACCTGGACGAGCGGGTGCGCAAGCTCGCTCGTCAGCTCGGGTCGACCGTCTGGCGGGCGCACACCGCGCCGGCCGAGGTGATCTCCTGGCTGATCAGCCGCGAGATGCACCGGGGCGCCGTCGCGGCGCCGCGTCGTGGCCTGATCACCGGTGCCTCGCTGGCCCGGCTGACCTCCGGCCGCGTCGTGCCGTACACCGATCACCTGCGGATCTACGACACCCGCGGTCAGATCGCGGCGTACACCTCTGTGCTGGCGATGACCGACTTCCCCGAGGAGCTCGAGACGCCGGGCGCGGGGGAGTGGCTGCGGACGCTGTCCGAGATCAAGGCGATCGACGACGACGGCGACGAGATCGACGTCACCGTCGAGGCCTCGGTCCGGTTCCGCGTACTGACCAAGAAGACCGCGCGGCACCTGGTCGACGAGACCCGTAAGTCCGCGAAGGAACAGCGCCGCTCGGCCGCGAAGGGTACGGCGGAGGAGACCGCCGACGAGATCGTCGAGACCGAGCGGGTGATGCGCGAGGTCAAGCGCGACATCAACCGCAGCGGCCTGACCTTGGTCGAGGACCACCCGCGGCTGCTGGTCAGCGCGGACACCCGGGAGGACCTCGAGGCGTACGTCGACGCCGTCATCGCGCACTACGCAGACCGTGGCATCACGGTCGCCGTCGGCGCCGACGAGCAGCGCGACCTCTGGCTCGAGTCGCTGCCCGGCGACCAGCTCCGCGTGCCGGACCTGGGACATGTCCGCGAGTCGACCGCGTTCTTCGGGTCCTGGTTCTGGGGCGGTGCGTCGATCGGTGACGCCACCGGCCCCGCGATCGGGTACCTGACCGGCTCCACGCCGGGCCTGGTCCGCTTCGACGCGGCCGCCGGTTCGGCGCTCGGCGACGCGACGACGACGTTGTTCCTCGGCCGGTCCGGTCGAGGCAAGACGACCGCCGCGATGCTGGGCGGCCTCGATTCCGCGTTCGCCGGCGCCTGGGTCCCGCTGCTGGACCTGAAGGGCGACGCCGCGGGCGTATCGGCAGTCGCCGCCGAGTACGGCGTACCGACGGCCGTCATCGAGATCACGGCCCAGTTCTCCGGCGCCGCGGACCTCCTCCGCGTACTCCCGGTCGACGACGCGTTGCTGCAGGCGCCGTCGCAGCTCATGCTGCTGCTCCCGCCGCACCTGCGTGGCGCCGCCGAGGCCCCCGTCGTCGCGGCCACCCGCGCAGAGATCCAGTCACCGGACCCGTCCTCGTGGGGCGTCATCCAGCGACTGTGCAACGCCGAGGAGGAGACCGTCCGTACGGTCGGCTTCGCCCTCCGCGACCTGGTCGAAACCGGCCTCGGCTCGGTCGTGGCCGGCCCGCCGTCCGGCCTGTCCTCCCTGACCACGAACCCAGGCCTCTGGGTGGTCCAGATGCCCGGCCTCACCCTGCCGTCCCCCGAGTCGGCCCCCGAGTCCTGGTCCCCGATCGAACGCGTCGGTATGGCCTGCCTGCGCGGCTGCCTGGCCTGGATGATCCGTACGACCGGTCGCCGCGAGTTCCGCGGCCGCTCCAAGGTCGTCATCGTCCCCGAGGTCCACCTGCTGACGAAGACGCCGGACGGCGCCTCGTTCCTCGACTACATCGCCCGGGTCGGCCGCGCCCTGGGAGCCTCCCTGGTCCTCGACACCCAGGACCCGGCCAGCATCCTGAAGCTGCCCGGCCTGGTGGAGCAGATCACCACCCTGTTCGCCTTCAGCCTCCGCTCCCGCGAACAGGTCGACTCCCTCCTCGAACTCCTCGGCCGCCCCCAAACCGCCCCGTACCAAACCCTCGTCCGAGGCATCAACACCGCCGCCAACGGCAAATCCATCCGCCACGGCCACTGCATCATGCGAGACCGCTGGGACGAAGTAGCCACCGTCCAAATAGACATCCCCAGCCAGCAGGTGGCGGCGCTCCTCCAAACAACTCCGGAATCCGAACACAGCATCGAACCCACTCAGGCAGTCGTTCCATCCCATATCGAAGGAGACCCCTTCGCAGAAGACGAGGATGTAACGCCAGAACCAGCTGCTACCGCCCAGGCCGAGGCCTTCACCTCTCGGCAGCCGGCGTCCGACAGCGACGCAGACCGCTACGCGCCCACATACACGGACACCGCAGCCAACGACGCCGTCGCGTCAGCGCCTGACGACGCACGCCCCGCACCTCCCAACAGCGCGCCCTCTGCAGCTCGCTACGGCGGTGTCCTCAACGGGGGAGAGTCCTTGGCCCGAAGCGGCAATGGGTCAGCCGCGCCCGGACCTGCAGGCCCTGCCGCTGCCTCGGTCGATCTTGGTACCGCGTCGACAGCCTCTTCAGGTCCCTCAGGAGCTCCGGCCAAACCCTCAGTCTCCGCCCCCTCGACTCCCGCTGCGACGGCCGATGCCGTCAATCAGCCGACGCCGACTGCCCCCGAACTGGCGGTAGCCCAACAAAACGGCCACCCGCCGACCCCCGGCCCCGCCGACGGCGAGGATCACCGCCATCCGGTCCGCTACGAGTCCCCGATAGGCCCAGACGAGGTCTACGACCAAGAAGCAGACGAAGCGGCATACAACGAGGCAATGTACCCGGCCCACGGCACTCCGAGCTCCGACGCGTCAGACAAAGAATCCCCCCGTCCCGGCGGCAACAAGGAACACGTCGCATGAGGTGGCAGCGGCGGGCTCGCACCGCGGTCACCGTTCTTGCAATCTCCTTGATCGTCACGAGCCAGGTTGCACTGGCGGCGGATGGGAATCAGCAGACGACCCCGGCCGGGTTCGCGGACCTGCTGCCGGCACCTGACCTGACCCACGGCGACACTCGGACCCTCTTCGAGCAGTACAACCCGATGGCGTTCTCGCTGGACTACGAAGGGAGCTTGCGCGACCCATTGCGGCCGATCTTCAACTCGTTCGCCCAACTCCTGATGATGTTCGTTGTGGCAGCGACGAGAGCCGGTATCTCGGTCGGGTGGTGGTTGTTCTCGTTTACCGACATCCATCCATTGATGAATGCGACCTCGGGCGGGATCGGCGGTATCAGTGGACAGTTGACCGCATGGTTGTTGCCGTCGGCTCTCGCCTTCGGCGCCATCGCGGCGTACGTGTCTCGGCGTTCGACCGGAACCGCGTTCGGTCAACTGGTTTGGGTGTTCGCCGCCGGACTGCTAGCGGTGAGCCTCGCATTTGGCGCGTCGACTTGGATCAAGGGCGTCGACGGTGCCCGCCAAATCGGAGCGCAGACCGTGATGGGCGCGTCGGATCAGGTGCTCGGCCCGCCGCTGAAGACTCCGATTGAAATGCCGGCGCCGGCGTTCCCGGGAAGCTCCAGGGACACGATGCTCCGAAAATCGGGCGACGCGTCATGGCGAGGATTCGCGGCTACGCCGTGGTGTATCGCCGAGTTTGGCTCGATCAAAGCCTGCGAGAAATATGGAAAGGGCTTGCTCGATCTCGGCGTTGATTCCGACAAGCGATTGGACTACATCAACAACACGGTAGCAAAGGGCGAAGGTAGCTCAGACGCGCCGACTGTTAAATGGGCCAAGGGTGAGAACGCCTTCGGCCGGGTTGGTGTCCTGTTGGTCGCCGCGGTCGCGGCCGCTATCTATGCATATCTCATCATCGGACTGGCTGCCACGGCTTTGATGGCGTTCGTTGGATGCCTTGTTCTGCTGGTCGTCGGCGTCATCTTCGCTTGCTTGTTCATCATCCCAGGCCGCTCGCGACAATGGGGAATGAATTGGCTTGAATCGCTTCTGGGGCTGATACTGCAATCTGTGGCTGCCATGCTCATTTTCGGCATAGCGCTCTCGATGTTGACCGCGGTCTTCACAATGACCGACACTCTCGGTTGGTTGCCGGTCACTTGTCTTGCACTCGTCGTGCTGGTTGCTGCGTATCGCTTGCGGCGACTGCTTGAAAGCGTGACATCGAGCATGCGGCCGGGCTTGGGCAGCATGGTGATGGGGTCATATGCGCGTCGCGGTGCGGTTCAAGCAGTTCGGCGCGTGGTGACGGCTCTTCGCAGCCGGAGTTCCTCGCCGAGCCAGACAGAGCGTCCCAAGGCGGGCCGGCGGCCGTCCGGCGGCACGCCTGATGAGCGCGTCGAGACAAACCGGAACTACCGAACCATGCCTCCGGCTGGTAGCCGTGCTCCGCAGGGCGACGAAGAGCGAACGCCAAACGGCACACGGGTCCCAGTGGCAGGTGGCCAATCTCGTGGGGAGACGAGCATCGGTCGACCAGGCAGCAGCCGCACCGGATCGAAGCGGTCGCCGGCAATCATGCTTCCGTCGTCGGCCGGTCCAAGGCCGGGCAGGCGCGATGACTCTTCGCGACGTGGTGCCAAGGAGACGATCTATCAGGGCGGTTCGATCGAGCGGCCCAAGACGGTCAGCACGGGTTCATCCTCCTCATCCGACGGCCGCAGTACAGGACGCCACGCAAAACCGTCCTCGACTGCAGTTCAGTTGCGCAACGGTGGCTACGAGCCGCGAAGGACTGTCATACACACGGCAAGCCTGCGCGAAGGACCTCCGAAACGGGCACGTGAGATCCGCAAACAGCCTGCGACCACCTCGAGGAACTTCCGGGAGTACTCAGCCGTCAGGGCTCCCGTGGGTCGTCCGTCCGGCGGACGGTGATGACCTATGCCAAGGCGCGAAGACCCAGACGGGCGTTTTGAACCAGAGGCAGGTTCAGGAGTGAGCGACGACCCTGCGGAGAAGCAGTCTCGTCGAGACCGTCGCCGAGAGGATGCGGCACGTCAGCGTCAGGAACTCCGTGACCGCAGGCGCAGCGAGCCGGCGAGTCCGATGGGTGTCATTGTGGTCATCGTTCTGCTTGCGATCGTCGTTCTCGGTGTGGGGGGAGGTTTGCCTCACCTGTTCGGGCGTAAGTCAGATTCCGGTCCAGTGGGCTTGTTGACACAGTCGGCACCGGAAGCAAGTCAGCCAGTGACCGAGACGCAGTCGAACAACCCTGAGGGGACGCCTTCGTCCACGGCCCCCCTGACGACTCCGCCGCCGCAGACGGAGCGGCCGGGGGCAGCAGCAACCGCGGCTGTCGATACAACCACGCGGAGTTGGGCCAATCTGTTCTACAAGCGCACTCCGGCGAGCGAGACCTATGAAGAGCTGGTGGGCCGTGCGACTCAGTTCACGACGCCTGAGCTCGCGCAGAGTTTCGCGAGCGCCGGCGATCCGACGTACGACGCGCTCCGAACCTCCGGGGGCACCTCGAAGGTGGTCTCCGTGACAATTACGACCCCACGGCCAGGCACTGCGCCGACCGATACCCCCACGAGGATCACCCGCCTTGTTACTGTCAAGGTCCAGACCACCGGCAAGCAGGCAGGAACGTTCGACGTCCCCTTACTCGTGACCGTCGTCCGCTCTGATGAGCGATGGCTTGTTGGCTCGGTCGATGGAGGGACCGGACCGTGACGGCGTCCGTGGACGGCAAGAGTGTTTAGCGGTCGAGATCTTGCTCAGGCAGCCGGACTGGCCGGCGCCAAGAGCATCGGGCCGAAGATCGCTGGAGTTGGGGCGATACTAGCGATCCTGGCGGTTGTGATTCTCGCTCCGTTCGGAGCCGGCGGCGACCAAATCAATGCAGCTTGTCCTCCCGGCGTGCCAGGAGCAGCCCAGAACCTGGACTCCAAGGGATCATTGCGCACCACACAGCTCGCATTCGCTAAGCTGATCGACAGCGTTGCGATCAAACGTGGGTTGCCGGGGCAGGCGACACTGATCGCCTTGATGACGGCGTTGGTCGAGTCCGATCTGCAGAACCTGACGTACGGCGACGCCGACTCCGTCGGCCTGTTCCAGCAGCGTCCCGGGGCAGGGTGGGGGGATCGTGACCACATCCTCGATCCCGAGTACGCAACGAACGCCTTCTTCGGTGGATCGGATGCACCTGATCCGCCTGGCCTCGTGGACATCAACGGGTGGCCGTCGATGGCGTTGGGAGATGCCGCCCAGGCGGTCCAGGCGTCGAAATTTCCTGATCGATACGCGCAGCGGGAGCAGGAGGCACGAGAGATCGCGGACGCTGCCGGGATCGATCTGAACCGGTCAGGTGATCCGTACGCGGGACGTGCAGGCGGTTCGCCTGGTGGCACCAGCGGGGTCTCGTCGACTCCGCAGCCTGACCAGGATTGCGGCGGTGGTCTGATCACCGGAAAGCCGGTCGGAGGCAAGTGGCCGCCGGAAGACCAGACAGTGCCGGACCCAACCGGCACCGGTGGTCTGGTCACTCCCCGTACAGCGGCTTGGGTAGCCGCTGCTCGAGCTGCATTGGACAACCCGAGCATGTCCTGCTGGGACGCTCACGCATGGAATCCGACGAGCGATCATCCGAAGGGTCTCGCGTGCGACGTCTTCGTCGGCGGTGACTCGCGCAAGATCCCGGCGGCTCGCGAGAAGGGTGATCGCTATGCGAACTGGGCGGTTCAGACCGCGGGCCGGACTGGTGTGCACTATGTCATCTGGTACGGGAAGATCTGGAGTGCTCGCACTGGACAATGGATGACCTACAACGGCGGAGGCATTTACAACCCGTCGGACGCGACCGGTGGACACTATGACCACGTGCACGTCTCCATCTATTGAGTTTGCTGCCGTGCAGGTCGACTGGAACCGGGCGACGGTGACAGAAAGATGCGAAGGGATTCTCGACTGTGGGTCACCGAAGGGCGTGGGAGGTGTCGTATGAGTCCGTCTGACGGACCCGACGACCGGCCAGGGTCGTTTTCCGCCGACGACTGGCAACCGCGACCACAAGGCCCGGTCGGTGGTGGAGCGCCTGATGCGCCGGACACAGCCCCCGGCGTATTCAACTTCGGTGACCGTCCCGCTCCTCCGCCGCAATCGCCGTCGCAAGGCGTGCGGATATCAGTGCCGTCGGCCGCAGAGCTCCTGCTCGGCATTCCGTGGGCGCTGTGGAGTTTCGGTGTCGTGTCGTCGATCGCATCGTGGTTCTCGCAGGATTGGCTCAGCTTGACGATCGTCGTCGCGTGGGTACTGTCCGGCCTGGTGATCGTCTGGCCAGGCACCGAGGACCTGATTGTGAAGTACCTCTACCGTCTTCGCAGACCGACGTTGATGGAGCAGCAGAAGCTGGACATCTCATGGCGTGCCGTCTGTGGCCGAGCGGGTGTCGATCCGAGCTACTACAAACTTTGGATCGAGGAGTCCGACAGCATCAACGGGTCAGCCGTCGCAGGCCATTCCGTGGCTGTCACGCGATGGACGGTGAACAACCTGCCGCCGAGGCAGTTACAAGCAGTGCTTGCTCATGAGCTCGGGCACCACCGTGGAGGTCACCCATGGGCAACGCTGCTCGTGTTCTGGTACGCCCAGCCCGGACGGCTCGTCGTCTCGTTCGTGCAATCGCTGTTCCGTCTCGGCGGACGAGTGCCGGCACTAGGGTGCCTGATCGTGGGCTTCTTCGCGCTGTCCTTGGCCGGACTGATCTTGTACTCGATGGTCTTCGGCCAATGGGACTGGGCCGGATATGCGGTTCTGCCCTTCCTTGTCCCAATACCGTTGGCCTGGTTCAGCCGCCGCGCCGAGACGATGGCGGACCGAGTGGCTGCCGAGCTGGGATATGCGCGAGACACAATCGCGTTCCTCTACGATCTGCAGTCGCAAGGTCAGGATGTCGCTCGGCGAGCGGCGGGGTGGCGTGGCGCGCTGTATGCGACTCACCCGAGCCTCGCCGATCGAATCCGGACGCTTGAGCGTTATGTTCAGACGGCTCGATCATGACCAAGCGCCGCGAGCAACTGGAGGCTCTGAAAAAGAAGCTCGCTGCTATTGCAGGAGTCGGTGAGGGGCAGGCGGCGAGTCCGCGGTCTGCGCCTCTGGCTCCTGCGAGCCAGCCTTGGGATGCTATCCGCAAGTCTCACAGCGAGCTGGCTAGGCACTTGGACGAACTGGCGGCGTCGGCAGAGTTCGGCGACGTTGATCGCGCCCGAATTGCGCACGCACTCCGACGATCAGAGCATGACCCGGAGGAGCTTGAGCAATTGACCCAGGCAATCCGACTCGATCGTGGTGCGGCTTTGGTCCATCCGTCGCAGCAGCGGAACCTTCCAGGCCGGCGTTTTGCCATGCACAACCTGCTGGCCGGCCAGGTCAGGTTGGGCGAGGTCATACCGGACCACCGTAGTGACTACGAAGTTGAGGGAGACTTTGGACTCGACCTCGATGTTCTCCGCACCTCGTTGCTCGTGATCGGTCCCCCGGGCTCTGGAAAGACGCGAGGAATCGCGATCCCGATCGTCGAGCATCTGTCGCTGGCGGCGTTGACAGGCAAGGCGAGCATGGTGGTCGTCGATCCGAAGGCGACGGACTTCGCGTACGACGGTTGGTTCGACGTCACGATCGACCCGCTGAACCCGACTTGTGGATTCAGCCTGTTCGGCGGATCGAAGACGGCTGATGTTGCAGCCGACCGGCTCGCATCGGCCTTGCTGCCACCGCGCGTCACAGATGACAAGGCTTACTTCATCGATGCCTCGAAGAACGCGCTGTACGCGTGTCTTCAGCCGTTTCACTCAGCGTACGAGCGATGGCCAACGGTGCCCGAGCTGCTGGGGCTCCTTCGTGCCGACCAAGGCGCGATGGATGCGGTCAAGTCGAGGCTCAAGGGCCCAGGTGCCAAGGATCTGAAGGCTCTCCTGGATACTCGCCGCGCGCAGCTGCAGAGGACCGCTGACCCGGCGGCGAGTCTGGTGGAACGGTTCGCACTTCTCGACCGGCCGTCGCTTCGCAAGCTCCTGGATCATCCTGGGCCAACGTTCGAGATGCGTGATCTCAACCGCCCGGTTCGAGTCCGGGTCTCGCTCCCGGAAGCGGAGTATCCAGACGCGTCCAGGATCCTGGCGAGGCTGGTCGTTTCGCAATTCGTGCAGATTACGTCCTCATCTGAAGCTGATCGGTCGATCTTCAAGAGCCTCGTCATCGACGAGGCCGGTCGGTTCGTTGACGACTATGTCGCGCGGGGCGTCCAGAAGCTTCGATCGAACAACGCGGGCTTGGTGTTGCTGACGCAAACGATGTCGGACTTTCCGATCGACGTGCGTGCGACGGTCTTCGGATCGACTGGTTGCAAGGCGGTCTTCGGCGGCATCGATCCGGCCGACGCAGACATCTTCTCGCGGTGGTTCGGCGACCAGTACGTCACCGAGACGACCATCAACCGAAGCTCGACCTCGGGTGTCCGTTACGACGAGTACGGATCGGTCGGCGGCCGAACCGAGAGCCACACCGCCGGGTACAGCGCGCGGCGTATCGAGCGAGCCCGCTGGACCGTCTCCGACATCATCACCGGCGTACCACCAGGTCATGCCCTGATATCGCTCGCCCGTTCGAACGGTGCGCGGGTGGGACCGGTGCTGGTCAACCTGCGCGGATGAAGCAGACCGCGGCGCACGGAGTCGAGTCCAAAGATGCGCCGCGGTCTCATCGGCATCAACGGCGTTGGTGCGCCTCCTCCGACGTGTGAAGCCTACCTGATCAGCAGAGGGGGGTACTGCCCACCGCCTGGCGATTCGGGCGGCTTACTTGCTAGCCTCTAGGACAAAGACAGAAGTACCACATGGTGCTTTCGTTCACTTGTGATCGATTCGCCGTGTGGTTGTTGGTGCAACCTCTTGGCGATTCGTCACCTTAACCAGGAGTCGAGTCCATGGTTACTACCAACACCCGCCGTACGCGCACTGCTTTCGAAAAGAGAGTTGAGCGTTGGGATGCCAATCTGGTTGCGTTGACTTTGTTGATGGGGAGTTTGATTGGTCTGCTTTGGCGGGCTGCTCAGGTTGTCCTGATCGTGGTTGCCGTGGTCGGGGTGTTCTGTCCGGGGCTTTTGCCGCTCGTGGCTGCGGGGTCGGCTCTGCTTTTGCAGGTTCGGCGCTCGTAAGTGCGAGGTACAGCAGCTCGATCCCTTTGGGGTCGGGCTGTTGTGTTTTAGCGGTCGTGTAGGCCGGCTTGGAAGGCGGTTAGGAGCTGGCGGCCGAGGGGCCAGTCGCCGAGGTTGCTGTCGGAGTTGATGTGGCCTAGGTCGTCCAGGGGGATCAGTGGTGCGTTCCAGGCTTTGGACAGGCGGGCGGCGGCGTCGATTGTGCAGTACGGGTCGTTGGTGCTGGCTATCAGGACGGCCGGGACGCCTAGGGGCTGGGGTGGTAGTGAGGCGAAGGTTGGTAGGCGGTCGGCGGGGAACGTGGGGGCGCTGGGGTCCGGAGGGGCTACCAGGAAGGCGCCTCGGACAGAAGTAGAGGCCTGAGTGGTTAGCCAGTGGGAGAGGGCGTGGCAACCGAGGCTGTGGGTTATGAACGTTATGGGGGTGGGGGCTGCCTCGACGGCTCGGGTGATGGCGTTGGTCCAGTCGGTGAGGTCGGGGGAGGTCCAGGAGGTGGGCTGGATTCGTACGCCGGGGAGTGAGGTTTCCCAGTGGGACTGCCAGTGGTGTTCGTCGGAGCCGTCCAGGCCGGGGATGATGATGTAGGTCATCGAGCCTCCATGAGGGTGGGATGGCTGTCATGATGCAGGAGTCATCGCCGTACGGCGGCGTCAGCTGATGAAATGAAGGTCGATGACTGAGGCAACGACTGGTTCATTGGATGCGATCGACCGGGCGATCCTGGCGATCCTGCAGACCGACGGGCGGCTGAGTGGGGCCGACATCGGGCGGAAGGTGGGGTTGTCGCAGCCGGCGGTGTCGGCGCGGATCCAGCGGCTGGAGCGTTCCGGGGTGATCGCCGGGTACCGGGCGGTCGTCGACCCGGCGCGGATCGGGCTGAACATTCACGCTGCTGTACGCGTCCGTACGACGCACGCACGGATCCGGGAGGCGCTTGAGCTGTTCGCGTCGTTGCCCGAGGTCGCGAGAACGTACCGGCTGACCGGGGAGGACTGCTTCCTGCTCGACATCCACACGACCGACGCCGGAAGGCTCGAGCAGGTGGTCGACAGCATCGGCCGGCTCGGGCCGGTGAGCACTTCTCTGGTGCTTCGGGAGTACCCGGCCAAGCCGCTCCCGCTTGACTGACAAGGTTTTCCCTTGCCGCGGGTGGGGCTCGTCACGATCTGCTTCACAGTGGGTACTGCGCGGAACTAGGGTCGACGGATCGTAGTGGTTGCGTTACGCAGCATTAACGTGGGAGGGAAAGCATGACGAGACGCCGTAAGGCGCTGCTGGCAGTCACCGTCGGACTGGCCTCTGTTTCGCTTGGGTTGTCGTTCACCAGTGCTGCGGGGGCGGCCCCGACGACGAACCCGAACGGTCTCAAGCTGATCAAGACGAAGACTTCGTTGCTCGGCAAGCACTACTGGTACGAGCAGACCTTCAAGGGTCTGCCGGTGGTCAACGGGTACTACGCGAAGCATGTCGGTAAGGACGGCTCGGTCGAGGTGGCCGACGGGCGGGACGCCGTACCGGCGAACCTCGACGTCAGTGCGAAGGTGGCGCCGGCCGCCGCGACGCAGACCGCGAACGCGACCGTCACCGCTCGCGCGCAGCGGGACGCCGGGCCGAACAAGAGTCTGGTGAAGCAACCGGCCGCGACCAGTGGTGCCGCGCAGCTCGCGGTGATCGGCGGGCCGAACGCGCGCCTGGTCTGGAACGTGACCAGCCGTTCGACCGAAGGTGTCAGCCGGTCGCTGGTCGACGCGAAGACCGGCAGTGTCGTCGAGTCGAAGGTGATCAGCGACAACATCGACGGCCGCGGGTCCGTGTTCGACCCGAACCCGGTGGTGAGCGAGCAGAACGAGAAGCTCACCGACATGAACGACAAGAACCAGGACGTACTGTTCCTCGCCCAGAAGAACGTGATCCTGCGCAACCTGGACGGATCCGGCAAGCTCGACGGTCCCTACGTCAACATCAAGGAGGCCAAGGGCGGAATCGCCCAGAGCAAGACCAACACGTTCGTCTACCAGCGCGCGAACGACAAGTTCGAGCAGGTGATGGTGTACTACCACATCAACCAGACGCAGGAGTACATCCAGCAACTCGGGTTCACCGACGTCAACAACGAGTCGCAGGACTTCAGCGTCGACACGTACGCCGGGGACAACTCGTTCTACGACCCGTCGACCGACATGATCACCACTGGGGAGGGTGGGGTCGACGACGCCGAGGACGCCGAGGTGATCTGGCACGAGTACGGGCACGCGATCCAGGACGACGTGGTGCCGGGCTTCGGCGAGTCGGAGCAGGCCGGCGCGATCGGTGAGGGCTTCGGCGACTACTGGGCCGTGACGAACTCGGTGCCGGTGAGCAAGGGCTTCAACCTGCCGTGCGTGATGGACTGGGACGCGACGTCGTACACGAGCGACGAGCCACACTGCCTGCGCCGGACCGACGGGACCAAGACCACCGACGACATCGACGGCGAGGTCCACGACGACGGCGAGATCTGGTCGCGGGCGCTGTGGGACATCCAGCAGTCGCTCGGTCGGGCCAAGGCGGACAAGTTGATCCTCGAAGCGACGTTCTTCTACGACCCTGACACGTCGTTCGCGGGTGCGGCGCAGGACACCGTTCAGGCCGCGCGGCTGATGTACGGGAAGGCCGCCGCGCAGACTGTGACCGACGCGTTCAAGGCTCGCAAGATCCTGTAGCGCAGACCAGGCCGTGCGCCCACGACTAGGGTGGGCGCATGACCTGGAGTACGGCGGACATTCCTGACCTCACGGGGCGGCGGGCGCTGGTCACCGGCGCCACCAGCGGAATCGGGTACGAGACGGCGCTGGAGTTGCTCAGGCACGGCGCCGAGGTGATAGTTGCCGCGCGCAACCCGGAGAAGGCCGCTCGGGCGGCGGAGACGCTGACCCAGAAGGGCGGCCGAGCGCCGACGGTGCTCGAGCTGGACCTGGCCGATCTGGCGAGTGTGCAACGGGCGGCCGAGGAGGTCCTCGCGAAGTACGACCGGCTGGATCTGCTGATCAACAACGCCGGCGTGATGGGGCCGCCGTACCGGCAGACTGCCGACGGCTTCGAGCTGCAGGTCGGGACCAACCATCTCGGTCATTTCGCGCTGACGGGCCGGCTGCTTCCGTTGCTGCTCAACGGCAGCCGGGTCGTGACGGTCAGCTCGTTCATGCACAAGACCGTCCGCGGCATCAGCGAGGGCGATCTGCGGCGGCCGGCCGACACGTACCGGAAGTGGGAGGCGTACGGGAAGTCGAAGCTGGCGAACCTGCTCTTCATGCTCGAGCTGGACCGTCGCGCCCGCGCTGCCGGGGCCGATCTGCTGAGCGTCGGCGCACACCCGGGGTATGCGTCGACGCACCTGCAGGCCGCTGGTCCCGAGCTCGCCGGGCACGCTCGGCAGGCGCAGTTCGTGGGCGCCGCGACCCGGCTCGTCGCGCAGTCCGCCGCGGCCGGCGCGTGGCCGAGTCTGTACGCCGCGACGTACGTCGATCTGCGTCCGGGATCGTTCGTGGGGCCGAGTTTCTTCGAGTACCGCGGTACGCCGAAGCTCGTGCTGCCGACGCGGACCGCTCAGGACCCGGAGTTGGCGCAGCGGCTGTGGGCATGGTCGGTCGAGGCGACCGGGGTGAATCCCGTACTCACCGTGCCGAGCTAGTGACACAGCGGCAGCTTTCTGGTTACCCTCCGGTAATTCCCGATGCCGGAGGTTCCTCGTGCGCAGACTTGCCGCCGTTCTTGCTGCCGCCCTGTCGGTCGGTCTGGCCCTGATCACGGTCGGCCCGCGGGCCGATGCGAGCCAGACTGCTGCAGCTCGGACGGCAGCTGGTCAGGCTGTAGACAATCCGACGGCAGACAATCAGACGGTCGGCTTCGGGACGGCGTACGAGCGGATCCCCGGCGTCGACGGGATCACGATCGGCGCCGTCGTACTGACACCGACCGGGCAGGGCGACGGCCCGTTCCCGCTCGTGGTGATGCCGTCGAGTTGGGGTGTGCCGAACGCCGAGTACGTCGGCCAGGGCGCGAAGCTGGCGACCGCAGGGTTCCAGGTGATCTCGTACTCGAGCCGCGGGTTCTGGGACACCGGCGGCGGGATCGACATCGCCGGGCCGCCGACCGTGGCCGACGTCAGCAAGGTGATCGACTGGGCCGGTGAGCACACGCCCGCCGACACGAGCCGTGTCGCGGCCGTCGGCATCTCGTACGGCGCCGGTACGGCGTTGCTCGCGGCCGCGAAGGATCCGCGGATCAAGGCTGTCGGTGCGCTCAGCGGATGGGCCGACCTGATCCGCTCGCTGGACCCGAACGACACGGTTGCGCTCCAGGCCGTCGCCGGTCTGCTTGCCCTGGGCAACGTCACCGGCCGGCCCGGGCCGGAGATGGCGTCGCTGCAGTCGAAGTTCGTCACCGGCGACTTCGACGGGGCGATCGCGGAGGCGAAGCAACTCTCGCCGGTCCGGTCGGCCGCGACGGTTGTCGACAATCTGAATGCGAACAATCCGGCGGTGTTCCTGGCGAATGCGTTCGAGGACTCGATCTTCCCGCCGTCGCAGTACACGGACTTCTTCACCAGGCTGACCGGTCCGAAACGGTTGCTGCTCGCGCACGGCGACCACGCCACGCCGGAGGCGAGTGGGGCGGTGGGTCTGCCCAATGAGACCTGGGACGAGCTCGCCGGCTGGCTGCGGCACTACCTGACGGGCGCGGACAACGGGGCCGACCGGGAACCGCCGGTGCAGCTCAAGTCGCAGCGGGGGACCTGGCGCGGGTACGCCGACTGGGCGGCGGTCGGTCAGGCGCGTACGTCGTACCTGACGAAGGCGGGTGCGCTGCAGGGTACGGAATCGACGGGGTGGAGCCGGGCGATCGGGGCCGGTGTGCCTACGGTGGCGGACAGTGGTGTGGCGCTGGTTTCCGGTGCGCTGCAAGGATTGTTGACAATCCCCACAGGTGTCGCGACGCCGCTCGTCGATCGGTCGTTCGCGGGGGTGTGGTCCGGTCCGGCGTTCGATCGGGCTGCGGTCGTCAACGGTGCGGCGAAGTTGCATCTCACCGTGCAACCGTCGGCGCCGGATACGTCGCTGTTCGCGTATCTGTACGACGTGGACGCGCTCGGTGTCGGGTCGCTGATGTCGCACAAGCCGTACACGTTGCGCGGGGCAACGCCGGGGAAGGCTGTCACGGTCGACGTACAGCTGGAGGCGACGAGCTGGGAGGTGCCGGCCGGCCACAACCTGGTGCTCGTGGTCGACACGGTCGATCCGCGATACCTCGGCCGGAGCGTGATCGGTTCGACGGTGACGTTCAGCTCGCCGGCCGGCGACCCGTCGACGATCAGCATCCCGGTGGGTTCATGATGGTGGGTCGCTGCGTGCTGGTCAGCCTCACGGCGGCACTCGTCGCGGTGGGTTTGTGATGGTCGGGCGCGGCGTGCTGTGCGGGCTCGCGGTGGTGCTGGTCGGGGTGGGTTTGTGATGGTGGGTCGGTGGGTGCTGTGCGGGCTCGCGGTGGTGCTGGTCGGGGTGGGTTTGTGATGGTGGGTCGGTGGGTGCTGTGCGGGCTCGCGGTGGTGCTGGTCGCGGTGGGTTTGTGATGGTGGGTCGGTGGGTGCTGTGCGGGCTCGCGATGGTGCTGGTCGCGGTGGGTTTGTGATGGTCGGCCGCTGCGTGCTGGTGGGTCTGGCGGTGGTACTTGTCGGGGTGGGTTTGTGATGGTCGGGCGGTGCGTGCTGGTGGGCGTGACGGTGGCGCTCGTTCCGGTGGGTTCGTGATGGTCGGCTGCGGCGCACTCTTCGGTCTCGCGGCGGCGCTCGTCTCGGTCCGGCAGGCTGGTGGGTGCGAGCCGTTTGATCGCGACAGCACGACGTGGCCGAGCGGCGGCGGGCCGCTGGTTACCGGGCAGGTGGGTTCGAGATGCGAAGAAGGCGCCGAGACCCGATCCTGGAGGTAGTCGACCGGCGGAGGTGAGTGCGATGGCCGTACCCAGCCAGGTGCTCGCGCCGCGCTCGACGGTCCGCTTCCGGCCGCCACGGTTCGGGCTTGGCGGCTCGCATCTCGGTGATTCCGACGAGCAGACAGCGATCGCCACCGTCGACGCGGCGTACCAGGCAGGCATCCGGTTCTTCGACACGTCCCCCGCGTACGGCGACTCCGAAGCACGCCTCGGTACAGCGCTCCAGCGGCGCCCGCGCGGCGAGTACCTGCTGTCGACCAGAACCCTCGGCGAAGACCCAGAAGCCGACGTTCGGACGAGCAGCGAACGGCTGGGCCTGGCGGTGGATCTGGTCCTAGCCGAAGACCCAGCGACGTACCCCGCCCTCGACCGGCTCAAGCGCGACGGCGTGATCAAGGCGGTCGGCGCGGTCGCCGACGACTGGCAGCGACTCGACCAACTGGTCCGCGACGTCGAGCTGGACTGTGTACTCCTCACCGGCTACTACTCACTGCTCGACCAGCAAGCCAAGCCGCTCCTCGACCGCTGCCTGGCACGGGGCGTGTCAGCGATCGTCGCCGGCGCCCTCGTGCTCCAACCCGAGACCGTCCACGCGCGGCGGATCTCCGCCGTCTGCGAGCGGTACGGCGTCTCGCTGCCGCAGGCCGCGCTCGCGTTCCCGAGCAGGCACCAGGCCGTCACGTCCGTAATGATCGCCGCCGCGTCGCCGGCCGAGATCCGCGCCGATGCCGCGCTCGTCCGCCAGCCCGTACCCGAGCGGCTCTGGAAGGATCCGGACCTGATCCGCTTGTTGACCTAGGAATCCCAGAGCCTCAGCTAGAACTTCGATCCGGGATCGGTAGCCGTACCACTCGGTGAATCGGTCGGTCCTGGCGTCGGAACTCCGGTCGTCGGCGTCACCGACACCGTCGGGCTGCCGCTCGGCGACGTGCTCCCCGGCGGCGGGGTGGTCGGCGTGACCGTGACGGTCGCCGTGTTCGTCGGGGTCGGTACTACGGGCGGCGGCTCCAGCGGCGGCGCGTTCCGGAACAGCAGCCAGGCCAGGAACACCGCGAGCGCCATGATCACGGCCATGGTCAGCAACGCGAGCGCCAGCGCCCAGCGGGAGGCGGGCCGCAGGGCGTCCGGCCAGGGGAGTGGCCAGATCCGGAACAGCCCGGGACGCCGCCGGCTCTCCCAGTAGTGCCGGAAGTCCGGGCCACGGAGCTTGCCGGGCTGCGGGAGCCGGTCCATCAGCACCGCGGACAGGATGTCCTCGCCGCGACGTTCGGCGATCAGCCGTTCGTCGGACGCCGCGCTGGACCCGTCGTCGGCGCGGATCGGCCCGATCGCGGCCCAGAGCGCGAGATCGTCGTCGTCGGCATCGTTGTGTGCCAGTACGGCGTCCTCGGGCAGGTCGTCGACGGCGTTCACGAACCGCTCCCGGGCGGCGGCGTCGTCGGCGGAGCCCTCGGTCATCATCGCGACGATCGCGTCCCGGCCGTCGTCGGTGCTGGCGGTGTACAGGTAACCGGCCGCGTTTGCGCCGAGCCGGCCGCGCAGCCAGAACTCGCCGACCCGCGGCGGGTCCTCGGGCTGCAGCGGGAGCGCCTCCGGAATCTCCAGCGCAGGCTGCGGCTCCGGCTCGGCGGCCGGCTGCACCTCGGTCTGGGATTCGGTCGCGGTCATCACCCCCAATCCCACCACATGCCTGGTAGCACTGTCGCGACAGGACCGATTTGGGTCGCGGGGGCAGGATGGGACGGGGCGCTGCGGGCCCTGGCCCCGGGGATCTGATGGAATGGCCGGTGTTGCAAGTGGGGAATGACAAGGCCCGTACGCGGGCCCCGGAAGGACAGGGATGACCGAAACCACGGTGCCGGCGGGAACGGTGGCCCAGCAGTCCCGGCTGATCGGTGAGGCCATCGGCGAGGTCAAGCGGGTGATCGTCGGCCAGGAGCACATGGTCGAGACCCTGATGGTGTCGTTGCTGGCCAAGGGTCACTGTCTGCTCGAGGGCGTTCCGGGTGTCGCGAAGACGCTCGCGGTCCGGACGTTCTCCAGCGTCGTGGGCGGTTCGTTCGCCCGGATCCAGTTCACCCCGGACCTGGTCCCCTCCGACATCGTCGGCACCCGGATCTACCGGCAGACCCGCGAGGCGTTCGACATCGAGCTCGGCCCGACGTTCGTGAACTTCGTCCTCGCCGACGAGGTCAACCGCGCGCCGGCCAAGGTGCAGTCGGCGATGCTGGAGCTGATGGCCGAGCGGCAGGTGTCGATCGGCGGCCAGACCTTCCCGATGCCGAAGCCGTTCATCGTGATCGCCACCCAGAACCCGATCGAGTCCGAGGGCGTCTACCCGCTGCCCGAGGCCCAGCGCGACCGGTTCCTGGTGAAGATCGACGTACCGCATCCGCGCGGGCACGAGGAGTTCGAGATCCTCCGCCGGATGAGCGTCGACCCGCCGGAGCCGCGGCAGGTGCTGAAGCCGGAGACGATCCTCGAGCTGCAGCGGTCCGCGGAGCAGGTGTTCGTACACAACCTGGTCGCGGAGTACGCCGTCCGCCTGGTGATGGCGACCCGGACGCCGACCGACTTCCACCTGCCCGACCTCGAGCCGATCATCGAGCTCGGTGTCAGCCCGCGCGCCACCCTGGGCCTGATCGCGGCCGGCCGCGCGCTGGCCCTGATCCATGGTCGCGACTACCTGCTGCCGAGCGACATCCAGACCGTCGCGCTGGACGTGATGGGCCACCGGCTCGGCCTGACCTTCGACGCGGTCGCGGACAACATCGACCCGCGGGCCGTGATCGAGCGGATCCTGGCCACCGTCCCGCCGCCGCAGCCGGTCTGGCGCGACGGCGCCGACGGCACCGGCCGCCCGGAGTTCGTCTAGTGCAGAACCGTCCCGATCCACGAGCTGCGATGACGATCTCGCAGCTCGCTCCCGAGCGTGCGCTGCGGCGGCTGGAGCTGACCGTCGTACGGCGGCTGGAGGGCTACCTGCACGGCGAGCACCTCGGCCTGCTGCCGGGTCCCGGTACGGAGCTGGCCGAGGCCCGCGAGTACCAGGTCGGCGACGACGTCCGCCGGATGGACTGGGCGGTCACCGCGCGAACCACGATCCCGCACGTCCGCGACCTGATCGCGGACCGTGAGCTGGAGACCTGGGCGCTGGTCGACCTGTCCGCCTCGATGGACTTCGGTACGTCGAACCTCGAGAAGCGCGAGCTCGCCGTCGCGGCCGTTGCCACCGTCGGGTTCCTGACGCACCGGCTCGGTGACCGGTTCGGCGGGCTGATGCTCCGCGACTCGGCGCTCCGGCGCTGGCCGGCCCGTTCCGGTCGCCTGGCGCTGTACGGCCTGCTGCGCGCGCTGCTGGCCGAGCAGTTCGACGGCGACCAGGAAGCGCACCGCAGCGACCTGGCCGCAGCGCTGGAGTCGATGGCGCGGACGCAGCGCAAGCGCGGTCTGCGGGTCATCGTCTCCGACTTCCTCACCCCGCAGGACGGTGAGGTGGCCAGCCAGATCGAGCCGTCCTGGGAGCGGGCGATGCGCAAGCTGACGGCCCAGCACCAGGTGCTCGCGGTCGAGATCGTCGACCCGCGCGAGCTCGAGCTGCCGAACATCGGCGTGGTCACGATCGGTGACCCCGAGACCGGCGAGGTCCGCGAGATCGACACCCGCCGGCGCAAGGTCCGCGAAGCCTTCGCGGTGGCCGCGCTGGCGCAGCGGGAACGAACGAGGGCCGCCTTGCGTAGGGTAGGTGCGGGACATCTCGTACTGCGCACCGACCGGGACTGGGTCGCGGACACCGTGCGGTTCGTGCTCGCGTACCGGAGGGTCGCGCCCCGCCTGCACCAACCGCCGAAGGGAGTGGCTCGCTGATGCAGTTCCTGTCTCCAGGGCGGTTGTGGTTCCTGCTGCTCATCCCGCTGGTCGTCGCGGGGTACATCTTCCTCCAGCGCCGTCGCTCCCAGTACGCGCTGCGCTTCACCAACATCGCGCTGCTGGACCGGGTCGCGCCGCGGCGGCCGCAGTGGCGGCGGCACCTGGCCGTCGGGCTGGCGCTGCTGGCCGCGCTGTCCTGCATCGTCGCGTTCGCGCAGCCGAAGGACCAGGTCAAGGTGCCGCGCGAGCGGGCCACGATCGTGGTCGCGATCGACGTCTCGCTGTCGATGATGGCGACCGACATCGAGCCGAACCGGCTGGAGGCGGCGAAGGAGTCGGCCAAGGAGTTCGTGAACTCGCTGCCGGCCAAGTTCAACGTCGCACTGGTCAACTTCGCCGGTACGGCGTCCATCATCGTGCCGCCGACCACCGACCGGGCCACGGTCGACCGGTCGATCGACGGGCTGGAACTGGCCGAGTCGACCGCGACCGGTGAGGGCATCTTCACGTCGCTGCAGGCGCTCACCCAGGTTCCTGCGGACCCGGCGCACCCGAACGACCCGGCACCGGCCCGGATCGTGATGCTGTCCGACGGCAAGCGGACCGTCGGCCGTACCGCGCAGGAAGGCGCACAGGCGGCGAAGGCGAAGAACACCCCGATCTACACGATCTGCTTCGGGACCGACTCCGGCTTCATCGAGATGGACGGCATCCGGCAGCGCGTCCCACCGGACCGTACCGAGCTGCGCAGCATCGCCGAGATCAGCGGCGGCGAGGCGTACACGGCCGAATCCGCGGGCGAACTGAAGGACGTCTACAAGGACATCGGCTCGTCGGTCGGCTACGACAAGGTCGACAAGGAGATCACCGCCCGGTTCGCCGGCATCGCGATGCTCCTGACCCTGGCCGCGGCCGGCGCCTGCATCGCGTTGGCCACCCGCTTCCCGTAGGCCGACTGCGCTCAAATGCGGTCTGCCGTCACCCGGTCATGACGCCAAGCCACTGCGCAGGCGAAGTTCCTCGCTGATTCCTTGCGGTACGGGCAACCCGTACCGCTCCAGTGCCCTGGCGTAGGCGTTGAGCGAGATGGCGATGCGCAGCGAGTCGCGACGGAAGATGCTGTCCGTACGCGGCGTACTGCGAGCCAGTCGATCGGCTTCGCGCGCGCACGTGACCTCGCCGTACAGATGTAGGAGATCCTGATCGGCTGACGTGCGCCGCTCGATGTTGAGCAGGCTGGGCCGTGGTCGGATGGTCATCGGGCATCGCCTCATCGTCTGGCACCTCGGCGTGGGATGTCATCGATTCCGGATGGTGCGCAGTCTACGCCTCGGTCACGCAGCGGCGCGCTTTCGCTCGAGGCGTTCCTGGTTCGGCCACCTGACGTCGTAGGCCCAGCCGAACCGTTCGAACTGCCTGATGATCCACGCGTTGATGTCGATCTGACCTTTGAGTACGCCGTGGCGTGCACAGGTGGGATCGGCGTGATGGAGGTTGTGCCAGGACTCGCCCTGGCTCAGGATCGCCAGCCACCAGACGTTCCCCGCCCGGTCGCGGGAGACGAAGGGTTTGTGGCCCGTCACATGGCAGATCGAGTTGATCGAGAACGTGACGTGGTGCATCAGGGCGATCCGGACGAGAGTTCCCCAGAAGAATCCGGTCGCCGCACCGTGCCACGACCTGTCCCACAGCCCACCGAGGAGCGCCGGCGCCAGGAGCGAGATCGCAACCAGCGGACGGAAGTGCCGCGAGACCGACACCAGGTCGCGGTCCGACAGCAGGTCCGGGGCGTAGTGCTTGGGGTCGGCACGATCCTGCCCCCACAGCACCCACCCGACATGGGCGAAGACAAACCCCTTCGTCACCGCCCACGCAGTCGTGCCGTAGCGCCAGGGCGAGTGCGGATCCCCCTCCCGATCGGAGAATTTGTGGTGTTTGCGGTGGTCGGCTACCCAGCGGATGAGCGGACCTTCGAGCGCCAGACTCCCGGCGACCGCGAGGGCGATCTTGAGGCCACGCGTGCTCTTGAAGGATCCGTGGGTGAAGTGCCGGTGATAGCCGACGCCGATACCGGTGGTGGTGATCACGTAGAACGCGACCAGCAGCACGATGTCGCGCCAGCCGATCCAGCCGCCCCACGCGAAGAAGATCGCCGGTGCGAGTGCGAGCGTCGGCACCACGATGAAAACCCAGATGAGGCCGCGCTCGAGCTTGCCGCCGACGGCTTGGAATTCACCCATGTCCACTCCAGTACCCAGGCAGGCCGTTCTGAGCCCCAGTGTGTAGCTCGGTCGTCCCGCACGCTACCTGTCGTCGCGACACGATGGTGATGTGGTTGACACGGCGAGGTTACTGGTGTTCGCGGTGGCGGTGGTGCAAGATGGTCCAGAGTTTCGCGGGTGATCTTGTGGTGCCCTGCGAGATTGAGTACTGAACAAGCACCGAGATCGACGAGCTGCTTCGAGAACGCTGGGGAAGGCGCCCCTCGAGCACAGGAGGTCCCGGTGGCGACGACTCGTGGCGTTCTGTACGTCCACACGGTGCCGTCAGCGTTGTGCCCGCATGTCGAGTGGGCCGCGGGCGGCATCCTTGGCGTGCCCGTGAAACTGGACTGGACGCCGCAACCAGCGGCCCAGGGCACGTACCGGGCCGAGCTGTCCTGGCAGGCCGAGGCCGGTACCGCGGCCAAGCTGGCGTCCGCCCTGCGCGGCTGGCAGAAGCTGCGGTTCGAGGTCACCGAGGAGCCGAGCAACGGCGTCGAGGGCGAGCGGTACTCGTTCACGCCCGAGCTCGGGGTCTTCCACGCGACCACCGGCGTGCACGGCGACATCATGGTCCCGGAGGAGCGGCTGAAGGCCGCGATGCTGAAGGCGGCCGCCGGTGAGGCCGACCTGACCGAAGAGGTCGAGCGCCTGCTCGGCCGCCCCTGGGACGACGAACTCGAGCCCTTCCGGTACGCCGGCGACGGCGCCCCGGTGCGCTGGCTGCACCAGGTCGTTTAGGCCCTGTCTGGCAATCCATCGCCTACTGCGGGGCACTCGGCACGGCACCTCGCCGCACGGGTGCAAAGGCCACGATGCTCCGCATCGAGACCTTCGCCCCCGCGCGCCGATGCACCGCACCGAGCACCTCCTCGCTACGGCGCTGGATCACCAGACAGGACCTAAGCAGATCCTGAGAACTTCTGAAGAAAGCCGTGAAGTACAGAGCTTTCCTCGAACTTTTCGGTGAAACTGAGCATCTGACGTTGCACAAGGGTGGGAGGGGCCGTGGCCGCTGGGCCACCGGGTGTCGGGACACCCCCGGTGGTTGTCAACAACAGCGGCCGCACCACGTGAAGGGCGCGAACCTCAGGGTTCGCGCCCTTCAGGCTGTTCAATACCGTGGCTTTGTCCTACAGCGGAATGTTGCCGTGGGCACCGCGGATCGGGCCGCCCGCTTCGGCCTTCGCCAGCGCCGTAGCCAGGGCCGTACGGGTCCGCGTCGGCTCCACGACCTCGTCGACGACGCCGATCTCCCGGGCGCGGTCGATGCCGCCGGCAATCTTCTCGTGTTCGGCCGCCAGCTCGGCCTCGACCTGGGGCCGCAGCTCCGGGTCCACCTCGGCCAGCCGGCGCCGGTGCAGCACCCGGACGGCGGCCACCGCGCCCATCACGGCGACCTCGGCCCGCGGCCACGCGAACACCCGGGTCGCGCCCAGCGACCGGGCGTTCATCGCGATGTACGCCCCGCCGTACGTCTTCCGGGTCACCAGCGTCACCCGCGGTACGACGGCCTCCGCGAACGCGTGCAGCAGCTTCGCGCCCCGTCGTACGACGCCGTCCCACTCCTGACCGACACCCGGCAGATAACCCGGTACGTCGACCAGGACGACCAGCGGCACGCCGAAGGAGTCGCACATCCGGACGAACCGGGACGCCTTCTCGGCGGACAGCGCGTCCAGGCAGCCGCCGAGCCGGAGCGGGTTGTTCGCGATCACACCGACGGTACGCCCGCCGAGCCGGCCGAGGGTGGTGACGATGTTCGGCGCCCAGCGCTGGTGCAGCTCGACGGGGGAGTCCTCGTCGAGCACCCCGCCGACCAGCGGGTGCACGTCGTACGCGCGTTTCGCCGACTCCGGCAGGTATCCGGACAGGTCGGTGTCGGGGATGTCGGTGGAGATCGTGCACTGGTTCGCGAGCAGGTCGGTCAGCCGCCGGGCCTGCTCCAGGGCGGCCGCCTCGGAGTCGGTGGTGATGTGGACGACGCCGGACCGCCGGCCGTGCGGCTCCGGACCGCCGAGCCGGAGCATGTCGACGTCCTCGCCGGTGACCGAACGGACCACGTCCGGACCGGTGACGAAGATCCGGCCCTCGGGTCCGAGGATGACGATGTCGGTGAGCGCAGGGCCGTACGCCGCTCCGCCGGCCGCCGGTCCTAGTACGACGGACAGCTGCGGGATCTTCCCTGATGCCTGCGTCATCGCGTAGAAGATCTTGCCGACGGCGTGCAGGCTGAGCACACCCTCGGCGAGGCGGGCGCCACCGGAGTGCCACAGCCCGATGATCGGCACCTCTTCGGCACGCGCGACCTCGTACGCTCGCACGACGACGTCACAGCCCTCGTCGCCCATGGCGCCACCCATCACGGTCGCGTCGGAGCAGAACGCGACCACGGCCGCACCCTCGACCGTGCCGCGGGCCGCGACCATCCCGGACAGGTTGTCCGGCGTGATCAGCTCCAGGCTGCCGGGATCGAGCAGGTTGGTCAGCCGGCTGATCGGGTTGCGTGGGTCGAGTTCCCGGGGGAGCTTGGCCGGCTTGGCTGCGGCGGTGGTCGTCATGCGTCCTCCGGGGGTGGGTGAGGAACTGAGGTGCTGCCCGGCGCCGGTGGACGCCGGGCGGCGAGTCGGTCAGACCGACTTGAAGGCGATGGCGGCGTTGTGGCCGCCGAAGCCGAACGAGTTGTTCAGCGCCGCGATGTCGCCCTCGGGCAGCTTGCGCTGTTCGGTCGCGACGTCCAGCTCGATCTGGTCGTCGAGCTTGTCGACGTTGATCGTCGGCGGCGAGACCCGGTGGTGCAGGGCCAGTACGGTGGCGATCGACTCGACCGCACCGGCGCCGCCGAGCAGGTGGCCGATCATCGACTTCGGCGCGGTCGCGACCGCGTGGTCGGCGTCCTTGCCGAGCGCCTGCCGGATCGCGATCGACTCGGCGATGTCGCCCTGCGGCGTCGAGGTGGCGTGCGCGTTGATGTGGAAGATGTCCGCCGGGGTCAGGTCGCCCTCGGACAGCGCCCGCAGCATCGCCCGCCGGGCGCCCGAGCCGGTCGGGTCAGGCTGCGCGATGTCGTGGCCGTCGGCGGAGATACCGGCACCGGCGAGCTCGGCGTAGATCTTCGCGCCGCGCGCCTTGGCGTGCTCGTACGACTCCAGGATCAGGATGCCGGCGCCCTCACCGAGCAGGAAGCCGTCCCGGTCCACGTCCCACGGGCGGGACGCCCGCTCCGGGTCGTCGTTGCGCTTGCTGAGCGCCTGCATCATCCCGAACGCGGCCAGCGGCAGCGCCATGATCGCGCCCTCGGCGCCACCGGCGATCACCACGTCCGCGCGGCCGAGCCGGATCTGGTCCAGGCCGAGCCAGATCGCCTCGTTGCCGGAGGCGCAGGCGGAGACCGGGGTGTGTACGCCGGCCTGCGCGCCGAACTCCAGGCTCACGTACGCGGCCGACGAGTTCGGCATCAGCATCGGGATCGCCAGCGGCGACACCCGGCGTGGGTTCTGCTGGAGGGCGTCGTAGTTCGAGAGCGTGGTGTGCAGGCCGCCGATACCGGAAGCGACCGCGACACCGAGCCGCTCCTTGTCCAGCCCGGAGTCGGCCAGGCCGGAGTCGGCCCAGGCCTCGCGAGCGGCGACCACAGCGAGCTGCGCGGTCCGGTCCAGGCGGCGCGCCTTGACCCGCTCGATGACCTCGGTCGGCTCGACCGCGGCCGGCGCCGCGATCTGCACGGCCAGGTTCTGCACCCACTCGTCGGTCAGCCGCCGTGCGCCGGAACGCCCGGCCAGCAACCCTTCCCAGGAGCTGGCCACGTCGCCACCGAGCGGCGTCGTGGCTCCGAGCCCGGTGATGACGACTCGGGTCTTCGGCATGGTTACCTCATCCTTCACATGAGCGTTGTGCGGTTGGGGAGCGAGGGGGTGGTTACTGCAGTGCCGGTGCGGGTGCTCATCGAACGGGTCCGACGAGCACCCCGGCCAGCAACGGATGACGGCGGAGGTCAGCCGTTCTGGGCGCGCTCGATGAACGCGACCGCGTCGCCGACGGTCTTCAGGTTCTTCACCTCGTCGTCGGGGATCTTCACGTCGAACTTCTCCTCGGCGGCCACCACGACCTCCACCATGGAGAGCGAGTCGACGTCGAGGTCGTCGGTGAAGGACTTGTCCAGCTGGACGTCCTCGACCGGGATGCCGGCGATCTCGTTCACGATCTCGGCGAGGCTGGAACGGATCTCTTCGGTGCTGGCCATCTCTTGGTTTCCCTTTCGGATTTCTGCTGACTTACTGCCGGTTCGGCCACCTGAGCCGCCCCGGACAACTATGGACTACGGCAGCCTGATGACCTGGGCGGCGTAGACCAGCCCGGCCCCGAAGCCGATGATGAGCGCGAGGTCGCCGCTCTTCGCCTCGCCGTTCTCGCGCATCGCGGTGATCGCGAGCGGGATCGACGCGGCCGACGTGTTGCCCTGCCGTTCGATGTCGCGCGCGACCTTGACGTGCTCGGGCAGCTTGAGCGCCCGGCGCATCGCGTCGGTGATCCGCATGTTCGCCTGGTGCGGTACGAAGAGGTCGAGCTGCTCGGCCTTCACGCCGGCCACGTCCAGCGCCTGCTGCGCGGTCTTGGCCATCTCGAACGACGCCCAGCGGAACACCGGATTGCCGTCCATCGTGAGGTGCGGCCAGTTGAAGCTGCCGAACACCTCCTGCCAGGACTCCTTCTGGCTGATCACCTGGTGCTGCGTACCGTCCGAGCCCCACACCACCGGCCCGATCCCCGGTTCGTCGGCCGGGCCAACGATCGCGGCACCGGCGCCGTCGGCGAAGATGAACGCCGTACTGCGGTCGGTCCGGTCGGTGATGTCGCTGAGCCGCTCGACGCCGATCGCGAGCACGTACTTCGCGCTGCCGCCGCGGACCAGGTCGTTCGCCATCGCGACGCCGTAGCAGAAGCCCGCGCAGGCCGCCGAGATGTCGAACGCGGCGGCCGTCGGGGCGCCCACCTCGACCGCGACCCGGGTCGCGATCGCGGGTGTCTGGTACAGGTGCGTGACGGTCGCGACGATCACGCAGCCGATCTGCGCCGGGTCGATCCCGGACTCGGCGATCGCGTCCTTGGCGGCGTTCACCGACATCATCAGCACGGTCTCGTCGTCGCCGGCCCAGCGGCGTTCCTTGATCCCGGACCGGGTCTGGATCCATTCGTCGCTGGAGTCGATCTGCTCGAGGATCTCCGAGTTCGGTACGACGCGACGCGGCCGGTAGGACCCGATCCCGAGGATGCCGGCGTACTGCGCGCCGGTCGACGCGGTGATCATGAGGCCGACCCGGCGGGGTGCAGGCGGAGCAGCGGCTGGCCCGGTGCGACCGGGTCACCCTCCTCGGCGAGCCACTCGACCACGATGCCGCCGTGCGGCGCGGTCACCTCGACCTCGTCGCGCAGGCTCGCCACCTTCGCCACGACCTCACCGGCCGCGACGGTGTCCCCGGACTCCCGCCGTACGGCGGCCTCCCGGGTGAAGGTGCCCTTGATCGGGGCGACCAGCAGGCGCCAGGTGGGGGAGGCGTCGATCTCGGACGGGCTGCCGTGCTTCTCGACGAACGCGCGGGCGTCGTCGAGCTGGTCCGGGGTCTTCAGCGCGAACGTCTCGACACCCTTGAGAGCGCGGCGCGCGATCCCGGTCAGCGTGCCCGCCGGCGGCAGTTCGAGGATGCCCGTCACGTCGAGGTCGGACATGGTCTGCATGCAGAGATCCCAGCGGACCGGCGCGTTGACCTGGTGCACGAGCCGCTGCAGAACGCCCCGGCCGTCGTGGACGACGTGACCGTCCCGGTTCGAGATCAGCCGGGTCCGCGGGTCGTGGGTGCTGATCGCGGTCGCGTACTTCGCCAGCGTCTGGACCGCGGGCTCCATGTGCCGGGTGTGGAACGCACCGGCCACCGACAGCGGGATCAGCCGGGCCTTCGCGGGCGGGTCGGCGGCCAGCGCGGCCAGCTCGTCAACGGTGCCGGCGGCAACGATCTGGCCGGGGCCGTTGTCGTTCGCCGGGGTCAGGCCGTGCTCGGCGAGCTTGGCCAGGATCTCGTCCCGGTCGCCACCCAGTACGGCGGTCATCGAGGTCGGCGTCAGCGCGGCCGCGGCGGCCATCGCCTTGCCCCGCTCGCGGACCAGGACCATCGCCTGCTCGGCCGTGAGTACGCCCGTACCGGCCGCGGCGGCGAGCTCACCGACGCTGTGCCCGGCGACCGCACCGACCTTGGCGAACGCGTCGCCCGGGTGCGGGAACACTGCCAGCGCCGCGAGCATGCTGGACGCGACCAGCAGCGGCTGCGCGATCGCGGTGTCCCGGATCGTGTCCGCGTCGGCTTCGGTGCCGTAGTGGGCGAGGTCGAGACCGGCGACCGCGGAGAGCCAGTTCAGCCGGCTCTCGAACACGGGATCCGCCAGCCACGGCTCGAGGAATCCTGGGGTCTGGGCACCCTGACCGGGCGCGACGATGACGAGCACGACACCACTCTCCCTCAGCCGGGCCCGCCCCGAGCCGCACGCCGAGCACGAATTCTACCGGGGCTCTTTTGTGGAGATCCTACAAAACCGGCTGGCCAGGCTCCGGGCTGAGCAGGCGGCCCAAGGTCAGTGCGACACGCAACGTGAAACTGTCGCGGGGATTCAGCGGGTTGTAGCCCGTGAGGTCCGCCACACGCTTCAGCCGGTACCGGACGGTATTGGCATGTACGAACAACGTCCGGGCCGTCGCCTCGATCGAGCCGCCGGAGTCCAGGTACGCCGAGACCGTGTCGAGGAGCGCGCCGTCGCCTGCGGTGAGCGGGGCGTAGACCTCGTTCGCGAGTTGCCGGCGGGCGTGGCCGTCTCCGGAGAGTGACCGTTCGGGCAGCAGTTCGTCCGCGTACACGGGCCGCGGCGCACCCGGCCAGGCGACCACCGCGCGAAGTCCGGCAATCGCCGCGCGGGCCGAGGTGACCGCCGACATCAGGTCCTTGACCACGGGTCCGACGACGATCGGGCCGGGACCGAACCAGTGGGCGAGCTTTTGTACGATCTCGACAGGTTTGCTCGTCCCGCCGAGGACCACCACCAGCCGGTCGCCCTGGACCGCACACAGCGCGTCGGCACCGGCCTCGCGGGCGGCGTGCCGGACCATGTCCACGACGTTCGAGCTGCCGGTGGCGGGGGTCTCGGCGGCCGGTGCGCGGCCGACGACGACGGCCACCTCCGCGGATCCCGTCGTACCGATGCCGCCGGTCCAGCCGAGGGCTGAGGCGCGGGAGCGGACCGATTCGTCGGTCTCGCCGCGGATCACCGAGTCGACCAGCAATGCCTCGAGCCGGGCGTCCCAGGCGCCGCGCATCTCGGCAGCCTGCGCGTAGACGGTGGCGGCGGCGAAGGCGACCTCGCGTGCGTACCGCTGGATGGCCTCGTTCACGACCGGTACGTCGGCCGGCGGCAGCAGGGTGCCGATCGTGGTCTCGATGGTCTCGATCGTGGTCCGCACCAGGTCGACGGTCTGGTGCAGCGAGATCACCCGGGTGAACTCGCGCGGCGCGGAGCCGAAGATCCGGGTCGGCATCGACGAGTGCGCCTCAGGGTCGCGGAACCAGTCGACGAACGCCGAGATCCCGGACTGCGCGACCAGCCCGATCCAGGACCGGTCCTGCGCCGACAACTTGGCGAACCACGGCAACTTGGCCTCCATCGCCGCCATCGCCGCGGTCGCGAGCGCCCCGGTCGCCGCCTGCAACCGGTCCGCCCGCACCAGGTGCGCCGCACCCGCCCGCTCCACCACGCTCAGACCCTAACCCCACCCGGCTCGCCCCATTTGCCTGGCTGACCCACCAAGTCGGGGGTTGCACACCTGCGTCAGGGCTGTGGAACCCCTGGTTTGGTGGGTAAGCCAGGCAAATGCGGGGTTCCGGAGTGGGCTGTGGGCTGTGGAACCCCCGAGTGGGTGGGTTGGCCAGGCAAATGGCGGAAGATGGGCGTATGACGGACAAGGCGGGGGTCGAGGATGCGGTCGCGGCGTTGCGGGCGATCGGGTACTACCTGGAGCGGGACCGGCAGCCGACGCACCGGGTGAAGGCGTACCGGCGGGCGGCGGACACGATCGCGGCGCTGCCGGCCACCGAGATCCGGGCGCGCCGCCGGGCCGGCACGCTGACCGAACTGCCCGGGATCGGCCCGAAGACCGAGGCCGTGATCGTCGAGGCGATGGACGGCGCCACCCCGTCGTACCTGGTGAAGCTGGAGGAGGCGGCGGGCGAGCTGACCACAGCCGGCAACCGGCTGCGCGCCGACCTCAAGGCGGACCTGCACCTGCATTCGGAGTGGTCCGACGGCGGCAGCCCGATCGAGGAGATGGCCCGTACGGCGCACCGCCTCGGGCACTCGTACATCGCGCTCACCGACCACTCGCCACGGCTCACCGTCGCCAACGGCCTGTCCCGTGAACGGCGCCTGCAGCAGCTCGAGGTCGTTGCCGAGCTCAACAAGAAACTGAAGGACGAGCTGGACGGGTTCACGATCCTGAACGGGATCGAGGTCGACATCAACGAGGACGGCACACTGGACTGCGACTCGGAGATCCTGGCCCGGCTGGACGTCGTGGTGGCGAGCGTGCACTCGAAGCTGCGGATGCCGTCCGAGCCGATGACCGAACGGATGGTGCGCGCGATCGCGAACCCGCACGTCGACGTCCTCGGACACTGCACCGGCCGGCTGATCACCGGCGGCCGAGGTACCCGGCCGGAGTCGGAGTTCGACGCCGAGGTGGTGTTCGAGGCGTGCCGCCAGTTCGGTACGGCGGTGGAGATCAACTCCCGCCCCGAACGCCTGGACCCGCCGAAACGCCTGCTGTCGATGGCGGTCGAGACGGGCTGCCTGTTCTCGATCGACACCGACGCGCACGCGCCTGGGCAACTGGACTGGCAGGTGTACGGCTGCGAACGCGCCGAAGACTGCGGGGTCACGCCGGAGCGCATCATCAACACGTGGGACCAGCAGGTCCTGTTGGATTGGACAGCATCATGAGCGATCTCGAGAAGGATCCGGCTGAGCTGATCGGTACGGGCGACTGCGAAGGCCCCGCGCTGGAGATGCTCGAAGCCCGTGAGGTGGTGCTCGGCCGGACCACGAAGGTACGCCGCCTGCTCCCGAACAAGAACCGCCGGATGGTCGGCGCGTGGTGCTTCGTCGACCACTACGGACCGGACGACCTGACACAGCGCGTCGACCCGTACGACGTACCGGGCGAGCGCGGCATGCACGTACCGCCGCATCCGCACACCAGCCTGCAGACGGTGAGCTGGCTGTTCGAGGGCGAGATCGAGCACCGCGACAGCGTCGGCTCGCACGCCTTCGTCCGCCCCGGCGAGCTGAACATCATGACCGCCGGCAACGGCATCGCGCACTCCGAGGTCTCGACGCCCGACGCTCCGCCGACGTTGCACGGCGCGCAGCTGTGGGTCGCGTTGCCGGACGGCGTCCGTACGACGACCCCGCCGGCCTTCGACGCGTACGCCGACCTCCCGGAGCTGGACCTCGACGGCGCGCACGCGACCGTGATGGTCGGCACCGTTGCCGGCGTCACGTCGCCCGCGCCCGCATACACCCCGCTGGTCGGCGCCGACGTCACCGTCGACCCCGGTCGCACCCTGGAGCTCCCGCTCACCCCGTCCAACGAGTACGCCGTTCTGGTGGTCGACGGATCGCTCAAAGTTGGCGAGTTGTCGCCGGGCTTCGGCGAGATGACGTACCTCGGCTCCGGTCGCGACTCGATCGAACTGGTTGCCTCCGACAACGGTGTGCGCTTCCTCCTGCTCGGTGGTGAACCGTTCGAGGAGGAGCTCGTGATGTGGTGGAACTTCATTGGCCGGTCCCATGAAGAGATAGTTGCTGCCCGCAACGCCTGGCAGACCGCCATCGCCACCGGCGATCCTCGCTTCCCGATGGTTCCGGGCTACGAAGGCGATCCGCTGCCGGCGCCACCGCTGCCCGCGACCACGCTCAGACCGAGACCGCGGGCGCGCTGACCCGTCGGCGGTAGTATGCCCAGGTGACGACCAGCAGCGCCGGACCCCAGAAGTTGAGCGGCGTGTAGCGGGCGAGCATCAGCGCTTTCCACGGCGTGCTGCTGAACGGGATGAAGTGACCGGTGTAGGCGCCGCGGAAGCCGTAGGTCCAGATCGCCACCAGGGACAGCGATCCGAGGACAGCCGGCACGATCGCGGCGTACGGGTGCACGCGGCGGCCGCCGATGAACGGGATCCAGCGGGGTGCGACCTCGCCCCAGCGGCTGACCAGGCCGAGGGTGGTCAGTGCGACCAGTTCGGAGAAGATCGTCAGCGAGACGATGTACACCTTGGTGCCGATGCCGCCCGCGTAGGTGGGCTGCCCGTGGTCGTCCAGCATGCCCATCGACGAGCCGAACACCAGGCCGAGCCGCCAGAGCCCGGACGGCAGCGTGAGGAACGGGACCACGTGGGCGAGGTGGTAGGCCCAGCGGGGGACGGGGCGTTCTGTTGTACTCACGTTCCGAGCATCGGCGTACCGGCCGCATGCCGCCTCACCCCTCGGAGTGAAGCTCCTCCCTCCGACGACCGATTCCCCGTTCCAGTACGTCGAAGGCGTCGTCGATGACGGCCACCTGGTCGCGGCGAACCTGCTCGACGTCGTCGCCCGCGATGATCCGGCCGACCGCGGTGTGCCAGATGGTGGTGATCGTCGCGGTCAGCAGGTTGCCGAGCAGGCGGGACCTGAACTCGTCGCCGGTCTCCTCGATCAGCAGGCCGGCCAGCAGTTCGGCGATCTCGTGCTCCTGCTCGACCATCCGGCTCACCAGGGCCGGGCTCTCGCGCAGCACGCTCCAGAAACCGCGCACTCCCTCGATCGCGCCGGACAGCGGGTGCCGGGCGGCCAGTAGCTCGTGCTGGTAGCGGCGCATCGCAACCGACACCGGCTCGCCGGCCGGACGGTCGCGAACGACCGACTCGAGCTCACGCAGCCGGTCGAGGTGCCGGTCCAGGTACAGGTCCTCTTTCCGCGGGAAGTAGTTGAAGACCGTCATCTTCGACACCCCGGCGGCCTCGGCGATCTCCGCGACCGTGACGGCGTCGAACCCACGCATCACGAACAGCCCGGTGGCGATGTCCGCGATCATCCGCCGGGTCGCCTGTTTCTTGCGCTCGCGCAGTCCCTGCTCGGCCATGACGAGAATTATACTGGACCAAATTTTGTACTCGGTCTAAGATTCTGTTCATGGACACCAAAGACGTAGTCATCTCCGGGGGCGGGCCGGTCGGCCTGATGCTCGCCGGTGAACTCCGGCTGGCCGGACTGGACGTACTCGTGGTCGAGCGGCTGCTCGAGATCGACCCGACGATCAAGGCGGGTTCGATCAACGTGCCGACCGCCGAGGCGCTGTACCGCCGCGGCCTGTTGCCGGCCCTGCAGGAGGTGCAGCGGCAGGCGTTCGAGCAGATGAAGGCGTTCCGCGGCGGCAAGGCGCCGAGCGGACCGCGGCCGGCCGGGCACTTCGCCGGGATCATGGTCAGCGGCGCGGGGATCGACTTCGAGGACCCGGACTTCCGGGACGCCGGTCCGGCGGCCTCGGTCGTCGTGATCGGGCAGCAGGCGCTCGAGGCCGTCCTGGGGGCGTGGGCGGCGGAGCTGGGTGTCGAGGTACGGCGTGGGGTCGAGGTCACCGGCTTCGACGCCGGCGACGAAGGGGTCACCGTTCGCCTCAGCCGCGCCGGCAGCGTCGGCAGCGTCGACAATGGGATTGTTGACAATACGCAGGTCCGCGCCGGGTGGCTCGTTGGCTGTGATGGCGGGCGGAGCCTGGTACGGAAGCTCGCCGGGTTCGACTTCCCGGGGACCGAGCCGGCGATCACCGGACGGCAGGCGATGGTCGAGCTGGAGGGCGCGGAGGGGCTCAAGCCCAGCTGGAACTACACCGCGACCGGCATCTACGCCCACGGACCGGTCCCGGGCCGGATCCTGACCGTCGAGTTCGACGGGCCGCCGGAGGACCGGGACGCCCCGATCACCGCCGAGGAGATCCAAGGCAGCCTGCGCCGCGTCACCGGCGTCGACGTCACGGTCACGAAGCTGCTGTCGGCGACCAGATTCACCGACAACGCGCGCCAGGCGACGTCGTACCGGAAGGGCCGGGTGCTGCTCGCCGGCGATGCCGCGCACGTGCACTCGCCGTTCGGCGGCCAGGGGTTGAACCTCGGGATCGGCGACGCGGTCAACCTCGGGTGGAAGCTCGCCGCGACGATCCAGGGCACGGCGCCGGACGGTCTGCTCGACACCTACACCACCGAACGGCGCCCGGTCGGCGAGTGGGTGCTCGACTGGACCCGGGCGCAGATCGCCTTGATGCGTACGGATTTCCGTACCGCGGCACTGCGCGACGTCGTGACGGACCTCCTCAACACGCCGAGCGGTTCGACGTACCTGGCGAAGAAGTTGTCCGGGGTGCTGCACCGGTACACGATCGACGGCGAGCACGAGCTGGTCGGCACGAGTGCTCCCGACTTGGAGTTCGCGGACGGTACGCGGCTCGGCGAGCATCTGTCCGACGGAAAGGCCCTGCTGCTCGACCTCGCGGACTCGGCGCGGCTGCGCGACGCGGCGTCCGGGCGGGTCCGGGTGCTGACCACGAAGTACGCAGGTCGGCTCACCGGCGTACTGATCCGCCCGGACGGCCACGTCGCCTGGGCCACCGAGGACGGCACCACGACCGGACTCGACGAGGCGCTGTCGACCTGGCTGGGTCAGAGCAGGTCGTGATCGTGGGCGTAGGCGGCGGCCGCGGTGCGGGACGGTACCGACAGCTTCGTGAAGATGTTGGTGAGGTGCCGGGCGACGGTCTTGTCGCTCAGCACCAGCCGGTGCGCGATCTCGGTATTGCTGTTGCCTGCAGCAACCAAGCGGAGGACCTCGAGTTCGCGGCCGGTGAGTCCGCCGGCCGTACTGCGGCCGACCAGCCGCTCGACGTCCAACCTGGCCGGCACCGCGCCGAGTTCGGCGAACGTACGGCACGCTGCGATCAGCTCGGCCGTCGCCGAGTCCTCGTCCCCGAGTAGCCGGACGGCCCGCCCGACAAGGACCTTCGCACGAGCCACCTCGTACGGCGCCCGCAGCTCACCCCACAGCCGGGTCGCCGTGCGGGCCGCGGGCAGTGCACGATCCGGGTCGCCGTTGGCGAGCGCCACGAGGGCGACGCAGTACGCCGCCGACGCGCGCAGACCCACACATCCGAACGATTGGCCGATTGTCGACAACTGGATTGCCGCATTGTCTGCATCCGGCATTGCATCACCGGCAAGCAGTACCTCGACCGCACCGGCCAGCAACCGCGACAATTGCACCGGGTCGGGGGTCTCGGCGAGGAGCCGGCGGACGGCGGCGACGGCCCCGGGGATGCGCCCGCGCGCGACCATCAGCAACGCCCGCCCGGGCTGCGCCTCGTACCCGTACCTGGCCGCTTCGTCGTACGACGCCTCCGCCGCCGGATAGTCGCCGCGGATCCGGAGCACGTCCCCGCGCTCACCCATCGCGAGCCCAGCAGCGGTGTCGGCGCCGTCCGCCGCATACCGCCTGCAGGCGTCGTCGAACTCCGCCAGCGCCTCCGGGTACGCCGCATGCAGCCGAAGGATCTGACCACGATGTACGGCGCACTGCCCGGTGAACGGCACCAGGTCCGGCTGACTGTCGCACCAGCGCGTCAGGGCCGTCGTCCACGCGGATGCCCGCGCGAAGTCCTGGACCTCCTGGCAACCCTCGATCATCGCGCAGTAGACGCTGCCCGCGAAGATCGGTGACAGCTCGCCGGCGGCCACGCTGACCATCGCCTCGTCCAGGATCGCCAGCCCCTCCGGTACGTGTCCGGTGTGCATCAGCATCCGCCCGCGGCACACGAGGCCCTGGGCGAGGAGGTCCGGATCACCGAACCGCCGGCCGGCCTCGACGATCTCGTCCGCGGACCGCACCGCGCCGGCGAAGTCGCCGTGCGCCAGCCGGCCGAAGAAGTCGTGAATCCGCAGGTACCCGCGCTCCACGACGTCCTCCGTCTGATCGGCGAGCAACCGTTCGACGCGGGCCGCCCAGCCGTTCCCGATGGTTGCTTCACCGCGCATGTTGAACACGAAGCCCAGCCAGAAGGCGAACCGCGCTGCGCCGAGCGCGTGATTGCCCGCAAGTTGCAGCCGGTAGCCGCGTTGTAGCGCGCGGATGCACTCGTCGTTGTCGCCGATCAGGTACGCCGCCGTGGCGAGCGCGAGCAGATCAGCAGCGGTCAACGCGCCTGGCTCGGCCACCGACAACCGGTCGGCGGCCGTTGTCCAGTCCCGTTCCTCGTAGGCCCGGCGTGCCTGCCGCAGATCGTCCACAATCCCCATCGCATGCCCCTGGTGGGAGCATGCGCCTCTGGATCAGGCGGCGGCAAGGCTCCGGTCCGCGTGGGACCGCGCCGCGATCCGCCGCGCGACGTACCCCGCGTCCCGCCCGACCCCTGGCAACACCATCGAGCTGAACGCGTACTGGAACGACAACCCGCAGAAGAACAGCCCCGGCGCGTCCTCAGCCACCCCGCGGTACTCGCGCGGCCACCCGTCCGCACCCACCACCGGCAGCTTGATCCAGTCGAACACCTGCCGGAACCCGGTCGCCCACACCACGTTCGCGACGTCCAGCACGCGCCCGTCGGCGAGCATCGGCCGGCCGTTCTGCGTCCCGGTGACCCGCGCCGGCACCCGCTCGACCCCACGGGCGAGCAGGTCGGCCCGCTTGACCCGGATCATCGGACCACCGTGGTGCCGGACGTTCCCCATCTCCTTGCGCCCCATCGGCGTCCGCCGCGTGAGCACATGCCGCCACACGAACAGCAACACCGGCCAGAAGAACGCCTGACTCGGCTGCCCCGGTGTGAACGGCACCTGCCCGGGATCACGCCCGCACAGGATCGTCGGATGCGACTCCGCGACCTCGTACGCGATGTCCGTCCCCGAGTGCGACCCGCCGACGACCAGTACCGGCCCGTCCTTGAGCTGTCCCGGCCGCTGGTACTCCGACGAGTGCAGCTGCCGGATCGCCGGATCGAGGTCGACCGCGAAGTCCGGCAGGTACGGCGTACGCCCGAACGTCCCGGTGGCGACAACAACATTGTCGACAATCAGTCGATCCGGTCCGACCGTGACGACCCACTGGTCGTCGAGCCGCTCCAGCCGGTCGACCCGCGCGTTGTGCCGGATCGGCAGCCCGAAGTGCCCGGCGTACGACGTGAGGTAGTCGGCGACCTCGTCCTTGCCCGGGTAGTGCCACGGCTCACCCGGGAACGGGAGGCCGGGCAACCCGTCGTACTTCGCCGGCGAGTACAACCGCAGGCTGTCCCAGTGCGAACGCCACTGGTCGCCCAGCCGTGCGTTGCCGTCGAGGATCGTGAACGGCTCACCGAGCCGCTGTAGGTGGTAACCGGTGGCGAGCCCGGCCTGTCCCGCGCCGATGATGATCGTGTTCATGCCTCGACGGTAGGAATCCCGGCCCACCCACCGCGTCGGACGGAATACCCAATCCCGCAGCGGCCCGGACTACGACATTTCTCGCACGTCGGTGTGCCGGCGGATCCACGGCGCAAGCGCGAACACGACGAACGCCACCACGATCGTCACCACCGCCAGCCCACCGAAGTACGCCGTGTCCGACGCCCCCTGGGTCGCCTGGACGAGCTGTGCCGTGATCGCCTGGCCGGCCGCTGGAGCCAGGAACCACAGCGCCATCATCTGGCTGAGGAACGCCCGCGGCGCCAGCCGGGTCGTCGCCGCCAGGCCGACCGGGGACAGGAACAGCTCGCCGAGCGTCTGGATCACGTACACGCCGACCAGCCAGAACGGCGACGCGAGGTTGCTCCCGGCAACCGACGAGGCGAGCGACATGACCGCGAACGAGATCCCGGCCAGCAGCAGCCCGGTGGCGAACTTCTGCCCGATCGACGGCCCGCGGTCGGCGAGCCGGATCCAGATCACCGCGAACACCGGCGCCAGCACGATGATCGAGAACGGGTTCACCGACTGGAAGAACTCCGGCGAGATCTCCGCACCGAGCAGCTTCAGCTGGGTCCGGTCCGCGGCGAACGACGTGAGCGTGGTCGCGGCCTGCTCGAACAGCATGAAGAACAGCATCGCCGCGACGAACAGCGGGATGTACGCGCGCACCCGCTGCCGCTCCACCGGCGTCACCAGCGGGCTGCGCAGCAGCATCACGAAGTACGCGATCGGGGCCAGGAAGCACAGGTACGAGATCGCGTCGACGACCGGCTTCGGTCCGATGCCGCCGGAACGCCAGGCCGACCAGGCGAACACGACCGCGAGCAACGCCAGTACCGCGATCGACACCTTGATCATCGTCGGCCGGTCCTCGGCGGTCAGCGGGTTCGGCGGGGTGTCACCGCGCCCGTGCAGCGTCCGGCGGCCGAGCAGGTACGCGATCAGCGCCAGCGTCATCCCGACCGCGGCCGCCGCGAACGCGACGTGGAACCCGAACTCGCGGCGCAGGAACCCGACCACGAACGGCGCCGTGAACGAGCCGATGTTGATCCCCATGTAGAAGATCGAGAACGCCGAGTCCCGCCGCGGATCGCCCTGCTCGTACAGCGTCCCGACCATCGCCGACACGTTCGGCTTCAGCAGACCGGTGCCGAGGGCAACCAGTGCGATCCCGGCGTACGCCGGACCGGTCGACGGCAGCGCCAGGCAGAGATGTCCCGCGACGATCACGCTCCCGCCGTACAGCACCGTACGGCGGGCGCCGAAGACGCGATCCGCGAACCAGCCGCCGAGCACCGACAGCAGGTAGACCGAGGCACCGTAGATCGACACCACCGCCTGCCCGAGCGACTGACCGAGCCCGAGCCCGTGCGCCTTGTCGGTCAGGTACAGCAGCAGGATCGCGCGCATCCCGTAGTAGCTGAACCGCTCCCACAACTCGGTGGTGAACAGCGTCATCAAGCCCCGCGGATGTCCGAAGAACGTCTTCTCCGCTTCGGCTTGCTTCGTCTCGGCCATCTCGCACCGCTCCCCGGAAGATCGTTGCTGTCGGCCACGACCGTAGCAAACCGGGCCGCTCACCAAGTGGTGAGCGGCCCGGTTGCCGAGGCGGTACGGCGTCAGGCGCCGGCGCCCTCCTGCTTCACGCCGGCGACCGCGGTCGGGTCGTCGATGCGGTACTTGCGAGCGGCCTCGGCGGCCACCTCCGGCTTCACGTCACCGCGCTTGGCGAGGATCTCCAGGCTGGCAACCACGACCGACTCGGCGTCCACCTGGAAGTGGCGCCGGGCCGCGGCCCGGGTGTCGGCCAGACCCCAGCCGTCGGTACCGAGCGAGGTGTAGTCGTTCGGCACCCAGCGGGAGATCTGGTCCTGCACCGCGCGCATGAAGTCGCTGACCGCGACGACCGGGCCCTTGGTGTCCTTGAGCTGCTCGGTCACGAACGGCACCTGCTCAGGCTCGTCCGGGTGCAGCAGGTTGTGCTGCTCGGCGGCGATCGCGTCGCGGCGCAGTTCGTTCCACGAGGTCACGGACCAGATGTCCGCCGCCACGGAGTACTCGTCGGCGAGGATCTGCTGAGCCTTCTGCACCCACGGCAGCCCGACACCGGACGCGAGCAGCTGCACCCGCGGAGCGTCTTCGGCATCGGCGACCTGACCCACGTTGAAGCGGTACATGCCCTTCAGCAAGCCCGCGACGTCGAGGTTCTCCGGCTCGGCCGGCTGGTGCACCGGCTCGTTGTAGACGGTCAGGTAGTAGAACACGTCCTCGCCGTACGGCTTGTCCGCCTCGAGCCCGTAGCCGTACATCCGGCGCAGGCCGTCCTTGACGATGTACGGGATCTCGTACGCGAACGCGGGGTCGTAGTGCACCGCGGCCGGGTTGGTCGAGGCCAGCAGCGGCGAGTGCCCGTCCGCGTGCTGCAGACCCTCACCGGTCAGCGTCGTCCGGCCGGCGGTGGCGCCGACCAGGAAGCCCCGGCCGAGCTGGTCGCCGAGCGCCCACATCCAGTCGCCGGTGCGCTGGAACCCGAACATCGAGTAGAAGATGTAGAACGGGATCATCGGCTCACCGTGCGTGGCGTACGCCGTACTCGCCGCGAGCACCGAGCCCATCGCGCCGGCCTCGCTGATGCCCTCGTGCAGCAGCTGACCGGCCGTGGACTCCTTCCACGACAGCAGCAGGTTGCGGTCGACGGCCTCGTAGTTCTGACCGTGCGGCGAGTAGATCTTCGCGGTCGGGAACATCGAGTCCATACCGAAGGTGCGGTACTCGTCCGGGGCGATCGGGACGATCCGGTGGCCGATCTCCGGGTCCTTCATCAGGTCCCGGAACAGCCGGACCAGCGCCATCGTGGTCGCGACCGGCGCGTGCGATCCCTTGGACAGCGGCTTGTACACGTCGTCGCCCGGCAGCGTCAGCGTCTTCGGCTGCACCCGGCGCTCCGGCAGCGAACCGCCGAGCTGCTTGCGGCGGTCCATCATGTACTGGTACTCCGGCGAGTCGGTGCCGGGGTGGAAGTACGGCGGGTTGTACGCGTCCTCGAGGTCCTTGTCCTCGATCGGCAGGTAGAGCCGGTCGCGGAACGCCTTCAGGTCGTCCGAGGTCAGCTTCTTCATCTGGTGGGTCGCGTTCCGGCCCTCCAGCGCCTCGATCGTCCAGCCCTTGATGGTCTGGGCGAGGATCACGGTCGGCTGCCCGACGTGCTCGGTCGCGCTCTTGAACGCGGCGTACACCTTGCGGTAGTCGTGACCGCCACGGGGCAGCTTGCGCAGGTCCTCGTCGGACAGCCCGCTGACCATCTGCCGCAGCCGCTGGTCGCCGCCGAAGAAGTTCTCCCGGATGTACTCACCGGACTCGACCGAGTACGTCTGGAACTGACCGTCCGGCGTGGTGTTCATCTTGTTCACCAGCGCGCCGTCGTGGTCCTGGGCCAGCAGGTTGTCCCACTCGCGGCCCCAGATCACCTTGATCACGTTCCACCCGGCACCGCGGAAGAACGCCTCCAGCTCCTGGATCACCTTGCCGTTGCCACGGACCGGGCCGTCCAGCTGCTGCAGGTTGCAGTTGATCACGAAGGTGAGGTTGTCCAGCTCCTCGCGCGCGGCCAGGCCGATCGCGCCGAGCGACTCCGGCTCACCCATCTCGCCGTCACCGAGGAACGCCCAGACGTGCTGCTGGCTGGTGTCCTTGATGCCGCGGTTGTGCAGGTACCGGTTGAAGCGCGCCTGGTAGATCGAGTTCAGCGCGGCGAGTCCCATCGAGACGGTCGGGAACTCCCAGAACTCCGGCATCAGCCGCGGGTGCGGGTACGACGACAGACCCTTGTGCGGGCCGCGCGAGACCTCCTGGCGGAAGCCGTCCAGGTCGTCGGCCGACAGCCGGCCCTCGAGGAAGGCACGCGCGTACATACCGGGGGAGGCGTGGCCCTGGATGAAGATCTGGTCGCCGCCGCCCGGGTGATCCTTGCCCCGGAAGAAGTGGTTGAAGCCGACCTCGTACAGGCTCGCGGCCGACTGGTAGGTGGCGATGTGGCCGCCGACCTCCAGGCCCTTGCGGTTCGCCTTGCTCACCATCACCGCGGCGTTCCACCGGATGAAGGCGCGGATCCGCCGCTCGATGTGCTCGTCGCCGGGGAACCACGGCTCGCGCTCGGGCGGAATCGAGTTGATGTAGTCGGTGCTCCGCAGTGCGGGCACGCCGACCTGTCGCTCCCGGGCTCGCTCGATCAGTTTGAGCATCAGGTAGCGCGCTCGCGCCTTGCCCCGTTCGTCCAGGACGGCGTCGAGCGATTCGACCCATTCACGCGTCTCGTCGGGGTCGATGTCGGGGAGCTGGGTGGGCATCCCCTCGGTGATGATGGCTGGTGGTTCGTGTCCGGAAGCCACGGTGTCCTGCCGTTCTCTCTGGTTGCTCTTCACCGCAATCCTGTCACCTGTTCGGAATGCGTTCTACTTGGCCTTCCTTTCCGGCTCGATTCCGGCAGGTCAGGCGTGATCTCAGCGGACACGCCTGGTACCCGCCACGCGGATACCGGACACGTCACGGAACCCTGGTGCATACTTGCGCGACGCGGTACGTCACGATGGACTACCGCTAGCTGTATCGCTAGTAGTAGAGCTATGACACCTACCCCCGGGCAAGCGGGGACCACGGAGGAGGACACGTGAGCGCGACCGCGGATCACGCGGACGGCAAGGGTAGCGGCGGCCCGAGCAGTGCATCCAACACAGGCGCCTCCCGGCTCGGCCTGGAGGCCGGCTGGGTGGTGCAGGAGATCGGGTACGACGACGACTGCGACGACGACCTGCGTGACGCCATCCGGGAGGTCACCGGTGAGGACTTCGTCGGTGACGACACCGATGAGGTAGTGGACGCGGTCCTGCTCTGGTTCCGTGAGGACGACGGCGACCTGGTCGACTCGTTCTTCGACATCCTGACCGACCTCAAGGCCGGTGGAGTGGTCTGGCTGATGACTCCGAAGGTCGGCCGCGACGGCTACGTCGAGACCAGCGACATCGCCGAGGCCGCACCGGTGGCAGGCCTGGCCACGACGAGCACGCTGAGCGTGACCGACGACTGGTCCGCGACCAAGCTGGTGGTCCCGAAGTCCGGTCGCCGCGGGTGACTTTCCCAGCTGCCGGCCCGGCTGCCGGCAGCCGGGCCCCCGACTTCCAGACCCAGAACCAGTACGGCGAACCCGTCCGGCTGAGCGACTACGCCGGCCGGCGGGACGTCGTACTGGTGTTCTATCCGTACGCCTTCAGCCAGGTCTGCACGAGCGAGCTGACCGCACTCCGGGACCGCCCTTCGTTGCTGGCGGCGGCGGAATTCCTGGCGATCTCGTGCGACCCTCTCTTCACGCTCCGCGCCTACGCCGACGCACAACAGCTCCCGTTCGGCCTGCTGACCGATTTCTGGCCCCACGGCGCGATCGCCTCGTCGTACGGCGTGTTCGACGCCGACCGCGGCTGCGCCCTCCGCGGCACCTTCGTGGTGGACCGCTCCGGGATCGTGCGCTGGTCCGTCGTCAACCCGATCCCCGAGGCGCGCAACCTCGACGAGTACGCTGCCGCGCTGGCAAGTCTTCGTTCTTAGGCGGGATATGCGCGGATACATCACCGACCCGGCCGGGCAGGCCGGGCTGCGGCTGGCCGACGACCTGCCGGAGCCCGTTCCGGCGCCGAACGAGGCGGTCGTGGAGGTCCGCGCGTACGCCGCGAACCACGACGAGCTGAACCTGATCGCCCGGCGGCCGGACGGCTGGCGTCCCGGGCAGGACGTGGCGGGTGTTGTCGTACAGGCCGCTCCGGACGGCAGTGGGCCGGTCGTCGGTACGCGGGTCGCGTGCTACCTCGAGTGGGAGGGCTGGGCGGAGCGCGTCGCCGTACCGACGCACTGCGTCGCGGTGCTCGACGACCGGGTTTCGTTCGAGCAGGCGGCGACCTTGCCGATCGCGGGCCTCACCGCGCTGCGGGCCCTGCGCGTCGGCGGTGCCGTGCTCGGGCGCAAGGTCCTTGTCACCGGCGCGACGGGTGGCGTCGGGCAGTTCGCCGTACAGCTCGCGGTAGCTGCCGGAGCCGAGGTCACCGCCCAGGTCAGCAGCATCGCCCGTGAGGCGGAAGCCCGCGCGCTGGGCGCCGCCGAGGTCGTCACCTCCCTGGAGGACGAGCGCCTCGGCCCGTTCCACCTCGTCATGGACGGCATCGGCGGTCCGCTCACAGCACAGGCAGTACGCCGAATTGCCCCAGGCGGCCACCTCGCGTGGTACGGCAACATCGGCGGCCCGTCCGAACTCCGCCTCGGCGACTTCTACGCCCAGGCCTGGAACGCCCACATCGTCGGCTTCATCAGCCCCGTCCCCGAGGAAACCAAAGGCGAGGACCTCACAATCCTCACCAACCTGGTAGCCACCGGCCGCCTGAAGCCCCACATCGGCCTGCTCCTCGATTGGGAGAAGACCCCCGACAGCCTCGGTGCCTTGTCCCGCCGTGAGATCCGGGGGAAGGCTGTGCTGACGATCCCCGCTCGATAGGTCGTCCTGCGACTCCATCCCCGACAGGTGGTGCAGGCTTAGGTGGGCTGTGAGGGACTCGAACCCCCGACCCCCTCGGTGTAAACGAGGTGCTCTAACCAACTGAGCTAACAGCCCCGATCCGCAGAACTCCCGCCGGAGCCCGCGAGGCTAGACCGTATCATCTTGACCGGGCTCAATGCGTAACGGCCGTGCTCCGCCGACGGCAGCATCGACGGAATTGTCGGTGCGCTGCGGAGCGATGAATGCATGGGTCGCTTTGCGCGCGATGCGGCGCCTTCGAGGTGTCGTCCGGTAGGTGGTCACGCGTGACTTCTGCCCTCCGCGCGATTGCACCGCCGTACGTGGCAGCACCTCCGCCGGGCGTCTGCATCCGCGACCGAATCCGGGATCTCACCTCGGCCGACGAGGACGTACTGCGCGCAGTGGGCGAGCATCTGGGGCAGCTGGCGTCCAGGGACCTGGCTCGTCGTGTTCGCGACGGACTCGATCATGACAGCGCCAGCTGGGCAGCCCGCAAGCGCGATCTGACTGGTGCGTCATCGTCACGATGGGCAGGGTCGATCACGAAGACCACCAACGACCAGTGGAACCTGGCCCGGCGCGTCCAGCAGGATCACACGCAGTCGCTCGCCGCGGGTATTCGAGTAGTCCGGGACAGGCTCGCGCGTGCCGGTCGGGGAGCCAGGCCGTCGAGGCAGGCCTGGTGGATACCGCTCATCGAAGGAGTGGCACGCGAAGTCTCGCCGTCTGACTGTCCTGGAAGCACGTTTCGCAGCGGTCGAGGAGGACCGCGCGAACGGGCACGTCTCAGTGGTACGCGGCAGCAAGGCCTTGCTCAGGCAGCGGAACAATCTCGCCGCTGCCGGAACCACCGAAGCGAAATGGCGGCAGGGCTGGGAAGCGCGGCGCTGGTTCCTGTCTGCGGACGGGGAGTCCGGCAATACGAGCTGCGCGGGCGCATCGCCTTCGCCCACCGTGGGAGCGAGTGGCGCGACCGCGTGGCAGCCAATCGGGCCGTCGCATACCGCATCCACTACGACCCGAGCAGGAGGCGATGGTACCTGGATGCCACCTGGCGGCTGGAGGACGTCGCCGTCGCCTCACCTGTCGTACTGCGAGCAGGCGGGGTGATCGGCATCGACCTGAACGCGGACCACCTCGCTGCCTGGTGGCTTGATGTCCACGGCAATCCGGTTGGCAGGCCTCGTACCTTCACCTACGACCTGTCCGGCACCACGGATCATCGCGATGCGCAGGTCCGCCATGCACTCACCAGGTTGCTGCGCTGGGCTGCTCAGACCGGAGTCAGGGCGATCGCAGTCGAGGATCTGGACTTCACCGGCTCGAAAACGCGTGAGCATCATGGCGGCCGCAGGCGGTTTCGACACTTGGTGTCCGGCATACCTACCAGCCGCCTTCGGTCGCGGCTGCTCGCGATGGCTGCCGCAGCCGGATTCGCGGTGATCGCGGTCGACCCCGCGTACACGAGTCGATGGGGCGCGGAGCACTGGCGAACGCCGACCAGCAGTCCCACTCAGAAGACCACCCGACACGAGGCAGCAGCCATCGCGATCGGGAGGCGCGCCCTCGGGCACCGGATCAGGCGACAGGCAGCACCGCCCCAGCAGCACCAGATGGATGCTGCCGGGCATCGGACCGCCCAGGCCGGACCCGGGACTCCGAGGCGCGAGGGAGTCCGCCGACCTGGATCCGGACCACGGACGCGATCCGTGCCACCGGCCAGGACGTCGTACGCGGGCGACCAGGCGACTCAACACCGTTCGGAGTCGCTCGGCGAGCGGGACTCGTCGGCAGTGCAGGAACGGTTCGATTCCCTCTTCGCTCAGGTCAGTCGGCGAAGACCGTCGTGACCAGGCGTTCCAGGGCCGGGGGGAAGATCTCCAGGATGTTGGCGTCGGCGTCGGCCATGGTGATGGCGGCGGTCAGGGTTTTGGTGCCGTCGGGGGTGCTGTACATGAGGGCGCCGTAGCCGCCGGGGGCGCTGCCGTTGTGGTGGTAGACGGTCTGCGCGCCGAGGTCCTGCTTGAACAGGCCGAGGCCGTAGTTGAGCGGTCCGCTCTTCGGTTCGGGCGTACGCATCTGCGCGAGCAGGTCCGCGGGGATCAGCTTGCCGCTCTGCAGGGCGGACATGAACACCTGAAGATCGGCCGTGGTCGAGAGCATGCTGCCGGCTCCGAACAGCAGTGACGGGTTCTGCTCGGTGACGTCGACGACCTTCCACTCCTCACCGTCCTGGTAGCGGAAGTACCCGTGCGAGTGCGGGCCCGGGATGTCGGTCCGGTCGCCCGGCTCGATCGTGCCGGTCAGGCCGAGCGGCTTCACTATCCGCCTGTCCAGTTCCTCGGCGAACGTACGACCGGTGACGGCCTCGATCAGCAGCGCGGCGACCGAGTAGTTCGTGTTCGAGTAGCTCCACTCGGCACCCGGTTCGAAGCGAGCCGGCTTGGACAGCGCGAATTCGACCAGCTCGTCCGGCGTGTACCCGCGCAGCCGGTTGTCCGCCCACTCCTTCCCGGTCGCGGGCAGACCCGCGACGACCGTGCCGTCGGGGTAGTACTCCCCGGTGTAGTTGAACAGCCCGCTGGTGTGGTCGAGCAGCATCCGCACCGTGATCCGCGGATCCAGTTCGAACCGCGGGAGCCGCTCGGCCACCGGACCGTCGAGCTCGAGCTTGCCCTCGGCCACCAGTTGCAGGACGACCGTCGACACGAACGTCTTCGTCACGCTGCCGATCCGGAACTGGCCGCCCACCGGCGGCGCTTCGGTACTGCCCAGCTCGCGGATCCCGGCGGTGACGGTCTGCTCGCCGTGTTCGTCGTGTACCCGCAGTTCGAGCCCGCCGAAGCCGGCGTCGACGAACTCCTGGGCGGCCTGCTGCAGATCCTGTACGGACATTCGTAACTCCTCGTCGATGTGGTGCGGTACGTCGACGACGATCCAGGTCAGGCCTGACACGGGACAGCCACCGAACCGCCACCGTGCTGACGCGGAGTACCGGTGCACGGCTTTCGTACGGGGCGTACCGGAACGCTGCGTCACTCGTTGGAACCCGTGTCGGCCGGTCCAGGGATCTGGCGGGATTCTTAACCATCGGCTGCTGAGAACGGACTCCTCCAGGGCGGGTCACGGCTGGTAGGGTTCACGGCTGTCGGTCGGCGCGATGAAGCACCGGGTGTACCCGGTCGCGGCATAGGTTCCGGCTGCTGGAGTACGGGGCTGCAGTCGGTGAGAAGTGAGGCGGGTCTGCCCGGACCCGCTCCGTCCAGTTGGGGAGGCACGTGTCCGTGGGTCGCCAACAGACCGGCGTCTTCCCGCGTCCCGGCGTACCCGCTGGTGAGGCCCTGCTGGTGGTGGCATCGGCGTGAGAAGTGGTGCGGACCGGCCGGCGATCTCCACCGGGCCGGCGTTGATGATTCCCGCCGGATACCCGCGCGACCTGCCGAGTGCGCTGCTGCGGGCCGCGCGTGACTTCGCCGGCGCCGGTGTCGTCGAGATCGGGCCCGACGGCCGCGAGACCAAGCTGGACTTCCCGACCCTGCTGGAGCTGGCCGCGCGGATCCTGGCCGGCCTGCGCGCGAACGGCGTACGGGCCGGTGACCCGGCGGTCGTGCACTGCACCGAACCGGTCGGGTTCTTCGCCGCGTTCTGGGCCTGCACGCTCGGCGGTATCCGGCCGCTGCTGGTCGCCCCGAACCCCGGTGGCGACCGGACCGAGGAGGGCCGCGAGCGGCTCCGCCGGATCACCGACCTGCTCGGCTGGACGGTACTGATCGGCCGTCCGTCCGACCTGCCGAACGACCTCGGCCTCCCGGTCCTCGACCCGGACGCGCTGGCCGGTCACGAGCCGACGTCCGACTTCCACCGCCCGGCCGCGGATGACGTCGCCGTACTGATGCTGTCGTCCGGTTCGACCGGTGCGCCGAAGATGGTCCAGCTCACGCACCGCGGGCTGGTCGAGTTCGCCGCCGGTACGCCGGCGATGCTGCCGGTCCGCCCGGGGCAGACCACGCTGAACTGGCTGCCGCTGGATCGCAGTGGGGCGTTCCTGCTGTACCACCTGCTGCCCGTGTTCACCGGGTGCACGAACGTCCACGTCAACACCGACTGGGTGCTTGCCAACCCGCTGCGCTGGTTCGACCTGATGGAACAGCACCGGGTCAACCACTCCTGGTCGCCGAACTTCGGGTACCGGCTCGCGACGGCGGCGGTCGCGGGGGAGCCTGACCGGCACTGGGATCTGTCGGCGCTGCGCAGCCTGGTCAATTGCGGCGAGCAGATCACGGTGCCGGTGATGTCGGAGTTCCTGCGCGTGACGAACCGGTTCGGCGTCGTACCGGAGACGTTCGTCGCGGCCTGGGGGATGACCGAGACGGTCACCGGGATCACGTTCGCGCGCCCGGGTCTCACGCCGAACGTGCATCGAGTACGGATCCCGCCGACCGGCGTCGTCGAGTGGGTCGACCAGCGCCCGTCCTCCGGCAAGGTCGCCGTCGCCCGTCCCGGCGCGCCGCGGGTCGAGGCACCCGGGGTTCTCTCGCTGGTGTCGGTGGGGGCGCCGGCACCCGGTACGACGGTCCGCATCGTCGCGCCCAACGGCGCCGTACTGCCCGAAGGGCGGATCGGTCAGCTGCAGGTCGCGTCGGCGCGGGTGACACCGGGGTACCTCGGGAACCTCGAGGCCGATCGGATCGCGTTCCCGGTCGGCAACTGGCCCGCCCGCAAGTGGCTCGCGACCGGCGACCAGGGCTTCATCACCGGCGGCCAGCTCGTCATCACCGGCCGGGACAGCGAACGCATCATCATGTCCGGCAAGCTCCATTACGCCCATGACATCGAGTCCGTCGCCGCCACGGTCGTCGGCGCCGAACCGGGCCTGGTGGCCGCCTGCGGCATCGCCGACGAGGAGTCCGGCACTGACCGCCTGGTCGTCTTCTACGCCCTGACGCCCGACTCGGTCCCCGGCATGGACCAGGCCATCCGCAGCCTGATCCAGACCCGCCTGGGCCTGTCCGCGCAGGTGGTGGGCGTCCCGCGCCGCGACTTCCCGACCACCCCCGGCGGCAAGATCCTCCGCCCCCTCCTCAAGCAACGCTGGATCGACGGCACCCTCGACCCGGCCTCCCACCCGCACGTAGAACCCGCCGGCGCCACCCAGTCCAGCGGCCCCTCCGGCCAGGGCCCGTCAACCACGCCGGAGACCACCCCGTACGCCGACGAGGACCCGTCCGAACGCACCACAGAACTCCCGGTAGTCCACCTGGCGTGGAAACGCGAACTCCAACAATCCATCCCCACACCCCCCGAACGCCCCACGCTAGGCGCTCCATCCCCCGAGCCCTCAGGTGCGGCCGAGCCGGAGACCCCAGGGTCCATCACCTACGTCCCCGCGGCGGATGTCCCCGAGGCGGACCGCCTGCCCAAGGACGCATCCAGCACAGCTCCCGAGAGCGCCCCGTCGACCGCGGAGGCCCACCCCGCCGTACCCACGTCTCCGTACGGCCCCGCCATCGCGCCCCTCCCGCACCCCGCTGACCCAACCTCCGACGCTGCGACGGACGTCCCTGCGCCGTCTCCCGCCGACGACGAGCCCGCAACCGCGGTACTCACCCGCATCACCGCCCCGACCGAATCCGCGCACGCAGCCCCCGAGCTCACCTCCCCCGACGCGGAGCGCGACACCCAGGCAACGCATACCGACGGCGCGACCGCAACCGACGACGCGACCGCAACCGACGACGCGACCTCAACCGACGACGCGACCCCGGCCGACGACGCGACCCCGGCCGACGACGTGATCACGGCCGCCGACGTGATCCCGGCCGCCGCCGAGGTACCCAACCCCACTGACGCAGCCGCCGACCCGCAGTCCGACGAGCACCGTACGGACGCCGCCGCCTCCGAGGACGCCGACTCCGTACGAGCGGTTACGCCCGACGCGGACTCTGCGGAGGCGACCGACTCGAACGTTGGCGATGGACAAACCGCGGACGCAGAACTGACCGACGACGCACCGGACAGCTCCGAGCAGGCAGCCTTCGCCCACACCAACGAAGACGAGCCCAACACCGAACGAACCGCAGAACCCGCCACCGACGACTCCGCCGACGCGCGCGACGGCGAGACAGCCACCGCCGAGCACGCTCAGTCCGACGCCGAGCACGAACCCACCGCCGCCCAGCGCGACGAAACCGCCGGCCTCCCCATCCCGGCACCTGTCCAAGCCGACCCGACGCTCAGCGAAGCCGAAACACCTCGCGACAACAAGCCCGCCGACACCAAGTACGACGCCGCCACCAACGACGAGGCTGTCGCTGGCGAGGATGCCTCGACTGCGGCCGAAGGCGTACTGGTTGAGGATGCGGAACAGCCTGCCACCGAGCGCGAGCCGGGTGCTGACGACAACCCGGCCGCTGCCCAGGACGTGACTGGCGTCGACCCGGACACTGCCGCCGCGCACGAGGTAGTTGTCGGCGCAGATGCGCCGGCTGCTGGCGAAGACGTACTGGTTGAGGATGCGGAAGAGCCCGCCGTCGAGCAGGAGATGGTTGCTGACGACAACCCGGCCGCTGCCCAGGACGCGACCGGCGTCGACCCGGAGGTTGCCGCCGACGAGCGCGAGGCGGTTGTTGGTGAGGATGCCTCGGGTGCTGCTGATCGCGAGGTAGTTGCTGGCGAGGACGGCTCTGCCGCTGCGACCGAGCCCGCGGCTGCCGACGGGGATGCCGCCGCGGGTGGTCCGGACGAGGCCGCGGAGGGTGAGGCGCTGGCCGCGGGCGATGCGGTGAGCGCGCGAGACGAGGCAGAGTCCGACGAGGTCGATGCGGCTCTTGCTGTAGGCCCGGTGGCTGCGCCGGATGCGGCGGAGCTTGATGAGACCGGTGTGGCTCGAGCCCGGAACCTGGTGGAGCTGGGCGAGGAACGTAGGACCTCAGCGCCGGAGGCGGCGGAGCCTGACGAGGTCGATGCGGCTCGTGCCCAGGGCGTGGAGCCCGACCAGGGCGGCACGGCCTCTGCGCAGGAGGAGGCACCCGGCGGGGATGGCGCGGTTTCTGCGGATGAGGAGCCGGGGGCGGATGTTGCTCGCGAGGACGTAGCGGTCGAGAAGGTCGGCGCGGCGTCGGACGAGGGTGGTGCGCAGGAAGGCGCGGCCGCTTCGGCTGATGCGGGTGAAAGCGCCGAACGCGAGGTCGCCGCAGAAGCGGTTGTGGCGCGCGCTGAGGATGACTCCGCGGCTGATGGTGACGCAGACAGCGCGCCAGTTGAGCAATTGCAGGCGAACTCGGTCCAGGGCGACTCCGGTGGATCTGACGTACCTACATCTGATTCAGCGCTCGAGGACGCGGACTCCACCGACGACGACCCTGGCGTGGACGTTGCGGCGGGGGCGCCGGTAGCGGGGGGCGTGCCCGAGGACGCGGAGGGTGCGAACGCCGGCGTCGAGGTCCAAGGTGCTGTGGACGCTGCCGATGAAGCAGAGGCCGCTGACGACGCAATCGCAGTCGGTGCCGCGGATGCCGATGGGGCCGGCGATTCGGATGCCGTCGAGGATGCGGATGCCGGCGAAGATGTCGCCCCTGCCGAGGAGGCGGACGTTGCGGCGGAGGCGCAGGTAGCTGCAGCCACGGAGCACGCGGACGCGGGCGCTGCTGAGGACGGCGCGCAGTTCGACAGTGTGGTTGATGATGCTGACGGCGTTGATGTTGCTGAGGGCAACGATGGTGTCGCGGGTGCGGGTGTACAGAGTGCGGATGTTGCCGCGGGCGCCGGTGGGCGCGTTGGTACGGGCGCTGCGGTGGGCCAGGCTGCTGCGCGTGGGGTGGGGGAGGCGGCTCGGGCTGAGGTTGTGGAGCCGGTGGCTGTGGTGGGGGTGGCTGGGCGGTTTCCGGGGGCGGAGACGCTTGAGGGGTTCTGGGAGAACCTTGTGGCGGGTGTGGAGAGTGTTCGGCGGGGCCGGCCGGAGGGCGACGGGGTTGTTGCGGTTTCCGGTGTGTTGGAGCACGTGGAGGAGTTCGACGCCAAGTTCTTCGGGTTGAGTGATCGTGAAGCCGAGTTGATGGAGCCGGCGCAGCGGTTGTTCCTCGAGGTTTGTCATCAGGCCCTGGAGCACGGCGGGTACGCGGGTACGTCGGACCGTGTCGGTGTCTTCGCCGGTTCCGGCATGAACCTGTACAACCGCCAGCACCAGTCCCGTGACTCGATCGCCACCCGGGTCGCGTACCGGCTCGGCCTGACCGGCCCGGCGATCGGCGTCCAGTCGGCGTCCTCGTCGTCGCTCGTCGCGGTGCACCTGGCCTGCCAGGCGCTGCGGTCCGGTGACGCGGATCTCGCGCTGGCCGGTGCCGCCGCCGTACAGGTGCCGCAGGCAACGACCTACCACCCGGCACCGGACTCGATCCTGTCGCCGAGCGGGCACGTCCGCGCGTTCGCCGACGACGCCGACGGCACGGTCGGCGGGAACGGTGTCGCGGCCGTACTGCTGAAGCGTCTCGACCAGGCCCTCACCGACGGCGACACGGTGTACGCCGTGATTCGCGGTACGGCGGTCAGCAACGAGGACGCCCCGACCGGAACGGAGCTCATCGAGCGTGCCCTCGAGCGCGCCGGGTTCGACGCGGACTCGCTGAGCTACATCGAGGCGAACGGGATCGGCAGCGCGGCCGCGGACGCCGCCGAGGTGAAGGCGCTGACCACCGCGCTGCGCCGGCACACCGACAAGGTCGGGTTCTGCACGCTCGGGTCGGTGAAGCCGAACATCGGCCACCTGGACAGCGCCGCGGGGATGGCCGGCCTGATCAAGACGATCCTGATGCTGCAGCACCGCACGCTGGTCCCGACCATCAACTTCACCAGGCCCAACCCGGCGCTGGCGCTCGCCGACAGCCCGTTCGTGATCGGCACCGACGTCCGCGAGTGGACCGTACCGTTGCAGTCCGGCGGTACGACGCTGCGCGCCGGTGTCAGCGCCCTGGACCCGAGTGGCACCAACGCGCACGTGATCCTCGAGGAGGCGCCGCGCCAGATCCGCCGCGGCGACGACGGCGCCGTCGTACTGCCGCTGTCCGCCCCGGACCCGGACGCGCTGGCCGATCTGGTCGAGCTGTACCGCTCCGACCTCGGCCACGGCACCGGCCACCGCCTGATCGACCTCGCCGGTACGGCGGCACTCGGCCGGCCCGCGCACCGGTACCGGATCGCGGTCGCGGGTACCTCCGAGGCGGAGCTCGTCAGCGCGCTCGGGTCCGCGCAGCCGACCGAGGTACCGCGGGGCGGGCCGGGTCCGCTCGGGTACGCGTTCACCGGACAGGGCGCCGCGCGCCGCGGGATGGCCGCCGGGCTGGCGGCACGGTTCCCGGTGTTCCGGTCGGTGCTCGACGAGTGCGACCGCGTGTACCACGAGGAGACCGGCGGCAGCCTGAACGAGTTGCTCCTCACCCCGGCCAGTGGCGCGGAAGGTGTGTGGCCGACCGAGACGGCGCAGCCCGCGCTGTTCGCGTTCGAGGTCGCGCTGGCGCGGTTGTGGCAGTCGTTCGGCGTACAGCCCGCGCTGGTCGTGGGCCACAGCGTCGGTGAGTACGCCGCTCTGTGTGTCGCGGGCGCGCTGTCGGTGGCGGACGGCGTACGCCTGACCGCCAAGCGTGGCGAGCTGATGCAGCGGGGGACCGTGCCCGGAGCGATGGTCGCCGTACGGGCCGACGCCGACCGGGTCCGGGAGATCGCGCGGACCGCCGGCGTGGAGGTTGCTGCAGGCAACGGTCCGCAGTCGTTCGTGCTGACCGGGTCCGAGGTGATCGTCGGGCAGCTGGCGGCGCGACTGGATCAGTTGCAGGTTGCCTGGCAGCGGCTGGACGTGGACCGGGCGTTCCACAGTTCGTTGGTGGATCCAATACTGTCGGACTTCGCGGAGATCGTTCGCGAGATCACGCTGAAGCCGCTGCGGACGCCGATGGTGTCGAGCTGGTCGGGTGATCTGCTCGAGTCCGGGACGGTACTGGACAGCGACTACCTGGTCGGTCAGTTGCGGCAGCCGGTGCTGTTCGGGGATGCGGTCGAGGCGGTCACCGCGGCCGGGTGCCGGCGGTTCCTGGAGCTGGGGCCGGACGCCGTACTCAGCCCGGCCGGCCGCCGGATCGCGCCGAACAGCACGTGGATCCCGGCGCAGCGGCTCGGGCAGGACCCGGTGCTCGCGACGATGAACGGGCTGGCGGAGCTGTACGAGCAGGGTACCGAGATCGCGTGGGCGAAGGTGTACGCCGACGGCGGCCGGGTGCCGTTGCCGACGTACCCGTTCCGCCGGGTGCACCATCCGGTCGATCCGTCGGTGACGGTGCTGGCCGGTCCGGGGACCGCGGTCGTTGCCGGGGACAACGCTGCGCCGCGGCTGAACGCGTTCGAACGGGCCGCGCGGGCGCAGTCGGTGGTGTTCGAGCCGCCGTCGAGTGCCGCGGTGAAGCGCATCCCGCTGGACCCGCCGGTGACACCGGAGCCGGTCGAGCCGGTCGAGGACGAGCCGGAGCGCGACGAGCCGGACGCGTTCGCGTTGCCGGCGGAGACGCATGCGATCGATGCCGACTACCTGGCTCAGGCCGGGTCGCTGTCCGGCAACGAGATGTCGGCGGAGCGGTACCGCGAGTCGCTGAACGTCGTCCTCGATCTGACGTGTGAGGTGCACAGCCTCGATCCCTACGACCTGACCGTCGACCACACGTTCGCGGAGCTGGGCGCGACGCCGGCGTCGATGGCGCCGGTGATCGACGAACTCAACAGCCGCTTCGAGGCCGGGCTGGTGCCGGACGATCTGTTCCTGACGTACACGACGCCGCACAAGCTGGCGACCGCGGTCGCCGTACAAACGGCCGAGCCGGAAGAACCGGTCGCGGAGGAACCCGAGTCGGCCGTATCCCAGACCGACGAGACCGAGGTCGACGAGGAGGAGGCCGGGAGTGCAGCGCCGGATCCGCGGGCGGCGCTCGCGGTGCTCGGCTCGGGCCTCGCGGAGTTGGCAGCCAAGGTCGACGAGGCCGCGGCGGCGACCAGCGAGGCAGACCTGCCCGGAAGCGGCATGGCCGCGCTCATGTCCCAACAGCTCCGCGTGGCCGGCCAGTTGGTCGACGGCGTCACCAAGCTGATGCGCGAACAGCTGGCCCTCCTCACCGAGCCAACAGATACCGGTGCGGAAGACCTTCCGCGAGCCGACCAGGCAGCGGCGAACGCCGGTGCCGAGGACGAAGCGCCGGACGTGAATGCCCTGCAGGTTCGGGTGCTGGACTCCGTGTCGTGGGACGACGCTCCGGCGGTCGGTCCGAAGACCGCTGATATGCGGCGGGATCTCGCGTACTGGGAGCAGGTACTGGCAGGAGCCGAGCCTCTGGTCCTCCCTGTGGACCGGGTGCGCGGAGCCGGGGACGACGCGGTCGCGTCGGTCAAGCGGGAGCTGGAGGAAGAGCTCGGCGACGCCGTCTTCGCGTACAGCCGGGATCGCAAGGTCAGTCCGGTAATGACGATGCTCGCCGCCACCGCGACCGTGCTCGGCCGGTTCGCCGCGCAGGACGACGTAACGATCGGCTCGGCGTTGACCCGTCCGAAGGGCGACACCTCGACCGAACCCCGTCCGGCGCTCCCGCTGCGCATCGACCTGTCCGGCGAGCCGGAGCTCGGCGAGCTGACCGAGCGGATCCGCGACCTCACCACGGCCGCGTTCGAGCACGCCGGCGCCGACCTCGGCTTCTTCGAACGGGACCCGCTGTTCCAGATCCTCGTCGACTTCGAGGACGCCGACGACGAGCTCCCGCCGTCGATCGACCTCAGGTTCCGCATCACCCACCACGGCGCCGGCATCACCTGTACGGCGGACTACCGCACCGGCCTCTTCGAGCGGCGCACCGTCGAGCGCCTCCTCGACTACCTCGCCGAAGTGTTGCGTAGGGCAACGACCAACCCGCGGTCGCGGCTGCCCGAGCTGGTCCTCCCGCTCGAGTCCGACCGCGAACTCCTCCGCGAACTCGAGTCCGACACTGATTCAGCAGGCCCGGTCGGCCCCATCGGACGGGTACGCCGCGACGCCGTGGTCGCGGGTGAACTCAGCGGGCTGCACACCCTGTTCGAGCAGCAGGTCGCCCGTACCCCGGACGCGATCGCTGTGGTACAAGGCGATCGCGAGCTGACCTACGCCGAACTCGACCGCCGCTCGAACGCCGTCGCCTGGCAGCTCACCGACCTCGGCGTGAAGCCCGGCGAGATCGTCGCCGTCCGCGTTGCCCGCGGCACCGAAATGGTCGTCGCCGTGCTCGCGGTGCTGAAGGCCGGCGCCGCGTACCTTCCGCTCGACCCCGGCGTACCGGAGTCCCGGTGGGCGTTCATGGTCCACGACGCGGCCGCCGTCACGCTGGTCGGTGACGACGCGGCGCTGGCGGATCGGCTCGGCCTGCGCCTCGTACCGGTGGTGGCCGGCGACGGCGACGCGCGCTCGCGGCAGGCTCCGCCGGTACGGGCCGCGGCGGACGACGTTGCGTACTGCATCTACACCTCCGGCTCGTCCGGCAACCCGAAGGGCGTCGTGGTCCCGCACCGCGGCCCGGTCAACCTGGTCCGGCACTACCTGCGCACGCGGCGGTCGCTGCGGACCCTGCAGTGGACCTCGTTCGGGTTCGACGTCCACGTACAGGAGATGTTCACGACGCTGGCGTCGGGCGCCGCGCTGGTGCTGATCGGTGAGGACGACCGGTACGACCCGGACGCAGTCGTCGCGGCGCTCCGCGATCACGGCGTCCAGCGGCTGTTCATGGCGTTCAGCCCGTTGACGGCGTTGCTGGCGACGATGCGCCGGCTGCCCGAGCTGCCCGCGCTGCGGGAGATCGTCGCGGGTGGTGAGGCGATGGTGCTGACGCACAAGGTGCGGGAGTTCCTGGACGCGCACCCGCAGTGCCGGCTGTTCAACGAGTACGGGCCGACCGAGGCGTCGATCGTGACCACGATCCACGAGGTCGACCCGGCCGAGGACCGGCCGTCGATCGGCCGTCCGATCGAAGGGGTCGCCGTACGGCTGCTGGACGCGGCGCTGCGCCCGGTACCGGTCGGCGCGGTCGGCGAGATCCACCTCGGTGGCGCCGCCGTTGCCCAGGGCTACCTCGGCCGGCCGGAGGAGACCGAGCGCGCGTTCGTCGGCGATCCGGGACATCCGGGCGCGCGGCTGTACCGCAGCCGCGATCTCGGCCGCTGGCGCGTCGACGGCACCTTGGAGTACCTGGGCCGCGCCGACGACCAGGTGAAGATCCGCGGCCACCGGGTCGAGCCCGGCGAGACAGAGCACGTACTGGCCGACCAGCCCGGCGTGGTCGACGCGGTCGTGGTCGCCCAGCAGGACCCGGCCGGCGAGACCTGCCTGATCGGGTACGTCGTCCTCGAGGACAGCGACCCGGCCGTCCTGGCCCGGCTGATGCTTGACCTCGGCAAGCAGCTCCCGATCTACCTGGTCCCGGCGGACCTGATCCCGATCGAGGAACTCCCGCTGGACGACAACGGCCGCCTGGACCGCGCCCGGCTCCCCGAGCCCGAGTGGCTCCGGCCGTAGGACCGCGTCAGTTCTGCACCGTGGACGGGGGTTCAGGCCGCTGGCTGCCTCCTCCGGCCGCCAGCGTCAGCCGTTCACGGTGCAGAACCCGCGCTCGATTCCGTCCCTCCACGGGATCGATCGCGTGCGAAACGGTCGGACGTTGCCGAAGGCATGCTGGTTCCCGACCGGTGCTGCACACGGTTGCGGCGGGGGAGTCTCCTCACCCGCCGCTCGCGTGTTCCGGTAGATCCAAGGCCCCCCTCGATCTCCCGTTGTGCCGTCCGGCCCGAGCCCCCTCGGCCGGTCGTGGATGACGGTGCCCCCACCCCATCCATCCCTTGAATCGCTACGGGTAGGGCAGTCGTTACACGGATCCGGGAGATTCGTTAAAATTGCGCAAAGGTGCGCGGGAGAACCTTTACCGCGAAAGCACAACGTGCAGATCAGGAAATAGTGGACCAGGCCTGATGCGCGGCACCGAGCAGCCCGGCGTTGTCGAGCTGAGCGGGTTCGACGGTCAGCTCCGTCACGAACGGCAGCTGCGCCAGCCGCTTGACCCACGCCTGGACCGGGTCGAACAGCACCGGCCCGGCCTTCGCGACACCGCCGCCGATCACGACCGTGGTCAGGTCGACGGTGACCGCCGTCGCCACGATCCCCGCGGCCAGCGCCTGCGCGCCGTGGTCGAACGCGGCCAGCGCGAGCTCGTCCCCGGCCGCGGCGTCAGCGGCCAGTACCTCGGCGTCCACGTCCTCGTCCGCCCGCCAGCCGCTGCGCTGCGCCCGGGCAACCATCCGCGGACCGCTCGCGTACGCCTCGACGCACCCGTACGAACCGCAGGCGCACGCCTCGCCGTCCTGGTCGACGACGACGTGACCGATGTGGGCCGCGTTCCCGGACTGCCCGATCAAGGGCTTGCGGTCGACGACCAGACCGCCGCCGACGCCGGTCGACACGACGATCCCGAGCAGGGTGTGGGCGCCCCGGCCGGCACCGCTCCAGAACTCGCCGAGCGCGAAACAGTGCCCGTCCAGGGCGAGCGCGACCGGTACGTCGCCGGTGAGCTCCCGGACCCGGTCGACGAGCGGGAAGTTGCGCCAGCCCGGGATGTTCACCGGCGACACCAGACCGTGCTTCTGGTCGAGCGGACCGGCCGAGCCGATCCCGACGGCGAGCGGCGTGAGCTCGGGAGCCTGGCCGCGGACGCGGGCGATCAGCTCAGCGAGCGCGGCGAACACCTGGCCGGCGCCGCCGGACGGGGTCCGGATCCGGTCGCCGGTGAGAATCGTGCCGTCCGCGGACACCAGAGCGGCGGCCATCTTGGTGCCGCCGATGTCGATTCCCAGCACGGACTCCCGCGCCGCGGCTGTGCCGTCCCCCGTGTCGTCTACGGTGTCGTCGCTCATCGTCCCCCCGTCAGGGCGGTCAAGGTCGAGAGACAACGTTATCTGTAGTCGGGCCGAACAGACAGGGGTATTGATGGTAATCGCGGAAAACCCGCAGGAAGATGGCCGCTAACGGTCGTGTCAGCGCCTGACAACGATGCCCCTGGGAGGGCGTCCAGGCCGATAATCGTCAGCGCTGCGTGATTGGCTGGCGCGGGCCGCCCGGGCTGCGAGAGGGTTGGGGGATGAGTGCTCAACTGGATCGTGACGCGGCCGGATCGCTGGTCGTCGGCTTCACCGGGACGACGGCTCCTGACGACCTGCGCCGCGCGGTGGCCGGCGGCCTCGGGGCCGTCATCCTGTTCACCCGGAACGTCGCGGACGCCGAACAGGTCGCCGCCCTGACCGCCGCGCTCCGGGCCGAGCGCCCGGATCTGATCGTGGCGATCGACCACGAGGGCGGCGAGTTCAGCCACCTCGCCCCGGCGAACCCGTGGCCGCTGGCGTCGCCGCGACTGCTGGGTGACCTGGACGACGTCGAGCTGACCCGTGCCGCCGCCCGGGACGCGGCCGCGACCCTGGCCTCGCTCGGTATCGACCTGATGCTCGCGCCGTCGGTCGACGTGAACAGCAACCCGGCGAACCCGATCATCTCCACCCGCTCGTTCGGCCGTACGGCGGACGTCGTCTCCCGGCACGGTGTCGCGTTCGTCGAGGGTGTCCACGACGCCGGGATCGCCGCCTGCCCGAAGCACTTCCCGGGCCACGGTGACGTCTCCGTCGACTCGCACACCGACCTGCCGCGGGTTGACCGCTCGATCGAGGAGGTACAGGCGGTCGAGCTGGCGCCGTTCCGCGCGACCATCGCCGCGGGCGCCGACGTCGTGATGAGCGCGCACATCATCTTCTCCGCGTACGACGACCGGCCCGCAACGCTGTCGCACCGGATCCTCACCGGGCTGCTGCGCGAGGAGCTCGGCTTCACCGGCGTCATCACCACCGACGCGCTGGAGATGCAAGCGATCACCAAGAACCGCTCGATCGAGGACGCTGCGGTCGCGTCGATCGGCGCCGGTGCGGACCTGGCGATGATCGCGGTCGGTACGGCGGACGCGCAGGCGCTGACCGACCGCGTGGTCGACGCCGTCCGGAGCGGCACGCTCCCGGCCGAACGGGTCGCCGACGCCGCGGCCCGGGTCCGTACGCTCGCCGCCTCGCTCGGGCAGCGCACGCGGCAGCCGGGTCTCGACGGTGCTCCGATCCGCGAGGTGGCCGCGCGGGTGGTGGCCGGGCAGACGTTCCCGGCGCTAGGCGGGGCGCCGTACGTCGTCGATCTCACGCAGGGGCTGCACCCGGCGTGGAACCCTTATTTCTCAGGGCTTCCGGAGATCTTCACGCGGGTCGCGCCGCAGGCGGACGGGGTCGTACTGCGCGGTGAGCACCACCTGACCGACAACGGCGAGCCGCGGAACGACGCGATCGCCCAGGCGGCGAAGGCGGCGCAGGGCCGGCCGCTGGTGATCGCCGTCCAGGACGCCGGCCGGACACCGTGGATGCGCGCGGCGCTGAACCACCTGATCGAAGGTCACCCCGACAACGTCTTCGTACTCTGCACCGGCATCCCCGAGGACCAGGCCCTCGTCCCCGCCGGTGTCCCGTCCGCAACCACCTCCGGCCGCAACCTGGTCGTCCTGGAAGCCGTCGCCAAGCAGCTGACCCGCTGAGAGCTGCAGGTCGACAGGACGTATACAGCCACTACGCTCCCGGCCACGCGCAGCTGGGCGGGCGGGCAGGCGTAGTGGACGTATACGTCCTGTCGAGCTGCAGGAAGGTCAGGTGGGGCGGCAGCTGAGTTCGAGGTCGAGGGCGTGTAGCTCGACGTAGTTCAGGGCGTGCCGGACGGCGCCGACCGAGACGATCGCGTCGCCCAGGGAGGAGACGGCGACCCGGAGGGGCGTACTGGTGTAGCGGGGGAGTTGCTCCTCGATGTCGGGGAGCAGGGCGCCGGCCGCCTGCGCGACCGCGCCGCCGATGACGACGAGCTCCGGGTTGAACAGCGTGCCGAGGGTGGCGATCACCCGGGCGGTCCGGTCGGCGATGCCGTGAAGGATGCCCTGGGCAACCTTATCGCCGGCCGCGGCCGCCCGGAACACCTGTTCCGCAGTCACCTCACCGTCGCCGGCCAGCTCCCGCAGTGACGTCTCCACGCCCTCGTCGGCGACCGCCGCGGTCCCGTCCTCGCGCGCGATCCGGGCAATACCGTGGGTGTCTCCAACGCCCTCGACGAGCTTCAGGAAGACCATCTCACCGGCCCCGCCGCGACTGCCGTGCAACAGCCGGCCGGAGTCCATCAGCCCGGATCCGAACCGCTCGCCGGCCAGCAGGACGACGAGATCGTCGACGTTGCGCGCCTCGCCGCGCCAGTGCTCGCCGAGCGTCGCGAGGTTCGCGTCGTTCTCGAGCAGCACCGGCCAGCCGTGCAGCTCGGTCAGCCGCGCGGACAACCCGGTGTCGAAGCGCCGCCAGAACTCGTCGTCGACCAGCAGGTTGCCGCCGCGGTCGACCGGAGCCGCGACCCCGGCGCCGGCCGCGAGGACCTGGGCGTCCGACACCCCCGCGGACGCCAGCGCCTCGACCACCGTCTCGTGGACGAGCTCGGTCCGCTCGCCGGGCGTCCTCGCTCCGGCCACCGACCGGCCGGCCTTCGCGACCGTCTCGCCGCGCAGGTCCGAGACCAGTACGGTCGTCCGGGCCGCGCCGATGTCGATGCCGAGCACGTACCCCGCGTGGCTGTTGAACTCGAACCGCCGCGACGGCCGCCCGACCGACGTCCGTCCCGGGTCGAGCTCGACCACCCAGCCCATCGAGATCAGGTCGTTGCAGACCGCGTGCACGGTGGCGCGGGTGAGACCGGTGGCCTCGATCAGGCCGGTTCCTGTCATCACCCGGGCGCGGGTCAGCACGCCGAGCACCTTGCTCGCGTTCACCCGGCGCAACATCGTCGGCGTGGCCGTCGGCGGGGTAGTCGGTGGTTTCGCCATGAAAGCCTCTTGACCTCGTCGTTCTTCCACCGCAGAATACATGCAGATTCTAAATTTAGAGCCTATATATAAACCCCGGGTTACCGGCAGATTCCGAGTGAGGCGATCGTGACGAGTCCGCAGACGACCGACCCCGACTGGTGGCGGCAGGCCGTCGTCTACCAGATCTATCCGCGCAGCTTCGCCGACTCCAACGGCGACGGCGTCGGTGACCTGCCGGGCATCATCAGTCGAGTCCCGTACCTGGTGGCGCTGGGGATCGACGCGGTCTGGCTCAGCCCGTTCTACCCGTCCGCGCTGGCCGACGGCGGGTACGACGTCGACGACTACCGCAACGTCGACCCGCGGCTCGGCACCCTGGCGGACTTCGACCAGCTGGTCGAGGCGCTGCACGCCGAGGGCATCAAGCTGATCGTCGACATCGTCCCGAACCACACCTCCGACCGGCACGAGTGGTTCGTCGAGGCGCTGGAGGCGGCCAAGGGACACCCGGCCCGGGACCGGTACATCTTCCGCGACGGCAAGGACGGCGCCCCCGACCAGCCGCCGTCGGACTGGGACTCGGTGTTCGGCGGCTCCGCCTGGGCGCAGACCGACGACGGCCAGTGGTACCTGCACATGTTCGCCGCCGAGCAGCCCGACCTGAATTGGCAGCACCCCGAGGTCCGCGCGGACTTCCTGGAGACGCTGAAGTTCTGGTCGGACCGCGGGGTGGACGGCTTCCGCGTCGACGTCGCGCACGCGCTGGTGAAGGACCTGTCGGAGCCGTTCCCGTCGAAGGCCACGCTGCCGCGGCAGTCCGAGTCGTACGGCAAGCACCCGCTCTGGGACCAGGACGGCGTGCACGAGATCTACCAGGACTGGCGCAAGCTGCTGAACAGCTACGACCCGCCGCGGTCCGCGGTCGCGGAGGCGTTCGTACCGGCCGCCCGCCGGCACCGGTACGCGAGTGCCGACGGGCTCGGCCAGGCGTTCAACTTCGACCTGCTGCAGGCCGACTTCGAGTACGAGAAGTTCCGCAAGGTGATCGAGGAGAACCTGGCGTTCGCCGAGCAGAACGGGTCGTCGTCCACCTGGGTGTTCTCGAACCACGACGTCGTCCGGCACGCCACCCGGTACGGCCTGCCGAAGAACCCGAAGGGCGGCTGGCAGGACGGTAAGGACTGGCTGCTCAGCAACGGCACCGAGCCGACCGTCGACGTCGCGCTCGGCCTGCGCCGGGCGCGCGCCGCGACGCTGCTGATGCTCGCGTTGCCGGGATCGGCGTACCTGTACCAAGGTGAGGAGCTCGGGCTGCAGGAGGTCGGCGAGCTGCCGGCCGCGAACCTGCAGGACCCGGCGTACTTCCGGTCGAAGGGTGCCGAGAAGGGCCGCGACGGTTGCCGCGTCCCGATCCCGTGGACGGTCGGCGGGCTGTCGTTCGGCTTCGGTACCGGCGGGTCGCACCTGCTGCAGCCGAAGTGGTTCGGGGCGTACTCGGTCGAGGCGCAGCAGGACGACGCCGAGTCGACGCTCAGCCTGTACCGCAAGGCCCTTGCGGTACGGCGTGGGCTCCGCACCGGCAGCGCGCTGACCTGGATCAACGGCACCGAGGACGTACTGCACTTCGTCCGCTCCGGCGGCTGGCAGTCCGTGACGAACTTCGGCGCGGCCCCTGTCGAGCTGCCCGACGCCGCAGTGGTCCTGTCCAGCGGGCCGCTCGAGGGCGACAAGCTACCGAGCGACACCACGGCCTGGCTGATCTGAGCCAGGCCCACCGAACGCGCCCCGGTCGGCCGTCCCGAGACGGTCCTCCCCCTGTGTGACCGGGGCGTACCCGCCGGTGCGGGTGTTGTGGTGGATGCGGCGGGGCGGCCGCACCAGCACGCGTACACCGGTACCGGCGGACATGGTCGTGGCGGGGGCACCGGGCGGTTGCCCCCGTCACGATCCATGCGCTGGCAGGGAATGTCAGGATAAGCGTCGTGACGACGCTAGGCGATGTGCTCGCGGTCCTCGATCGGCTCTACGACCCCGCCTGGGCGGAGGAGTGGGACGCCGTCGGTCTGGTGACCGGCGACCCGGAGCAAGAGGTACGGCGGGTGCTGTTCGCCGTGGATCCGATGCGGGCCGTGGTCGACGAGGCGATCGCCGGTGGGTTCGACCTGCTGGTCACGCACCATCCGCTGTTGCTGCGCGGCGTGAACAGCGTCGCCGCGACGACGCCCAAGGGCCGGGTGATTACCGACCTGATTCGCGCCGGTGTCGCTTTACATGTCTGTCACACGAACGCCGACAACGCGAACCCGGGTGTGAGCGACGCGCTCGCCGCCGCGATCGGGCTGCGCGACACCCGCCCGCTGAAGGCGATGCCGGCCGAGCCGATGGACAAGGTCGTCGTGTTCGTACCGGTCGCGGAGACGCAGGCGATGCTCGACACACTGTCGAAGGCCGGCGCCGGCCGGATCGGCGAGTACGAACGGGCCGCCTGGAGCGGTACCGGTGAGGGCACGTTCCGCCCGCTGCCGGGCGCGAACCCGACGATCGGCACCGTCGGCGACATCGAGGTCGTACCGGAGAACCGGCTCGAGATGATCCTCCCGCGGAGCCGGCGCCGCGCGGTCGTCGAGGCACTGGTCGCGGCTCATTCCTACGAGGAACCGGCGTACGACATCTACGAGCTGGCGCCCGCGCCGAGCGAGCGGGGCGGCGGGCGGGTCGGCGTACTCGAGGAACCGTTGCCGCTCCGAGAGTTCGCGCGGCTGGTCGCGGAGAGTCTGCCGCGGACCGAGCACGGGGTGCGGGTGGCCGGTGACCTGGACCGGATGATCGGGACCGTCGCGGTGGTCGGGGGAGCGGGCGATTCCGAGTTCGCCCGGGTCCGCGCGGCCGGCGTCGACGCGTACCTGACCGCCGACCTGCGGCACCACCCGGCGACCGAGGCACAGGCGTACGGCGACCCCGCGCTCGTCGACGTGGCGCACTGGGCCAGCGAATGGCCGTGGCTGCAGGATGCGGAACGCCTCCTGCTCGAAGGTCTCGCGGCCCGAGGCAGTACCGTGGACACTCACATCTCAACACTCTGCACGGACGCCTGGACGCTGCGGATCTGAGTGAAGGAGCCGACTCTGAACGCCGAGCCCGCCGTCCAACGCCGGCTGCTGGACCTGCAGGATCTCGACCTGCAGCTCGATCAGGTCGCGCACAAGCGCGCGTCGCTGCCGGAGCACCAGGCGCTCAAGGAACTGGCCGCCGAGAAGTCCGTGGTCGACCGCGAACTGGTCACCGCCGACACCGAGGTCAGCGACCTGCAGCGTGAGCAGAAGAAGGCCGACACCGATGTCGAGCAGGTCCGGCAGCGCCGGACGCGGAACCAGCAGCGGCTCGACTCCGGTCAGGTCACCTCACCCCGCGACCTGGAGAACCTGCAGCACGAGATCGGCTCGCTGGACCGGCGGATCTCCGACCTGGAGGACAACGAGCTCGAGGTGATGGAGAAGCTCGAGGCCGCCGAGGTCGTGCAGGCCGACCTGCGCGCTCGCGCCGAGGCCTTCGCCGGCCGGCAGACCGAGCTGGAGACCTCTCGCGACGCCGCGATCAAGGAGCTCGACGAGCAGCGCACCGGGCTCGCGGACAAGCGCGCCGTGGTCGTGGCGGAGTTGCCCGAGGGGCTGATCGCGCAGTACCAGCGGCTCCGTGAACACAACGGCGGCATCGGCGCCGCGCCGCTGGTCGGCAAGCGCTGCATGGGCTGCCGGATGGAGCTCGCACCGTCCGACCTGAACGCGATCAAGGCCGCGGCACCAGATGCGGTACTGCGGTGTGAGGAGTGCGGCCGCATCCTGGTCCGGACGGCGGACAGCGCGGTATGACCTATCAGCACGTCATCGTCGAGGCTGACGGTGGATCGCGGGGGAACCCGGGGCCGGCGTCGTACGGTGCCCTCGTCCGGGATCCGGTGACCGGGAAGGTCATCGTCCAGCAGGGCAAGACGATCGGGATCGCCACCAACAACGTCGCGGAGTACTCAGGCCTGATCGCGGGGCTCGAGCTCGCCGCAGAGTACGCGCCGGACGCGTCGATCGAAGTACGGATGGACTCCAAGCTGGTCATCGAGCAGATGGCCGGGCGGTGGAAGATCAAGCACCCGGACCTGCAGCCGCTGGCGATCAAGGCTCAGGGTCTCGCGCCGTTCGGGACCGAGTGGACGTGGGTGCCGCGCGCACAGAACGCCGCGGCGGATGCGCTGGCGAACAACGCGCTCGACGGCGTACCGATCCCGCTGCAGCCGGCCGATGCGCAGGTGCCCGCGGCGCAGCCGGTCGCCCAGCCGACCGATCAGCAGAAGGCGATGCGTGGTTGGGGTGGCCCCGCGGAACCGCCGACGCACCTGATCTTCCTGCGGCACGGCGAGACGCCGCACACCGCGGAAAAGCGGTTCTCCGGTTCCGGCGGCGACGACCCGTCGCTGAGCGAGAACGGCCGGGCGCAGGCGGCGGCTGCCGCGGCGTACCTGGCTCGGCTGGGCGGGATCGACGCAATCGTGACGTCTCCGATGCGGCGGGCACAGGAGACGGCGGCCGTGGTCGGGGCCGAGCTCGGGCTGGACGTCGTCGTCGACGACGGCTGGATCGAGTGTTCGTTCGGCGACTGGGACGGGCACACGTTCGCCGAGGTGCAGGAGAAGTGGCCGGACGCGCTGAACGCCTGGATGGAGTCGACGACGGTCGCACCGCCCGGCGGTGAGTCGTTCGACGCGTGCGCCCGGCGGGCCCGCGCGGCCCGCGACGGTCTGCTCGCGCGGCACCCGGGCAAGACGGTCGTCGTGGTCACCCACGTCACCCCGATCAAGCTGATGGTCCGATCGGTGCTCCAGGCCCCGATGTCCTCCATCTTCCGGATGGAACTCCGCCCGGCGACCATCACCGAAGCCCACTGGTACGCCGACGGCCTGGCGTCGCTCCGCTCTTTCAATGTGGTGCCACAGCTAGTCTGACCCCATGCCGCTGCAGAGGGTTCGATTCGCCGAGGGTGTGCCGGAGGTCTTCCGGGCGTCGTTGCAGGACATCCGCCGGGAGCAGGAGGTGCCGGCGGAGTTCCCGCCGGAGGTGACCGCCGCGGCGGTGCGGGCTGCCCAGAACCCGCGGCTGCCGGAGCTGGACCGGACCGACCTCGAGTTCGTCACGATCGACCCGCCGGACTCGATGGACCTCGACCAGGCGTTGCACATCGAGCGCAACGGCAGCGGCAACGGTACCGGCTTCACGGTGTACTACGCGATCGCGGACGTGGCGGCGTACGTCCAGGCCGGCGACCCGATCGACACCGAGGCGCGGCGCCGGGGCGAGACGTTGTACGCGCCGGACAAGCGGACCCCGCTGCACCCGCCGGAGCTGTCCGAGGGCGCCGCATCGTTGCTACCCGACCAGGTCCGTCCCGCACTGCTGTGGACCGTCACCCTCGACGCGACTGGGGAGATCACCGGGGTCAGCTGCCAACGGGCGCGGGTCAAGTCGCGGGCGAAGCTCAACTATGCGGGCGTACAGCAGGACCTCGACGCGGGTACGGCGTCGGAGTCGCTGCAACTGCTCGGCGAGGTCGGGCAGCTCCGCGAGCAGCGTGAGCTCGAACGCGGCGGCGTGAACCTGCCGATCCCGGACCAGGAGGTCGTCACCTCCGACGGCGGCTGGGGACTGGAGTTCCGCGCGCCGCTGCCGGTCGAGGGCTGGAACGCGCAGATCTCGCTGCTCACCGGGATGGCCGCCGCGCAGCTGATGATGAAAGGGAAGATCGGCATCCTGCGCACGCTGCCCGAGTCCCACGACGACCTGCGCCGCAAACTCGGCAACACCGCGAAGGCACTCGGGATCGACTGGCCCGCGGACCTGTCGTACGCCGAGTTCATCCACGGGCTCGACCCGAAGGTACCCGCGCACGCGGCGATGCTGGCGGCCTGCACGGTGCTGTTCCGCGGCGCCGGCTACACCGCCTTCGACGGCACCGTCCCGGACAAGCCGCAGCACGCCGCGATGAAGGCGGAGTACGCACACGTCACCGCGCCGTTGCGCCGGCTGGTGGACCGCTGGGCCGGGGAGATCTGCGTCGCGCTGTCGGCCGACGTCGAGGTACCGGCCTGGGTCCGCGAGTCGATCGAGGAGATCCCGAAGATCATGGACGACGCCGACCGGCGCGCACACGCGTACGAACGGTCGATCGTCAGCATGGTCGAAGCGGGCCTGGTCGCGGACCACGTCGGCGCCTCGTTCGACGGCGTCATCACCGACGTCGACGAGAAGGACCGCAACCGCGGCATCGTCGCGCTCAGCACGCTCGCGATCGAGGGCCGCGTCACCGGTACGGCACTCCCGCTCGGCCGGCAGGTCCGCGTCAAACTCGTCGAGGCCGACATCGCCAAACGGACCGTGGCCTTCGAATTAGTTGGCTAGGTAGTCCTCGACCGCGGCGGTCGTCCGTTCCAGATCACCTGTCGCGAGCAGGTCGATCAGGGCGCCGCGGAGCATGGCCAGTACGGCGGTGCGGCGGGCCTCGGTCTGGCCGGGTTCGCTGGCCTTGAGGAGTTCGAGCCAGTCGTCGACGGTCGAGCGGGCGAAGTCTGCCCACGGTCCGCCGGGTGCGACCAGGGAGCGGCCGTACGCCTCGACCCAGAACGTCATCAGCGGGCGGCGTTCGGGTGCGGCCAGCCAGATCCACAGTTCCCGGGCGATCACGGTCAGCCCGGGCGGGTTGTCGTACCGCTGCTCGGTCTGGCGGAGGAGTTCGAGCTGCTCGGCGCGACCTCGGGCGAGCAGGGCCCGGATCAGGCCGTCCTTGCTGCCGAACAGGAACAGCAGGACGCGCGGGCTGGAGCCGATCGCGCTCGCCAGCGGGCGCAGCGACAGGTCGGCCAGCCCGTGGGTGAGCGAATAGGAGTACGCGCGCTCGAGCAGTTCTTGCTTGCGCGCGGAAGGAGGAGCTTCCGTTGTGGTCGGCACAAGGCTAGTATTGCTCACTGAAACAGTCGTGTCAGTAGATCGGGTAGGGTTGATGACGAAACTGATCAGGAAGCTGGGGCAGCCCGGAGACCTCGGCTGGGTCGTGCAGTCGCACGCGGAGATCTATGCACAGGAGTACGGCTGGGCCGTTGCGTACGAGACGCTGATCGCGCAGATCGTGGCGCAGTACGCGACCGACCACGACGACGAGCGCGAGGCCGCCTGGATCGCCGAGGTCGACGGGGAACGGGCCGGGAGCATCTTCTGCGTACGGGGGCCGGACGAGACGACGGCGCAGCTACGGCTGCTGCTCGTGACGCCGGCGGCGCGCGGGCTGCGGCTCGGTGCGGAGCTGGTGGACACGTGCCTGGAGTTCGCACGGTCGGCCGGGTACAAGCGGATGGTGCTGTGGACGAACGATCCACTGGTCGCGGCGCGGCACGTCTACCTGTCGCGAGGCTTCCGGCTGACGGGTTCCGAAGTACACGAGATGTGGGGCGATCGTCTGATGGGACAGACGTACGAGCTGGATCTCTAGCTCTTGCACATCGGTGCGCCGGGTGCTGCAGTCTTGTAGATCACGTGGGAGAGGAAGGTGTTGAGGTAGCCGTTCGTGACGGTCAGGGCGTGCCGCGGGTCGACGCTGCCGAGCGGCAGGAACCTCCGGAGCGGATAGGCGAGGTAGTACACGCCGTAGTCGGTGAAGTTGAAGTGGCGGGTGCCGGGGATCGTGGCGCACCACGACGTACCGGTACTTGCCTTCAGCAACGACAGGGCGCGGTCGCGGTCGGTGTCGTCCTTGGCGTCAGGGCCGCAGACGCTGGTGATACAGGAGTTGTCGGCGCCGAGCAGCATGATCGGTGCCTTCACGCCCTTCTTCACCACCTCGCCGAACTGGCTGCCGTCCAGGTCGACCGCGCCCGCGCAGCGTGCGTCCAGACGGCAGGCCTCCAGCGACGCGGCGCCGCCGAACGAGTGGCCGACGTACGCCGGACCGACCGCGGGCTCGACCGAGTTCGGCAGCTCCTTCGCGACCATGCCGGCCGCGAACCGGGCGTCGGCGGCCCAGACGCCGACGAGATGGTCACCGACCTGCTGCGAGCTCTCGCTGCTGTCGCCGAGGTTCGACGGGTTCGCCTCGGGCTTGCTCGTCACGACCTGACCGCCGAGCACGGTCAGGTTCGCGCTGTACGTCGGGGTGACGCCGGCGACCAAGTAGCCGTGACTGGCGAGGTCCTCGGCGAGGGCGGCGTACATCGGGGCGGACAGGCCCATGCCCGGCATCAGTACGACGACCGGGAACTTGCCCGGCGCGATCGCGACCCGGTCGAGGGCGCGGTCCTGGAGGGTGTCGAACGGGCCCTGGAGGACCGAGATCGGGGCCTTCAGGTGCAGCCCGTTCCAGTCGTCGGGCGCGTACTGCACGTGCTGGCCGGTGGTCGTCTTCGCCACCGGATACCAGACCCAGACGGCGAGCCGGCGCGGACCGTCCGCGTACGGATCACGGCGCCGCGCGTCCGTCCACTCGAACGTCCGCCGCCCGACCTGAAACCCACCGGTCGTCTCCGGCAACGAAACCGGCTCGGACCGCTGCACCAGCACCCAGCCCACATACCCGGCCCCACCCAGCAACAAGATCAGCAGCAGGATCACGACCCCAGTACGCACCCGCCTCCGCATACCCCAACCTTCTCACTCCGATCGGGTCCACCCGAGGACCAACATTCAGCCTCGGACAGATCCGGTCCGAAGTCCCCACTCGCCCGCGACTGCGAACACTCTTGCCCGGCCCGTCGGTGAGGTGGCCTTCGCGCGCTCCGGTCCCGCATGCCCGCCGCCCAGCACCACCACAGCGCCCATGACGCCCACCGTCCGGCCGTTGCCGTCGAGCACCGCGACCGACGCATCACGTCGGGCCACCGTGCAGCCCGGCGGCCAGGCGACCTCGACGAGACGCCCGCCTGACATGACGCCTACACAGTTCGACACCTCGTCCACCGTCAACGTTCCTTCGAGGCGGGCCGCCAGGTTCTTGGCCGGGCGCTCCTGGAGGATCAGCCGCGGCAGTTCCTCGGTTGCCACGTCCTCGATGGTACGGCGATGTCGAACCTTGGGGGACGGCTCCGACGTATCGGGTGTTAGTTCTGACTGAGGAGGACTGGGATGGGTTTGCCGGATGTGGTTGGGCGGGACGAGTGGCTGGTGGCGCGGCGGGAGTTGCTGGCTGCGGAGAAGGAGTTCACGAAGCAGCGGGACGCGTTGAACTCGCGGCGGCGGGAGTTGCCGATGGTGCTGGTGGACAAGCCGTACGCGTTCACCGGCGCGGACGGGCCGGTCGAGCTGGTGGACATGTTCGAGGGGAGGCATCAGCTGGTCGTGTACCACATCATGTACCCGCCGGAGTGGGACGCTGCCTGCCCGAACTGCACCGGGTTCGTCGACGAGATCGGGTCGACGCGATACATGGGCGAGGCCGACACCACGTTCGCACTGATCTCGCGAGCGCCGTACGAGAAGCTCGCCGCGTACAAGGCCGACCGCGGGTGGGAGTACCCGTGGTACTCGTCGAGCGAGAGCGACTTCAACTACGACTACCACGTGACCTTGGACGAGTCCGTCGTACCGTTCGAGTACAACTACCGCTCGAAGGCCGAGTGGGACAAGCGGCCGAACGCCGACTTCGTCCAGCAGGAACAGCCGTTCGACCTGCACGGCCTGAGCTGCTTCCTGCGCGTGGACGAGCAGATCTACCACACGTACTCGACGTACGGACGCGGTCCCGACGCAATGACCTTCACCGTCACCGCCCTGGACCTCACCGCCCTCGGTCGCCAGGAGCCCTGGGAGAAACCGGCCGGCCGCGCCGTACCGCCGCCGCACGACGAGCACTGTCACTGAGCGGCCGGCGGGCGCGTGGCGCAGCGCGCCCGCCGGCTCAGCGGGCGAAGTCGGCGATCAGCCTGGGTACGGCGCTGTCGAAACCGGACACGTCCAGCATCCCCGGATCGGACGGGTCGGCGATCGTCCGGCCGTTCGCAGTCATCGCGACCACGATCAGCCGGGCGTCGATCCCCATCACCCGGCGGTACTGCCGCAGGGCGTCGTGCGGGTGAACATCGCCGTACCAGGTCTCGGTGTCGGTGTAGATGACGAGCGTGTCGATCGCCAGCTTCCGCCGGGTCGCGTACAGCATCGGCAGCGCACAGTCCGTTGCACCGAACGACAGTTCGGACACCGTGCGGATCGCATCGTCCAGCCGCTGCCGCGGACTGATCGCGAGCCGCGTGAGCTCGGTGTCGCTGAACGTCCGCTTGCTGGTGAACCAACGATCTCGTACGACGCCGCGGTCGCGGCCGTGACGAGCGCGAGCGCCGCCGATGCCTCACGGCAGCTGATCGGCAGACCCGACACCGGTGAGCCCATCGAGCCGGACACGTCCAGCGCGAGCAGGGTCCGCTTTGCCGGTCGGCTCGACCGCGTCCTACGCGTTGTAGAACGTGGCGTCGAGCGCGTCCACGATCGGACTCGACGGCGTCCAGGTCTGGGCACCACGAGCACCGTGACCGCCGGGATAGGTGCGCTGGGCAACGAGCACGCCGACCGGGTGCACGCATGCCTTCCGCAGCCGGGCAGGATCGCTGAGCTGGTCCGCGACGATCCGTGTCCACGGGCCGAGCGGCTCCAACAGGCCCAGCCGGGGTGAGGCGGGGGAGTTGCCGGAGCAGCGCGGTCTGCGGGAGGCCGTTGGCGAGCAGGGCTTCCCAGATCTGCGGCTCGTTCAGGAAACTGGTCGGGGATCATCTCCGAGCGGAGTGCCCGGTTGAGCGCGATCACCTCGGCGACCGCGGTGACATCGGTCGCGGCCTGGATCCGCTCGAACGCCGCAACGAGCGGGAGCGCCGACAGGTCGTTGGGTCGGCCATGGATCCAGTCGAAGAGCTCACGCCGTACGGGCTCCGTCGTCCTGGGGTGCGAGAGCCGGAGCAGGTCCGCGTGCGACCAGCCGTTGCGCTGACGGTACTTGAGCACCTGGTAGGCGAGCGCGTCGACACTGGGTCCGACGTACCAGTTGCCGATCGCGCGGCGCGTACCACGACCCCACCACCAAAATTGCTCCAGGTAGCCCGCGAACGTGAACAGGTGCGTACCGGTACGCGCCACCAGCGGCACGGCGGCCAGCGCAGCGCGACGCCCGTCGTCATCCCCGAGCTTGGCTGCGGCCGCGAGCGCGAACAAGACTTGGAGCCCGCAACACTCCTCTTATCAGGTGATAACCGATCAAATCCGGCCCACCTGGGCTTGTCTTCTGCCGTCAACTGTGCGGGTCCGTGCGGGGTCGCCGCCACGCATTGGAGAGCTGTTGCTATTGGCAACCGTCTGGTCCGCTGTGGACAGCGGGACCGGCCTGTGGATAACTGGTTGTTCTGGATATCCTTGAAAACAAGGGCTTCTGGCGTTGGAAAACTGTCGGAGGGCGTGTCTAGAGTTGTGGGCATGGAGATCCTCGGCGCACGACCCGTCTGGTCGATGAGCGACAGCGAAAAGTTGTCGGCTCTCGATGCGGCCGTCGCCGAGCACGCCCGGATGCAGACCCTGATCTGGCAACTGACGACCTCGCTGGACTCCACCGGCAACGCCAAGGAACTGGGTGCCACCGACACCGCCCGCTTGTTGTCGGACCGGTACCGCCTGGACCTGAAAGACGCCCGCCGAGAGGTCCGCCTCGCCAACCGCCTGACGACGTACACGGTCACCGGCGCGGCCCTTCCCGACCCGGCTGTCCCATTCCAGAACCCCGCGCACGCCATCGCCGACGAGCCCGCCGCCGATCCCCCTGATGCATGTGCCACCGACACGGATGCCGGTGCCAGTGCCGCGGATGACGCCGACGACGGTGCCGATACCGGGGATGCCGATACCGGGGATGCCGGTGGCGCGGATGCTGCGGGCCGTGGCTGGCGGGTGAGCCCTGCCCAGGCGGCGGCGATCGTCTCGGTCCTCGACCAGGTCCCGAACACCGTCCCGGCAGCAGACCTCGCTGTCGCGGAGCGGGAGCTGATCGGTCTGGCCGCCACCCACACCCCGGCACAACTGCGCCGCGCCGGGCGCCGGATCCGCGACATCCTCGACCCCGACGGCCCCGAACCCGACGAGAAAGCCGCCTACGACCGCGAGTCCCTCAGCCTCCAGAACGCCGACCGCGGCGTGAAGTTCCACGGCTACCTCGCCAACGAGAACGCCGAACTCCTCCGCACCCTGATCCACGCCCACGCCCGTCCCCACAAAACCTTCGACGGCGAACTCGACCCCCGCCCCCTCACCAAACGCCAAGCCGACGCCCTGACCACCATCCTCAACACCTCGGGCCAATCCGCCCCGACGCCCGCGGGCCGTACACCCACCACCGCCACGAGCACGACCATCACCCACACGACCGGCCACACGGCTCAGGACGGGAATGGCGACGAAGCCGGACTCGCGGCCGCAACCGAGACTCGCACAGCCTGCTCCTCCAGCTATTGCGACGTACTACCGTTCCCGCCCAGCCGATCAGCCCAACCAGGTGGACCCGAACAACCCACCGGGACCGACCCAGGTTCACCTGCAGGCGCAGTCGAGGACGCCCACAACAACGCGCCCGAAAGAGCCCACTGGAATCCCCGCAACGACGTCATACCCGGCCACGGCCCGAAGCCCCACATCAGCGTCACCATCAACTACAACGACCTCATCGCCGCAACCACAAACGCCACCGCCAACGTGACCAGCCACGCCGGCGGCCACGGAACCGGGGCGCTGGTCTTCGGCGACGACCTGTCCGCCGCGACCGTCCGCCGGCTCGCCTGCGACGCCGAAATACTCCCCATCGTCCTCGGCACGAAGTCACAACCCCTCGACGTCGGCACCACCCAACGCCTCGTCACCCGCCCCATGCGCCGCGCCCTCAACGCCCGCGACAAAGGCTGCATCATCTGCGGAGCGCCACCCGCCCGCACCGAAGCCCACCACATCATCCACTGGGCCGACGGCGGCCCCACCGCCATCACCAACCTGGCCCTGCTCTGCAAACGCGACCACATAGCCGTCCATGACGGCCACTGGCAGATCCGCATCCTCAACGGCGTCGTCCAAGTCACCCGCCCCACCTGGACCAACCCCAGCCACATCCCACCCGGCAAATACCAACCACCCACCGCAGAAATCGTCCACACCCCACTTACCCCGATAAACCCCTGGGACGACGACCAACCCAACCCACGCACCAACCCACCGCCGCCCCCACACCCTCCGCGTGACGCCGACGTGCCGACGTCACGCTCCAGCCCACAACCCCTTGTCCCGCACGACCCCTGGGGCGACGACAAGGTGCCTACTCCGTCCACCAGCCCGCCAGCACTGGTCCCGGACGATCCGTGGGGTGAGGAGGAGTTGGCCGCGCCGCCCGCATCGACAGCCACATCGGACGACGACTTGCGTACGCGACGTACGAGCCCACGACCGCTGGTCTCGCATGAGCCGTGGGGTGACGACGAGGTGCCTGCACTGCGAACCAGCCGACGACCGCTGATCCCGCTCGACCCGTGGGGCGATGACGAGCTGCCTACGCCGGCCGCGTCGGCTGGCTGATCGGACGACGACCTGCCTGCGCCACGTACGAGCCGACGGCCGCTGGTTCCGTGCGAGTCGTGGGGCGACGACGACCTGCGTACGCCACGTACGAGCCCGCCACCGCTGGTCCCGCATGAGCCGTGGAGTGACGACGAGGTGCCTGCCTGTCCTTCGCCGCCACCTTCGCCGACTGCGGCACCGACGATCCCGGTGCCCGCTCCGACCGCAGTGCTCGCATCGCCGACCGATCTCCGCCTTGCCGCGCTCGTCTCCACGATCGACGGTCACCGCGCTCCAGCTGCCGGCCGCGTCCCAGACGACCACGTCTGCGGCGCTGTCCTGCACTGGGAACCAGCCCACGACCGCTGATCCCGCTCGACCTGTGGGGCGATGACGAGCTGCCTACGCCGGCCGCGTCGGCTGGCTGATCGGACGACGACCTGCCTGCGCCACGTACGAGCCCACGGCCGCTGGTCCCGTACGAGTCGTGGGGCGACGATGACGTGCTCACACCGCGCACCAGTTCAGGACCGCTGGTTCCGCCCGATCCGTGGGATGACGAGGAGCAGCCCATGGCACCCGCGACCTCGGAACCACCGAACCCGATCGTCACCGGCGGATTAAAGCGCACGGGACCATGTCGTCGCCGACCCCAGTCGATGCGGGCGCCAACAGCGCTTGCCTGTACGACCGGTCGCGCAGGCCGGTATCCGACGATCGCTCATGACCGATCCGGCTTCGCGCCCGTCCGTGTGTCCATCGTCGGCATACATCAGCCGCCGAGTCGTGGCGATCGGCTGTCGGGCTGATCGTCGAGTCGTGGATTCGGGTCGTCCGCGAGCGCCGGTTCCCACGACTCGGCGTCGCCTCCGGCCCCGGTGACTCGGGCCGGCGAGGCGGACGCGCGGGAGGTGGGGTGGGGTGGGGTGGGGTTGGGGGAACGGGTCGGTGCGTAAGCCGGATTCTGTTGAAGGCGATCATCCATCTACGGTGACCGTTGCCGGGCACCTCCAGCGGCCTACCCGCGAGCTCGGGCGGGCCGCCCTCGAACGCTCGCGCGGGCGATGGTTTCCCGCCGCCCTTCTTGGCCTTGCTCCACGTGGGGTTTACCTAGCCTCCGCAGTCACCTGCGGAGCTGGTGGTCTCTTACACCACCGTTTCACCCTCACCCGCACTCTGGTGAACCACGGGGTTCACCGGAGCCGCTGGCGGTCTGTTCTCTGTGGCACTGTCCCGCGGGTTACCCCGGGTGGGCGTTACCCACCACGCTGCCCTGTGGAGTCCGGACTTTCCTCGGCGCCCCGATCAGCAAGCTGAACAGGACGACGCGATCGCCCGACCGACCCGTTCCGTACCTTCAGGATACGGCCTCGGCCGACACCTCCGGCCACAGGCCGTCCGGTCCGCGGTGGTACGGCCGTACGTCGACCACCGCGTCCAGGTTCAACGGGCCGTAGATGTGCGGGAAACTCATCCCGGTCCCGTCCAGGTCCTCGTCGCACAAGGCGGACACCAGCCGCGCCGTGTCGATCACCAGCAGGCAGAGCGGTACGTCGACGTCGTCGTACGCGAAGTTCGCCACCATCGCGACCTGTTCGGGGCGCGAGGCGTGGATGAAGGTCGCGCCGTCGTCGAGGCTCTTGCCGCGCGTCGACCACCGGTAGCACCCGGCCTCGACCGCCGCCTCCCACTGCTCCGGGAACGCGATGTGAAAGATCGTCGCCATAAACCCAACGCTAGTGCCTGCGCGGGTGGATTAAGGTGCTCGACATGGCCACCGAGGAGCAGACGGACAGCGACGCCGAAGAGACCAAGCCGGCGCAACCCACCGACGACCTGGTCACGACTCAGCACACGCTGACCGTCGACGGGCAGGAGTTGCGGTACACCGCGACCACCGGGCGGATCGTGCTCCGCGAGGACGTGTACACCGACGGCAAGTTCGAGGGACGGAAGCCGAAGGCGGAGGTGTTCCTGACGGCGTACACCTTGGACGATGCCGGCGCGAACGACCGGCCGGTGACGTTCGCGTTCAACGGCGGGCCGGGGTCGTCGAGCATCTGGCTGCACCTCGGTCTGCTCGGGCCGCGCCGCGTGGTGTCGGGCGACGCCGGTGAGCTCGCACCGCCGCCGTACGAGCTTGTCGACAATGCGGAGACGCTGCTGAAGTACAGCGACGTGGTGTTCATCGACCCGGTGTCGACTGGGTTCTCGCGGGCTGCCGAGGGGGAGAAGCCGGCCGACTACCACGGCTTCACCCGCGACCTGGAGTCGGTCGGCGAGGTGATCCGGCTGTGGACGTCGCGGAACGGGCGGTGGATGTCGCCGAAGTTCCTGGCGGGGGAGTCGTACGGCACGACGCGCGCGGCCGGGCTCGCGGCGCACCTGCAGGAGCGGTACGGGATGTACCTGAACGGCGTGATGCTGATCTCGATGGTGCTCGAGTTCGGGACGCTGGACTTCTCGCCGGGCAACGACCTGCCGTACACGTTGTTCCTCCCGACGTACGCCGCGATCGCGCACTACCACGGACTCGTTCCGGACCGGGAGCTGGACGAACTGCTCGCCGACGCGGAACGGTTCGCGGCCGGGCGGTACCCGAATGCGCTTGCCCAGGGCAACAGGATTCCGGCGGACTACCGGGCCGAGGTGGTCAGCCGGCTGGCCGCGTTGACCGGGCTCAGTGAGGACTACATCGACCGGGTGAACCTGCGGATCGAGCACATGCGCTTCTTCGGTGAGCTGCTGCGCGGGCGCCGCCGTACGGTCGGCCGGATCGACGGGCGCTTCACCGGCTGGAGCGCCGACTACGGTTCGGAGAAACCGGACCGCGACCCGTCGATGAACGCGATCACCGGTCCGTACTCGGCCGCGCTGAACCACTACGTGCGGGTCGAGCTCGGCTACGAGAACGACGTACCGTACGAGATCCTGAACATGGACGCCGCGAAGAACTGGTCGTACAAGGAGTTCGAGGGCCAGCAGATCACGGTCGCGGAGAAGCTCGCCGAGGCGATGCGCGTCAACCCGCACCTGAAGGTGTACGTTGCCTCCGGCCACTACGACGGCGCCACACCGTACTTCGCCACCGAACACACCCTCGCCCGCCTGCAGATCCCGGCGGAACTCACCACCAACATCGAAACCAAGTACTACCCCGCCGGCCACATGATGTACGTCCACGAACAGTCCCGCATCCAACAATCCACCGACCTCGGCACCTTCATCACCGCGTCATCCAACCGATGATCCACACCCGCCCGGCCGACGCGCCTTCGAGGTGCGGTTCGGCGTTCACGGAAGGGTGAGGATTTCGGCGGCGGTGTCGGTGACCAGCAGGGTGTGTTCGAACTGGGCGGTGCGGGACTTGTCTTTCGTGGTGGCGGTCCAGCCGTCGTCCCAGAGGTCGTACTCGTACGTGCCGAGGGTGAGCATCGGCTCGATCGTGAACGTCATACCGGGCTCGATCACGTCGTCGAAACGCTCGTCGTCGTAGTGCGGGATGATCAGGCCGGAGTGGAACGACGTCGAGATGCCGTGGCCGGTGAAGTCGCGGACCACGCCGTACCCGAACCGCTTCGCGTACGACTCGATCACGCGCCCGATGATGCTCACCCGCCGCCCGGGCCGGACCGCCTTGATGCCGCGGTTCAGCGCCTCCTGCGTGCGCTCGACCAGCAGCCGGCTCTCCTCGTCGACGTCGCCGACGAAGAACGTCGCGTTCGTGTCGCCGTGCACGCCGTCGAGGTACGCGGTGATGTCGACGTTGACGATGTCGCCGTCCTCGAGCGGCCGGTCGTCGGGGATGCCGTGGCAGATCACCTCGTTGACCGACGTACACAACGACTTCGGGTACCCGCGATAGCCGAGCGTCGACGGGTACGCACCACGGTCGATCAGGTACTGGTGCCCGACCGCGTCCAGCTCGTCCGTCGTCACACCCGGCTTCGCCGCCGCACCGACCGCCTGCAACGCCTGCGCGGCGAGCTTGCTCGCGACGCGCATCTTCTCGATCAGCTCCGGCGGCGTCACGTACGAACCGTCGAACGGCGTCGGTGCGGGCTTGTCGACGTATTCCGGCCGGGTGATGGAAGCAGGTACGTCGCGGCGCGGCGAAATGACGCCAGAAGTGAGGACAGACATGGTGAGATCATTGTAGGTGCGCCTCGACAAAGACCCCGGGAGGTGGTCATCCAGATGAGCGACGATCACAGCAACGAGTGGTACTACAACACCAAGACCGGCAAGGTGGAGCCCTACCAGGGCGCGAAGTCGGGCGACCGGCTCGGTCCGTACAGCTCACCGGAGGAAGCCGCCCGCGCGCTGGAGAAGGTCCAGGAACGCAACGAGGACTGGGACAACGACCCGAAGTGGGAAGACGACTGACGTCCGTCCGTACGACGTACCGAGGGGCACCACCGACTCCGGTGGTGCCCCTCGGTGTGTGTTGCTGACGTCAGCGAGCGACCCGCTTGGTAGCGGCCTTCCGGGCCGGAGCCTTGCGCGCCGGGGCCTTCTTCGCAGCGGTCCGCTTCACCGCGGTCTTCTTCGCGGCGGTGCGTGCCGGGGCCTTCTTCGCGGCAACGCGCTTCGCGGGCGCCTTCTTCGCGACCGTCTTCTTCGCCGGGGCCTTCTTGGCGGCGACCTTCTTGGCCGGAGCCCTCTTCGCCGGGGCCTTCTTGGCCACGGTCTTGCGAGCCGTGGTCTTCTTGGCGGCGGTGGTCCGCTTCGCGGCCGTCGTCGTCTTCTTCGCAGCAGCCGTCGTCTTCTTGGCAGCGGTGGTGCGCGTGGCCGGCGCCTTCTTCGCGACCGTCTTCTTGGCGGTCACCTTCTTCGCCGGGGCCTTCTTCGCAACGGCCTTCGTGGCGGTGGCCTTCTTTGCGACAACCCGCTTGGCCGGGGCCTTCTTCGCCACCGTCTTCGTCGCGGTCTTCTTGGCCGCACTCACCTTCTTCGTCGCTGTCTTCTTTGCTGCGCTGACCTTGCGCGCGGTTGTCGTCTTCGCGGCGCTGGCCTTCTTCGCGACAGTCTTCTTGGCGGGAGAAGCCTTTTTGGCTGTCGCCTTCCCTGCGGCTGCCTTCTTGGCTGGCACTCTGCCTCCTTGGTGCGGCTGAGGAAAACCACGGTGGATTCCTCGTCGTCCTGATGATGACAACACTTGTGCGTTACGTAAAGCACCGGAAACACACCCAGGCTAAGGGGAACCGGCGGCGTGATCAGGCACAAATGCCGAAAATCCTTGTGCAGAAGGGATTCCGCCGCGCCCCGAGCATGCCGGATGCCCGGAATATTTTCTTCGCGACACGCGGCACTCGTTGCCCGAAAACCGGTGCATCGGCGAGTGTTGTCCTCGGCAACGTCCTGCGCACGGAGGAGCTGAAGCACGTGTACGACGATCTGGACGACGTCGTCGAACTACCGCCCGAGGTACGTCGGGTGGTCAGCATCGTGCCCTCGTTGACGGAGTCGATCGCGGTCACCGACGCCGACATAATCGTTGGTGCGACCGACTGGTGTACGCATCCCGCGGACCTCGACGTGGTGCGCGTTCGCGGTACCAAGAATCCCGATCTCGATCGCATCCGCGAACTCGCACCGGACGTCGTCGTCGCCAACGCCGAAGAGAACAAAGCGGCCGATCTCGACGCGTTGCGTGCGAGTGGAATCGCGGTCTGGGTGACCGCACCGACGACGGTGCCCGAATCACTCGACTCGCTCGGCCGCCTGCTGTCCGCGATCATCGGCACCGAACCACCGTGGCTGCACGAAGCGCGTGAGGTGTGGAGTGCGCCGTACGACGGAATCCGCCGGCGGGCCGTCGTACCGATCTGGCGTAGACCATGGATGGCACTCGGCCGCGACACCTTCGCCGGTGATCTGCTGCAGCGGATCGGTATCGACAACGTCCTGAGAGATTCCGCCGAACGCTATCCACGATTCGATCCGGACGCCTTACCGGAGTATGACGTCGTAGTACTCCCGGACGAGCCGTATGCGTTTTCCGACAACGACGGACCGGAGGCGTTCGGCAAACCCGCGAAGTGCGTATCGGGCCGCCATCTGACCTGGTACGGACCGTCACTCGTCGAAGCACGCGGATTGCTGAGCGGACAGCTGGCGTGATGTCCGCCACCATCACCGCTCAGCGGCTGGACGGGTTAGGTATGCCTCACCTACGCTCGCCGGGTGCCGTCGATGACCGCGAAGAAGAAGTGCTGCAAGGACAAGCCGAGGTGCAAGAAGTGCCCGGTGGTCCTGATGCGCCTGTCCAAGGCAGGGTGCGCCGAGCGGCTCGATCGCGTGCACTACAAGGTGGACAAGAAGATCCCGAAGAAGGTCCTCAAGGAAGCCCGCGCGCGCTGAGAGCTCAGGAGGCCCGGCGCAACGTGATCGCGTCCGTGGCCTGACGGAGCAGACCGGGGATCGTCACGTGGGCCGCGAGACCGGTTGCCTCGAGGTCGTCGCCGTACCACCAGCCGTGTTCGCTGATCGTCTGCTGCTCGATCTCCTCCTGGTAGGCGAACGTCACGTCGACGCTGTCCACCGCGACCGCGAAGAACGTCTGCCGCTGGATGATCAGGCTGCCGCTGTACTCGAACTCGATCGTGTTCGTCGCGACGGGTACACCGAGGTCGCCGGCCGGCAGTTCGATACCGACCTCTTCGCGCAGCTCGCGGCAGGCCGCTTCGGCGATCGTCTCGCCGTCCTCGACGCCGCCGCCGACGGTGAACCAGTACGTCGTGCCCGGCTTCAGCGGGTCCCACCCGTGCAGCAGCAATACCCTGCCGTCCGGGCGCACCGGCAGTACGCGGGCTGTCGTCCGCCGCCTCACCGTCAAGTCAGTCACACCACAAAACGCTAGACGAAACAGGCGACCGCAGGCTGCCCGAGGCGGCGCGTCTCACAGTTGTTGCCGCACACACCTACGATCGAGGACATGGCAACGATTGGGCTCGGTCTTGCGGCGCTGGGGCGTCCTGGGTACATCAATCTCGGGCACGACGAGGACCTGCCGCCGCAGCGTGCGGTCGAGGACCTGCGGACGCGCACGCACGAGCTGCTCGAGCAGGCCTGGCAAGCAGGTGTTCGGTACTTCGACGCCGCGCGTTCGTACGGCCTTGCCGAAGAGTTCCTCGGCGAATGGCTGACACCGGAACGCCGTACCCAGCTGACCGTCGGCTCGAAGTGGGGCTACACGTACGTCGCCGGCTGGCGGCACGACGCCGAAACGCACGAGGTGAAGAGTCACGACCTCGCGACCTTCGAACGGCAGTGGCCGGAGACCTTGAAAGCACTGCGCGGGCAGCCGGACTTCTACCTCGTGCACAGCCTGACGGCCGACAGTCCCGCACTCGAGGACAAGCGCTTGCTGGATCGTCTACGGGAGCTGGCGGACACCGGCGTACGCGTCGGTCTCTCCACGAGCGGACCGCGGCAGGCAGAGACGCTGCGCAAGGCGCTGTCTGGAGGTACGCCGTTCTCCGCAGTGCAGGCGACCTGGAACGTACTGGAGACCTCGGTCGGCCGCGCACTGGCCGAAGCACACGACGCCGGCTGGTTCGTCGTCGTGAAGGAGGCCGTTGCGAACGGCCGATTGACGGCGCGTGCGGGCGAGACGCCGTTCAACGAGTTCGCCCGCCAGCACGGTGTCGCGCCGGACGCGTTGGCGATCGGCGCCGCGGTGGCCCAACCTTGGGCGGACGTCGTCCTCAGTGGAGCCACCACGGCCGAACAGCTCGAGAGCAATCTCGCGTACCACGTCGACGGCCCGCTCCTCGAGTTCGTACAGCAACCCGAGGAGTACTGGACCGAACGATCAGCCCTGCCGTGGATCTAGCAGCCGCGTGAGCGCATGACGCTGGGCCGCCACACTTCCTGCGGCTTTCGCGGCCGGACTCAGTGCGGCGGCCGGCTCCGGCGCGGGCACCGGGTCGCACTGTACGTCGGACCGGTTACCCGGCACCCGTGCCGGTAGCGCACCGGTCAGCAGGTACGCCGCGATGCGGTCGTCCGTACACGAGACACCGGACAGCGAGCCGGCATGCGTCGTACCGCCGACGCCTTCGATCAGGACCGAGTGCGGGAACGTCTTCCGGGTCTGCAGCGCGCCCGAGTACGGCGTTGCCGCGTCGAGCGTCTCGTTGATCATCAGCAGGCTCTTGACCCGCCTGCCGTCGACCTTGACCGGGTGGCCGGCCTTCGCGGGCCAGAACGCGCACGGTGCGTTGAACCACGCGTTGGCCCAGGTGAGGAACGGTGCCTTCGCGAAGTAGTTCCAGTTGTCGTGACGCCAGGTGTTCCAGTTGGTCGGCCACTTGGCGTCGGTGCAGGACACCCCGAGGTACACCGCGAGGCCGTTGTCGTCGAACGGCGGGCCGCCGTACAGCGACTCGAGCGGAGCGGCGTCGCCGTTGTGCACCCAGGCCGCGAACGCGTCCGCGACATCGACCCAGCCGTACACGTAGTACGCCGCCTGCGTGAAGATGTCGGTCCACTCGTCCGGGCCGATCTTGCCGTCGGCGGGATGCCCGACGAGCTTCAGCATCTGCTGGTAGTACAGTCTCTCGACCGCGGCCTCGGTGGTCCCGAGGTGCCACGTGGAGTCGTGCGCGGCGACGTACGCGAAGAACACCTTGACGCTCTTGTTGAACGCGATGTCCTGATCGAGGTTGGCCTGGTACCAGACGCGGGTCGCGTCCACGACACCGTCGAAGACCGCGCGACGCAGACGGTTCGGGTACAGCGTGCCGTACACCTGGCCGAGGTACGTGCCGTACGAGAAGCCGTAGTAGTTGATCTGCGGTGCGCCGAGCGCCTTGCGGATGCTCTCCATGTCGCGCACCGAGTCCAGCGTGGTCAGGTGCTGGAGCAGCGCGTGCTGAGCGTTGTCACAGGCGTTGGCGTACGCCTTGGAGCGGTTGAGCCACACCTGCTCGATCTGCCGCGTCACCGGGATGTAGAACGGGCGGTTGTACCCGGAGTAGTCCGGGATGCAGTGCAGTGACGGAACACTCGAACCGACACCGCGTGGATCGAAGCCGATCCAGTCGTACGGGTCGCCGCCGTGGTTCGGGACGAACTCGCCCAGCACCGCGAGCGTCAGTCCGGACCCACCCGGTCCGCCCGGGTTCACCAGCATCGGACCCTGCGCCTGCGCGTCGGGCGTCTTGTGCTTGATACGCGACACCGCGAGCTTGATCAGGTTCCCGTTCGGATGGCTGTAGTCCAGCGGAACCCAGACGGATCCGCACTGGGCACCACGTCGCGCGAGTCCAGGGCTCGCGCACGCGCCCCAGGTGATCGGCGGTGGTGTGTAGCTGGACGGTTTCGCCCGGTCCGGTACGGCGGTCGCCGCCGGAAGCGACGTCATCGCTCCGGCTACCAGTGCGAACGAAACCCCTGCGGCAACAACGAATCGACGGATGATCATCGGCCTCCCCTTCGCCGCCCAACATCCTGAACCACCGAGGTTGGCCGGACAAGGGTTCGGCGCAGCGCTACGAGATCTGTACCTCGGGTCAGAAGGTGTGCTCGTCCGCCGGGAACGCGCCGTTGGCGACCTCCGCCGCGTAGCTCGTCGCCGCACTGGTGAGGATGCCGCGTAGGTCGGCGTACTGCTTGACGAAGCGGGGCATGGTGCCCGACCGCAGGCCCGCCATGTCCTGCCACACCAGCACCTGGGCGTCGGTGTCGCGGCCGGCGCCGATGCCGATGGTCGGGATCGGGATCCGCTTGGTGATCTCGGCCGCCACGTCACCCGGGACCATCTCGAGGACCAGCGAGAACGCCCCGGCCGCCGCGAGCGCGACGGCGTCGTCGATCAGGCCGGCCGCCTGTTCGCCCCGGCCCTGCACGCGGTACCCGCCGATGCTGTGCTCGCTCTGCGGCGTGAACCCGATGTGCGCCATCACCGGGATGCCCGACTGCGTCAGCTTCTCCACCATCGGTACGACGGTGCGCCCGCCCTCGAGCTTCACCGCGTGCACGCCGGCTTCCTTCATGAACCGTACGGCTGTGTGGAACGCCTGCTCCGGCGATGCCTGGTACGAACCGAACGGAAGGTCCGCGACGACGAGCGCGTGCTCGGCCGCGTTCGCCACCGCGCGGGCGAGCGGGATGAGCTCGTCGACGGTGACGCGGAGCGTGGTGTCGTAGCCGTACACGTTGTTCGCGGCGGAGTCGCCGACCAGCAGCACCGGGATGCCTGCCTGGTCGAAGATCTCGGCGGTGTACTGGTCGTACGCCGTCAGCATCGCCCACTTCTCGCCGCGGCTCTTGAAGTCGCGGAGGTGATGGACGCGGTAACGCCGCGGACGCTTCGCCTGGTCGCCGGCCGGCTGAGCCGGTTGGCCCGGCGCGACCGGTTGGGCCGGCTTGGCCGAAGGCCCGCCGTACGGCGAAACCTCGGCCTCGCCGCCCACAGTGCTGTCCGTGGTGTTGCTGCTCGTGTTGTTGCCGGCGTTGGCGTTGGTGTTCGGGGTGGCCGGCTGCGGCTGGGCGGTCGCCCGGGTCTCGGCCGCCGCGGCGAACGCGCGCCGCCCGGCCCGGTGCGAGGTGACCTGCTCGGACGACACCTGGCTCGGCGCGTCCTGCTGAACGTCCGCACGGCGCCGCGCACCCATCGGCCGGGACGCTTCGGTCGCCTGCGACTGCTCACCGGACGGTTCTTCGGTCACCGGCGCGTGGATCTCGTACTCCGCGCTCGGATCGGTCAGATATCCGTTGTCGCGCGGCCGTCCGGACTCCCGCGGCTGCCCTTCGGGCCGAAGCCGAATCTCCTGCGGCCGGGTCGACTCCTCAACCGGAGCCTCACTCGCAGCGGGCTGATCCTGCGCACGCTGCCACGCGTCCTGCGCCCGCGACGGTGCTGGTTCTTGCGGCTGCACCTGCCGCGGCGGTGCCTCGTAGCGCTGCTCGGCCTCGCGGCGCCGCGCCGCCTCGTCCGGCCGCGAACCTTCCTGCGAGCGGCCCGCGCCGTAAGCCTGCGCAGCATCACTCAGCCGCGACGTCTCCCGCGGCCGCTGCTGCGGCGGCTCGGGGCGGCGTTCGTGTCCCCAAACCGGCTCGGGACCGGGACCCGGCTCGTACCGACGGGGTGGTTCTTCCTGTGCACGCGGCGCATCCGGGGGCTGCAGACGCTGCGGCGGACGCGGTGGCTGCTGCGGCGGCAAACCGTTGCTACTCACACCATTACTGCTACTACTGCCGTGACCGTTGCTGCTCGGTGGCGGCGGCGGTGGTACGAACGGGTTCGGCTGCGGCGCGGGGCTGCTCCAGCTCCCACTGCCATTGGACGAGCCGTTGGACAAGCCGTTGGAAGAGGAGTTGGACGGCGGGCGCGGCGGCGTACCGTTCCCGGCGGCCGGGCGTGGCGGTGCGCCGTTCCCGTTCGATCCCGGGCCGAACGGACTCGGCCGGCCCTGCGCGGGCGGTGCCGCCGGCGGCGGCTGCTGTGGGCGGAACGGGTTCTGCTCCTGGTGTTCCCGTCCGTACTGCTCATCGCGGTGCGGCTCGTAGTACGGCTGCTGGCCGGGAGGTGGTGGCGCACTCGGCAGGTACGGCGGCTTCGGCACGTACGGCTGCTGCGGCACCGGGCCGCGCTCGTACGTCCGTGGCGCGTTCGGCAGCGACGGCGACGGGTCGAGACCGAGACCGCGGTCCCGCCAGTTGTCGTCCTCGTACTCCGAGCTGTCAGCCATGGCCTCATCGTCCCACCGATGCGGAGGGTGAGCGCCACCGGCCGTAGCCGAGCCCGCATCCTGGTTGGGCAGGCCGGAACGGTCGTAGGGCTCTTCCGGAGAACCCCACGGGGAATCTTGGCCCAGGTCGTCGGGCTGGGATGGGCGGTACCGCCATGAGTCGCTCAGTGCTCGGCTGCCTTCCGTGCGTCCTCACGCCATGCGTTAGTAATCGGCAACCGGCGGTCCCGCCCGAAGGCCTTGTGGGTCAGTTTCGGACCCGGTGGGTACTGCCGGCGCTTGTACTCCGCCTTGTCGACGAGCTGGATCACCCTGGTGACCAGCTCGGTGTCGAAACCGGCCGCGACCAGTTCGGCGCTGCCACGGTCCTGCTCGACGTAGTCGTCCAGCATGTCGTCGAGCAGGTCGTACGGCGGCAGCGAGTCGGTGTCCTGCTGTCCCGGACGGAGCTCGGCGGACGGGGGTTTCGCGATCGAGTTCTCCGGGATCGGCGGCTGCTGCCCGCGCGCCTTCGCGTCCTCGTTGCGCCACTTCGCCAGTCGCCAGACCAGGGTCTTCGGCAGGTCTTTCAGCGGCGCGTACCCGCCGACGGCGTCGCCGTAGATCGTCGAGTACCCGACGGACAGCTCCGACTTGTTGCCGCAGGCAAGTACCAGGTGGCCGTCGGAGTTCGACAGCCCCATCCAGATCACCGCACGGACCCGGGCCTGCAGGTTCTCCTCGGCCAGGCCGGTCAGCCCGAGCGTCTCGAGGAACGGCTGCACCATCGGCTGGATCGGGATGACGCGGTAGTTCAGACCGGTCCGGGCGGCGAGCTCGGCCGCGTCGTCCTTCGAGTGGTCGCTGGAGTAGACGCTCGGGTTGGAGACACCGAACACGTGCTCGGCGCCGATCGCGTCGCAGGCGATCGCGGCGACCAGCGACGAGTCGATCCCGCCGGACAGCCCGAGCAGCACGGACTTGAACCCGTTCTTCTGGACGTAGTCGCGCAGCCCGAGGACGATCGCGCCGTACATCTCGGCCTCGTCGGACAGCCGGGGCGCGAGGTTCGGGGCGATCGGTTCGTACGGCGGGAGCTCGTCGGACTGCAGCACGGTGTGGACGATCTCGATGCCCTCGTGGGTTCCGGCCGGAGTGCCTGTCGCGGAAGGGAGTTCGAGGTCGACGATCATGCTGCCCTGCTCGAACTGCGGTGCGCGGGCGAAGATCTTGCCGTCGGCATCCGCGACGAGTGAGTCGCCGTCGAAGACGAGTTCGTCCTGGCCGCCGACGAGGTTCACGTACGCGAGCGCGCAACCCGCCTCGCGGGCGCGGCGCCGTACGAGATCTCCGCGTACGTCGTCCTTGTTCGCCTCGTACGGCGAGCTGTTCACGACCAGCAGCAGACCGGCGCCGGCCTCACGGGTGACCGCGACCGGGCCGCCGTCCTGCCAGAGGTCCTCGCAGATCACGACCGCGACGTCGACGCCGTGGATGCGGACGACCTGCAGCGTGTTGCCGGGAACGAAGTGCCGGAACTCGTCGAAGACGCCGTAGTTCGGCAGGTGGTGCTTGACCGCGCTGGTGACGACCCGACCCTGGTGGATGATCGCAGCCGAGTTGGTCGGCGAACCCTTCGGGCGGCCCAGCCGGTCGACGCCCATCGCCAGACCGTTCGCCCGGTCGAGGTACCCGCAGACCACCACGATCTCGCCGAGCCCTTCGTCGGCGAGCCGCTGCGCGAGACTCCTGATCCGCGCCTGCGACGCGTCCACGAACGACGCCCGCAGGGCCAGGTCCTCGACCGGATAACCGGTCAGCCCAAGCTCCGGAAACGCCACCACATGCGCACCCTGCTCGACCGCGTTCCGGGCCCACGCGACGATCTTGTCGGTGTTCCCGTCGATGTCACCCACGGTCACATCGATCTGAGCAAGAGCAACCCGAAGCTGAGGCACGAGAGCACATTACTGGTTCCCCCCGCCCGACCCCACGCCCGTCACCAACCTCTTACCAACGCCTTAGGTGTTCGGGCAACGACGAAGGTTCACGCGGCGGGGACTTTGGTTGGATGTGACACCGGTCCAGGACGGATTGACTGGGGAGCATGAGCTCCCTGGGCGGCCCGACCGGGCTCCGTGAACGTGCGCTTGGTCCGGACCTTGCGCGTGGGTTCATGTTGCTGTTCATCGCGCTGGCGAACTCGCACTACTTCATCTCCGGCGGCACCTACTTCGCGGGCTTCCCGACCGACGGCGGCACCGTCGACCGGATCGTCGGCACGGTGATCTCGACCTTCGTCGACGGCCGGGCGTTCCCGATGTTCGGGGTCCTGTTCGGGTACGGCGTGGCGCAGATCGTCCGTCGGCAGCGCGAGACCGGCAACACCTGGTGGGGTATCCGTAAGCTGCTCTGGCGCCGCAGCCTCGTCCTCGTTGTGCTCGGTTTCGCCCACGCGCTGCTGCTCTACATCGGCGACATCCTCGCCGCGTACGGCGTACTGCTCTTCCTCGGCGTCTGGGCCGTGCGCTGGAAGGACCGCTGGCTGTTCGTCGTCGCGGCGTTCGTGCTGATCCTGACCGCGCTGCCGAGCAACCAGAGTCTGTCCGACGGACCCGACCCGTCGATGCTGCCGACGAGCCTCCTCGGCCAGTTCGCGGAGCGGATCACCGTGCAGCCGTTCATCGCCGGCGTCGGCTGGATCGGATTCGTCACTCCGTTCCTGCTCGGCCTCTGGGCCGGCCGCCGCCGCATCCTCGAACGCCCCGCCGAACACCTCACCCTGCTCCGGACGACCGCCCTGCTCGGCCTCACGATCGCGACGGCCGGCGCGCTCCCGATGTCGCTGGTCGTCGGCGGCGTACTCACCCGGCCCAGCGACCACGCCCTGACGATCCTCGGACCGTTGCACGACACAACCGGTGTGTTCGGCGGTTTCGGGTACGCCGCGCTGATGGTGCTGATCGCCCACCGGCTCGGCCCGCGCCCGATCACGACAGCGATCGCCGCCGTCGGACAGCGCTCGCTGACGTGCTACCTGTCGCAGTCGGTCGTCTGGGCCGTCGCGTTCACGCCGTACCTGCTCGACCTTTCGAGCACCCTCACCACCTCCACGACAGCGCTTCTTGCCATCGGGACCTGGCTCGCGACGATCGCGCTGGCCGACCGGATGCGGCGCGCGAACTACCGTGGCCCGTTCGAAATCCTGATCCGCCGCAGCACGTATCGGCGCCCCGCGCGGGTCAGTGCTTCCGGGTGAAGGTCAGATGGGTGACACCGCTCGGCGAGGACACGCTCTGGATGTCGAAGCTCTGCTCGAGCGACTCCTGCTCGTCCCACAACCGAACCCCGCGACCGAGCACGATCGGCACCACAGCCACGTGCATGTAGTCGACGAGCCCCGCCTTCAGGAACTCGCGGATCACCGTCGCTCCACCACCCAGCCGTACGTCGCCGTCGCCCGCCGCCGCGCGAGCTTGCGCCAGTACGTCCTCCGGTGTCGCGTCGACGAAGTGGTACGTCGTACCGCCCTCCATCTCGACCGACGCCCGCGGGCGATGAGTGAGGACGAACACCGGGCTGTGGTACGGCGGGTTCGGACCCCACCACCCCGTCCAGTCGGCGTCGTCCTGCCATCCGGGCGGGCCGAACTTGTTGGCGCCCATGATCTCGGCGCCGATCCCGTGCTCGTGCTGCTCGGCGAACGCGTTGTCGACGCCCTGCGTGCCGCCGGGCAGCCCGTCCATCGAATGGAAGTACTGCGTACCGACGAACCACTCGTGCAGCCGTTCGCCGGCGTGACCGAAGGGCGTCTCCCTGGACTGGCCCTCGCCAGTACCGAACCCGTCCAGGGAGATCGCGAAGTTGTGAATCCGGACCTGTGACATGGGACTGCTCCTCTTCGTCCAGGGCTGCTGTCACCCAGGAGTCGGAGCAGTCACCGTCACCTTGACATCAGCCGAGCAGAACCGCCGCGACCCGGTCCCGCAGCTCCGGCAGCCGGGCGTAGAACACGTCACCCGGGCACTGGGTCGTGTTGTAGTCCCGGTGCCCGACGATCGCGACCTGCGGATCGAGCCCGTACTTCGTGCACAGCCAGGCGCAGGTCAGTACGGACATGTCGAACAGCGCGACCGGTACGTCCTCGCTGACGTAGATGCCCTCGTGCTCGATCCCGATCGTGTGGCTGTTGTTGTTCGCGGTCTGGGCGCCGAGTACGTTCTGGCCGTTGTTGATCGCCGGCAACGACTGGCTGCGGCCCTCCATCAGGAACCCGCCGCGGCTGATCGTCAGCTGGTTGCCGATGTCGATCCAGCCGTTGGTGTCCATGTGCAGGTCCTGGATCCAGTGCTGGACCTTGTACGCCGCGGCCAGCGAGTAGTCGGTGACGTTCGCGCTCGCGGTGTGGTGGATGACGATGTGGTCGGGCTTGCCGATCACCTGGGTGGGGGACTTGGGCGGGCGCGCCGACCACTCGGTGCGCGTGTAGCAGCGCGGCGCGGGAGCGGCGTGCGCTGCTGTCGGCAGGACTGCGCCGGTGAGTCCGCCGAGCAGTACGCCGCCGGCGGAAGCGCCGAGCAGGGTACGCCGGGTGACCCGGGCACGTTGGATACTTTCTGGGGCGGTCATGTATAAGAAAATTCCCTACGAACCGAGCCGCCAAACCGGAATGATCTAATGGCCGACGTGACTGAAGGTGAGCGGACCGGGGTGGTCCGGTTGGGGCGGGCCGGCAAGGCGGTGCGGGTCCTGGTCGCGGTCGCCGGTATCGGTCTGCTGATCAACGGATCGGTCCGGGCCAGCGACGACGCCTGGCCGTTCGGCCCGATGTCGCAGTACGCGATGTCGGTACCGGACGACGCGAAGATCGACTACACCCGGATCAGCGCGCTCACCGACGCCGGTACGACGGTCGACGTACCGCTGAACATCGAGGGCGCCGGCGTCGCCCGCGCCGAGATCGAGGCCCGCGCCGGGGACATCCAGAAGGACCCGTCGCTGCTGCAGGAGGTCGCCGACGGGTGGGCGCGCAAGCACCCGGACAAGCCGAAGTACGTGAAGCTCGAACTGATCCGCGACACGACCCAGCTGGTCAAGGGCCGGGTCGAAGGACCGCCGACGTCGCAGGTACTGGCGACCTGGGAGGTCCGGCGATGAGCTTGTTCACCCCCGCGATCGCCATGGGCCGGATCGCTTGGCTGCGGACAGTGCTCTATCTGTTCGTCATCCTCGACATGCACGCGTTCGTCCGCGACACGCTCGACAAGGGGCAGCACCCCGGGCTGTACCAACCGTTGCTGCTGGCCCGGTTGCTCGACCTCCCGAAGCCGTCGGTCGCGAACACGACCACGCTGTACGTCGTCCTGATCGTCGCCTGCCTGATCGGCGCGACGAACCGCTTCCCGCGGATCGCCGGCTGGGTGGTCGCGCCGGCGTTCACCTGGTGGGTACTGATCGGGATGAGCGACGGCAAGGTCGACCACGACCACCTCGCCCTCGTCATCGCACTGTGGGTGCTGCCCACGGTCGGGCGGGCGTCGTACGGCGACCAGACCAAGTCGGAGGCGGCCGGCTGGGTGATCCGGTGCATCCAGCTCTGCGTGATCGCGACGTACTTCCTGTCCGCGATCGCGAAACTGCGCAGTGCCGGATGGGCGCTAACGTGGCCCGGGAGCGCCGTACTGACCTGGGCGATCGTGCGGCGGCCGCACCCGGTCGGGGAGTGGCTGCTGAACTACCCGTGGGTCCTGCGCGTGATGCAGTGGGTCGGCATCATCGGGGAGTTCTGTTCACCTGTGATCCTGTGGCTGAAGGGCCGGTGGCAACTGTTCGGGGCGCTGTTCTTCCTCGGGTTCCACGCGGCGAACACGGCGATCCTGTTGATCCACTTCCTGCCCACCGTGGTCTGCTGGCTGGCCTTCGCGCCCCTCGAACGGATCGTGCCCTGGTACCGCGCGCGCCGGTCAGACCGTTCAGACAGGGATTCCCGAAAGGCCGAAGACCAGCCCGAACAGGGCCGGCAGGCCGAGCAGCAGGCCGGCGCGTAGCTTGAACCGCCGCCCGCCGGGCCCGGGTGTCCGGACGACCCGGGAGAGGACGGCACCGGCGTACCCGAAAACCAGAGCGGCCAGCAGGATCTGCCGGGTCGGCAGGTTGGTCGCGTCGTGATGCGTCAGGCCAAGCGTGACGAGGCCCGGGCAGCAGAACGCGACCATGCCGAACCCGAGCTCCGGAACCGGCAGCCAGCGGCGGCCGAGCACGTCCCGCTCGGCCGGTCGCTTCCGTCGCAGCGACTGGACGAAGCGCGCGGTACCGACGAGCAGGTCGCTCAGGCAGAGCACCGCCGCCACGATCAGGGCGGCGTCGAAGATCGTCTGCACAAGAGGACACGCTAGGCCCTGAACGTACGACGCGTGGTGCCGCCACGTAACGTCTGGTTAACAACGGCAAGGCACACTGTGAGAGTCTCCAGACTCGGTTGAGAGGTGGACTGATGGACAAGCAGCAGGAGTTCGTGCTGCGCGCGCTGGAGGAGCGCGACGTACGCTTCGTGCGGCTCTGGTTCACCGACGTGCTCGGGTTCCTGAAGTCGGTCGCGGTGGCGCCGGCCGAACTGGAGAGCGCGTTCGCCGAAGGGCTCGGGTTCGACGGGTCGGCGATCGAGGGGTTCGCCCGGGTCACCGAGGCCGACATGCTGGCCAAGCCGGACCCGTCGACGTTCCAGATCCTGCCGTGGCGCGGCGAGACGATGGGCACCGCGCGGATGTTCTGCGACATCAACATGCCGGACGGGTCGGCGTCGTTCGCGGACCCGCGGCACGTGCTGAAGCGGACCCTGTCGAAGGCGGCCGAGCTCGGGTTCACGTTCTACACGCACCCGGAGATCGAGTTCTACCTGTTCAAGTCGCTGGTCGGCGCTCCCGGCACGACCCCGGAACCGGTCGACTCGTCGGGGTACTTCGACCACACGCCGCAGGGGATCGGCAACGACTTCCGCCGCGAGGCGATCACGATGCTCGAGTCGATGGGCATCTCGGTCGAGTTCAGCCACCACGAGGGCGGCCCGGGTCAGCAGGAGATCGACCTGCGGTACGCCGACGCGCTGTCGACCGCCGACAACATCATGACGTTCCGCGTCGTGGTGAAGGAGGTCGCGCTCTCGCAGGGCATCTACGCGTCGTTCATGCCGAAACCGCTGTCCGATCAGCCGGGCTCCGGCATGCACACGCACATGTCGCTGTTCGAGGGTGACCGGAACGCGTTCTTCGAAGGCGGTGCGCAATACCAGCTCTCGAAGACCGGGCGGGCGTTCATCGCCGGGCTGCTGCAGCACGCCTCGGAGATCACCGCGGTGACGAACCAGTGGGTGAACTCGTACAAGCGGCTGGCCGTCGGGGACGAGGCGCCGTCGTTCATCTCCTGGGGTCACAACAACCGGTCCGCGCTGGTGCGGGTGCCGATGTACAAGCCGCACAAGGGGCAGTCGTCGCGGGTCGAGTTCCGCTCACTGGACTCGGCCGCCAACCCGTACCTGGCCTTCGCTCTGATGCTCGCTGCAGGGCTGAAGGGGATCGAGGAGGGGTACGAGCTTCCCGCGGAGGTCGAGGAGGACATCTGGTCCTTGACGCCCCGCGAACGCAAGGCCCTCGGCATCAAGCCTCTCCCCGGCAGCCTGGCCGAAGCCATCAGCGCCATGGAGGACAGCGAGCTGGTCGCCGAAACCCTCGGCGAACACGTCTTCGACTTCTTCCTCCGCAACAAGCGCGCCGAATGGCAGGACTACCGCCGCCAGGTAACCCCGTTCGAACTGAACAAGCTCCTCCCTGTCCTGTAGTCAGCTGTCGACCCGGAAGGGGTCGTGCTCGGTGAGGAGTTTGTCGAGGCGGGCCTGGTCTACTCGGTTGGTTACCTCGGAGATCTCCTGCCGGTCAGACCCCGGCAGGCTCTGACGGTACGTCGTCCGAGGCGTGACGGGACGTCCAGCGGGCGGCCGCGGTGGAGTGCCTGTACGGCGGCTCAGTAGGCGCCGGCGCATCCTCGGCCACGGGGACTACCGGCGGCGCAGCGACGGCGGTGACCGGCGGCACGACGGCGGGGGCAGGCGGCGTGGGGACAACGGCGGGTGGTACGACCGGCGTACCGTCGGCGGCCAGCAGGTGGACCTCTTCGACGGTCAGCAGGCCGACCGGGCGGACGCCCTCGGTGATGACGACGATGCAGCCGGGGATCACCTGCTGGGCGCGATTCCCCTTGCCAGGAACGAGAATCCCCTCGGCCGGCGTCCGCCACGCACCCGGCGCGAACCGCCGCAGCGCGATCCCCGCCTGCCCGTCCTCCGCAGTACGCGGCGGAAGGTACGCCGTCGCCGTGTAGTCGTAGTCGTAGTCAGGGTCCGGCGGCCCGGACACCCGCCCGCCTTGCTGCGGCGTCAACCAGACCATCATCCCGCTCACCGCGAGCGACCCCGTCATCATGACCATGAACAGTCATGATGCCCGACTACTCAATGGATCCGCTACACAACACCGTGTATTCACCGCAATCCAGCTGAGATCCTGCCGCGACTTCGGGCGCCGGATCCGCGTTGTGGGAGCTGCAGGGTGCGGATCCGGTACGCGAAGTGGCGTTGGGTAACCTGCGGGGGTGGCTGAACCTCGGAGAGGATCGTGGGAGGGACGGCTGGTCCGGCTCGGGTTCGAGGACCCGCGGCGGGCCGCGGGGATGCTCGAGGGGCTGGACGCGCTCGACTCGTACACCCCGATGGCGACCGAACAGCTGATCACGACGCTGTCCGAGTCCGCCGATCCCGACCTCGCCCTGCACGGCCTGTGCGCGATGGCCGAGGCGCTGCACCGCAACGGCCACGACGTCTCCGCGTTCGCCCGAACGCTCGGGATGGACGACGGCTTCCGCCGCCGGCTCGTGTACGTGCTCGGCGCCAGCGAGGCGCTCGGACGGCACCTCAGCGTCCACCCACGGCACTGGTACGACCTCGCCGACCCGTCGCTCGCCGGGGCGCGCCCGTCCGTCGAGGACGTCTCGGCCAAGCTCGCCACCGCGATCGACGCGCCCAACCCGGTCGATGCCCTGCGCATCGAGTACCGCCGGCTCCTGCTCCGGCTCGCGGCCCGCGACCTGGCCGAGGGTCTGCTGGTCGACGAGGTGGCCGTCGTACTCGCCGATCTCGCCGCCGGCGCGCTGGAAACCGCTCTGCACATCGCCCGCAACGACTACTTCGCCGCCCACCCCGGCGCCGCCGACTGCCGCCTCGCGATCATTGCCATGGGCAAGTGTGGCGGCCGGGAACTCAACTATGTCAGCGATGTCGACGTACTGTTCGTCGCCGAACCGCTGGACGGCGACGCCGAGGCCCCGGCGCTGAAGACCGCGACCCAGCTGGCCGCGGCCGCGATGCGGATCTGTTCGGCGCACACCGGCGAGGGAACACTCTGGCCGGTGGACGCCGCGCTCCGCCCGGAGGGCAAGTCCGGCCCGCTCGTCCGCACCCTCGACAGCCATCTCGCGTACTACCAGCGCTGGGCAAAGACCTGGGAGTTCCAGGCTCTCCTCAAGGCCCGCCCGGTCGCCGGCGATGCGGAACTCGGTCGCGAGTACTCCGACAGGATCGGCCAACTCGCCTGGTCCGCCGCGGATCGTGAGGGCTTCGTCGACGACGTCCAGGCGATGCGCCGCCGCGTCATCGACCACATCCCGGCCGCCGACGTCGACCGGCAGCTCAAGCTCGGCCCGGGCGGCCTGCGCGACGTCGAGTTCGCCGTACAGCTCCTGCAGCTCGTCCACGGCCGCAGCGACGAGTCGGTCCGCAGCGGTACGACGCTGGTCGCGCTGGGCGCCCTCACCGCCAGCGGGTACGTCGGCCGCACGGACGGCGCCGTACTCGCGGACGCGTACCGCTTCCTCCGGTCGATGGAGCATCGCATCCAGCTGTACCGCCTCCGCCGTACCCACCACGTCCCCGAGGACGAGGCCGACCTGCGCCGCCTCGGCCGCTCGCTCGGCTTCACGAAGAACCCGGTCGCCGACCTGACCGCGGCCTGGAAGAAGCACGCGCTCGAGGTACGGCGCCTGCACGAGAAGCTGTTCTACCGCCCGCTGCTCGCCGCCGTCGCGCGGATCCCCGGCGAGGAGGTACGCCTGACGCCCGAGGCCGCGAAGCAACGGCTGACCGCGCTCGGGTACGCCGATCCCGCGTCGGCGTTGCGCCACATCGAGGCCCTGTCCGAGGGCGTGTCCCGGCGGTCGTCGATCCAGAAGGCTCTGCTGCCCGCGATGCTCGGCTGGTTCGCGGAGTCGCCCGCCCCGGACGCGGGCCTGCTCGCGTTCCGGACGATCTCCGACGCGCTCGGCTCCACTCCCTGGTACCTGCGCCAGCTCCGCGACGAAGGCGCCTCGGCCGAGCGCCTCGCCCACCTGCTCGCCAGCGGCCGGTACGCCGTCGACCTCCTGCAGCGCGCGCCGGAAGCGACCGCGATGCTCGCCGACGAACGCGAGCTGACGCCCCGGACCCTCGACGCGCTGCTGACCGAGATGTCCGCGGCCGCCGGCCGGCAGGACACGCCGGAGACCGCCGTCGCCGCGATCCGGGCGGTCCGGCGCCGTGAGCTGTTCCGGATCGCGGCCGCCGACCTGTCCGGGCTGCTCGATGTGGAGGCGGTCGGGGAGGCGATCACGATCACCTCGGTCGGCACGCTGACGACTGCGCTCGAGGTCGCCCGCAGAGCAGTCGCCAAGGGCGAACCGGCGCCGACCCGGATGTCGATCGTCGCGATGGGCCGGTTCGGCGGGCACGAGCTCGGGTACGGCAGCGACGCGGACGTGATGTTCGTCCACGATCCGCTCCCCGGCGCCGACGAGAAGAAGGCGACCGACTTCGCGACCCAGGCGGCGACCGAGCTCCGCCGCATGCTCGCGTTGCCGGGCGCCGACCCCGCGGTGGCGATCGACGCCGACCTCCGCCCGGAAGGCCGGCAAGGACCGCTCGTCCGTACGCTCGCCTCGTACGCCTCGTACTACGCCCGCTGGTCCGCCGTGTGGGAAGCGCAGGCGCTGCTCCGCGCGGACCCGCTGTGCGGCGATACCGGCCTGTGCCAGTCGTTCCGCGAGCTGATCGACCCGCTGCGCTACCCGGAGAAAGGCATCAGCGAGCGGGATGTGATGGAGATCCGCCGGATCAAGGCGCGCGTCGACGCCGAACGCCTGCCACGCGGCGCGGACCCGGCGACGCACACCAAGCTCGGCCGTGGCGGGCTGGCCGACATCGAGTGGACGGTCCAGCTCCTGCAACTTCGCGAGGCCCACCGGGTGCCGAGCCTCCGGACGACACGTACGCTCGCCGCGCTCCGGGCGGGCGTCGAGGCCAACCTGGTCGACGCGTCCGAGGCGGACACGCTCAGCGCCGCCTGGGAGATGGCCAGCCGGATCCGGAACGCGATCATGCTGGTCCGTGGCCGGCCCGGCGACTCGCTCCCGCAGGACCCCCGCGACCTGGCCGCGGTCGCCCGCATCTGCGGCTACCCACCCGGCGAGTCCGGCCGCTTCGCCGACGACTACCTCCGCACCACGCGCCGCGCCCACAACACCGTCGCTCATCTTTTCTGGGACGACTGACCGCTTGACAGGCAACTTTTTGGTTGCCTATTGTCGAAGGCGTGGAGTTGGTGTTCAAGGCGCTCGCCGACGAGGGCCGGCGGCGGTTGCTGGACGCGTTGCGGGAGCGGAACGGGCAGAGCCTGCAGGACCTGTGTGAACTGCTGCCCGAGCTGACCCGGCAAGGCGTCACCAAGCACCTACGGATCCTCGAGGACGCGAACCTCGTCGTCACGGTCAAGCGCGGCCGGCACAAGCTCCACTACCTGAACCCGGTGCCGATCAACGAGATCGCCGAACGGTGGCTGAGCAACTACGAGCGCGACAAACTCCGCGCCCTCAGCGCACTGAAGGAAGCCTTGGAGGACAAATGAGCAAGCCGGCCATGATTCATGTGACCTACATCGAGACCACGCCGGAGAAGCTGTGGGAGGCACTCACCTCGGGTGCGTTCACCAAGCTGTACTGGTTCGGCCGCCGGATCGAGTCCGACTGGACGGTCGGCGCGCCGGTGCGGTTCTACGACAGCGCCGACGACAGCCTGACGGACTCGGGTGAGGTCCTGGTGTACGACGAACCGAAGACGCTGGCGTACACGTTCAAGAACGAGTTCATGGAGTCGCCCGCCGCCCCGGGTCGCGTCACGTTCACGATCGAGCCGCGCAATACGACGGTGGTGAAGCTCGAGGTCGTCCACGACGAGATCGCCGAGGACACGGTCGAGGGCTGGCGGAACGGCTGGGGCCCGATCCTGGCCAACCTGAAGACCTACCTGGAGACCGGCCACACCCTCCAGTTGTAGAGCTCCTAGAATCCACCTGGTGGGAGCAACGGATCAGGTCAGGCAAGCGGGTGTGTTCAGCACCGTCCGCCGCAGCGTGCGGATGACGGCGGGACAGACGCGTGTCTGGCAGTCGCACTGGTCCGAGCTCGGGCGGACGCAGGAGGATCTGCCGCCCGGCGTACTCGACCTCGCCGGCTGGTTCGGGCGGGAAGCGCCGACCGTGCTGGAGATCGGGTCCGGGATGGGTGAAGCGACGGCGCAGCTGGCCGTCGCCGCGCCGGAGGTGAATCACCTGGCCGCGGAGGTCTATCCGGCCGGTCTCGGTCAGCTGATGCTGTGGGTGGAGAAGTACGACCTCGAGAACGTCCGCCTGCTGCAGGGCGACGCGGTGGACTTCCTCCGCGACCACGTCGCTCCGGAGACGCTGTCCGGCGTACGCATCTACTTCCCGGATCCGTGGCCGAAGAAGCGGCACCACAAGCGTCGATTGGTCACACCACCGTTCGTCGCGCTGATCGCGTCCCGGCTGCGGCCCGGCGGAACGGTGCACCTGGCAACAGACTGGGCGGACTACGCGGATCGGATGCTCGAGGTGTGCGAGGCCGAGCCGTTGCTGCGCAACTCCTATGACGGCTGGGCGCCACGTCCGGAGTGGCGTCCCGTCACCAAGTTCGAGTCCCGCGCCCAGGCGGAAGGCCGGGACGTCCGCGACCTCATCTTCACGAAGCGGACCGACTCGTGAACGACCACCGCCCGGCGCCGACGGTGTAGACGGTGTAACCCTGGTCGTACGACGACTCGCCTGCGAACGACCGCGGTACGGCGTCCACGTCCGAGGCCTGCGCCGACGGGACGTGTACCTCGGCCGTCGTACCGACCGGGACCTGCACGTCCAGCTCCAGTACGCGACCCGCCTGCTTCCACGAGACCGCGACCCGTCCACGGATCGTCTCGGTGCGGATGCTCGCCGAGCCCACCTCGCCGCGGGCGTCCGGCCGTACGACGATCCGCTCGCAGCCGGCGTCGACCACCCGGAGCCCGGCGACGTTCTCGAAGATCCACTGCACGACGGTGCCCTGGAAGTAGTGGTTGCGCGACCGCGAGTCGTCCTCCCACGCCTCCCACATGGTGTCCGCGCCGAGATCGAACCAGTACCCCCAGCTCGGGTAACTCCGCTGCAGCGCGACCTTCGTTGCCACGTCGCCGTATCCGTGCGCGGTCAGCACCGGCAGCAGTACGCCGACGCCCAGGCAACCGGTGTTCAGGTGGAACCCGCGCGCCTCGACATCCGCGGCCAGCCCCGCCGCCACCCGGTCGACCAGCTCGTCCGGCACGATCCCGAACGCGAGTGGGATCGCGTTCGACGTCTGCCGGTAGTCCGGATCGGCATCGGATCGGTAGCGGGCGGCGTCCCGATCGAGGAAGGTCCGGTTCAGCCCGTCGGCGAGCTCGACCGCGGCCTTCCGGTAGTCGTTGGGCTGTCCAATCACCTCGCCGATCTCGGCCGCGACCATCAGCGCCCGGTACAGGTACGCCGTACCGGTCAGCCGCCGGTCCTCCGGTGCCGGACCGTTGCCGAACCCGGGCGGCAACCAGTCGCCGAGTACGCTCACCGACAGCCCGTCCTCGACCCGGTCGAGCTCCCACGCCAGGTACCGGGTGAGCGAGTCCCAGTGCTCGCGCAGCAGCCGGTCGTCGCCGTACCAGCGGTACATCTCGCGGAGCAGGAACGGATACACGGTCGGCCACTCGGTCGCGGGGGAGAGGTCGGTGAAGCCCCACCCGCTGGTCGGCACGATCACCGGCAGCTGCCCGGAGTCCGCCTGGCTGTCCCGGATGTCGCCGAGCCACTTGGTGAAGAACCGGGCCAGGTCGAGCGTCGCGAGCATCGTCGGCGCGCCGACCTGTGCGTCGCCGGTCCACCCGTTCTTCTCGAAGTACGGCGTGTCGGTGGGGATCCCGTGCAGGTTGCTCAGGATCGTCCGCCGCATCGCCCGCTCGAACTGCTCGTACGTCGCCTGCGACGAGGCGAAGGTGGTCGCCGACGCGACGTCGGAGTTCACCACCCGCATCTGCACCTGGGCTGCGGCGCCCTCGATCTGCACGTACCGAAAGCCCTTGTACGAGAACTTCGGTTCCCAGGTCTCGGTGCCGGTGCCGGCGGCGATGTACTCGTCGCGCTGGATCCGATCGCCGTCGACGTGCGCGTTCCAGGCGATCACGTTGCCATCAGCAACTGTCTCGCCGTGCGTGAGGCCGATCGTGGTCCCGGCCTCCGCGGTGACCGTGAGTTTTGTCCACCCGGCCACGGTTCGCCCGAAGTCGGCGATCCAGACACCCGGGCGGACCTCGGTGACCTCGACCGGGTCGACCGTCTCGATCACCCGGATCGGCTCGTGCGCCTGGGCCTTCAACGTCCCGCGAGGTGCCTCGACCACCGATGCCGCGGCCCACGCCGAGTCGTCGAAGCCGGCCGTATCCCAGCCGGGCAGCGCGCGACGGGCGTCGTACGTCTCGCCGAGGTACAGCGAGTCGGACAGCGTCGGCCCGCCGGTGATCCGCCAGGTCTCGTCCGTGACCACCTCGTCGACGCGGCCGTCGTCGTACTCGATCACCAGCCGCGCGATCAGGCGCGGGTCGGCGGTCCACGGCGTGTCGTGCCAGCGCCAGACGTTCACCGACGTCAGCCCGAAGAACCCCCGCCCGAGCTCGGCCCCCACGGCGTTGTCCCCGGCGCGCAGCAGCGCCGTCACGTCGTGCGTACCATACAGTACGGTATGGTCGTAGGCGGTGAAGCCGGGATCGAGGACGGCATCGCTGACGGCCTGCCCGTTCAGTCGCAGGTCCGCGTAGCCGAGGCCGCTTGCGTACAGTCGAGCACGCCGCACGGTCCCGTCCACGGTGAAGTCGCACCGCAGCAGGGGAGCGCTGTCGGTCACCCCGCCGATCCACTGCGCGGTCCCGAACCCTTCGTCGAGCAGTCCCGTCTCGAACCACGACGGCTCGGCCCACTCGCCGGCCTCGTCCGCGGACCACAGCCGTACGGTCCAGTGGTACCGCGTCCGCGGCGCCGCGGGCCCGTCGTACGAGATCCCGAACGTCCGCGCCGACTCGACCTGGCCCGAGTCCCACACGTCCGCGCCTTCCGGCGTCAGCAGCTCCGGCGCGGTCGCGACCAGCACCTGGTACGCCGCCTGCGTCGCGCCGTACCCGGGCGCCTCGGCGACCCAGCTGAAACGCGGGCGCGGTACGTCGACGCCCAGCGGCCGGACGGCGTACTCGGTCTTGAGAGAGCGGGGGATCAGCACGTTGACGACCGTATGAGCGTCCTCCCGACGGGTTCAACCCTTCTGACCGCTTCCGGCATTCGATTTCTCGTCTCACATCGCGAAACCAGAGCAGGTTGCTTGACTTTGTCCGCTTTCATAGACCTATGCAGATCATCGCGAACGCGCCCGGGGACGCCCTGACACGGCGCCGGCACGTGGATCTGCTGCGCGTGAACTCCGCGGGTTGTCGACCGACGGCATAGATCCGTCCGGCCGTTTCCTTCCCGACCCGCAGGAGCAGCTCCATGCGTCGTCTCGTCCTGATCGCCTTGCTCGGCTCGATCGCCCAGCTCGTCGACGGCACTCTCGGCATGGCGTACGGCGTCACCGCCAGTACGGCCTTGCTGATCACCGGGATCACCCCGGCGGTCGCGTCCGCCTCGGTGCACCTGGCCGAGGTCGGTACGACGCTCGCCTCCGGCCTGTCGCACTGGCGGTTCGGGAACGTCGACTGGCGCGTGGTCGCGCTGATCGGTGGTCCCGGCGCGGTCGGGGCGTTCGCCGGCGCGACGTTCCTGTCCAGCCTGTCGACCGAGTCGGCCTCGCTGTGGGTGGCCGGCCTGTTGCTGCTGCTCGGCGTCTACATCCTGGTCCGGTTCGGCACCGGGAAGGTCCGCGCGGTGGTCGAGGGCCGGTTGGCTGGTAAGTTCCTCGGCCCGCTCGGTCTGGTGGCCGGCTTCATCGACGCCACCGGCGGTGGCGGCTGGGGCCCGGTCGCGAACTCGGCGCTGCTGACCAGCGGCAAGCTGCAGCCGCGGCGCGCGGTCGGGTCGGTGAACGCGGCCGAGTTCCTGGTCTCGGTCGCCGCCAGCATCGGCTTCCTGTTCGGTCTCGGTAAGGAGCACCTGCCGTTCGGCATCGTCGCCGCGCTGCTGGTCGGCGGCGTCATCGCCGCGCCACTCGCCGCCTGGCTGGTGTCGCGGCTGGCGACCCGCTGGCTCGGTGTCGGCGTCGGCCTGGTGCTGATCCTCACCAACGCCCGCACCGTACTGCACGGCCTCGACGTCGCCGCCGGCCCGCGGTACGCCGTGTACGCGGCCCTCGTCCTCGGCTGGGCCGCACTCGTCACGTACGGCGTCCGCACCTCGACGCGCCGCACCGTACCTGTCGAAGACCGCGCGCTCGAGCTCGTCTCCTGACTTTTCCTACAAACACAAAGGTCTCCTGTGAGCATCATCCGTCCGTTCCGCCTGCTCGCCGCCACCTTGGCCCTCACCGTCGCCGCAGCGGGTTGCTCCCGCGCCGGCGGCAGCGACGACACCCAGGCCGCGTCCAGCGACAAGGGTCCCGCGACCGAGCTGCGGCTCGGCTACTTCCCGAACGTCACCCACGCCGCCGCGCTGATCGGTCTCGGCAAGGGCCTGTTCAGCAAGGAACTCGGCAACACCAAGCTCGTCCCGACCAAGTTCAACGCCGGCCCCGAGGAAGTCGGTGCGTTGCTCGGCGGTTCGCTGGACGCCGGCTTCATCGGCTCCGGTCCCGCGATCAATGCGTACGCGAAGTCGAACGGCGAAGCGGTCCGGCTGATCGCCGGTGCGACGTCCGGCGGCGCGCAGCTAGTCGTCAAGCCGTCGATCACCAAGCCCGCCGACCTGATCGGCAAGACCGTGGTCACGCCGCAGCTCGGCAACACGCAGGACGTCGCGCTGAAGAAGTGGCTCGCCGGCCAGAACCTGACCGGCAAGGTGAAGGTCACCAACCTCGAGAACGCGCAGACCCTCGACGCGTTCAAGAAGGGCGACGTCGACGCGGCCTGGCTGCCCGAGCCGTGGTCGTCGCGGCTCGTCCTCGACGCCGGTGCGAAGGTGCTGGTGGACGAGGCATCCCTGTGGCCAGGCGGGCAGTTCCCGACCACCGTGCTGATCGTCCGTACGCAGTTCCTGCAGGAGCACCCGGAGACCGTGAAGGCGTTGCTGTCCGGGCTCCTCGGGGCGATCGACTACAGCGGCACGAACACAGCCGACGCGAAGACGATCGTGAACGACCAGCTCAAGCAAGCGACCGGCAAGGCGCTGAAGCCGGCCGTCATCGACCGGGCGTTCGAGCACATCAAGCTCACCGCGGACCCGATCGCGAGCACGTTCCCGCAGCTCGCCAAGGACCAGGTCACCGCGGGCATCGCCAAGCAGGCGCCGAACGTGGCCGGCTTCGCGGACCTCGGCCCGCTGAACGAAGTACTCGCCAAGGCAGGCAAGCCCGCGGTCGACGCCGCCGGCTTGGACTCGAAGTAGCAGGGGAGAGACCATGACCGCGACCGTGGACGCGCCGCCGGACCAGCTGAGCCCGGTGCGGTTTCATCAAGTAGGCAAGGCGTTCGGGAGCGGCCGCAAGTCGGTGGTCGCGCTGGACGGTGTCGATCTCGAGGTGCGGGCCGGGGAGTTCGTCTGCCTGCTCGGCGCGTCCGGGTGCGGCAAGACCACGCTGCTGAACCTGGTCGCGGGTCTGGACCGGCCGACCGCCGGGCGGATCGAGCTGCACTCGTCGCGCCCGGCGGTCGTCTTCCAGGAGGCTGCGCTGATGCCGTGGCTGACGGCGGCCGGCAACGTCGAGCTCCCGTTGCGGATGGCCGGCGTACCGAAGGCGCGGCGCCGGGCGAAGGCGGCCGAGCTGCTCGAACTCGTACGCCTCAAGGGGCTCGGGGACAAGCGCCCGCACGAGCTGTCCGGTGGCATGAGGCAACGAGTTGCGCTGGCACGAGCACTCGCGTCCACGACGGACAGCGGCGACGCAGGGAAGCCGTCCTTGCTCTTGATGGACGAGCCGTTCTCCGCCCTCGACGCGATCACGCGGGACGTCCTGCAGGGCGAGCTGCTGCGGATCTGGCGAGCCACCGGTACGGCGATCCTCTTCGTCACCCACGACGTCCGCGAGGCCGTGCGGCTCGGGCAACGCGTCGTACTGCTGTCCTCGCGTCCGGGACGTGTCGTCCGCGAGTGGGATGTCGAGGACGCGCCCGACGCCAGCAGCACCGCGGACGAGATCAACACCGCGCTGCGAAAGGTGATCAGCAGCCATGCCGCAGCTTGACCTGCAGGAAGAAGGTGCGGTCGAGGCCGGACTCGATGCCCTCGACACCCCGGTCCACGCGGTCGAGGGCTCGCGGCTGCGGCGGATCGCGGCCCGGGTCCTCCCGCCGATCGGCGCGGTCGTGGTGTTCGTGGCGATCTGGCAGGTGTTGTGGGCGGCCGCGTTCTGGCCTGAGTACAAGCTGCCCGCGCCGGCCGCGGTAGGGAGCCAGATCTGGCAGGTCGTGTCGAGCGGCGACATCCTCGGGCTGTTCTGGGTGTCGGTGCACCGGGCCGTGATCGGGTTCGCGTTCTCGCTGCTGATCGCCGTACCGCTCGGGCTGGCCATCGCGAACATCCAGGTCGTCCGGCGGGGGATCGGGCCGCTGGTGTCCGGACTGCAGAGCCTGCCGTCGGTGGCGTGGGTACCGGCCGCGATCCTGTGGTTCGGCATCAACGACCGGGCGATCTACTGGGTCGTCCTGCTCGGCGCGGTGCCGTCGATCGCGAGCGGGCTGGTGTCCGGGCTCGACCAGGTGCCGCCGATCCTGCCGCGGGTCGGCAAGGCGCTCGGCGCCGGGCGCTGGGGCGGGATCCGGTACATCCTGCTGCCGGCCGCGCTGCCCGGGTTCCTCGGCGGGCTCAAGCAGGGCTGGGCGTTCTCGTGGCGGTCGCTGATGGCGGCCGAGCTGATCGCGACCTCACCGGAGCTCGGCGAGGGCCTCGGCCAGTTCCTGCACAACGGCATGTCGCTGTCCGACATCTCGATCGTGTTCGCCGGCATCGTGCTGATCTTCGTGGTCGGCGTCGGCATCGAGCTGCTCGTCTTCCGCCCGCTCGAGAACAGCGTGCTGCGCGCGCGGGGACTCACCGCCTCCGCACGCTGACGCACCCTGTCGCCCACATAGCCGTACTGTTGGAACGTGGTCCGATTTCTGCCGTTCCTGATCAGCCTGGTCCTGACCGTGTACGCGCTGTTCTCGTGCATCCAGACACCCGACGAGGACGTACCGCACCTGCCGAAGCTGCTGTGGATCGTCCTGATCGTGTTCGTCCCGTTCGCCGGGCCGATCGTCTGGCTGCTGATGTCGCGCGCCCAGGGCAACCCGCAGGAGGCCGTGGTACGACGGCCCGCGTCGCCACCGGCCGCACGGCCGACGGCGCCCGACGACGATCCGGACTTCCTCAAGTCGCTGGACCGCTACCGGGACCCGCGGACGACGATCAAGCCGCCCGACGACGAGCCGAAGCCCAAGGACACCAAGGGTTCCGACGACTCCCCGCCCGACAGCGACGACGGCAAGGCCTGAGTTTCCACAGGCCTTGCGGTCGGACGCGATCAAGCAGGGACAGCGGCTCCTACGCGGACTTGCGGTGCTCGGGGAGCACCGTGTTGTCGCGCTCGGACTCGGTCGTGCCGCCCCAGACGCCGTACGGCTCACCGACCGACAGCGCGTGCTGCCGGCACTCGGGCTGGACCGGGCAGGTGCCGCACAGCGACTTGGCCACCATCTCGCGAGCGCGTTTGCGAACGCCACGCTCCGATTCGGGTGAGAAGAAGAGCTCGGGATTGACGTCCCGGCAGGCGGCTTGCGACTGCCAGTCCCACAGATCCATGAGCGGGCGGGGCAGGCGAGGCATCCCTCTCGACATGGCAACCTCCTTGACTCACCGTAAGCGCGGACGGGCGCTCGGTGAAAACTATGCTCATCTCTTACGTAGTTCAACCCTTGTCGTCTCGAAGTTCGGGCGCATCGTTATCGCAGAGTTCCCGCAGAGCGCCGTCGCGGGCCGTAATCGGCGGTTTTCAGGCGGAAAGCGTGTTCACGTCATCAATTGATGTGACATAGGTCACTTCTACGGTGCAAAGTCGTCTGCACGTGCAGATGCCCAGGCACCGTTTCAAGCCCTTGCCAATGGCCCCGATCAGCTTGCTTCGGAGGGCTCGTAGCGGTAGTACTCGTGGGCGCCGTGCGCGATGTTCCGCTCGCCGGTCAGGGCCTGGATCACGGTCGCGTGGGTGATCGCGAGGACCGGTCCGTCGGTACTCGCGGTGTGCCGGGCGAGGGCGGCCAGCGCGCGTTCACGGACCCGCGACAGTGGTTCCCAGGGCCGTTGGACGCCGCCCGGCCACTCACCGTCGTACGCGTCGAACTCGGCCCGTGCGGCGCGGACGTCGGCGACACCGCGCCAGAGGCCGTTGTGGTCCGGCGACCAGTCGCGCAGGTCGTGGTCGACCTTGACGCCGAGGGCGAGCCGGTGGCCGATGATCGCGGCGCTGTGCAGGGCGCGGGTGTACGGCGAGCTGACCAGGTACGTCGCGCGGATGCCGCCGAGCAGGTCCGCGACTTCCTCGGCCTGCTTCATGCCGACGGCGGTGAGCGGAGCGGAGTCGGCTGCCGGTCCCGGGAGACCACGGGAGTCGATCGGCTCGTAGTCCGGCTCACCGTGCCGGACCAGGTAGATCTGCGTCACGGGCGTCGGCGTTGCTCCGGATGGATCTGGATCACGGGCACGTTCTACCTCAGATGTCGTGCCCCTGCCCATCCACGGGGGTGGCCGGGCGGCGGCGAGAGCGGATCGCTGGCGGTTGTCGCGGACCGGATCTGGTGGAGTTCCTCGAACAGGTTGCCCGGTGCCCTCGGTGTGTCGATCCAGCGGATCTCGGTCGCCCCCTGGTGCCCGTGCACGGCCAGGACGGACTCGACGTCCGGCCAGACGGCCGTCGCCGGATTGTCCCCGCGCCAGCGCAGGGCCACCGAACCATCGGTGAACTCACACCCTTCCGCCACCACGCCTGTCCCCGACACACCACTGGGATCCCGATGCCGAACCAACTCGAAGGTCCGCGGCCTCACCACCTGTCAGCAACTCCCCGATGTCTCGACCCGTCTTGCAGCAGTCAACGAAGGCATGCCCCGGATGGTTACTGGTCAGTGGTTCTGGGTGGTGGTGCTATCGTCGTCTCCGTGAAGCGTTGCTATTGGCGATTTTTTGAGCGGCCGGCCTCGGTGCCGGGCGACTCAGCCGATCGCTGACGCCCACCGCAGACACCAGAGCCGGCACGAAGGCAAGGACATCGTCCTTGCCTTTTCTCGTATCCACAGCCGGCTGCCTGCGCTGCAACGCGAGCGGACCGGCGGAAAGGTCCCACTGATGAACACCCTCCCGAAGCCGACCCAGCAGAGCCGCGATCAGGCCGCTGTGGTCGACCGGCGGATCGAGAAGACCGTCCCGTTGGTCACACCGCTCGCGCTGCACGACGAGTACCCGCTCAGCGACGAGCTCGCCCGTACCGTCACGAACGGTCGTCAGGCGGTGGCCGACGTACTGAACGGCGTCGACAACCGGCTGATGGTTGTCGTCGGCCCGTGTTCGGTGCACGACGCGGACGCTGCCCTCGAGTACGCCGAACGCCTCGCACCGGTCGCCGACCGGCTGTCCGACGGCCTCCTGGTCGTCATGCGGGTGTACTTCGAGAAGCCGCGCTCCACGCTCGGCTGGAAGGGCCTGATCAACGACCCGGGGCTCGACGGTTCCGGTGACGTGAACCGCGGCCTGCGGATCGCCCTTCAGCTGCTCACCCAGGTCACCGAGCTCGGTCTGCCGGTCGGTTGCGAGTTCCTGGACCCGATCACACCGCAGTACATCTCACAAGTTGTGAGCTGGGGTGCGATCGGCGCGCGGACCGTCGAGAGCCAGGTGCACCGGCAGCTGTCGTCCGGCCTGTCGATGCCGATCGGGATGAAGAACCGCCCCGACGGTTCGATCGCCACCGCGGTCGACGCGATCAAGGCGGCCGCCGTACCGCACGTCTTCACCGGTATCGACCACGACGGCGCCCCGGCGATCCTGCACACCCGCGGCAACCCGGACTGCCATCTCGTACTGCGCGGCTCGGACAGCGGGCCGAACTACGACGCGGAGTCGGTCGCCGGCGCCGTCGAACTGCTCCGCAAGGGCGGCCTGGCCGAGCGGGTCGTCGTCGACGCGAGCCACGGCAACAGCCGCAAGGACCACAAGCGGCAGCCGGTGGTGGCGGGGGAGATCGGCGCGCAGGTCGCGGCCGGGAACCGGGCGATCGTCGGCGTGATGCTGGAGTCGTTCCTGCAGGAGGGCCGCCAGGACCTGGACCCGACCCGGGAGCTGACCTACGGCCAGTCGATCACGGACGCCTGCATGGGCTGGGATACGACGGTCGGCACGCTGGAGAACCTGCGCGACGCAGCAATCGCCCGACGCGGATAGCTGTTCACCTGGAGGTCTCACAGCGGCTACAGGACCCTCTTAAGGTCCGGACCATGACTGAGATCTCCCGGCGTCTGGTGCTCGGTTCGGTGGCGGGTGGGGCAGCGGTCTCGCTGCTCCCGCCGTCACTGCACACCGCGATGGCGCAACCTGTGAGGCGTGGTGGTCTGCGCGCGATCGAGCACGTGATCGTGCTGATGCAGGAGAACCGCTCGTTCGACCACTACTTCGGGACGTTGCGCGGCGTCCGCGGGTACGGCGACCGCCAGCCCCTGCGCCTTCGAAACGGCAAGAGCGTGTTCCACCAGCCGAAATCCGGTGGTGGCGAGGTGCTGCCGTTCTCGCTCCGGAAGGCCGCCGCCGACGAAGGCCGCAACCCCGACGACATCCAGTACCTCGGTGCGCTGGCGCACGGCTTCAGCGACGCCACGCAGGCCTGGGCCGGCGGCTGGAACGACGACTGGGTCCAGGCGAAGACCGCCGCCACCATGACCCACTACGACCGCCGCGACATCCCGTTGCAGTACGAGCTCGCCGAGACGTTCACGATCTGCGACGCGTACCACTGCTCGGTCAACGGCTCCACCAACCCCAACCGCAACTACCTGTGGTCCGGCACCGTCGGCTACGAGCCTGGTACGACTCAGCGCGCGGTGACGAACGCGGCGTACTCGTACGACCACAAGGGCTACGACTGGACGTCGTACCCGGAACGGCTGGAGAAGGCCGGCGTCTCCTGGCAGATCTACCAGGAGTGGGACAACTTCACCGACAACGCGGTCGAGTACTTCAAGACGTTCAAGGGCGTCGGACACCGGATCCTCGCGAACGTTCCGGGCGGGTACCGCACGACCGAGGAGTTCTACGACAAGCTTTTCGAGAAGACGGATGCCGAGCGAACTGTCGCGCTGCAGCAGTTCAGCGCCGCCGTCGAGAAGCTGTCCGCCGCGGACCAGAAGCTGTTCCGCAAGGCGATGTACCGCTCCGAGCCGGAGTCGCTTGTCCCGCGGCTGCGCGCCGACATCAAGGCCGGCACGCTGCCGCAGGTGAGCTGGCTCGTGCCGTCGGCAGTCGACTCCGAACACCCCGGCTCGTCCACCCCGGTCGGCAGCGCGAACCTGATCTACGACGTCCTCGACGCGATCGCCTCCGATCCGGAGACCTGGTCGAAGACCGTGCTGTTCATCAACTTCGACGAGAACGACGGGTACTTCGACCACGTCCCGCCGCCGGTCGCACCCCAGCCCAGCTCGGGCGACGGTGACGACTGGTACGCCGGTAAGCCGATCGGCCTCGGCCCGCGAGTACCGATGACGGTCGTATCGCCGTGGTCGGTCGGCGGCCACGTCAACTCGCAGGTCTTCGACCACACGTCGGTGCTGCGGTTCCTCGAGCAGTGGACCGGTGTCCGCGAACCGAACATCAGCACCTGGCGCCGGACCGCGTGCGGCGACCTCACGTCGACGTTCGACTTCGACCGCGGTTACCGGCAGCCGTCGGTCGACAAGCCCGGCCCGATCCCGGCACCGATCAACCGCTGGCACCCGTCGCCGCCCGTCGACCAGGCCCTGCCGGCGCAGGAGCCCGGCCGCCGTCCGGCGCGCGCACTCCCTTACGGACCGTCGGTTTCGGGGTCCGTGGCCGACGGCAAGCTCATGCTTGCCCTCAGCAACCACGGCGCCCAGTCGGCACACTTCACCATCTACCCGTACGGCGGCGAACTCCCCGCACCGACGCACCTGGACGTCCACCACCCGGCGGCGAACAGGACCCCGGGTGACACGCCGAGCCTGGTGGAGATCCCGGTCAACGGACCGTTCGAACTTGCGATCCAGGGCCCCAATCGCTTCTGGGCGGAGGTAGCCGGTTCATCCGACGGCGAGGCAGCCGGTCTCGACGTACGGGTCGAGAACCGGGCCGGCGCCCTACAACTCCACCTGGTCAACACGTCCCGCAAACAGCTGACGGTCAAGCTGAAGGCCCGCGGCTACACCAGCAAGACCACGACGGTCGAACTCCGCGGCAAGCAGTCCCTCCCCCTGTTCTGGCCGACTGACCAGGGCTGGTACGACGTCGAAGTGACCACCCCCGACGACACGACGTACCGCCGCCGGCTGTCCGGTCACCTGGAAACGGGCAAGCCGACCATCACCGGCTGAACAGGTCCAGAACCGCGTCGGCGCGGGTCCGGGTGGCTTCGATGAGGCGGGCGTTCGCCTCGTCGCTGCCGGCAGTCCGGGCCCGCGCCTCCTCGGGGGCGCGGCCGTGCCGGATGTGCCGGGCGGTGAGCCGTTCGCGCCGGAGCCCTGGGTCCAGGTCGAGGAACCAGCATTCGTCGAGCAGCGACCGGACAGTTGCCCAGGGCCCCTGATCGAGCAGCAGGTAGTTGCCTTCGGTCACCACCAGTTGGGTCTCGTCGCCGACCGGTATGCCGGCGGCGATCGGCTCGTCGAGATCCCGGTCGAACCGCGGCGCCCAGACGGTCCGTCCGGACGGGGTCCGCAGCCGGTGGAGCAGAGCGAGATAGCCGTCGATGTCGAAGGTCTGCGGCGCGCCTTTCACCGTTGTCAGGCCGAGCTCGACGAGTTGCGCGTGCGCCAGGTGGAAGCCGTCCATCGGCACCAGGGCGACCGGATGGCCCTCGGCTGCCAGGTCTCGCACCAGGCGCTCGGCGTACGTCGACTTGCCGGCGCCCGGTGATCCGGCAACGCCGAGGATCGACCGCCGGCTGCCCTTCAACAGTTCGAGCGCCCGGAGCCGGGCCGCCGTCTCGTCGTACCGCACTGTCATCTGAAGACCTCAGTCGCTCGGCAGCCGCAGCTCTCGCGGTGTTCGATCTCGGCCGGGAGCCGTTCGATCCGGCGGGGCGCAAACGGGTCCGCGAGCCGGCGCAGCAGCAACTGGACCGCTCTGGCGCCCATCGCGTGGAACGGCTGCGACGCGGCGGTGAGCGCGGGTGAGATCGCGCTGGCCCATTCGAAGTCGTCGAACGTGACGAGCGCGATGTCGTCCGGGATCCGCCGCCGGGTCTGTTTCAGTGCGAGCAACGCACCGATGGTCATCGCGTTGTTGCCGCCGAAGATCGCGGTCGGCGGATCCGGAAGGCGCAGCAGCGACAGGACGCCGGCGCGGCCGCCGGCCACCGTCGAGTGGGCGTCGACGATCAACGACTCGTCGATCGCGATCCCGGCGGCCTGGTGGGCCCGCCGGTAGCCGACGCAGCGCTCGTCCGTGGTCGACAGGCCCGCCAGGCCGGCCAGCATGCCGATCCGCCGATGGCCGATCTCGATCAGGTGGTCGACCAGAGCGGCGGACACCGATTCGTTCTCGGTGCCGACCTGATCGGCCCGGACGTCACTCATCCGGTCGACCAGCACGAACGGCGTCGCGTGTTTGCGCAACACCGGCAACGTTGTCTCCTGCCAGCCAGGGGTCGGCGCGATGATCACCGCCTCGACGTTGTGTGCGAGCAGCGTGGCGACCGCTTTCGCCTCCAGTTGGGTGTCGTCGTGCGTGTCGCACAGCAACAGCGCGAAGCCGGCCCGGCTTGCCTCGGACTCCACGCCGGCGATCAGATCGCCGAAGTACGGATTGGATGCTCCGGTGATCGCCAGCCCGAGCGCACGCCCCGAACTCTTCGCGACGACGGGCGCGGGCGGGGCGTAGTCCAGCGCCTCGAGGGCGTGCCGTACGCGCTCCCTGGTGTCCGGCGCGACGTACCGGGTGCCGTTCAGGACATGGGAGACGGTGCTGATCGACACCTCGGCCAGCTTGGCCACGTCGACCAGCCGTGCTCCGCGACGTGGACCGGCCATGCGGGCATCGTCGCTGACGGCGAAACTGCAACGCAATCTTTTGCGCAAATCATTCCGTGCTCATCTGAGCGGTCCTAGGTTGTGCTGCACCGCGCGACCGTCCGGTCGTGAGGAGTTGATCAGTAACTTGACCAGGAACAGCAGGAGGTCCCCCCGATGATGCGCACCGGATTCCGGCGATCGACCGCCGCCGCGGCCGCACTCGTATGTGCGGGCGTGGTGGCGCTGAGCGCCTGTACGACGACCAAGACCTCGGGACCGGGGTCCAGTTCGGGAGGCGGCTCGGGACCGGTGAAGGTCGGCCTGGTCACGAAGACCGACACCAACCCGTACTTCGTCAAGTTGCGCGAATCGGCCAAGGCGGCCGCGGAGGCGAAGGGCGGCAGCCTGATCGCGCTGGCCGGCAAGTTCGACGGTGACAACGAGGGACAGGTCACCGCGATCGAGAACCTCGTCCAGCAAGGCGTCAAGGGCATCCTGATCACTCCGAGCAACTCGGCCGGTGTGCTCGGAGCGATCAAGCAGGCGCAGGACAAGGGTGTCGTGGTGATCGCGCTGGACACCCAGACCACCCCCGCGGATGCGGTGGCCGCGACGTACGCGACCAACAACGAGACCGCCGGCAAGCTGATCGGCCAGTACGTCAAGGCCCGCCTCGGCAGCACCAAGCCGCAGCTGGTGATGATGGACCTCGACCCGAGTGCCAGTGTCGGCAAGCAGCGGCACAACGGATTCCTCGAGGGCATGGGCCTGCCGCTGGACACGCCCGACATCATCGGCACCGCACTCACCCAGGGCGACCAGACCAAGGCCCAGGCGGCGATGGAGAACCTGCTGCAGCGGGTCGGCGGTCAGGTGAACGCGGTCTACAACATCAACGAGCCTGCGGCCCGGGGTGCGTACCAGGCGCTGAAGGAGAAGGGCCTGGCCGGCAAGGTGCTGGTCGGCGCCATCGACGGTGGCTGCCAAGGCGTGCAGGATGTGAAGAACGGCCTGTTCGTCGGCACCGTGATGCAGTTCCCGAAGAAGATGGCCGAGCAAGGCGTGAACGCGGTCTTCGACTACGCGCAGTCGGGCAAGAAGCCGTCCGGCTTCATCGACACCGGTGCCACCCTGATCACCGACAAGCCCGTCGCGGGTCTGGCGTCCAAGGACACCGCCTGGGGCGCACAGAACTGCTGGGGGTGACGATCGATGTCCACGGCAACGACCACCGTTGACCACGGCCGCCGTACCGACTCGTTGCGGGTGCTGTTCGCCCGCAACCCGGTGCTCGGCCCGACCGCCGCGCTGCTCGTCGCGGTCGTCTTCTTCTCGCTGGCCACCAGTACGTTCGCGAACGTCGACAACTTCTCCTTCATCGTCCAGCAGTCGATCGTCGTCGGGACCCTCGCGCTCGGCCAGACGCTGGTGATCCTGACCGGCGGCATCGACCTGGCGAACGCCTCGATCGCTGTCTTCGGCACCTTGCTGATCACCCGGGTCGCGACCGGTCACCTGCCCGGCCCGTTGGCGCTGATCCTGGGGATCGTGGCGTGCACCGTGGTGGCGACCCTGTCCGGGCTCCTGGTGAGCCGGATCAAACTGCCGCCGTTCATCGTCACGCTGGGCATGCTCGCGGTGATGACCGCGGTCACCAACCTCTACAGCAAGGGCACCACGTGGCCGGTGCCGAACGGCCTGCTGACCTGGCTCGGTACGTCGCTCTACCTGTTCGGGCGCATCCAGTTCACGATGGGCATGGTCGTCGCGGCGGTGCTCTTCGTGCTGATGTGGTTCGTCCTCGCCAAGACCGGATGGGGCCGGCATGTGTATGCCGTCGGCAACGAACCGGAGGCGGCGCGGCTGACCGGTATCCACATCGACCGGACCCTGGTCAGCGTGTACGCCGTGGCCGGGATCATCTACGGGTTCGCAGCCTGGATGGCACTCGGACGTACGCCGACCGCCGACCCGAACGCGTACCAGACCGGCAACCTGGACAGCATCACTGCCGTGGTGATCGGCGGGACCAGCCTGTTCGGTGGCCGCGGCGGTGTCGTCGGTACGGTCGTCGGCGCGCTGATCGTCGCCGTACTGCGCAGCGGCCTCACCCAGATGGGCATCGACTCGAACTACCAGAACCTGGCCACCGGCGTCCTGGTGATCGCCGCGGTGGCCTTCGACCAGGCGACCCGGAGGAGGAGCCGATGACCGAGACCGAGGCACGCAAACAGGCCACAGCTGTTCGTACGCCGATGCTCACCGCACGCGGTCTGGTCAAGCGGTACGGCCATGTCACCGCGATCAACGGCGCCGACTTCGACCTCTATCCGGGCGAGGTACTGGCGATCGTCGGCGACAACGGCGCCGGCAAGTCCAGTCTGATCAAGGCGCTCACCGGTGCGTTGCAGCCCGATGCCGGAACCATCGAGCTGGACGGCAAGCCGGTGAACTTCCACTCGCCGCTCGATGCCCGGCGCAACGGTATCGAAACCGTGTACCAGACACTGGCGGTGGCGCCCGCGCTCGACATCACCACCAACCTGTTCCTCGGCCGGGAGATCCGTCGCGACGGCATTCTCGGCAAGCTCAGGATGTTGGACCGCAAGGCGATGCGCACCGAGGCACGCAACCAGCTCGACGCGCTGGGTATCGCCACGATCCAGGACATCACCCAACCGGTCGAGAGCCTGTCGGGAGGTCAGCGGCAGGCCGTGGCGGTCGCCCGCGCGGCGATGTTCGGCAGCAAGGTGGTGATCATGGACGAGCCGACCGCCGCCCTCGGCGTTCGGGAAACCGCACACGTCCTCGAACTGATCAAGCGGATCAGCAATCGCGGGCTGCCCGTGGTACTGATCTCGCACGACATGCCGGCCGTGTTCGAGGTGTCCGACCGGATCCACGTGCACCGGTTGGGCAAGCGGACCGGGGTCGTCGATCCGAAGAAGGTGTCGATGAGTGACGTGGTGTCGTTCATCACCGGAGCCGAGGAGATCCCCACCGACGCGCTCGACGAGTGATCTGGATCAGCGGGCGATGGCCGCCGTACGGGCCTTGGTCACGGTGATCAGATCGGCGGGGGACAGGCCGATGTCGAGACCGCGCCGGCCGCCCGACACGTAGACCGTCGGGTGGTCGGTGGCGGTGCTGTCGACGACGGTCGGCAGGGCACGTTTCTGGCCGATCGGGCTGATGCCGCCGACGACGTATCCGGTGGTGCGCTCGGCGGCGGCCGGGTCGGCCATCACCGCCTTCTTCCCGCCCGCCGCGGCCGCGATCGCCTTCAGGTCGAGCTGCTTGTCGACCGGTACGACGCCGACCGTCAGCTTGCCGTCCACCTCGACGAGCAGCGTCTTGAACACCTGCTCCGGCGCGAGCCCGAGCAGCTCGGCCGCCTCCAGCCCGTACGACTTCGCCGCAGGGTCGTGCTCGTACGTGTGCGTCGTGAACTCGACCTTCGCCTTCGTCAACGCGACCGTCGCCGGAGTCCCCTGCCCTTGCTTAGCTTTCGCCACGGGGTGACTTTACGAGACGTACGCAGCAGGAGCCCGGCGCGGGCGCGAGTTCCGCCTGCAACGGCGAGCCGAGCCCGCTCGACAGCCCCGCGACCAGCTGCAGATTCATCCCGCACACCAGTTGCGGATGGTCCTTGGCCAACCGCCGGAACGGACAGTTCCCCAACGCCATCCCGTTCGCACCTACCCGCGGTTCGAAGCCGTGCGCTTCCAGGACCTCCTCCAGTTGGTCCCCGCGCTCGCGGGCTGTGCGGCCGAGCGTTTCGCCGTACTCGCGGGCTCTTCGGTGGACGGCCTCGCGTGGGGTCATGCCGGTGGTTTCGGCGTCCTGGATAGCGGCGGCGAGGAGGTGGCCGGCGACGGCGTACTGGCGTTCGGGGAGGGTGATCTCGATCTCGCGGTCGGAGCGGTGGTACAGCTTCGCGGGCCGGCCGGCTCCTGGTCCGGTGCGCCCGCTCCGGCGCTCGTAGCAGGTGTCGAGCAGCCCCTCGTCGGTCAGCCGGTCCAGGTGGAACGCGGCCGTCGTCCGCGGGATCCCGAGCGCGGCGGCGGCGTCGTCCCGGCTGACCGGCCCGGCGCGGCCCGTGACGTACTCGTAGAGCCGGCGCCGCGTCGGCTCCTCCAGTACGGCGACGGCCTGTACGGCGGCGTCCCAGGAGCTGTCCACGGGATGATTCTATCGACAACTTCGGTTGGTCAAACAGTATGATGTCAGTTCGTTGATACCTCAGGGAGTAGCGCATGGCGATCTCGGCCGACCTCGAGTCCGTCCCCCTCCATATCGTCGCCCGCCGGGAGCAGATCGACCTGCCGGCGGCGCAGCGTGCCGTCGCGGACCTGCTGACCGCGCTCGGGCGGGACCCGCACAGCGCCCACCTCGCGGACACCCCGCGCCGGGTCGCGAACGCGTACGCGGAGATGCTCACCCCGCGGGAGTTCGAGCTGACCACGTTCCCGAACGACGAGGGGTACGACGAGCTCGTCCTGGCCAAGGACATCCCGGTGCAGTCGTTGTGCGAGCACCACCTGCTGCCGTTCCAGGGTGTCGCCCACGTCGGGTACCTGCCCGGCGACCGGATCCTCGGGCTGTCGAAGCTGGCCCGGGTCGTGGAGCTGTTCGCGCGTGACTTCCAGGTGCAGGAGCGGCTGACCAAGCAGGTCGCGGACTGGCTGCAGGACCACCTGGAGCCGAAGGGCGTCGGCGTCGTGATCGAGGCCGAGCATCAGTGCATGTCGTTGCGCGGCGTCCGGGCGGCCGGCTCGAGGACCGTCACGTCAGCGCTCCACGGAACCCTTCGCAACAACCCCAGCTCGCGCGCCGAGTTCTTCGCGCTGACCGGCCTCACCCCGTAAGGGCAGTCAGCCGAAGTACGGTCAGGCCGAGGCGACGGCTGGTGGGTGGTGGTGGGTGCGCCGGCCGGTGGCGAGGATGTGCGTGAGCTCGCCGGGCAGGAGGTCGGTGCCTGGTACTGGTTCCATCTCGGAGACGTCGAGCCAGCGGACGACGGTGGCGCCGTGGTGGCCATGGACGGCGAGGATCGAGTCCAGGTCCGGCCAGACGGCCGTGGAGGGGTTGGCTCCGTGCCAGCGGAGCGCGACCGAGCCGTCGGTGAAGACACAGCCTTCGGCGACGACGCCGGTCCCGGAGACCCCGCTGATATCGGTGTAGCGGACGAGTTCGAACGTCTGGGGTTTCACCGGCGGTACCCCGTGTGGAGCGATAAAGCTGCCATGGTCCTTTCCCCGTTGTGGTGGCGTGGGTGGGCTTTCGCCACAAACCGGGGACGTTTACCGAATGTCAGCGGGGAAGAACGGTCCGTAGCGACTCATCTTCTGTATTCAAGCTAGAGCTAATCTGCCCGTACACGCCAGACCCTAATCCGCGTGTCTCGATCCGCGACACATGATCGAATACCTCAGGTGTTCCTCACGCTTGGTACCGACCTGTCCGGAGTGGCCGCTCCCGCGAGTGATTTCGGGTTCCTGTTGCACAAGAACCCGGCGCGACCGCAGGCGATCGACGTCACCGGTGGATCGGCCCATGTGTTCTATCCGGAGGCCACGGACGAACGCTGTACGGCGGCCGTACTGCTCGAGATCGACCCGATCGGCCTGGTCAAGGCCGGGCGTGGCAAGGCCGCCGAGGGGTTCACGCTCGGGCAGTACGTGAACGACCGCCCGTACGCTGCCTCCAGCCTGCTCGCGGTCGCGCTCGGCAAACTCTTCCGTACGGCGATGAACGGCCGCTGCGACGCCCGTCCGGAACTCGCCGCGCGGGCGATCCCGCTCGACGTGCACGTACCGGCCCTACCCTGCAACGGCGGTACGGACCTCGCGGAGCGGCTGTTCGCGCCGCTCGGCTGGACCGTCGACGCCCGCCCGGTACCGCTCGACCCGGAGGTCCCGGCGTGGGGCGATTCCCGGTACGTCGACCTGCGGCTGACCGGCGTACTGCGGCTGGCGGACGCACTCAAACACTTGTACGTGATGCTCCCGGTGCTCGACGACGCGAAGCACTACTGGGTCGGACCGGACGAGGTCGACAAGCTGATCCGCGCCGGCGAGGGCTGGCTGGCGGCGCACCCGGACAAGGACCTGATCTCGCGGCGCTACCTCGCGCACCGGCGCTACCTGGCCGACGCGGCCCTCGAACGACTCGCCGAAGCCGACGGCATCGCGCTCGCGGAGGAGTCGTCCGAGGAGGGGACGGTGTCGCTCGCGGTCGAGCGACGTACGACGGTGGCCGGCGTACTGCGGGAGCTCGGAGCGCGGCGGATCGCGGACATCGGCTGCGGCGAAGGCGCGCTGGTCGGCGAGCTGCTCAAGGACCCGATGATCGGCGAGCTCATCGCGACCGACGTGTCGGCCCGCGCCCTGATCTCCGCCAAGCGCCGACTGCACTACGACGACCTGCCCGACCGCCAGCGCGACCGGCTGTCGTTCCTGCAGTCCTCGGTGACGTACGCCGACGAACGCCTCGCGGGCCTCGACGCCGTCGTCCTGATGGAGGTCGTCGAACACGTCGACCCACTCCGCCTGCCCGCCCTCGCGCACTCGATCTTCCGCGCCGCCCACCCGGCCGCGGTCGTGATGACCACCCCGAACAGCGAGTACAACATCCGCTTCCCATCCCTACCCGCCGGCAACTTCCGCCACCCCGACCACCGCTTCGAGTGGACCCGCACGCAGTTCCGAACCTGGTGCAACCAGGTCGCCACTCGCTACGGATACACAGTCGAGTTCCGCCCCGTCGGTCCCGACGACCCCGAGGTCGGCCCTCCAACCCAGCTGGCCCTCTTCACCCTCCCCACCTCCGCGGCGCAGCCGCGCGAGTCCCTCTCCACCCGCGCGGCGCAGCCGCGCGACCTGACCGTAGACGAGGTGGCGGGCTGATGACTGAGCTGCAGATTCCCAAGCTTTGTCTTGTGGTGCTTGTCGGGGCTAGTGGGTCCGGGAAGTCGACGTTCGCGCGGAAGCACTTCCTGCCGACCGAGGTGATCTCGAGCGACTTCTGCCGCGGGCTGGTGTCGGACGACGAGAACGACCAGGCGGCCACGAAGGACGCCTTCGAGGTGCTGAACTTCATCGCCGGGAAGCGCCTGGCCGCCGGTCGCCTGACCGTCATCGACGCGACCAACGTCCAGCCGGACGCCCGCAAGGAGCTCGTCAACCTGGCCCGCGAGTACGACGTACTCCCGGTCGCGATCGTCCTCGACCCACCCGAGCGGGTCTGCGTCGAGCGGAACGAGCACCGCGCGGACCGCCAGTTCGGCAGCAAGGTGATCGTCCGCCAGCGCTCCCAGCTGAAGCGCGGCCTCCGCAGCCTGAAACGCGAAGGCTTCCGCACCGTACACGTCCTCGACACCGTCGAGAAGATCGATGCCGTCAGCATCGAACGCACCCGGCTCTACAATGACCTCACCGACCAGCCGGGCCCGTTCGACATCATTGGTGACGTCCACGGTTGCCGTCCCGAGCTCGAGCGCCTGCTCACCGACCTCGGCTACACGCTGATCCGCGACGACGCCGGCCGCCCGGTCGACGCCGTCCACGCCGGACAGCCTGGCCGCCGTGCGATCTTCGTCGGCGACCTGGTCGACCGCGGCCCGGACACGCCCGGCGTACTCCGGCTCGTCATGGGAATGGTTGCGCAGGGCAACGCGTACTGCGTACCCGGCAACCACGAGGACAAACTGCTCCGCGCCCTCCGCGGCAAGAACGTCAAGATCAGCCACGGCCTGGAGACCACTCTGGAACAACTCGCCGCGGAGCCGGCCGAGTTCCGCGACGAGGTCGCCACGTTCATCGACGGGCTGATCTCGCACTACGTCTTCGACGGCGGCAACCTGGTCGTCTCGCACGCCGGCCTGGTCGAGCGGATGCACGGCCGTACGTCGGGACGCGTCCGTTCGTTCTGCCTGTACGGCGAGACGACCGGCGAGACCGACGAGTTCGGGCTGCCGGTGCGCTACCCGTGGGCGAACGACTACCGCGGCCGGGCGACGGTCGTCTACGGCCACACGCCGACGCCGGAGCCGGAGTGGATCAACAACACGATCTGCCTCGACACCGGGTGCGTGTTCGGCGGGTCGCTGACCGCGCTGCGGTACCCGGAACGGGAGCTGGTCTCGGTACCGGCCGCCGAGGAGTACTACGCGCCCGCGAAACCGTTGCACTCGGCAACTTCAGGAGCTGCTCCGGCGCGCGAACCCGACGTACTCGAGCTGACCGACGTCACCGGCCGCCGCGTGATCGAGACCGCGACGCACGGGCGGCTCAGCGTCCGCGCCGAGCAGGCCGGTGCAGCACTGGAGGTGATGAGCCGGTTCGCGATCGACCCGCGGTTCCTGCTGTACCTGCCGCCGACGATGAGCCCGGTCGCGACGTCGCCCGAGCCGGGGCTGCTGGAGCACCCGCGGCAGGCGTTCGAGACGTACCGCGGTCAGGGCGTGACCGAGCTGGTGTGCGAGGAGAAGCACATGGGCTCGCGGGCGGTCGTACTGCTCACCCGCGACGACGACGTGGCCGAGAAGCGCTTCGGGCTGGCCGGCCGCGGCGCGATCCACACGCGCACCGGGCGCTCGTTCTTCGACGCGGAGCTGACCGACGAACTTCTGCTCCGGCTCCGTGCGGTGGCCTCGGCAGCTGGTCTCTTCGACGAACTCGACACGTCCTGGCTGCTGCTCGATGCGGAACTGCTGCCGTGGAGCGCGAAGGCGGAAGACCTGCTGCGGAACCAGTACGCCGCCGTCGGCGCGGCCGCGCGTACGTCGTTGCCCGCTGCAACGGCTGCGCTACGGGCCGCTCGTGATGCCGGGCTGGAGGTCGGTGAGCTGCTGGCGTCGACGGAGCGTCGTACGGCGAATGCTGAGCGGTTCACCGCGGCGTACCGGCGGTACTGCTGGCCGACGGACGGGCTCGACGGGGTGCGGGTGGCGCCGTTCCAGGTGCTCGCCTCGGAGGGGGCGACGTACGAGGAGCAGCCGCACGCGTGGCACCTCGGGATCGCGGACCGGATGGTTGCCGAAGGCCCGGAGCTGATCACGCCGACCCGCCGGCTGTTCGTCGACGCGGACAACTGGGACGCCGGGATCGCCTGGTGGGAGGAGCTGACCGGCGCCGGGGGAGAGGGGCGGGGTGAGGGGGAAGGCATGGTCGTGAAGCCGGCCGCGAACCTGACCCGGACGGGGAAGGGGCTGGCGCAGCCGGGGCTGAAGGTGCGCGGGCAGGAGTACCTGCGGCTCATCTACGGCCCCGACTACACCGAGCCGGCCAACTTCAACCGGCTCCGCGACCGCAACCTCGGCCACAAACGCTCGCTCGCCCTCCGCGAGTACGCCCTCGGCCTGGAGTCCCTCGCCCGCGCCGCCCGCGGTGAACCCCTGTGGCGCATCCACGAATGCGTCTTCGCCGTGCTGGCCCTCGAATCGGAGCCGATCGACCCACGGCTCTGACTACTGCCCTCGGCGGAGGTGCACGACGACGACTGTCCCGGTCGCGATGACGAGCATGACGGCAGGCAGAGCGGTGGCCGGCGGGTCCGCGTAGAACAGGGCGTTTGCGGTCGCTGTCGGTGCGAGGCCGAGAGCGACTGGAACGACGGCCGCTCGATCGCCGCGATAAACGTCGTACAGGACCAGCGGGGCGAGCAGCCAGCAGGCGAACAGAACGAGGTAGCCGAGGCCGATAGGGCCGAGGTCGGCCAGGTCCCCGTCGTCGAGGAGCCAGCCGAACCCGCCGACGGCAAGTGTGACAACCGCGATCGCGGCCGGCGACCAGCGGAGCGCGGCGCGCAGCTCGATCGTCCGGCGCGCCACTGCGACGGCCAGGTAGCAGGCGATCACCGCCAGCTCGACGCCTGTCGTTGACAGGAACAGCTGCAGGCTGTCGACCGATCCGCTGTTCTCGACGGCCGGGACCGGAGCACAGACGGATCCGTTCGCGAGACCCTTGCACGGGTCCGGCGAATCCGCCTTCGGGAGCAGCACCGGAAGCACCCAGAACAGGCCCAATGTCAGGAAGCTCACTGCGGCGGTGACGCGGTACAGGTTGCCGGCGGGCTTGCCCACCGGCCTACGAAGACTGAGACGCGGGGCGGTCACGAGGACCACGATCGCGCTCAGAGGGGCCACTCGGGTTCCGGTGTGTTGGTTTCCGGCGTGTAAACGTCTTCCGTCAGGGGTTGGCAAGGTGTGACATTGCACTTAGGGTCTGTGCAATGTCACACGGTACAGAGGTTGAGGTGGAGCTGACCGGTGGGCTGCTGCACGGTTGGCAGCAGCGGAACCGGGTGGCGACGATCCCGCACGCGATCGCCGAGCTGCGGAAGGCCGGGAACCTGGAGAACCTCCGCCGGCTGAAGGATCAGCCGGTCGGTCCGTACCGCGGGCGTTACCCGTTCCTGGACACGGACCTGTACAAGACGCTCGAGGGACTCGCCTACGAGGTCGGTCGTGAGGATGCCCCGGCCGGGGCGCGGGAGTTCTACGACGAGGTCGTCGGGCTGCTCGAGGAGGCGCAGGCGGACGACGGCTACCTGAACTCGTACTTCCAGGACCCGGATCAGCCGAAGCAACCGTGGTCGGACCTCGGCTGGGGACACGAGCTGTACAACCTCGGCCACCTCATCCAGGCGGCGGTCGCGGCGCAGCGCAGATTGTCGGACAGCAGATTGTTGACAATCGCCCGGCGGTTCGCGGATCTCGTCGTCCGGAAGTACGGGGTGGACGGCGCGGAGGTGGTCGACGGTCATCCCGAGGTCGAGATGGCGCTGGTCGAGCTTTATCGTGAAACGGGCGAGGTGGACTACCTGACCCAGGCGCGGTTGTTCGTCGACCGGCGCGGCCACGGGAAGCTGAAGCACACGATCTTCCCGGGGGAGTACTTCCAGGACCACGTGCCCTTCCGCGAGCTGCCGTCCGTTACCGGGCACGCCGTACGGATGGCGTACCTCGCAGCAGGTGCGGCCGACGTACACCTGGAGACCGGCGACCCGACGTTGCTCGCCGCGCTCGAGCGGCTCTGGGACGACATGGCCGCGACCAAGCTGTACCTCACCGGCGGACTGGGCAGCCGGCACTCCGACGAGGCGATCGGCGACCGGTACGAACTGCCGTCCGAACGCGCGTACGCCGAGACGTGCGCGGCGATCGCGACGATGCAGTGGGCGTGGCGGATGTTCCGCGCGACCGGTGCCGCGAAGTACCTGGAAGTCTACGAGACGGTGCTCTACAACGCTTACGCCGTTGGGCTTTCGGTCGACGGTACAGCGTTCTTCTACGACAACCCGCTGCAACGCCGCCCCGACCACGAGCAGCGTTCCGGCGCCGAGGACGGCGGCGAACTGCTCCGCCGCTCGTGGTTCGGCTGCCCGTGCTGCCCACCCAACATCATCCGCTGGATGTCCGAACTCCAGGACCACGTGGCAACCGTCCGAGACGACACCCTCCACATCGGCATCTACGCGAACGCCCGCATCACCACCGAAGACCTCACCGTCACCGTCACCACCAACTACCCGTGGGACGGCGAGATCACGCTGATTGTCGACAATGCACCAGTCGACAATCGAACGATCGCCCTCCGCATCCCGGGCTGGGCAACCGACCCGACCCTCACCGAACCAGGCCGAGCGACCGAACCTGTTGGTCCACAGTCGAAGGACGACGGGTGGGTTCGTGTCCGCCGGGCCTTCGTGCCGGGGGATGTCATCAGGCTGACGTTGCCGATGGCACCGAGGGCGCACGGGTCGCATCCGTACCTCGACGCGACCCGCGGCGCGATCGCAGTCGCGCGCGGGCCGGTGGTTTATTGCGTTGAGCAACAAGATGTCGATGCGCCGGTGGACGACCTGCTGGTGACGCCGGCAGCCGTCGAGAAGGCGGTCGCGCGCGAGCAGGACGACCATCTCGTACTCGAACTGACCGGTGGTGTCGCGCCGAAGCCGGCGCCGGACCTGTACCCGGTGATGACCCAAACGCCCAAGGAAACCGCCTCGCGGCACGTGCCGGTGACGTTCGTGCCGTACTTCCTGTGGGGAAACCGTCAGCCCCTGGCCATGCGTGTGTGGCTGCGAACCGAAAGAGAAGACTGATGAAGAGAACCTCCAAGCTGGTCGGGTTGGTGGCGACAGCCGCCCTCGCCCTCACCGCGTGTGGCGGCGGCGGAACGTCCGGCACCAAGAGCGAAGCAGCCGGCCCCGGCGCCAAGGCCGTCAAGGGCGGAACCCTGCAGGTACTCGCGAACGCGGCGTTCTCGCACCTCGACCCGGCGCGCGGGTTCGACGGCGGCGTGAACAACTTCTACCGGCTGATCTACCGCACGCTGACCACTCAGGGCGCGGCGCCGGGCGCGGACGGTACGAAGATCCTTCCGGACCTCGCGACCGACACCGGCAAGCCAACCGACGGCGGCAAGACCTGGACGTTCACCCTGAAGGACGGCCTGTTCTTCGAGACCGGTGCGCCGATCACCAGCGCGGACGTGAAGTGGGGCGTCGAGCGTGCCTGGGACCCGGAGATCGGGATCGGCTCGCCGTACGCGAAGCAGCTGATCGCGGCGCCCGCGTCGTACCAGGGCCCGTACAAGTCCGGTGACCTGTCGACAATCCTCACACCCGACGCGAAGACCATCGTCTTCCACCTGAAGAAGCCGTTCGCGGACTTCGGCAGCGTGGTCGCGCAGAACACGTTCGTCCCGGTGCCGAAGGGACAGGGCGCGGGCAACACGCTGGACAGCAAGCCGATCGCGTCCGGTCCGTACAAGCTGGCCGAGTACAAGCCGGGCGCGTCGCTCAAGCTGGTCCGCAACGACAAGTGGGACAAGAAGACCGACGACATACGGACCGCGAGCCCGGACGCGTTCCAGTGGACCTTCGGCCTCGACCCGGCGACGATCGACGAGCGGATGATCGCCGGCCAGGGCACCGACGCGGACGCGATCGCCGGTACGGTCCAGGCCGCGAGCGTGGCCCGGATCCAGACCCCGCAGCTCAAGCAGCGCACGATGAGCGGTCTCGGCGGTTGTACGACGTACATGGGGCTGAACACCACGAAGAAGCCGCTCGACAACGTGAAGGTCCGGCAGGCGATCAACCTCGCGGTGAACAAGCAGACCGTCCGCGACGCGGTCGGCGGATCGACCCTCGCCGAGATCGCCACCAGCATCCAGCCGCCGACGATCGCCGGCCGGGTGGACTACGACCCGTACCCGAGCCCGGACCACAAGGGCGACGTCGACGGCGCCCGCAAGCTGCTCACCGAGGCGGGCTTCGGAGGAGGCTTCACGATGACGCTCGACATCCGCGCGCAACCGAAGATGCAGGCGATGGCGGTCGCGATCCAGCAGGCCCTCGAGCCGTTGAAGATCACCGTGAAGATCAACACGATCGACACCTCGACGTACTACGAGGTCATCGGTACGACGTCGCAGCAGCACGACGCCGCGATCACCGGGTGGTGCCCGGACTGGCCGTCCGGTGCGACCTTCCTGCCGCCGCTGTTCGACGGCCGCAACATCACTCCGAAGGGCAACTCCAACCTGTCGCAGCTGAACGACCCGGGCGTGAACGCGAAGATCGACGAGATCTCCAAGCTCACCGACGTGACCGCGGCGAACAAGGCGTACGGCGAACTCGACAAGCAGATCATGGCACTCGCGCCGGTCGTCCCGCTGCTGTACGAAAAGGTCCTGATGCTTGTCGGCAGCAACATTGGTGGCGCCTACCTTCATGACGGGTTCTCGGGCGGTATCGACCTGGTGTCGGTCGGCCTGAAGGACGCGAGCAAGTGACCACGAGCCCGACGCTCGCCGAGATCGAGGAGGTGGCACCGGCGGCTTCGGCCGCCGGGCCGCCGGCCTCGGGCAGGCGGCTGCTCAGCTCGATCACCCGGGACAAGGGTGCGCTCGCCTGCCTGGTGTTCCTCGGGATCGTCGTGCTGATGGCGGTCGCCGCGCCACTGATCACCAAGCTCAGCGGCTGGGGGCCGTACCAGTTCGACTCGGCCGCGATCAACTCCGACCTCGGCGGCGTACCGCACGGTGCGCTCGGCGGGATCAGCGGCTCGCACTGGTTCGGTGTCGAGCCGCAGAACGGCCGCGACCTGTTCGCCCGGATCGTCTACGGCGCCCGCGTATCGATAACAATCTCATTGTCTGCAACCTTGCTGACCGGGATCCTCGGGGTCGTGCTCGGCATGCTCGCCGGGTTCTACCGCGGCTGGGTCGACCAGGTGATCTCCCGGCTGATGGACTTCCTGATGGCGTTCCCGGCGCTGATCTTCATGATCGCGATCCTGTCGTCGTTGCCGTCCGGGAACCGGCCGGTGCTGCTGGTCGTGGTGATCAGCGCGTTCGGCTGGCCGTACCTGGCCCGGGTGATCCGCGGCCAGACGATGACGCTGGCCAACCGTGAGTTCGTCGAGGCCGCGCGGGCGTCCGGGGCGAAGGACAGCCAGGTGGTGTTTCGGGAGATCCTGCCGAACCTGCGCGGCTCGATCGTGGTGATGACGACGCTCGCGATCCCCGGCTACATCGGTACCGAGGCCGGCCTGTCGTTCCTCGGCGTCGGCGTCTCACCGCCGACCGCGTCCTGGGGCCAGATGATCTCGAGCTCGGTGAGCTGGTACTCGGTCGACCCGATGTTCTTCGCGATCCCCGGTGCATTCCTGTTCCTCACGGTGCTGTCGCTGACCGTGCTCGGCGACAAGATCCGCACGCTCATCGACCAGGGAGAGGCCGCATGACGCGTTATGTTCTCGGCCGGCTCGGCGGCGTCGTACTGATCCTGCTGGCCGTCTGCCTGTTCACGTACCTGATCTTCTTCGAGCTGTCGCCGGATCCGGCGGTGATGATCTGCGGCAAGACGTGTACGCCGGAACGCATCGACTCGATCCGGAACGTGCTCGGGCTGAACCAGCCGATCCTGACCCAGTTCTGGGAGTTCGTCAGCGGGATCTTCGCCGGCCGCGACTACGGGTCGGTGCACTGCTCGGCGCCGTGTCTCGGGTACAGCTTCCAGACCAACGAGGCGGTGTGGAGCATGATCACCGCGCGGCTGCCCGTGAGTATCACGGTCGCAGTCGGTGCCGCCGTACTGTGGCTGCTCGCCGGCGTGATCGGCGGACTGATCAGCGCGGTCAAGCAGGGCACCTGGTGGGACCGGTCCGCGATGGCGCTCGCGCTCGGCGGGGTCAGCGTCCCGAACTACGTGCTCGCGCTCGTGCTGCAGTACGTCCTGGTCGTGAAGCTGCAGGTGCTGCCCTTCCCGTCCGCCGTGTCTTTTGTTGACAATCCGATGGTCTGGTTCGAGTCGTACCTGATGCCGTGGGTCGTGCTCGCGGTCGGCTACGCCTGCCTGTACGCGCGGTTGACCCGGAGCAACGTCATCGACACGTTGTCCGAGAACTACTACCGGACCGCCCGGGCGAAGGGGCTGAGCGGTTCGCTGATCATGCGCCGGCACGCGCTCCGCCCGGCGCTGACGCCGATCACGACGATCTTCGGGATGGACTTCGCCGGCCTGCTCGGCGGCGCGCTGATCACCGAGACCGTGTTCGGGTTGAACGGGATCGGCAAGATGGCCGCCGACTCGATCGCCAAGAACGACCAGCCGGTGATCATGGCGGTGACTCTGCTGGCCGCCTTCTTCGTTGTCATCGGCAACGTTGTGGTGGACCTGCTGTACACCGCTCTGGATCCGCGAGTACGGGTGGTGTCGTCGTGAGTGACGAACTGTTTATTGTTGACAATCTGACGGTCACCTTGCCGACCAGCCGCGGGCCGGTCGACGTGGTGAAGAACGTGTCGTTCACGGTCGGCCGGGACGAGACCGTCGGCATCGTCGGCGAGTCCGGATCGGGCAAGTCGATGACCGCGCTCGCCGTACTCGGACTGCTGCCACGCGGCGCCCGGACGTCGGGCAGCGTGAAGCTCGACGGCAAGGAGCTGCTCGGCCGCTCGGATCGGGACCTCAGATCGGTGCGGGGCAACGCGATCTCGATGGTCTTCCAGGACCCGCTGTCGTCGCTCAATCCCTACTACACAGTGGGTCTGCAGATCTCCGAGATGTACCAGACGCACCGGGGTGGATCGCGCCGCGCGGCGAAGCAGGTGGCGATCGAGGCACTGGAGCGGGTCGGGATTCCTGATCCGGCGCGCCGGGTGGATCACTACCCGCACCAGTTCTCCGGCGGTCAGCGGCAGCGGGTGATGATCGCGATGGCGTTGTGCTGCTCGCCGTCGATGCTGATCGCCGACGAGCCGACGACCGCGCTCGACGTCACCGTGCAGGCCCAGATCCTGGAGTTGCTCGCCGAGCTGCAGTCGACGACCGGTACGGGGATGATCTTCATCACCCACGACCTCGCGGTGATCAGCTCGATCGCGCAACGCGTCCTGGTGATGCAGTCCGGCGACCCGGTCGAGTACGGGACGGCCGAGCAGGTGTTCTCGGACCCTCGGCACCAGTACACCCGGATGCTGCTGGACGCAGTACCCAGAATCGATGACGAGGTAGCGTCATGACATTGCTCGAGGTAAAGGGTGTGACCAAGGAGTTCGTCACCCGGGGCGAGGGCGCGCGGGCGCGGAAGTCGACCTTCACCGCGGTCGACGACGTGAGCTTCGAGGTCGAGCTCGGCGAGACGCTGGCGATCGTCGGGGAGTCCGGCAGCGGGAAGTCCACCACCGCGCGGATCGCGGCCCGGCTGCTCGAACCCACAGACGGTTCGGTCGTGTTCGACGGGCAGGACGTGACCCGGGCCCAGGGCAAGGATCTCGCGGCGTTCCGGAACAACGTGCAGGTGGTGTTCCAGGACCCGTTCTCGTCGCTGAACCCGCGGTACACGGTTGAGCGGATCATCACCGCGCCGCTCAGCTACCAGGGCATCACGCCGACCCCCAACAGGACCGCGTATGCGCAGGAGCTGATGGAACGGGTCGGGCTCAACCCGGACCACTGCCGGCGGTACCCGGCGCAGTTCTCCGGCGGGCAGGCCCAGCGGATCGGGATCGCGCGGGCGCTGGCCGTGAACCCGAAGCTGGTGATCTGCGACGAGGCCGTGTCGGCGCTCGACGTGTCGATCCAGGCGCAGGTACTGGAGCTGCTGATGCGGCTGCAGCGGGAGAGCGGGTTCAGCTACATCTTCATCGCGCACGACCTGGCCGTGGTCCGGCAGATCTCGCAGCGGGTCGCGGTGATGAACCGGGGCAGAATCGTGGAGCTGGGGTCGCGGGACCAGGTGTTCGGCGCGCCGCAGGACGATTACACCAAGACCTTGCTGGCGGCCGTACCGCGGATCAATCCCGAGTGGGACGCCAAGCGCCGGCAGAAGGGCGTTCGATGATCAGCTACACGATTCCCCGGATGCACGTACGTGAGCACACCGTCGACGTCCCGTTGAACTGGGAGAACCCAGGGGAGTCGATCAGCCTGTTCGCGCGGGAGTTGGTGGATCCGACGCGGAAGGACGACGAGCTGCCTGTCTTGCTGTTCTTGCAGGGTGGACCGGGCGGGAAAGGCCCACGGCCGACATCGGCGGACGGGTGGATCGGGCAGGCGTTGAAGACGTATCGGGTTGTGCTGATGGATCAGCGCGGCACCGGGCGCAGTACGCCGGTGACCGGCCGGAAGCTGGCATCGATGACAGCCGAGGAGGGGGCTGCGTACCTCGCCTGCTTCCGGGCGGACTCGATCGTCGCGGACGCCGAGCACCTGCGGAAGACCGTCTTCGGCGGCAAGCGCTGGTCGACGCTCGGCCAGAGCTACGGTGGCTTCCTGACACTCACCTACCTGTCGCAAGCACCTGGAGGTCTGAGTGCCTGTTATGTGACCGGCGGCCTGGCATCGATCGACCCGTCGTCCGCCGAGGTCTATCGACGGACCTATCCCCGGGTCGCCGCCAAGAACCGGGAGTTCTACCGGCGCTACCCGCACAACGTGGAGCGGATCGGGCGGATCGCCGACCGGCTCGCGGCCGATGACGTACGGCTGCCGGACGGCGACCGGTTGACCGTACGGCGGTTCCAGTCGCTGGGCATCGACTTCGGGATGAAGCCCGGGTACGAGCGGATCCACTGGCTGGTCGACGAAGCGTTCGACGGCGACGAACTGAGCGACACCTTTCTCGGCCAGGTCCTGGCCCAGTCGTCGTACCTGGGGAATCCGCTGTTCGCTGCGCTCCAGGAGAGCATCTACGGATCCGGCGACGGCGCGACCGCATGGGCGGCCGAGGCGGAGCGGGCGCTGCACCCGGAATTCGCTGAAGACGCCCGGCCGCTGCTCTTCACCGGGGAGATGATGTACCCCTGGATGTTCGAGGAGATCCGCGGGCTGCGGCCGTTCCAGGGCGCCGTCGAGTTGCTCGCGCAGCGTCCGAACTGGCCGGCTCTGTACGACCTCGAGAGGCTCGCCGCGAACGCCGTACCGGTCGCCGCCGCGGTCTACTTCGACGACATGTACGTCGACTCCGGGCTGCAGCTGGACACCGCGAGCCGGGTCGGGAACGTCCAGGCCTGGGTGACGAACGAGTACGAACACGACGGGCTCGGCGCGGACCGGGTGTTCGAGCGGCTGGCCGAGCTGGTCGCGTCGCTCGGGGGTGGCGTCCGGGATCGGTGACCGGTGTGTTTCACAATAGGCCACCAGGGAGGTGAGGAGATGGCTGCCGATTCGATCGGGCCGCTGCCGAGCGTACGGCGGCTGGCACACCGCGAGAACCTGCGCGACAGCGTCGCGAACGCTTTGCGGGCGGCGGTGATCTCCGGCGAGCTGAAGCCGGGGGAGGTGTACTCGGCGCCGACGCTCGGCGCGCGGTTCGGCGTCTCCGCGACGCCGGTCCGGGAGGCGATGCTCGACCTGGTCCGGGAGGGCCTGGTGATCTCGCTGCGGAACAAGGGTTTCCGGGTCACCGAGGTGTCCGACGACGACCTGGACAACGTGGCGGCGGTCCGGCAGCTGATCGAGCCGCCGACGGTCAGGGACGTGGTCCCGGTGATCCCCGCGAAGGACTACCCGCGGCTGCGCCGGCTGGCCGAGGACATCGTCGTGGCGGCCGAGGCCGGCGACCTGATCGCGTACATCGAGGCGGACCGGGTCTTCCACGTGACGCTGCTCGCGTACTCCGGGAACCAGAAGCTCGTCGACGTCGTGTCCGACCTGCGCTCCCAGACCCGGCTGCTCGGGCTGACCCCGCTGCTGGAGAGCGGCCGCCTGGTCCCGTCCGCGACCGAACACCACGAGCTGCTCGACCTGGTCGAAGCCGGCGACGGCGAAGGCGCGGAGCAGTTGATGCGCCGCCACATCAGTCATGTCCGCGGCCTGTGGGCCCGCTCTCAGAGCAGCTGACGGTGGAGTGAGTCGGCGACGAACCTCTGAAACTCCTCCGGAGACCAGCCCGACTCGTCGACCAGCTCCTGGTAGACACCGGGCGCCGCGAGCGCGCGGTACACAGCCTGCGCCTGCTTCAGCGGTACCCGGAGGTTGGGCTCCAGCGAGGCGATCATCGCGTCCATCACCTCGTTGCGCCCGGCAAGCTTCGACCGGAGCAGCGCCTTGGTCTCGGGACTCTCGTCGGTCGCCGCCTCGAAGATCAGCACGACGTCGAAGCCGGCCGAGTACAGATTGGTCAGCCAGCCGGCCGCACCGCGCAGCCGCTCGACCGGGTCCGCGATCGCGAACACCTGCTGGGCGCGTTCCCGGGCGTTCGCCTCGGTGAGCCACTGGTCGCAGATCAGCGAGAGGATCTCCCGCTTGGTCCCGAACGCCGAGTAGACGGTGCGGGTCGCGACGCCGGCCTCCTTGGCGATCGCGTCGATGCTGGTGGCGCCGTACCCCTGCGCACCGAACAGCCGGCGCGCGGCCTGCGCGATCCGGAGCCGGGTCTCCTCCGCCTGCACCTGGCGGTAGGTCTTGACAGGTTCGGCCATGTCGGCACACTATCACTGTGTTCAGTGCAGTGATACTGCATCGAGTGCACGACTACTGAATTGGGGGAGTCATGGAAGGACCACTGGCGGTTCTCGAACGGATCCTGCACGAGGGGTTCGCCACCGGGAACGACGCGATCGTCGACGAGGTGTGCGCACCGGACCTGATCGAGCACCAGTTCGGCCTGGCCGGCCGCGGGGAGCAGGCCCGGGAACAGGTGAAAGCCGCGATCCGGCAGGTGCACGCGCTGATGCCGGACATCGTCTACACGCTGGAGGACTCGGTCGTCGTCGGCGACCTGGTCTGGGCGCGCGGCCGGGCCCGCGGTACGGCGACCGGCGCGTTCTTCGGGCCGCCCAGCAACGCGCCGATCGACATCGCGCTCTTCGAGCAGGCGCGGGTGCAGGACGGTCGGATCGTCGAGCACTGGGGCAACCCGGACCGCTTCGCGCTGCTCGCGCAGACGGGCGCGCTGGCCCGCCTCGGTTAGGCCTGTTTGAGCGCCTGCTTCGCGGTGGCGGCCGCGGCTGCGCCGTACGCGCTGGTGAGCCGGTCCAGGAAGGTCGGGTGGTCCAGCGTGTACTCCTGGGTGCCGACCGTCTCGAGGACCGTGGTCGCGAGCGTGCACCCGAGGTGGGCGGCGGCCTCGTGATCCAGACCGGTGGCGCGACCGGTGAGGTAGCCGGCGCGGAAGGCGTCGCCGCCGCCGGTCGGGTCGACCAGGTTCGGCGCCGGCACCGCGGGAACCTTGGCGAGGATCCCGCTCGCGTCCTCGATCACCACGCCGTCGCCGCCGTGCGTGGTGATCCGGACGCCGACCCGGTGGAGGATCTCGTCGTGGCTCCAGCCGGTCTTCTGTACCAGCAGACCGGACTCGTACTCGTTGCTGAACAGGTACGCCGCCCCGTCGACGAGCCTGCGGATCGCGTCGCCCTCCATCCGGGCGAGCTGCTGCGACGGGTCGGCCGCGACCGCGATCCCGTGCTGCTTGGCCAGCTCGGTGTGCTTGAGCATCGCGTCCGGGTCGTCGGCGCCGATCAGCACCAGGTCGACACCACCCGCGGCCCGGTGGATCGCGCCGAGGTCGAGCTCCCGCGCCTCGGCCATCGCGCCGGTGTAGAACGAGGCGATCTGGTTGGCGTCCAGGTCGGTCGTACAGGTGAACCGCGCGGTGTGTACGTTCTCGCAGACGCGGACATGCGACACGTCGACGCCGGCCTCCGTCAGCGCGGCGCCGTACTCGGCGAAGTCGGCGCCGACCGAGCCGACCAGCAGCGACGGATATCCGAGCTGGGCCATGCCGTAGCAGATGTTCGCGCCGACCCCGCCGCGGTGCACGACCAGCTCGTCGACCAGGAAGGACAGCGACACCTTGTGCATCTGTTCCTCGAGGAACTGGTCCTTGAACCGGCCCGGGAACGTCATCAGGATGTCGGTCGCGATCGATCCCGCGATGGCGATACGCATACTTGGGTGCTCCCTAGGGTGGGGTGGGGTGCGGCGGCTTGCGACAACCCATAGAGACTACAAGGCGACGACTTAATACACGGAGGGCGGAATTCCCATGGGCCATCAGGTGCCGGTGACCGAGGAACTGCACGACTACATGCTCGCCCACGGGATGCCGCTGGACGAGATCGCGACCCAGCTGCGGGCCGAGACCGAGCGGCTCGGCAGCCCGGCCGGCATGCTGACCACCGCCGACCAGGCCGGCCTGCTGACCACCCTGACCCGGTTGATCGGAGCGCGCCGGGCGGTCGAGATCGGTACGTTCACCGGCTTCTCGGCGCTCGCGATCTCGCGCGGGCTGCCGGACGACGGCGAGCTGATCTGCCTGGACGTGAGCGACGAGTGGACGTCGATCGGGCGCAAGTACTGGGAGCGCGCCGGGGTGGCCGGCAAGATCGACCTGCGGATCGGGGACGCGCACGAGTCGGTGACGAAACTCGAGGGCTCGTTCGACCTGGCCTTCGTCGACGCCGACAAGGACTGGTACATCAAGTACTACGAGACAGTCCTGCCGCTGATCCGGCCGAACGGCCTGCTGCTGTTCGACAACACGCTGGCCGGCGGCCGGGTGATCGACGCGGACGGGCCGGCCGACCGCAAGGAGTTCAACGCGCACGTCGCCCAGGACGCCTCTGTCGACGTCATCATGCTCGGCATCGGCGACGGGCTGACTCTGGTCCGCAAGAAGTGAGCAAGAAGGCGGCGCCCAGGCTCGCTGTGTCGGGGCTGCAGCACAAGTACGGCGACCGCCCGGTGATCGAGGGGCTGAACTTCACCCTCGCCGCCGGGCAGGCGATCGCGTTGGTCGGGCCGAACGGCGCCGGCAAGACGACCGTGCTCAAGTGCATCGTCGGCGCGGCCGTCCCGGCGGCCGGGAAGATCCTGCTCGACGGCCAGCCGATCGACGAGCGCGCCGAGACGGTACGGCGGGACGTCGCCACGCTGCTCGACGACCTCGACTTCTTCCCGGACCTGACCGCGGCCGAACACCTGGACCTGCTCGCGCGTGCCCACGGCAACGCCGCGCCGGAGGACCTGGTCGACACCATCCTCGACGACATCGGCCTGCTCCCGGCCGCCGACCAGCTGCCCGGGTCGCTGTCGTCGGGGCAACGCCGCCGGCTCGCGCTGGCGACCGCCCTGGTCCGCCCGCGCAAGCTCATGGTGCTCGACGAGCCCGAGGCCCGGCTCGACACCGGCGGTGTGCAGTGGCTGTCCGAGCGCCTGGTCGAGGAGAAGAAGTCCGGTACGGCGATCCTGTTCGCGAGCCACGACCCGCGCCTCGTCGAGACCGTCGCGGATTCCGTCGTCACGCTCACCCCGCTGCCATGAGCGCAGCGGACGGACCGGTGCAGTTCGACCCGGCGGACTTCGGCGCGATCCCGACGTCGCGGTCGATCCGGCAGTGGATGCGGAACACCCGGCGCCAGCACGCGGACCGCTCGTTCTGGGAGATCTTCGAGGACATCTACCTGGTCGTCTTCACGCTGCTGATGGCCGGCGCGACCGCCGGTAACGTCGTACGCCACCTGAACTCGAACGCTGCCGGCTGTACGTCGTGGACGTGTGGCCAACTGACGTCGTCGGTCCCGTGGATCGTCATACCGTTGCTACTGGCAACAACACTCCGGGTGCTCCTCGCCGTCGGCCCGGTGTCGGCGTCCCGAGCCACCGGCTTCTGGCTGCTCGCCACCCCGATCAGCCGCGCTTCCTTGCTGAGACCCGCCTACCGCTTGGTGATCGCGACCGTCGCGATCATCGGCATGATCGTCGGCGCCCTCGTCGCGGCCTTGCTCGGAGCGGCGCTGGTCGACGTTCTCGGGGTGGCCCTGCTGATCGGGGCGCTCCTGGTGTTGGCCGCAGTCGTGACGGCGTGGTCGCAGCAGACCGAGCGACGTACCTGGTGGACGCTGCGAGTGGCTGACCTGTTGCTGGTGATTGCCGTGGTCCCGACCGTCCTGCTGGCCTTCCGGCAGCGTGGTGAGCAGTTCTCCAACCACGTCATCACCGCGACTGCGGTGTACACGACGTCCGACTATTCGACCGGGTTGGTCGCGCTGGTGACCGACACGGAAACGCGGGTGTTCCTCGTCGGCATGGCGCTCCTGGTTGTCGCGCTGGTGCTCGCCGTCCTGGCGTCGCGGACGCTCGACAAGCTTGGGCGGATCAGTGTGATCGCCGGCGGCGAGTTGCTTGCCGGGCTGGCGGGTGCGGCGAGCAGCTTGGACATCAGCATGCTCGGTGACGTGATCGCCGGGCGGCACTGGCGTCTGAAAGGGCGGGTGCGGTCGCATCGCGGCCGTGGTGCGAACGGGGCCGCGATCGTGCAGCGCGAGTTCCGGCGGATCCTGCGCTGGCCCCGGCGGCTCGCGGTCGCGTTCGGCCTGCTCGTCGTTCCGTACGCCGTGCACGGCGCCGGGTTCCACGTACTCGTACCGATCGCCGCCGCGATCGCCGGGTTCATCGCCGTACGGCCGCTGCTCGACGGCCTCCGTACGGCGTGCCGCTCGACCGGGTTGGTGCGGGCGCTCGGTTGGGACCTCCGCGAGCTGCGGGTGGTGATGGCCGTCGTACCGGCCGGCGTCACGATCCTCTGGGCGGCCTGCGCGTACCCGGCGATCGGCAGCGCGGCGTCGAGCCTCGCCGTTGCCGCCGGCATCCTCACCGGCACCGTCCGGCAGGCGTCCGCGCGGCCTCCGTCGTACGCCGGGCCGCTCGTCACGTCGCCGATGGGCGCGATCCCGCCCGGCCTCTTCTCGCAGCCGGCCCGTGGCTTCGACCTCCTGGTGCTCTGCCTGGCGCCGGTACTGCTCAACCTCAGCAGCCTCTGGGTCACGGTGATCCCGGCCGTCGTGGTGATGCTGATGTTCAGCGTCCGCCCGAAGACTGCCTGATAGATCAGGCGTTCTTGCCAGATCTTGGCACGGACAGGTACCTTGTCTCGCATGGTAGCGGAGAAGGTCTTCACGCAGCTGCGCCGCGGGACGCTGGAGTTCTGCGTCCTGGCGCTGTTGCAGGCAGAGCCCCGTTACGGTTTCGAGTTGGTCAAGGCGCTGGGTGAGGTCGACGGCATGGTCACGACCGAGGGCACGATCTACCCACTGCTGGCCAGGCTGCGCCGCGAAGGCCTGGTCGAGACGACCTGGCAGGAGTCCGAAGCGGGCCCGCCGCGGCGGTACTACACCTCGACACCCGAGGGCAGCCGGGCGCTGGCCGCGTTCACCGCGGACTGGCAACGGTTCTGCGCCTCGGTCGACAAGATCTTGCAGAGTGGGAGACGGGGATGAACATGGAAATGACTGGTGGCGCGGCGGTGCAGGGTTCCGAGCCCCGGATGCGGACACGCGACTGGATCACGGTCGGGCTGCTGTTCTTCGGGCCGTTCGTGGTCGTGATCGGCTGGCTCGTCGGCGTCTGGCTGCTGTGGACCTCGAACCGCTGGACCACGGTCTGGAAGATCCTCGGTACCGTCGCCTGGCCGTTGGGCTACGCCGTGGCGGTCGGCATGGAGTTCGTCCAGCCGCCGGTCTGGCTGGAGTTGCTGGTGGGCGGCCTGATCGAGATCGCGATCTACGTCGCGCTGATCAGGGAAGCCCGGGTATGAACGACGCCGACCGGCTGGTCGATGCGTACGTGAAGTACCTGACGAAGGCGGCCGAGCCGTTGCCCGAGTCGCGTCGTACCGACCTGCTGGCCGACGTCACCTCCCACATCGCCGAGGCGCGCGCGGCCGGCGTGACCTCGGAGGACGACGTACGGCGGATGCTCCAGCGGCTGGGCGATCCGGACGAACTCGTCGCGGCGTCGACGGACGGGCTCGTACTGGTCGACCGGTACCGGCCGACGTTCCGCGGCCGGGAGGTGCTGGCGCTGACGTTGCTGGAGCTCGGCGGGTTCGTCCTGTTGTTCGGCTGGCTCATCGGGGTCGTGCTGCTCTGGACCTCGGACCGCTGGACGCGCGCCGAGAAGTGGACCGGCACGTTCGTCTGGCCGTTCGGCTTCGGCCTCGTGTACTTCGTCGCGATGACGCCGCTCGGCTTCACGATGCCGCTCTGGCTGGGCATCCCGCTAGCGATCCTGCTGGCGCTGGCCCAACTGGCGGTCCTGGTCCTGCTGATCAAGAACGCCGCCCCCGACCGCTCACGTCAGACCTCGTAGACCAGCCCGACCCAACCAGACCCCGCCGACGATTGTCGGCGGGGCAGTGTCGGAAGGTTACGGTTGGTCAGTCGCGGGCTGTGGGGCAGCGGGCTGCCCGTCCGTCGGCTGCTCCGCGTCGGCCACCGGTGGTGCGTCCGGAACCAGGGGCTGGTCGAGGCCGTTGGTCTCGCTGATGGCAGCGCGGGTGACGGCGGCCTCGATCCGGTTCAGCTGTTTGCGCAGCGCCGTACCGGTGCCGGTCGGCGCGGCCCAGAACCGCTTCATGTACTCCTCGATCTCAGCCTGCATCATGGCCCTGAGCTGAGCTTGTGTGTACGGCAAATCGTCCTCCACGTGACCTGGGGTGAAGTCGCCGCGGGCGATCGCGGCGCGGGCGGGATCGCCGGGGCAGTCGGTCGGCTCCGGGCGGACCGCGGAGTGCGGCCGGATCGCCGTACCGCGGGGGTAGAGCTTACGGAAATCGGCGATCACCGCGCGGGTGGTCGCCTTCATCGCGGCCGACGGCTGCTCGCCGGTGACCAGCACCAGCAGGATCGCGCCGTACCGGTCGTTCACGTCGGCGTCGCCGTTCGCGGCGGACTTGGTGTGCATCCCGCGCAGCGTCCAGGCCCGGCCTGCCTGGTCGACCGCGATCTGGTACGCGATGTCCGACCAGCCGCGGGTGTCCATGTGGTAGTCCTGCCACCCACGCAGTGCCGACGCGACCGCCGCCTGGGTGTGAATGACCTTCGTCGAGCCGGTACCCGGCCAATGGATGACCTCGCCGACGACATGCGACGGGATCAGGTTGCCCGGCCCGGGTCTCGGCGGCCGCGCGTTCCACGCGGACCGGGGCAGATATACGACCATCAGCGCTCCTCACATGCCTCACAGCGCCACATACCCACCGTTGGCGCTCGGTAATCAACCGATCACACTAGGCAGCAGGCGTCAAGCAATGATCACATCCAACCAGTCCGAGGGGTGCGAGTCAGTTGATTAGGGGGAGCAGTTGGTCGCCGATCCGGATGGTCTCCTCGCGGTACGGGGTGTCGGAGAGGATGAAATGGGTGATGCCGAGGTCGCGGTAGCGGCGGAGGGACTTCGCCACGTCGTCGGGGGAGCCGACCAGCCAGGTGGTGCCGGCGCCTCCGCCGCCGTACTTTCCGGGAGCGGTGTAGAGGTTGTCGTCCTGGACCTCGCCGCGTTCGGTGAGGTCCAGAAGGCGTTGCTGGCCGACGGCCTTGAACCAGCGGTGGTCTCGGGAGCCTTGTTTTTCGGCCATTTGGGCGACCTTGGCCTCGGCGTCGGCCCAGGCCTGGTCGGTGGTGTCGCGGACGAGTGTGGTGATCCGCAGGCCGAACTCGAGTGGTGGGTGTTCGCGGCCGAGTTCGGTCTCCAATTCGCGCAGCTTGGCGATCCGGGCGGCGACGCCGTCGAGTGGTTCGCCCCAGAAGAGTTGTACGTCGGCATCCGTCGCGGCGACCCGCTGCGCCGCGTCGGACGCGCCGCCGAAGTACAGCGTCGGATGCGGGCGGCCCTCCCGTACGACCGGACGCGTGGCGACGGTGGATCCGCGGACGGAGAAGTACTCGCCGTCGTACGTGACGTCCTCCTCGGTCCACAACCGCCGTACCAGTTGGAGAAACTCCTTGGTACGGGCGTACCGCTGCGGCTGATCGCCCTCGCTGTCGCCGTACGCGGCGAGGTTGTCCTGGCCGGAGACGATGTTGATCAGCAGCCGCCCGCCGATCAACTGGTCGAGCGTGCCGGCCGCGGACGCGAAGTGCGCGGGGTGCCAATACCCGGGGCGGATCGCGGCCAGCGGCTGGAAGGTCGTCGTACGGGCACCGAGTGCGGTCGCCACTGTGAACGTGTCGGGCCGGCCCCACCCGGTGCCGAGCAGCGCGCCGGACCAGCCGTGGTCCTCGGTGAGCCGGGCCAGCTCGGTCAGCCGCTCGACGCTGTTGTGTCCCTGGACGGTGTCGTCCCCGCGGTGGCCGGGGTCGACCTGGTTCGGGATGTACCAGAGGAAGGTCATGATCAGCAGAGTAAGTCTATTTGATTAGTCGACTTTGAGTGTCTCGGGTCGTGGTCGCGACGGGTGCCGGCAAATCGTGGGACGCTGAGTTCATGGACGGCCAACCGACGGCGGCGGAGCGGGCGGCGCGGGGCAAGGCTGTGCGCAAGAAGGTCCCGCTGGAGGCGCATGCGGAGGTTCGGCTGAGCCCGACGCGGGATCCGGTCGGGTTGCTGCTGACGCAGGCCGAGGGGCGGGTGCCCGCGCTGGTGCCGATCCGGCACGGGCGGATGCTGGTGGCGCCGTTCACGTTCTACCGCGGTGCGGCGCTGGTGATGGCGGCCGATCTGGCCGGGACGACGCCGACCGGGCTCGAGGTGCAGCTGTGCGGTGACGCGCATCTGTCGAACTTCGGTGCGTACGCGTCGCCCGATCGGCGGCTGGTGTTCGACATCAACGACTTCGACGAGACGCTGCCGGGATCGTTCGAGTGGGACGTGAAGCGGCTGGCGGCGAGCTTCGTGGTGGCGGGGCGGGACAACGGGTTCGACGCCACGCATTGCAGTGAGCTGGTGCGGACCGTCGTACGCCACTATCGCGAGGCGATGCGGGAGTTCGCCGCGCAGCCGATTCTTGCGGTCTGGTACGCGCGGTTGGACATCGAGGAGCTCGTCGGGCGGTACAAGGCGACGGTGAAGTCCAGCAAGCGGAAGGAGCTGAAGGCGGCCGAGGGAAAGCTGGCGAAGGCGTACACGCGGAACAGCATGCAGGCGATCGGCAAGCTGACCACGCTGGTCGACGGGCGTCGCCGGATCGTCTCGAACCCACCGTTGGTCGTCCCCATGAACGAGCTCACCGACCTCGACGGTACGGCGGTGCTCGGGCAGTTGCAGGACCTGATGGAGGAGTACCGCGGGACGCTGCAGCAGGATCGCCGGCATCTGCTCGACAACTACCGGCTTACCGACATCGCGCACAAGGTCGTCGGCGTCGGCAGTGTCGGGACGCGCGCGTGGATCATGCTGCTCGAGTCGACGGTCGCCGACGAGGCGCTGCTCTTGCAGGCCAAGCAGGCCGGTCCGTCCGCGTTGTCGACGTACGCCGTCCCGTCCACGCATGCCAACCAAGGCGAGCGGGTGGTCGCCGGCCAGCGCTTGATGCAGGCAGCCAGCGACATCTTCCTCGGCTGGCTCCGCGCCGACACCGCCGACGGAGAGCAGGACTACTACGTCCGCCAACTCCGCGACTGGAAACTCTCCGCCGACATTGAAACCCTCGACCCCGAAGCGATGACGCTGTACGCCCGCCTCTGCGGCTGGACCCTGGCCCGGGCCCACGCCCGCTCCGGCGACCGCTTCGCCCTCGCCGCGTACCTGGGCAAATCAACCCGCTTCGACGAAGCCATCACCACCTTCGCCACCACCTACGCCGACCTGAACGCCCAAGACCACAAAACCTTCACCAAAGCAGCCCAAACCGGCCGCCTAGAAGCCCGCACCGGCGTCTGAACCTGTAACACAGAGCGCCGGCCCGCGCCGGTACGCGGATCGCGGAGAGCCAGCGCGTTGCGGGTCTGCCGGTGACGTGTAGCGCCGGGGTCGGGCTGTTGCTGATGTTCGTGCTCGGTCTCGGCACGCTGTACTACCAGGCGAGCTCAACAAGGTCGTGGACTCGTACGGCGACGCTCCGGTGGGCGCGGCGGTTTCGCTCTACGCCTGACCAAGCACTTCGGCACGGTCCGCATCGTGAGGCATTGACATCGTTGTCTGGCGGGACGACGATACTTGCTCGAAGCTCGGTGAAACGTTTCCAAGCTCGAGGAGATCCGCCCATGTCCGTTCGTCGTCCTACCTTCCGTTTGCTCGTTGCCGGCGCGGTGACACTGGCTCTCGGGCTGGTGGCGCCGCCGGCCGGCGCCAGCCCTGACCAGGCTGGGTCCGGTTCCACTGCCGTCGCCCGTGCGCGGGTCGCCGCCGACCAGTTGATGAGCTCGTACGAGCCGAACAAGGCCTGGTTCCCGTCGAGCTGGTGGAACTCGGCTGTCGCATTGCAAACCATCGGCGACTACATGCAGCGCACCGGCGACCGCCGCTACCTGCCCCCAGCTGGACAACACGTTCGAGAAGGACAAGGGCGCGTTCCCGGCCGGGTACCTGTCCGGCGACGAGCTGCTCGGCAACTTCACCAGCCGCGCGATCGACGACTCGGAGTGGTGGGGCCTCACCTGGGTCCAGGCGTACGACCTGACGAAGAACCCGAAGTACCTCGACATGGCGGTGAAGATCGCGGAGTACGTCGAGGGCTACTGGGATCCGGGCACCTGCGGCGGCGGTGTCTGGTGGAACGCCGAACGTACGTACAAGAACGCCGTCACCAACGGCCTCTGGATCCGCCTGACCGCGGAGCTGCACAACCGGATGCCGCACGACACCCGCTGGCTCGGCCGCGCGCAGGAGGGCTGGAACTGGTTCACGAACAGCGGCATGATCAACTCCGCCGGCCTGGTGAACGACGGACTCAAGGACAACTGCGAGAGCAACGGCGACACGGTCTGGTCCTACAACCAGGGTCTCGCGATCGGCGCGGGCCTCGAACTGTGGCGGGCGACCCACAACCCTGCATTGTTGACAATCGTACGGCGGCTCGCCGACGCCGCGATCGCCCCGGGCGGCCTCGTCACCGACGGAGTACTCACGGAGTACTGCGATGCGCCGGGCCGGACGTGTGATGACAACGGCAAGCAGTTCAAGGGCATCTTCATGCGGTACTGGATGGATCTCGCGGACACCACGCACGACGGCCGCTACACCGCCTTCGTCGCCCAGCAGGCCGCAACGGTGTGGGACAACGACCGCGACGCATCGGACCGGCTGGGGGAGCGGTGGTCCGGCCAGGCCCCGAACGTCTTCGACTGGCGTACGCAAGCCAGCGCACTGAGCGCCCTGCTCGCCGCCGTACCCGCGACGCCACCGGTGCGTTCGTTGTCCGCGACAACCGACCCGGCCCTGCCCGTGGTCATGCCGGCGACCGGCAGCGCGACACACGTGAAGCTCACGGTCGGCGTCCAGGCGACCGGCCCGGTCGGTGACCTGACCACGGCGGTCGTCCAGGCCGCGGCGCCCTCGGGCTGGACGGTGACACCGGCCCGCTCGACGGTAACGCTGACGACCCGCGGCAACGCCGTACCGGTCGACACGTCCGTCGACCTCGACGTCACGATCCCGGCCGGTACGGCGGACGGCCTGCACTCGGTGACCGCCACAGTGACGTCCGGATCGCAGCTGTCGTACACCACCCGTTCCGACATCCTGATCGCGCACACGGCCGACTTCGACACCGGTACTGCGGCCGAGACCCCGTGGCTGTACGACGCCGACGGGTCGCAGAGCAACGGCGTACAGAACCGCTTCGCCGACGGGAACTCGTACTTCGTCTACCGGTTCCCGTTCCCGTCCGACACAGTGTCGGCATCAGTATTGTTGACAATCGACAACGAGTTCGTCGTCCAGCTCAGCGGCGACGGCCAGAACTGGACCACCGTCGCCACCGAGACGAACCAGTACCACGACGGCCAGAACAAGGCCACCCGCACCTTCGACCTCACGCCGTATCTGGGCACGACCAAGGCCGGCTACGTCCGCATCTCCGACTCGTTCCCGAACGACGGCTGGGGCGGTCGCGTCTACCACGTCACCGCGACGTACAACTAAGCAGCAGCGCGATCGGTGATCGTCCTGCGGCGCAACGCTGCGTCGAGGACGGCCGGGGTGTCGTAGTCCATGTCGAGCCGGCCGACATCGGTGCCCGGGGGGACGATCTTGTCGATCTGGTCGAGGATGGCGTCATCGAGGGTGACGTCCATCCCGGCCAGGGCGTCGTCGAGGTGCTCCATGGTCCGCGGGCCGATGATCGCCGACGTGACGCCCGGGTGTGCGATCGCGAAGGCCATGGCCAGGTGGGTCAGCTTGAGCCCGGCCGCGTCGGCGACCGGGATCAGCTGCTCCACCACCTCGAGCCGCCGCTCGTCGGTCATGTGCTTGAAGATCGCCGTCCGCCGGAGGTCGGCCGGCGCGCGCCCGGTCAGCTGCCCCTGAGCGAGCGGGCTCCAAACCAAGGCGCCCATCCCGTACTTCTGCACCATCGGCAGCACCTCGCGCTCGATCCCACGATTGAGGATCGAGTACGGCGGTTGCTCGGTCCGGAACCGCTCCAGGCCGCGACGCTCGGCGACCCACTGCGCCTCGACGATCTCGCTCGCAGGGGTCGCCGACGAACCGACCGCGCGAACCTTCCCGCTCCGGATCAGGTCGGTCAGCGCGGACAGGGTTTCCTCGATGTCGGTGTCCGGATCGGGCCGGTGCATCTGGAACACGTCGATGTAGTCGGTCTGCAGGCGACGCAGCGAGTCCTCGACCGCGGTGATGATCCAGCGCCGCGAGTTGCCCCGCTGGTTGGGGTCGTCGCCCATCGGCAGGTGCGATTTGGTGGCCAGTACGACATGCTCGCGACGGCCCTTGAGCGCCGCGCCGACGATCTCCTCGGACTCGCCGTGCGAGTAGAAGTCCGCTGTGTCGATGAAGTTGATCCCGGCGTCGAGTGCCTTGTCGATCATCCGGAGCGACTCGTCGCGGTCGTTGTTGCCGACGGCACCGAACATCATCGCGCCGAGGGCGTACGGGCTGACCTTGATACCGGTCCGGCCCAGCGTGCGGTAGTGCATGGGTTCCTCCTTGGGGGTTCTCCTTCACCCTCTGCCGGCCGAGCGTGGCGGAGAAGGCCCACTTCATCCACGGACAGGTTGTCCCTGGATAGGCCTTGGGGCGTCGCGGATGATGGACCATGTGATCGATCGTGACGGCCTGGCCGACTTCCTCCGCCGGCGCCGGGAGGTGCTGCGCCCGGCCGACGTGGGACTTCCCGACGGCGCACGCCGCCGTACCCCGGGACTGCGCCGCGAGGAGGTCGCTCAACTCGCCGGCATGTCCACGGACTACTACTCGCGGCTGGAGCAGTCCCGCGGCGCGAACCCGTCCGAGCCGATCATCGCCGGCCTCGCCCGCGCGCTCCGCTGCGACCTGGACGAACGCGACCACCTGTACCACCTGGCCGGCCTCACGCCACCGCTACGCCGAGCCGGCCGCCACATCCCACCCGGCCTGATGGCACTGGTCAGCCGCCTCACCGACATTCCGGTCGTGATCTGCACGGACCTCGACGAGGTGCTCTGGCAGAACGCGCTCGCCGACGTCGTCATCGGTCCCAGCACCGGGCAAAACCTGACCTGGCTCTGGTTCACCGACACGGCGATCCGGCGGATCTTCCCCGCGGAGGACTGGGACGCTCACTCCGCCTTCCACGTCGCCGATCTCCGTGCGACCTACTCCCGCCGGATGGGCGACCGGGACGTCACCGAGCTGGTCGATGCCCTCACCGCCGACAGCGAGGAGTTCCGCACGCTGTGGTCCCGCCACGACGTCGCCGTCCACCTGCCCCGCAAACGCTTCGTGGACACCGAGGCCGGCAACCTGGACCTGACCTGCGAAACCTTGCTCACCCCCGCCGCGGACCTTCGCGTGCGCGCCTTCCTGCCCGTCGAAGGCACCGACGCCCGCGAGAAGCTGGATCTCCTCCGCGTGATCGGCACGCAGAGCTTCGCCTAGCTGTGCTGCTCAGACAGGTTGTCTGTGCCGAGCCCTTCGTGTGTACCCACGCTACCAACTGAATCGATGTCCGGCGGGACCGCCTGCACCGGTAACCAGGCCGAATCTCTCCGCCGCTCGGCCGGCCCGGTGACTCGGACGAAGAAGGCGTCAAGGGCCGTGCAGTCTCGATCTAGAGTGACACCTGCTTGTTCCAGTCGCGGATATGCATGCCGATCCGCTCCACGTCTGGTAGGGCCAGCGAGCCGCTATGCATGATGACGTTCCGCGACCGTTCTAAGGTGGAGAAGAGAGCGGTTGCCCAGTCCACCCTCGGAACGTACGCGTCGAAGAGCTCCCAGTTCTGCTGCATGATCTGAGGCAGGTGGCCCAGTTCGGTGTAACTCAGGAGGTCTTCGCCCCGGACGCCGTGCCACTTGACCTTCTCCTCGTCACTGCGCCTGGTATCTACGAACTTGCGGATCTTTTCGGAGACACCCTTGTCCCACCAATCCTCGCCATAGGTGTCGATCAACACCTTCTTGACGAAGCGCCTCACTGACATCTCGAACGCTGCGATCGCGGTGTACACCGTGGACATCAGGCGGGCCTGACGAAGCAGGTCCTCGTCAAACAGTTCGAAGCTGAGCGCACCGGAGACCTCTGTCTCGTCCAGGTCGACGTGGCGCACCCGTCCTGCAGCGTCGAGGGCCTCTTCGGCGAGCATCGCCCGGTAGACGAAGTCGTAAACGTGGTCGTGTGATGACGCGCTCATCGGAAGTGCTCTCGCAGCGCCTTGAAGATCGCGTTGTATACGGCCGGATCGCGGGATTCCGGTAGCTGGATGTTGATGTTGTAGGCGAGGCTGCCGAACGGTGAGGCTGGTCCGAGTGGCTGGGTGTTCAGATCAGAGGGAGGCGGGATATCGGGCTTGTCTGTTTGAGGCTGGGGATCCGGCCTGGCCGCCGACGTCGGGGCCGCTGAGAAATCAGCTGCCTTGACCAAGGTGGTGAATGTCCCGGCCATCTGCGTGAGGACACGGTCGGTGAACGCGCCCTCCGAGAGGGTCTTCAACTTGTTCTTGACGTCGGCCTGGGACATCTCGTGCGCGTTCCGATTGATGCGGAACAAGTCCTCGTATGCCTCCCGGATCCCCTCGGCCAGCACCAGGGCGGACTGCGTCTGGTCGAGGTATTGGTGATATCGGGCCTGGGGGACACCCGAGTCATCCAGGAACCGAAGGGCCTTCAGGACGTTGATAATCGCCCGATCGTTCGAGTTCTGGTACCCCAGGCCTTCTAAGAACTTCTGGGTGAAACGCGGTGGTGCCTGTGCTGCCTGTATGGCCTTCAGAATCGCCGACGTGTTCTTGAAGGACGTGAGGTAAGCGTTTGGAAGGCTCATGTATAGAGCGTAACCCCGCGCCACAGACATATCACCGCGATTTTCTGGGGCTGCATGAGCCTTATGTGGCTGCGAGCCAGGTGACGGGATCCCGCAGACTGCTCCCGCTTCAGTCCTGGATTCGGCCCGCGCTCGCGAAGACGGCGTGCACGCCGATCGGCCACCCGTCGCTGCCCCGGACGAGTTCCCGTGCCGCAGACACGTCTTGGGACGGCCGTCAACGTTCCATGACCTGCGGCACTATCTGACGGCGATGCTGATCGCGAATGGTGCCGACGTGTACGACTTCGTCGAGGCGCTGCTCGCCCACAGCGAGGAGTTCTGTGATCGCTGGCGCAGTCACGAGGTGGCCGTACGTCGGTTCCGTAGCAAACACGTCCCGCATCCCGTGCCGACTTACAAAGCCTGACCTGCGAGACCCTCCCGCCTCTGGCCGACTTCTGGATCTGGGCCTTCTCCCAGTCGAAGGCGCGCCGCTCGCGACGAGCTCGACGTCCTCTGCTTCATCGGTACGCAGACCCTTCGCCTAACGCGCTCGGAGGCCATCCAGTAGCAGGCCGAGGAGACGTTCGGTTTGGGCACGCTGTTGGTCGGGGTCGGCGGCGACCACCGCGCCGGCCATAGCAGCTACCACGTCGCCTGGTGGTATGCCGGGGCGGAACATGGATCCGCCGGTATCCAGGAAGTGGGCGACGGCCTCGGTGAGCCTGCTGCGCGTATCCGTCTGCGTGATGGCGCCGGAGGCCACCATGGTGCGCAGGCTGACGCCCATCGCGCGCTTGGAATCGACCCAGGCGAGGTAGCGGTGCATCCAGGCGAGCAGGGCGTCGTCGGCGGGACCCTTTGCTGCCATGGAAGGGGCCGCCTCGCACAACCGGGTGAGCTCCTGCCGATAGACCGCCTCGAGGAGCGCCTCGCGGGTCGGGAAGTGCCGGTACAGCGTGGCCACGCCGACACCGGCTCGGGCAGCGATCCGGTCGAGGGAGAGGCGGACGGGCTCGCCCGCGCGAGCGGCCACGGCGAGCTCGGACAGCTCGTCCACGGCCGCCGCGACCACCTGCTCACGCTTGCGCGTCGCGTCAGCCCGCATAAGTGGAGAAACCTCCAGTTAGTGCTACGGTAATTGGAGAAACCTCCACTTACTCTACCTGGGGACACGCTGATGACCTCGCAACGACCAGGCGGCAACGTCAAACTCGGCCAGTACGAGATCGGCCGGATCGGGTACGGCGCGATGCAGCTCGAACACGTGGACACCGCCGCGGCCGGTGCCGTACTGCGCCGCGCTGTCGAGCTCGGCGTCAACCACCTCGACACCGCCTCGTTCTACGGCCACACCACCGTGAACCAGCACATCCGGGCCGCCCTGCATCCGTACCCCGACGACCTGGTGATCGTCAGCAAGGTCGGCGCCCGCCGTGTGGACGCACAGCTGACACTCGCTCAGCGGCCGCACGAACTGCGCGAGCAGATCCACCTCGACCTCACGTCGCTCGGCCTCGAACAGGTGCCGGTCGTCAACCTCCGCCGGGCGGACCACGGCCCGGGCCTGATCGCCGAAGGGGACCAGGTCGTCCCGCTCGACGACCAGCTCGCCGAACTGATTGCCCTACGCAACGAAGGCCTGATCGGCGCGATCGGCCTCAGCAACATCAGCACCGCGCAGCTCGAACAGGCGATGCCGGCCGGGATCGTCTGCGTCCAGAACGCCTACAGCGTGCTCGACCGCTCGTCCGAGGACCAACTCCAGCTCTGCGCCGCGAACGGCATCGCCTGGATCCCGTACTTCCCCCTCGGCTCGGCCTTCGACCGCATCCCGTCCCCGACCGAGCACCCCGCCGTACGCCGGATCGCCGACCGCCGAAGCACGACACCAGCCGCCGTTTGCCTCGCCTGGATCCTTGCCCACGACAACCACACCGCCCTGATCCCGGGCACCCGCAGCGTCGAACACCTGGAGGACAACCTCCGAACGGCCGACGTCATGCTCGACGAGTCGGACCTAGCCGAACTCGACAAGCTCGGTTAACGCCTGAAAGCCCCCGTCCGGAACGGATCCGGACGGGGGCTTCCAGTTGAAACTCGGCGACGACTCAGACGTCGTAGTACAGCTCGAACTCGTGCGGGTGGGGGCGGAGCTGGATCGGGGCGATCTCGTTCTCGCGCTTGAGGTCGATCCAGGTCTCGATCAGGTCGGACGTGAACACGTCGCCCTCGAGCAGGAAGCTGTGGTCGGCCTCGAGCGAGTCGATCACGGCCGGCAGCGAGGTCGGCACCTGGGCGATGCCCGCGTGCTCCTCCGGCGGCAGCTCGTACAGGTCCTTGTCGACCGGGTCGGCCGGCTCGATCTTGTTGCGGATGCCGTCCAGGCCGGCCAGCAGCTGGGCCGAGAAGGCGAGGTACGGGTTCGCCGACGGGTCCGGGCAGCGGAACTCGATGCGCTTGGCCTTCGGGTTCGAGCCGGTGATCGGGATCCGGATGCAGGCCGAGCGGTTCCGGGACGAGTAGACCAGGTTGACCGGCGCCTCGAAGCCCGGCACCAGACGGTGGTACGAGTTCACCGTCGGGTTGGTGAAGGCCAGCAGCGACGGGGCGTGCTTGAGCAGGCCGCCGATGTACCAGCGGGCCACGTCGGACAGGCCGCCGTACCCGGACTCGTCGTAGAACAGCGGGTCGCCGTTGCTCCACAGGGACTGGTGGCAGTGCATACCCGAGCCGTTGTCGCCGAAGATCGGCTTCGGCATGAAGGTCGCGGTCTTGCCGGCCTTCCAGGCGGTGTTCTTGACGATGTACTTGAACTTCATCACGTCGTCGGCGGCCTTGAGCAGCTCGTCGAAGCGGAAGTTGATCTCGGCCTGACCCGCCGTACCGACCTCGTGGTGGGCGCGCTCAACGGTCAGCCCGGACCGCTCCAGCGCCAGCGTGATGTCGTCGCGCAGCTCGCCGAAGTGGTCGGTCGGCGCGACCGGGAAGTAGCCGCCCTTGTAGCGGACCTTGTAGCCGCGGTTGCCGCCGTCCTCGACCCGGCCGGTGTTCCAGGCGCCGGCGATCGAGTCGATCGAGTAGTGCGCACCGTTCGACTTGGTCTCGAACCGGACGTCGTCGAAGACGTAGAACTCGGCCTCCGGCGCGAAGAACGCGGTGTCCGCGATCCCGGTCGACTTCAGGTACTCCTGGGCCTTCCGGGCGATGTTGCGCGGGTCCCGCGAGTACGCCTCACCGGTCAGCGGGTCGTGGACGAAGAAGTTCACGACCAGCGTCTTGGCGGTCCGGAACTCGTCGATGAACGCGCTGGTCGGGTCCGGCAGCAGCTTCATGTCCGATTCGTGGATCTGCTGGAACCCGCGCACCGACGAACCGTCGAAGGCCAGGCCCTCCTCGAAGACCTCGGGACCGAACGACGACACCGGGACGGTGAAGTGCTGCATGATGCCCGGAAGGTCGCAGAACCGGATGTCGACGATCTCGACGCCCTCGTCCTTGACGTAGGCGAGCAGCTCCTCCGCGCTGGAAAACATACGTACTCCTAGGGTGGCTCAGAGATTCATCTGAACGTAGGGCCCGCCGGTTTCTCCGTCGTGACCCTGATGTTTCGCGGATGTTACGCCCAGCGTGTCCGCGCTGACCCACTGGTGTACGGCGGTTACGCCCTGAGATATTGCAGCCCACATGGGGCAGCCTCGGAGCATGTCCGTAGGCTAGACATCATGGCATCATCCCCGGAAGCCGCAACCGGACCCTCCGAAGAATTCCGTTACCCGGGCAATCGGCTGGGGCTGCCGGAGGACGGTCCGGGCTCGGTCGCGACCTGGGGACGCCGGGTTCTCGCGCTGGTGATCGACTGGCTGATCGCCGGCCTGATCGCGTCCGCGCTGACCGGCCGGCCGATGTGGGCGGGCGGGAACAACTACAGCCTGATGCACACTGCCGCGTTCTTCGCGATGTCCGCGATCCTCGCCGGGCTGGCCGGCAGCACGATCGGCCACCGTCTGTGTGCTCTGCGGGTCGCTCCGGTGCGCGACAACAAGACGTACGACGGTCCGCCCGGACTGATCGCGGGCATCATCCGCAGCCTGCTGATCTGCCTGTTCATCCCGGCCGTCATCTTCGACCGCGAGCGCCGCGGCCTGCACGACCTAGCCGCCAAGACCATCGTCGTACGGCGTTAACGCCGGGTCAGCACCAGCTGCACGTCGTCCAGGTACCCGGTGCGGAAGCCTGCCTCGGAGTAGGCCAGGTAGAACTCCCACATCCGCCGGAAGGTGTCGTCGAAGCCGAGGTCCGCGATCGCCGGCCAGCGCTCGATGAACCGGTTCCGCCAGATCCGCAGTGTGCGAGCGTAGTCCGAGCCCAGGTGCCGGAGCACCTCGGCGCGCAGGCCGGTGTGCTGCGCGGTGACGTCCTCGATCACCTCGATCGACGGGATCAGACCGCCCGGGAAGATGTACTTCTGTACCCAGGTGAAGGTGTTCCGGGTGGCGAGCATCCGCTCGTGCGGCATCACGATCGCCTGCACGACGCCGATCCCGCCGGGTGCCAGCCGGCGCTCGATCGCGTCGAAGTACACCGGCCAGTACTTCTCGCCGACCGCCTCGATCATCTCCACGCTCAGCACCGCGTCGAACTCGCCGATCTGGTCGCGGTAGTCGCGCAGTGCGACCTGTACCCGGTCGCCGACGCCGGCCTCGGCGATCCGGCGCTGGGCGAGCAACGCCTGCTGCGAGGCGATCGTGATCGCGGTCACCCACGCGCCGCGCTGGGCGGCCCGGATCGCCAGGCTGGCCCAGCCGCAGCCGATGTCGAGCACCCGCGACCCGGACCGCACCCCGGCCGCGTCGAGGATCGAGTCGAGCTTGCGCAACTGTGCATCGTTGAGTTCCTCGTACGTTGCAGTTGCGAGATCGGACGCGTCAGCGTCCCCGAAATACGCCGCCGAGTAGGTCAGCGTGGGATCAAGGAACTCGCCGAACATCGCGTTGCTCAGGTCGTAGTGCCGGCTGACGTTCTCGCGGGCGCCGGCCCGGTCGTTCTCCTGCTCGCCCGGCTGCGACCTGGTCACCAGCCAGCGCAGCGACTGCGCCCACTTCGGCAGCAGGTGCCGGGTCTCCTCGTTGCTGAACCGTTCCGCGAACGGGACGAGCAGGTCGGCCAGGTCGGTACCGGGTTCCGGGTCCCAGTCGCCGGCCAGGTACGCCTCTCCGAACCCGGACCCGGCGTCCTGCCCGAGCCGGTCCAGGAACGCCGACGTCCGGTGCACCCGCATCGCCGGGCCACCCAGCCCGTACGAGCGGTTGCTGTCCAGGTGGATCGTCGCGGGCAGATCCTTCGCGATCAGCCGGATCGCCGTCGCGGCGCCGTACCGGCGTACCGGATTGGAACGCGGACGGGCCAACGTCGGCCAGGTCTCGTGCACCGGCTCGTGCACGAGATGCTGCATCCGTGGCATCAGGTCCGTCATCGCTGTTTACCCCACCCCTCGTTCTGTCCTGGCTGCCCCCTTGGCTGCACTGTAAGGCCGATCCGGCCGTCGAGTGGCGCAACACCAGGCACAGAAATCTCTCACCCTAGAGAAACGTCCCTGACCCCGATCGGTTACCGCCGCAATCACCACCGCCGGGCGATTGCGGTACATACCAGTGACCTGCCGTGGCGGTAGTGTCACAGCGTAAGCAAACGATCGATCGAGAGGATTTCCTGGTGCGAAACCCGTCGTGCGGGGCCGGACCGTCAGCGGCCGCGCATGGCCTGGCGGGCGCCCTTCAGGCTTGTCGGCACCGGGCCCTTGGGCATCGGGACCTGCGGACGGACCGCGTCCAGCGCCTTCAGCCGCTGCAGCAGGTCGGTGATCTCGGACGGCTGCAGGACGGCCGGCAGCTTCACCACGTACTTGGTCAGCTTGCGGATGTCGATCTCGCCCTCGCCCTGACCGGCGATGATCTGCGTCACCGGCGCGCCGCCGGCGACCCGGTTGTGCTTCTTCGCCTCGGCGGTGAGCAGGTTCTTCACCCGGCTCGCCTGGCCCTCACCGACCAGGATGATGCCGGGCCGGCCGACCACCCGGTGCACGATGTCGGAGTTCTTCGTCACAGCGACCGCGGGCGTCACGGTCCAGCCGCGGCGCAGCGTCTGCAGCGCGGACGCGGCCGCACCGGTCTGGCCCTCGATCTGGCTGTAGGCCGCCTTCTCGACCTTGCGGCCGAAGATGATCGTGGTGACCAGGAACGCGATCGCGACGCCGAGCGGCAGCCAGATCAGCACCGGCCCGACCAGCAGCGCGAGCACGACGAACACCGCGACGATGCCGAGGAAGATCCCGGCCAGCACCAGCCCGACCTTCGGGTCGGACTTCTTGGTCATCTGGTAGGCCTGCAGGATCTGCTTCAGCCTGCCGGTCTTCTCCGCGGGAGCGTCGTTCTTGGCCATCTCTACCCTGTCCTGTTTCTAAGCCTGAGCGGTGTTCATACGTGACTCGACCGCCTGCCGGTACAGCCGGCCCGCGCGGTAGGAGGACCGTACCAGCGGTCCGGACATGACTCCGGCGAATCCGATCTCCTGGGCCTCGGCGTCCAGCTCGACGAACTCCTCGGGCCTGACCCAGCGCTCGACCGGGTGGTGCCGCACCGAGGGACGCAGGTACTGGGTGATCGTGATGATCTCGCAGCCGGCCGCGTGCAGGTCCTTCAGCGCCTGGCTGACCTCGTCGCGGGTCTCGCCCATGCCGAGGATCAGGTTCGACTTGGTGACCAGGCCGTAGTCGCGCGCCTGGGTGATGACGTCCAGCGAACGTTCGTACCGGAATCCGGGGCGGATCCGGCGGAAGATCCGCGGCACCGTCTCGACGTTGTGCGCGAACACCTCGGGCCGCGACGAGAACACCTCGGCCAGCTGTTCGGGTACGGCGTTGAAGTCCGGCGCGAGCATCTCGACGCCGGTGCCCGGGTTGAGCTCGTGGATCTGCCGGATGGTCTCGGCGTACAGCCAGGCGCCGCCGTCGTCCAGGTCGTCGCGGGCGACGCCGGTGACGGTCGCGTACCGCAGGCCCATGCTGCGGACCGACTCGGCGACCCGGCGGGGCTCGTCACGGTCCAGCGCCTCGGGTTTGCCGGTGTCGATCTGGCAGAAGTCACAGCGCCGGGTGCACTGGTCGCCACCGATCAGGAAGGTGGCCTCGCGGTCCTCCCAGCACTCGAAGATGTTCGGGCAGCCGGCTTCCTGGCACACCGTGTGCAGTCCCTCGGATTTCACGAGCTTCTGCAGCGCCTGGTACTCCGGGCCCATCTTGGCGCGGGTCTTGATCCACTCGGGTTTACGCTCGATCGGGGTCTCCGCGTTGCGCACCTCGAGCCTGAGCAGCTTCCGTCCTTCTGGGGCGATGGTCACGACTCCAAGGGTACGCGCCACGGTTCAGCGGCGTTTCACCCGTACGCTGATGAGAATGTGGACACGTCCGGCGCCGAACGCCCGTGAGCAGCGGTACGACGTCCTGCTCGGACTCGGAATGGCGGCCGCCGGCGTCTTCGGTACCGAGCTCGCCCGGGGCGGGTGGCCGCAGCACGTCAGCCTCGGCATCGGCGGTGTCGAGCCGTACGTGCTGAGCGCCGCCATCGCGCTGCCGCTGTGCTTCCGGCGCCGTTGGCCGATCCCGGTGCTGCTGGCGGTAGCGGTCCTGTTCGTGGTGAACGGCGAGCGCGCGCTGTTCGCCTTCCAGGGCAACCTGGTCACCCAGTCGACGATGTTCATGGCGATCTACGCTGCCGTCGCCTGGGCCAAGGACCGGCGGCTGATGAAGGCCGCGGTCGCGCTGGTCTTCATCGGGATGTTCGGCTGGCTGACGATCAACTTCGTCAAGGCTCTGCAGGCGAACTCGATCGAAGGCCCGAACCACGGGCTGTTCTCGCCGTACGTGTCGAATGTGATCATCACCGTCGCGCTGAACGTCCTGTACTTCTTCGGCGCGTACTTCTGGGGCCGTACGGCGTGGGCCACAGCGCGCCAGCGGTACGAACTGGAACAGCAGGCGGCCGAACTCGCCGCGCAGCAGCAGGCGAACGCCCGGCGCGCGGTGATCGACGAGCGGCTGCGGATCTCCCGCGAACTGCACGACGTGGTCGCGCATCACATCAGCAGCATCGGGATCCAGGCCGGGGGAGCGCGGCGGGTGATGGACACCGACCCGGACGCGGCGAAGAACGCGCTGAACGTGATCGAGGACTCCAGCCGGAGCGCCGTGAACGAGATGCGCCAGCTGCTCGGCATGCTCCGGGCCGCCGATCCCGACCTCGACGTCGGTACGCCGGACCCGAAGGAGCCACGGGCCGGTGCCGACCGGTTGCCGGCGCTGATCTCGGAGGTGAACGGACTCGGCCTGGAGGTCGGGTTCCACCAGATCGGGTCGCCGGCGGAGCTGCCGCAGACCGTGTCGGTGTCGGTGTACCGGATCGCCCAGGAGGCGCTGTCCAACGTACGCAAGCACTCGACGGCCCGCAGCGCCCACCTCACGCTGCGTTATCTCGGTGACGCGGTGGAGCTGGAGGTAATCGACGACGGACGGCCGAAGCACGCACCGGTCGGCAGCCGGCTCGGCCACGTCGGGATCCGCGAGCGGGTCGCGCTGCTCGGCGGCGAGAGCGAGATCGGCCCGCGCCCCGTGGGAGGATTCCGGGTCCGGGTAAGGATCCCGTTGACGAGCGCTATTGGAGTTGTGGCAGGTGAGTGACCCGATGCGGGTGCTGCTGGTGGACGATCAGGATCTGGTGCGGGCCGGGTTCCGGATGATCCTGTCGGTGGAGCCGGAGATCGAGGTGGTCGGTGAGGCGGCCGACGGCGAGAAGGCGATCGAGCTGGCGCTCGCGTTGCGGCCCGATGTCGTACTGATGGACGTCCAGATGCCAGGGATGGACGGGATCACCGCGACCCAGCGGATCGTCGCCGAGGACGCCGGGAAGGTCGTGATCCTGACCACGTTCGACCGCGACGACTACCTGTTCGAGTCGCTGGGCGCCGGGGCGAGCGGGTTCCTGCTCAAGAACACCGCGCCGGAGGACCTGGTCGAAGCGATCGAGATCGTGCACTCCGGTCACGCTCTGCTGGCCCCCGAGGTCACGCGCCGCGTCATCAAGCGCTTCGCGGGCGGCGGCGAACGCGTCTACCGGCCGGACCTCCTCGCCGAGCTGACCGAGCGCGAACGGGAGGTCCTCGGGCTGATCGCCCGCGGCCTGACCAACACCGAGATCGCTTCCCAGCTGTACGTCGGCGAGGCCACCGTGAAGACCCACGTCTCCCGGGTGCTGCTCAAACTCGGCCTCCGCGACCGCGTCCAGGCGGTCGTGTTCGCGTACGAGTGCGGCCTGGTCACTCCAGGGGACGACGCCTCCAGCTGACCCCGTCCGCCGCGCGGATGACCCCGGCGATCACCCTCACGGCCGACGTGCCGGTAGGCGCCGGCTCACTAACTTGGGCAGGGTCGGACGAGGGGCGTCCGGCCTGGCTGATGGGAACGGTGACACATGCTCAGGGTGAGTGGGCTCACCCGGCGGTTCGGTGATCATCTGGCGCTGGACGACGTGACCTTCGACGTCGTACCGGGACGGATGACCGGATTTGTCGGGGCCAACGGGGCCGGGAAGACGACGACGATGCGGATCATCCTCGGCGTCCTGGCCGCGAACGCCGGTCAGGTGCGCTGGCAGGACGGGCCGTTGACGCAGGACGTCCGCCGCGACTTCGGCTACATGCCCGAGGAGCGTGGGCTGTACCCGAAGATGAAGATCCGCGACCAGCTGGTGTTCTTCGGCCGCCTGCACGGGCTCGACCCGGAGCGCGCTTTGGCGCGCACCGACAAGCTGCTCGACCGGCTCGGGCTGGCCGAGCGTGCCACCGACGTCCTCGAGACGCTCTCGCTGGGGAACCAGCAGCGCGTCCAGATCGCGGCCGCGCTGGTCCATCAGCCGATCGCCCTGGTACTCGACGAGCCGTTCAGCGGCCTCGACCCGCTGGCCGTCGACGCGATGGTCGACCTGCTGCGCGAGGAGGTCACGCCGGAGGTACCGGTGCTGTTCTCCAGCCATCAGCTCGACCTGGTGGAGCGGCTGTGCGACGACCTCGTCGTACTGGCCCGCGGCAAGGTGGTTGCGGCCGGCTCCGTGGCGGACCTGTCCGCCGGCGCGGCGTCGACCTACCGGCTGGTGGTCGACGGCGACGCGGGCTGGCTGCGTGATCTGCGCGGAATCCAGGTGCGGGACGTGGCCGGCGGTACGGCGCTGTTCGACGTACTCGACACCGCGATGGAGCAGAAGATCCTGCAGGAGGCGATCAGCCGCGGGCCGGTGCTCGAGTTCGGGCCGGAGCGGGTGGCGCTGAGCGACGTCTTCCGGGAGGCGACCCGATGAACGCACTCGACCGGCCGTGGGTCCTGATCGCCGAGCGCGAGATCAGCACGAAGCTGCGGGACAAGACGTTCCTCGGCTCGACCGTGGTGATGCTGCTGATCGTGATGGCGGCGACCATCCTGCCGACGGTACTGGTGGGCAAGAGCGGTGCTTCGAAGATCGGGGTCGTCGATGACGCGGGCGTGAAGGTCGTACAGCAGGCGTCGACCGTTGCCGGCGGCAAGGGGTACGACGTCGTCCGGCTGACCGACCGCCCGGCTGCCGAGAAGGCCGTTACCGGCGGCGATGTGAAGGCGGCGCTGGTGCCCGGCGACAACGGGTACGTCGTACTCGGCAAGGACCGGGTCGACAGCGGCATCGAGAGCGCGCTGCGAGAGGCCGCGGCGTCGGTGGGTACTGCGGCGAACGCGGCCAAGGCGGGGCTCACCCCGGCCGAGTTGCAAGCCGGTACGAAGGTCTCGGTCAGCCTGCTGAAACCCGGTCCGTTGCCTGACATGGTCTCGCAGTTCGTGAACGTCGGGCTCGCGCTGGTGTTCTACATGACCGCGCTCGGGTTCGGCATGATGATCGCGCAGAGCGTCGTACAGGAGAAGGAGAGCCGGGTCGTCGAGATCCTGGCGGCGGCGGTACCGATCCGGTCGCTGCTGTGGGGCAAGGTGCTCGGCAACACGGCGCTGGCGCTCGCGCAGATCGTCGTGATCGCAGGGGCGTCGCTGATCGGGTTGCTGGCCACGGACCAGGCCGCCATCCTCGAAGTGGTGGCGCCGGTCGCTGGGTGGTTCGTGGTGTTCTTCGTCCTCGGGTTCGTGGCACTGGCCGGGTTGTGGGCGGTCGCCGGATCGCTGGCGACGCGGCAGGAGGACCTCGGGTCGACCACGCTGCCCGGGCAGATGATCCTGATGATCCCGTTCTTCTTCTCGGTGTTCGCGGGGTCGTCGGCGAAGACGGTCGCGTCGTTCATCCCGATCGCGTCGTCGATGTCGATGCCGGGGCGGATGCTCACCGAGCACGTACCGGTCTGGCAGCCGCTCGTCGCGATCGCACTGTTGCTGGCGGCGACGGTACTGATCGTCCGGGTCGGCGCCCGGCTGTACGAGCGCACTCTGCTGCAGACAGGCCGCCGGCTCGGTTACCGCGAGGCGTTGGCGCTCAAGGCGTCGTAGCACATCGTCACAGCCGGGTCCGGCGTTACAGGACTGGGCCTGGCTGTGACGAAACCGCAATGTAGGTCGCCTGTGAGCTGTGCGTAGACCTCGACTACGGTCTCAACGCATGAACGTCGAGCTGCGCCATCTGAGGGTGGTCGTCCTGGTGGCCGAAGCGGGGTCCGTCGGCCGGGCCGCCCGCTGGCTCAAGGTCAGCCAGCCGAGCCTGACGGCGCAGCTCAAGCGCATCGAGGCCGCGTTCGGGGGAGAGCTCTTCGAACGTTCGCGGACCGGCGTGACACCGACTCCCTTGGGGCGGTACGCCGTCGACCGCGCGCGGGCGATTCTCGTCGACGTCGACCATCTCGCGGCGACGGTGTCCGCGATGACCGCGGTCGAGTCATCGGCGGTCCGGCTCGGAGGATTCCCGACCGCGCCGATGTCCGGGATCGCGTCCCGGTTGCGGGACCACGGCGAGATCGAGCAGGTCAGCGTCGAGGTCGAGTGGTCCTCGAGCGTGTTGCTGCAGCAGCTCGAGAGCGGCCGGCTGGATTTCGCGTTGCTGCGGGAGTTTCCCGGGTTCGAGCTGCGGTTGCCTGCCGGGGTGGAGTCGACGACGGTTGTCGAGTCGGAGTCGGCGTACGTCGCCTTGTCCGCCGATCACCCGGTGGCGTCGCGGACGCGGGGCGAGATCGAGCTGGCGGCGCTGTGCGACGAGGAGTGGATCGGGGAGCCGCCGGACGACAGCGGGTTCCACGTCCTGTTCCGGGCTGCTTGTGAGGCGGCTGGGTTCCAGCCTCGGGTGGAGCATCACTCCGTTGATACGTCGGTGCTGATGGGGTTCGTGACCAGTGGGCAGGGCGTGGCGTTGATCTCGCCTACGTCGTACCGGATGCTCTCGTCGGACGTGACCACGCGGACGCTGGCCGGAGATCCGATTCACCGCAAGCTGGTGCTTGCTTGGAGCACCGACTCACCGCGGGCTCAGATAGCGCGGGAGGTGCTCGCGATGACGACCGCGGCGTACGACGAGGCGATCACCGAGCATGCGCGCCGGGGAGCAGCCCACCAGCAGCGCATGCACGTCGCGTGAGTCGTACTTAGACGGGCTTGACGGCCGGGTTCTCGAAGGCCGCGATGAAGAACTCACCGGTGTCTTCCGGGTTGTCCATCCGCTCCCGGTACTGAGACCCCATCTGTTCCTTCGGCGAAACCTTGGAACCCTCCACAACCTGCGCCTCACCCGGCTTGGTCTCGATCGGCTTGGTCTCGTCCGGCTTGGACTCGTCCGGCTTGGACTCGATCGGCTTGGTCTCGATCGGCTTGGTCTGCTCGGCCGCGGGCTCCGGCTTCGCCGCCACAGCCTCGGGCTCCTCAACCACCACCGCGGACGCAACACCCGACTCCGGCTTCGCAGCAGGAGCAGCTGGCTCCTCCGCAACTGGCTCAGGCTCGGCGGGTGACTCTTGCTTGCTCATGGGAACAGTCGGCTCTTCCACCACCGGCTCAGGTTCCGCGACCTGGTCCTGCTTCGCGGCGGGAGTCGGCGCCTCGACGGGCTCCTGCTGGGCCGCAGGCTCCTCCGCAGGCGCAGCCGGCTTCTCGGCTACCGGCTCCTGCTGGACCGGCTCCTCTTCCTGCTCCTCCGCGACGGGTGCCGGTGCGACGACCGTTTCCTCGGAGTAGTTGCTCTCGGCATCCGGCGCCGGGAACGGCCGGGTGTGCTCGAACTCGTCGTCCCCACCCACCGGGAACTGCCGCGTCCGCTCGTCCGCCTGGTTCCGCGGCTGCACCGGCTGTACCGGTTCCGGCTCGTCGAACAGATCGTCGTACGAGCTGTGCCTCTGGTACGCGGCAGGCGCCTGATAGGTGCCCGCAGCAACCGGGTAGACAGCCGCGACGTCCGCCTCCTGCTGCGCCTGCGCAGCCTCCTGCTCGCGCTGCAGCCGCTCGGCCTCGGCCCGCTCACGTCGCCGCCGCTGCACCCCGCGGACGATCAGCTGGACGGCGTACACCAGCGAGATCACCCCGAGGATCGGTACGACGCCGTTCAGCGTGTACTGCTTCGACCCGTCGATCATCCCGTTCGTGACGCCGGGGACGTCGTTCAGGAAGTTCGTGGTCCGGTTCGGGATCCAGAGCCAGCAGTAGACCAGGGTGCCGAAGGCCACGAACGCCCCGAGCGCACCGGCTCCGGAGAAGTACGACACGACGGCCCAGAAGACGAGCGCGCCGATGCCGAAGGCCAGCGCCATCCCCTTAGCGTTCAGCTCCATACCACCCGGCGCCGCGAGCACCCCGAACACGGCCGGTCCGGCCAGAGCAACGGCTAAGCCGAGCAAGAACCCAAGAAATTTGGACACACCCCCAAGGTAGCGACGAACTGCCGTCACACCCCGCAGACACTTCGGCACCGTACAGATAGGCAATCGCTTGCCTAGGCTGTTGCCATGGACCGTCCCCCGAACATTCTCCTGATCGTGTCCGACGACCACGGGTACGCCGATCGCGGCGGCCTCGGCGTACACCCCGACGTACTGACACCCGCCCTCGACCGGCTGGCCGCGGAAGGGGTGACCTGCACCGACGCGTACGTGACGGCGCCGATCTGCAGCCCCTCCCGCGCGTCGATCATCTCCGGCCGGTACCAGCAACGGTGGGGCGGCCAATGGTTCGACTCGGCCCAGTTCCCGCCGGACGACGTACCGACTCTGGCAGAGGTCCTCCGTGACCAGGGCTACCGCACTGGCTACTTCGGCAAGGTGCACTACGGCAAGGAAGACGTTGGTGACAGGGCATGTCCGCCGCACCACGGCTTCGAGGAGACGCTCTACGGGCTGGCAGGGCAGTCCTTCGGCCGGCTGAACTACCTGCACCACTCTGAGGACGCAGTGGAGTCCTACGGCCAGCCTGCGGCGCACCACATGGCTGTGCAGCCCCTTCTCTCAGGAGACGAGCCCGTCGAGCACGAGGGGTTCCTGACGGCAGAGTTCGGGCGGCGGGCAACAGAGTTCATGAGCGCGGAGGACGGGCGGCCGTACTTCTGCATGGTCGCCTTCAACGCCGTACACAACTTCTGCTGGCAGCTGCCGGAGGAGGAGCTGAAGAAGCGCGGCCTGCCCACGTTCCGCGACTGGTCGCCGGAGGCGGACGGCCCGTTCACGGAGTGGTACGACGACGTGATCGTGCCGAACCTCCCGCACGGCCGCGAGTACTACCTGGCTCAGTTGGAGCTCATGGACGCCGAGATCGGCCGCCTGCTGGACGCGGCCGGCGACGACACGATCGTGGTGTACGTGACCGACAACGGCGGATCCACCTGCAATTTCGGCGACAACACTCCACTGCGCGGTACGAAGTACACGCTCTGGGACGGCGGCATCCGCATCCCGATGCTCTGGCGCTGGCCCGGACAGCTACCCGCCGGCCGTCGTACTGATGCGCTTGTCAGCACCATGGACCTGGTGCCCACATTGGCGGCCGCCGCGGGCGGAACCGTCGAAGGCGTCGACGGCCTCGACATCTTGCCGGTACTGGCCGGAACCGCCGACGCCGCCCACGAGAACCTGCACTGGGACTGCGGCTTCCAATGGGCCGTACGTTCCGGCGACTGGAAGCTCAGCTGGGTCGACGACGACGAGAACACCCGCCACCTACGCGACTACGAACACGCACCGATGGGGGAGGGCTGGTTCCTCGCGAACCTGACCGACGACATAGGGGAGTCCCGCAACGAACTCTCGGCCCAGCCGGAAATCGCCGAGCGTCTACGTTCCCTGCACACCAACTGGCGCGCCGAAGTAGGGCTGGACCCTCAGACCGTCAACCCGTAGGTGATCGCCGTCGGCGGCTCCTCGTGGTGGTCGATGTCCGGGCTGCGCTCGTACTCGTTCCACGCGAGGAGCACGTCGAGATGCCGGCGAACCGGCTCGCGAACCTCCGCGACCGTCACCTCGCGCCCCAGCTCCTTCGACAGCGTGGTCACGTCGGCGTCGGAGATCCCGCACGGAACGATCCGGTCGAACCACGCCAGATCATTGTTGCAGTTCAACGCGAACCCGTGCATCGTCACACCCTGCGCGACCCGGATCCCGATCGCCGCGATCTTCCGCTCCCGCCCACGATCATCAGCCGCGACCCAAACCCCGCTGCGCCCCTTGACCCGACCCGTTTTCACGCCGAGCTCGGCACAAACCCCGATCAGCGCCTCCTCGAGCCGTCGCACGTAGTCCACGACGTACACATGTGAGGCCAGCTTCACAATCGGATACCCGACCAACTGCCCCGGCCCGTGCCAGGTGATCTTCCCACCCCGATCAACATCCACCACCGGAGTACCGTCCACCGGCCGCTCATGAGGCTGAGTCCGCTTCCCCGCCGTATAAACCGGCGGATGCTCCAGCAGAATCACCGTATCCCCGCCCGTGCCCCCAGCAACCTCCGCATGCAACCGCCGCTGCTCAGCCCACGCAGTCTCGTACTCGACAACGCCGGCATCCACATACTCGATAGCACTCACACAGCCGAGTGTATGCGCCCCCAACCCACCCCCTCCCTCCGGTCACACCGCGAGCGAGGAGATGAGGCTGTGGATAACTTCCACGGCTGAGGTGACGATCGGTGCATCCTCTTGGGCATGGACCTCGCAGACCTCGACGGCTACAGCCTGCGCCGGCAACTCGGGTCCGGACCGACCGGCACCGTCTGGCAGGTCCGGGACCGCGCGACCGGCCGCAACGCCGTGCTCAAACACATCCCGATCAGCGCCCTCCCCGACCGCCGCCGCGTCCGCGAAGACCTCAGCATGCTGTCCCGCCTCCGCCACCCCCACATCGCCCGCCTCATCGACTACCGAGAAACCGACGCCGGCTGGGTCCTCATCACCCAGCACCTGGTAGCCGGCACCCTCGCAGCCCTCCTCACCCGCCGAGGCAAACTCACCCAAGGCGAGACAGTCACCCTCCTGATCCCCCTGGCCGAAGCCCTCTCCCACCTACACGACTCAGGCCTCACCCACGGCGGAGTCACCCCGAACAACATCATGTTCGACGCCGACGGCCGCCCCATCCTGACCGACCCGGCACTACACCCCAGCACCGCCACCGCCGACGCAAACTCCCTGACAGCCATCGCCCGCCAAGCAGCCACCGACCCCAACTCCTTCCCCCAAGCCCTCTTCGAAACAACGCCCCTCCACCTACTCCGCACCCGCCTCCTACCGATCTCCCCACCAACCCCGATAGACCTAGCCATCCCACCCGGAGGCCTACTACCTCCACCCTGGCCCCCAAACACCACCGCACCCCCAACCTGCTCCGACGCGACCATCCACCCAGCAGGCACATCCCCGCCGAACAACCCGAAGCCCCCACCACCCGCCGCCACCAACGACCCCACAACCGCCACCTACCCCGGCTGGCTACCCACCCCACCCGACCCAAACACCCCAACCACACCGACTTCTCCCACCTGGCTCCCCACACCCCACCCTCCCAACGCACCCGGCCACAACGACGCTTCCTGCAACCAAGACGCGTCTGGCAATCCCGACGCGCCCGCAGACACTCCGGTACCTCCGCCCGACGCAACGTCTCCCAAAACGCAACCACGCCACCCGGAACGCCCAACCCCAGAACCCACCCCACCCGCCATGCGACCATCCCCCCGCCCCCGAACCACCCGGCACACAAGATCCCCCACCGGCAACACAATCCGCACCATCCACTCCACCCGCGGCACCTACACCACCCAAAACCCAACAACCACAAAGCCTCCTGCGACCACGAAGTCTCCCGCGGACATGGACGCTCCGAGCAGCGCAGCTGATTCCGAACCTGTTCATGGTGCGGGTGATGCATCTGATCGTCGCGACCCACACGCCATCGAGGAGTCGCCGGTAGACGGGTATGCCCCGGGCAGTGAGCGACCTTCGACCAACGTCACCGCCACACCCGACGGCCAGCACAACCAGTCGGACGAACCGATACACACGCCCAACAACAGTGCCAGCCTTACCCAGGCCCCACGACATCCAGGAGAGCGTCTTCGCAACGACGTTCTGAAACGCAGCTCTTGGTTCCGAGACGACGATCCAGGACGTGGCGATCCAGGACGTGGCGATCCAGGACGTGGCGATCCAGGACGTGGCGATCCAGGACGTGGCGATCCAGGACGTGGCGATGCACGGCAGGGCGATGTATGGCGTCGCGGGATTTGGCATGACGAGGATCGATCCGGCGAGCCCCGACACGAGGTCGGCGATGACGTGGACGGTGCGGGGGGCCTTCGTCCACGTGAGCTCCAGCACGAAGAGCGTCGTTCTGACGAGCTTCCTCGGCGCGCGATTCGGCATCGCGAAGGTCAGTCCGGCGAGCTCGGTCTGCGCCGGATGCCGCAAGGCGAGAGTAGCTTCAGTCGGCTTGTTCAACGCGGCAGGTCGCACGGCCGGAGTCGGATCAGCGCGCGCGTTCGGCGGGGGACGCCGCATGGCCAAGGTCGGCTCACTGAGCGCGTTCGGCGAGGGATACCGCTTGACGGAGGTCGATTCGGTGGGCTCAGTCGGCGCGGGGAACGGCGGGGCGGGGAACGGCGGCGCGGGGAACGGCGGCGCGGGGAGCGGCGGGCCGGGGAGCGGCGTGGCAGGGATCGTGGTGGCTGGGGCCGTCGTCGCGGGCGGGCTGCTGTCGGCGGTCGGAGGTTCGGTCGCTTCGCGCATCCGGCGTACGGCATTCTCGCCGCTGTAGCCCTTGGCGCGATCATCGTGCTCGTTCTCGGAATCGCCACCATTCGGACCATCGACACCTCGCCGACCGCACAGTCCGAGCCGATCTACTCTCAAACGACAGGGCAGACTTCCGGCGCCTCGGCGCAATCCACATCCACGACGCCATCCAGGGAACGCACATCCGGGTCGCCGTCTACGGAAGGCTCGACGCAACCGACCTCCACGCTTCCGTCCGCAGGGCACTCGACACAGCCAACCTCCGCGGGGCCTTCGCAACGACCAACGTTTGTGTCGCCTTCCGCAGGTAGCTCGACGCAACCTTCGTCGGGGCAGCCCTCCTCCCAGGAATCGACGGAGCGAACGGCCGGTACATCGCCCCGGCCCACGCAGCCGGCAAACCCGACCGAGGCGGCGCGGACCCAGCCCGTTCGGCCGACGCAGTCGTCAACTGTAGGTGTGCGACCACCGGGCGGGCCCGCAAGCGCGTCCACGGATGCGACACCCTGGGTTCGAACCCTGCAGACGCTGGACGCCCAACGTGCGCAGGCGTTCTGGACTCTCGATTTGGATGCCCTCGACAACATCTACGTACGGGGCAGCTCGCCGTGGACCGCCGATCGCGCTCTGCTGTCCGACTACCGCAACCAGAACGTCCGCATCCGAGGCCTCCGAATCAAGATCGACAGCGCCACCGTCACCCGTCGTACGGCGACCACAATCACTCTGCGAACCACCGACCACCTCACCGACGGCGACATCGTCGACCAGACCGGCACCAGAACCCCACTCCCACCGGGCCGTCCAACCACTCGTCTGATCACCCTGACCATCAACCCGGCAAGCACATCCAGCTCGCCTAGCGGCACCTGGCGCATCAGCACCATCACCCAGGCCTGACCACCCGCAGTCACCCCGCAGCCTGTCCAGACGCAGCGGAATGCTGGTGCTACCCAAGCGTGGATGGAGCCCCGGTCCTCGGCAGCGCTCGAGCCCCGGCAACGCTCGCGCACCGTCGGGGCCTTTAGGCGTAGGTGAGGGCGCGGCTGAGTGCGACTAAATGCGGGTGGGCTGAGCAGGGGCGGGGGGCAAGTGCGGGTGGGCTGAGCACGGGCGGGCGCGGGTGGGGTGGCACGGGCTCGAGTGCGGCCGTGGGCCGGGTGTGAGTCGGGCTGAGGTGTGTTTGTGTGCGCCGCCGGTTCCAGCCGGGAACGTGTGGCGAGCGTGGTCGCGCCGACGCACCACCGTCCGACGCAGGAACCCTCGCCTGTTGGGCGCTGGAGCTGAGCAGGCCCGATCAGCACCCTCAAGCATTGGCAGCCCGATGCCGAGTAATCAGCACTTCGAATTGGCGGTGCGCGCCGATCAGGGGTCGCGGTTGTTTCAGAACGGTGGTGGGCCGGCCGTCGACTGTTGGGAAGAACGTTGTGGCGGCGGTGACGGCGAGAGTTGCTGTCGGGGATCGGTGACTGGGCGGGTGGTTGGGCGCGTGGCTGGTGTGGGTGGGGGTCCGGGTGGAGGCTGGCAGATGTCCTTTGATTGCGGTGTTTCCGGGGTGGTTCGCGGATCTGCGGGGGTGGGATCACGCTTCAGGTCGGCGGGGATCATGCGGCCACTTGGGGCAGGGCGGCGTGTTTCGGTGGTTGAGTCGTGGGCGATTGGGCCGCGGGCGGGTGGGACGGTGGTGTAGCGGTGGCCGGTGGGGGTGGTGAGGGTGACTGTGCCGTCGGAGTGGGTGGTGGTGTTCCAGCCCCAGGTGGGGGTGTCTTTGATGACGTGGTGGTATTCGCAGTACGGCACCATCCCGGCCAGGCTGGTCTGGCCGG
>NZ_JBVIKS010000007.1:0-304243 GCF_055580825.1 Kribbella sp. NPDC031520
TAGACAGCTCCACTTCACAACCGGAGGCCTTCACCTGTCACACAGACTCACCGCCACCGACCGGGACAACCTCCCTGGACATCACATCTAGAGCTGCTTCGCGAAACAGCGTGAGACGACCTCGTTCTCGAACGGAGGGTACGGCGGCGTCGGGTGGTAGCCGTGGTTCGTGTAGAGCGCGATCGCCTCGACCTGCTTGGTGCCGGTCTCCAGCCGGAGGTTGGTGAGGCCAACGGATCGGGCCTGCTCCTCGACAGCCTCCAGCAGCAGCCGCGAGAGCCCCCAGCCGCGCGCGGAAGGGGCGACGTACATCCGTTTGATCTCCCCGAGACCAGGCCCCACGGGTTGCAGGCCGACGCAACCGACCGGTGCCCCGTCGAGTGCGAGCAGCGTGAACGTGATGTCCGGGTGCAGACCTACGAGCGGCTGGTCCTCGCCGTACAGAGCGGCGAGCTCCGTCTGCTGCGCGGTGGTCAGAGCCAGGACGTCCGGGTCTGTCGGCGGCGCGGTGCGCAGTTCCACTCCCTCGATCACCATGCCATCGGACGGTAGCAACTTGGCATGACGCTGCTGTTTCCGTTTCCTCTCCGTGGTCTGATGTGCGAGTGAGGACACTGCAGGAGATCGCCACCGGGGTGCAGGACGGCACGCTTGACCCAGTAGACCTCGTCGAGGAAGTGCTGGCGCGGGCCGCGGACGCCGCCGGCCTGAACGCCGTCGTGCACCTCGACGTGGACGGTGCCCGCAAGGCCGCGGCCACGCACGACCGCACCGGCGCGCTCGCGGGCGTACCCGTGCTGGTGAAGGAGATCATCGAGGTCGAGGGCCTGCCGTACCGGTGTGGGTCCGCGTCGATGAACCGGACCGGTCAGCAGGACGCGGAGGTCGTACGGCGATTGCGCGCGGCCGGGGCGATCGTGATCGGGCTGTCCCACACGCACGAGTTCGCGTACGGCTGCACCGGTACGTCGAACCGCGTCGGCCCGTGCCGCAACCCGCACGACCTGACGCGAATGACCGGCGGCTCGAGCTCCGGCTCAGCCGCCGCAGTCGCCGCCGGCGTGGTCCCCCTCGCGATCGGCACTGACACCGCCGGCTCAGTCCGCATCCCGGCTGCGTTGTGCGGGGTCGTTGGCTTCAAACCGGCCTACGACACCCTGCCCACCGACCGAGTCTTCCCGCTCGCGCAATCCCTCGACCACGTCGGCCTCCTCACCAGAACGGCCACCGACGCGACCTACGCCCTGACCGCCCTGACCAAGCCGTCCACCCGGCCCACGCCGACCGTCCTACACACCCCTCGCTTGGGCGTAGTCACAAACCCGGAGTACCTCCAGCTCAGTCCTGAGGTCAGCAGCGCATGGACAGCTGCAGTACAAGCGTTCGGAGCAGTCGAGGTACAGCTTCCCGACTGGGACCACAGCTTCACCACAGCAGCCAACCTCCAAGGACCCGAAGCATCCGCCAACCACGCCACCCGCGCCCGCGACCGCTACCAACCCGACGTCCAACAGCGTCTACGTGAGGCCGCACAAGTCCAGCCGGCCGACTACGAGCGAGCGAAACAACAAGCAGAGGTCGTCAGAGCCGAGCTGGATGTTGTTCTTGGACAGGTCGACGCTGTGATCACCCCGACCGTCCTCACCACCGCACCACTCATCACCGCAGCCGACACCTCAGACGGCGGCCTGGAAGTACGCAGGCAACTCCTCAACAACACCCGCCTGGCGAACCTCACCCGCCACCCGGCCGTCAGCCTGCCGATCCCGGCTGACGGCCTCCCGGTCGGCCTGCAGGTCATTGCCAAGAGCAACGAACAGGCCGCCGCGATCGCGTGCTGGCTGGAAGCTCAGCGATAGACCCGCACATCCGCGAGGCTCCACCAGTTGCCGGCCCTCCCGGTCTGCGTGATCCGGACGTACCGCGCGTGCACCGGACGGATGTCCACAGTCGTGAGTTGTCCTGTGGACGAACCGGTCGCCACGGTCTTCCACGCCGAGCCGTCGTTGCTCACCGCAACCTCGTACCCGTGCGCGAAGTCCCCGGCGTTCCCACCGCTGTCCAACGCGACCTGCTTGACGGTCTCCGCCTTTCCGAGGTCGAGTTGCACCCACTGACCCGGCGTCTGCGCGGCCTTGCTCTGCCAGACGGTCGAGCCGTCGTGGTCGATCAGCTGGCCCGCGTCGGCGGAGTTGTCGCTTGCCGTCGCGCTACGCGCCGACAGCTCCTGCGGTAGGTCCGCAGGCATCCGCCCCCAGACGAACGTCGTGATCGCGCCACCAGGCACGTCGTACTCGAACGTCTTGTCGCCGACCGCGACCGCGAAGCTCCGCGGATCGTCGTTCTCGTTGTGGACGACGAGCGCAGTCGTACCGTCCGGGTTCCGGAACGCCGCCGACATCAGCTGACCGTTCCACCCGGTCGTCCCGTACGACGTACTCCCGATCCGCACCGCCCCCGGCCGCACGAACTTCGACGGGTGGCCGATCGTGTAGTACTCCGCGTCGGTGGTGACCGTACCGTCCGGCTGCAGCGTGACCAGCCCGGTGCACGTGTCGCAGCCGCCGAGGTGCGGGCCGCCGGTCGAGTCGAGCGCGAGGTTCCAGTTGACGACCGACTTCGCCCAGTTCCGCGTCGTACCGAGCATCAGCGTCCGCGCGTGCCAGGTGAGCGTGCCGCGGAAGATCTGCGGCGGGGTGTCGTTCGGCCCGTGCGAACCGGAGCACTCGGTGAACCAGATCCCCTTCGACGGGAACGCGTTGTGCAGGTCGGTCTGCTTGGACGGATCGCCGGAGTAGCAGTGGTAGGCCGTCCCCGCGATCCACTTCGCCGCCGGCGTCTGCAGCAGCTTGTACGGGTAGTCCGTCTCCGGGTCCTCGCCGGGCGGGGTCGACGCGATGTCGCCGGGATGCGTGGTCCAGTTGTGGTCGTACCCGAGGATCTTGGTCCGCGGGCTGACCTCCTGCAGCAGCGGTCCGAGGGCGGTGACGACCGCTGCCTCCTGCCGGACGGGCATGTCCGTACCGGGATAGGCGCTGGGTTTGCGGTTCTGCGGCTCGTTCTGGATGGACAGGAAGTCGACCGGTACGCCGGCCTTCGTGTACGCCTGCACGAACTTCACCAGGTAGCGCGCGTACGCGTCGTAGACCTTCGGGTCGTCCTTCAGCCGGCCGCCGACGAGCGAGTCGCCGGTCTTCATCCAGGCCGGCGGGCTCCACGGCGTCGCCATCACCTTGAGCTGTGGATCGAGCTGTTTGGCACGGCGGAGCAGCGGGAGCACCTGCTGCTCGTCGTGCGCGATGCTGAAGTGCTCGAGGCCGAAGTCGGTCTGCCCGGCCGGTACGTCGTCGTACGTGTAGTGCGTGCTCGCCGCGGTGAAGTCGGACGAACCGACAGGCTGCCGAAGGAAGCTGACGCCGATGCCCTGCTCCGGGTCGAACAGCTTGCGCATCGTCTGCTCGCGATCGGCCGGGCTGAGCCGGTACAGAACGGCGGCGGACGAGTCGGTGATCGCGGCGCCGAAGCCGTCCATCGTCTGGTACGTCGTCCGCGGGTCGACCGTGATCGTGGTCCGGTCGCTCGCCCCGTCGTGGAACGAGATCGGCGCGCGCTCGTGCAGCAGCTCGGAGCGATCGGGGGTGGTGACCCAGACGCGGACCTGGGTCGTCGGGGGATGGGCCTGGGCAGGACCGGTGAGTGACGCCGCCGCGAGAGCAAGGGCGACGCCGAAGGCTGGTGTTTTCATCGCACTCCTCGGGATGAAACAAACGGCCCCAGGACACGCCGGAGATCGACCACTGTCAAGGCCTGGGAGCGTAGGTCTAGAGTGCTGAGCGTGAAACAAGGCGATGTAACAAATGCCTCGCGCTAGAGCGACGATGCGCGACGTCGCGGCCGCGGCCGGCGTCTCGCTCGCGACCGTGTCCCGGGTGGTCAACCAACTCGATGGCGTGACGCCGGAGACCCGGCGGCTCGTGGAGCAGGCCATCGAGGAGCTCGGGCTGCCCGCGCCGCAACCTCGGGGCGGTACGGCGAAACCGGTCGAGGGCGCCGTCTACGTCCGCTGCCCGTACGTCCTCACCGACTACTTCGGCCTGATCGTGTCGTCGATCGCCGAAACGCTCGAGCAGCACGGCCGGCAGGTCGTCCTGAACGCCGGCGAAGCCGCGGCGCACGATCCCGTACTGACCCGGCTCGGCTCCCGGCGTGGCATCGGCGGCGCGATCCTGATCCTGCCGCCCGAGCCGAGCGAGGATCTCGTTCGGCTGAGCTCGCGCCGATTCCCGTTCGTGGTGGTTGATCCGCGGACGACGCTCCCACGCGACATCCCATCCGTCTCCGCCGCGCACCACTCCGGCGCCCGGCAGGTGACTGCCCACCTGACCGCGCTCGGGCACCGGCGGATCGGCGTGATCGCAGGGCCACGCGAGTGGCTCGCTGCGGACGCCCGCCTCAGCGGCCACTCCGCCGCGCTCGCCGACGCCGGCATCCTCCCCGACCCGTCGCTCGTACGGCACGACCAGCCGACGACCCTGCACGGCTACCGAGCCGCTCGCGAACTCCTCGCCCTCACCCCGCGTCCCACCGCGCTCGTCGCTTTCAACGACAAGGCTGCGATCGGAGCTCTACAAGCTGCTGCCGAAGCCGGGCTCAGCGTCCCCCACGATCTCTCCGTCACCGGCTTCGACGACCTCGACCTGGCCCGCGCCACGACCCCGCAACTCACCACGGTCCGCCAGCCTCTCCAGGAAATGGGCCGCATGGCAGTCAGCCTCCTGACCCGCCTCCTGGACCGCCACCAACTGGAAGCCCTGCACGTGGAACTCGCCACCGAGCTGATCGTCCGCGGCTCGACAGGTGTCCACAACTGAGCGGTAGGCAGTGCGCGAAACGGCTTGGTTGTGGCAAGTTTTGGGCATGAACCTTCGGATCGGCATTGCCGGGATCGCCATCGAGTCCAGCACGTTCTCGCCGCACCGGGCCGGGCTGGCGGACTTCGACGTACGGCGCGGAGACCACCTGCTCGAGCGGTACGACGACTTCCTCGGCAAGGACTGGGCGCAGGGCATCGAGTGGGTGCCGCTGCTGCACGCACGGTCGCTGCCCGGCGGGGCCGTCCAGCCGGAGGTGTACGACGACCTGTCCGCGGAGATCATCACCCGGTTGAAGGACGCCAGTGAGCTGGACGGGTTCTTCTTCGACATCCACGGCGCGATGAGCGTCGTCGGACGGCAGGACGCGGAGGCCGAGCTCGCCACGCGGATCCGAGACGTGCTCGGTCCCGACGTACTCATGTCCGCCTCGATGGACCTGCACGGGAACGTGTCGCGGGAGCTCGGGACGGCGGTCGATCTGATCACCTGCTACCGGATGGCCCCGCACGAGGACGCACTCGAGAGCCGCGAGCGGGCCCTGCGGAACCTGGTCGAGCGGCTGCGGTCCGGCCTCGGCAAGCCGGGCAAGGCGTGGACCCAGGTGCCGGTGCTGCTGCCGGGGGAGAAGACATCGACGCGGCTCGAGCCCGCCAAGTCGATCTATCAGCGGGTGGCCGAGATCGCGGACGAGCCGGGCGTGCTGGATGCGGCTGTCTGGGTCGGGTACGCGTGGGCGGACGAGCCACGGTGCCGGGCTGCCGTTGTGGTGACCGGGGACGACACCGAGTTGATCACCGCGCGGGCGGAGGAGTTGGCGAAGGCCTACTGGGATGCGCGCGACGGGTTCGAGTTCGTGGCTCCGACTGGGACGTTGGCGGAGTGTGTGGCGGCCGGTCTCGCGAGTACTGCGCGGCCGTTCCTGATCAGCGACTCCGGCGACAACCCGACCGCGGGCGGCGCCGGGGACGTCTCGTGGACCCTCGGCGAACTGTTGAAGGTCGCGGACCTGACGTCCGGCGCGGCCACCGCTATCCACGCCAGCATCACCGACCCGGACGCCGTGGCCGCCTGCGTCGCGGCCGGCGTGGGCAACCCGGTCGAGGTCACTGCCGGCGGCAAGGTCGACCCGGGCCCGTCCGGTCCCGTTGCGCTGTCCGGCACCGTCTTCTCGATCTCCGAGGACCCGGTCGGCGGCACGGTCGCCGTCGTCAAGGCCGGCGGTCTGCACTCGATCCTCACCACCCGCCGCAAGCCGTACCACCACCTGGCCGACTTCACGCTCCTCGGTTTGGACCCCGCGAAGACCGACCTGGTGATCGTGAAGATCGGCTACCTCGAACCCGAGCTCTACACCCTCGCCGCCGACTGGCTGCTGGCGCTGACCCCCGGCGGCGTAGACCAAGATCTCCTTCGCCTGGGACACCACGGTGTCGTCCGCCCCCTCTACCCCTTCGACCCCGAGATGGACACCCCGGACCTGACACCCGAACTCCTACCGTAGGTACCCGGATGCCGCCGGTGGCCGCCCGCTGAGGTTGCCCTGAGCATCTGTTCGACCTCTTGCTGAGGCGTAGGGCCCGGTGTAGCTTCATGACGCCTCGTGATCGTGGTGCTGGGGGTAGCGCTTACGTGGTGACGCTGATCGCTACGGAGCGTTGCCGGGGGTGGGGACCCGACGCCGGTGACGTTCCAGGCGGGGGACCCATGGATCGTCGATGTGTGTCAGGTGTGGCGCGTGCGCCGCCGTGGTTCGGCGTGCCTGACGGCTGATCTCCGACTCGCCCGTTCCCGGGGATTCGCCTGCTGACGTCCTGTGTGACCGCAGGGCGATGCCGCGTCCCCACTGTTGGGGCAGCGCCCGGACACGGCTGTGATACCGCAGTTCCGTGCTCCACATCGGAAGGGCACAAGCGTGACTTCGCGAAGCACGTCGCAGACGCTCCGGCGTCTCCGGCGACCCCTGATATTCGCGTCCACCGCGACGCTGCTGCTGGCCATGGTGCCGGCGGCCGACGCCAACCTGGCGGGCAGTACTTTCGAAGGCAACGACGGCAACATGGTCGTCAACACCACCGGCAACAAGGACTGGGTATCGAGCACCATCAACCGCGTCCGCGGTGACGACCTGGCCAGCGGCTCGACCGACAACTCGTTCGGTCAGGGCACCAAGGAAGACGACCCGGCCGTCACTGTGGTCACCGGGTCCATTCCGCCGCAGAAGAGCGACCTGACCCGCTTCTACGTCGGCAACGAGGTCGTCGGTTCCAACACGTTCCTCTACCTGGCATGGGAGCGCTCGAACGTCCTCGGCTCCGCCAACATGGACTTCGAGATCAACAAGCTGGCGCAGCCGAACCTGACCACGACCGGCCCGAAGACGCTCAACCGGAGCGCCGGCGACCTGCTGATCACGTTCGACTTCACCAACGGTGGCGGCAACCCGGTACTCGGCCTGCTCAAGTGGACGACCACGGGCTCGACCAGCCAGTGCTTCTCGGCGAACGCCTTGCCGTGCTGGGGCCAGCATGTCGACCTGAGCGCCGCCGGCTTTGCCGAAGGTGCGGTCAACACCGGCACCATCTCAGAGGCGGTCGCGGGCGGATCTCTCGCCGCACTGGAGTTCGGCGAGGCTGCGATCAACATGACCGCGGCCGGCATCTTCCCGGCGGGTCAGTGCACCGCGTTCGGCAGTGCGTTCCTGAAGAGCCGTTCGTCGGCGTCGTTCCCGGCCGAGGTCAAGGACTTCGTCGCACCGCAGCCGGTCAACATCTCCAACTGCGGCAAGATCATCATCCGGAAGGTGACCGAGAACGGTGACGCCAGCTTCGGGTACACGACCACCGGTGGACTGAGCCCGGCGACGTTCTCACTGTCGAACGGGCAGTCGGAGACCTACAGCAGCGCGACACAGGTCCAGCCTGGCAATTACAGCGTCACCGAGTCGACCTTGCCGGCCGGCTGGACGCTCAAGAGTTTGGTGTGCACGGTGTCGGGGACCGGAACCAGTGGCACGCCAAGCGGTGCCACGGTCAGCATCACCATGGCGTCCGGCGGTCTGGTCGACTGTACGTACACCAACCACGCCAACAACCACCCGACGATCGCGACAACCCTGTCGGCAAGCACGATTGTCGTCGGCGGCACCGTCCATGACTCGGCAGCGTTGACCGGAGCAACAGCGAACGCCGGTGGAACGGTGACGTACACCGTCTATACCGACACCGCATGCTCGGCCGGCGCGCAGGCGGCCGGAACGGTGACGGTGACGAACGGCGCCGTACCCGACTCCAACGCGATCACGTTCAACTCGACCGGTGACTTCTACTGGCAGGCCGTGTACAGCGGTGACGGCAACAACGACGGCGCGACCAGCCCCTGCACGAGTGAGCACCTGGTCGTAGGCAAGAAGTCGCCGACGATCGCCACCACGCTGTCCGCGACGACCATCGAGGCCGGCGGGGCCGTGCACGACTCGGCGACGTTGTCGAACGCGACCGCGACTGCCGGTGGAACGGTGACCTACACCGTCTACACCGACACCGCGTGCTCGGCCGGCGCGCAGGCGGCCGGAACGGTGACCGTGACGAACGGCGCCGTACCCGACTCGAACGCGATCACCTTCAACACTGCAGGTGACTTCTACTGGCAGGCCGTCTACAGCGGCGACGCCAACAACAACGGAGCGACGAGTGCCTGCACGAGTGAGCACCTTGTCGTGACGAAGGCAAGCCCGGCGATCACCACGGCGCCGAACCTGCTGCCCAACGACGACGCCACGATCAGCGGCGGAAAGTCTGCGACCGGCACTGTCACGTTCAGCCTGTTCGCTCCCGCTGACGCCACGTGCGCCGGCGCCCCTGCGTACACCCAGACCGTGACTGTGAGCGGCAACGGCACGTACAGCACGTCCAACACGTCGTTCATCGCGAGCACCCTTGGTACCTGGCGTTGGCAGGTCACCTACAGCGGCGACGCGAACAACAACCCGACCAGTTCGGCCTGCGGTGTGGAGCGGTTCACGCTCGCCAACGGCTGACCCGAAGGACCGGGGCCGGCCTGACGGGTCGGCCCCGGTCTACAACTTCCGCAGCAGCTGCAGGGCCTCGATCGCGTGCTCGACGAGGTGCTCGGGAGAGTACGGGCGGTCCTCTTCGAGCAGGCCGGACCATTCGATGGCCAGGTCCTCGGTGTACGAGAGCCAGGCGTGGACGCGGAGGTACTCCGCCGACTTCGGGTCGTCGGCCACCTCGGGTACGCCGAGGTACGTGAGGACCCGCTTGGTCAGGCCCGCGCGGGTCTCGTCGTACACCTCGACGGCGAAGTCGTCGCCGCCGGCCGCGCCGCGGACGAACGAGATGTACGCCGTCCGCCGGCGCGTGATGAACGCGACGAACTGGACCAGCATCTCGCGGAGCTGTTGCTCCGGCGAGAGCGACTCGTCCGGCTTGGTGACGCGGAGCAGCCGGCGGCCGGCCGCGGCGATCACCGCGACGTAGTAGTCCCGCTTGCTCGGGAAGTAGTGGAACAGCAACCCGCGGGAGATCCCTGCCTCGGCGGCGATCGCGTCGACGGACAGCTCGTGGATCGGTTTGTCGCGAAGCATCATCAGGCCGATCTTGACCAGTTGCTTCTTGCGGTCGTCCGCTGTCAGACGGTGTTCCATCTATTGAGCATTGCTTAGAGCCTGAGCTACGGTCAAGCCGAGGAGAGGAGTCTTGATGGGGTTCGAACCTTCGGCCCGGGCGCAAGCGCTGATCGGACGCGTGGACAGCTTCCTGCGCACCGAGATCGAGCCGGTCGAGGCCGAGTTGCACCAGGCGATTCGCGCGGCCGGTGATCCCTGGCAGCCGCAACCGATCGTCAAGGAGCTGCAGGCGAAGGCGCGCGAGGCCGGCCTGTGGAACCTCTTCCTGCCACTGGCGGAGCCTGGCAACGAGCAGTACGGCGAAGGCCTGAGCAACCTCGACTACGCCCCGATCGCGGAGCTCACCGGCCGGTCGTTCATCGCGCCGTACATCTTCAACTGCAACGCGCCGGACACCGGCAACATGGAGGTTCTGCTCCGGTACGGCAACGACGAGCAGAAGAAGCGCTGGCTGGAACCGTTGCTGGACGGCACGATCCGGTCCGCGTTCTGCATGACCGAGCCGGACGTCGCGTCCTCGGACGCCACCAACATGCAGGCGACCGCGATCCTCGACGGCGACGACGTCGTACTGAACGGCCGCAAGTGGTGGAGCACCGGCGTCGGCCACCCGGACTGCGAGCTGCTCATCTTCATGGGGCTCACCGACCCGGACGCCCATCGGTACGCGCGGCACACGATGGTCCTCGTACCGCGCGACACCCCGGGCGTGAAGGTCGAGCGTCTGCTGCCGGCGATGAGCCGGTACGACGAGCCGCACGGCCACGGCGAGGTGTCCTTCACCGAGGTACGGGTTCCGGCCGCGAACATCCTGGTCGGACCGGGCAAGGCGTTCGAGATCGCCCAGGGCCGGCTCGGTCCGGGCCGGGTGCACCACTGCATGCGGCTGGTCGGTCTTGCCGAGAAGGCGCTCGAGCTGGCGCTGCAGCGCGGTACCAGCCGGACCGCGTTCGGCAAGCCGCTCGTCAATCTCGGCGGCAACCGTGAGCGGATCGCGGACGCGCGGATCGCGATCAACCAGGCACGGTTGCTCGTACTGCAGACGGCGTACCTGCTGGACACCCAAGGCTTGGCCGGTGCGTTGAGCGAGGTCAGTCAGATCAAGGTCGCCGTACCGCGGATGGCGCAGGACGTCATCGACATGGCGATCCAGCTGCACGGCGGTGGCGGGCTGTCCGACGACTTCCCGCTCGCGGCCGCATGGACGAGTGCCCGCGCGTTGCGGCTGGCCGACGGGCCGGACGAGGTGCATCGTGGGGTGATCGCCAGGATCGAGCTGGCGTCGTACCTCTCCGCCGTTCAGGAGGCCAAGTGAGTCGTGTCCTCGTCACCGGCGCCGCAAGCGGTCTCGGCGCGGCGCTGGTCGCCCGGTTCGTTGCCGACGGCCATCAAGTGCTCAGTACCGACGTGGCTGACGAAGGGGGTCCTTCGTACCTGAAGCTCGACGTCCGGAGCCCGGCGGACTGGGACGCGGCGGTCGCGTGGTGCCAGGACAACTGGGGCGGCCTGGACATCCTGGTGAACAACGCCGGGATCGCGACCGGCGGCCGGATCGACGTCGAGACGCTCGACGAGTGGGACCGGGTCGTCGACATCAACCTGATGGGCGTGGTCCGCGGGTGCCGGGCGTTCGTGCCGATGTTCAAGCGGCAGCGGTCCGGGTACATCGTGAACACCGCGTCGGCGGCCGGGCTGGTGCATCCGCCGATGATGAGTTCGTACAACACGGTGAAGGCCGGGGTGGTCGCGTTGTCCGAAACGCTGTCGCACGAGCTGCATCCGTACGGCGTCAGCGTTTCCGTGGTCTGCCCGTCGTTCTTCCGCACCAACCTGGCCGATTCGATCCGCGGCGCCGACAGTGCGATGGGTGCGACCGCACGGCAGCTGATCGAGAAGTCGCCACGCACTGCCGACGACATCGCCGCGGCGGTCGTTGCCGGGATCAACAAGAAGCGGCACCTGATCATCCCGGACCGGCCGGCCCGGGTCGCGTACTGGACGAAGCGGCTGGCCCGGCCGCTGTACAACAGTCAGATGCGCAGGATCGCGGAGCGGGCGCGGCAGCGGTCCGAGGCCAAGGATGGCTGATGGCGCGCGGGCCGTCCGCGAAGAGGACGCCTTCGACGTACCCGCGGTGGATGCTTGGCTGCGGCAACAGACCGCGGTACCGGACGGTCTGCCGGAGGTTCGACAGTTCTCCGGCGGCGCGTCGAATCTCACGTATCTGTTGAGTTATTCCGGGCACGACCTGATATTGCGCCGTCCGCCGGCTGGTACGAAGGCGAAGAGCGCGCACGACATGGGCCGCGAGTTCCGCATCCAGAAAGGGCTCAAACCGGTCTTCCGGTACGTCCCCGAGATGGTTGCCTATTGCAACGACGAGTCCGTGATCGGTTCCGAGTTCTACGTGATGGAGCGGGTCGCCGGGACGATCCCCGGGCACCATTCGCTCGGCGCCGACCTGACGGCGGCGCAGACGAGGCAGCTCGGGTTCACGTTGATCGACACGCTCGCGGAGCTGCACGCGGTCGATCCCGCGGCCACCGGTCTGCAGGATCTCGGGCGCGGCGCCGGGTACGTCGGACGCCAGGTCAGCGGCTGGTCCGAGCGGTACCGCAAGGCGAAGACGTGGAACGTACCGAGCTACGAACGCGTAATGGCCTGGCTCGCGTCGAACCAGCCTGTGGATGTCCGGACCTGTGTTATCCACAACGACTTCCGGCTCGACAACGTCGTACTCGATCCGGACGATCCGCTGCGCGTGGTCGGCGTACTGGACTGGGAGCTCGCCACACTGGGCGATCCGTTGATGGATCTCGGCAGCGCGCTCGCGTACTGGGTACAGGCCGACGACGACTGGGCGTTCCGCCGGTTCCGCCTGCAGCCGTCCGACGTACCGGGCATGCTCACGCGGGACGAGATCGTGCAGTACTACGTGAAGCAGTCCGGACTGCCTGTGGACAACTGGGCGTTCTACGAGGTGTTCGGGCTGTTCCGGCTCGCGGTGATCGCGCAGCAGATCTACTACCGCTACCACCACAAGCAGACCCGGAACCCGCGGTTCAAGAACTTCTGGCTTCCGGTGAACCTGCTCGAGCGGCGTTGCCGCAGGATCATCCGGCAGGCGTGAGTGGGTGCCATCTACCTGATCCGGCACGCCCAGGCGTCGTTCGGTGCGCACGACTACGACAAGCTGTCGCCGCTGGGTGAGGAGCAGGCTGCGCGGCTGGCTGGGGTTTTGGCGGACGTTAAGCCGGGGCTGGTGGTTTCGGGTTCGATGCGTCGGCATCAGCAGACGGCGTCGCTCGCCGGGTTCACGGCGGAAGTGGATGCGGGGTACGACGAGTTCGATCATCAGGAGGTGCTCGTCGCCTACAAGCCGTCGTACAAGCTTCACGCGGTGATGGTGGCTGATCTTGCGCGTACTGGGAACCCGCGGCGGGCGTTCCAGGACGTGTTCAGCGCCGCGACGCAGCGGTGGATCGACGGCGGCGACGGGTACTCCGAGACGTTCCAGGCGTTCTGCGACAGGTCGGAGGCAGCGGTACGACGTACTGCCGAGCGACTCGGGAAGAGCGAGACTGCGCTCGTGTTCACGTCCGGTGGTCCGATCGCGGCCGTGGTGGGACGGCTGCTGTCCGGCGGCGACGGGCTGTGGACGAAGCTGAACCCGGTGACGATCAACACGGCGATCACGAAGGTCGTGTCCGGGCGGGCCGGGCTGACTGTGGTGAGCTACAACGAGCACGTCCACCTCGGTGCCGACCTGCTCACCTATAGATAGGACACCCGATGCGACGGAACATCCTGATCACCGGTGCCAGTTCGGGCCTCGGTGCGGAGATGGCGCGGCAGTTCGCGGCGAACGGGCACAACCTGGCGCTGACGGCCCGGCGTACCGAACGACTGGAAGCGCTCCGGAACGAGCTGGCCGAGCGTCATCCACAGCTTTCGGTGGTTGTCCACAGTCTGGATGTGACCGATCACGACCAGGTGTTCAAGGTGTTCCGCGCGATCGACGCGGAGCTGCCGCTGGACCGGATCGTGGTGAACGCCGGTCTCGGGAAGGGCGCGCCGCTCGGGAGCGGGCAGTTCGAGGCGAACCGGGACACCGCTTTGACGAACTTCGTCGGCGCGCTCGCGCAGGTCGAGGCGGCGCTGGAGCTGTTCCGGGCGCGGAACGCCGGGCACCTCGTGCTGATCGCGTCGATCTCCGCGCTGCGCGGGTTCCCGAAGACCGTCACGACGTACGCCGCGACGAAAGCCGGCCTGGCGTCGATCGGTGAAGGTCTGCGGCTCGAGCTGATGGCCAAGCCGATCAAGGTCAGCACTATCTACCCCGGGTACATCCGGTCGGAGATGAACGAGCACGTACCGAAGGCGCCGTTCATGGTCGACACCGAGCCGGGCGTGCGGGCGATGGTCGCCGCGATCGAGGCGGAGAAGGCGAAGGCGTACGTTCCGGCGCGGCCGTGGTGGCCGCTCGCCCAGGTGCTGCGGGTGGCGCCGCTGCCGTTGCTGAAGAGGATGATCTGAATGCGTTGGGGGCTGACCGTTCCGCTGACCGGCGTACCGCTGCGTGAGCACCGTGCGCTGATCTCGGAGCTGTACTCGTTGGGGTACACCGATCTGTGGTCGGCCGAGGTGGCCGGCGCGGATGCGTTCACGCCGCTGGTGCTCGCGTCCGAATGGGACTCGTCCTTGCGGTTGGGGACGGCCGTGGTGCCGGTGCACACCCGCGGGCCGGCCGCGCTCGCGATGAGTGCGGCGGCGTTGGCGGATCTTGCCCCCGGACGGTTCGTCCTCGGGATCGGGGCGTCGTCCGAGACGATCGTGACCGGGTGGAACGGGATCGCGTACGACCCACCGCTCGCGCGGACCCGCGACGTACTGCGGTTCCTGCGGCAGGCGTTCGCGGGGGAGCGGGTGGACGGGAAGTTCGACAGCTTCACGATCCAGCGGTTCCGGCTGGAGAAGGCGCCCGACGTACCGCCGTCGATCATGCTCGCCGCACTCCGACCACAGATGTTGCGGCTCGCCGCACGCGAGGCCGACGGCGCGATCACCAACTGGTTGTCGGCGGACGACGTACGGCAGGTCCGCGCCGAACTCGGCCCCGGCAAGGAACTCGCCGCCCGCATCTTCGTCTGCGTCACCGAAGACGCGGAGATGGCCCGCAACATCGGCCGCTACCTCATCGCCACCTACCTGACCGTCCCCGGCTACGCCGCCTTCCACGACTGGCTGGGCCGAGCTTCCGTGATGAAACCCATGCGCGACGCCTGGTCGACCGGCGACCGCAACGCCGCCATGGCCGCCATCCCCGAGTCCCTGGTAGACGACCTGATCGTCCACGGCACCCCCGCCCAATGCCGAACCCAAATCAACCGCTACGTCGAGAACGGCCTGGACACCCCCATAATCGCCACCCTCCCCACCGCCACCAGCCTCGTAGAAGCCGCCCGAGCTCTAGCCCCCAACCAGCCCACGTAAAAGGACACCGCTTCGCGGCGGCTGTCTTGTGGCGCCTTCGGCGCGCCCGGGGAGGTGGTGCGGGACGGAGGTACTCGCGGGGGACGGCTGTACTACCGGGATTGCCGCGGCGGCTCGGCTCGAGGTGATGCGTGAGAGTCCGCCCGCGGCCGGCTGCGCGGACCGATTGGGGGTGGCGTGTTCACCGTGTACGCTGTGTACACCAGCTGGAAGGGGTGCGATGGGTTCGCAGGTTGAGTATCGGAGTGTTCGGGATGCCCGGGAGCACTTCAAAGACATCTTGGATGCGGCTGAGGATGGACGGCCGGCGACCGTGACGCGGGATACGCGGCGGGTGGCGGCGGTGGACGCGGATCGATTGGTGCATTTTCTGACCAGCGTGCATCCATCGGGTGCGCTCGTCGTTGCCGAGAACGACGGCTGGTCGATCATGATCCCGGGGCTTCCGGTCGCCGCGGATGGAGGGACGCTCGACCAGGCGGCGGAGGAGATGGTTGACGCGCTCCGTGCGTACGCCGACGAATGGGTCGACCACCTGCGGCTGGCACCCAACCACGCAGATAACTGGGGGCTCGTCCAGATCGTCGCGTTGTCGTCGGACGAGCAGCTCCATGCGTGGCTGCTGGCCTGAGGACGCATCGTGAGTGAGCATCGCCGTCCGGCCACCCGCACAGATCACCAGAGCTTTTGCCTCGTCGAAGGTTGGACCGAACGCCGGCGCGCGACCGGTAGACGAGGAACCCACCACGTCAACTACGAACTGCCGCTGCCGGACGGACGCATCCTGTACACACGGATCAGCCACCCCGTCGACCGCACCGACTACGGTCCTTCGATCTGGGCACACATCTTGCGCGACCAGCTCGCGGTGTCCGCTGACGAGTTCTGGGCGTGTGTCGAGGACAAGGTGGTCCCGGATCGGCAAGCGCCGGCGGCTCCAGTTGAAGCCATACCTGCTGGACTTGTCCGGGCTCTGGTTGTCGATGCACGTATCCCGGAGGCCGAGGTACGCGCGATGACCAAAGCGGAAGTGGTCCAACGGCTGGCTGACTTCTACACGAACGGCACGTAGTTCAGCCGGGCACGGGTACGCACGGGCTGGGTGTGGCAGCGGGGTCAGGTCAGGCGGTGGGCTTGGAGCCAGGTGGTTGCGCGGCGGGGGGAGGCTCGGGAGAGCCAGGCGTCTTGGATGATCTCGGTCAGTTCTTGTTTGGTCAGGGCGCCTAGGTCGCGGGCTCGGATGAGGACGGAGGGGTGGCCGTCGAAGTGGGGCGTGGTGAAGAACGGGGTCGAGTCGCCGTTGACCAGGGCCAGCTTTTCGGCTTCGGATTCGACCCAGATCATGATCACGTCGTCGTACTTCTCGCCGGTGGCGGGATCTACCGCGTCGGGGCGTGGGGTGCGGAAGAAGACGAAGGACTTGCCGCCGACCTGGTACACGGGGCGGTCGGTGCCGTCGTCGCGTTCCCACTTGGTGACGTGGGGCATGCCGGCGGCGATCTCGTGGACGTCCGCCAGGCGGGCCTTGCGGGGTGCCATGGTCAGTGCTGCAGCGACGTCAGGCGAACGCAGAGTGGGCGGGACGGGACGTCCATGATGTCGACGGTACCGCTCAGCGGGGCGGAGCCGTTCGTCGTGCCGGAGAACGGGACCGAGATCCGCGGGTAGTAGCTCGGTACCGAGACGCCTGGTCCGGTGACTGCCAGCTTGGTGGGTGCGTCGACCATCACGATGAGTTGGCCGGTCAGCAGTTTCCTGCTCTCCTCGCAGCCGAGCGCGGTGGCGTGCGCCTGGTCGTTCGCGTTCAAGTACGCGATGAACCTGGTCGCGAGTGTCCTGGCCTCCGCGAGGCGTGGGGTGGCGGTTGCCGGTGTGGTCGGTGGCGGGACCTGACTCGGGCCGGCGCTCGGTTCCGAGGTGGCGGTGGGTGGGAGCGGGGCGGTCGACGGTTGGGTTGGTCCGCCCGCGTCGTCGCTGCTGGAGCGGGTAGCGAGCAGCACGCCGACGCCGAGCAGGGCCAGCAGGACCAGTACGACGACGACGCCGAGCGCGACGAACAACGGCGCGCGCCGCGGCCCACGACCTCCGTACCGCGGCCCGCCGCCGGGCGGGTACCCCGGCCCGCCGGGCGGGTACCCCGGCCCGTATCCAGGTCCAGCCGCCGGCCCGCCGTACGGCGCCTGACCCGGTCCTCCGTACGGAGGTTGCGCGGGACCGTTGCCGTAGGCGGGCTGTTGTTGCCGGCCGTTGTTCGGAGGGCCGTACGGACCGGGGGCGTTGGGGGGCTGCGTCACCCGGACAGTGTGGCAGCGGAAGGGAGCCAAATCGTGAACGTGGAACCCGATCCGGGACGGCTGGTCACGGTGATCCGGCCTTGGTGGGCTTCGACGAGGTGCTTGGTGATGGCGAGTCCGAGGCCGCTGCCGCCGGTCGTACGGGTGCGGGAGACGTCGGCGCGGTAGAAGCGGTCGAACAGGTGCGGGAGGTGCTCGGGCGCGATCCCGGTGCCGTTGTCGGTGACGCTGAGGTTGTAGCCGTTGTCCACAGGCCGTACGCCGACCACCACGCGGCCGCCGGTCGGTGTGTACCTGATCGCGTTCGACACGAGGTTTCCGAGAGCCTGACGAATGCGGGCGCTGTCGACAACGGCTGGTGCGGGCCCGGACGTTGTGGACGTGAGGGTGACGGAGGCTGCCTCGGCGGTGGGTTGGTGGGCCAGTACGACTTGTTGGGCCAGCTCGGTCAGGTCACGGGGAGCGGGGTGCAGACGCAGCATGCCGGCGTCGGCCAGGGCCAGGTCCTGGAGGTCTGCGACGAGGTGCTCCAGCAAGCCTGTCTCCTCCAGCAGAGAGGTGACGAGGGCACCGTCGAGGGGGACGACGCCGTCCTCGGACGCCACCAGGTAGCCCTTGATGTTGGCTAGTGGGGTCCGCAGCTCGTGCGCCACGTCGCTCACCATCGCCTTGCGCTGGAAGTCGTGCCGCTGGATCGCCTCCGCCATGTCGTTGAAAGCGTGGCCGAGCCGCGCCACCTCGTCCTTTCCGCTGACCGGGACCCGGGCCGCGTGGTCGCCGTTCCGCATCCGTTGCGCCGCTCCGGTCAGCGCGACGATTGGCCGCACCAACCGTCGCCCCGCGAAGATCATCACCAGCGCCGCGATCAGCACCACGCCGAGCGCGGTCGCCGCCGTACGGGCCAGTCCCTCGCCCGAGAACACGTTGAACGTACTCTTCGCCCCGAGGTACAGCTTCGCCGGCGGAGCGACGTACGGCGTCAGCGCCTGCACGTGGGCCTGGGTCACGCAGTTCACGAACGTGTCGTCGAGGTCGGCCTTCGCGATCGGCTCGACGGATCGCAGACCGAAGTAGTCGTTGATCTTGTACCCGATCCCGGCGGCGTCGAGGCAGGCGGTGGAGCGCCGTACCTCGTCGTCGTTGACGATCTTCGCCTTCGCACTCGGCGCGTTCAGCCCGGGCGGCAGGCACTCGTCCTCGCCGGGTGTGCTCGCGTTCACCCGCATCCCGGCCACCGACTGCGTCGACTGGATCATCACCTGTGGAACCGTTCCGGCGCCGTCAGCCACACTCGCCGCCTTGCCCTTGGCGGTCAGGCAACCCACCGCCTGCTTCGCGAGCTGGTTCCGCTGCTTCAGCTCGTCGTCGGTCAAGCCCCAGTCGGGATACGCGCTGAACGGCGGCCCGATCGAAGCCGTCGCGGCGAAACCGCCCGTGATGGTCACCGGCTTGCGGGCCTGCAATACGGTCGTCCCGCTGAGCTTGCCGATCCCGCTGCCGCGTGCGTCGATGGTTGCTGCAGGCACCGATGGGAGTTCGGGGGCGGCGCCGAGCATCCGGGCCGAGTCCGCGATCACCGTCCCGTCCTCGGTGGTCACCGCGATCCGCCGGCCGAGTCGATTCGCGAGGTCGTGCACCACCTTGTCCACTCCCGACCACGTGGGATGGTCGGCCGCGTACTTCGACAGCTCGCCGTAGATCTCGCCGTCGACCTGCAGCTGACCGGTGTTCGCGTCGATCTCACCCTGCAGCTTCTCCGAGGTGCTGTACGTCGCGATCAACGCGGTCGCGATCACCGCGCCGAGCGCGACCGCGAGCGACAGCCCGAGGAAACGAACTAGCACGCTATGCCGCATGTGCCGCCTCCACCAGCTTGTACCCGACGCCGTACACGGTCTTCAGGTACGTCGGTACGCCCGGCGACGGCTCGATCTTCTTCCGCAGGTTCATCACGTGCACGTCGACGGTCCGGTCGAACACGTAGTGGTCGAAGCCGAACGCGTGCTCGAGCAGCTGTTGCCGCGAGAACGCCCGCCCCGGCGAGGCGGCCAGGCAGGCGAGGATCTTGAACTCGGCCGGCGTCAGGTCGATCGGCCGGCCCGCCAGCCGTACCTCGTGCCGCGACGGGTCGATCTCCAGCTCGCCGACCCGGTACACCTCGCCCTCGGACCGGATCCGCGTACGGCGCAGCACGGTCCGGACCCGGGCGACCAGCTCGCGCGGGTTGTACGGCTTGGTCAGGTAGTCGTCGGCGCCGAGGTCGAGCCCGAGCAGCAGGTCGTCCTCGGTGGAACGGGCCGTCAGCATGATGATCGGTACGTCCCCGTCCGCGCGCAGCACCCGGCAGACGTCGAGACCGTCGACCTTCGGCATCATCACGTCGAGCACCAGCAGGTCGGGGCTGCGCCGACGGGCCTCGTCGATCGCCTCCCGCCCGTCGTGCACGACGACGGTCAGGTGCCCTTCCCGTTCGAGGTACCGCCGGATCAGCTCCGCCTGCTTGAGATCGTCTTCGGCGACCAGAATCCGCGCTGGCATACCGACAATGTCCCTGAGGTTGATGAGAATCCGATGAAGATCGGCTGAGAGCATCGGGTGCATACCGGTCCTTCACAGGTTCTTCACGGCCGCGGCGGCACGCTCCACTGCCATGAAGAGAACAGCATTGGCCGTCATCGCGGTCCTGGCGCTGGCCGGTTGCGGAAACGACAAGGCTCCGGTCGCGTCCGATCAGAACAGCGGCAAGAGCCCGCTCGCGGAGTACATGGGCGACGGATTCGTCAGCTCGTCCGGTGGCGGCACGTTCCGGATCGCGACCCGGGCCGGTGGGGCGCAGCAGCCGTCCGAGGAGGACCTGGCCAAGCAGCGCAAGGTCGAGGACGCGACCGCCGCCTGTATGAAGGCGGCCGGGTTCGAGTACGTCGCCGTACCGCCGCAGCAGAACGCGAAGGGCAAGTTCAACGACGCGTTCAACCTGCCGCCGGACAAGTTCGCCGCGCAGTACGGGTACGGGGTCAGCACGATCGACTGGTCGAAGGCCGGCGACGACGACACGAACCCGAACACCAAGATCCGCAACGCACTCTCGCCGGCCGCGCAGAAGGCGTACGACAAGGCGCTGAACGGGCCGAACGCGAATGGGAACGGCTCGGTCGTGATCCAGGGCAGCGGCGGCGGTCCGAGTACGGGCGGCCAGGAGGACCTCGGCTGTCGCGGCAAGGCGGTCAAGCAGGTGTACGGCGACAACAAGGGCGCCGTCGACTTCAAGAAGTTCGACAGCCTGTTCAAGGACATCCAGGCGCTGCAGAAGCGGATCGACGACGACCAGCGGGTCGTGGACGCGACCACCGCGTGGACCGACTGCATGGCCGACGCCGGGCACGCCGGGTACAAGAAGGTCTCGGATCCGCGGGACGAGATCCAGCACAAGCTCGACGCGCTGACCGGTACGCAACCGCCGGCCAAGGGTGGGCCGGCGAAGGGCTTCACCGGCCCACCGTCGTTCGACAAGGTCGACGCGGCCAAGCTGTCCGACCTGCGCAAGCTCGAGATCGCGCTCGCGGTTTCGGACCAGAAGTGCAAGGCCAAGGGGTACGACGACGCGTACAAGAAGGTGCAGTACGAACAGGAGAAGGAGTTCGTCGACCAGCACAAGGCCGAGCTCGAGGCGTACCGCGACGAGATGGCGAACCGGTGACCGCTTCGCCCAAGTCCCGCCGGCGGGTGCTGGTGAGCGTGGCCGGGGTGGCCGTCGTCTCGCTCGGGATCGGGGTCGCGGCGGGCAGCCGGATCAGCTCACCGGAGGACGCGGCGGCGAAGACCGCGCCGCCGTCGGCCTCGCAGATCACCGTTCCGGTGGCGAAGAAGGTGCTCTCCAGCAAGGTGGTGGGACGGGGTGACGCGTCGTTCGACGGTGCCGTCAACATCCGCGTCGAGACGAGCGGGCTGACCACGCCGGCGATCGTCACGGGCAAGGTACCGGCGGTCGGATCGACGATCACCGAGGGCAAAGCCCTGCTCGAGATCACCGGGCGGCCGGTGATCGGGTTGGCCGGCGTACTGCCGATGTACCGGACCTTGTCGCCGGGGAGCAAGGGACCGGACGTGCTGCAGCTGGAGCAGACGCTCGATCGGCTCGGGTACGACCCGGGCACCGTTGACGACGAGTACACGCTGGACACGTCGGCGGCGGTGGAGAAGCTGTACGAGGCCGCCGGGTACGACGCGCCGGAGCCGGATGAACGGTTCACGCAGGCCGTCGACCAGGCGAAGAAGCAGGTCGACGCCGCGAAGAAGCAGCTCCGCCAGGCGCAGTCGCAGCTCAAGGCGGCCAAGACCGCTCACGCCAAGGACACTACGGTCCAGCAGGGCGCCGTGGACGACGCGGAGCAGAACCTGTCCGATGCCAAGACGAGCCTGAACGATGCCGAGTTCAAGGCCGGTACGCCGCTACCGGTGTCGGAGGTCGTCTACGTGAAGACGCTTCCGCGCCGCGTCGACGACGTGAAGGTCGAGCGCGGCGGGACCGTCAACGGTGTCGTGATGTCGGCGAGCGGTGCGTCGCTGGTCGTCACGGTCAAGGTCGACGCGGAGACGGCGCAGCGGTTGAAGGCCGGGATGGCGGCCTCGCTCGATGTCGACGGTACGCCCGTCGCGGCAAAGGTACGGCGGGTCTCCAAGAACGGTACGCAGTACGACGTCGTGGTCGCGCCGAACGCGTTGACCGCGAGCCAGTTGGCCGTACTGCGGGACGCGAACGTGCGGGTGACGATCCCGGTGAAGAGCACCAGCGGCAAGGTTCTCGCCGTACCGGTGGCCGCTCTGTCGTCCGGGTCGGACGGCGCCTCGCGGGTCGAGGTACTGCGGAACGGGCAGGTGGAGCTGGTGCCGGTGACGGTCGGGCTGTCCGCGGACGGGTTCGCGCAGGTGACGCCGAAGGGCGACGCGAAGTTGTCCGAGGGCGATCAGGTGGTGGTCGGGAAATGAGTACCGCAGTTGCTCTGCCGGCGCCGGTGGTGGAGATGATCGGGGTCCGGCGATTCTTCCCGGGACCGCCTGAAGTGCGGGCGATCAAGGGGATCGATCTGACCATCGGGCAGGGGGAGTACCTGTCGATCGTCGGGCCGTCCGGGTCCGGGAAGTCGACGTTGCTGCATCTGCTCGGGTTGTTGGACAACCCAACGGACGGGGTCTACCGGTTGGACGGCGTGGACACGATGAGCCTGCGCGAGCGGCGGCGCGCCGTACTGCGTGGGCAGCGGATCGGGTTCGTGTTCCAGTCGTTCCATCTGCTCGACCATCGGACCGTACTGGAGAACGTCGCGCTGTCGATGGTGTACGTCGGGGTGCCGCGGCGGGAGCGTCTGGCCCGGGCGCGGGTCGCGCTGGAGCGGGTCGGACTGGCGCATCGGATGGAGTTCGCGCCGACCACGCTCTCGGGTGGGGAGCGGCAGCGGGTGGCGATCGCCAGGGCACTGGTCGCGGAACCGAGCCTGCTGCTCGCCGACGAGCCCACCGGAAATCTGGACAGTATGAACGCGGAGGCGATCCTGCAGGTGTTCGACGAACTGCATACCGAGGGCATGACGCTGGCCGTCATCACCCACGACGACAACGTCAGCCGCCGGGCCCAACGCCAGGTGCGCATCGTCGACGGAACCCTCCAGTGGTAACCCAAGCAGGCCTCCCGGACCCGACCGGCGGGCCGTCCACGTCGCGTCGACGCCGGCTCAGGTCCCGTCCAGCGGTAAGAGATCTGCTGGACGAGGCACTGGCCGGTGTCGCCGCTCGACCTACTCGACTCATCCTCACCACGCTCGGGACGGTGCTCGGGGTCGCCGCACTGGTGGGGACCGTCGGGCTGGGGCAGACCGCCGCCGGGCAGATCACGCAGCGGTTCGACCTGGCTGCTGCTACCCGGGTAGTGGTGGAACCGGACGACAACGGCGGTCAGGAAGGAGAGGCGGCGACCCAACTTCCGTGGGACGCCCCGGCCAGGATCCAACGCTTGAACGGCGTCGAAGCAGTCGGCACCGTCAGCAACCTGGAGATCGGCTCGGACCTCGTCCAGAACGTGACCGGCCTGGACGACGGGTCCGGCAAGGCGCTCCCGGTGATGGCCGGATCGGCCGGTCTCTGGGATGCTGTCCGCGCGGTGTTGAAGACCGGCCGGTTCTTCGACGACGGCCACGACCGCCGCGCCGACAAGGTGGTTGTCCTGGGCAAGCATGCCGCGGAACGCCTCGGTATCAACCGGGTGGACGCGCAACCGGCGGTGTTCATCGGCGACGAGCCGTACACGGTGATCGGCATCCTCGACTCGGTCAGCGGCCGTGCCGAGCTGAACGACGCACTGATCATGCCGAACGGCGCCGCACGGCAGGCGTACAACTTGGAATCACCCGACGCGGTCGAGATCCGTACGGCGGTGGGCGCCGCGCAACTGATCGCCCAGCAGGCCCCGATCGCCATCCAGCCGAACGACCCGAGCACCTTGAGCGTCGACGCCCCGCCCAAGCAGGGCGCCGTACGCAAGGGTGTCGAGTCCGATCTGAACGCGCTGTTCCTGCTCCTCGGCGCAGTCGCACTTCTCGTCGGCGGCCTCGGTATCGCGAACGTGACGCTGCTGTCCGTCCTGGAACGCATCTCGGAGATCGGTCTGCGCAGAGCGTTGGGCGCGGCGCGAAGACACATCGCCGTTCAGTTCCTGGTGGAGAGCGTGATCGTCGGCTTCCTCGGCGGGCTACTCGGTACGGCGGTCGGCGTGATCCTGACCGTCAGCGTGTCCTGGATCCGTGACTGGACGCCGATCCTGGACAACCGGCTCGCGTTCGGTTCGCCCTTCCTGGGCGCGTTCATCGGACTCGTCGCCGGTACGTACCCCGCCTGGAAGGCCTCCGCCATCCAGCCGATCACCGCGCTGCGAGGCACGTGAGTACAGCACGGCGCTGATCGCGAAGCCGACCACGATCAGCGCGAGCACTGGGTACGACTTCCCGCTGGCGGGCAGGATCGCCGCGCCGAGTGCGGCCGCCGAGACCTGCCCGACGTTGTAGATCATGTCGTAGAGCGCGAAGACGCGGCCGCGGTACTCGTCGTCGACACCCGTCTGAACGAGGGTGTCGACGCTGATCTTGATGCCCTGCGCGCAGAACCCGGTGAGGAACCCGCCGATCACCAGCGCGGGCTTGGTATAGAACCCGATCGGTACGGCGCTCACGACCGCGGCGCCGGCGAACAACCAGGTGATCCACCAGTGCAGCGACAGCACGCGCGTACCCCACGGTGTGATCAGCGCGGCGACGAACAACCCGGCGCCGACCGCACCGGTCGCGATCGCGAGTGCGCCGAACGCCTCGTTGAGCTGACCGGGGCCATAGAAGTAGTTGCGGTACAGCAGGATCATCGCGACCGTCATCAGCCCGAAGAAGAACCGGAGCGACCCGATGGCGAGCAGGCCGAGCGCGGGCTGCCGGCGTTCGCGCAGGTGCCGGCCGCCGTCGAGCAGGCCGGTAGCGATCGTCCGGAGCGCCTCGAGGATGCCGGGTTCGTCGCCCTTCAGGTCCGGGCCGAGCTGGTCGCGGCGGAGCCTCAGCGCGAGAAGGGATGCGGCCGTGTAGATGATCACGGTCAGCCCGAGGACGGCGAGGTCCGAGTCGGCGAGCAGCTTCAGGCCGGCGCCGATCCCGCCGCCGATCAAGAAGGACGCCGTACCGGACGTGGGCGTGACCGCGTTCGCCATCACCAGCTCGTCGCGCTCGACGACGTGGGGGAGACCGGCGGACAGTCCGGAGAGCAGGAAGCGGTTCACGCCGAGGGTGAGTAGTACGGCGAGGTAGAACGGCACCCCCGCGCTGTCGGCGGCGACGATCGCGCCGATGCCTACGACGAGCGCCGCGCGGGTCAGGTTCGCGCCGAACAGGATCTGCCGGCGCGACCAGCGGTCCAGGAGTACGCCGGTGAACGGGCCGAGGATCGAGTACGGCAGCAGCGACACCGCGAACAGCCCGGCGATTGCAGCCGCGTCCGGCGCCCGCTCAGGCGAGAACAGCACGTACGACGCCAGTGCGACCTGGAACACCCCGTCCCCGCACTGCGACGTCAGCCGAACCGCGAACAACCGCCGGAAGTCCCGCCGCTGCAACAGCGTCCAAAGATCCCGGATGAACCGCACGCCTGCACTGTAGCCGCGCTAGTGCTTGAGGCGCTCCGCTGCGGTGTCGCCGCGCTTGCCCACCGGTACGACCCCCTGGACGCGGCCGAGCCCGAGGAGAGGCATGTTGCCGTAGATCGTCTCCGTGTTGCCCGCGGGTACGACGTACGTCTCGTGCCAGATGCCGACGGCGCCGCCCTTGTAGGAGTTGCGGAAGAAGTCGACCCAGGAAGGACGGTGCTTCCGGCCGGCGTCGTTCGCGAACCCCTGGAGCTTCTCGACCGACTCCCAGTACTGCACGAGCGTGACACCGCGCCACGACGGCAAGGTCCGGAAGCCGAGCAGCCCGCTCTCCTTGTCCTTTGACAGCTCCTGCAACATCGGCCCCATCGCCCGCACCACCGGCAGCCACTCGCGCACCTTCAGCACCGAATTGACGCGCACTCCGATCAGGAACACCACCAGTTCCCCGTCGTACGCCGCCGACTGCCGCCCCTCGATCACATCACCCATGTCCATCCCCCTCACTCGTCAGGAGATAGTTCACCACGGCCAAGGGCTGTCCGAGCATCGGAAAATGCGCTCCCGGCACCTCGTCCGGCATAACCCGAGCCGCTCCCAGGTCACCCGCCGCAGAAACTGCGCGGGAAACAACAGGTCGTCCCGCGCCTCACTGCCCGCGTCGGGACCTCCGGCCACACCTCGAAGGCACACGGATCGTTCATCGGCCCGTCCGACTGCGTCCGCAACCGCCGCCGCGCCTCCGCCGCGAACGCCGGTGGCAGATCGTCGAAGAACGTGTCCACGTCGTCCTCGACCCAGGCGTATCCGGTGTTGCCCCACCACTCGCTGACCCGTTCGCCCGAAAGGCCATCCCCGACGCGTCGCAGGGCGGCGACGACGCCGTACCGGAGTAGTGTCCCGTGAGCATGGAGCGTGACGCGTACCCGCACCACCTGGCGATCACGCTGCGGTGGAAGGACAACGACGTCTACGGGCACGGCAACAACGTCGAGTACTACAGCTTCTTCGACACGGTCATCAACGACTTCCTGATCCGCTCGGGTGGGCTCGATATCCACGGCGGGGACGTGATCGGGCTGTGCGTGGACTCGCAGTGCACGTTCAAGCAGCCGCTCTCGTTTCCGGGGGTCGTGGACGCGGGGTTACGGTGCGGTCAGTTGGGTAATTCCAGCGTGCGGTACGAGATCGGCTTGTTCCGGGAGGATTCGGACAAGCCGGCGGCGGTCGGGCGGTTCGTGCACGTGTTCGTCGACCGGGCGGATCGGCGGCCGGTGCCGGTACCCGAACGGATCCGGGAAGCGCTCGAAGGGATCACGCGATGATCGTGCGCGGCGCCGTACTGCGGGAGATGGGCCTGCCGGCGCCGTACGCCGACTCGCGCCCACTGCGGATCGAGGAGTTGGAGCTCGCGCCACCCGGCCCGGGCGAACTGCTGATCCGGATCCGCGCTACTGGCCTGTGCCACTCGGACCTGTCCGTCATCGACGGCTCCCGCCCCCGCGTGATGCCGATGCTCCTTGGGCATGAAGCCACCGGCGAGGTCGTTCAGTCCCGCGCCGAAGGGTTCGCCCCCGGCGACGTGATCGCCTGCGCCTTCGTCCCCGCCTGCGGGACCTGCGCCCCCTGCACCGAAGGCAGAGCCGCCCTCTGCGAACCAGGCGCCGCTGCCAACACCGCAGGCTCGCTGTTGTCGGGTGCGCGCCGCCTGGCGGGTAGCGGACAGGGTGAGGTGCACCATCATCTGGGCATTTCCGGGTTCGCGGATCATGCGGTGATCTCGGCGCGTTCGGCCGTGAAGATCGACCCGTCGCTCCCACCGGAGATCGCCGCGTTGTTCGGCTGCGCCGTCATGACCGGCGTAGGCGCCGTCGTCAACACGGCTCAGGTCCGCGCGGGCCGCAGTACGGCGGTCTTCGGACTAGGAGGCGTCGGGCTGTCGGCGTTGCTCGGCGCCGTGCTCGTCGGCGCGAACCCGATCGTCGCGGTCGACGTCGTACCAGCCAAGCTCGACCTGGCCCGCGACCTCGGCGCGACCGCGGTCGTGGACGCCCTCGACCCAGACGCGGTCGAGCAGGTGCGGCACGCGACAGCCGGCGGTGCCGACTACACCTTCGAAACAGTCGGCAGCGCCAAGGTCCTCGAACAGGCGTACGCGGCAACCAAACGCGGCGGCACCACGATCACCGTCGGGCTACCGCATCCGTCGCAGTCCTTCAGCGTCCCCGCCGTCAGCCTCGTCGCCGAGGAACGCACCGTGAAGGGCTCGTACCTCGGCTCATCGGTCCCGTCCCGAGACATCCCGAGGTACGTCGCCCTGCACCGGGCCGGCCGCCTCCCGGTCGACCGCCTGCTCTCGGCAACGATCGGCCTGGACGACCTCAACCGCGCCTTCGACGACCTCGCCGCCGGTGCGTCGATCCGTCAGGTGTTGCTCTTCTGAAGGTTCTCGGCTGCCTTCGCGAACGTGACATCGTTCCGGTCGCGCGCCTCGTCGGTGTAGTTGTCACCGAAGAACTCCGCCGTCGCCACCGGCCGGATCTCGAGCAACCCGGACGTCTGGGGATCTCCCATCCCCTTCGCGTCGGCCGCGATACACCGCCAGCCCCACTCGATCGCCTCCTCCCGGGACGCGACCTCGATCAGGCAGAACCCGGCGATCAGCTCCTTCGTCTCGGCGAACGGCCCGTCGATCACCCGCCGTTTGCCCTCGTCCAGCTGCATCCGGAACCCGTGCGAACTCGGCAGCAACCCGTCGCCCGCGAGCAGTACGCCTTTCTCCGCCATCTCGGCCATCACCAGGCCCATCGCGGTCAGGCCCTCTTCGCTCGGCGGCTGCCCTGCCTCGGACTCGGCGTTGCCCTTGAACACCATCATGAACCGCATCGGAACCCTCCCAAGTCGGCGTTAAATCCCGAGACGAATCTATACACCGGTGGGGACCTTCGGGCAGGCTACGCACAGTACGTTCGCGTACACCGTTCGTGAAGATGTCAAGTGAGGCACGCCGAAGTACCCGAGGAGTCCCCGCCCGATGCCAACCCGCCCCCGCCGGATCGGTGCCTTCGCTGTCGCCGGCGTCGTCGCCTTCGGAGCGCTCGCTGTCGCGCTCGGCAGCCAGGCCGACGCGAAGCAGCCCGCCCCACTCCCCATCGACCAGTTGCTCGGCCAGGAGCAGCAGGGCCAGGCCGCACTCGGGCGGATCCAGTCCCGTCTGACCGAGGTCGCCGCGAAGAACAAGCTCACCACCGAGCACCTCCGGCAGATCCTGAGCAGCGACAAGACCGCGTGGCTCGACCAGGGCGGCCGGCTGTTCTACCGCGAACCGGTCGCCACCGCGCCTGAGCGTAAGGCGGACGCCGCGGCGTCCCCGCGCTGGGCGACGACGGCGACCGCGGCCGCGACCGGTCCGGCCTTCGAACTCCACAGCAAGCCCGGCTCGAACCGGGTCGTCTACCTCGACTTCACCGGCCACACGATCACCGGCACGGCGTGGAACCAGAACGGCAAGCCCGCGACGGTCAACGTCACGCCGTACGACACCGACGGCAACACCAGTAACTGGAGTACGGCCGAGCAGGACGTCGTACACGATGTCTGGGCTCGCGTCGCCGAGGACTACGCGCCGTTCGACGTGGACGTGACCACGCAGGAGCCGACCGCCGCCGCGATCGACCGGTCCGGGACGTCGGACCAGCAGTACGGCACGCGCGTCGTCATCGACCCGACCACCTGGTACCAATCCAGCTGCGGCTGTGGCGGGGTCGCGTACGTCGGTGTGTACGACAACACGAGCCAGCACGCGTACTACCAGCCGGCGCTCGTCTTCACCAAGGGCGTCGGGACCGGTGCGAAGAACATCGCCGAGGCCGCCGCGCACGAGGCGGGCCACAACGTCGGCCTGTCGCACGACGGGACCTCCTCCGTCGGGTACTACGCGGGGCATGGTGCGTGGGCGCCGATCATGGGCGTCGGGTACTCCAAGGCGATCAGCCAGTGGAGCAAGGGCGAGTACTCCGATGCCAACAACAAGGAAGACGACTACGCGGTCATCGGCCAGAACGGGCTGACCCTGCGGGCCGACGACCACGGCAACACCACTGCTACTGCCGACCCGCTGACGCTCGGCGCCGGCGTGAAGGGCGTGTACGAGCAGGACACCGACGTCGACATGTTCCGGATCGACCTGCAGGCCGGCACGTACAAGTTCGCCGCTGACGCGGCCGCGTCGGGCGCCGACCTGGACATCAAGCTGCAGCTGCTGGACTCGTCCGGCGCCGTCCTAGCGACCGCCAACCCGGCGTCCGGTCAGTCCAACGCCTCCACACCGACCGGCCTGGGTGCGAGCCTCAGCCGCCAGGTCACTGCCGGCCGCTACTACCTACGCATCGAAAACTCCGGCTACGCCAACCCACTGAACACCGGCTACTCAACCTACGCCAGCCGCGGCACCTACACCGTGCACGTAACCCCCGCCTAACACCTACACCACCCGGCACCTGCACCACCCGGCACCTGCACCACCCGGCACCTGCACCACCCGGCACCTGCACCACCCGGCACCTGCACCAGTCCGGACCTGCACCAGTCCGGACCTGCACGAGTCCGGACCTGCACCAGTCCGGACCTGCACCAGTCCGGACTTGCACCACCCGGGCACTGCTCCACCGGGTACTGCACCACCCGGGCACCTGCACCACCTGCGCCACCCGCCACCCCGGACCTGCACCACCCGGGACCTGTGCCACCGGGGCCGTCGATCCCACCGAGATCGACGGCCCCGGGTTTTGGATCCGCCCGCCCGGGGGGCTTGGGCAGCATGTGTCGTCTCGTTAGATGGCGCGGGCGAGTGGGGCGGTGAGGGCTAGTGGGGCGATCTCCACGCCGTCGAAGCGCCAGCCGTTGGGGGTGCGGCGGGCGGTGTAGTGGTGGACAGCGGCGGCGATCTCCTCGGTCATGTCGTCGCGGACGAGGACCGCGACGTCGTTCGCGCGTACTACCGCGGTGTCGCCGTCGATCTCGATCACCAGGTTGGACTTGTTGTGCAGCGTGCGCGCATAGGCGTCGTGCCCTTTGCGTGCGATCTGGATGAGCGCCTCGATCCCGGTCGCCTCGCCCCGGAGGGACTTGACTACGACGTCGTCGGTGAACAGTTGGTCGGATTCGTCGTACCGGAGCTCGTCCAGCCACAGGCTGTGGCGCGCTACGAGCTCGGCCAGCTCGCTGCGGTCCAAGAGTTCGCGAAGGTCGGTCATGATGCACTCCTGAAATCGTTAGGAAGACTAATGTTGGCGCCGCCAATCAATGTAGATCGTTAGTCCGACTAACGCAAGAGGCGTACGCTATGACCATGCAACCTGCCGACCTCACCCCGAAGACGGCCTGACGGAGACGGCCTGACATGGACGACGACCTGCGGTTCGACCACGGCAACCAGACGCCCGAACGCCTCAAGGCGCAACTGTCCCGCCTCGTCGGCATGACCGCTGCCCAGGCCCAGCGCATCTCGGCCGACGCCCTCCGCGCGATCGGCGCCCACAAGGACCACTTCGTCGTACTGGCCGCCCTCGAGGAATTCGGCCCCGCCAGCCAAGCAGCGGTCGCCGGCCGCGCCCGCGTCTACAAGAGCGACCTGGTCGCCGTCCTCAACACCCTGTCCGACGACGGCCTGATCAGCCGCGCCCCCGACCCCGACGACAAACGCCGCAACACCATCACCATCACGCCCGCGGGCCGCACCCGTCTGGCCGAGCTGGACGCCGTCCTGGCCGAGGTCAACAACTACATCACCGCCCCGCTGACCCCCGCCGAACGCACCCAGCTCTTCGCTCTCCTAACCCGAATAAACACTCACCTCGCTAATCCAGTGGAATGAGATGGCGCGCCGCCAGTTGCGCCAGCGCGGCAGCGTTGTCGGCGAGTACGGCGTCGTCGAAGCGAACGATGCTGGAGTGGTTGGACGGCGCCTCCGCCGCGGTGACGTCGTCAGGGCGAGCACCAACCATCGTGAACGCACCGGGCACCTCGCGCAGCACCATCGAGAAGTCCTCCGCGCCCATCAACGGGTTCGCCAGCTGCTGCACTCGTTCCGCACCGAACAGACCGGTGAGCACCTCGGTCGTCTCTGCCGTACGCTCGGCGTCGTTCACCGTCACCGGGTATTGCGGATTCAGCTGCGCGTCGACCGTGCAGCCGTGCGCCGCAGCGATCCGTTCCGCGAGCGCGGGCAGGTCACGTGTCAACTGCTCCAACCTCGCGTCGGACAACGTACGCACGGTTGCACCCAGCCGGGCCGTGTTCGGTATGACGTTGATCGCCACGCCGGCCTCGAGCTGCGTCACGGTGACCACCACCGGATCGAACACGTCGACCCGCCGCGTCACGTACGCCTGCAACGCGAGCACGAGCTCCGCGACGACCGGCACCGGATCGATCGTTGTCGACGGCATCGATCCGTGGCCGCCCTTGCCGTGCACAGTGATGTGCAGCTGGTTCGAACTCGCCATCATCGTCCCCGGCCGCAGCTGGAAGATCCCCTTCGCGGCCTGCGCCCAGACGTGCAGGGCGTACGCCGCGATCGGTTTGTAGCCGGCCGCATCGAGCAGGCCCTCGCGGAGCATGTACCCGGCGCCGCCGAGCCCTTCCTCGCCGGGCTGGAACATGAAGATCACGTTCCCGTGCAGTTCCTCGCGATGCGCGCTCAGCACGCGTGCTGCGCCGACGAGACCCGCGGTGTGCAGGTCGTGGCCGCAGGCATGCATGTTGCCGTTCTCGGCGGCGTACTCGAGCCCGGTCTCCTCGACCACCGGCAACGCATCCATGTCGCCCCGCAGCAACACAGTCGGCCCCGGAGCCCCACCGCGTAGAACTGCCACCACGGACGTCACCTCACGCCCGGTGCTGACCTCCAACGGAAGACCAGCCAGCGCATCCAGCACGACCTGCTGGGTCCGCGGCAACACCAACCCAACCTCAGGCTCCCGGTGTAACACCCGCCGCAAGTCGACCAACCCGGCCAGCAGCCCAGCACCCTCACCAACGAGATCCACCAACGCTCCTCTCGACCACACCGTTGTCGTCACGTCATCCACACTGTCGCGTCACCGTACCCGTCCTGGCCACGCCGTCCGCCCCAGGCCAGAAGCCCGGTCGCCTCGGCATCCGGTAGAGCTGTCAGGCCGTGCGTGTCAGACCTCCTCGTGAGCCGGCTGGATGGTGGGGACGAGCAGGCGACAGCGTTGGCCGGGAGCTGGTTGTCGGGCTTGCAACCCCGGACAGGGCTACTTGGCGGGCTGTCGGCGGTAGGTGGATCGCGTTGGACGTGTACGCGGACTCGGCGGTCCGGATCTCGTGGTCCAGGTGGGTGAGCAGGTTCTCGGCGGTCAGGCGGGACTTGGTTGCGGCTAGGTCGGGTGGGGTCAGTTCGTAGACGTCCAGGTGGCTGAGGCCGGAGCGGAGGATGGACTCGAGGCGGGAGCGGGTTTCGGCGCCGGGTGCTTCGAGGTCGGGGAGTCGGCTGGAGTTGTAGACGAGGTCGACCAGCAGCGCGAACTGGTCGGCTGCGGTTTGGCGGTTGAGGTCCTGGATGACCTGGCCGGCGGGCAGTCCGGTGCGGGTCTCCAGGTCGGCTGCCAATTCGCGGACAGCAGGGACGAAGGCGGGGTAGTAGCCGCCGGAGCGGACCGTGTTGATGCCGGGGGCAACTTTGTCGATGCCGAGGCGGTTGATGTACTCGTCGAGGTGGTCCTGCGCCCAGGCTTCGGTGACGCCTTCCTCCAGTTGGCGGCTGCCGGGCTTGATGAAACCGTCGCGGGCGGCCTCCTGAGTGGCGCCGGACGGGCCGAGGAAATGGGCATGCTCGTGGAGCAACGTGGCGAGGGCCTCGCGGTAGGCGAGCAGGGTCGGGGGAGATTGGTTCTCGCCTGCGTGTTCGTACAGTTGGTGGATGGGATCGAGGATCACCTCGTTGTCGAGGTAGAGCGTGCCGTCCCAGTGCGCCAGGCCGAGCATGGCGCCCGACGTACCGACGACGCGTCCGTTCCAGGCGGACTGGTCGGCGCCGGCGAGCTCGCGGGCCGTTTCGCCGCTGACGGTGAGCAGCTCGCTGACAGAGGTGGGCGCCAGCAGAGTCGCGGTCACGAGCGCATCGCGATCGCGAGCCGGACGAGCGAGTCGGCCGTGCGTCGGTACCGCGCTTTTTCGGCCGGATCGTGTGCGGCGGCGGCGAGCCGGCTGAGCTCGGTGATCAGCCAGTCGTTGCGGGCTTGGCGTTGGGCATGGCGGTCGGCGCTGGTCGTCGTACCGGTCGAGTGCTCCATGGGTTGTCCTCCCGAGTTGTGAATTCGGCGGAGAACATACGGAGATCGGCGCCGTTTCTACGGGGGACTTTTGGAACTGTGGATAACCAGGCCGCTAGAACAGCGTCGGCGGCTCGGCCTCGACGGGCTCGGGGAGGGGAGCGAGCGTCGGCACGGCGGCGGCAACGGTCGCGTGGAAGCGGCGGGCGAGGTTGAGCGCCTCGACGTTGTCCGGGGTGTGCAGGAAGATCGTCGGCGAGCGTCCTTCGGCGATCCAGTTGACGACCAGGTCGACGAGGTACGACCAGCCGTCGACGGTCTCGTCCACGGAGTCGCGGCCGATGTAGCGGACGATCGGATGAGCTGTCAGCGCACGGGTCCGGCGGGCGACCCGCGGCTTCTTCATCCACGCGTCGCGTTCGGCGAAGCTGGTCGGGCGGCGGGCGAACAGTGTGCCGGTGTCGAACGGGATCCACTCCGCCTGGGCTCGCGCGAGCACCCGTTCGAGGTTCGCGGCGGCCTGGGGATCGTCGAAGAACGAGCGATGCCGGACCTCCACGGCGTACCGATGATCGGCGGGTGCCTTGTGGAGAAAGGCGGCGAGCGTACCGAGGTCGGTGGGGGAGAAGGCGGCCGGCAGTTGGATCCAGACGGCGTGGTTGCGCGGACCGAGCGGCTCGATCGCGCTCAGGAACCCGCGGAGCTCGGCGTCGACATTGGTGAGCCGCCGTTCGTGCGTGATGACCTGCGGCAGCTTCACGACGAACCGGAAGTCGGGCGGCGTCTGCGCAGCCCAGTTCTCAACCGCCGACCGGGACGGCGTCGCGTAGAAGGTCGTATTGCTCTCCACCGCGTTGCACCACGACGCATACGCCCTCAATTTGTCCCGCGAAGGCTGCGGCCATGCGGCATGCGTCCACTGTGCGCATCCGACGTGCAGCAGCATGCCTACAACCTTCGCACGTACTGCCGACACACATGCACCCGCCCGAACCGCTCCCGCATCACGGCCTCACTCGAGGAGTCGCGTTGCCAGGCCGCGGCGCTGGTGGTCGGGGTGTACTGCGAGGACGGCGATCGTCGCGCGGTCCGGGAAGAGTTCGACGTCCATCAGGGCGACGATCGTGTCGTTGTCGACGGCCACCAGGCGGTGGGCCGGGTTGTCGAACGCGGGGCGCTCGACCTCGACATCGTCGAAGTACTCGGTGCCGAAGAAGCTCAGCAGGCGGCAGCGGAGCCAGCCGGCCGCGTCGGAGTCGTGGTACTCACGGATCTCGGTCATCCGGCGTCATGATGGCACGCCGCCCGGCACCCGGCGAGGGTGCGGGCGGCGCCCAATCAGAACGCGTTCAGCGGTCGACCTCGCCGCGGATGAATTTCTCGACGAGGTCGCGGCAGACGTCGTCGGCGTACTGCTCCGGCGGCGACTTCATGAAGTACGACGACGCGGAGAGGATCGGGCCGCCGATGCCGCGGTCCTTGGCGATCTTCACCGCGCGGATCGCGTCGATGATGATGCCGGCCGAGTTCGGGGAGTCCCAGACCTCGAGCTTGTACTCCAGGGACAGCGGGACGTCGCCGAAGTTGCGGCCCTCGAGCCGGATGAAGGCCCACTTGCGGTCGTCCAGCCAGGCGACGTAGTCCGACGGGCCGATGTGCACGTTGCGGGGCTCGATCTCGTCGCGCAGCTGCGACGTGACGGACTGGGTCTTGCTGATCTTCTTGGACTCCAGCCGCTCGCGCTCGAGCATGTTCTTGAAGTCCATGTTGCCGCCGACGTTCAGCTGGTACGTACGATCCACGGTGACGCCGCGGTCCTCGAACAGCTTGGTCAGCACGCGGTGCGTGATGGTGGCGCCGATCTGCGACTTGATGTCGTCGCCGACGATCGGTACGCCGGCCGCGGTGAACTTGTCCGCCCACTCCTTCGTACCGGCGATGAACACCGGCAGCGCGTTCACGAACGCGACACCCGCGTCGATCGCGCACTGCGCGTAGAACTTCGCCGCCTGCTCCGAACCCACCGGCAGGTAGCAGACGAGGACGTCGACAGCAGCCTCACGCAGCGTCGCGACGACGTCGACCGGCGACGCGTCCGACTCGGTGATGGTCTCCCGGTAGTACTTGCCGAGGCCGTCGAGGGTGTGACCGCGCTGCACCGTCACGCCGGTCGGCGGTACGTCGCAGATCTTGATCGTGTTGTTCTCGCTGGCGCCGATGGCGTCGGCGAGGTCCAGGCCGACCTTCTTGCCGTCCACGTCGAACGCGGTCACGAACTCCACGTCGCGGACGTGGTAGTCACCGAACTGGACGTGCATCAGACCGGGGACGCGCTCTTCCGGCTTCGCGTCGCGGTAGTAGTGCACGCCCTGGACGAGCGAGCTTGCGCAGTTGCCGACGCCGACGATCGCCACGCGGATCGAGGTCATCTGGAATCTCCTTGGATAGGCGGATGGTGCTGGTCGTGGGGCCGTTGCTGCCGCCGCTCGCCGTCGATCAACTCGTTCAGCCAGCGGACCTCGCGCTCGGCCGACTCCAGGCCGTGCCGTTGCAGCTCGAGGGTGTAGGCGTCGACCCGCTCCGCCGTCCGGCTCATCGCCGCCCGGAAGTTGGCCAGCCGCTCCTCCATCCGGGCCCTGCGGCCCTCGAGGATGCGCAACCGGGTGGCCGGATCGGTCCGGCCGAAGAACGAGAAGCGGACGCCGAAGGTGTCGTCCTCCCAGGCCGACGGACCGGCTTCGTGCATCGCGTGCGCGAAGTAGTCCTTGCCGTCGGCGGTGATCGTGTAGACGATCTTGGGCCGGCGACCCGACTCCGGCGTCCCGGGGTCGGCCGTGATCAGCCCGTTGCGGAGCATCGCCTTCAGACACGGGTAGAGCGAACCGAACGACAGCACGCGTCCCCACCCGAACTGGGCGTTGACGCGCTTGCGGAGCTCGTAACCGTGCATCGGCGCTTCGTGCAGCAGACCGAGTACGGCGAGCTCCAGGACCCCACTGCGGTTTCCCATGAGCCACCTCCCTCGGTCTAGTTTGTCATGACGTGATGTATCGGCTCGATACATCGTGGTGCCACTGTAAGCAGGCCCGATGCCTGTGGACAACTCTTGACAAAGCCAACCTTTGTCACCTCGGCGCTCGGCCGCGGCCGGAAACCTGTTACGTCAGGCGCCGATCCGCGTTAATCGAATGACACCCAGCGTCGTGGCCCGGGAGCGGACGGTAATGACCGACAGTCATGGGAAGCACGCCAGATCGGACATCGAGGCCGAGCGCGTGCTCGCCCGGCTGGCCCTGAGATTCAGCGCGTTCACCGAGAAGTGGCTGCCGGACGCGTTCGGGTTCGTCCTGGTCGGTACGTTCGTGGTGCTGCTGTTCGGGCTGGTCACCGGTGAGCCGCTGCTGAAACGCCCCGACGACCCGGCGGCCACCACGGGATTCGGGCTGGTCGACGCCTGGGGTGTAGGGTTCTGGTCCCTGATCACGTTCACCCTGCAGATGGCGATGATCATCATCGGCGGGTACGCCGTCGCGACCAGCGGGCCGATCGCCCGGTTGATCACCCGCCTCGCGCGGATCCCGAAGAGCCCGCGGAGCGCCGTCGCCTTCGTGGCCGCGGTCGCGATGCTCACGTCGTACCTGAACTGGGCGTTCAGCCTGATCTTCGCGGCGATCCTCGCGCGTGAGGTGGCGCGCAACGTGCCGAAGGCGGACTACCGCGCACTGGGCGCGATGGCGTTCCTCGGCCTCGGAACCGTGTGGGCGCAGGGTTTGTCCGGATCGGCGGCGCTGCAGGTGGCCAGTACGAGCAGCAGCCCGCCACCGGTGCAGGACGCGATCAAGGCGGCCGGCCATGCCAGTGGCCTGATCGCGCTCAGCGACACGATCTTCACGTGGCAGGCGCTCGTCGCGACGTTGATCGTGTACGTCGTGGGCGTCGGGACGGCGTGGTTCATCGCGCCGGGCGAAGGCAGTGCGCGGACCGCGGGTGCCATCGGCATCGAACTCAAGCCGCTGATCGGGCGCGGATCGCCGTACAACGGTCAACGCCAGGAAGCGCGGAGACCTGGTGACTGGCTGGAGCATTCGCCGCTGTTCAGTCTGCTGATCGTGCTGCTCGGCGCGGTCTACCTGGTGCGCTACTTCAGCGGCAAGAGCTTCTTCAACGCGTTGGATCTCAACACGGTCAACCTCGTACTGTTCCTGCTCGCGCTGCTTCTGCACTGGCGGCCGTGGCGGATGGCGCGAGCAGTCCGGGACGGTGCACCGGCGGCGGCCGGCGTACTGCTGCAGTTTCCCTTGTACGGCGGGATCTTCGGGATGGTCGCCTACACCGGGATCTCCGCGCGCCTGGCCGGCTGGTTGGTGGGCGCGAGCAACCAGTTCCTGTTCCCGCCACTGATCGCTATCTACTCGTGCATCCTCGGGATCTTCGTACCGAGCGGCGGCAGCAAGTGGGTGATCGAGGCGCCGTACGTGCTGCAGGCCGCGAACACGCTGAACGTCGACGCGGGCTGGATGGTCGTCGTGTACGACCTCGGCGAGGCGAGCGCCAACCTGCTGCAGCCGTTCTGGATGCTGCCGACGCTCGCCATCCTCGGGCTGAAGGCGCGGGACATCATGGGCTACACGTTCACGATGTTCCTGGCCTGCTTCCCAGCCGCACTGATCGCCGTGACATTGCTCGCACCGCACGTCGCGAGGTAACCGCTTGCACACCCTGTCGGGACCGATCGTGAGCGCCAGGTCCGGGGTTGCTAGCATCCGATGCGGATTCGGGCCCGTTACCACACCCACCGTAGTCTGTGGGGCAATGACTTCCGCGAGATCGTCGAGGATTGCACTGTGAGTGAAGGTCGTAGAAAGGCTGTCCCGCCGCCCCGGCGCAAGAAACACTGGGCGCTCCGGGTTCTCGGCTGGCTCGCCGCACTCTTCTTCCTCGGCGTCATCGGCGCGGTCGCGGCCTTCTTCATCATGTACCAGACCACGAAGATCCCGGACCCGAACAAGGAGTTCGCCACCAACACCACCACGGTGACCTACGCCGACGGCACCCAGCCGCTCGGTTCCTTCTTCGAGCAGAACCGGCACTCGGTGCCGCTGGCCCAGATCCCGAAGCACGTGCAGGACTCGGTGATCGCGGCCGAGGACCGGACGTTCTGGACCAACCCCGGAATCTCGCCACAGGGCATGGTGCGGGCGGCGTACAACATCGCGCGTGGTCAGCAGTTGCAGGGTGGCTCGACGATCACCCAGCAGTACGTGAAGGTCATGTACCTGACGCAGGAGCGGACCGTCTCCCGGAAGCTCCAGGAACTGTTCATCGCGACCAAGCTCGGCCGGCAGCAGGACAAGAGCAAGACGCTCGAGGGCTATCTCAACACCATCTACTTCGGCAAGGGTGCCTACGGCATCTCGGCCGCCGGTCAGGCCTACTTCAGCCAGCCGGATCCGCGAAAGCTGAGCGTCCCGCAGACGGCGCTGCTGGCGACCGTGCTGAACAACCCGACGCTCTTCGACGTCGACGACACCGATCCGCGGACCAAGAAGCGGATCATCGACAGGTACCGCTACGTCCTGGACGGCATGCAGCAGATGGGCACGATCACCGCGGCCAAGGAGGCGCAGTACGCCGCCAAGCTGCCCGGGCTCAACCCGCCGAAGAAGACCAGCGGCCGCAACCAGGGCCCGAAGGGCTTCCTGCTCGACATGGCCCGCAAGGAGCTACTGCAACGGGGCTTCACCGAGGATCAGATCAGCGGCGGCGGTCTGAAGGTCACGACGACCTTCAGCTACGGCCAGCAGAAGAACATGATCGCCGCAGCGCAGAACGAGCTGCCGGACAAGCGTGACAACCTCCATGTCGGGATGGCGACGGTCCAGCCGGGGACCGGAAGGCTGCTCGCGATGTACGGCGGGCCGGACTTCCTCAAGAGTCAGCTGAACTGGGCGACGACGAAGGCCAGACCTGGTTCGGGCTTCAAGCCGTTCGCGCTGGCCGCGGCGCTGGAGAACGACAAGAGCCTCTACGACATCTTCCAAGGCGACAGCCCGATCAAGATCCAGGGCCAGAAGCTCGGCAACGAGTTCAACCGCGACTACGGCGACGTGACCCTGCTGAAGGCGACCGAGCAGTCGATCAACACGGCCTTCTACGATCTCATCGACAACCAGCTGGACAACGGGCCGGACAAGCTCGTGACTGCCGCGGAAGCGGCCGGCATCCCGAAGACGAAGTACCTCGAGGACGGGCGGCACAACCCGTCGACCGTGCTCGGCCCGGACCCTTACGCGTCGGCGGTCGACATGGCGGAGGCCTATGCGACGTTCGCCGCGGACGGTGTGTACGCACCGCTGCACGTCATCAGCGAGGTCAAGGGACCGGACGGCAAGGTGCTGTGGAGTGACAAGAGCCTCGACAAGGACAAGAAGCAGGCCTTCACCCAGGACGTCGCGCGGACGGTCAACTTCGCGTTGCAGGATGTCGTGACCGACGGAACCGGTACGGGCGCCAAGGACCTCGGGCGGCCGGTGGCCGGCAAGACCGGTACGGCGGGTGGTGTCGCGGTCGAGGACCGCGCCAAGGACAAGGCGTGTGGTGGCTGCATGCAGGGCTCCGCGACCCTGACCTCGTGGTGGACCGGCTACACCCCGCAACTCTCGACCGCGGTGGTGTACCGCGCCGGCAAGACCGGTGAGAGCAACCTCGACCCGTACTCGGACGACAAGGCGTTCTTCGGCGGCAACTGGCCGCTGAAGACGTGGCTCGCGTTCATGAAGCCGGCTCTCGACGGCGTCCCGGAAGCAGATTTCCCGGAGCCGAGCGGGGACCAGACCAAGGACACGACCACCCCGACGTACACACCGCCGCCCACGCCGACGGACACGCCGACCAGCACTCCGCCACCGAGTACGCCGCCTCCGAGCACGCCTCCGCCCAGTACTCCGCCGCCGAACACCCCGACCGGTAAGCCGACCAAGACCAAGCCGACACAGACGACGACCACGCCGGTAATCCCGACGCTGCCGACCGGTGGGCCGACGAAACCGACCAACACGCAAACACCCGGCTAGTTGTCCACGCGGTCGGTCGGTCCCGGGATGAGGGACGATAGGGACGTGACTCGGGCGGATTGTGGTGGGCGGCGTGTTTGAGCGCGCCGCCGACGCGCCCGAGCCCAAGCCCAAGCCTGAGCGGCGGGCTCGGCGGGCCCGGGTCGACAGGGTCTGGTGGCATCGGTGGATGCCGTCGGCCCAGGGGCGGGAGGTGCTCGGCTGGTGGTTGGTCACCCGGGCCGCGTTGTTCCTGCTGTCGATCTCGGCGCCGCTGCTGTTCAACCGGTTCAGCGACTACCCGAACGTCTGGAAGGCCTGGCTGCAGTGGGACGTCGCGCACCTGAACGCCGTCGCCCAGTACGGCTACAACCACGGCGAGCCGTCCGGTGCGCCGTTGGCCGCGTTCTTCCCGGGGTTCCCGTTGCTGGTGCGCCTCGTCAGCTACACGGGCATCGGGTACGTTGCCTCGGGCATCGTGGTGTCCGCGGTCGCCAGTGCGGTCGCGGGTGTGTACCTCGCGCGCCTGGCGCAGTACGAGTTCCCGGAGCTGAAGGACATCGGGCCGAACGCGGCCATGGTCTGGTACGGCGCTCCGGTCGGCGTCTTCCTCGCCGCCGGGTACACCGAGTCCCTGTTCTGCGCGTTCGCGTTCCCCGCCTGGCTGGCGGCGCGGCAGGGGCGCTGGGCGCGGGCGGCCGTGTTTGTGGCGCTGGCGTCGACCGTGCGCGTGTCCGGGCTGTTCTTGATCTTCGCGCTGCTCGTCGAGTTCCTGACGTCCAAGAAGCGCGACTGGCTGTCGCTGCCCTGGTTGGCGTTGCCCGTCGTACCGGTGCTGGGCTTCATGGCGTACCTGAAGCAGATCCACGGGTCGTGGTTCGCGTGGCACGAGGCACAGGAGAAGGGCTGGCCCCGCAAGTTCACCTGGCCATGGACTTCGCTGCAGCACACGCTGCACGCCGCGAACAAGGGCGGCTTCGCTGCGGACCGCACCGACTGGACGTGGATGTTCCGGGCGGAGCTGGTCGCGCTGTTCGTCTGCCTGCTGCTCCTGGTCTGGCTGCTCTGGAGACGGTCCTGGGGCGAGTCGGCGTGGGTCGCTGCCACTCTTGGTGCCTTCTGTACGTCGTACTGGGTCTTCTCGCTCACCCGGGCCACCCTGCTCCTGTGGCCGCTGTGGATCGGCCTAGCTGTCCTTACGAGGCGTAAACCATGGCTCGGCCGGCTCTACCTGGGCCTCGCCATACCGCTGGCTGCCGTCTGGGCGGCCGCCTTCTTCACTGGTCGCTGGTCCGGCTGAGTTCGTGGCACCCCCTGTCGTTGTCCGGCATGTGGACAGTTTTTCGATGAGGCAACCCTCGGACGGGTTCGAGCGTCGATAGGGGTGAAGGGGTGGCAGTCCGGGCGGGGACCGCCACCCCTCCTCGAGTTCCGGCGGAACCTCTCAGGGGCAGGCTCCGCCGGGTAATCCGGTACCGAGGGCGATGGCAGGCAGCCGTCGCCCTCGCGTCGTGATGCAACCTCCGGGCGGCCTCACCCCGTAGTTGCAGGGTGGAGATCACCGACGACGGGAGGGCCGGCCGTGAGCGACCGGGATGCGGAGTTCCTCGAGTACGTGACCGCGCACCGCGGCCGGGTGCTGCGGACCGCCCGGCTGCTGGCCTCGGGTGACGCGCACTGGGCCGAGGACCTGGTCCAGGTCGCACTGACCAAGCTCTACGTGCACTGGGCGAAAGTGCGCCGGGAGGACGGCCCCGCACGGTACGCCGACCGCATTCTGGTGAACAGCTTCCTCGACGAGCGCCGGCGGATGTGGCGTCGGCGAGAGTCGACCACCGAGGAGCTGCGCGACCCGGCGCCGCCGCCGAGTCAGGACCCGGCCGAGCGGCTGACCGTACTGGACGCGCTGGCGAAGCTCCCGCGCCGCCAGCACGCGGTCGTCGTACTGCGGTACTTCGGCGACCTCGACATCCACACCACCGCCGAGCTGATGGGCTGCTCGGAAGGGACCGTGAAATCCCAGACCTCCCGCGCCCTGGCGACGTTACGCGATCTCCTGCACGAGCCCCTCGAAACCCTGGAGAGCCTGCGATGACCGACCTGAAGAACCTCCTCGACGAGGCCGCGGGTCCCGAGCCCGGTGTCACCGACGCCGACCTGACCGCCGACCTGCTCCGCGGACAGCGGGCCCTGAAGCGCCGCCGGATCACCGGTGTCGCGGCCGGCGCGGTCGCCACCGCACTGGTCATCGGCGCCGGCTGGTCGGTGCTCCCGTCCGGTACGACGTCCGGCGCACCGGCGACGAACGTGACCACGAACCCCGGACCGACCTTCCGCGATCCCGACAAGCGCAAGCCGCCGGTCATCCCAGCAACTGCGGTCCCGTTGGTCACGAACCCGAAGGCGTTCCCCGGCGTGATCACCTGCGACCTGATCCCGAAGGGCTGGGCGGTCCGGGTCGCCTACGCGTCCCCGATCGCCCAGCAGCAGGATCTGTACGACCCGAACCTGGACGCGAAGAAGTTCCACGGCGCGACGTACACCGTGACCATCCGGCAGACCGAGCTGATCGACGAGGGCGAGGGCCCCACGGTCGACAAGTACTCGACTCCGTGGACGAAGCTGCCGAAGGTTCGTGCGGGCAAGTACCTGGCGGTGACGAGCGGCGTACCGGGCAGTCCGAACGGCCGGCAGGAGGTCTACATCAAGCCGGGCAGCAGCAACAAGATCGTTGGCGTCAGCAACCACGCCTACAACCTGGCCTGGGACATGAACACGCTGCTCAGGTTCGCCGGCTCCTGCCACTACAAGTAGCGGCAGGAGCCGGCCACGGCGATCAGCCCCAGTTGCGGTCGATCGGTTGTGAGGGGGTCGGGCTCGGCTTCGTCTCGGCGACGCGCTGGTCGCTCGGGTGCGCGCCGGCCTCGACGCCCTTCAGCGTGCCGAGCAGTTCGAGCTCGGACAGCGTGACGCCGTCAGTTGCCGGAGCGAACACCAGGCGGTACTGCGTGTACGCCTTGGGCGACGCCACGCTGAAGGACCTCGTGTACGACGCCCACGCCCAGGACTCACCGGTACGACGATCCACGGTCGTCCACGTCGTACCGTCGTTCGAACCCTCCAACGTCCACGCGGACGGCGCCGTACCGGTGGCACCACTCGTCAGCGTGTACATGCCGACCGGACGGCCCTGCGGCAGCGCGACCGTGACGGTCGGCTGTGCGCCGGTCAGCGTGACCTGTGTCTTCGCGTCGTTGTCGATCAGCGACGACACGTCCGTACCACCGGCACCGATCACCGCACCGGTGTCGGAGGTGGAGTCCCGCCACGTCATCGGGTCCTCGCCGGGCTTGGTGATCGACGGCGGGGCGTCGTTGCGGCCGGTGCCCCACGTCGTCGGCCGGTCGGTCATCTCGAACTCGATCTTGCCGCCTCCCGCGATCAGGTCGTGCGGCAACGACGTCGACGTCCACGGCTTCCCGTTGACGCGAACGCTCTTCACATAGATGTTGCTGGAGCTGTTGCCTGGTGCACTGACCACGAGCTTCTTGCCGCCCGCAAGCTTGATCGTCGCCTTGGTGAACAGCGGCGAGCCGATCGCGTACGACGGCGAACCGACCTGCAGCGGGTAGAAGCCCAGCGAGCTGAAGATGTACCACGACGACATCTCGCCGTTGTCCTCGTCACCTGGGTACCCCTGCCCGATCTCCGAGCCGGTGTACAACCGGGACAACACCTCGCGCACCTTCTCCTGCGTCTTCCACGGCTGCCCCGCCACGTCGTACATGTAGGTGATGTGGTGCGACGGCTGGTTGCTGTGCCCGTACTGGCCCATCCGGACGTCACGCGCCTCGAGCATCTCGTGGATCGTGCCGCCGTACCCACCGGTGTGCAAGGCGTCCTCGGGGATGCTGAAGAACTCGTCGAGCTTCTTCGCCAGGCCCTCGCGACCGCCGTAGATCGCGGACAGGCCGGCCCCGTCCTGCGGCGCCGAGAACGCCATGTTCCACGCGTTCGTCTCGGTGTAGTCGTGGCCCCAGTCCTGCGGGTCGAACGTACTGGTCGAGTTGCCCCAGACGCCGTTCGGGTCCTTGCCCTGGAAGAAGCCGACCGCCGGGTCGAACAGCGTCACGTAGTTACGGGCCCGGTTCAGGAAGTACTTGTAGTTGTCGAGGTACTCCTGCTTGCGCGGGTCGTTCTTCTTCGCGGTGTCGTACAGCTTCTTCGACATGTTCGCGATGCCGAAGTCGTTGATGTAGCCGTCCATCGACCAGCTGAAGCCTTCACCGGTGGTGTTGGCCGTGTAGCCGTTGAACGTGGACAGGTCCATTCCCTTGCGGCCGACGTTCTGCGACGGTGGTACGACGGACGCGTTCTTCACCGCGGCGTCGTACATCGCCTGGACGTCGATGCCCTTGATGCCCTTCAGGTACGCGTCCGCGAAGGCGACGTCGGACGAGGTACCGACCATCAGGTTCGCGTAGCCGGGGGAGGACCAGCGGGAGATCCAGCCGCCGTCCTTGTACTGCTGGACGAAACCGTTCACCAGCGCGGCCGCGTCGTCCTGCGCGAACAGCGAGTACGCCGGCCACACCGTGCGGTAGGTGTCCCAGAAGCCGTTGTTCACGTACGTCTGGCCGGCCACGATCTTGGAACCGGTCGTGGTCGGGGTGTCCGTACCCACCTTCGGTGAGGTCGGCGACGCGTACTCGATCACCGGCTTCGCGGCGGTACCGGTGTTCTCGGAGCCGTTGTTCGGGTAGAGGAACATTCGGTAGAGATTCGAGTACAGGGTGGTCAGCTGGTCGGCCGTGGCGCCCTCGACCTCGATCGTGCTCAGCTTCTTGTCCCACAAGGCCTGCGCGTCGTCCTTGACCTTGCTGAACTTCGACCCCTCCGGCAACTCTTGGTCGAGGTTCTTCTTAGCCTGTGCGGTGCCGATCAGCGAGGTGGCGATCCGCAGCTGCACCTGAGTGGTCTTCGCGTCGAATCTGAAGTACCCGCCGACGTCGGCACCGCCACCGTCGGACAGCTTGCCCGAGGCAACGACCTTCTGGTCCACGATGCCGTACACGAAGAGCCGGCCGGCGCCGGTGGACAACCCGCTCTTGATGTCGGAGTACCCCGTGACCACCCCGGTCGCCGGGTCGAGGGTCAGGCCGCCGCTGTTGTTGACGTTGTCGAAGACCAGCGACGCCTTGCCGGCCGGGAAGCTGAAGCGCAGCATCGCGGCGTGGTCGGTCGGCGCGATCTCGGCCGCGTTGCCGTTGTCGAACGTGACGCCGTAGTAGTACGGACGGGCGATCTCGTTGTCGTGACTGAACGACCAGGCGCGCGCCTTGCGATCCGCGGTCGGTGTGTCCGCAGTGGAGGGCATCACTTGGAACGTTTGCCGGTCGCCCATCCACGGGCTCGGCTCGTGACTGATCGACAGCGCCTGCAGGGTCGGCCGGTTGGCCTCGTTGTTGCCCTTGGCATAGTCGTACAGCCAAGACGTGGAGCCGGCGTTCGTCACCGGCGTCCAGAAGTTGAAGCCGTGCGGTACGGCGGTCGCCGGGAAGTTGTTGCCCCGTGAGAAGCCGCCGGTGGCGTTCGTACCGCGGGTCGTCAGCGCCAGGTCCGACGGGTGCTTGGCCGCGGTCTTCTGGGCCGCACGATCCGGGTTGATGGCCGCGGCGATCCGGATGTCGTCGAGCCAGCCGCGGAAGTCGGCCGGTCCGGACGGCTTGTCGTAGCCGACCAGGATCCGCTTGATCGTCTTGCCCGCGGCAACCTTCCCCAGGTCGGCCTCGACGTTGTTCCACTGGTTCGTGTACAGCGCCTTCGAGTCGCCCTGACCGCGCGGGCTCAGCTCGAACCCGTGGTGGTCCTTCGCCTTCAGGTCGCTCAGGTACGTCCCGTCGTCGAACGCCAGGTCGACGGCGGCGTACGTACTCGGATAGCTGAGGTCGCCCTCGACGTGCTCGGGGAAGATCTTGTACGACAGCCGGGTGTCCTTGCCGACCTCGAGGTCGACGTCGGAGATCTTGTTCCACGTGTAGCCGCGGCCCGTCGCGTCCTGGTGACCGGCGTACCGGAACGACTTGACGCCGGTGAAGCCGACCCGGGCGCGGGCGTTGTACGCGCTGGTCGGACCGGAGTCGAGCCGCGACTCGGCGACCGGGCCGGGCGGCGGCAGCGGGTCGCCGTTGGAGAGGTACCAGTCGGCGAGCTGGACGATGTTCTCGCCGTGGTTCAGCGTGATGTCGAGCTTGAAATACGTGTACGCCGTGTCGTTGGCGAAGCTGTACTCCTTGGTCTGGAAGCGGTTCTCGAAGCTCTGGCCGGTCTGGGTGTCCAGCGTGGTCCAGGTGGTCCCGTCATTCGAACCGGAGACGGTCCAGTTCTGCGGGTCGCGGCCGTCGGCGTCGTTCGCCGAGGTCAGCGCGTACTTCTTGATCACCACCGGGGCCGAGGTCTGGTAGACCAGCCAGCCGGTCGGCTCGAACACCAGCCACTTGGTGAACTTGTCACCGTCGGCGGCGTTGGTGGCGATCTCGCCGCCGCCGGTGTTCTCGCCGTTCGCGGTCACCTTGGTGACCTTGTCCATCTGGCTGCCGCCGATCCCGGTCGGCGTCGGTCCACGGACACCCTCGGTGCGCGGCTTCCCGTCCGGGCCGGTCTCGACGGTGTCGGTGTAGCCGGGTTGCGGCTGCCCCGGCTCGAACGAGGTGAAGTACGACGAACCGCTGACCACCGGCTGCTCCGAAGCAGCAGGTGACGCGGCATGCGCTGGCGTCATGGCAGCAGACATTGTCACAACCAACGTGAGAGACGTGACGAGCCCCAGTGGGCGGCGGAGATCCATCTACGCTCCTTGCACGGCCGGACCGACGCGACCCCCGTCCGCCGGTGTGGGTGCGCGACCCCGATGACAAGGTTGTCAGCCCGCGCCCGGGGGTGATCCTGCCCAGCTTCGTAACCCCCCGTCAATAGTTCGTAGCGCACTGTCGACCCATGATGGTGGACCGACACCCCGGCGGTAGGTTGAAGCCATGGACGATCGTGTGTTGGTCACCGGGGCCTCTGGGTTTATCGGGCGGGCCGTGGTGGCTGCTCTACGCCAGCGTGGCGTGCCGGTTACTGCGGTGGATCGGGAGCCGGCGGACTCGTCGTGGGATGACGGGGTGCACGTGGTGACGGGAGATCTTGCGGAGCAGGAGACCTGTGTGGCGGCGTTCGAGACGCGGCCGACTGCGGTGGTGCATCTGGCGGCGTTGACCTCGGTACTGCGGTCGGTGGACGCGCCGATGCAGACGTTCGCGCAGAACGTGACGATCACGCAGGTTCTGCTGGAGTTGTCACGGGGTAGTGGCGTGGATCGGTTCGTGCTCGCCTCTACGAACGCGGTCGTCGGCAATGTCGGTACGTCGACCATCAACGCGAACCTTCCGCTGCGGCCGTTGACGCCGTACGGGGCGACCAAGGCGGCGTGCGAGATGTTGCTCTCGGCGTACTCGGGGAGCTACGGGATGGCGACTGCCGCCCTGCGGTTCACGAACGTGTACGGACCGGGCATGTCGCACAAGGACAGCTTCGTGCCGCGGATGATGCGGGCCGCGCTGAGTGGGACCGGGGTGCGGGTGTACGGCGACGGCAAGCAGCGGCGCGATCTCGTGTACATCGACGACGTGGTGAGCGGTGTGCTGCTGGCGCTCGACAGCAAGTACGACGGGCGCGCGATCATTGGGTCCGGCCGCTCGGTGTCTGTGCTGGAGATGATCGAGACGGTGCGGACGGTGACCGGATGCCCGGTGCCGGCCGAGCACATCGAGGCGCCTGCTGGTGAGATGCCGGCCGTGGTCGTGGACATCACCAACGATCTCGGTTACCAGCCAACTGTTTCCTTGGAAGAGGGTCTGGGCCGGACGTGGCAGTACTTCCGAACGCAGTGAGGAAGCAACAGCTGCTGAAAGCAGCAGTAAGGAAGCACTGGCTGCTCTTCGTCTTCCTCACACTCGGCTTGGTACTACGGGTGCTTGCGACCGTCGCCTACACGCCGGCGATCGTCTACACGGACTCCGTGCAGTACCTGACGAACATGGACAAGCTGAGCCCCGACCAGCTCAACCCGATCGGCTACGACTTCGTACTCGGTCCACTGGTCTGGCTGGGCGGCCTCAAACTCGTCGTCATCGTCCAGCACCTGGTAGGCCTCGGCCTCGGTGTCGCGATCTACGCACTCGCCCGCAAGCTGACCGTCTACCGCTGGTTGTCCGCGGTGGCCGCCGCGCCGATCCTGCTCGACGCGTACCAGGTGCAGATCGAGCAGAACATCATGGCCGAGACCACGTTCGACGTGATCCTGGTCGCGATCCTCTGGCTCCTGTTGGCAAAGGGCGTACCAGGCTGGCGCCGGGCGGCGATCGTCGGCGTACTGATCGGCGCCGCCTTCGCCGTCCGCGCGATCGGCATGGTGCTTCTGATCGCCGTCGTGCTCTACCTGATCGTCGTCGGCAACGCCTGGCGTAAACGCCGCACAGACGTGGTACGCCGTACCGCTGCCGCCATCGCCGGATTCGCGATCGTGTTCGCGGCGTACGGCGGGTACTACCGGATCGACACCGGCCGCTGGGGCTTCACCGGCGCCGAGAACCAGGTCCTGTACGGACGGACCGCCACGGTCGCGAACTGCGACAAGCTCCCGCTCGACGAGGGCACGCGCCTGTTCTGCCCGAAGGAACCGCTGGGGCAGCGCCTAGGCGTGGACAAGTACGCCCACAACCACTACGGCGACCCGAACTGGCCGGGCCCGTTGCCGCCCGGTACGACGAAACGCCAGCTGGCGACGGAGTTCGCGCATCTCGTCATCACGCACCAGCCGCTGGACGTGACCTGGGCCGCGCTGAAGGACTTCGCGAAAGGCTTCGCGCCGACCAGGACCAGCTCGCCCAACGACGTACCACTGGACCGCTGGCAGTTCCAGTTGGTCTACCCGAACCTCAAGGACCCCAACACGGCCAAGGCCGCAGTGAAATGGGGAGGGGCCGAGCCGCACGTCTCCCACGTACCTGCGGTCATCCTTCGCGCCTACCAGCTGCACGGCGGCTACACGTCCGGCACCCTCCTCGGGCTGTGCCTGTTGATCGCTCTCGCTGCTGTAGCCGGGCTAGGACGCGCCAAGACCTCAGGACTCCGCTCGGCCGCGCTACTGCCTGCAGCAGCCGGGGTGATCCTTCTACTCGGTTCAGCCGCGTTCGAGTTCTCCTGGCGCTACCAACTGCCGGGGCTGATCTTCTTCCCGCTGGCCGGTGTCATAGGCCTGCGGGCGATCCTCGGCAAGGACCAGGCACGACCGGCGATGGCCGACTATCCGGACGCCGTGGATACCGCAGCAGCAAAGAACATGCGCCAAGAGAGCTTCGCACCGATCGTCGTCGTCATCGCGGCGTACAACGAGGCTGCCGGCATCGGGCCGGTTCTCAAGAACATGCCCAAGACGTGCGCCGGCATGCCTGTCGACGTCCTGGTCGTGGCCGACGGCGCCACCGACGACACCGCGGAGATCGCCCGTACGAACGGAGCGCACGTCTGCGTTGCCCCGAGCAATCGCGGTCAGGGCGCCGCGCTCCGCCTCGGGTACCACCTGGCCGCCGCAGGCGGAGCGCAGTACGTCGTGACCACCGACGCCGACGGGCAGTACGACAACGACGAGCTCGAGGTACTGCTCGAGCCGATCCTGCTCGATCGGGCCGACTTCGTCACCGGGTCCCGCCGCCTCGGAGCGGAGGACGCGGACAGCCGGCTGCGCTGGGTCGGCGTCCGGGTGTTCGCCGTACTCGCGTCGATCCTGACCCGGAAGAAGCTCACCGACACGTCGTTCGGGTTCCGCGCGATGCGGGCGGACCTGGTCACGGCGGTGACGCTGCGCGAGCCGCAGTACCAGTCGTCGGAGCTGTTGCTCGGTGCGCTCGCGCTCGGCGCGCGGGTGGTCGAGCTGCCGATGACGATGCGCCGTCGCGGCGACGGGAGCAGCAAGAAGGGCCCGGGGATCGTGTACGGCGCGAACTACGGGCGGGTGATGACGACTACGTGGCTACGGGAGTACGTGCTTCGGCCGCGTCGACACCGTCGGGGACAGGCTTGGCGAACACCAGCCGATCGAACAGCACGAACTTCGCGATGAACAGCACCGCGTAGGTACCGAGGTACGAACCGGTCACCAGGAGTGTCTTCCACGCGTGGGACTCGATCGGCTGCACCAGGTGATCGGTCAGCGAGGTGACGAGCGCGGCGGTGACCGCGGAACCGACCACGATGATTGTGTACGGCAACTTCTGGCCGCTGCGGCCCCAGGTGTAGCGCCGGTTCAGCGTGTAGTTCGGGATCGCGCCGGCCAGCCAGGCGACCAGGGTCGCGACCAGCGCCGGCGTACCGAACCAGTAACACAGGGCGAACGCCACCTGGCTGACCACGGTGGCGACCACGGAGGATGCCGAGTACCTCGCCCACAGCAACAATCGGCCGGAACGAGGTCTGAGCTTGGTGAGGGCGCGCATCGGGGCCTATTCTGCACCTCCGCACCAGTGCGCGGCAGGCGGCAGGAAATTTTCAGCCTATTGCCAGCGAACATGTCTGGCAGATCACGTTACTGGAGCGGGTACTCGGGATATGAAGGACCCTGACGACGTTTCCCGACCGGAAGGCGGCCGAGCCGTGCGCGTACTCGTCCTGGGCGGTGACGGCTACCTGGGGTGGCCGACTGCTCTGCACCTCTCCGATCGCGGCCATGACACGGCCGTGCTCGACAACATGGCCCGGCGTGGTTACGACCGCGAGCTGGGTGTCCAGAGTCTGGTCCCGATCGAGGATCTCGAGTCCCGGGTGCAGGCCTGGAAGGAGGTCTCCGGCAAGACCGTTCCGGCGTACGTCGGTGACCTGCTCGACGCCGATTTCGTGTACCGGGTGCTGCAGGAGTTCGCACCGGACGCGATCGTGCACTTCGCCGAGCAGCGCGCCGCGCCGTACTCGATGATCGACCGCGAACACGCTGTGTACACGCAGCACAACAACGTGGTCGGCACGCTGAACCTGATGTACGCGATCGCCGAGACCAACCCGGACATCCATCTGGTCAAGCTCGGCACGATGGGTGAGTACGGGACGCCGAACATCGACATCGAGGAAGGCTGGCTGGAGGTCGAGCACAACGGCCGCAAGGACCGGATGCTCTACCCGAAGAAGCCGGGCTCGTTCTACCACCTCAGCAAGGTGCACGACTCGCACAACCTCGAGTTCGGCTGCCGGATCTGGGGCATGCGGGTCACCGATCTCAACCAGGGTGTCGTCTACGGCCAGCAGACCGACCAGACCGTGCAGGACGCGCGGCTGGCGACGCGGTTCGACTACGACGCCGTGTTCGGCACCGTGCTCAACCGGTTCTGCATCCAGGCCGTCCTCGGCGAGCCGCTCACGGTGTACGGCGCCGGCGGTCAGACGCGCGGCTTCCTGGACATCCGGGACACCGTCGAGTGCATCCGGCTCGCGGTGGAGAACCCGGCGGACGCCGGCGAGTTCCGGGTCTTCAACCAGATGACCGAGAGCTACTCGGTGGCGCAGCTCGCCGAGCTGGTCGCGGAGTGCTTCCCGGGCCCGGTCCAGGTCGAGCACCTGGAGAACCCGCGCGTCGAGCAGGCGGAGCACTACTACAACGTGAAGCACACGGGCCTCGTCGGCCTCGGCCTCCAGCCGCACTTGCTGTCGGAGACCCTGATCGAGTCGATGTTCGACATCGTGTCCGCGAACAAGGACCGCGTCGACCCGGCCGCCCTGCTTCCGACGGTCCGCTGGAAGGGCCACCTCAAGCAGTAGGTCTCGGTCGGAGCCCACCCGTCAGCGGTGGGCTCCGACGAGCAACGTCGGTACGACGGCCAGGAACCGATCGCGCCGTCCCCGGCGGGCCTGCTCCGCGAGCCAGCTGTCCGCGTCCTCCTGCGTGATCAGCGCCTTCTCGACCGCCGCGCGTGCGGCAGCCTTCAGCTGCGGCGCCAGCTGCGCGTGCTCGGTGACGACCTCGGTGTGTACGGCGACCTCGACGTACTGGAAGCCGGCGTCGAGGAGCACGTCGCGCAGGGTCCGGGTTGCGCGCGGCGATACCGTCCGCGACTCCAGTCCGAGGCAGATCACATCGGTCAGGTCCTGGTCGGAGCTGTCGATCAGCAGGAATCCGTAGTCCTGCCCGCCGACCACGATCCGCCCGCCGGGCCGCAGTACCCGACGGGCTTCGCCGATCGTCGGGACCGGATCCTCGAGCAAGTGGAACAGCCGCAGAGCGCGGTACCCGTCCATCGACCCGGCCTCGAGCGGCAGGTCGTCGGAATGTGCCACGTGAAACATCGCCCCGGGCGTGCGCTCCCGGGCCGCCGCGACCGCATCCGGATCGGCGTCGATCCCCGTCATCTTCAGGCCCTTACGCGCGAGCTCAGCCACCGCGTGACCCGCACCGCAGCCGACGTCGACGCAGGTCGCGCCGCGTTTCAGCCCCAGCATCCGGTACGACGCCGCCCGCACCTCAGCCGCACCGGACCGCTCTTCGATCCGCTCCAGAAAGCTCATGAGTCCACGCTGCAACTTCACGTGGACCTTAAGTCAATCCATCGACACCTTGTCGAACGTGGTGGTCGTGTAGCGGACGTCGAGGTCGACCTCGTCGCCGACCGCCGGCGGGGCCACCGCGGACGGCAGGAACAGCATGCTGGCCTGCATGTGCGGTGGCTCCGCGAACCAGCGCTGCTTGCCCTCGATGCTGAACGGCGACAACGCCAGGCCGGCCGCGTCCAGGCTGCCCTTGGCCATCGCGATCGCCCGCTGCCGGACGGTCGCCGCGCCGGTGGGGGCCTCCAGCCCGACGCCGTGCGCCGTACCACCGGAGACGATGATGATGTGCCCGTCGCCGCTCACCCGGCGCTGGCGGTACCCGACGCGCTCACCGCGCCGTACCGAATGCACGTCGAGGACGGTCGCCTTCACCGAGAGCGCGCCGCGGTCGCCGAGCCAGAGGCCGGTACCCATCCGGAGTTTCACGTCGTCGCCGATGTCGGCCAGCTTCTGCGCCGGTACGTGCGACACCCACAACGTCTTCTTCCGTACGTCGAGGGCCGCCTTGGCCAGCTGCTGCGCCTCGCGGAGGTTGGCCGACGTACCGCCCGCGCCCATCGGGAAGTGCAGCGACCAGCCCTCGAAGCGGATCCGGTCGAGCGCGTTCAGCAGCATCGTGTGCCGCAGTTCGCGGGCGCCGATACCGTGCCGGCGCATCGAGGTCATCACCTCGATCAGCACCCGGCTGCCGGCCGGGATCGAGACCAGGTCGGCCAGCCGGCTGACCGTGTGGATCACGTTCTGGCTCTTCGGCATCTCCAGGAACGGCCGCCACGGCGACAGCACCACGACGTCCTCGCGCGGCTCCGCGGGGACCTCGAAGTACGTGCCGACCGCGATCGTCCGGGCGCCGAGCGCGCGGGACTCCGCGAACAACCGGTGGTTGCCGAACCCGTACCCGTTGCCCTTGGCAACCGGAACGATGTCGGGGCTCCAGGTGGAACGCAGGTGATCACGCCATCGATCGGAATCGACGTGCAGGACTAGGGGCATGGTGTCAACGCCGTCTCATGTAGAGGTCGAATGCGGTGTAGAGCGCCTTGTTCAACGGCAGATCCCACTCACCGACGTACTCGACGGCCTCGCCGCCGGTACCGGTCTTGAACTGGATCAACCCGACGTGCGGGTCGTTCGGGTCCAAGGTGTCGGTGATGCCCCGTAGGTCGTACACGGACGCGCCCGCCGCGAGTGCGTCCGTCATCATGCGCCACTGGATCGCGTTCGATCCGCGCACGTCCCGCTTGGCGGTCGAGCTGGCACCGTAGGAGTACCAGGAGTGACCGCCGACCCGGACCCAGATCGTCGACGCGACCAGGTCGCCCTCGTGGTGGGCGTTGTAGATCCGGAAGTCACAGCAATCGGCCGGCTGGTTCGCCATCGCGGCGTACATCTTCTCGAAGTACGGCAGCGGTCGCGGCGTGAAGTGGTCGCGCTCGGCGGTCTCGACATACAGCCCGTGGAATGCCTTGATGTCCTCGGGCCCGCCCTGCGTCACCTCGACGCCGGCCTTCGCGGCCTTCTTGATGTTCCGCCGCCAGAGCTGGTTCATGCCCTTCAGCAGGTCGTCCTCGGTACGGCCGGCCAGCGGCACCTGGAAGACGTACTGCGGCTGACCGGCCGCGAAACCCTCCGCGATCCGCGGCGGCTTCCAGCCGAGCTTGCGGAGCTGGTCGGCGACGGTCGCGCCGGACGGCTCGATCACGTCCGGGCGGACGTCGCCGAGCCGCGGTTGCTGCCCGCCGGCGATCGCGTCCTTGATCGTCTGCGCGCCCCACCGCCGGGTCGCCACCGGCGGACCCATCCGGATCCCGAACGCGCCGCGCTCGGCCAGGTGCCCGGCCAGCGGACGCAGGTAGCTGCCGAGGTCGATCGCGTCCCAGTTGATCACCGGGCCTTCCGGCAGGTACGCGAGGTAGCGCTTCACCTTCGGCATCTGCCGGTAGAGCACCAGACCGACGCCGACCAGCTCGCCGGGCGTGCCCGGTTCGTACCAGCCGAGTGACTCCGCTTTCCACTCGCTCTTCACCGCGGCCCAGCCGGGGGTCTGCAGGAAGCTCGCCGCCGGCTGCGCCGCAATGTACGCGGCGTGCTCGTCGGTGGTGATGGTCCGGATGCTCAAGTCACTCACGGTGGGTCAGGCTACCGGCCCGGCCGCGGGAACCGTAGCCGAGCGGGTGCTGTGATCAAACACGGTAGGTTCATGGCAGGGAGGGAAGAATGACCGGACGTCCGCTGCGGGCCGACGCCCAGCGCAACCGCGAGCAGATCCTGGCCGCCGCGGCGCTGGCGTTCTCGCGGTGCGGGCTGGAGGCGACGCTGGAGGGGATCGCGAAGGACGCCGGCGTCGGCATCGGGACGCTCTACCGGCACTTCCCGACGCGCGAGCTGCTGATCGAGGCGGCGTACCGCAGTGAGCTGGCCGCCGTCTGTGACGCCGCGCCGGAGCTGCTCGACCGGCTGCCACCGCTCGAGGCGCTGCGGGCGTGGATGGATCGGTACGTCGACTACATGGCCCGCAAGCTCGGCATGGCCGACGCGCTCCGCGCCGTGATCGCCTCCGGCGCAAACCCGTACGCGCAGAGCCTCGAGCTGCTGACCGGCGCGATCAAGCCGCTGCTGGCCGCGGCCGCCGCGGCCGGAGAGATCCGCGCCGACACCTCCGCCGACGACCTGCTCGCCGGCCTCTGCGGAGTCGCGCTGGCGACCGGCTCCAAGCGTGAACAGGCCGACCGCCTGCTCAACCTCCTCCTCGACGGCCTCCGGTACGGCGTATGAAGGTCGCGCTGGTGACCGGATCGACCTCGGGGATCGGAGCGGCGACCGTACGGCGACTCGCCGCGGACGGGATGACCGTCGCGGTGCACTCGCGTTCGACGCAGGATGCTGGCGTTGCGCTCGCCGCCGAACTCGGCGGGTCGTACCACCAGGCCGATCTCGCCGACGACGAATCCGCCGCGGCACTGGTACCGGAGGTGCTGGCCGCACACGGGCGTCTCGACGTACTCGTGAACAACGCGGGCATCAGCTGGCCGGTGCCGCACGCGGACCTGGACGCGCTGACCGCGTCCGACTGGCGGCAGCTGCTCGACGTGAACCTGATCGCGCCGTGGCTCCTTTGCACCGCAGCGCTGCCCGCGTTGCGTGAGGCCGACGGCTGCATCGTGAACGTGACGAGCCACGCCGGTGTCCGGCCGAAGGGCAGCTCGATCGCGTACGCCGCGTCGAAGGCGGCACTGAACCACGTCACGAAGCTCCTCGCCGCCGCGCTCGGACCGTCGGTGCGGGTCAATGCGGTCGCTCCCGGCCTCGTCGACACGCCGCTGACCGAATCGTGGACCGAGGCGCAGAACCTGTGGAAAACCTCGAGTCCGATGCGCCGCGCGGCGCAACCTGCGGATGTCGCCGACCTGATCTCGGCAGTTGTCCACAACTCGTACCTGACCGGTGAGGTGATCCTGCTCGACGGCGGCCTGAACCTGCGCTGATTCTGTCGGTGCTCGCTCATACCATCGCGGGATGTCTTTGGGTCGAGACTTCCGTCGGTTGTGGTTGGCGTTCACGGTCAGTGCGTTCGGATCGGCGGTGGGACTCGGCGCGTTGCCGTTGGTCGCCGTACTCGCCCTGGACTCCACGACCCTGCAGGTCTCGATGCTCGCCGCGTTCTCCGCGCTGGCGGGCGGTGCGCTCGCGTTGCCGATGGGTGACTTCATCGAGCAGCGGCACAAGCGGCCGGTGATGATCGCGTCGGACCTGATCCGGTTCGTCGCGCTGGCGTCGGTGCCGGTCGCGGCCGCGTTCGGCGTACTGACCTACGCGCACCTCTGCGTCGCGGGCGTGCTGCAGGCGGCGGGGACGATCGCGTTCCAGGCCGCGAGTGGCGCGCATCTGAAGGCGCTCGTCCCGGCGGCGGACCGGGCCGAGGCGAACAGCCGCTTCGAACAGACGAACTGGGTGTCGTTGACCGTAGGCCCCGCGATCGGCGGCGCATTGGTGAGTCTCGTCGGGGCGACCGTGACGCTGGCGGTCGACGCGGTCTCGTTCCTCGGATCCGCGCTCGGCATCCGGCGGATCCAGCAGCCCGAGCCGGAGCCGGTCAAGCGCGAGGGCAAGCGCGACATCACCGCCGGCTGGCGGTACATCCTGCGGCACCGCGGTCTGCGCGTACTGTTCTGGAACTCGCAGCTGTTCGGCGGTCCGGTGATGATGACCTCGCCGCTGCTGGCCGTGTTCATGTTGCGCGACCTCGGTCTCGCGCCGTGGAGCTACGGCGTGATGCTCGGCATCTCGTGCATCGGCGGGGTGGTCGGCGCGCGGATGGCGCCGCGGCTGACCAAGCGGTACGGACTGCCGTGGATGTTGCGCGTGTTCGGCGTACTGCGGGCTCCCTGGTTGTTGCTGTTCCCGCTCGCACCGCACGGGTGGGGCGGTTTCGTACTGATCACCGCCGCCGAGACGGCGCTGCTCGTCGGCGCGGGGGCGTTCAACCCGTCGTTCACGACGTACCGGATGGAGGTCACCGAGGACGGGTACATGGCGCGCGTCGTCGGGTCGTGGTCGATCAGTTCGCGCTGCGTGCAGCCGGCGTTCATGGCGCTCGGCGGCGTACTCGCCACGGTGGTCGGGATGCGCGGCGCGCTGTGGGTCGCGGGCATCTGCTGCACGCTGAGCGCCGTACTCCTGCCGTGGAAGGCGGCTGAACCAGCCGCGGTGCCTGAGCCGGCCTGACAACCGGGCCGACGCCGCGCCAGGTCAGGGGACCCATCAGCCGGGGCGCCCCGCTCGTCGAGCAGTTCCCGGCGGACGGCTGCCTAGCCTCATTCTGCGCTACCGTCACTGCCATGGCGCAGTCAGACTCCGAGCCCGCCCCGGCCGCCGGACCCGAGGACCCGACGGACCCGACGGTCTCCAAGCCTTCTGCGGACTCTGCGAGTTCTGCGGACGCTGCGGACTCGAAGGGCGAGTTGAAGAAGGAGCCCGAGGAGGATCCGGCCGAGCGGGCCCGGCGGACGGTCCGGGCGTTCGAGTGGTCCTGCGCCTGGCTCACGCTGCTGGCCGGCGGGTTCGTGGTTTCCGGCATGGTGCAGAACGACGCGAAGTTCACCGGCCTCGCCTGGCTCGGCGCGATCGTGGTCGTCGTCTGCGTCCTCGCCCTGATCGCGCTGTACGTCGGCTTTGCGCGCGACAAAGTCACCCTGCGCACCCGCCTGTTCGGCGCGGTCGACCTGTTCCAAGCCAGCACCGTGGTCATCGTGGTCGCGGTGGTCTGCGGTCTCGTCGTACCGACCGACAACCAGTCGGCCCTCTCGCTGCTGCTCCCGTGGGCCCTGACGTACTGGATCTACGGCATGAAGCCGCCGGCGGACTCGACCCCTACGACGTGAGGTGCGCCCGGAGGTAATCGAGATCGGCCTTCTGGCCGTTGTCCGCGTTCGGGGTCTCGACGACGACCGGGGCGCCGGCCGCCTCGACGACCGCCACGATCTCGGCCGGGTCGATGTGGCCCTCTTCGAAGTTGCTGTGCCGGTCCGCGCCGGAGCCGAACTCGTCGCGGGAACCGTTCGCGTGCACCAGGTCGATCCGGCCGGTGATCGCCAGCACCCGCTCGACGATCGTCGGCAGGTCCTCGCCGGCCGCGTGGAAGTGGCACGTGTCCAGGCAGAAGCCGACGTTCTCCAGGCGGTCGTTGCCGGACGCCTGCACCGCCTCCCAGAGCCGCGCGATCCGGTCCAGCTGGCGGGCCATCGCGTTCTCCCCGCCGGCGGTGTTCTCGATCAGCAACGGCACCGGGAGCTCGGCCCGCTCGATGCACTTGCGCCAGTTGTCGAACCCGGCCTCCGGGTCGTCCTCGTCGCCGACGTGCCCGCCGTGCACGATCACGCCCTTGACGTCGATCTCGGCCGCCTTGTCGAGCGTCTGCTGCAGCAGCTTCCGGCTCGGGATCCGGATCCGGTTGTTCGTGTTCGCCACGTTCAGCCGGTACGGAGCATGCACATACAGGTCCACGCCTGCCGCGGCCGCCCGCTCCTTCAGCGCGGCCTCGCCGTCCGCGTATGCAAGCTTGGGCGCCTTGTAGTCCTGCGGATTCCCCAGGAAGAACTGCACCAGATCGGCACCCCGATCAGCGGCCTCCGCCAACGGGTCTTCCTGGTCCACATGCGCACCAAGCTTCACAGTCATACCCACCACCCTAGAACCGCCCGCCGACAGTTCACGAACCCCAGCCGGCGGACCGGGTGACCTGGCGCTGGTCCGGGACGGGCGGTCGGACAGGGCGTCCTTCGAACTCTGTGGACAACACGATGTGGGTGTTCATTTCGCCGTGCTCACCGAGGCGTTCGAACAGGCCCTCCAGATGCCGCATCGACGTCACCCGAACCCGCAGCATCGAGCAGGAGTTGCCGCTGAGTTTGTGGATCTCCAGGACCTCGGGGAAGTCCTCGGCGCGGGTGGTCTTGAGCAGGCAGCGGCCCGTCGTGCAGCGCATCTGGACGAACGCCGACAGCGGTTGACCCGCGCGGGCCGGGTCGATCTCGGCGCGGTAGCCGGTGATGACGCCGGCCTCTTCGAGGCGCCGTACCCGATCGGCGACGGCGGGTGGGGAGAGGTTCACCCGCTTGCCCAGCTGGTTGAAGGAGAGGCGGCCGTCGTTCTGCAGCTCTGCCAGGATCTGCCAGTCGGTGGAGTCGAGTTCACGCTCCTGAAAGGTCATGTGTCCAGAACACCTTTCAGATCGCTCCTCCACAAGGCCCTAGACCTTCAGTTCTGCATTCAACGGGCCGCCGCGGCTTTCTAGCGTTGTGCACATGCTGATCCCCGTCGTTCTGGCCGCCGCCCTGATGAACGCCGCGATGGTCGCCGCCAGCGCAGTCAGCGCGATCCTGATCGCCGACGACCTCGGTCCGGCGCTGGCCGGCCTCCCCAACACAGCAGGAGTACTGGGCACCGCCGCCGGCGCAGTGCTCGTCGGCCGCTGGACAGCCCGCCTCAGCCGCGCACAGGCTCTCAAGACCGGGTACGGCGTTGGCGTAGCCGGCGGGGCGTTCACCGTCCTCGCCGCTGTCGGCGCCCCGGTCGCCCTGCTCTTCGTCGGCATGTTCCTGCTGGGTGTAGGCAACGCAGCAAGCCTCCTTTCCCGCTACGCCGCAGCCGACGCGGTACCGCCCGTACGACGCTCCAGAGCCATGAGCAAAGTCGTCTGGGCAAGCACACTGGGCGCCGCGGGCGGCCCGTTCCTCATGGCTCCCTCTCAGGCCACCGCCGCTAGCGCCGGCCTACCTGCGATCGCGGGACCGTTCTTGCTCGCACTGGCGGCGGTCTTCTCCGCACTGGTCGCGTCGACGTACATCCGCCGTACCAGAACCACTGCCGCACCACAGGTACGCGAGGACTCCAACAGACAGCCTGTGCGCCTGGCGGCCGGAGTAATGATCGTCGGCCAGCTGGTGATGGTCTCCGTGATGACAGCCGTGCCTATCCACACCCACCTCCACCACAGTGGGCTCGGTGTCCTCGGCGTGATGCTCTCTGCCCACACCCTGGGGATGTTCGCGCTGTCGCCGTTGACCGGCTGGCTGATCGACCGCTGCGGCCCACGGATCGTGACGCTCGCCGGACTCGCCGGCCTGCTCCTCGCCGCCGTACTGGTCACGCGGACCGGCACTGTCTTCACCCCGGCGCTCTTCCTGCTCGGCTACGCCTGGAACCTGTGCTACCTCGGCGGCAGCGCGCAGCTCGGCTCGGCCGCCGTGGAGAGTCGGGTCGAGTCGTCGATCTGGGCCGTGTCCGCAGTCGCTACCGCAGCCTCACCCTGGCTGTTCACGCTCGGCGGTTTCCCCGTACTGGCTGCGGTCTCGCTCGTCCTCGCCGTACCGCTCCTGGTGGTGGTACTCCGTCGACGCGAACACGTTGTGGTGACGATCTGACGCAGAGTCACCGGAACAGGCCTGTGGATATGTTCAAGAGGGCGTCCGAACGCTGGTACTCTTTTGGTTGTGGCCCGGTCCATCGACCGGGCTCGTTGCTTGGCGCCGGCGGCAAGAGCCGGCGTGCAGCAGACCGCATCGCCCTCCTGCCACGGAGAGACCGTGGCCGCCAAGTCCGAAGGAGGTGGAGTTCGCGCATGCGTCGTTACGAAGTCATGGTGATCCTCGACCCGGAGCTCGATGAGCGCACCGTGGAGCCGTCCATCGACCAGTACCTGAACATCGTCCGCAAGGAAGGTGGCACGGTCGAGAAGCTCGACATCTGGGGTCGTCGGAAGCTTGCCTATGACGTGAAGAAGAAGTCCGAAGGCATCTATGCCGTCGTCGACCTGACCGCCGAGCCGGCGGTCGTGAAGGAACTCGACCGTCAGCTCACGCTGAATGAGTCGATCCTGCGCACCAAGGTCATCCGGCCGGACCAGCACTGACCCTGGGGTCGTCAGCAGCCATCGGTACTGTCGGCTCCAGCCGATACCAATAGCTGTAGACACAGCCACACCCGAAAGCAGGAGGAACGGCAATGGCAGGCGAACCACCCATCACCCTGATCGGAAACCTCACGGGTGATCCCGAACTGCGCTTCACGCCCTCCGGGGCCGCGGTGGCGAATTTCACCATCGCGTCGACCCCGCGGACGCTGGATCGGCAGAGCAACGAGTGGAAGGACGGGGAGACCCTCTTCATCTCGTGTTCGGTGTGGCGGCAGGTCGCCGAGAACGTTGCCGAGTCACTCACCCGCGGTTCCCGGGTCGTCGTGCACGGGCGCCTCAAGGCGCGCAGCTACGACGACCGCGACGGGAACAAGCGCACCGTCTTCGAGTGTGACGTCGAGGAGATCGGCGCCAGCATGCGGTACGCGACGCTGAAGATCTCCAAGACCTCGCGCTCCGACGGTGGCGGCGGTGGCTTCGGTGGTGGCGGCAACCAGGGTGGCGGTGGTTACCAGGGTGGCGGCAACCAAGGCGGCGGCTACGGCGGCGGCCAGGGTGGCGGCCAAGGTGGTGGCAACCAGCAGAACGACCCCTGGGCCACCCCGCAGGGCGGCGGTCAGCCCGCCCAGCAGAACGACCCCTGGGCCAGCCAGGGCGGCGGCTCGATGGAGGAGCCTCCGTTCTGATCGGCCCGCAATTCATCAGTCAGTGACCATTCCGGCAGCTCTGCCGGGCTCTGGAAATAGGAAGAGAGCACCACAATGGCCAAGATCATTCGGAAGCCGAAGAAGAAGATCTGCGGCTTCTGCAAGGACAAGGCGACGTACGTCGATTACAAGGACACCGCGCTGCTGCGGAAGTTCATCTCGGACCGCGGCAAGATCCGCGCCCGCCGGGTGACCGGGAACTGCGTGCAGCACCAGCGCGATGTCGCGACCGCTATCAAGAACGCTCGTGAGGTGGCCCTGCTGCCGTACACGAGCACCGCTCGCTGAGGGAGGCGCGGACCATGAAGCTCATCCTGTCTCAGGAGGTCGAGGGCCTCGGGGCTCCCGGCGACATCGTCGAGGTCAAGGACGGCTACGGCCGGAACTACCTCGTCCCGCGCGGCCTGGCCATCGGCTGGACCCGCGGTGCGGAGAAGCAGATCGTCACGATCAAGCGGGCGCGGGACGCCCGGGCGATCCAGGGCAAGGAGCACGCGAGCGAGGTCAAGAACCAGCTCGAGCAGCTCGCCGTCAAGCTGGACGTCAAGGCCGGTGACACCGGCCGCCTGTTCGGTTCGGTGACCCCGGCCGACATCGCCGGTGCCATCAAGGCCGCCGGCGGCCCGCTGGTCGAGAAGCGCGCGATCGCGATCGCGTCGCCGATCAAGACCACCGGCAAGCACCAGGTCTCGGTGCAGCTGCACCCGGAGGTGGCCGCCACGGTCCGCCTCGAGGTCGCGGCCGGCTGATTCCGCAGTAACGCACGAAGGCCCGCGTTCCCCGCAAGGGGACGCGGGCCTTCGCTCGTGTCAGGACGTCGCCCCTCGCTTGCGCCCCCGCACGCTGCATCCCGGGCGCTGCGGGTGGGGGAACCGCGGCTCAGCCTGGGTACGGCGAGGGCGTCGGCCACGTGACCGGCTGTGGCTCCGACGGCTGTCCCGACTTGTCGGGCGGGTCGACCGTCGGCCAGGCGGTCGGCTGTGGTTGGTTGTTGTCCGCCAGCGCGTGCGTCGACGGAGCGAGCAGGACACCGACCGCGGCGAGCGCCGCCAGGATCCGCGCCGTCCGGCGCCGGGCGCTCACTTGCGGTCCAAGGCGTAGAGGAACGAGTCGTACACCACGATCGCGTGCGAACCCGCGATACCCCACGGCCGCGTGACCGCCGCCAACGGGTATTGGTTCCAGTTCGACGAGATGGCGACCGGCTTGCCGTCCAGCGTGCCGTAGATGAACCCGCCGGTCAGCGAGAGCGGCCTGAAGCCGGGGACCATGTGAATCTTGCGGCTGGACAGGTTGATCAGGCACTCACCCCAGGCCGCGGCCGTGCGTTTCGGGTCCGGGACCCAGTCCCAGTCGTCGGTGGCATGTTCCTGCTGGGTCTGGCAGACCGCGACCAGCTTGCCGCTGGCCGTGGACTGCACGACCGGGATCACCTGGCTCGGGTCCTTCGCGAGAGTCCAGAGCACCAGGACGTAGTCCGGGCTGGCTGCCACCACCTGCTTGACCTGGCCCGCGCCGCCCGGCTTCTCCAATGTCAGCGTCGTCAACGGCTTGTCCGGCTGCAACCAGTAGACCGGACCGTCGTACCGCGAGACCAGCACCCGGTCGCCCTCGGCGAGCAGGATGGTCGACAGCAGCGGCGCCTCGGGGATCGCCTTGAGGGCGCCGCCCGAGACGACCATCGCGCCCGCCTGGTCACCCTGCAGCATGATCAGCGGCGACTTGCCGAAGAACTGCACGGTGGCGCCGTCGGGGAGCTGGATCTCCTTGGGCAGCGCGCCGTCGCCCTCCCAGTAGTACAGCGTGTCCCGGGTGGTGATCGCGAGCACCACCTTCGAGTCGATCGTGGTGTAGACCGGGCTGTCCGCATCCCTCGGGACCTTGTCCTGCCACAGCACCTTGCCGCTGCTGTCGAACACGACGACCTTCTTGCCCGACGAGTCCGGGTCCTGCACCAGGATGGCGACCTCGGTGCCGTCCGGCCGGATCGCCGGCGTACTGTCCTTCGCGATGGCGACGACCCAGTCGGCGTGTGCGGTGTAGCCCGGCGGCTGGGACTTCGGAGCGAAGTCGTCGACGTGGGTGCTGGGGGCCGGCAGCGACGGCAGCTTCGGTGACGTGGTCGCGACCGGCTTGCGATCGCCGAGCTTGCTGAAGACCGTCAGGTAGAGCACGGTCCCGCCGAGCAGTACGACGGCGAGGACCATCGCCAGGACGATCGGCCAGATCGGCTTCTTCTTCCCCGCGTTGGTGTCGACCGCGTCGACCTGTCCGTCCGGGTGCACGATCAGCGGCCAGGAGGCGCCGTCCGCCTCGACCGCGGTCACCTTCACCGGGCGGCCGAGCTGTGCGGCCTGCTCAGCGACCAGCTGGAGCGCGGCCGCCCGCGGGTCCATGTTGTTGAGCGGGTGGCTGCGGCCTGCGATCTTCACTTCGGCGTTGTGGTCGTCGTAGAGCCGAATTGTGACCTTTGGCCAGGAAGGGATCTTCTCAGCCACAGTGACCTCTCATTCCCGCCACAGACATCCCTCGCTCGTTCGGTTCCGGCGTCCTCGTTCTAGCATGTCCCCCGCACGAGGCATGCCAGGGATTCCGGGCACGCAGAAACCACGCGGGCCCGGCGGCTCGACTGACCCCGACAAGGGGGTAGAAACATCCTCGCCTGTGGATGGGTCACGAAAGTACACCCGGAAAGCGAGAGAATACGGTGGGCGACAGCCTGTGACGCACCGCGAGAGGAGGGGCCATGACGCAGAATCCGTGGACACGGGAGCAGTCTCCGGGTCCGCAGCAGCAGCCGTCAGCCGGCCCCGGACCTCGGCCGGACATCACCCCGCGGGGGCCGTCCGCCCCGCAGCACGGGGTGCCGGCGCCCGCGGAGGATCAGCGCCTGCCCAAGTTCGCGATTCCGGCGGCGGACACGCTGTGGTGGGTCGGGGTGCACGGTGGCGCCGGCGAGACCACGATGTCCACGCTGCTTCCGGGGACCCGGGCGGCCAACCACCGTTGGCCGATCCCGCCACCGCCGGTGCCGACACCGGTGATCCTGGTCGCCCGGACCCACGGGTCCGGACTGCGCGCCGCGCAGCGAGCTGCGATCGAGTGGGCCTCGGGAGTCGTCCAGGGTGTCGCCGTGCTCGGCCTGGTGCTGATCGCGGACGCCCCGGGTCGGCTGCCCCGAGTGCTCGACGACTTCGCCGACATCGTCGGTGGAGGTGTCCCGAGGGTCTGGGACATTCCGTGGATCGAGGAGTGGCGCCGAGGGGAGGCTCCCACGCCTGACAACACGCCGGACGAGGTCTTCGAAGTACTTGAATCCATCTACGCACTTCGCGCGTCAAACCCAGCGGACTACCCCGCCCCGTACTGAAAGGGTGCTTTCACCATGATGTTGCTTCACATGGCTTCCGAACTGCCCACCGTGCTGCCGATGGCCACCATGCCGCCGGAGGTTACGAACAAGCTCAACGATGTCGTCACCTGGGTCCAGACCATCGCGTACATCATCTGCGGCCTCGGCATCATCATCGCCGGCGGCATGATGGCGATCGGTCAGCGCCGCGGTGAAGGTGGCGAGCACGCCGCCCGGCTCGGTTGGGTGCTGGCCGCCTGCATCGTCATCGGCGCGGCGAACGGCCTCGTGACCGCCCTGAGGTGACGGTTACCCGACCTGTAGGAACCTGCATGGAAGGCTGATCGTAGGTGGGACTGTTCGGCAGGACCCCGGACTCGGGAGACGACACCGACGGCGAAGGTACTGGCATGCTCGACAACCGGACCTTCGTCGCATCGGCGATCGTCGTCGTGGCGCTGGTCCTCTGTCTCGTGGCGTACCTGGTTCTGCGCGGCGGCTCGGGCACGCCGAAGGCCACGCCGAGCCAGACACCGAGTACGCCCACGGGACAACCCACCGACGTGCCCACCGACGAGCCGAGTGAACCGCCCGCCACGCCGGATCCGACCGCGACGCCGACGATCCCGCGGGTCACTCCGCCGCCGGCCAACAACACCGTCGGCGGCTGCCACGTCGCGAAGCCCTCGCAGGCGATCCCTCGGTACTTCGCGCCGACGGCGGTCACCTGGCAGTTCGACGGTGCCATGCTGATCCCGCTGCAGGTCGCCGGTGGGCCGGCGGCAACCAGGCCGAACGGCGTGAAGTACTGCTTCGCGCACTCGCCGACCGGCGCCGTGCTCGCGGCGATGGTTCTACTCGGTCAGGTGCAGAACCGGTCCATCGCGCTCGACGTACTGAAGGAGCGAGTGGTGCCCGGGCCAGGCCAGGTCAAGGCGATCGCCCAGGCGAAGCTGGACATGGCCACGCCGCCGGACTCCACCAGCGTGCAGTTCGTCGGTTTCAAGGTGGTCTCCTACCCGAAGGACGGCTCCCAGGCGATCATCCAGGTCGCCTCCCAGGTGGCCGACCAAGGCGTCGGCGCGCTGCTGGTCACCATGCAATGGTCCAAGGGCGACTGGCGTGCGGTGCTGCAGGACGACGGGAGCTTCAACGGAACGGTCGAACCGGACATCCTGTCCTCCCTCAACGGCTACGTAAGGTTCAGTGGTTCCTCATGATTGCGCTCGGATGTTCGTGGTGGCCGGGGGACTGGAAAGAATGCATCGTCAAGTACATCGTCGAGCCGCTCACCGGGTTCATCGGAATGCTGTTCGGCAAGATCTTCGAGGCGGTCCGCGACGTCGTCCTCGGGGCCGTCGCCAGTGTGATCAAGGCCGTCGGCTTCGCCTGGATCTACCTCTCGACCCCGAACGTCGACGCGAACGGCCCCGCCAGCTGGGTCCAGGCCCACACGTACTTCATCGTCGTGGCGATCGGCTCGATCGCGGTGATCGTGGGCGCGATGCAGATGGCGTTCCTGCAACGCGGCGAACCGCTGCGCGAGATCCTGAAGTCACTGCTCACGCTGGTGGTCGTGTCGGCCGGCGGCTCGGCGTTCGCGGCCACGCTGATCAGCGCCTCCGACAGCTTCTCGAAGTGGATCATGGACGCGGCCCTGCTGCCCACCAACGCCGAGTGCCACGGTGACAAGCTGGACGAAGCCGCCAAGCATGTCTGTTCGGACGCGGCGGTCTCCAAGCTGACCGAGGTGCTGATCAATCCGCTCAAGGGCCCGCAGGAGATGTTCGGCTTCATACTGGTGATCTTCGTCGGCATCCTGATGGTCATCACCGCGATCATTCAGCTGGCCCTGATGATCGTCCGGTACGGGATGCTCGTGCTGCTGGTCGGCGTCCTGCCGCTGACCGCGGCCGCGACGAACACCGAGATGGGGATGATGTGGTTCAAGCGCACGCTCGGCTGGTTGGTCGGATTCATCATCTACAAACCTGTCGCGGCGTTGATCTACGCGACAGCCATCCTGTTGATCGGCGGCGCCCCGAAGCCGCCCGGCGCACCGCAGGGCACCTCCGAGACTCTGAACATGGTCATGGGCATCACGCTCATGGTCGTCGCGGTCGTCGCATTGCCGGCCATCCTCCGGTTCGTCTCACCGAAGACGTCCTGACATGATCGCGCTCGGTTGGGTCGACATACTCAAGAATGCGTTCCAGGCCGTCGTGAACGGTGCCGGAACCCTGATCAATGGTCTGATCAATATGATCTTCGAACCAATCCTGAACGCGATAGCCAAAGCCGTCGGCGTCATCATGAGCACGATCGGTACCTTCTGGATCAAGATGCCGACGCCGGCCGTCGGCAGCGTCGACTCGCAAGGGAATCCGACCGGAACGCCGGCCAGCGGCACGGTCAGCTGGGTCTGGGATCACACCTCGTTCATCAGCATCTCGATCGCCACCATCGCTCTGATCGTCGGCTGCATCCGGATGGCCTGGAGCCAGCGTGGGGAGTCGGCCCGCGATCTGCTCAAAGGGCTGATGACTCTCGCGGTCGCCTCCGCCTTCGTGATCGCGGTGGCGCAGCTGCTGATCGGCTGGGCGGACACATTCTCGGACTGCCTTGTCACGTCGTCGCTCATGCACGGCTCGGGGGCCGGTTGGGTGTGTCCTGGGGACCCGATACCCGCGGGCCAGGACGTGGACTTCGGCAAGGCGATGTTGCTGTTGCTCGGGTTCACTACGGCCGCGGGCGTGGTCGCGCCCGCGGCCGGTCCGCTCGGTATCGGTCTGCTGATCTGCATCGGTCTGCTGTGCATCATCGCCGGCGTGATCCAGGTCGTGCTGATGATCGTCCGGAGCGCGATGCTGATCCTGCTGCTCGGGGTGTTGCCGATCGCGGCGGCCGCGACCAATACCGAGATGGGGAAGGAATGGTTCAAGAAGATCCTGTCCTGGATCTTCGCCTTCATCCTCTACAAACCGGTGGCCGCGATCGTCTATGCCACCGCCATCCGGCTGACCTCGAACAACGGTGACCTCTCCTTCAACCCGACGGAGGTCGGAGGTGAGGTCATGAACCTGGTCACCGGTGTCACGATGCTGGTGCTCGCGTTGTTCGCACTGCCGGCACTGATGCGGTTCATCGTGCCGATGGTCGCGGCGACCGCGGGCTCGGCCGGCGCCGGCATGCTCGCGGCCCGGATGGTCGGGATGGAAAAGCTCGGCGACATGGCGAACAAGGGCGCCGAGTCGGGGTCGGACAGCGGCAGCGGCGGTGGCAGCGACGGGCCGACCGGCGCACAGAATGTCGGCAACGCCCGCCAGCAGGCGCCGAGCAGTGGACCGAGTGGTGGCGAAGGTGCCGCGGCCGGTGGTGAAGGTGGCGCGGCCGGTGCCGCCGGCGGTGCCAGCGGCGGGGCAGCCGGAGGTGCTGCGGGTGGCGCTGCCGGCGGTGGCGCTGCTGCTGGTGGTGGCGCTGCTGCTGCCGGTGGTGGCGCGGCGGCAGCTGCCGGACCGGCTGGTCTCGCGGTGGCGGGCGCGATCGAGGCCGGCAAGAAGGTGAAGGAAGGCGCGGCGGCCGTGGGCGAGGAAGCCATGGGCCCCGAAGCTGCCGGTGGCGGCGGCGGTGGCGGTGGCGGTGGTGGTGGTGGAGACGGCGGCGGCCCGTCCGGCAGCGCCTCGGGCGGCGACCCGGGCCGCGACCGCCAGCGGCAGCAGCGGTACGACGACGACAGGGCTCGAAGCAACGAGCCACCACCAAGAGCACCGGACGGACCAAGTGGCAGCGGCTGACAGCGTACGACGCGCACCTCGCACCTACGGCAACTGGCGGCAGCCCGCCTCGGCGGGCATCGCCGGCCTGGGCATGCTCGGTACGGGCATCCTGATGGGTGGCCTGCTGCTGGTGGTCATCGCGACGATGACCGGCGGTATCAAGTCCGCCTTCATCATGCTGGTGATCGTCGGTGTCACGATCGGGCTCCTGGTCACCAAGGACAAGCACGGGCAGTCGACGCTGCAACGGCTCTCGACCAGCATTGGATGGCAACGAGCAAAGATGGCTAAGCACAACCTGTACCGCTCCGGCCCGCTCGGTCGGACCGCCTGGGGCAAGTTCCAGCTCCCCGGCCTGGCCGCGGCATCCCAGTTGAGTGAGTACCAGGACTCGTACGGCCGGCCGTTCGCGCTGCTGTACTACCCGAGCACCCGGCACTTCACGGTCGTCATCAACGCCGAGCCCGACGGCGCGTCGCTGGTCGACGAAGAGCAGGTGGACGTCTGGGTGGCGCACTGGGGCCAGTGGCTGGCGTCGCTCGGCCACGAGCCGGGCATCGTCGCCGCCTCGGTCACGGTGGAGAGCGCACCGGACACCGGTATCCGGCTGCGCCGCGAGGTCGGCAACAACATGATGGACAACACCCCGGCGATCGCCCGGGCGATGCTCACCGAGGTCGTACAGACGTACCCGGAGGGCTCCGCGCTGGTGTCGGCCCGGGTCGCGCTGACCTTCAAGGGCACCGACCGGAGCGGCAAGCGGCGCAAGGAAGACGACATGGGCCGCGAGCTGGCGGCCCGGCTGCCCGCGCTGACGCAGAGCCTGAACGCCACCGGTGCCGGCGCCGCCCGCCCGGTGAGCGCCCAGGAGCTGTGCGAGGCGATCCGGATCGCGTACGACCCGGCATCGGCTGCGCTGATCGACGAGGCCCGCAGCCAGGGCATGCCGCCCGAGCTGCAGTGGACCGACGTCGGCCCGGCCGCGGCCCAGGCGTTCTGGGACAAGTACCGGCACGACTCGGCCTGGTCGATGACCTGGCAGATGTCGCAGGCGCCCCGTGGTGAGGTGTTCTCGTCGGTGCTGTCGCAGCTGGTCGCGCCGCACCCCGACATCGACCGCAAGCGCGTCACGCTCGTCTACCGCCCGCTGGACGCCGGTACGGCAGCCCGCATGGTGGAGGCCGACAAGCGGAACGCGTCGTTCCGGGCCACCACGTCCGCGCGGCCGTCCGCGCGCAGCCTGGCCGAGGCCCGGGCCGCCGACCGGTCCGCGCAGGAGGAGGCCCGCGGCGCGGGTCTGGTCAACTTCGGCATGGTGGTGACCGGGACGGTGATGTCAGCGGAGCAGCTGCCGGACATGGTCGCGGCGATCGACAACCTCGGCGCGACCGCCCGGGTGCTGCTGCGGCCGGCGTACGGCTCGCAGGACTCGGCGTTCGTCGCCGCGCTGCCGCTCGGCGTCGTCGTCTCGAGCCACCTCGCGGTGCCCGCCGGACTGCGGGAATCCCTATGATTGAGCGGAGCGCAGTGGCGTCTGGGGAGTCACAGTGAGCGACAAGAAGAAGCAGAAGAAGCCCGTCGACCCGAGCCGCCGCGGCCGGCGGCCGATGCCGCGTGGCTGGCCTGGTCCGGGCGGGGGCTACTCGACGTACCTGCAGGCTCCGCAGGAGTGGCGCGGTACGACGGTGCAGGTCTGCGGGATGTGGCCGTTCTCTGCCGGTACCGGCAGCCCGATGGTCGGCGTACCGATCGGCCGGAACATCCTGTCCGGCGCGACCATGTGCTGCGACCCGATCAGCTGGTTCATGCGGGCCAAGCTGATCTCGAACCCGTCGATGTTCGTCCTCGGCAAGCCCGGTCTGGGCAAGTCGACGATCACCCGGCGGATGGCCCTCGGCCTCGCGGGGTACGGCGTCCAGCCGCTGGTGCTGGGCGACCTGAAGCCGGACTACAAGGACCTGATCGAGGCTCTGGGCGGCCAGGTCATCCAGCTCGGCCGTGGCCGTGGCCACCTGAACGTACTGGACCCTGGCGAGTCCCGGGAGGCCGCGCTCCGGCTGACCGGCAAGGCGCGCGAGGCGATCCAGGCCGACGCCCACGGCCGCCGCCAGACGATGGTCTCGGCGCTGATCGCGATCATGCGTAACCAGAACCCGAACGACCGCGAGGAGACCATCCTCGACGAGGCGCTCAAGGTCCTGGACGAGCGCTTCCAGGGCACCCCGGTCCTGAAGGACCTGCTCCAGGTCATCCAGGACGCCCCGGACCGGGTCCGCAACGTGGCCCTGGACCGCGGCAGCCTGGACCGCTACCGGCAGATCACCGAAGGCCTCGAGGCGTCCCTGATCGGTCTGGTCGGCGGCGGACGGCTCGGCGAGATCTTCTCCGCGCCGACCGACAACCCGATGCAGATGGACCGTCCGGTGGTGTTCGACGTGTCCAACGTCGACGACTCCGAGACCAGCCTGCAGGCCGCCGTACTGCTGGCCTGCTGGTCGTACGGGTTCGGCGCGGTCGCGGTCTCGCAGGCACTGGCCGACGCCGGCCTGGAGCCGCGGCGGCACTACTTCGTCATCCTCGACGAGCTGTGGCGGGTACTGCGGGCCGGTAGCGGCCTGGTCGACCGGGTCGACGCGCTGACCCGGCTGAACCGGCAGCGTGGTGTCGGCATGGCGATGATCTCGCACACCATGTCCGACCTGCTGGCGCTGCAGAACCCCGAGGACCGGATGAAGGCGAAGGGTTTCGTCGAGCGTTCCGGCATGGTGGTCCTCGGCGGTCTGCCGCGCGCCGAGATGGACAACCTGACCGAGGTCGTGGCGATGTCCCAGGAGGAGCAGAACATGCTCATCGGCTGGCAGGACCCGCCGGCCTGGGACCCGGCCACCGGCAAGGAGGCCGCACCTCCGGGCCGAGGCAACTTCCTGATCAAGGTCGGTGGCCGCCCGGGTATCCCGGTGCACGTCGGCCTGACCACGGTCGAGCGCGAGATCAACGACACCAACAAGCTGTGGAAGACCGGCGCGGACGGCAAGCCGCAGATGGTGGAGATCGCACCGGACGGCACCGAGGCCGTCGTCGGTGAGTACAGCCTGGACGACCCGGCGCTGCTGCCGCCCCCCGACCCGACCACGCGCGTGGTCGCCCGAACGGGAGTTGACGAGTAAATGGCCCAGGGCAAGCGGAGTACCGGACCGGGCTCGGTCTCACCCGAAGCGATCTTCATCTTCGTCGTCGTCGGCGCGGTCGGGCTGGTCGTGTCCGCGCTGTGGGGCGCACTGAAGGTCGCTGCCGCGATCAACGGTACGCACCCGGCCGGGAACCCGTTCGAGGCAGTCGTCGAGCTGGCCAAGGGCAGCCTGCACTGGTCCGGCGCCGCGACCGGTGTGCTGGTGGTCGAGATCGTGGTGCTGCTCGCGATCGCCGGCGGCGTCTGGTGGCTGGTGCGGAACCGGCAGCAGTCGATCGGGCGGGTCGACCGGCAGGCGTCGCTGATGGCGAAGCGGTCGGAGATCTTCAAGCTCACCCGCGAGGGCGCGCAGGCGAAGGCGAACCAGCTCGGCATCGCCGACGCCGGCCCGGGCATCCTGATCGGCCGGACCGTGACGGACAACCTCGAGGTCTTCGGCAACTGGGAAGACATGCACGTCGACATCTGGGGTCCCCGTACCGGTAAGACCACCTCGCGGGCGGTGCCGGCGATCCTGGACGCCCCGGGCTGCGTCGTCGCCACCTCGAACAAGCGGGACATCGTCGACGCCACCCGCGGTCCGCGTTCGGACAAGGGCCCGCTGTGGGTCTTCGACCCGCAGGAGGTCTGCGAGGAGCCGCCGAACTGGTGGTGGAACCCGCTCACGTACATCACCGACGAGACCAAGGCGCGCGAGCTCGCCGAGCACTTCGTCGCCTCGCAGCGCGTCGTCGGCGCCCAGACCGACGCGTTCTTCGACGCCGCCGGTACGGACCTGCTCGCCGGTCTGCTGCTCGCCGCCGCGGTGGCGAAGCGGCCGATCACGCAGGTGTACAGCTGGCTCGCCGACCAGCGCAACGACGAGCCGGAGCGCATCCTGCGCAACACCCCCGGCCTGCAGATGTCCGCGGACGGACTCGCCGGCGTCATCAACGCGCCGGACAAGCAGCGCGCCGGTGTCTACGGTACTGCCCAGCAGAGCGCCCAGTTCCTGATCAACCGCAAGGTCACCCGCTGGGTGATCCCGAACGGCCCGAACGACAACCGCCCGCAGTTCAACCCGCACGAGTTCGTCCGCCAGGGCGGCACGCTGTACAGCCTTTCCAAGGAAGGCGCCGGTACGGCCGGACCGCTGGTCACCGCGCTCACCGTCGCCGTCGTCGAGGCCGCCGAGCAGTACGCGCGCGGCTGCGCACTCGGCCGGATGCCGAAGCCGCTGGTCGGCGTACTCGACGAGGCCGCGAACGTGTGCCGGTGGAAGAACCTCCCCGACCTGTACTCGCACTTCGGTTCCCGCGGCATCGTGCTGATGACGATCCTGCAGTCCTGGGCGCAGGGCCAGGAGTGCTGGGGCGACCACGGGATGGAGAAGCTCTGGGGTTCGGCCAACATCCGCGTGTACGGCGGTGGCGGTGCGGACACGAACTTCCTCGAGCGGCTGAGCAAGATGGTCGGCGACTACGACATCCAGTCCAACTCGGCGTCGTACAACGAGGGCAAGCGCGGTACCAGCCAGCAGGTCCAGCGGCACAACATCCTCGAGGTGTCCGAGCTGGCCGCGATGCCACCCGGCCGCGCGGTCGTGCTGTCGTCCGGTAACCCGGCCACGATGGTGAAGACCGTCCCGTGGTTCACCCGGCCGGACGCCGGTGCGGTGAAGGCCTCGCTGGCGAAGTACGATCCAGGGGCCGCGCTGAACAGCCCGGTCAGCAACAACCCGTGGGTGGCGTCGCAGCAGCCGGCGATCCAGCAGCGTGGTCCGGAGCGTCCGGTCTGGGAACAGCACGAAGGGAACAGCAGCGGTGGATGGTGAGCAGGAGCTCTTCTACCCGCACGTCGCGGAGTTCGTGGAAGACCGGCTGATCTACCTCTACACGCGCCGCCTGGGGCAGCAGTTCGTCTGGTGCCCGGAGTGGTACCGGCACGCCGAGGCGCTCAGCCGGTTGGACTCGATCTGGCGGGCCTGGGAGCACCTGCGGCTGGACCCGGCCACCGGTATGTCGGTCTGGTGGCGGGACCACGCGGACCCGCACATGATGGCGCTGCTCGACCCGGACGGCCCGTTCGCGGCCTGCCGGAACAACCAGCACACCGACTACCCGATCCCGCCGCTCCCGGTCCAGGAGCCGCCCGCGGGCCTGTTCTTCGACCAGCGGCAGCCGAACATCCGGGGCGTCTGAGGTGTGGAAAGCAACTAACCTGCTGGTCGCCTTCGCCGTCGAAGTCATTGCCCTCGGCATCTTCGCGTGGTGGGGCTGGGCCACCGGCGGTACGACGCTCGTACGGCTGATCCTGGCGATCGGTCTGCCCGCGGTCGGGGCCGTCCTCTGGGGCCTGTTCGCGGCACCGACCGCCAAGCGCGGCCAGGTGCCGCGCTGGACGGTGAAGGTCCTGGTCTTCGGCCTGGCAACCGCCGCCCTCTGGGCCCTGGGACACCCGCCGCTCGCCATCGCCTTCATCGTGGTGGTCGCGGCCAACCTCGCAATCATCAACACCCAGAAAATGCAGCCTACCGCTCGCGCGGCCGGTCCAGGCTGAGATCAGGCGTGCTGGAACGGCTGGGCTCTTTCCCCGGGCCGTTGCGCAGGTGCTGCCGCTCCTGCGGTTCCAGGACCGCGGGGGTTTTCGACGGCGGAGTGCGTACGGCCTCGGCCGCGTCCGGCTGGACGCTCACCCGGTACTCGCGGGCGAAGTCCTCGTCCGCGCGGTCGTCGTCGGCGTTCACCTGGTACCCGTCGAGCTCACTCGCGCGGACATTCCGCCGGCCCGCGGCAGCCAGCTCGTCGGCGCCTAGCTCATCGGGTCTCGCGGCCGCCTCGTCCTGTTTGTGTTGCCCGCGTGCCTGCAGGCTGAGTTCGCGCTGTTCCCGGTTCGCTGCGTAGGCGCGGCGGCGTTCGGCCGCCTCGTCCGCGGACTCCGCGAAAGCGACCCGGTGTGCTCGAGTGGCCTCTGCAACGTCGGCCCGGTCGCGCAGTTCCAGACGCTCCCGGTCCTCCGCCCTGCCGAGCGTCAGCTCCTCGTCCCCGCGGAGGGCCGCGTCGTCGGCCTCATGGCGAGCGTGCAGCTCGTCCTCGGCCTTGCGTCGCGCGCGAACGGCTTCCCGGAGCTCACGCTCGGACTCCGTGTACTCGTCGCCGCGGTCCCATTCCTCGGGAGTGGGCTCGACGGACGGCTCCTGGTCGGTGTCGGGCATGCCGCTCCTTTCCTTCTGCTCCACGATGCCGTACCGCGGGGTCAGCGGGTAGCCCCGGTGACCAGCCAGCCGTCGCGGCGCTCGCGGGTGGTGAGGGTGAGGAATCGCAGCAGCATGTACCCGCCGAACGCCCACCAGAGCGCGACGATCCCGCCGCCGAGCCACAGCACCGCCAGCGCCAGCGGTACGTACAGGACGAGTGCGACCACCCCGGCCAGCGCCAGGTACCGCCCGTCACCGGCGCCGATCAGTACGCCGTCCAGTACGAACACGACCCCGTTGATCGGCTGCCACAACGCAGACACGATCAGAACGGCGGCGAGCGTACGACGTACGTCCGGGTCCGAGGTGAACCACGGGACGTACACGCCGCGCAGACCCCAAAGCGCCAGCCCGCCCAGTACGCCGGAGAACAGGCCCCACCACATCATCCGCCGGGTGATCGCCCGGGTCCCGGCGACGTCGCCGGCGCCGAGCGCCCGACCGGTGAGCGCCTGTGCAGCGATCGCGATCGCGTCCAGCGCCAGCGCGAGGAACGACCACAACGTGAACGCGACCTGATGGGCCGCCACCGACGTCGTCCCCAGCGCGGTCGCGACGAACGTCAGCAGGACGATCGCCGCGCGGAGCGTCAATGTCCGGATGATCAGTGGTACGCCCATCTGCGCCGAGGCGAGGATCCCGGGCCGGTCCGGGCGCAGCTTGGCGCCGTCCCGGCGGGCGCCACGAACCACGACGACCACCAGCGCGACCCCGGCGCCGGTCTGCGCGAGCGCCGTACCGAGGGCCGAGCCGGCGATGTTCAGGTGGACCCCGTAGACGAGCGTGACGTTCAGCGCGATGTTCGCCAGGTTGGCGGTGATCGCGACGACCATCGGCGTCCTCGTGTCCTGGAGACCGCGGAGTACGCCGGTCGCGGCCAGGAGGAGCAGCATCGACGGGATGCCGAGGCAGGAGATCCGCAGGTACGTCACGGCGTACCCCGCCACCTCGGGCGACGGGTCGAACGCGCCGATCGCCTGCGGCGCGAGCGCCAGGCCGAGCACGGCGAGTACGACGCCAAGCAGCAGCGCCAGCCAAAGCCCGTCGATGCCCTGGGCCAGCGCGCCTTTGTGATCACCGGCGCCGATCCGCCGGGCGACCGCGGACGTGGTGCCGTACGCGAGGAAGACGCAGATGCCGACCAGGGTCTGGAGGATCGTTCCGGCGACGCCGAGCGCGGCGAGCTGTGGAGTACCGAGGTGGCCGACGATGGCCGAGTCGGCGAGCAGCATCAACGGTTCGGACACCAGCGCGAAGAACGCCGGGACGGCCAGCCGGAGGATTTCGCGATCCTGTTCGCCTACCCGTCGTCTCACCGGAGCGAGGTTACCCAGCCGGCGCGGGCGTGTCGGAAATTGGTCTCAGACTTTTTCTCCTCCACAGTTGTGCACCGAAGAAACCGCAGGTCAGGGCCGGGTTGTGGGTTTCCGTCCCCAGATATCCACAGGGTTGTGCCCAACCTGTGCACAGCCCGTAGCCGGGTTATCCACGATTCGTCCACAGGGGGTGTGGACGACCGAGTGGCCATCGGTGACAGGACCGGCGTACGGTCGCGAGGCTGGTGCCAGGACCAGCGCCGGAGACTGTCGGTGGGCATGGCTAAGGTTCGAGCAGGTGTTCGAACCCGGCCCCGGCGGCTGGGGTGGCGACGAGGAGGTCGGACGAAGTGAGCGTGGCGGAGTTCCGCGGGGGCCAGGACGGCGGCCACGAAGAGCGCAGGCCGGAGATGGGCTTCGACCGCACCCCTCCCCAGGACCTGGCCGCCGAGCAGTGCGTGCTCGGCGCGATGATGCTGAGCAAGGACGCGATCGCCGACGTGATCGAGAACTTGCGCAGCACCGATTTCTACCGGCCGGCGCACGAGGTCGTCTTCGACGCGATCACCGACCTGTACGCGCGCGGCGAGCCGGCCGATGCGATCACGGTCGCCGCCGAGCTGAACAAGCGCGGCGAGATGACCCGGATCGGCGGCGCGCCGTACGTTCACACGCTGGTCGCGTCCGTCCCGCTCGCGGCGAACGCGTCGTACTACGCGCACATCGTCCGGGAGAAGGCGATCCTGCGCCGCCTGGTCGAGGCCGGTACGAAGATCGTCCAGCTGGGGTATGCCGGTGAGGGCGAGGTCGACGACGTCGTCGACGAGGCGCAGGCGGAGATCTACTCGGTCACCGAGAAGCGCACCGCCGAGGACTACGCCCCGCTGAAGGACATCATGGAGGGCACCCTCGACGAGATCGAGGCGATCGACTCCCGTGGTGACGCGATGGTCGGCGTACCGACCGGGTTCACCGACCTGGACGAGCTGACCAACGGGCTGCACCCCGGTCAGATGATCATCGTCGCCGCCCGTCCCGCGATGGGTAAGGCGCTCGCCCTCGACACCCCGCTGCCGACGCCGACCGGCTGGACAACGATGGCCGAGGTCGCGGTCGGCGACCAGTTGCTCGACGCCGAGGGCCTGCCGACGACCGTGGTCGCGGCCACCGAGGTGATGGTGGACCGCCCGTGCTTCCGGCTCTCGTTCTCCGACGGCAGCACGATCGTCGCCGACGCCGAGCACCAGTGGCGGGTCGAGGACGGCGGCCGCCCGGTGATCTGCACGACCGAAGACCTCTACACGGCGATGTCGGCGAGTCCCGGACTGACACCGCCGGTCCCGGGGTCGGCGCCGCGGCAGATCGCCGGGCACGGCTACCCGGCCGCGCTGACCGGCGAGGGGGAGCGGCGGCTCGAGTGGGTCGACCCGGTGGACAGCGTCCCGGTGCGCTGCGTCGAGGTCGACAACCCCGACCACCTGTATTTGGCCGGCAAGACGATGATCCCGACCCACAACTCCACCCTGGGCCTGGACTTCGCCCGGTCCTGCTCGATCAAGCACGGCCTGACCTCGTGCATCTTCTCGCTGGAGATGAGCCGCAACGAGATCACCATGCGGTTGCTCTCCGCCGAGGCTAAGGTCCCGCTGCACCACATGCGCAACGGCAAGATGACCGACGAGGACTGGGCCCGGCTGGCCCGCAAGATGGGCGAGGTCTCCGAGGCCCCGCTGTTCATCGACGACTCGCCGAACCTGACGATGATGGAGATCCGCGCCAAGGCCCGCCGCCTCAAACAGCGCCACGACCTCAAGCTGATCGTCATCGACTACCTCCAGCTGATGACCTCCGGCAAGAAGGTCGAGTCCCGCCAACTCGAAGTCTCCGAGTTCTCCCGCTCCATCAAGCTCCTCGCCAAGGAACTGGAACTCCCGGTCGTCGCCATCTGCCAGCTGAACCGAGGCTCCGAACAACGCTCCGACAAACGCCCCATGGCCTCCGACCTCCGCGAGTCGGGCAGCTTGGAGCAAGATGCCGACGTTGTCATCCTGCTTCACCGGGAAGATGCGTACGAACGTGAGTCGACCCGGCCCGGTGAGGCCGACTTCATTGTGGCCAAACACCGGAACGGGCCTACGGCGGATGTGGTTGTCGCGTTCCAGGGCCACTACTCGCGGTTCGTGGACATGGCTCACGACGGGTAGTGGGTTAGAAGCGGGTTACTGCTACGAAGGCTGCTAGGGCAAGTAGTACGGCGTTCATTGCGGCGTTCGGGTACTCCGAGCGGCGGGTGTGGGTGATGATCGCGCCGAGCATGGTGATGGCGAGGCCGACGGCAGCTACCGGGGTTAGCCAGGGGGCTATGTCTAGGGCTCGGGGGAGGATCAGGCCGATGGCGCCCGCGATCTCGGCCAGGCCGATGAGCTTGATCAAGTTGATCGGGAACGGGGCTGCCCAGCCCATCCGGGGGTTGGTGGCCAGGGAGGCCTTGGTGGCGGGGACCTTCATCACGCCGGACATCAGGAAGAGCGCGGCGAGCAGGCCGGAGACGATCCAGGCGGTGACGTTCATGCCGCCACCGGCTCGCCGGCACGGACCTGCTGCAAAGCACGCGCCCACGACTCGAGCTGATCGAAGAGCACGCCGGCCTGGTCGGCGTACTGCGGGCCCGGGCGGAAGACGCTGAAGTTCTCGAAGTCGTTGAACAGCGAGAACGACAACTGCTGACGGACGTGGGCGATCTGCAGTTCGGCGCTGATCGCACGCAGGTGCTCGATCGCCCGTGCGCCGCCCAGCGAGCCGTACGACACGAACGCGGCGGCCTTGTTGTTCCACTCCGCGTAGAGGTAGTCGATCGCGTTCTTCAGTACGGCGGACGTGGAGTGGTTGTACTCCGGCGTGACGAACACGAACCCGTCGTACGACGCGATCGTCGACGCCCAGGCCTTCGTGTGCTCGCCGGCGTACTGCCCGGCCGACGGCGGGATCGCCTCGTCCAGGTGCGGCAGCGGGAAGTCGAGCAGGTCGATCAGCTCATAGGTCGCGCCGGTCCGGCTCTGGGCCTGGGACAGCACCCAGTCGGCCACCGCCTTGCCGTTCCGGCCGGGGCGGGTGCTGCCGAGGATGACCGCGATCTTCAGGTCGCTCATCGCGACGACTCCTTCGAGAAGGTGATGACTTGAATGTTCATGTCAATAGACACGATAAGCCGCATGACGTGAACGTTCAAGTCATTGACCCGCTGGCTATGCTGCACCCATGGGCACCCAAGCAGCGCAGGAGGCGGGCGAGCCGCGCTGGCTGAAGGCCGACGAGTTGGAGACCTGGAGGACCCTGCAGCTGACCATGGCGCTGCTCACGACCGCGCTCGGAGAGCAGTTGCAGCGCGATTCCAACCTGAGCTTCCTGGAGTACTACGTACTCGCCGGCCTCTCGGACCAACCCGAGCACACGATGCGGCTGAGCCATCTAGCGGTGCTCGCGAACTCCGAACTCTCCCGCCTGTCACACCTGATCCGCCGGCTGGAAACCCGCGGCCTGGTCCGCCGCGAGCCCGACCCGGCTGACGGCCGCTTCACCAACGCGATCCTCACACCCGACGGCTATGCCGAACTGGTCAAGGCCGCGCCCGGGCACGTCGAACTGGTACGCAAACTGGTCTTCGACCCGCTGACCGAGGCCGAAGGCCGCGCCCTGCAGAAGACGATGGCGAAGCTGTTGCCGGGGCTGGTTGGGGAGTGTTAGCGGTTTTTCCAGCGTTCGGCTGAGATTGACTCCTGGGCGAGTAGTCGGAGTGAGGCGATCAGGGTTTCGCCGAGGAGCGTGCCGATGACGACGGATTCGGCGAGTTGGTCGCGGGTCGGGTTGGCGGTGACCGCGTCGATCTCGAGTGCGGTGAAGGCCTCGACGGAATCGGCGTACGTGTCGAGGTGCGCGACCAGGCTGTCCTGACCGAGCGACCGGAGGGCGGCGATGGTGTCGATCAGTGTCGCCAGGGCGGGCGCTTCGGGGTCGACGGTCCAACCGCGGTTGTGGATCAGGTCCGCTACCTGGGTCGCCGCGGCGGTGCGGGACTCGTCGGTCGCGGACAGGCGGCGGGTCGGCGTGAGGGCGCGATGGGCGCGGCCGATCTGCTCGTGCAACGGTTCGGTGTTCGCGTCGAGTGACTCGAGAATCTCCTTCACGGTCGCGACCGGTACCTGGGCCAGCTCGATCAGGGCGCGGATCAGGCGCAGCCGGCGGACGTGTGTCTCGCCGTACGACGCCTGGTTCGGGCTGCTGAGTTCGCCGGCCGGTAGCAGGCCCTCGCGCAGGTAGTACTTGATCGTCGGCACCGGGACGTCGGTGGCCTTGCTGAGTTCCCCGATTCGCATCGCTTGCCTTCCTGTTGCCTGTGATGGATAGTATCAGTATCCATAAGCGGATACCTGAACTATCCATAGGAGGTGAGCCGGTTGATCCCGCTCGTACTGATCCTCGGCACCGTCGGCTTCCGGACGCTGGGTGCGTTCGGCGTCCGGCGGTTCACCAACTGGCCGGCCGCCGCGGCGCACGCGATGGCGGTGATGCTGGTGCTGACCGCGAGTGCACACTTCGTCCCGGCGAGCGTGACGGTGATGCCCAACCACGCCGACATGGTGCGGATGGTCCCGCCGTTCCTGCCGTACGCCGACGCACTCGTCTACCTCACCGGCGTCTTCGAACTGGCCGGCGCCTTCGGTCTGGTGATCACCGCGACCCGCAAGCCGGCCGGCTACGCGCTCGCAGCGTTGTTCGTGACCCTTCTGCCCGCCAACATTCACGCAGCGGTCGCCCACGTACCGTTCGCCGGCGGCGAGGCGACGCCACTGTGGCAGCGCATCCCCGAACAGATCTTCTACCTCGCCGTCGCGCTCTGGGTAGCGCGGACGGCAACCAGCACCACACCAGCCAAGGAGCATGTGTACGCATGACCAGTGCATCCCGCATCATCGCCGGCGTCATCCTGCTGACGATCGTGACGATCCAGTTCGGCGGCTACTTCATGACGAAGATCGTCCGCGGCCAGATCCCGATGACCGGATTCCAGAAGTCCTTCGCGCGCGCCGGCCACGCCCACGCCGGCGTCCTGGTGATCCTCAGCCTGGTCGGCCTGCTGTACGTCGACCAGACCGGCTTCACCGGGTTCTGGCTGTGGGTCGCCCGCCTCGCGATCCCGGTCGCCGCGGTCCTGATGTCCGGCGGCTTCTTCGCCTCCTCCGCCGGCAAGGACCGCACCGAACCCAACCAGTTCCTCTGGGTCCTCTGGCTGGGCGCCGCCGCCCTCGCCGTCGGCGTCCTGACCCTGGGAATCGGCCTGATCGTTGCCTAGGCCCTGTCTGGTAATCCATCGAACGACCGGGCGAGCCGGACGCCGACCGAGCTGATCAGTGCGGAGGTTTCCGGGCTTGCCTGGTCGACGGTGAACGGGGCGAGGGCGGCCAGTGCGGCTACCTGGGTGAGGAGCATCGCGGGGGTGTCGGCGCTGAAGCGGACCCTGCACGACGAGTCGTCGATCGGCGTCACGATCCCACGGACGACGCCTTCGAAGGTCGACGTGACTTCGGACGCCGGAGCCTCGATGGTCAGTTCGACGGTGTGCTGGTACTGCGCGGAGACGAACGACTCGACGAGGTACGACGCCCCGTCGATCACCCGGGGCGTGAAGCGGTGCAGGACCGGGGTCACGTCGGTGATCCGGTCGGCGCGGAAGATGCGCCAGTCGTCGCGGTCCGGGTCGAACGCGAGCAGATACCAGCGCCACGCCAGCGTCAGCAGTTGATGCGGCTCCACCCGCCGTCGCGTCGTACCGCGGGCCCGGCCGTGGTAGTCGAAGGCAACGAGCTCGTGGTTTCGGCAGCAGCGGGCGAGTACGGCGAGAACCCCCGGGTCGACCTGCGGTACGCCGGGGCGCGGGATCGCCTCGGCGGCCGAGCCGACCGCGGCGAGCTGCGGCCGGAGCCGTGCCGGGAGGACCTGCTCCAGCTTCGCCAGCGCGCTCATCGAGCTGTCCGCCATCCCGCTGACGTTACCGCCGGCCGCGCCGACCAGGCCGAGCGCGACGGCGATCGCCTCGTCGTCGTCCAGCTGCAGCGGCGGTAGATGCGTACCGGATCCGAGCCGGTACCCGCCCGCGGTGCCGGTCGTCCCGGTCACCGGGTAGTCGAGCGCGCGCAGCCGGCCGATGTCCCGCCGTACCGTCCGCTCGGTGACGCCGAGGCGGTCGGCCAGCTCGCGGCCCGACCACTCGCGGCGACTCTGTAGCAGCGACAGCAGCCGCAACAACCGGCCGGGCATGTCTCTCATGCGGGCAAGTATTCCTTGCGGACAGCTTGTGTCCGCAAGGACTCCTAGCGTGAGATTCATGATGCTGACGACGACAAGCAAGGGGTACGACGAGGCGCGGCTCGGGTTCCAGCGGCGGGACCCGCACCGGCCGGCGGTGGTCTTCCCGGTCACGAACGCCGACGAGGTGCAGGACGCGGTCCGGTACGCGATCGACCACGACCTGCGGATCGCGGTGCAGGCGTCGGGGCACGGGCTGATCCAGGGGATCGACGGCGGCGTACTGATCGCGACCGGCGGTTTCAACGGCGTGACCGTCGACGCCGACAGGAAGACCGCCTGGATCGAGGCGGGCGCGACCTGGCGGGACGTGCTCGCCGCGACCGCGCCGTACGGGCTCGCGCCGCTGTCCGGGAGTTCGCCCGGCGTCGGCGCGATCTCGTACACGCTCGGTGGGGGACTGGGGTTGATGGCCCGGCGGCACGGGTACGCCGCGGACCACGTCCGGCGGATCGAGGTCGTGACGACGGACGGCGTACGACGGAACGCCGAGGAGGATCCGGACCTGTTCTGGGCGCTCCGCGGTGGCGGCGGGAACTTCGGCGTCGTCACGGGGATCGAGGTCGACCTGTTCGACGTACCGGCGATCTTCGGCGGCAGCCTGTACTTCGACCTCGCCGAGTACCCGGAGGTACCGGAGGCGTGGCGGGAGTGGACGCGGACTGTGCCGGAGGAGGTGACGTCGGCGATCGCGATCCTGCCGATCCCGGACATCCCGCAGGTACCGGCGCCGGTGCGCGGGAAGTACATCGGGCAGATCCAGCTCGCGATCCTGGGCGATCGGGGCGAGGAGCTGGTCGCGCCGCTGCGGGCGATCGGTACGCCGGCGCTCGACACGGTCGGCGTACTTCCGTACGTCGACTCCGGGCAGATCTTCGCGGAGCCGGAGAACCCGGACGCCTACAGCTCCTGCAACGTGCTGCTGGATGATCTCAACGCGCTGAAGATGTTGCCGGCCAGGATGCACGTGATCGCGATCCGCCACCTCGGCGGCGCGCTCGGTCGTCCGCCCGAGGTCCCGAACGCGGTCGGTCACCGCGAGGCGGCGTACTCGCTCACCGTCCTCACGCCAGGCGCAGGTGATGCCGCGCGCGAGGTGCTCGAACCGTGGCGCGAGGCAACTATTGGCCGTGCCCTCAACTTCAGCTTCGAGAAGCTCACCCCGGAAGAGATCGCCGAGGCGTACGACGACTACGACCGGCTCGTCGAACTCAGGCGCCGGTACGACCCGGACCGTCGCCTGTGGGCGAACCACCAGCTCTAGCAAGCAGCTCCTCGACCAGCGCCCCTTTGCCGGAGACGTACGCGGTGCGGTCGGTGGTGAGCAGGTGCGCCAGTTCGCGTTTGCGGACGGCGTACCGCTCGCGATCGGCCGCGTCGATGCGCAGATGATCGCGGAGCAACACGTGGTCCCGTAAAGCTTTGTTGCCATCGACAACGACATACAGGTGGTGGTAGTGCACCGCATCCGGCGGCAGCGCGAACGCCTCGCGGCCGGGGATCCCCTGGTCACCCTCGTGCCGGTAGCCGGCGGCCGCCAGGCGGGAGATTGCGGCCGGTACGAGGTCGGCTCTCGGTACGACGATGTCGACGTCGATGATCGGCTTCGCCGCCAGCCCGGGTACGGCGGTGCTGCCGACGTGCTCGATCCGGTGCGGAAGCTCAGCGAGGTACGGCGTCAGCCGTCCGCGGATCTCCGCGAACCACAGCGGCCAACGCACGTCATAGTCCACCACCTCGGCGGGGACGATCACAGCGCCGCCGTGACGTCGATCTCGACGAGTTGGCCGGGGAATCCGAGCTGGGCGACGCCGAGCAGCGTGCTCGCTGTCGTGAACGCCGCCGCGATCGGAGACGCGTTCAGCTGGGTCCAGACCGCGCTCAAGTCCGAGCGGTCGGAGCTGGCGACGTAGATGACCGTACGGACGACCTGATCGGGTGTCGCGCCGACGCTCTTCAGCGCGGTGAGGATGTTCGTGATCACCTGCGCGGTCTGCCCTTCCAGACCACCCGGAGCCAGCTCGCCGGATGTCTGCAACGGGCACTGCCCGGCCAGGTACACCAAGGTGTCCGCCTGCACCCGCGTCACATGGTGATACCCGGGCGTGGCATGCAGACCCTCAGGATTGCTTCGCTCGATCGTCACGCCCCGACCCAACGTGATCCCTCACTCCGCGGTCAACAGGTTTTGCACGTACCGCTTCTGCCACGGCGTTTCCACGGCATGTTTGTCGTAGTGCTGCCGGACGTAGTCGACCGCCTGATCGGCGGGGACGCCATCAAGTACGGCGAGGCACGCGAGCGCCGTACCGGTCCGGCCGCGGCCGCCGCTGCAGACCAGCTCGACCCGGCCGGTCGCGGTCCGCTCGAGCGCCTCCCGGAACGACGTCAACGCCTGTGGACGATCGACGGGCAGCCGGAAGTCGGGCCACTTCACCCAGTGCCACTCCCACGGCACGTCCGGCGGCTCGTGCCCGAGCAGATACACGCCGTACGTCGGGAACGGCGCTGCCGCCGGGCCGTGCCGCAGACCGCGTCCGCGAACCAGCCGCCCCGACGGCAGCTCCATCACACCTGGTGCGTCCTTACTCCAAAGGCCCACAAGGTCAAACTACCGAGGCCCTGTCTCGCAATCCATCGCCTACTGCGGGGCACTCGGCACGGCACCTCGCCGCACGGGTGCAAAGGCCACGATGCTCCGCATCGAGACCTTCGCCCCCGCACGCCGATGCACCGCACCGAGCACCTCCTCGCTACGGCGCTGGATTACGAGACAGGACCTAGCCGCTCCTCCGTGGAGGTGGAGAAGAGGTGCAGCTTGTCGGGGTCCGGAGCCAGGTAGACCTCGTTGCCCTTCTCGTTGTGCAGGCGGGTGCCGATCCGGGCGATGATCTGCTGGTTCTCGGCGTGGTCGGCGGAGCCGTACAGGAAGGCGTCGGAGCCGAGTTCCTCGATGACCGAGACCTTTACCGGCAGGCCCTTGTCGGCCAGGTGCAGTGCCTCGGGGCGTACGCCGAGCGTCAGGGTCTTGTCGTCTCCGGCCTTGGCCAGCAGTTCGCGGGCGATCGGTACGACGTAGTCGCCGACCTTCGCGCCGCCGTCGACGATCTCGGCCTCGATCAGGTTCATCGCCGGCGAACCGATGAAGCCGGCGACGAACTTGTTCCGCGGCCGGTCGTACAGGTTCAGCGGGGTGTCGACCTGCTGCAGTACGCCGTCCTTCAGTACGGCGACCCGGTCGCCCATCGTCATGGCCTCGACCTGGTCGTGGGTGACGTACACGGTGGTGACCCCGAGCCGGTGCTGCAGCTCGGCGATCTGGGTGCGGGTCTGGACGCGCAGCTTGGCGTCGAGGTTCGACAGCGGCTCGTCCATCAGGAAGACCTGCGGGTTACGGACGATCGCGCGGCCCATCGCGACGCGCTGACGCTGACCACCGGACAGTGCCTTCGGCTTGCGGTCGAGGTACTCCTCCAGACCGAGCAGCTTGGCCGCCTCCTGGACGCGCTGGGCGCGTTCGTCCTTGTGGATGCCCTGCATCTTCAGGGCGAAGCCCATGTTGTCGGCGACCGACATGTGCGGGTACAGGGCATAGTTCTGGAACACCATCGCGATGTCGCGTTCCTTCGGCGGGGCGTTCGTCACGTCCCGGTCGCCGATGAAGATGGCGCCCTCGTTGACCTCCTCGAGTCCGGCCAGCATCCGCAGTGCGGTCGACTTACCGGAACCGGACGGGCCGACGAGCACCATGAACTCGCCGTCCTCGATGTCCAGGTCGAGCTTGTCCACTGCGGGGAGGTCGGTGCCCGGGTAAACCCGGGTGGCTCCCTTGAAGGACACAGTTGCCATGTCGCTTCCTTTCCTTCGCCGGCAGGAACGTGCCGGACGATCCGTAGCAAAGGCCCCCAGGTCTTGGGTGTCTACGTCGGTGACGCATCACCGAAGCAAGGAGTACAACGGTCGTTCGCCGACTTACATTCCCTGGTGTATCAACGGCACCTAGAAGTACCGGCCGCCGGCCGCATCGGCGATCAGGTCCAGCAGGGCGGTGACCGCTCTGCTCGGTCGCCGTCCGGCGGCGGTCGCGACGGACAGCGTCCAGACCAGGCCGGCATTCTCGATCGGGAGCTTGGCCACGCCAGGCTCCGCCGCCAATTCGACGTCCGGGACGATCCCGACCCCCAGTCCGGCTCTGACGTAGTCCGGAATCGTGGTCAGTTCCGGGACCTCGACCTGGATCCGCCGCGGCAACCCGATCGCGTCGAAGGCCCGGTCGACCATCTTCCGGTTCCCGAATCCGCCCGGCATGTCGACGAACCGCTCGCCCGCCAAGTCCTCCAGCCGTACGGCGGACTTCCGGGCCATCCGGTGCGCCGCGGGCAGCAGTACGACGAACGGCACCGTGGCGATGTCGCGGATCTCGAGTCCGGAAAGCTCCGGCTTCGGCAGGCCGAGCAGCGCGACATCGAGCCGGCCATGCCGTACGTCGTCCGCGAGGCCGCTCGACCCGGTCGGCGAGGTGGCGACCTGTACCTCGACCAGCGGGTACTTCCGGTGGAAGGCGCCGAGCAGGTCGGCCAGGTTGACCAGGCTGAGCCGCGCGAGCGTACCGATGCGGACGTTGCCACGGAGACCGGTCGATGCCTCCTCAACCGCGGCCCGCGCCCGGTCGAGGGCCTCCAGCGCGGCCTTCGCCTCGGGCAGTAGGGCCTGTCCGGCGGTCGACAGCACCACCCGCCGGGTCGAGCGGTCGAAGAGCGTCGTCTTCAGGTCGGTCTCGAGCGCCCGGATCGCCGCGGACACCGTCGACTGCACCGTGAACAGGCGTTGCGCCGCGCGGGTGAAGCTCAGTTCCTCGGCGACGGCGACGAAGTACTCCAACTGCCTGCTGTCCACAGATCCAATTATCGTCAACACCGATAAGAGCGTGCAAGAACTTTCGTTGGACTCGATAGATCCGGCGCAGCACCCTGGAACCATGTCAACCATGACGTCTTCGCGAACCGGCGTACGGATCCGGTTCGCTCATGCTCCCGGCTTCTGGGTGATCGCGGCGGCCTTCCTCACCACGATGGCCTTCTCGACGATCCCGACTCCGCTCTATGCGATCTACCAGCACCGCGACGGCTTCCCGACGTACGTGATCACGGTGATCTTCGCCAGCTACGCGATCGGTGTGATGGCGTCGCTGTACCTGGCCGGGCACGTCAGCGACTGGCTCGGGCGACGTCGCGTCGCGCTGGTCGCCGTACTGGCGGAGGCTTTGTCCGCAGCCATCTTCCTGATCTGGCCGGCCGTTCCCGGGCTGCTGCTGGCGCGGTTCATCTGCGGCGTCGGTGTCGGCGTACTGACGGCGACCGCGACGGCGCATCTGTCCGAGCTGCGGCAGATCGCGCGGCCGGGGGAGGACCCGAGCCGGTCCGCGCTGATCTCCAGCATGGTGAACCTCGGCGGCCTGGCGTTCGGCCCGCTGATCGGTGGACTGCTCGCGCAGTACGTCGACGCGCCGCTGCAGCGTCCGTACGAGATCTTCCTGGTGCTGTTGCTGCTCAGTGCGGTCGGGATCGCGTTGGTGCCGGAGACCGTGGAGCGGTTGGAGGAGCGTCCGGCGTACCGTCCGCAGCGGGTCGCGTTGCCGTCGTCCGCGCGTCCGTTGTTCTTCGCGTCGGCGATCGGGGCTTTCGCGGCGTTCGCGATCTTCGGGTTGTTCACCTCGCTGGCGCCGACGTTCCTGGCCGGGGTTCTGCACCACACGTCGCGGTTGCTGGCCGGCGTGGTCACGTTCGCGGTCTTCATTGCCGGCGCGGCGAGCCAGGTCGTGTTCGTGCGGTTGTCGCGACCGCACCAGCTGCGTCTCGGGCTGGTCGCGATGAGCGCGGGTCTGGTCGGTGTCGCGGCCGGTGGACTGGTCCCGAACCTCTGGCTGTTCGTCATCGGCGGCGTCGTCGCGGGTGCAGGCGTCGGCCTGGTCTTCCGCGGCGCCGTCGCGACGGCCGCGTCGCTCGCGGATCCCTCGTCCCGCGGCGAGGTTCTGGCCGCGCTGTTCCTGATCGCGTACGCCGGCCTCGCGATCCCGGTCCTCGCGATCGGACTGGGTATCGCGCTGCTCCCGGCCCAGGTCGCGCTGCTGCTGTTCTCCGCGTTGATCCTGATCCTCGTCAACGCGGCGGTAATCCGAATGCTGTCCGCCCAGAAGTAATGATCTGATGCAGGCGTGGACCTAGAACGCGACTACGGGCTGACCGTCGACGAACTCGTACCGCACGACGGCGGGTTCGCTACCGAGGGCTGGGTAGCGGACCGCCGCTGGTTCGTGAAGCGGTGGAAGGACGGCTCGGAGCCCTCGGGGCTGACGCAACTGGAGGAGTTGCACGAGCTCGGTCTACCGGTCGTCCAACCGCTCCGGACGGTGCGCGGCGAGTTGTTCGCACTGAGCGGGTCCCAGGCATACGCCGTTTTCCCTTATGTAGAAGGGCGTACGGCGACGTCGGACGACTGGCAGGTGGTCGCGCAGGCGCTGCGCCAGGTGCACGAGGCGCCGGTACGGGTTTCGCTGCCGCCCTCGGACGTGAGCGAACCGCAGATCCAGGGGCTGGCGCAGTACCTGCAGCACCCGTGGATCGCGGACCGCGCCGACGTGCTGCGGACCGCGATGGCCCGGCTGGACGACGTACGGTCGCGACTCGAACCGGTGCGGGAGGTCGTGTGCCACACCGATTTCCACCGGCTGAACATGCTGATCGGCGCGGGTGGTCAGGTGGCGGCGATCCTCGACTGGGAGGGCGCCGTGATCGGACCCCGCGAGTACGACCTCTGGGTTGCGGCCGACGGGGAGTCGCTCGTGGAGTTCCTCGACGCCTATGGTGCCGACGACCTGGACGCGGACCACCTGGAGTTCGCGCTGCTCGCTCGCGGGCTGCGGGACCTCGCGGCGCGGGTGATGACCGACGCCGACCGCCCCGGCGTCGACACCTGGGGCTTCGACCGGATCGACGCCGTGGACCGGAACCTCGAGATCTTCCGCCGGTACTGCAGTTAGGCGCCGGGGCCGGGGAGTACTTCGACGTCGTCGGCGTGCATCGGTTTGCCGCAGTTCGCGCAGGTGAGGTCGACGTGGCTGATCTCGCCGCAGGCGTGGTGCCGGTAGAGCACCGGCGGGCCCGCCGTACCGGCCAGCCATTTGTCGCCCCAGGCAACCATCACCATCAGTACGTCGACCAGCTCGCGGCCGCGGTCGGTCAGTACGTACTCGTACCGCGGGCGGGCGTCGTACGGACGGCGCTCGATCACCTCGCGGTCGACCAGGTGGTTGAGTCGTTCGGTGAGCACCTTGCGGGAGATGCCGAGGTCGGCCTGAAGTTGCTCGAACCGGGAGAGCCCGACCCAGATGTCGCGCAGGATCAAGGGCGACCACGGCTCGCCGATCACGTCCAGCGTGCGCGCGATCGAGCACCTCATCTCACTGAAGTCTGTGCGCTGCATGGAATCAGTCTACCCGTTGGGGTTCCCTTAAGGAACCCAAGCATGTTAGCGTTCCTTCAAGGAACTCCAAACGGAAGGCAGCCACGATGAGCAAGGTCTTCGCCGCCCTCGCGGTCTCGGTCGACGGGTACATCACCGGGCGCGGCTCCGGTCCTGATCACGGCCTCGGCGACGCGCCGATGCTGTTCGACTGGTACTTCAACGGGGACACCCCGAGCCAGGCGTTCGACGGCTTCAAGCTGAGCGCGCCGAGTGCCCGGGTGTTCGACGCCGCCGCCACCCGGGTCGGCGCGGTGATCGCCGGCCACAAGACGTACGACGACTCCGGTCACTTCGGCGGCAACAGCCCGCACCCGCACGCGCCGCTGGTCGTACTCAGCCACGGTCCGGTGGCGGAGCTCAGCGAGCGGCAGACCCTCGCCCACACCATCGAGTACGCGGTCGAGGCCGCTCGGAAACTGGCTGACGGCAAGGACGTCGGTCTGATGGGCGGCGGCGTGGTGACGTCGGCGTTGCGGGCGGGACTGGTCGACGAGGTCCTGTTGCACCAGGTCCCGATCCTGCTCGGCGCCGGCCGCCCGTTCTTCCAGGAGTTGCCGGAGCACATCCGCCTCAACCTCCTCGAGGCAGTACCCGCGCCTGGCGTCACCCACCTCCACTACGAAATCGTCCGCTGAAGGAGCGCTGCCATGTTGAAGCCCGCCGTACGCGCCGCCGTCGAAAGCAAGTCGATCGCCCACCTGGCCACCGTCCTCCCGGACGGCTCGCCGCACTCGATCCCGCTCTGGGTCAGCACCCTCGACGACAAGATCATCTTCCTGACCGGTCCGAACTCCCAGAAGGCCCGCAACCTCCGCCGCGACCCGCGCGTCGCCCTCTCCCTCGCGCCTGTCGACAACCCGTACGAGCCGATCATCATCCGCGGCCGCGTCGTCGACTGGATCACCGGTGACGAAGGCTGGGAACTCGTCGACCAGATCGCCCAGAAGTACATCGGTCAGCCGTACTCCCGGGATCTCGAGCGGATCATCGGCGTCATCGAGGCGGATCACCAAACCGTTGGGATCTAGGATGCGCGCATGGGTGTGACGGTGACGGTCGGGGAGCAGGACGCGTATCTGGCGCGGGTGGGGCACGCCGGGATGTTGATGTTGCCGATGATCACGGGGATCGGCGAGCAGGTGCGCGAGTGGGCCGACGAGCTGGCGGGGGAGGGCATTACTGCGCTGGCGTGGGATCCGTTCAAGGGACGTAGTACGGACAACGCCTCCCGGGAAGAGCTCAGCGGGATGCTGCGGCAGATGTCCGATGATGCCGCGCTCGCGGAGCAAAGCGAGCTTCTCGACTACCTGTTCGACGAGCTCGGGTGCAGGAAGGTCGGTGTGATCGGCTGGTGTCTCGGAGGACGGTTCGCGCTCCTGCTCGGGGCGCGGGATCAGCGGGTGGCGAACGTCGTCGCCTTCCATCCGACGGTGCCGTCGCAGCGGCCGGCGCATCACGCGCACGACGCGATCGCCGAGGCGGCCGGGATCGCCGCGCCGGTGCTGGTGAGCTACCCGAGCGCGGACGCCGCCGTACCGAACGCGGACTTCGAGACGTTACAGACCGTGCTGCAGGCGCGGACCGCCGGCGCGACGTTCGCGCAGTACTTCCCAGGCGCGGACCACGGGTTCTCGGACAAGTCGCGGCACGGCAAGGACGTCAACGCGGACGCGTTCCGGCTGGCGTGGCCGCAGGCGCTCGCGTTCATGAGGTCGACGGTCGCCTGAGCTCGGCCTCCAACTGCCGGTGCAGCTCGCCCAGCCGGCTGCGGCCGGGCGTGCCGTCGGGGTAGCGCGCGATCACGTTCCGGACCGTGTCCGGCACGCGCTCCAAGGCCCACCGGACGAACGCATCGGCGGCCGCGGGATCGCCGGTCGCGAGCTCCTGCGCGTACGCGGCGTACTGCGCGGCGCCGACGATGTGCTTCACCTGCGTTGCGGCCGCGAGCGGATGCAGGTACGCCGAACCCGCCGCGGCGACCGCGGCCCGCGCAGCTGCCTCGGCCGCGGGGTCGGTCAGCTCACCCGCTGCCTTCAGGGCCGCGAATGCGGTCGTCCGGATCGCCTTGGTTCGGTTGCCCCCAGCACCGAATTCACGGACCGCCGCGATCGCCGCACCTGGTCGCGGATCGTCCGGTACCAGTGGCAGCGCCTGCTCGGCACACTCCGCCGACCACAGGGCGAGCTGCCGCAGTTCGTCCAGAGCCAACTCCATGAGTCTCAATCGTATCGTTGAACCCGGGCGTTGAGGCTTTCACGCCGCCCGGCGGTGGTCCGTAGGCGTGATCCCGCGGACCCGCTTGAACGCAACGCTCAACGCGAAGGCGTTCGCGTACCCGACCCGGCGGGCGATCGTCTCGACCGTGTCGCGGGTCGAGCGGAGCTGGTCGGCGGCGAGCGTGATGCGCCAGCCGGTCAGGTAGCTCATCGGTGCCTCGCCGACGACCGCGGTGAAACGCCGCGCGAGTGAGGCGCGGGAGACCCCGACCCGATCGGCGAGCTCGGTGACGCTCCAGGCGTACGCCGGATCCTCGTGCAGCAGGCGTAACGCCGTACCGGCGACCGGGTCGGTCTGCGCCTGGTACCACCCGGGTGCGTGCGACTCGGGCCGGGCGAACCAGGCGCGTAGGGTGGTGATCAGCGCGAGGTCGAGCCACCGGTCGAGAACGGTCTGCTGGCCGGGTACGTCGCGCTGGATCTCGCTGGTGATCATGTCCATCACCGCTCCCGCGACCTCGGCCGCCGGGACGGCGAGCACCGAGGGCAGCGCGGTGACGAGTCGCCGGCTGACGTCGCCGGCCACCGAATAGGTGCCGCTGGCAACCATGATCTCGCCGGTCTTGCGCCCGCCGTACGTCCGCACGCCGAGCTGCGCCGAGTAGTCGATCGGTGCCCCGGGCAGCCGTTCGCAGACGCCGCCGGGGTGGATCCGGAGCACCGGCTTCGTCTGCAGGGTGTCGCTGACGACGTACGGCTCCGGGCCGGTGATGATCGCGACGTCACCCTGCCCCATTCGCTGCGGCTCGACGCCTTCCCGGGTGATCCAGCCGGAGCCGCGGACGATGGTGGCAAGCGCCAGCGGCGCCTCGTCGCGGATCTCCAGCGCCCAGGGCAGATCCAGGATGGTCAGGTTGAAGACGCCGTCCTGCGCGCGGGTTCCGGTGAGCAGTTCGTCGAGCACGTCCATGAGGTGAGCCTAGATCAGGTTGAGCGTTTCGAACATCAGAATGCGCTGCACAGCGGTGGTTTGTCTCACCGCGAGCCGTTGGACTGGCTGAAGGAAGCGGACAAAACCTGGCCGCTACTCGTGGCAAGCTGAGTGCATGGCCGCAACTTCTGCCCGTCTTCTCGCGCTGCTGTCGTTGCTGCAGGCCCGGCGTGACTGGCCGGGTGCCCTGCTCGCCGAGCGGCTCGAGGTGAGCCCGCGGACGGTACGCCGCGATGTCGACCGGCTGCGCGATCTCGGCTACCCGGTCCGCGCGACCAAGGGACCCGACGGTGGGTACCGCCTGGACGCGGGCGCCGAGCTACCGCCGTTGCTGTTCGACGACGACCAGGCGATCGCGGTCGCGGTGGCGTTGCAAACCGCAACGACCACGGTCACCGGGATCGAGGAGGGCGCGCTACGTGCGCTGGCCACGGTCCGTCAGGTGATGCCGGCACGGCTGCGGCAACGCGTCGACGCCCTGCAGGTCACCACGGTCGACCGGTACGCGCATCGCCGTACGACGGTCGACTCGGACCAGCTGATCGCGATCGGAACGGCGGTCCGCGCCCAGGAGGTACTGCGCTTCGACTACGCCGCACCCGGTACGCCGGACGGCGAGTGGGCGCCGCCCCGGAAGGTCGAGCCGCACCACCTGGTGACGTGGGGCGGGCGGTGGTACCTGGTCGGCTGGGACCTGGATCGCAAGGACTGGCGGACGTTCCGCGTGGACCGGATGACGCCGAAGACGCCGACCGGTCCGCGCTTCGTCCCGCGCGAACTGCCCGCACCCGACGTGGCGACGTACATCTCCAGCCGCTTCCACGGGCAGGACCAGAACCCGTGCCGGGGCGAGGCGATCCTGCAGGCGAAGGCGTCGGACATCGCGCAGTGGGCCGGCCACGGCGCCTTCGTCGAGGAGCTCACGCCGACGAGCTGCCGGCTCGCGCTCACCGGCTGGTCGTGGACCGGGCTGGCCGCGATGTTCGGCATGTTCGAGTGCGACCTCGAGTTCGTCGGCCCGCCGGAACTGAAGGACGCCGCCACCCAACTCGCCGCCCGCTACCAGGAGGCTGCCTCATGACCAGTGAGTTGATCGTCGTCGACGCCGTTGCGTGGCGGGAGTGGCTCGGGGTGAACCACGGTGACTCCGACGGCGTCTGGCTGGTGCTGGCGAAGAAGAACGTGACCGACCCGACGAGCCTGACGTACGACGAGGCGCTCGAGGAGGCGTTGTGTCACGGGTGGATCGACGGGCAACGACGCGGGCGCGACGAGCAGACGTTCGTCCAGCGGTACACCCCGCGCCGCGCGCGGAGCATGTGGTCGCAACGGAACGTCGGCATCGTCGCGCGGCTGGAGCAGGACGGGCGGATGCGGGACGCCGGCCGGGCCGAGGTCGAACGGGCGAAGGCGGACGGCCGGTGGGACAAGGCGTACGGCGGGGCGAGTGCGCGGGACGTTCCGGACGACCTCGCGACGGCGCTGGCCGCCGAGCCGAAGGCGCTGGCGATGTTCGAGATCCTGACCAGCGCGAACCGGTTCGCCGTGATCTATCGCGTCAACGACGCGAAGCGCGCCGAGACCCGGGCGAAGCGGATCGCCCTGTACGTCGAGCAGCTCGCCCGCGGCGAGACGATCTACCCGCAGAAGCGGACCCTCTAGACCGGGTCGAGCGTCGCCTCCTGGCCGTCCGTCAGCGGGAAGTACGCCAGGAACGTGACGCCTTCGTCCTCGGTGTCGAAGCGGGCGATCCGGTCGACGGCGGGCTCGTAGAAGACGTCGCCGGGGTGCAGGACCTGCGGTTCGTCGTCGGCGCCCTGCTGGTAGATCGCGGACCCCGACACGATGTTCCCGAACACGGGTCCGTTGTGCACGTGGGCGCCGACTGCGGTGTGCGGCTCGATGGTGATCCGCCGTACCTCGACGCGCTGTACCGGAAGGGGTGCGGGCAGGAGCTGGTCGAGGACGACGACACGGCTGATCGATTCGGTCATGCCGTACATACTAATAGGTACAGAGTCCGGCCGCAGCCGGCATCCGTCAGTAGAGGATCGGGTTCAGCGGCGAGGAGACGGTCTCGCCAGGCTGGTTGCCCGGCATCCAGGTGGCGAGGTCGAGCACCTGGTTGTTGTTCACCGGTTCCGAGATCTCCATCGAGGCGTCGACGTAGATCACCGTCATCACCCGGCGGGGGATGTCGGTGGTGTTCGGCGGCGCGTGGTGGAACGTCCAGCCGAGGTGGTAGCTGACCTCGCCGAGCTCGAACGGCTCGGAGATCTCGGTGAAGTCCTGCTCCTTCAGCGCCTGCTGCAGGACGCGCTCCGACTCGTCGCTGATCGGCAGGTCCCGGCCGTGCTCGAACCTCTGGCTGCCGGCCGCGAACGACAGCGGACCCATCTCCATCGGGGTCTCCTGCAGCGGTACCCAGATCGTCACGCAGCGATCGGTCGCGAACGGCCAGTAGTACTGGTCCGCGTGCCAGGGGGTGACGCCGCCGCCGGACTCCTTGTAGAGCGCCTGGTCGTGGTACAGCCGGACCGACTGCACGCCGAGCAGCTGCGACGCGATCCGCGCGAGCCGCGGCGAGGACACGAACTCCAGCACCTGCTCGCTGTCCTGCCACAGGTTCGAGACCTGCAGGAACGCCTTGCCGTAGGTGTCGCGCTCCTCCAGCGGCAGGTGTTGCGTGTTCAGCTCGATCACCTTGCCGGTGATCTCCGGCTCGTACTCCGCGATCGTTTCGGCGCTCAGCACGTTCTTCAGCTTGACGAATCCGTGCTCGGCGAAGTGCGCGATCGCGGACCGGGTCAGCGTGTAGTCGGTCTCCAGCTCCGGGCGGATCAGAGTCATGGGAGACAAGAGTTCCCGTACGTTCCATCGCTGTAAAGATCAGTGATCAAATCTTTGCTCTTGGTGCACGTGCATTTGCTAGAGGACTCCCGTGTATGTCAGCGCAAAGGTCCCGCACGGGAAGAGGAACAGTGCGGCCAGGATGATGATGCCGCGGAAGGACTGCTGTGGGCCGATCAGCCTGCGGTACGCGGCGATCAGTACGGGGACCATCACGACCTCGAGCAACAGCATGCTGCGCGGGATGATCGTGCCGGTCGCGGCGAGGATCACCGACAGCGCGGCGGCCGCGATCCACGCGCCGTACCCGATCAGGTACGTCGTCCGTGCGCCGAAGCGGACCGCGATCGTGTGGTAGCCGGCGGCTCGGTCCGCTTCCAGGTCGGCCAGCGTGGTCGGCAGGTAGAGGCCGACGGCGGCGAGCGTGCCCTGCAGGCCCATCAACCAGGGGAAGTCGCTCAGGTCCGGGTTGATGGCGGCCCAACCGGCGAGCGGCCCGAAAGCCCCTAGCGCAAGGGCATTCACCGCGACGTCGAACCCGGCGCGCGTCTTCAGCCGAACCGGCGGGACGGAGTAGGCGTACCCGAGGAGCACGGCGAGCAGCACGCCCAAGGCGAACACGACGCCCACGAGCAGGCTCAGCCCGACCGCGGCGACCGCGGCCGCGAAGGCCAGTCGCGTCGCCGCCCGGAGCGTGATCCGCCCGTCGAGCAGCGGCGACTTGGCCTTCCGCGGGTTGAGCCGATCGCTCGGCAGGTCGTACGCATCGTTGACCGCGAGTACGGCGAGCCACACCAGCGGACCCATCACGACGGCGCCGACCACGAGGCGCGGCCAATCCGCGACCGGCGGGATCAGCCGATGCGTCGCGAGCAGGATCCCTGTGTAATAAGGAACGATCGACACCACCCAGAACGCGGGCCGCCCGACCGCAACGACGTCACGAACCCGCGGTCCCCGTACCTGCACGTCCGTGCTCACAACACCACTGTCCACCTCGACGGCGCAGCGCGTCCTCCCTCCACCGAGTGAACCTGCTCACCCGCGCGGCTGGATGTGAGCCACGGAACCCTTCTCGAGTGCGACCCACACCGAACCGTCGACGTACAGCCCGTGCGGTTCGGTGCCGGCACCGAATGCGAACTCCTCGGTGATGTTGCCCTTGGCATCGATGTGGACCAGGGACGACGCCGCCCACAAGGTGAGCCAGCAACCGTCCGGTGTCGCCGCCGCGGCGTGCGGCTTCGAATCGGCCGGCAGGGTGAACTCCTCGATCTCCCCGTCGACGGTGATCCGGCCCGCCTGGTTCGCGAGGATCTCGGTGAACCAGACGCTGTCGGGTCCGGCGCTGATCCCGACCGGCCCGGCGGCCGCGGTCGGCAGGGGATAGGTGGTGACCTCGCCGGTCACCGTCATCCGCCCGATCGCGTTCGCCTGGTTGAGCGTGAACCACAGGTCCCCGGCGTACGAGGTGATCATGCCCGGGAACGCGCCCGTGGTCCCGATCGGGTACGTCGTCACGTCACCGTCGACCGTGATGCGGTTGATCGAGTCGTTGCTCATCGTCGTACACCACAACGCGCCGTCCGGTCCGACGCACAGCCCGTACGGCGCGCCGGCAACCTCGACCGCCGAGACGACACCGTCGTACCCGATACGCCCGACCCGGTCGTCGCCGTTCCGGGTGAACCAGACCGCCTCGTCCGGTCCGTCGACGATCACGCTCGGGCGCGACTCCGGTGCGCCGAAGTCGAACACCCGCCCGGAGACGGTAGCGACCCGGCCACTGTGGACAAGCGTCGTCCACACCTCACCACCGGCCGCAACCACGCCGTACGGCGCGCCGTCGACCTTGTACTCACTGACTGACATGGCATCCCCTAATGCGACGAATGTTGCGTTAGGGTACGACGGCCTCACTGTCGACGCGGTCTCCGCACGTTCCGGCGTCCATCGCACGACGATCTACCGACGGTGGAAGACCGTGCCCGGCCTGCTCGTCGGCCTGCTGCGTCGGCCGATGACGCGTGCGCAGGCGAACCACCACGCCCGGGTCGCCGCTAAACACTTTGCGAGTGCCGACGGCGCCGACCTACCGTGACCGTTATGGGCACATCCCTTTACGCGCTGTCGTTCGACGCAAAGGATCCGGCCGGGCTCGCGCGGTTCTGGGCCGGTCTGCTCGGGTTCGAAGCGGCCGAGGGTAACGAGCTGGTGCCGCACGACAACACCGGGTTCCGGCTGCGGTTCCTGCAGAGCGATGTCGAGAAGGACCGGCCGAACCAGATTCACCTGCACCTGACCAGTGAGACGCCCGAGCAGCAGCCGGAGACGGTGGCGCGGGCGGTCGAGCTCGGCGGCCGGCACCTCGACGTCGGACAGCTGCCGGAGGAGGAACACATCGTCCTCGCGGATCCCGAAGGCAACGAGTTCTGCGTGATCGAGGCGGGGAACAAGTTCCTCGCGGACACCGCGTTCCTCGGTGAGCTCTCGTCCGACGGCACCCGCGCGGTCGGGTACTTCTGGAGCAAGGCGCTCGACTGGCCGCTGGTCTGGGACCAGGACGAGGAGACCGCGATCCAGGCGCCGTCCGGCGGTCCGAAGATCAGCTGGGGTGGCCCGCCGCTGAACCCGAAGGCGCCGAAGAACCGGCTGCACCTCGACCTGACCGCTGACGGCGACGTCGAGGCCGAGGTCGAGCGGCTGGTTGCCCTTGGTGCCAGCCGGCTGGACAGCGGCCAGGAGGGTGCCGCCGCGATCCCGATGGCCGATCCCGACGGCAACCAGTTCTGCATCCTGCTCGACCCGGCTCGTCCGGTGTCCTAACTCGGTGGCCCGGGGTGGTAGGCGCACTCCGAGGTCAGGTCGCCGGTGTTCGGTTTGGCCGTGGCGCGCGGTTGGGTCGTGGTGGTCGGAGTAGCCGTGGTCCGGCGCGGCACGGGTGTCGTGCGGTGGGCCGGGTTGATCGCCTGAGCGACGATCGCGCGCATCGCCGCGTAGTTCGGGTTCTGGCCGGTGGGGAAGTTCTTCTTCTTGTCCAGGTCGACGTTCGCGATCTTCGCGTTCTTCACCCGTTGCCCGACCACGACGAGCTGCCCGAGGACGCTCTGCGGGATGTCGGTCCGGACCAGTTGCTCGCCGGCCTTCGCGACCGAGTCGAAGTTGGCCAGTACGTTCTGCGGGGTGGCGCGCTCGACGATCGCCTTGACGGTGCAGCGCTGCCGGGACTGCCGGGCGAGGTCCCCGGTCGGCACCCGGTACCTGCCGCGGGCGAACCAGAGCGCGTCGCTGCCCTTGAGCGGTACGTTCGGCCCGGGCTGCAGCCACCGGCTGGGCGGGATCTTCTTGTCGTCGTTGCCGCCGACCGGTACCGGGTAGTTGATGTTGACGGTGATCCCGCCGAGCGCGTCCACCAGCTTCGCGAACCCGGCCAGGTTGACCTGTACGTAGTAGTGGATCTGCAGGCCGAGGGCCTCGCCGACGGACTGCTTGAGCACGTCCGCCCCCTCGTTGTCCGACGGGCCGAGGATGCCGGGGTGCAGCTTCGGGATGTTCCGGTACATCGCGTCCAGGTAGAACTCGGGCTGCTCCTTCTTCCCGTTCGGATCCCAGAAGCCGGTCGGGTAGATCTTGTGCAGCGGTGAGTCGGCCGGGAACGGCATCCGCATGAAGTTCCGGGTCAGCGAGATCAGCGACGTGTTGCCGGTCTTGGTGTCGATACTCGCGACCATCACCGAGTCGGTCCGGACACCGTCGCGGTCCGCGCCGTCGTCCGCGCCGAGCAGCAGCACGTTCAGTCGTGGCAGCTGGTCCGAGATGTCCTTCTTCGTGTTGATCGTCGGCCGCGTCTGGCTCTTCGACTGCTCGCCGCCGAACACCTTGTTCACCAGCTCGCGCTGCGCCATCAGCGTCTGCGCGCCGGTCGCCGTACTCACGGTCATCGCGAAACAGAGCACGCCGATCACGAGCGCACCGAGCGACCGCGCGGCCGGTCCGGCGGTCAGCGGGCGGAGCATCTTGTACGACGTGACCAGAACCGCGATCCAGGCGAGCGCGACCGCGGCCAGGCCGACGATCATCCAGAGCAGTGCCGACGGATCCAGCGCCCACGCGATCACCGCGTCCCGCTTCCGCAGGCCGACGTACGCCGCCGCGCCGTACAGGGCGAGGCTCAGTACCGTGACCACCGTGCCGAGCTTGAACCGGCGCGCGACGAGGTACGCCGTACCGGGCAGCAGCACGCCGAGTACTGCGATCGCGAGTGCGCCGATCCCGGTCGGCCTTCGGGCTCCGGTTCGGTGTGGTCCGGTTTGCTGTGGTCCAGTTCTGTGCGGTCCTGCTGGGCGGGCGCGGGCGGCGCGCTGGGCTCTGCTCGGGGCCATGACCTCTTCGATTCACCGACCCGGCAAAAAGTTGGCAGAATCGGCCAGGTGATCGACATTCAGGTACGACGAGCGAAGCCGGACGATGCGGAGTCGCTGGTCCGCTTGCGCGGATTGATGCTTGCTGCCATGGGCAACGACCTCGGCGGACCGGACGCGCCGTGGCGGGCGATCGCGCTCGATTGGTTCGCGGAGCAGCTCGCTTCACCGGACACGTTCGCGGCGTACGTCGTCGACGACCCGAGGGCTGGCGTGGTCGCGGGCGCGGCCGGGAACGTGCACGCCCATCCGCCAGGCCCGCACGACGTGACCACGGTTCGAGGGCACCTGTACAACGTCAGCACCCACCCGGACTTCCGGCGGCGCGGTCTGGCCAGGGCGTGCGTGGTCGCGGTGGTGGACTGGTTCCAGGCGGAGACCGCCGTCGGTCAGATCGAGCTGAACGCGACCGACGACGGTATCGACCTCTACCGGAACCTCGGCTTCATCGAGTCGAGGTTCCCGTCGCTGCGTTTCCGGACCACCAAGGCGTAGTCCGGCTGGTGTCGCGGAGTGCGTTGGTGGCGCAGTGCAGGTCGCCACCGCCGAGGTGTGCCCAGAAGAAGTCCTCGACCCAGTGCACCTGTACGCCGTTCCGCTGGATCGCGCGCTCCGTCGCCTGCTTGAAGACGTCCTGGCCGTGCAGTCGCGGCCCGTGCGGATCGGGTGCGGCGAAGTTGCGAGCGGTTACCGAGAGACCGTTCGTCAGGCCCGGAGTCATTGCCTTGAGCAATCCGAAGCCGGGCACCTTGTCGAAGATCACCGGTAGCCGGACCAGCTCGCTCTCCTCGAGGCCGGTGGCCTTCAGCAGGATCTTCAGTTGGTCGTCGATGTGCTCGGCGGCTTCCTCGTTGCCGGGCAGCCCGCCGCTCAGCAGCTCGTCGACCGTCGGCTTGTAGGTCGAGTTCGTGTCCGCGAACAGCCGCGCGTTCCCACCGCCCCGACGTTGCACGTCGCGCAACAGCCGTGCGGCGAGCCGGGGGTCGGCGACCGCGAGGGTCCAGCCGCGGGCATTGTTCGCGCGTACTACATGCGTCGTCTCGTCGGTGTGACCGACCATCAACCAGGAGGTGTCGACCACGACCGGTGGCTGGTACCCCTGGCCGGTCACCATCGTGATGAACCCGGCGTCAGGGTGCCGCTTGCCCGACCCGTACACGATTCGCCCGTGCGGATATCCGGCGTACGGCGGGAGCGACTCGATGTTGCCGCCCATGTTCAGCAGGTCGTCGAGCCCTGGCGCCGCCTTGCCGGCGAGCTCCTGCACGACACCGACATCCGGTCCGCGCAGGTCGCGGTACAGGAGCCGGCCGGACGGGCGTGGTGTGTCCGCGGCCGGCAGGTCCCAGACGTTGCCGGAGCGGATCAGGATGCGCATCGTGTGCGGACCTCCGACGGCCGGCATGCTCGCGGTCGCGGGCTCGAACGAGTCCTGCAGCCACATGTCCTTCCAGCCCTCCGGCGTGCCTTGGACGAACCGCACCTTGGTTGCCTTGCGCAACGTCTGCGCGAACTCCGGCCATTCGCCAGGTGCACCCTGCTGGTACGGCGGTGTGCGGCCCCACCAGCCCTGACCGGCGTTCGGCCGGCCCGCCAGGACGGTCTGTGCAGGTTGCAGGTCGTTCTGCAGCATCAGCGGGGCGACGCGCATCCGTACGGCGTCCGTCGCGGTGCGACCGTGGTCGGTGACGGACAGCGTGACCGTGATCTGGCCGTTCCACTTCTTCGGGTCGCGGACGATGTCGCGGCCTTCGAGCTGCAGCCGGACGCCGCGCCGCAGGTCTTGCGCGGTCAACGTGCTCGGGAAGACGCGCGCCTTGTCTGCCGGGGCGATCGTGATCGTACCGGTCGCCTCGCCGGAAAGGTTGCGTTCGGCATCGATCGACAGCGGCGCCAGGTCCGCGGCGTCGCGTGGTCCGTTGATCCGGTCGTCGGCCGCATCGTTGCAGGCGGCAAGCTTGTCGTCGACCGCGCGACCGGGTGCGTTCAGGTCGGCCGGGTCGACCGTGCAGCGGTGCTCGTCGTCGTCCAGGTTCGGCAGGAAGATCGCGCCGCGGGTGTCGGTCCAGGTGGTCTTGCCGGCGTCGTCGGCGTGGGTCAGTACGCCGTCGCGGTTGACGTCGGCGGTCAGCCGGGGCGCCGGACCCACGGCGGTGAAGGTGGGGGTCACGGCGGTCAGCAGGGTCGCAAGCCCCGCGGTCCAGAGTCGCATCGAAGGCTCCTATTTGATACAGGTGTGCTTCTTCGATGAAACTACCGAGCCGGGGCCGGAACCGGCAGGTGGAAATCCGGTCTCCACCCGTGGGCGGAGACCGGGTGTCTCACAGCTGAATGATCGACAGGATGTTGCCTGCCGGGTCCTTGAACCAGGCGATCAGTGGACCCTGGCTGCGGTTGATCCCGAGCTCGTCCTGGTCGTCGTTGTACTTCTCGAACGTGACGCCGCGCGCGGTCAGCTCGCGCGCCGTCGCCTCGATGTCGGCCACCGGGAAGTTGAGCACCGTGTACTCCGCCGGGACGTGGTTGTCCTTCGGGTACACGAGCACGTTGTTGCCACCGCCGGTCCGCAGCCGCAACATCCCGTTCTCCTCGCCGACGTCGAGACCCAGCGTCGTCGCGTAGAACTCCTTGGCCCGCGGTATGTCGTCCACCGAGAACCCACTGAACGCCTTGCTGTCCTGAAGCATCTGATGCCCTCCTAGTCACTCGACATCAGCTACGTCGTTACCACCAACGCGTTTTCGACACCAGGCCCTAGTTGTGAGACAGGGCGGGATCCATGGCTGCGGCGACCGAGGCGGACTCGAGGCCGTCGGCGACCGTGTGCAGCAGGCGGGCCAGGTGGGCGGCGTCGGCCGGGCCGAGGATGCCGGTGATGACGTCGAGGACGCGGACGGTCAGCCCGTCGAGCTGGGACAGGCGGGCCTGGCCCGTTCCGGTGACGGCCAGAGCCGGTGTGGTCCGGACCATGCCGAGCGCTTCCAGGTCGGCGATCGCCAGCTCGGCCTCGCCGGGCGTGATGCCGACCTGCTTGGCGACCTGGTGGGCGGAGGTCCGCCCGTTCGCGATCGCGCTCAGCACGAGCGCGGCCGGCATCTTGATTCCGACCGCTTCCTGCAGGCCGAGGATCAACGGGTGCGCGTGGCCGCGGACGCGTTCGACCGCGTCCAGCAGACGCAGGGCGTCGCCGACATCGCTGATCAGGTGTTCGGTCTGGACGGCCGCCATGCCCGCGGCGCCGGGCCGGACCGGTGAGGCGACGACGCCGCCGATCACCCGCTCGGGCACGACCAGGGCGTTCGCCACGGTCTGCTCCTCGCCTCCGTCCGCGGATCCCTTGGTGAGCGGCCTGATTCCAGCGTCTTCGATGGTCACCCCTCCAGCCTACGGAGCCGTTCCGACAGCTTCGGCGTGTCCAACCTGAGGAATCCCTGTGAATCTCGTGACGTCGTTGTCGTACCCTCCGCCCATGCAGCTGAGTGCGAAACGAGCCCTGGTGATCGGCGGCGGTGGCGGCGGGATCGGCCGTGCGACAACCGAAGCCCTCGGCAACGAAGGCGCGTCGGTAGTGGTCGCGGACCTCGACCCGGCCCGTGCCGCCGAGGCGGCGGACGCGGTCCGCGCCGCGGGCGGTACGGCGTACCCGGTGTCCGGCGACGTTCGCTCGATCGAGGATATCGAGGCGATGGTCGCGGAGGCGGTACGGCAGCTCGGCGGGCTCGACGTACTGGTCACCGTGGTCGGCGGGCAGGTTGCGTTCGTACCGGCGGTCAAGCTGCACGAGATGGCCGACGCGGACTGGGACACGATCTACGAGGTCAACCTCCGGTACGTCGCCCGCGCGGTCCGCGCCGCGCTCCGGGTCTTCCTCGACCAGGGCACCGGCGGGGCGATCGTCAGCGTCGGGTCGGTCACCGGATTCATGGCGGCGCCCGAGCAGGCGGCGTACGGCGTGATGAAGGCCGGCATCCTCAGCCTGGCCCGGACGGTCGCCGCGGAGTACGCGCGGGACGGGATCCGGATGAACGTCGCCGCGGCCGGCGCGATCGCGACCGCGGTCGCCAACGGCGTGGTCGACGCCGGGGTCGTCGAGGAGATCCCGGCCGGCCGGTTCGGGCAGTCCGAGGAGGTCGCCCGGGCGGTGGTGTACCTGGCGTCCGACGCGGCGTCGTACATCACCGGCCAGCAGATCGTGCTGGACGGCGGCGTCTCCGTACGCGGGCCGTTCGGGTAATCGAAAACACGTACGAATTAATTGGGTTCTGATCGGTCCGGAAAGTTTTGCCGATTGCCCAGAATTTCCGGATCCGGGCGTGACCTGGGCTCTGCGTCCTCCGTTGGAAGTGACGTGACGGTGAACACAACACGGCGCACCGGCACCGCGCTCGCCCGCGTTTTCCAGGCCGTCCACCCCTTGAAGTTCAGCCAGGAGGACCAGTGACAACCGCCACCGCCACCCAGACCGTTCAGCGCCGACGCGTGCGTGTCTGGTTCGGTGAGCACGTGATCGCCGACTACAACGCCGAGCCGGCGTTGGCCGAGCGGTACGCAGACGCCATGAGCCGACGGTTCGCCGGTCTCCGGGTCACCAACGACCCGATGCCGATGATCGACAAGCTCCCCGACCCCCTGCCCGGCGAGCGCATGTGGGACGTAGCGCCCCGCTGAGAAGATCTCCGGTACCTTTCGCGTTCCGAACTCACCAGACAACCCACCCGGAACGTGGCCCAGGTCGAGCACCTCACCTCGATCACCAAGGGACCGGTAGTGGGCGGCAAGCGAGCGTGGGCGTTCTGCCCCTCGCTTGCCGCCCTTTTCTCCCCTGCAAGAATGCGCCTGATTGAATAGCAAATCCCGTTCGCACCGGATCCCCCAGGTCCGGTGCGAACGTTTTTCACTTATTGGTGTAGTACTCGGGTTTCATCTGGATCAGCTGGACGTAATTCCCGTCCGGATCGATCAGGGTCGCGAACCAGCCGATCCCGCGGTCCTCCGGGTGCACCAGCCAGTCGACGTTCAGCGTCCGAAGGTGCGCCGCGGCCGCCTCGATGTCGTCCACCGCGAAGTTCACGATGTGCCGCCCCGGCTCCGGGTTCTTCCCGGCAACGTCGTCCCGCTGCTCGATCACCAGCCCGAACCCACCGAGATCCAGGTTGCCGTACCCGTCGACCTCGGCCCGGAACCCGTCCCGGTACCAAGCCTTCAACCGCTCGGCGTCCGTACTCCCGAGCAACATGCTGTTCAGAATCACGATCTCTCCTTAGCTCCGGCCTTCATCCAGTACGTCGGAGCTGTTGGAGAGCTTTCGACACGACCTCAGCAGTACGCGCGACAGCCGTGGTCGACGCCGTACCGGCGTTTGGCGAGGGCGACAGCTGACACCGGCGACAGCTGCCGACCGGCATGCCAGCTGTTGAGGAAGGGCTGAGGCGCTACGGCGCCGCGGCGGATCCACCAGACGTTCTTGCCGGTCGGCCAGCTGATCCCGAAGTGCAGGTGTGGAGTGGTGTAGCGGGCGCTGCCCGTCTTGCCGGTCCGGCCCAGGAGCTGGCCGGCGCGGACCCGTACGCCGGGCTTGATGCCGGCCGCGATCGAGGAAAGGTGCGAACCGTAGTACCGGACGCCGTCGACGCCGATGATCGAGACCGACAGGCCGCCGCGGTCGGCGCCGAGGTTGGTCTTCGGGTTCCAGCGGTCGATGCGGTTGACCTCGTCGACGCGCCCGGCGACCGGAGCGACGAACTTGCAGCCGACCTTCGCGAAGATGTCCGACGCCGGGTAGTCGTGGTGACTCTGCGACGCGTCGGCCCGGCACCCGGCGACCGGGAACACGTACCGCCGGGTGGTCGACGGCAACACGACCTTGGCGGGTGTGTCGATGATGTAGAACGGCGTCCCCGGCTCGGACGCTGCCGCAGGTTGCAGTTGTAGCCCAACCGCCGCACCACCTGCGGCAACCAACGCCGCCGCCAGCAAACCGGCCCAAGCCTGACGCATCACGAGCTCCCCCAGTGTCGGAATTTCCCCGTCGGACATTGAAGTCCTGTCACCGTCCGTTGTCCATCCCCCGGATCACTGGCACCAGGCGGCTGACCCCTTCAGTACGTCGGGGAGGTCGCCGACGACGCCGAGGCGTTGGGTGCAGCGGGTGAGGGCCACGTACAGGTCGCGGAGGCCGCGAGGTGACTCGATCACGATGCCGTCCGGGTCGACGACCAGTACCGAGTCGAACTCGAGGCCCTTCGCCTCCCGAGCGGTCAGGACGGTCACGCCGGACAGGCCGTCGACCGCCTCCTGGATCAGCTCGAGCCGGCTGCGGGACGTGATCACGCCGACCTCGCCGTACGCCGTCTCCTCGGTCGCCATCTTGTAGACGTACAACGCCTGCTCGGCCGCCGGTACATCGAGATGCCATGGACGTACGCCGGTCGAACGGACCGACTGCGGCGGCTTCGCCGACGGGTCGACCTCGCGCAGTACGGCGTTCGCCAGCTCCATCACCTCGGCCGGCGTGCGGTAGTTCAACGTCAGCTCGGCCAGCCGCCAACGATCGCCGAAGGTCTCGCCGAGCGCGCTCGACCAGGACGTACCGCCGCCGACCGAACTCGTCTGCGCGACATCGCCGACGACCGTCATCGACCGCAGCGGGGACCGGCGCGCGATCGCCCGCCATGCCATCGGCGACAGCTCCTGCGCCTCGTCGACGATCACGTGCCCGTACGTCCACCGCCGGTCCGCCGCGGCCCGGTCCGCCAGCGTCCGGTCGTCGTCCGCCTCGTACCGTTCGGCGAACGCCGCGGCGTCCAGAATGTCCTTCGCGGTCAGGATCTCCGCCTCGTCGCCCTCGTCGAAGTCGGTCGACCCGGAACCGGACAGTACGTCCAAGGCCCCTTGTGCGTAAGCGATCGCGCGCGCCCGGGCGGCACGTTCCCGCGCCGCCTCGGACCCGTCGTCGCCGAGCAGTTCCGCGGCCTCGTCGAGCAGCGGTACGTCGGCCGGGCTCCAGTCGGCGCCGTACCGCAGCAGGTGCTCGCGATCCAGCGCGGACAGCTGCGGCGCCGCGGACGCGAGCCGATCCTCGTCGCCGTACAGGTCCTCGAGCAGCTTCTGCGGAGTGAGCAGCGGCCAGAGCTGATCGAGCAGGGCCTGTACGGCGGGCTCCGCGAGCACCTCGTTGCGTAGCTCGGCGAGGTCGTACTCGTCGAGCAGTTGCTCGCCGTCGAGCGGGTCGGTGCCGATGAGTTCGGCGTACTGATTAGTGAGGTGGTCGGTGTACTCGTTCAGGACGAATGGCCGTGCCTGGTTGTGGGTGAGGTTGCGGTTGGCGACCCGGGCGTGGATCTCCTTGCAGACCTCGGGATCCAGCGTGAGTTCAGTGCGCTCGACGGTCACGTGGACCGGCGCATCCGGGATCCACTGGCGGTCGGTCACCGCGCGGGCGATCACGTCGGCCATCACGGTCCGCCCCTTGACCTCGGCGCTCTCCGGCGACTCCGGCCGGGTGGCGTTGATCCCCGGGTAGAGCTCGGCGATCGTGACCAGGCGGACGCCGTCCTCACCGAGCGACGGGAGTACCTGGCCGATGAAGCGCAGGAACGCCGCATTCGGGCCGACGACGAGAATTCCGCGCTTTTCCAGTTGCTCACGGTGGGTGTAGAGCAGAAATGCCGCGCGGTGCAGGGCGATTGCGGTCTTTCCGGTACCCGGGCCGCCTTGGACGACCAGGATTCCGGGCAGTTCGGAGCGGATGATCCGGTCCTGGTCGGCCTGGATGGTCTGGACGATCGACTCCATCCGGCCGGTCCGGCGGGCCTCCAGTGCCTTCATCAGCACCGCCTCGCCGATCACGCCGGTGCCGGGTTTCGACGGGTCGGCGGCCTCCCGGCCGAGGTCGAGCTGCTCGTCCTGGACGTCGATCACCCGGCGCAACCGGGTCTGCACGTGCCGGCGGCGGACGACGCCGAGATTGGCCACCGCGGTCGCGATGTAGAACGGCCGCGCGGCCGGGGCGCGCCAGTCGACCAGGAGCGGGTCGTACTCGTCGTCGTGCAGGCCGATCCGGCCGAGGTGCAGGATCTCGCCGTCGGCGGTGTCCAGGCGGCCGAAGTACAGCCCCTCCTCGGCCGCGGTCAGCCGGGCCTGCCGCAGCTTGAGGTCGCGGATCCGCCCGTCGCGCTGATGCAACGCCTGCGCGTTCCGCGTCCGTACCAGTTGCTCGTCCTCGGCCCGCGCATCGGTCCGCTCCCGCTCCGCGTCGAGCGCAGCGTAGAACGTTGTCAGGCTGACCTGTTCACCGTCAACAGGAGCAGAGGTCCCGTGAAGAGGTGGAGCCTGCTGCGCGCCGCCCCGCGGGCGCTGGGCGGCGTTGTCGTCGGTCGCCGGGACTCCGTCCCGTCTCCCTCCTCCGCCTTGCCCAGCATCCCGCGGATGCGGCGCTCGCGACGGCTCCACCTCTTCACGCGACCTCTTCGTCAATTCCCCATCCCTCGTGTTAAAATACGCGCGTTGGTTTTCGGGTGGCATTTCCGGAATTCGCTCCGACGCAGCCACAAATCCTTGAGTTTATCTCCTGGCGGGGTTTTCCTGTAGTGGTGTTCCAGTCCATCGTCCCGCCGTATCTGCTCGAGCAGCTCGAGCGGTCCGCGGTCGACCCCAGCGTCCGAGCCCGGATCCGGCAGTCGTTGCAGCACGACGCCGTACTGCGAACCCGGCCCGCGGCCGGCCGCGAGCCCGAGGTCGCGGCGGACGGGCGACAGCGCAAGGTGTACGACGCGGAGCACGGCACCGACCTGCCCGGCACGCTGGTCCGCTCCGAGGGCGACGACCCGGTCCAGGACCAACCGGTCAACCAGGCGTACGACGGCACCGGAGCGACCTGGGCTCTGTACAAGGAGTGCTACGGCCGCGACTCGATCGACGGCAACGGCCTGGCGCTGGTCTCGACCGTGCACTACGACCGCGGCTACGCGAACGCGTTCTGGGACGGGTCGCAGATGGTGTTCGGCGACGGGGACGGCGAGATCTTCGGCAACTTCACGTCGTCGATCGACGTCACCGGGCACGAGCTCACGCACGGCGTCACGCAGTACACGGCGAAGCTCGACTACCGAGGCCAGCCCGGAGCGCTGAACGAGAGCATCTCCGACGTCTTCGGCTCACTCGCCAAGCAGTACTCGCTCAAGCAGTCCGCCGCCGACGCCGACTGGCTGATCGGTGCGGGGCTGTTCCTCCCCGGCGTACAAGGGGTCGCGCTGCGGTCGATGAAGGCGCCCGGTACGGCGTACGACGATCCGCGGCTGGGCAAGGACCCGCAGCCGGCCGACATGTCCGGCTACGTCGACACCCAGGACGACAACGGCGGCGTCCACCTCAACTCCGGCATCCCGAACCACGCGTTCTACCTGGTCGCGACGGCGATCGGTGGGAACGCGTACGACGACGCCGGCAAGATCTGGTACGGCACACTGACGTCCGGCAACCTCGTGCCGTCCGCGTCCTTCAAGGACTTCGCCGAAGCCACCCAGGCCACCGCCCGCACCCTCTTCGGCGACAACTCCAGCCAACTGGACGCAGTCACCAAGTCCTGGCAGACCGTCGGCGTCCTCACCGACCCCTCCTCCCTGATGACCGCCGCCCAAACCGACCTCCACACCTCCACCCCACCGGCCGCACCCGAAGGACCTCCCACTGAGACGGTTTGACCTCGAGTGTTGTTGAGGTATTAGCGTCTTTGGTTGTGACTGTTCATCCGCTCGGGCTCGTCGTGCTGACGCGCAACCTCGACGCCGGGCGGTTCGGGACGGCGGTGACGCGGTGGTTTGCGCGTGAGGTGGAGCGGGCGGACGAGTTCAAGCTCGACCTGGTCGACCTGAGCGCGACCGCGGCGGCCGGGTTGCCGGCCCGGATCGAGGATGCGGACGCCGTGATGATCGTCACGGCGGAGTACAACCACGCGTACCCCGGCGATGTGAAGACGGCGATCGACGCCGTACGCCGGCCCTGGTACGCCAAGCCGGTCGGGTTCGTCGTGTACGGCGGGCGATCGGGGGGACTGCGTGCGGCCGAACAGCTGCGGCTGGTCTTCGGCGAACTGCACGCGGTCACGATCCGCGACAGCCTCGGCTTCCGCGAGGAAGACTTCACCGACGGCGAACCGGTCGACCCGACGACGTCCGCCGCGGCCGCGGCCCTGCTCCGCCAACTGGCCTGGTGGGCCCGCTCCCTCCGCGACGCCCGCGCGAACACGCCCTACCCCGCCTAGGCGGACCGCCAGCACTCATCAACCCACCCCCAACCGGCTCATTCACGCTCAGCCCGCGCTGAACAGGTGCTTATCCGGCTGCTTGATGAGTGCTGCAGGTCCGGCCACCGGAATAGGTCGACCGCGACGGAGGTTGGCACTTGTTCGTGAGCTCCGAACCGATGCCCCTGTCCGTGCTCGATCTCTCGCCGGTGCCGACGGGTACGCGGCCGTCGGAGGCGTTGCACGAGACGCTCGAGCTGGCCCGGACCGCGGAGGCCGCCGGGTACGACCGGTTCTGGCTCGCCGAGCATCACAACATCCCGAGCGTGGCGAGTTCCACGCCCGAGGTGATGATCGCGGCGGTCGCGGCGGCGACGTCCACGATCCGCGTCGGCTCCGGCGGCATCATGCTGCCGAACCACTCGCCGTTGAAGGTCGCCGAGACGTTCCGCGTCCTCGGCGGGTTGTACCCGGACCGGATCGACCTCGGCCTCGGCCGGGCGCCCGGTACCGACCAGCGCACCGCGCTCGCGCTGCGCCGCAGCCGGGAGGCGCTCGGCGCGGACGACTTCACCGAGCAGTACGCCGAGCTCCGCGCGTACGCCGAAGGCTTCCCGGCGGGGCATCCGTTCGAGCCGATCACCGCGCAGCCGAGCGACGTACCACTGCCGCCGGTGTGGATCCTCGGCTCCAGCACGTACGGCGGTCAGGCGGCGGCCGCGCTCGGTACAGGGTTCGCGTACGCCGGGCATTTCGGGACGCTCGACCCGGCCGGCGTGATCTCGGCGTACAAGGAGAACTACCGCCGCCTCGAGCACGACGGTGAACCGCGGGCGATGCTCGCGCTGGCTGCGATCGTCGCGGAGACCGAGGAGCGTGCGCAGCAGCTCGCCCGCGCGAACGCGCTCTCGATGCTCCGCCTCCGCTCGGGCCGTCCGGGTCCGCTCCCGTCGCCGGAGGAGGCCGCGGAGTACCCGTGGTCCGAGGCGGAAGAGGCCGCCGTCGAGGAATGGGCCGGCCTGGTGTCCGTCGGTACGCCCGACCAGGTCGCCGCCGACCTGCTGCGCCGCGCCAACTCGGCCGGCGCCGACGAACTGATCATCACCACGAACATCCACAACCCCGCGGAACGCCGCCACTCGTTCCAACTCCTCGCGGAGGCCTGGGGGCTGAAGCCGCGCTGATCGCGGACCTGCACCACTCACCAACCCCCGCCCAGCGGCCGGTCCGCCGGTCACTCGAGCGTCACGTGCCCCGCGTCTGCGAGGTTGCTGAGTGCTGCACGTCCGGCGTCGCGCGGACGTGCTCGAAGATCAGGCTCGTCTCGGCGTGGCTGACCGCGGGGTCCGCGGTCAGATGGTCGAGCACGAACTCACGGAGCGCGTCGGGCGTCGTCGCGGCGACATGCAATAGGTAGTCGTTCGCGCCGCTGACGTGGAACAGCGACAACACCCCGGGCAGCCCGGGGACCTTCGTCCGGAACCGGTCGATCTCGTCGCGCGAGTGTGCGCCGATCCGGATCGCGATCAGCGCCTGCAGCGGCCGGCCGAGCGCGGCCAGGTCCACGTCGGCGTGGAAACCGCGGATCACCCCGCGTTCGCGTAACGCGCGGACCCGGGTCAGGCAGGTCGACGGCGCGATGCCGCATGCCTCCGCGAGCGCGTTGTTCGGCATCCGGCCGTCGGCCGTGAGCAGCTGCACCAGCTTCCGGTCCACCTCGTCGAGCCCGTCGGGAACCGGTCGTGGCGCCGGTCCCGGGCTCCGACGATCCTTCGGCATGCCACCTACTGTAGGGCCATCCACAGAATCCACAGCGTGTGGACGAGCCTGTGGACGAATTTTCTTCGGAACTCTTGTACCGATCTCGCAGAAGATTCACAGTCGCCTCAGTTATCCACAGGAGGCCGCGATGCTCGACACCCGTGCTGTGCACGCCGGACGCGACGACCTGGCCGCGCTCGGCGTCCACGTCCCGCCGATCGACCTGTCCACCACCTACCCGCTGCCCGACATCGACACCGGCGGAGCGTCGTACGACGAACTCACCCAGGGCCGCGGGCCGGACGGCGGGAGCCTCGTCTACCAGCGCCTGTGGAACCCGAACGTGGCCCGCTTCGAGGACGCGCTCGCCGAACTCGAGCAGACCGACGGTGCGGTCGCCTTCGGCTCGGGCATGGCCGCGCTCACCGCGTGCCTGCTCGCCACTGTCGCCGCCGGCCGTCCGCACGTGGTCGCCGTACGGCCGCTGTACGGCGGTACGGATCACCTGTTGTCCACAGGCCTCCTGGGGACAACCGTCACGTACGTCGAACCCGCCGGGGTCGCGGCAGCGATCCGCCCGGACACCGGCCTGGTGATCGTCGAGACCCCGGCCAACCCGACCGTCGACCTGGTCGACCTCCGGTCCGTGGCGAGCGCGGCCGGCGACGTACCGCTGCTGGTGGACAACACGTTCGCCACTCCCGTACTGCAGCAGCCGGCTCGGCACGGGGCGAGCCTGGTGTTGCACTCGGCAACCAAGTACCTCGGCGGCCACGGTGACGTCATGGGAGGCGTCGTCGCGGCCGGCGTGGAGTGGGTCGGCCGCCTCCGGCAGATCCGCGCAGTGACCGGTGGCCTGCTGCACCCGCTGGCGGCGTACGAACTGCACCGGGGACTGCAGACGCTGCCGGTGCGAGTACGGGCGCAGCAGGCGACCGCCATCAAGGTCGCGGACTGGCTGTCCGCGCAGCCCTCCGTCGAACGCGTCCACTACCCCGGGCTGAGCGACCCGCAGGGCCTGATCGGTCGCCAGCAATCCGGTCCGGGGGCGGTGCTCGCATTCACCCTGACCGGAGGATACGAGGCCGCGTCCCGGGTGGCTCGAAGGCTGCGGCTGATCACCCACGCGGTCTCGCTCGGCGGCGTCGACACTCTGATCCAGCACCCGGCCGCACTCACCCACCGGCTGGTCGCGTCGGAGGCAAAGCCCTCGGACGGACTGCTCCGGTTGAGCCTCGGTCTGGAGGATCCCGAGGACCTGACCGCCGACCTGCGGAACGCGCTCGAGGACTGATTCTCCTCAGAGCAGAAAGTCTGCTCAGGGCAGATCCGGGGCGGCGGACCTGCGCGGGATGGCACACTCGGTACAGGAGATCCGGAGGCGAGGAGGGCCAGTCGTGTTGCTACGCCAGGTGATCGGAAACGTGTTCCGCCGACTGCGACGCGAGCGAGGCATCACCCTGCGTGAGCTCGCCGAGCTGGCCCAGGTGTCGGTGCCGTACCTGTCCGAGATCGAACGCGGCCGCAAGGAACCCTCCTCGGAGATCCTCGCCGCGATCTGCCGCGCCCTCGACCTGCAGCTCACCGACCTGCTGGCCGAGGTCCAGTTCGACCTCGCGACCGCGGTCCGCTCGACCCTGCCGGTCCACCTCCAGACCGCTGCGATCCGGGTGCAGGACCGCACCCAGCGGATCCCGTCGGGTCCGCGGGCCTTCACCACCTCCCCAACCGCCTACACGCTGGTCGCTTAGTGCCCTGAGTCGGAAGTTCGACGGCGCTTTCGGCGCCCAGGCACGCACCTCGCGGCACTTGCCCAGCGCCCACGATGCTCCGCATCGAGGCCACTGACCAAGCACCCCGATGCACGCACCTGACCACCGAAATCGCTCGCCGAACTTCCGACTCAGGGCACTAGCCTGACCGGGTGACTGAGCTGAAGTACGTCGTCCGGTTCCCGGTCGACGATCGGAAGTTGTCGTTCCTGCACGCGGCCGCGTTCGAGAGCACGCCGGAGGTGCAGGCCTGGGCGGAACGGCTGGAGCGCTGGGCGCTGACCTGGGTCGGTGCCTTCAGCACCAATGAGCTCGTCGGGTTCGTGCAGGTGTGCTGGGACGGCGGCGCGCACGCGTTCGTGCTGGACACCGCCGTACACCCAGATCACGGCCGGAAGGGCGTCGGCAAGGAGTTGGTACTGATCGCCGCGGACGAAGCTCGTGCCGCCGGTTGCGAGTGGTTGCACGTCGACTTCGAGCCGCATCTCACCGCGTTCTACCTCGACGCGTGCGGGTTCCGCCCGACCGACGCGGGACTGCTCAAGTTGCGCTAGGCCAAGGATCCTCGATCTCGCCGGCGGCGATCGCGCGTCGCGAATCAGGGCTGTTGCGGTAGCGGAACGGCACTACCTCCAGCGGGAGGGTTTCGCCGGTCCGGCGCGAGCGCGCGGCAGACGGCGCCAGGAGCGTGCGCGGGCCGGGGCCTCGCTCGATCCATTCGGTCAGCGGGACCTCGATCGTTCCCCCCGGATGATCGATGGTGACGATCACGTCCTCGATGTCGTGCTCGGTCATGCCTCACACTGTCGCCGCTGTGAGCGCTTCCGTCGAGATACAGGACGTCAGACAGCGTTCCTTCGCGTCGCCGAGCAGGTCGGCGGTCCAGGTGGTGAACCCGCCGTCGCCGATGCCGTCACCGATGCCGAGGGCGGTACCTGCGTAGTAGGTCGCGCTCTTCGTCCGCTCGGCGTCCTCGGTGAACGGTACGCCGAGCGCCGGGCGGACCGTGTCCTCGATCCGGTCCCGGAGCGCCGACTCCTTGAATGCGGTGAACGTCAGCTCGGCCTTCTCGCCCAGCACGGCATGCCAGAAGTTGAGGTGGTCGATCAGCAGCTCCGCCTCGGTCTGGCACGAGCCGGTGTCCCGCGCGCTCGACACCAGGACGAACAGCTCGAAGTGCGCCGAGAACCCCGGCGTGTCGAACGGCTGCGCGCGGACCACCCGCTGACAGGTCGCCAGGTGTACGCGGTCCTGCCCGGCGCGTCGTCGTACGGAGGCCTCGATCGCCAGCTCGTTGGTGGGGTCGCTCGCCACCTCGGTCCCGCGGATCGTGCTGACTATCTGGTGCTGGTTGATCGGCGCGACCGCGGAGCACGTCCCCAGCGGCGCGAGCGGTGAGAGCTGAACGCCCGCGAACCTCTCCGGCAGCAGCTCCCACAGCCGCTGCTGCGTCTTCACCAGCTCGCGCGGATCGACGGTCGACGGCCACACGAACCGGTCCTGCTTCCAGCGCTGCAGCAGCCGGGCGGGCTTCACCTTGGCCGCGCGCTCCCGGGCCACGTCCAGCAGGACGGACTGCAGCTCGGACTGGCTCAGTCCGTTGACCAGGGCATCGCGGCTGCCGTCCGGCAGCTTGGCCCAGAACCGTTCGGTGACATCTCCCATCGCTCTACTCTGACGGATATTTCCCGGGTGCCGCTCGTCATTTACCGCTATCGTCGAAGGCATGAGATTCCCGAGTGCGCACCTTTGACGATCTGATCGAGCGCTGTCGGCCCGGATCGTCGCGGTCAACGCGCTGCACGACTTCATCCCGCTCTATCCGCTGTACCAGCTGCTCTTCAAGGACCACGGGCTCTCGCCCGCGCAGATCTCGCTGCTGTTCGTGATCTGGTCCGCGACCGGATTCGTCCTCGAGGTGCCGTCGGGCGCCTGGGCCGACTCGTACTCACGGCGCAAGCTGCTGATCCTCGGTGCGTTGATCAGCGGCCTCGGGTACGCCGCGTGGATCACGCTGCCCTCGTTCGCCGGCTTCGCCCTGGGGTTCGTCCTGTGGGGCGCGTCGTCCGCCTTGATCTCGGGCACGTACGAAGCCTTCGTGTACGACGAACTTGCCGCCCGCGGCCGCGCTGGGTACTACCCGACCCTGCTGGGTCGCGCCCGCTCCGCCGCGTTCGTGACGAACCTCGCGGCAACCGTTGTCGCGGCGCCGCTGTTCGACGTCGGCGGTTACACCCTTGCCGGAGTGGTGAGTGTCGCGAGCTGTGTCGTCGAGGCGTTCGTCGCTTGGACGTTGCCCGAATCCCAGCCGGTGGAGAACGCGCGCGAGTCGGACGAGCCCGGCGCGAAGGCCGCGTTCGCGAACTATGTCCACATGTTGCGTACCGGCGTGTCCGAGGTGCTGACGAGTCGCGTCGTACGACGGGCTGTGCTGCTGGTCGCGCTGCTGGGTGGGTTCCTGGCGTTCGACGAGTACTTCCCGTTGCTGGCCCGCGAGACCGGTGCCGCGACCGGCGTGATCCCGCTGCTGATCGCGGGAACCGTTGCCGCCCAGGCGATCGGCGGCGCCCTCGCCGGACCTTCCTACAGGTTGCCTGCAGCAACATTTGCTGCTGGGTTGGCGGTGACAGCCGTGCTGATCGCTTCGGGTGCCCTGACTGGATCCGCGTGGGGCTTCCTGCCGATCGCGATCGGGTACGGCGTACTCCAACTCGTCATCGTGGTGTCCGAGTCGCGCCTGCAGGACGCGATCACCGGCCCGGCGCGGGCGACCGTGACGTCGGTTTCCGGGCTGTTCGCGGAGGTGTCGGCGATCGCGGTGTACGCCGGGTTCGCGGTCGGGTCGGTGTGGTTCACGATGTCGATCCTGGTTGCGGCGTTGACGATCCCGGTGCTGTTGACCGCTTTCGTCGTACCGGCCGCGCTGCCGGCGCCGCGTAGTTCGGCGGCCGCCGAAGCGTCGGAGCCCTAGCCTCACATCATGAGCGGCGAAAGCGTTTCACGGGTATGAGGAGACAGGGTGTGCTCGCGGCCTGCGCGGCCGCGGTGACGGTGGTGCTGTGGGCGTCGGCGTTCGTCGCGATCCGGCACGTCGGGCAGGAGCTGTCCGCGGGTGCGCTGTCCCTCGGCCGGCTGCTGGTGGGGAGCGTCGTACTCGGGATCTTCGTGTTCACCCGGCCACGACGATGGCCCGCTCGCGCGGACTGGAAGTTGTTGCTGGCGTGCGGGCTGCTGTGGTTCGGCGTCTACAACCTCGCGCTGAACGAGGCCGAACGACATCTCGACGCTGGGACCACGGCGATGCTGGTGAACGTCGGGCCGCTGCTGATCGCCTTGCTGGCCGGGCTGTTCCTGCGCGAGGGATTCCCGCGCCGGTTGGTGATCGGGAGCCTGGTCGCGTTCGGCGGTGTCGTCGTGATCGGGCTGTCGTCGTCCGGTGGCGGTGGAGCCGAGGTCTGGGGGGTGGCGCTGTGTCTCGTTGCGGCGGTGGCGTACGCGATCGGTGTCGTGTCACAGAAGCCGTTGCTCGGGCGGCTGCCTGCGTTGGAGGTCACGTGGTTGTCGTGCGTGATCGGCGCGGTTGCGTGTCTGCCGTTCGGGCCCGCTCTGGTTCAGGAGATCCGGCCGTCGAACGTTTGGTGGGTCGTGTTCCTCGGTGCGTTTCCGACCGCGCTCGCCTTTACCACGTGGGCTTACGCGTTGGCTCGGACGACTGCGGGGCGGATGGGCGCTACGACGTACCTGGTTCCGCCACTCGCGATCGCGCTCGGCTGGCTGCTGCTCGGTGAGAGCCCGGCGCCGTGGGCCTTCGGTGGTGGGGCGTTGTGCCTGGTCGGGGTGGCGATCTCGCGTTACCGCTATCGCGCGAAGCCGGCGATGAAGGTGGACAGACCCGCCTCGAATCCGCTGTCGAAGTCGTAGGCGAGCCCGTCCGGGCCCAGTTCGTTGACGATCCGGGTCAGGGTGGGGGCCTTGTCCTTCGGGAGGGCGCGGACGCGGGCGAGCAGGTCGGGCGCGAGCTCGAACGTCTCCGCGCGTACGGACGTCTCGCCGAGGCTGAAGCCGTGGATGAAGTCGATCAGCGTGTTCGCGGCCTCGAAGACCTGACGTGCGGTCAGGCCGGCCCGGTCGAGGGCGCGGTAGAAGGGCTCCATCGTGACCACGACGACGTTCGACACCGCGGACGGGTCGGAGAGCACCTGGAGCGCGAGGTTCGGGTGGGCGCGCAGACCGTCGCGGTAGGCGCGAGCGGCGTTCTTGAGTTGCTCGTCCCACGGCACGGTGTCGCCTGGGTCGGGTAGCTCGAGTCCGGCGAAGACCAGCTCGGCCAGACCGGCCAGTACGGCGGCCTTGTTCGGCAGGTGGTGGTACAGCGACATCGGGTTGACGTCGAGCGTCGCGGCGAGCCGGCGCATCGTCAGCGCGTCGATGCCCTCGTCGTCGACGATCCGCAGCGCGGCGGTCAGGATCGCCTCCCGGCTCAGCCGCTCTTCCCCCGCCCGCGGTCGTCCGGAGCGGTTGCCGACGTTAACCATACGCCGTATGGTACATAATCGTACAGTGTATGGATTGGTTGACGGAGGAGGACGGATGCAGCCGTTGGCGGGGAAGGTGGCGCTGGTTGCCGGAGCGACCCGGGCGGCCGGCCGGGGAATCGCGGTCGAACTTGGCGCCGCCGGCGCGACGGTCTACGTGACCGGCCGGAGTACGCGGGCGCAGCGGTCGGAGATGGACCGCCCGGAGACGATCGAGGACACCGCGGACCTCGTCGACCAGGCCGGCGGCCGCGGGATCGCCGTACCGGTGGATCATCGGGATCCGGCGCAGGTGCGGGCACTCGTCGAGCGGATCGAACGCGAGCATGGCGCCCTGCACATTCTGGTCAACGACATCTGGGGTCAGCACGGCGAACCCGAATGGGACAAGACCGTGTGGGAGAGCGACCTCGACGCCGGTCTGCGGCTGTTGCAGCTGGGCGTCAACACACACGTCATCACTGCGCACTACGCACTACCGCTGCTGATCAAGTCGCCCGGCGGCCTGGTGATCGAGATGACCGACGGCACGAACGAGTTCAATGCGGCGAACTACCGCGTCTCCTTCTTCTACGACCTCGCGAAGGGAGCCGTCAGCCGGATCGCGTTCGCCCTCGCCCACGAACTCGACAAGTACGAGGCGACCGCCGTACTCCTCACGCCGGGTTGGCTCCGCTCGGAGGCAATGCTCGACGGCTTCGGCGTCCGCGAGGACAACTGGCAGGACGCCACCGCCCAAGCACCACACTTCGCGATCTCCGAGAGCCCGTCGTACGTCGGCCGCGCCGTAGCCGCCCTCGCCGCCGACCCCGACGTACGCCGCTGGAACGGCAAGTCCACCTCCAGCGGCGAACTAGCCCACCTCTACAACTTCACCGACCTCGACGGCACCCGCCCCGACGCCTGGCGCTACATCACAGAAGTAGAACAACCAGGCAACCCCGCCGACCCAACCGGCTACCGCTGACTGTCGGGTCAGAGTTCGTACGGCGGGCAGACGTCTTTGCCCGTGCCCGCAGAGGTGACTGACGCGGCCGCGGACGACAACGCCGGATGTGGGTGAGCGGCGGCGATCGGGACGCCGAGGGCGGACGCCATCGCCAGCAGGTCGCGGCGGGAGGTGACCGCAGTGGCGGGGTCTCGTTCGTACACGTAGGTCAGCTCGGGCCGGCGGACCTGGGCAGGATGTACGAACACGTCCCCACCGAGGATCGCCCGGTCCGTCACCACCGACTGATGCCCCGGCGTATGCCCGGGCGCCGGCACCAGCCGCATCCCCCGCAGTACTTGCTCGCCCTTCACCACCCGCAGCTGACCAGCCTGCTCGATCGGGCGGACGCGCTGGGCGTACGTCGATCCGCCGCGGACGTGCTCGAGCTCGTCGCGCTGAACCACGTACTCCGCCCGCGGAAACGATGGCCGCACTCCGTCGGACACCCACCCGACGTGATCCAGATGCACGTGCGTCAACACGACCGCCTCCACATCCGCGACCTCCACCCCCACCCGCTCCAACAACCCAGGCAACCGCCCTTCAACCCCCAACCACTCAGCCGCCTCCCCACCCGCAGGCCCCACCCCCGCATCCACGAGCACCACATGCGTCCCGTCAACCACCAGATAACTATGAAAATGCAGCAACCACCCGACCCCCGAGACATTCCCCGGCGCTACCCGCCCAGTCCACTCCGCATCTCCCACCCTCCAACCAGGCAAGGCATCTCCCACCGCCTCCGGAAACACAGCCACCGCATCACACAACACAGTCACATCCACAGAGGCCTCCGGTTCAAACGGTCCCTCGGGAAAAGAAAACCAGCCCGTGCCCGGAGGGGCAGAGGGGCTGGCCGTGTTGATGAAAAGCATACATCGAACACGTGGGGCTGGGCGCGAGAACCTGGGGCTGTGGATATCAGGTGAGGAGGAGGCTGGTGGCGAGGGTGGTCATTAGGAGGGCTATGGCGGTGTCCAGGTATTGCCAGGAGCGGGGGCGGGCGAAGGTGGGGGTTAGTTTGCGGGAGAAGAAGCCCAGGGAGAAGAACCAGGTGAAGCTGGCGGTTACTGCGCCCAGGCCGTAAAGCCAGCGACCGTTGGTGCCTCGTTGGTTGGCCAGGGAGCCCAGGAGGACGACGGTGTCGAGGTAGACGTGCGGGTTCAGGTACGTGAAGCCCAGGCAGGCCAGGACGACAGTGCGGAGGGCGGCGGGGGTGTTGCTGGTGGGGGTAATGGCGCCGGGGTGGAAGGCCCGTTTCGCGGCCAGGAAGGCGTACGTGTAGAGGAACGCGGCGCCGCCGTACTTCGCGATGTCCAAGGCGAGCTGGCTGCGGGTGAGCAGGGCGCCCAGGCCGAGGATCCCGCTGGAGATGAGGAGGGCGTCCGAGAGGGCGCAGGTCAGCACTACCGGGAGCACGTGTTCGCGGCGCAGGCCTTGGCGGAGGACGAAGGCGTTCTGGGCGCCGATCGCGACGATCAGTGACAATGCCGTGGCGAAACCGGCGAGGTAGGGCATGGCTCGAAGGTAGGCTCCACGACCTCCTTCAGACCAGCTAATGATTCTGATGGGGGATTAGAATCGCTTCATCATGCAGTTCGACTCCGTGCAGCTCGAGACGTTCGTCGCGGTCCTCGACGAGGGCAGTTTCGACGCGGCCGCGCGCCGGCTGAGCGTCACGCCGTCCGCGATCAGCCAACGGATCAAGGCGTTGGAGAGCCGGCTCGGTCAGGTCGTGGTGATGCGCGGCAAGCCGGCCCGGGCGACCGCGGCAGGGGAGGCGCTGCTCCGCCTTGCAAGGCAGGTCGCGCTGCTCGAGGTCGAGGCGATCGCCGCCGTCCGCGGTACGGTCGACGCGCAGCGGATCCCGATCGCGGTGAACGCGGACTCGCTCAACAACTGGTTCCTGCCCGCGATGCTGGACCTGTCGCGGACGCACGAGGCGCGGTTCCAGGTCCACCAGGAGGACGAGGAGCATTCCGCGGAGTACCTGCGCAACGGCACGGTCCTCGCCGCGGTCACGGCCGATCCGCGCCCGGTGCAGGGCTGCCGCGTCGTACCGCTGGGCAAGATGCGGTACCTCGCGCTCGCCACCCCGGAGTACGCCGACCGCTGGCTGACCGGGAAACCGTTGCCGGAGGCCCTTGCCGAGGCGCCGATGGTGACCTTCAACGAGAAGGACGTCCTCCAGCACCGGCTGGTCAGCAAGGTCACGCGCCGCAAGCTGGATCCGCCGTCGCACGCGATCCCGGCGTCCGCGCCGTTCCACGAGGCGGTCCGGATCGGGCTCGGCTGGGGGATGATCGAGGACCAGGTGGCCGGACCCGAGCTGGCCGCCGGCCGTCTGGTCCACGTTGCCCCAGGCAAGTACATCGACGTACCGCTGTACTGGCAGCACTGGAAGCTCGAGTCCGGCATCCTCGACGCGCTCACGGCCGCTGTGCTGCGGGCCGCTGCGGCAGGCCTTCGTAGGCCGGCAGGTCGATCGCGTTCCCGACCTTGAGCGCCATGTCCCGGATCATGTTCCGCCACGGCAGGTACGGCATCATCCGGAACGTCAGGTTCCGCAGCTTCATGAACCACCTGGTCGCCGGGATGAACCACATCGCCCCGTCGACCGCCTGCTTCTGGCAGGCCGCCACGAAGTCTTTCATCCGTACGTCGTACTGCGCGAAGGCCCGTACGTGATCGCCGCCGGCCGCGTGCAGCTCACCCGCCAGGACGTAGGCGCCGACGATGGCGAGGCTCGTACCCATCCCCGACAGCGGTGAGGCGCAGTACCCGGCGTCGCCGCACAGGGAGACCCGGCCGCGGGAGTAGCTGTCCAGCTTGATCTGACTGATCGAGTCGAAGTAGAAGTCCGGCGCGGTCCGCAGCCCGTCGAGCAACCTCGGCACCTCCCAGCCGATGCCCGCGAACCGCTCCTCGACGATCGCCTTCTGCGCTGCGGCGTCTCGCCGGTCGTACGTCAGCGGATCGGACGCGAAGTAGAACAGCGCCTTCGCCTCGGTGTTGTTCCGTGCGCTGTACGTACCGACGGTCTTGCCCGGGACGTTCAGGATCTGCCCGGTGTGGTCGAGCCCGAGGTGGTTCTCGACGGTGCAGACGGAGGCGTAGTACCCGAGGTCGTGGACGTACGACGACTCCGGGCCGAACGCGAGCCGCCGTACGTTCGAGTGCAGCCCGTCGGCGCCGACGACGAGGTCGAAGCGCCGCGTCGTACCGCTCTCGAAGACCACGTCGACGCCCGCGTCGTCCTGGCTCAGCTCGGTGATCGTGTCGTCGAAGATGTACTCGGTCGTGCCGCGGGTCAGGTCGTACAGGATCTCGACGAGGTCGCCGCGGAGGATCTCGAGTTCGCCGCTGAACGCCTCGACCGAGGTGGTCGCCGCGATCTTGCCGGACTCCTTCACGTACGTCATCGCGCCCATCCGGGTGGCGCGTTCCTGGACCGCGGGCAGGATGCCCATCCGCTCCAGCACGGTCATCGACGCGCCGCGGAAGTCGACCGCGTACCCGCCCGGTCGCGGAGCCGGCGCCCGCTCGACGACGGTCGTCTCGTACCCGTACCGCTGCAGCCAGTAGGCCAGCGCCGGTCCTGCAACGCTCGCACCCGAAATCAGCACTGTGGTCATCGTGAACCCCTCCAGAAGGTGGTTGATGCGATGACTGTACGACGGTCTTAGACATTTGTGCAAGACGTACGTATGAGACGGACGTGTTAGAGTTTGTGGTATGGGAAACCGCGAGGCGCTGGTCGAGGGTGCGAAGACATGTCTGCTGGAGAAGGGCTACAGCCGTACGACGGCCCGCGACATCGCGACCGCGGCCGGCGTCAGCCTCGCCGCCATCGGCTATCACTTCGGGTCAAAAGACGCCCTCCTGAACGAGGCACTGCGCGCGCTACTCATCGACGAGTGGGCAAATGAGGTCGACGCTGCGAGTGAGGTTCGTGCGGTCGTGCGGGCTCCGGGCGAGCAGTTCGTCGCGACGTGGGGTCAGATCCTCGAGAGCCTGCAGAATCCGAGGATGCGAGCGCTGTGGGCAGCGCAGTTCGAGGTGCTGAGCATCGGCGGAAGTATGCCGGAGTTGGTCGCCGACCTCGCGAAGATGCAAGGCGAGGCGCGAGAAGGACTGGCGCAGCTGTTCGGCGGGGTGGATCCGGATGCGGATCCGGAAGAAGTGCAGGCGATCGGCACGCTGCTCCAAGCCTTGCTGCTGGGAGTCGTCGCCCAGCGAATGCTCGACCCGGACACGGCGCCGAACGGCGAGCAGCTCGCGCATTCGCTCCGTGCGCTCGCCGATCGCGTCAGTCCCAGCGCATAGCCATTGGGTTGTCCGCCGGGATCAGTCCCTGATCCATCAGTACGGCGCTCAGCGGGCGAACGAGGTCGTGCAACTCGGAGGTCAACGAATCACCAAGCGCCCGCCACCCCTGATCCGCCAACGCGTCCGTCGTGTTCTCGACCTGCTGCCGCAACGCCTGCCCAGCAGAAGTGAGCGCGCCAGAAACATCAAGCAGCCCGCGATCACGAAGGTCGTCCGACGCGGTGGCCCACTCGGAGTCGCTCCACCGGCGGTTGAGCTGGAAGACCTCCTTGGCCGGCCCACCCGCCGCGGAGATCGTCACCAACGCCTGGCAAGGACTGAGTCCAGCAGCAACCAACGCCGCGACATGCCCGTCACCCCGCGACTCCCGCAGGATCGTCGTCGCCTGCCACAGCACCAGATGCGGTTCCGTTGGCCACTCCAACGCTGCGTTCGCCGCCGCGATCGGCCGCCCGGCGACCGGCGCGAGCTCCGCCGCACGCCGGGCCAGCTCGGCCGCTCGGTCGAACACACCACTGGACGGCGTACCGGCGGCGAACAGCCGTCGTACGGCGTTGTCCACAGCTGTCAGTCGTGCGTCGAGGAGCTGTGCCGGCGTCGCGTAGCTCCAGGCGTCCGGGAGCGACCGCGCGACCATCGCCGGGTGGAAGTTGTAGAACACCGAGGCGACGATCTCCGGCCCGACCGCACCCAGCGGCGCGGCGCGACACCCGAAGTAGCTCATCCACCCGCCCTTGAGCCCGAGCGCATCCGTCGCCTGCCGCGTCTCTGGCGCGAAGTAGGTGATCGCATGGAACGGCTCAAGCGCCTTCCACATCCGCCGAGCTCGATTCATGGCAACGGACGGTACATCACGTGCAAACCGACGTAGCCGAGCTTCGGGTGGTCGAAGGCTTCGGGGACGGTGCCGGCGATGCGGAAGCCGAGGGTCTGCCAGAGGTGTACGGCGGGTTCGTTCGTCTCGACCACCGCGTTGAACTGGATCGAGCGGAATCCGGTCCGGGTGGCCCAGGCGATCATGTCCTCGCAGAGCGCTCGACCGGCTCCCTTGCCGCGGGCGGCGCTGTCGACCATGAAGCTGGCGCTGGCCACATGCTTACCCGGACCGGGCCGGTTCGGGTACATGTTGGCGCTGCCGAGAACGGTGCCGTCGGCATCGACCGCGACCGTTGTCCGCGCCAACGGTGAGCTGGACGGCGACATCCAGAGCGCGCGCGCCTGCTCCTCGGTGAGGTCCGGGTCGTACGTGTACGTCTCCCGGGCAGCGACGATCTGGTGGAAGAACGGCCAGATGGCCGCCCAGTCGGCGTCGGTCGCATTCCTGATTTCCACAGTCATCTCACTCGTTGCGGGCACCGTTCCAAGGACGGGCACAGTCGCAACTAGCTCCTCTCGTACATGACGAATTCTGTCGGTCCTGCCTGATCTCATGATCGCTGTGTCTCGCTACCGCCTCGCACCGGACCCAGCCCAAGCGGCAGGACTCCGCAGGCATTGCTCGGATGCGCGGCACGTGTGGAACCTAGCGCTGGAGCAATGGCAGATGTGGCGGCCCGATCGTAGGAACCGCTCGCCTCGGTTCGTCGAGCAGTCTCGGCAACTCACGGAGGCCAGAGCCGAGTTCAGCTGGCTGCGCAGTGGTTCTCAAACCGTCCAGCAGCAGGCACTTCGCGATTTCGATCGGGCCGTCACCAACTACTACAGCGGTACCCACGGTCGCCCGACCTGGCGGAAGGCGGGAGTACACGAGGCATTCAGGATCGTCGGCCCGCAAGCGTCCCGCGTGGAGAAGCTGTCGCGGAAACGTGCGCGGGTGCTGATCCCGAAGGTCGGCTGGATCAAGTTCCGGCTCACTGAGGTCCTTCCGAACGCGAGGTCGTACCGAGTCACCCTGGACCGGTCCGGCCGTTGGCACATCGCCTTCGCCGTCATCCCCGACGTCGTCCCAGCACCCGGCAATGGTGAGATCGTCGGTGTCGACCGTGGCGTGAGCGTGTCCGCTGCCCTGTCGACCGGCGAGCTGCTGTCGTGCCCGAAGCTGCGGCCCGGCGAGGTGACGCGCCTGCGGCGACTGCAGAGGCAGCACTCCCGGGCTGTTCGAGGATCTCATCGGCGAGAGAAGCTTCGTGCCGCGATCGCGCGCCTGAAAGCGCGGGAGACCGACCGGCGGAAGAACTGGGTGGAGCAGACATCCACTGAGCTGGCGCGCCGGTTCGATGTGATCCGGGTCGAAGATCTCCGGATCAGGAACATGACCAAGTCCGCCCGCGGAACGACCGACAGGCCGGGTCGCAAGGTGGCGCAAAAGGCTGGCCTCAACCGGGGCATCCTTGCGAATGGCTGGGGCCAGCTCGTCGAACGGCTGGAACACAAAGCACCTGGCCGAGTTGAGAAGGTCAGGCCGGCGTTTACGAGCCAGACGTGCTCGCGATGCGGCACCAGGGATCGGGAGGCGCGCGAGAGCCAAGCCGTCTTCAGATGTCGGTGCTGCGGTTACATCGCGAATGCGGACGTGAATGCCGCCGTCAACATTGCTTTCAACGCTGCGGCCGGACGGGCCGTGACTGCACGCCGAGCCCAGCAGTCGTGGGCCGAGACGCGTGAACCTCAACTCGTTACCTCGGTGTAGTGGGCTGGAATCCTCATCTCTCAGGTGAGGAGGACGTCAAGTGGGAGAAGCATCACTCGTCGTCGTTGACGGGATGCCAAGGGGATTGCGGATAGGGTTGCTGAGGATGAGTAGATCCGTGATCCAAGGGCTGCCGCGCTGGACGTTGGCCGTGCCTGTGCTCGCCTTCCTCGACCTCGCGCTGTCCTGGCATCGCGACCTCGGCGCGGTGCTGCTGATCCTGGTCTGCATCGGCCTCGGGGCGGCCGTGTTCGCCGCCGTCCACCATGCCGAGGTCGTCGCGCACAAGGTCGGTGAGCCGTTCGGCACCTTGATCCTGGCGCTCGCGGTGACGGTCATCGAGGTCGCGCTGATCGTGACGCTGATGGCTTCCGGTGGCGACAAGGCCGCGTCGCTCGCGCGGGACACGGTGTTCGCCGCGGTGATGATCACCTGCAACGGCATCCTCGGCCTGGCGCTGGTGGTCGGCTCGGTACGGCACCATGTGCAGGGCTTCCGGGTGCAGGCGTCGTACTCCGCGCTCTCGGTGATGACCGCGCTGGTCACGCTGAGCCTGGTGCTGCCGACGTTCACCACGAGCGCGCCGGGCCCGCAGTTCAGCCCGGCACAACTCGCTTTCGCCGGTGTCACGTCGCTGGTGATGTACGGCGTGTTCGTATTCGTCCAGACGATCCGGCACCGCGACTACTTCCTCCCGGCCACCCCGGACGGCGATGCCGACGCGGACGAGGATCACCACGCCACCGCGCCGAGTACGGCGACCGCGCTGCTCAGCCTCGGGCTGCTGTTCGTCTGCCTGGTGTCGGTCGTCGGGCTGGCGAAGACCGTGTCGCCGAATCTCGAACACGTCGTCCAGTCGGCCGGCCTGCCGCTGTCCGTGGTCGGTGTCGTGATCGCGTTGCTCGTGCTGCTGCCGGAGACGATTGCCGCAGTACGTGCGGCACTGCGGAATCGTCTCCAGACCAGCGTCAACCTCGCGCTCGGCTCAGCGCTGGCCAGCATCGGCCTGACCATCCCCGCGATCGCGATCGCCTCGATCTGGCTGAGCGGGCCGCTCGTCCTCGGGCTCGGCGGCAAGGAGATGGTGTTGTTCGCGCTGACGGTCGTCACCGGCATGTTCACCCTCTCGACCGGGCGGGCGACGCTGCTGCAGGGCGCTGTTCATCTCTCGGTGTTCAGCGCGTTCATCTTCCTCGCGATAAGCCCCTGAGATAGGCGGCCACCGCGTCCTGGTGGTTGTGTTCGGCCCAGCCGAGGGCGTTCCCGTGGTAGTTCGGGTCGCGGAGCTCCGGGTCGGCGCCGAGTTCGACGAGTTTCCGTACTGTGTCCAGGTGGCCGTTGAGCGCGGCGCGATGGATCGGCGCGGCGCCCCGCGAGATCCGGTTCAGGTCGTACCCGAGCCGCTGCAGCGGCTCCATCGCCTCGGCGCGTCCCACCTCGGCCGCCCGGACCGGAAGGTGCCGGTTGCGGGCGACCGCGCGGGCTGCGAGCGCCGGGTCGACGGCCCGCAGTTCACCGCGCATCGCGGCGGCGTACACCTCGTGGATCTCGTCCAACGGCGCCGCGCCTCGCGCGAGGAGCAGCTCCGCGATCTCGGTATGCCCTTGGACAGCGGCGAGCTCGTACGGGCGTTCGCCACTGAACCCCGGGTGCCGGGTGCCGACACCGTCCGGATCGGTGCCTTGGGCAAGTACCAGCTCGACCCGGTGCAGGAGGCCCGCCATCGAGGCGAACACCAGCTCGTCCTCGAGCAGCTGCCGGGGTGTCGGATGCGCGGTCGTCATCCGCTCGTGCCACGGTCCGCCGTCACCCCGGCCGAGTCCGTACTCGAGGAGCAGTTCGAGGTGTACGTCGTCGTACGGCGGCGGACAGCCGGGACCGCAGTTGTACATGGTCTGGCTGTCGTTCGGGTCGGCGCCCGCATCGAGCAACAGTCGCGCCAACGGCACCCGTTTACGGTGCGGCGGCTGATCGCCTTCGCCGCGGCCGAACACGCCGGTGAGCGCGGTGAACGGTGACGGCAGACCCTGCCAGAGGTATCCCGCGTTCGGGTCGGCGCCGTTCTCGAGGAGCCGGCGCGCGATCTCTAGCTGGTTCGGCGCGTCGAGGCGGCTGTAGGTGAGGTAGAGAAGCGGCTCCCAGTGGTACGGCCCGCCTTCGACGCTCGCCCGGGAGTAGTCGATGTCCGGGTCGCCGGCCACCACCTGCGTATAGATGTTGCTCTGAGCAACGTCCGGGAACCGCTCCAGGAGTTCACGTGCGGACCGTTGCCGGGCCGGGTCGTCCTGCCCGTAGTGCAGGGTCGCGAGCCGGAGGAACTCGTCGGCGCGTTGTTCCGGGGTGTCGAGCGGTCCGCCGACGGACTGCCGGTGCGGCGATCGGCTGTAGCGGCCGACCAGCTCCAGGTGCCGTACGATCCGCGGCCAGCTGGGGAACCCGTAGCTGCGGGCGATCACGAGCTGCGCGTCCGCGAGCGTCTGTACGGGATGGAACTCGTCGGCCAGCGCGACGGCTGCGGGTTCGCCGGCGCGGACGCCCTTGAGCAGGGTTTTCGCCTGGCCGCGCAGGTGATCGAGATCCGGGTCGTTCGGAAGATTCCGGGTCGGCATTGCCGACCTCCTCTCTACGAGCCTGCTGTCCGCGTCGTCAGGCGAGAAAGGAGGTCAATCCGTACTCGTACACAAACTACTCAGGTGGGCTGAGCCCTTCCCGCGGACCGGTGGCACCCTGAGCGCCTTGGCCCGAGAGTAGCTCACCGCGGCTTCTCCATCCACCATTCGGTGAACTCGTGCGCCCGGTCCTTGTCCATCCGGATCACCCACAGGTTGCTGAATTCCCCCGGCGGATTGGTCAGGTACGTCGTCCAGCCGCGGACGAATGCCACGCCGTCACCGAACCCGAGCACCTCGTACTCGAACGTGGTCTCGCCCGGCTCGTCCGCGAACTCGAGCCAGGCGTCGACGATCGCCTCCTGACCGACCACCGGAGGCTCGTCCGGGCGCCGGTACCAGGTCGCGTCCACGGTCCACAGCGCGGCGATGTCCTTCGGGTCGTTGCTCTCCCACGCCTTCCGGTACTTCTGTACCCAGCGATCGAGGTCCTTCTCCTTCACGCGATCCGCCGGTGGTTGAGGACGACCGCGGCCGGTTGTGCCAGTACGGCGGGGTGCTCGCGCGGGTCCGCGTCGTACGTGACGAGATTGCCCGCGCCGGTCAGCCCGAGGTACTCCTGCGCGCCCGTCGACGCCGCGGTGATCGCCTGGCCGACGGTCAGTCCGTGCTTCACGAGCATGTCGATCTCGCCGGCGACCGTGCCGACCACGTCGGACCCGGTCAGCACGCGTACGCCGTACCGCTCGGCCAGTGGGAGGACCGACGCGAGGTGCGCCGACCGCTCCTCGCGGCGGGCCTTGCGTTCGGGGGTCTCGTCCGGGCTCGGGCTGACCGAGGCGCACAGCGTGGGGGTCCACGCGCCGCCGCGGGCGCCGAGCGCCTCCAGGTCCTGCTCGGTGAGCACCGTACCGTGCTCGACCGAGTCGATACCCGCCTGGATCAGGCCGGTCACGTGGTCGGTGTTCACGTGCGCCGCGACCCGGGCATTGCGGGAGTGCGCCAGTTCGACCATGGCCGCGACCAGATCCAGGTCGTACGTCGGGCTGATCTTGCTACCCCGGATCGGGCCGTCCGGGCCTACCTCGGGGAAGTCGCCGACGAGCTTCAGCCAGGTCGCGCCGTCGGCGATCTCGGCCTCGACCGCGCTCAGCAGGTCCTCCGGGGCGACCGGCTCGTAGGCCCGCGGGAAGTACGAGCCCGCCGGTGCGAGGAACCGGCCGGCCGCGAGCACAAGGGGACGCCCGTCGTCCGAGGATCGCGCCAGCCGGAGCGTGACGTCACGGTTGCCGCCGACGTCACGGAGTGCGCTGACACCCGCCCCGGCCAGCGTGGCCAGCCGCTCGGCCGCGAAGTCCTCGCCACGCGGGACCGGTCCGTCCGGCGTCGCGTCGAGCGTCAGATGGCAGTGCGAGTCGACCAGGCCGGGTACGGCGTACCGGCCTGGCAGCTGCTCTCCGGTGGAGTCCTGGCCGAACGTCAGGCGGGCGGTGTCCCCGGCGGGGAGGACGGTTCCTTCGAAGACCCAGGTCGTCATGGACCCATCGTGCCCCAGATCACGTCCAGGTCGACTTGAACATGTTCAAAACCTCGGCGTACCGTCGGGGACGACAGAGATTTGAACGTGTTCAAGATGTGGGGTGGACGATGGATCTGACAGTTACGACGTACCTGCTCTACCTGCTGATCGCGGTGCCGTTGACGGTCTGGGTGGCCCGGACGCTGAGCCGCTACGGGCGGGTCTTCCTGGTCGACGTGTTCGACGGGAACGAGGACATCGCCGACGCGGTGAACCGGCTGCTGGTGGTCGGGTTCTACCTGCTCAACCTCGGGTTCGTGACGCTGTTCCTGCGCAGCGGGACCGCGGTCGTGGACGGCAGCGGGATCTTCGAGCAGCTCAGCGTGAAGCTCGGGATCGTGATGCTGGTGCTCGGCGTGGTGCACCTGACGAACGTTTGGATCTTCAACAAGATCCGCAACCGGAGCAAGCTCGACACGATGACCCACCCGCCGGTGCCGCCGAACGACGTGGTCAGGGGACCTGGCATCGCTGGTGGTCAGCAGCCGGTGTGGCCGATCGAGCATGCGTGAACTGACAGTGCTGCACGACGCCGGGTGTCCGCTGTGCCGCCGGTTCAAGAACTGGCTGGCAGTACAGCATCCGGCGCCGGACGGGTACGGCGGCGTGGTGCGGCTGCGGTTCGTCGCGGCGGGGTCGGCGGACGCGCGGGCGCTCTACCCCGCGCTCGACCATGCGGCGACGTTGCGCGAGATCACGGTGGTGGCCGACGACGGATCCGTGTACGTCGGCGACCGGGCGTGGATCGTGTGCCTGTGGGCCACGGGGGAGCACAGGCACACGGCAGTACGGCTGGCGACTCCGGAGCTGCGGCCGGTCGCGCGGGCGATGGTGCAGGCCGCGGCTGGACTGCGACGACCAAGGTCCTGTCTGGTGATCCAGACAGGACCTAGCGGAGGTGATTACGCTGACGGGTGTGACGGACGGTGCGACCGCGAAGGGCGAGCAGACGCGTGAGTTGATCCTGACCACCGCGTTGCGGTTGTTCCGCGAACAGGGGTACGGGAAGACCACGATGCGCGCGATCGCCACCGAGGCGGGCGTCTCGGTCGGGAACGCGTACTACTACTACGGTTCCAAGGACCACCTGATGCAGGCGTACTACGACCTGCTGCAGGACCAGCACCGCGAGGCGGTCGAGTCCGTTCTCGCCACCGAGCAGGCGTTCGTGCCGCGGATGGTCGGCGTACTGCGGGCCTGGCTGGACGTCTCCGCGCCGTACCACGAGTTCGCGGGCACTTTCTTCAAGACAGCGGCCGATCCTCGCAGTCCGTTGTCGCCGTTCAGTGACGAGTCGCGGCCGGCGCGGGACGCCAGCGTGGAGATCTTCCGCCAGGTCGTCGAGGGCTCGGACCTGAAGGTGCCCGCGGACCTGAGGTCCGAGTTGCCCGAGCTGCTCTGGTTGCTGCAGATGGGGATCGTGCTGTTCTGGGTGCACGATCAGTCCGACGACGTACGCCGTACTCGTACGCTGATCGACCGCGCCGTACCTCTGGTGGACCGGCTGCTCCGGCTCACCCGGATCCCCGGCGTACGTGGGGTGACCAGCGACATCGTCGGCCTGATCCGCTCGATCAAGCCGTAGTTCTACTCGCCGGTCGAGCCGTCGACGCGTTCACGCAGCAGGTCGGCGTGGCCGTTGTGGCGCGCGTACTCCTCGATCATGTGGATGTAGAGGTAGCGGACCGAGTAGCGCCCTTCGTAGCCGGGGCGGATGAAGGTGTCGTCGAGGGCATGGTTCGCGGCAAACCGGTCCGAGAGTTGCACGATGGCGCGGAACTCGGCGACGTCCTGCTCGGCCCGTTCCGGCGTGACCAGGTCGAAGTCGCCGTCGGGGTGTTCGGCTGTCCAGTACTTCGGGGGCGAGTCGTGGCCGGCCAGCGCGCGGTGGAACCAGTACTTCTCGACCTCGCCGAGATGCCTGACCAGACCGATCAGCGACATGCTGGACGGATCGACCGTACGCCGGACGAGTTGCTCACCGGAGAGGTTCGACACCTTCCACAGGAGCGTGCCGCGGTGGTAGTCGAGGAAACCCTGCAGCAGCGTTCGCTCGTCGGCGTCCGTGGGCGGGTCGACCCGAAACTGTTCCGTCACAGGAAGGACTCTAGGGCCGGTGTGACGAGGGTCCGACGGAATATCGGGCGGGTTGGTCCGGTTGATGCCGTAGACTGGTGCCGACGGCCCGCCCAGTTCTGCCTCGGGCCGGTGCGCGCAACCTTGCGCCAGCAGTCGACCCCCACGCGCCGCGGCCCACCGGCCGCGCCGGGCAGGACGACCCCCGAACTTTTGGAGTACTTCTATGGCGGTCCGCCGCCCCACGCAGAATCAACCCACGTCCCAGAACCGCAAGCCCTCCGCCTCCGCGGGTGATCCGCGAGGTGCGTCCACGCGGCCGCGCCGTCGGCGCCGGGCCGGCAACCAGCAGTCCACCGGCCGCGTTGAGGTTGCTGTGAGCAACGATCTGGGGACCCTCGGCGACGACGTCGTCGAGACAGTTGCCGATGACAACCGTACGTTCGCGGACCTCGGCGTACCCGCCGGGCTGGTCACCGCGCTGGCCGCGGCCGGTGTGACCAGCCCGTTCCCGATCCAGGCGGCCACGTTGCCGGATTCCCTGGCCGGCAAGGACGTTCTCGGTCGCGGCCGCACCGGCTCCGGCAAGACGTACGCGTTCGTCCTGCCCGTGCTCGCGCGGCTCGCCGCGTCCGGCACCAAGCGCCGGCCGAACCACCCGCGCGCACTGATCCTGGCTCCGACGCGTGAGCTCGCGACCCAGATCCAGGCGTCGATCGCGCCGCTCGCCGACCAGCTCGGTCTGCGCTCGATGACGATCTTCGGCGGGGTCGGTCACGGCCCGCAGATCACCGGTCTGCGGAAGGGCGCCGACATCGTCGTCGCCTGCCCGGGCCGCCTCGAGGACCACGTCCAGGCCGGGCACGCGAAGCTCGGCGCGGTCGAGATCACCGTGCTCGACGAGGCCGACCACATGGCCGACCTCGGCTTCCTTCCCGCCGTTCGCCGGATCCTCGAGCAGACTCCGGCCGACGCACAGCGGTTGCTGTTCTCCGCCACGCTCGACGCCGGTGTGGACGTTCTGGTCCGCCGGTTCATGACCGATCCGGTCACGCACAGCGTGGACTCGGCGCAATCGCCGGTCGCGCGGATGACGCACCACGTTCTGCACGTCCGCTCGGACGCGCGGCTTCCGGTGCTGGTCGACCTGACCGCGGCGCCGGGTCGTTCGCTGGTGTTCACGCGGACGAAGTACGGCGCCAAGTCGCTGACGAAGAAGCTGATCGCCCAGGGCGTACCGGCGGTCGAGCTGCACGGCAACCTCTCGCAGGGCGCCCGTACGCGCAACCTGGAGGCGTTCTCCGACGGTACGGCGCGGACGCTGGTCGCCACGGACATCGCGGCCCGCGGGATCCACGTCGACGGCGTGACGCTGGTCATCCACGCGGACCCGCCGGTCGAGCACAAGGCGTACCTGCACCGCTCCGGCCGCACGGCTCGGGCCGGCGCGGAAGGCACCGTCGTCACGCTGATGACCGACGACCAGGTGCGCGACGTCCGCGACCTGACCCGCAAGGCCGGCATCGCCCCCACCGTCACCAAGCTCGACGCGGATCACCCGCTGCTGACCGAACTGGCCCCGGGCGACCGCACGTACGTGGCCCCGCCCGTCAAGCAGGACGTACCCACGTCGGGCCGGTCCTCGTCCAAGCGTCCGTCCGCTCGCGCCAAGGGCGGCTCAGCCGGCAATGGCCGGGCCGAAGGCGGACGGTCCGAGGGTTCGCGGGGCCAAGGTACTCGCGCCGACAGCCGTCGCGGTGAGGGCGCACGGTCCGGAGGCGCCAGCCGTCGCCCCGCGCGCCGCGGCCGCGGGCGCCGCACCAGCGGCCAGCAGGCCGCCTGACCTCGACCACCAAGCAACCAGCCACCGAGCAACCAGCCACCGGGCCGATCGGCCCGGCGGCCTGGTTGGCGGATACCGTTTGGGGGCTGGGGTTGTGCGTTGACTGAGAGGTATTGATGCGGATCCGTACGGTCTTGAACGACCTGATGCCGGGTGCGTTGGGCGTGACCGACTCGCACGATCACCTGTTCTTCCGGTCGGCGGCGTTGCCGAAGGAGCAGGAGCTCGACGACGAGGCGGCTGCGAGCGCCGAGGTACGGGCGTTCGCGGACGCAGGTGGTCAGGCGATCGTGCAGTGGACACCGCACGGGTTGAACCGGCGTGCCGACCTGCTGCCGGGAATCTCCACCAGCACAGGGGTTGCGATCGTCGCGGCGACCGGCCTGCATCGCCGGGAGCACTACCAGGACGGGTACGTCGACAAGATCCAGGGTGAGCTCGCGGACATCTTCGTCCGCGAACTCACGACCGGGATCGGCGACACCCAGGTCCGCGCCGGCCTGATCAAGGTCGCCGGCGGGTTCCACGTCCTCGACGCGCACGCCGAGCACGTGCTGCGCGCGGCGGCCGAGGCGCATCACGTCACCAACGCGCCGATCGCCGTACACCACGAGCTCGGCTCCGGGACCGACGCCGTACTCGACCTGCTCGTCGACGAACTCGGCGTCCACCCGGGCGCTGTCGTTCTCGGGCACCTCAACCGTTTTCCGGACCACCGCGCGCACCTCGAGCTGGCGCGTCGTGGCGCGTGGCTGGCGTTCGACGGGCCGTCGCGGGCCAACAACGCGACCGACCCACTGTTGATGGACTGCCTCGCCGCGCTCGTCGACGCCGGGTACGGCGACCGCCTGCTGCTCGGCGGGGACACTACGACCGCCCGTGCCCGCGCGTCGACCGGCGAGGGTCCCGGGATGCCGTACCTGCTGACCCACCTGCGGCCGCGGATCACCCAGTACTTCGGTGCGGAGATTGCGGACAACGTGTTCCGGAACAACCCCGCGCGTGCCTTCGCCACGGATTGGCGGGCGTAGCGGTACGTTCGCGGCATGAGCGTCGTCGCGCAGATCTTCGTCGTTGTCGCGGGGCTTTTCCATCTGGCGGTCTTCGCCATGGAGAGTCTGCTGTTCCGCAAGCCGAGCACCTACAAGCGGTTCCTCGTGAAGGAAACCGAGGTCGAGGCGGCGCGGCCGTGGGCCTTCAACCAAGGGTTCTACAACCTGTTCCTCGCGGTCGGTGCGCTCGGCGGCCTGATCTGGGGTGGCGACAAGGGCCACGCGATCGCGCTGTTCGCGTGTGCGTGCATGGCCGGCGCGGGCGTCGTACTACTCGCCTCCGACCGCCGGATGCTCCGCGCCGCCGCCACTCAGGCGGTCCCGCCGATCCTCGCCTTGGTGTTCGCTGCAGTTCTCTAGTTGACTTAAAGCGCACTTGAGCCACCATCGTTCTCGGCATGACCACAACGCTTGCCGAGCCGGCGACTGAGACAGACGGCGTTCTCTCCCCGCAGTATCGTGCGTTGACGATCGGCATGGTCGCGCTGATCACGCTGGTCGCGTTCGAGTCGCTGGCCGTCGCGACCGCGATGCCGACCGTCGCGCAGGCGCTCGACGGGCTCAGCCTGTATGCGCTCGCCTTCGGCGGACCGCTCGCGTCCGGGGTTGTCGCGATGGTTGTCTCGGGCACCTGGAGCGATCTCAAGGGGCCGACCCGTCCGCTCTGGCACGGTACGGCGTGGTTCCTGGTGGGGTTGCTGATCGCCGGGTTCGCGCCGTCGATGGAAGTGCTCGTCGCCGGGCGGATCATCCAGGGGTACGGGTCCGGTCTGTTGACGGTCGCGCTGTACGTCATCGTGGGGCACCTCTACCCGGCGCGGCTGCGGCCGCGGATCTTCGCCGCGTTCGCGACCGGATGGGTCGTGCCATCGTTGGTCGGACCAGCGATCGCCGGGCTGATCGTCGAGCATGCGAGCTGGCGGTTCGTGTTCCTCGCCGTACCGGTGCTCGCGGTACCGGCGGCCCTCGTGATGCGGCCGGGACTGGCGCGGGGGAGCGGGTACGACGTACGTCCGGGAAAGCTGTGGGACAAGCGCGCGATGTGGGCGGTCGCGGCCGCGATCGGTGTCGGGCTGTTGCACTACGGCGGGCAGCAGCGTGGCGTCGTGCAGATCGCGCTGCTGGCTGTCGGGCTGGCCGGGGTGATCGCGTTCGGGCCGCGGTTGTTGCCGAAGGGTACGTTCGCTTTCGGGCGCGGGCTGCCGTCGGTGGTCGCTCTGCGCGGGCTGGTCGCGGCGTCCGGGTTCGGCGCCGAGGTGTTCCTGCCGCTGATGCTCACCCGCGAGCGTGGGTTGTCACCGGCGCTCGCCGGGCTGGTGCTCACCGTCAGCGCACTGAGCTGGTCAGCGGCGTCGTGGTACCGCGGCCGGCCGAACCAGCCGTTCTCACACGGGGTGTTCCTGCAGGCAGGGATGATCCTGATCGTGCTCGGCATCGCGACCGCCACGCTCACGCTCGACCAGCACGTACCGGTCCTGGTGGGGATCCTGGGGTGGAGCCTGACTGGGCTCGGAATGGGCACCGTCTTCCCGACGCTGTCGGTGCTGGTGCTGGACTACTCCGAGCGCGACGAGCAGGGCGCGAACAGCTCCGCGGCACAGCTCAGCGACTCGTTGTCCACGGCAACGGTCCTCGCGATCGGCGGGTCTTTGTTCGCGGCTATGGAGCCGCATTCGGCAGTCACGGCGTACGTCGTGGCGTTCGGCTTCCCGGCCCTGCTGGCGTTGCTCGGGGTGCAGGCGGCGCGTCGTACCGCCTAGTCCTTGTTGCCGGTCACCGCGATGCTGGCGCCGAGGCCGATGATCATCAGGCCACCGGTACCACCGACCAGTTCCAGCCGGCGTGGCGAGCGGGCGAACCACTCCCGCGCCGTGCCGGCCACGACTGCCCAGATGCTGTCCGAGCAGAGCGCGATCAGGATGAAGATCAGCCCGAGAATCAGAATCTGCGCCCAGGCCGGGCTGGTGGCCCCCTTGTCGACGAACTGCGGCAACACCGCGGCGAAGAACACCGCCGTCTTGGCATTGGTCACCCCGACCAGGAACCCCTGCCGGATGGTCCGCCGGGTGGTACTCGGCCGCGCCGTCCCGCGCATCGCCTCGACCAGCGACTTCCGCGTACGGAACGCCTGCACACCCAGGTAGACCAGGTACGCCGCACCGGCGAGCTTCACCACGGTGAGCGCGATCGCGCTGGCGGCGATCAACGTACCGAGCCCCAGCGAGACCGCACACAGCATCACCGCGGCCCCGACTGTGTTGCCGACCATCGTCAGCACGGCCTCACGCCGCCCGACAGCCAACGCCCGCCCCACGATGAACAACACGCTGGGCCCCGGCACGACGATGATGATGAACGCGGTGATCGCAAACGCGACCAGGTGATGAGCGGACGGCATACACCACAGAGTAGATGCGACCCAGTCGCGCTGTCAGCCCTTCATCCGCCGACTGGACCGGCAGGTGGGATTGGTCACCGACGCGCCGGGGCGCGTTGACCGGGGTTCGCGTGGGGCCTTACGGTTCGGAGGTCAACCTGCGGTGCCATGAGGGAAGCCGGTGAGAGTCCGGCGCGGCCGCGCCACTGTGATCGAGCCTCGGCTCGTAAGTCAGGACGCTCGGGTACTGCAGCCTTTCGAAGGGGACGCGCACTTCCCCAGGAGGTCAAGTTCAGATGGCAGCTCCTGCCCGCACGATCGCCGTACCGGCACTTTCTCCCAAGCTTCTCGCCGCCGCGCTGCTCAGCGTCGGTCTGTTGTTGCTGCTCGCGTATCTGGTCGGCTTCGACCAGGGGGCCGTGTCCCGCTCGGGCATGTACCTGCACGAGCTCATGCACGACGGCCGGCATCTGCTCGGCGTGCCCTGCCACTAGCGAAAATGCGCACCTTCGGATCGCTCCTGGTGCGCGGACTGATCGTCGGACTCTTCGCCGGCCTGCTGGCCGGAACGTTCGCCTACGGGATGGGCGAGCCGCGTATCGACGCGGCGATCGCGATCGAAGAGGCCGGCGCTCACGCGCACGCTCATGACCAAGAAGAACAGCCGCTCGTCAGCCGAGAGGGCCAGAAGGCCGGCCTGTTCCTCGCGACCAGCCTGTACGGCGTCGCGCTCGGCGGCCTGTTCGCCGTCGCGTTCACCCTGCTGCGCCGCAAGCTCCGTACCAGGAACGACGCGCACGCCGCGCTCGGGCTCGCCGCGGCCGGCTTCGTCGGCATCGTGCTGGTCCCGTTCTTCAAGTACCCACCCAATCCACCCGCGGTCGGCGACCCGGACACGATCACCAAAAGGACCGTCACCTATCTCATGACCCTCGTGATCGGCCTGCTCGCGGTCTGGGCCGGTGTCGCGCTGTCGCGGTGGGCCGAGCGGTACGGCGAGGTCGCCCGGCTCGCGGGTGGTGTCGCCGGGGTGGTCGCGACCGTGGTCGCCGCGTATCTGATCCTGCCGCGGATCAACGAGGTTCCGGCGACCTTCCCCGCTACGCTGCTGTGGCAGTTCCGGTTCGCCTCGCTCGGTACGCAGGCGACGCTGTGGCTCCTGCTCGGTTTCGGGTACGCGGTCGCGGTGGACCGCCGGCCGGCCCGAGAAAAGGTGACAGTTTGACGGGGTTGACCTTGATCGCGCACGCCCTCACGCCCGCGTTGCGCGGACTCGTACTCGGTGGCGACGCCGAGCCCGATCCGGCGAGCGTCGAGGCGGCGCGCGAGCTGAAGTTCGCGGCCGACGCGGTGTACGCCGGTCCCGAGCGGGCTGCCGTACGGACAGCTGCCGCGCTCGGGCTGGAGCCTGTCGTCGACCCCGCGCTGCGGGACCGTGAGTACGGCGAATGGACGGGTCGCGGCCTCGAAGAACTGCTCGGTGAGGATCCGCAACGGGTCGCGGCGTGGCTCGAGCGGCCGCACACCGCGACCCCCGGCGGCGAGACCGAGAACGACGTACTGACCCGGGTCGCCGACTGGCTCGGTGACCTGGTCGAGCGGCACGACGAGCGTACGTCGGTGGTCGCGGTCGTCCATCCCGCGGTGGTCCGGGCGGTGGTGCTGTATGTCGTGGACGCGCCGGCGGAGTCGCTCCGGCACGTCGACGTACGGCCCCTCGCCGCGGTCCACCTGTCGCACCACTCCGGCAACTGGTCTCTGGCTTTCGGAACCATCTCCTGACAAACTGCGATCGGTCCGGTCTCACGCCCAGGTGACCGGCTGTCACGGGGAGTCGCGGATGATCGTGTCCGAGCAGTTGGCCGAACGGTTCCGCGCGAACCACGAGCTCCTCGTCGCTGCCCGCGACCGCCTGCGGGCCGCGGTCGACGCCGGTACGGCGAATGACGACCAGGTGAAGCGGCTCGCGACCGTCGAGGAGCTGCTCACCCCGGTCACGGACACCGAGGTGGATGCTGACGGCAACGTCGTGCAGGTCCAGCGGCCGCGGCAGTTCCTCAAGGTCGACCCGGAAGGGCAGGGTCGCGCCGTGGAGGTCCTCGGCGATCTCGAGCACGCGAAGAACGTCGCCGTACTGGTGCCCGGGATGGGGAACAGCCTGGACACGTTCCGCGGGCAGTCCGACCGCGGCGGCCTGATCCGGGACGAGGCCGGCCCGCAGGACACCGCCGTGGTGGTGTGGCTGGACTACGACTCGCCGCAGGGTTTGCTGCAGGCGGCGAGTAAGAAGGCGGCGATCGAGGGCGGCCCGCGGCTCGCGGAGTGCCTGACCGAGATCGACGAGCTCAAGGACGAGAACGCCGACGTCACGGTGGTCGCCCACTCGTACGGCACCGACGTGGCGGGGCAGGCCGTGCTGAAGAGCGGCGCGCGGCCGAAGCGGCTGGTGATGACCGGGTCGCCGGGGATCGAGAAGCACATCGACGAGGCTGCGGACTTCGTACAACCGCCGACCCGGCTGTTCACCGAGCGCGCGCCGGGCGACTACGTGTCGTACTCCGAGTGGCACGGGCCGGACCCGGCAAACTTCCCGGACGCGATCCGGATGGCGACTGCCGATCCGCAGGGCGAAGACCCGGTGTCGGTGCACTGGCACAACGAGTACTACCGGCCGAACAGCGAGGCGCTGCGCAACATCGGCCGGGTGGTCCGCGGCGACCTGGAGGCCATCACGAGGACAGGCACCGGGCGTGGGGCGGAAACCGAGCTGGCGTGGGGCGTCCCGCTGAACGTTGCGGCGCATGTCGCGTCCGCGGCGTACAACGGAGTCACGGCGTTGAATGGTGTTTCAAAACCGGCGGTGGACCTGACAAAGGCGAACCGAAGTACCCGCGGCAGGCGATCGGGGGTGGAGCGGTGATGAACGACGACAGGCAGTTCCTGCGGAGTGAGTTGGTGGCGGTAGCGGCGGCCGTCGTACCCGGCCAGACGCCGGTCGTCACGCACGACCCCGGTCCGGTGAACCCCGGCGTACTGTTCGACGGCCGCGGGACGGCCACCGTCTCCCGCATCACCGTTCAGACCGGCAATCCACAGGCGCCGGACCCGGCAGCGGAGGTCGAGGCGGCGGCGACGGCGTTGCGCGCCCGCGGTTGGACCGCGGACGTAGTACCTCCGGAGAACGGTCATTACCGGGTCGCCGCGCGCCGGGACGGGTACGACGTCGCCGTCCACGCCTGGGCGACCGACTGGCGGATAACGCTCACCGGGGAGACGCCGGTCGTTCCGTGACCCGGATGTACGGCGTGTCCTCGCGAGGCTTGGCCGTACGGTGTATCACGGAACCGTGACCTTGACCGAAGCCCGCAACCACCTCCGCTCGGAACTCCTCGCGGTGGCGGCCGTCGTCGTCCCAGGCCAGACCCCGGTGGTGACCCAGGACCCCGGCCCCGTCGACCAGGGCGCCCTGTCCGACGACCGCGGCCCGGAGTCCGTCTGCACGATCACCGTCGAGACCGGCGACCCGACCAGCACCCCGGATCCGGAGGCGCAGCTCGGCTTCGCCGCCGAGACGCTCGAGTCCCGTGGCTGGAAGGGTGACGATCGCCGAGCCCACCGGCGACCGCCACGAACTCATCGCCCGCCGCCACGGCTACGACCTCACCGTCACCGCCCGCACCACCGACTGGCACGTCACCTTCACCGGCCAAACCCCGTACGTCGACGAGCTCTAACCGTCCGCGGCGCGTTCGGATTCGCTGCGGAGGACGCAGAACTCGTTGCCTTCGGGGTCCTGCATGACGACCCAGCCCTTGCCGTCGGGGTCGCGGCGGTCGTGGGCGACGGTGGCGCCGAGGGTCAGCAGCCACTCGACCTCCTCGTCGCGGGTGGTGTCCGGGACCAGGTCGAGGTGGGCACGGTTCTTGACCGCCTTCTCGTCGTTGTTCTGTTCGAACAGGACGGTGATGCCGTCGGCGGGGACCGCGGCGTACGGGTCACCTGGATGGTCGTCGTCGGGGCGTTCGGCCTTCAGCACCTGCAACCAGAAGCCGGCGAGCTCGTAGGGGTCGTGGGCATCGAACGTCACGGTCCGCACGCGAGAAGTCATGCGCAGACCTTAGGGCACGTCTCTACTTCTGGAAGAGCAGCCGGTCCTCCGGAATTCCGCTCACCAGGTACGGCGTGAGTCCGGCGGCGACTGCCAGCTCGGTCAGGGCGGGACCTGTCCAGCGGTGTACGTAGATGTTCATCGGGTGGCCGCCGTACCCGGAGGTCTTGTGCCTGCTCTCCTCGCCGACGTGGAACCCCATCAACAGGAATCCGCCCGGCGCGAGCACCCGGTGGAACTCGGTGAAGGCCTGCGGTACGACGTCCCGAGGTAGGTGGATGATCGACCACCACGAGACGACCGCGGCGACGGAGCTGTCCGGGAGGTCCAGCGCGGTCATCGTGCCGACACGGAAGTCGAGCCCCGGGTGGTCGCGGCGGGCGACGTCGATCATCCCCGGTGAGAGGTCGATCCCGACGACCGGCAGGTCGCGCTCGGCCAGCAGAGCGGTCGTCCGACCCGGTCCGCAGCCGACATCGAGTACGGGCCGCCCGCTTCCGGCGACGAGCTTGGCGAGCAGGTCGAACGCCTCGACCTCCCAGCCGGCGCCGTCCACGATCATTGAGGCGTACGACGCCGCGACGTTGTCGTACGAGGTGCTGATGTCGTCCAGATAGTCCACCCGGCCGACCCTAGAGCCGGCCGGGGACAGTTTTCAGGCCTTGCCGAGGGACTGCTTCTGCCGGCCGAGGCCTTCGATCTCCAGTTCCATCGTGTCGCCCGGCGACAGGTACGGGAACCGGCCGGACAGGGCGACGCCCTCCGGCGTACCGGTGTTCACGATGTCGCCCGGGCTGAGCACCATGTACTGCGAGAGGTCGCGGATCAGCGCCGCCACCGAGAAGATCATGTCCCGCGTGTTCGAGTCCTGGCGCGGCTCGCCGTTCACCCAGGAGCGGAGGTTCAGGTTCGTCGGGTCGACCTCGTCGGCCGGGACCAGCGCCGGCCCGAGCGGGTTGAACGTCTCACAGCACTTGCCCTTCGACCACTGGCCGCCGGACACCTCGATCTGGAAGGTACGTTCGGAGACGTCGTTCGAGACCGTGTACCCCGCGACGCAGGCGAGCGCGTCCTCGTCGGTCTCGACGTACCGCGCCTCCTTCCCGATCACGACCGCGAGCTCGACCTCCCAGTCGGTCTTCACGGAGCCGCGCGGGACGAGTACGTCGTCGTCCGGGCCGACAACCGTGTTCGGGTGCTTGAAGAAGACGATCGGCTGCTTCGGCGGCTCGGCGCCACCCTCGGCCGCGTGCGCCGCGTAGTTCATGCCGATACAGACCACGGCGCCGGGACGGGCGATCGGCGCACCGACCCGGAGTCCGTCGACGTCGGCTGCGGGCAGTTCGCCGGCGTCGAGGGCAGCCCGAGTGCGGGCGATGCCGTCAGCAGCGAGGAAGGAACCGTCGATGTCGGCGGTGAGCGGGGTGAGGTCGTGAACGGTGCCGTCGGCGGCGCGCACGTACGGGCGCTCCTCGCCGACTGCCCCGAGGCGGAGCAGTTCCACAGATATCTCCCTGGATCAGTCGGTCGTACTCGTAGAGTCGAACCTGGGCCGCAACCGGGCGCGGGAGGACTCGATGTGCGACCGCATCGCCGCGGCCGCCTCCTCCGGGTTGCCCTTGCGGACAGCGGTCACCACTGCCTTGTGCTCTCGCAACGCCTTCGTCGCGATGCCGCCACCGTAGTACAGCCGGAACAGGTGCAGGTGGCAGTGTGTCCGCTGAAAGGACAGCCGGGCGGTCTCGTTACCGGAAAGCTCCAGCACCAGGTCGTGGAACCGCTGGTCGTGCGCGGCCATCGCCCGGTAGCTCTCGTACGACGGACGATCCGGTACGTCGGTGTAGCTGAGCATCTCGGCCTTGAGCCGGGCGAGGTCGTCGTCGCCGGCGCGTTCCGCGGCGCGGCCGGCCGCCCACGGCTCGATGTGCAGCCGGTACTCGAACAGGTCCTCGAACTCGGCCCGGGTCAGCCGCGACGACACCCGGTACCCGCGCAGCGGCTCCTTGATCACCAGGCCGTCGGACTCCAGCCGGGCCAGCGACTCCCGGATCGGGGTCTGGGAAATGCCCAGCTCACGGGTCAGCGCATCGATGTTCAACCGGGTGCCCGGCTCGACCACGCTGTCCATGATCAAGCCCTTGACCGTCTCGTAGACGTCGTCGCTCAGCACCTGTCGCTGGGGCAGCCGGGCGAGCTGGCCCGCCAGGCCCACGTGCGCATCGCTCACGTTCACTCCTCCCGGGAAGCCATCATTCTGCCCCACACTTGACGGCTCCAGTGTGAAGCGGAAGCATCAGGTTCGCAATATCCTATAGGATCTCGGGAGGCGAATGTGAGTACGGCGATCATCCGGGCCGAGGCATTCCTGGTCGACCTCGAGGTCGAGACCGTCCGGACCGACGCCGTCCAGGCCTTCCTCAAACAGGAAACCGTGTTCGTACGGCTCACGACGGCGGACGGGCTGACCGGTCTCGGGTACTCGTACACCATCGGTACCGGCGGCACCGCCGTACTCGCGCTGCTCCGCGACCACCTGCTCCCGCGTCTCGCAGGCGCGGACGCGCGCAACGTGGAGGCGGTGTGGTCGGACCTGTTCTGGTCCACGCACGCGACGACCGTCGGTGCGATCACCTCGCTGGCGTTGGCGGCGGTCGACACCGCGCTGTGGGACCTGCGGTGCCTGCGGGCGTCTGAGCCGTTGTGGCGGCTGGCCGGCGGGTACCGGCAACAGGTCCCGTTGTACGACACCGAAGGCGGGTGGTTGCACCTGACAACGGACGAGCTGGTCGCCGGCGCGCTCGCGTCCCAGAAGGCCGGCTGGCCGGGCGTGAAGCTCAAGGTCGGCAAGCCGCGGGTGCACGAGGATCTCGAACGGCTGCGGGCGGTCCGGGACGCGGTCGGACCGTCGATGGACATCATGGTCGACGCGAACCAGTCGATGACGTACCCGGAGGCTCGCCGGCGGGCGGCGGCGTTCGAGTCCGTGGACCTGACCTGGTTCGAGGAGCCGTTGCCGGCCGACGACGTGACCGGTCACGTCCGGCTCGCCTCAGGGACCTCGATCCCGATCGCGGTCGGTGAGTCGCTGTACTCCGTCTCGCAGTTCCGCGAGTACGCCGCGGCCGGTGGCGCCGGGATCATCCAGGTGGACGTGGCCCGGGTCGGCGGCATCACCCCGTGGCTGAAGGTCGCGCACCTCGCGGAGACGTTCAACCTCTCGGTGTGCCCGCATTTCCTGATGGAGCTGCATGTCAGCCTGACGGCGGCGGTACCCAACGGCCGGTACGTCGAACACATCCCGCAGCTGCGGGCGATCACGTCGTCCGAGATGGAGATCGTCGACGGGCACGCGGTTGCGCCGGACGTACCCGGCCTCGGGATCGACTGGAACCAGGACGCTATCGACGACCGCAGAGTCGGATGAGAGGGTACGGCGCATGAGCAGAGTCGACGCACATCACCACGTCTGGGACCTCAGTGTTCGCGAGCAGTCGTGGATGGTCGGGCCGGAGCTCGACCCGATCCGGCGGAACTTCGCGATCACCGACCTCGCGCCGCTCGCGGCGGCCGCGGACGTCACCGCCACGGTGCTCGTACAGACAGTGGGCGTGGTCGAGGAGACCGTCGAGTTCCTGGAGATTGCCGCAAGCAACGATCTCGTCGCGGGTGTGGTCGGTTGGGTCGACCTTACAGCTCCGGATGTCGCCGACACCCTGTCCGCCTTGTTGGCCCGCCCCGACGGTTCGTACCTGAAGGCAATCCGCCACCAGGTCCACGACGAGCCTGACGTCGACTGGCTCCTACGCCCCGACGTACAACGAGGTCTGGCAGCCGTCGCCGACGCCGGCCTGGCGTACGACCTCCTCACCAAGACGCCCCACCTGCCCGCCGCAATCCAGACCGCCCGCAACCTCCCCCAGTTGACCTTCGTCGTCGACCACATCTCCAAACCAGTCATCGGCAACCCACTGGACCCCTGGGCCACCGACCTCCGCGCCCTCGCCGCCCACCCCAACGTCACCTGCAAACTCTCCGGCATAGTCACCGAAGCCCCCTGGCACACCTGGAAACCAACCGACCTCCAGCCGTACGCCGACGTAGTACTGGAGGCCTTCGGCCCCACCCGCATCATGTTCGGCTCCGACTGGCCCGTCTGCCTCCTAGCCGCTACCTACGCCGACGTAGTCGCAGCCGCCGAAACCCTCACGTCAACCCTGTCGCCCTCGGACCAAGAGGCCGTCTTCACCACAACAGCCACCCGCACGTACAGCCTGTAACGAACTCGGGGAGGATCACTTCCCGAATCGGGCAGAAGAACCTCCCCAACCCGGAGCTGGGATGAACCATGCGATCGAGCTGATCTGCCGGCGCGCGTTCGACCTCACGCCGGTGGACGTGGTCGAGCTCGGGTACGGGTCGTACAACAGCGTCTACCGGGTGACCCTGGCCGGGCGCGCCGCGCCTGTCGTAGTACGGATCGCGCCGGAGGAAGCCCAACAGTTCAGGTCCGAGCGACGGTTGATGCGGAACGAGTACGCCAGTGTTCCCTGGCTGGCGGCGATTGCGCCGTTGATGCCACGGATCCTCGCGGTCGACTGGTCGCACGACCTCATCGACCGTGACTGGATGATCCAGACACGCCTCCCGGGCATCCCGGCACCGGAACACCTCGGACACTATCCACGATCAGGTCGTACGACGTTCTTCCGCCAACTCGGGGCGATCGCCCGAACCGTGCACGACATGCGTGGACCGTACTTCGGTCGCGTCGCCGGACCGTCGTATGCGTCCTGGAGTGAGGTTGTCATCACCTCGCTCCGGCAGATTGCCGAGGACATCGAATACGCCGGCCTGGACGCCAGCGACGTACGAACAGCCGCCGACCTCGCCGAGCAAGGTCGCGCAACCCTCGACGAGATCCGCGAGCCACGCCTACTCACCGGCGACCTCTGGACCGTGAACTGTCTCCTCGACGCGAACGCTCCCGAGCCGCGAATCTCCGGCGTACTGGACTTCGACCGCACCGAGTTCGGCGACCCCGCCGCCGACTGGACCATCCGCATGGCCCAGGCGAAGCAGGACGAGCGCGAGGCGTTCTGGCAGTCGTACGGTGACCTCGACCGATCGCCTGCCGCCGCGTGGCGCGCGGCGATCTACGAGGCACGCCACCTCGCCGCACTCCGCCTGGAACGGCACCGCCTGAACAAGCCTGAAGCCGTCCTGGAGAGCTATCAAGCGATGGCCGCGCTGCGGCTTATATAACTTTCTTTGGACAAAGTTATATAAGCGGTCATTCCGGAGGTACGAACTCCACGCGGACGCCGATCAGGCGGATGGGGCGGCGGAGTTCGAACTTTTGCAGGAGGGCTAGGGCTGTGGTGGCTATTACTTCGGGGTCTTGGGTTGGGGTGGGGAGTTTTCGGCTTTTGATAGGGGTGTAGAAGGTGGTGAAGCGGAGCTTTACCCAGATGCGTTGGACGGTGCGGCCGTCGGCTACTACCTCGTTGGTTACCTCGGTGGCGATTCGGCGGAGTTCTCGTTCGATGTCGGGGCGTTCGACGAGGTCGGAGGCGAAGGTTTCCTCGTGGCTGCGGGAGACGGGTTCGCGCGGTACGTCGGTGACCTGGGTGTCGCCGAGGCCGCGGCCGAGGGCGGCGTACCAGGTGCCCATCTTGGGGCCGAAGCGTTTCTGCAACGCGTCTACGTCGGCGGCGGCCAGTTCGGCGACCGTGGTCAGGCCGAGTTCGTTGAGGTTGTGTTCCATCCGGGCGCCGATGCCCCACAGGTCGCGTACCGGCCGATGGTCCATCACGGAGCGCCAGTTCGCCGCCGTCAAACGGTAGATGCCGGTGCCTTCCCCGGAGCGCTTCGCGAAGTTGGTGGCGAGTTTGGCGCGGGTCTTGTTGTCGCCGATGCCGACGCAGCAGGTCAGCCCGGTCCGTTCCTCCACGGCGGCCCGCAACGAAGCAGCCAGCGCCTCCGGGTCCTCGGTCGAGGCGCCGACGAAGCACTCGTCCCAGCCCCACACCTCGACGACCACGGGGAACGTCCGCAGGGTGTCCATCACCTCGGCAGATGCCGCGTCGTACGCGGCCGGATCCGACGGCAGGAACACCGCGTCGGGACACTTCTTGTAAGCGGCGCGTACCGGCATCCCGGAATGTACGCCGTACACGCGCGCCTCGTACGACGCGGTCGCGACCACCTGCCGGGGCAGGGCCGGATCGCCGGATCCGCCCACCACGACAGGTAGTCCGCGAAGTTCAGGCCGGCGCCGGATCTCGACGGCCGCGATGAACTGATCCATGTCCACGTGCAGGACCCACCAGCTCATACGTCACAGGTAACCACATCAGCTCGACGCACTGGAGTACGTCAGCAGCCCGCGCCGCCAGACGAACCGCACCAGCAGCAGCGCCACCGCCGCGAGCCCGACCCCGATCGCGACCGTCGACCATCCGAGATCGCCGGCCAGTGCCCGGATCGGGAACGTCGTCGCGAACGCCACCGGGAACGCGAACGTGAGGAACGTCCGGACCGCCACCGGGAAGAACACCAGCGGATACCGCCCCGCCTCGACCAGGCTCAGGAACACGAACCCGATCGGGTTCACCGACTGCAGCCAGAACGCCAGGAACGACATCGCCGACCACACGCACGTCAGCAGCACCAGCCCACAGCAGACCAGTACGAGGGCCTGTACGACCTGCCCCGGTCCGAAGCCGATCCGGGCCTGCACCAGTCCGAGAACCAGTACGGCGATGCCGCTCGCAACGTTCGTCAGCTCCGCGACGTTGATCCACCGGAACGTCAGGTAGAACTGGCTCGACACCGGCCGCAGCAGGACGCTGTCGAGTTCGCCCTCGGTGAGGTACGTCGTCATCCGGTTCAGGTTCGGCGCGACGAAGGCCGCGATCAGCCCGGTGACGATCTGGAAGACCCCGACCAGTGCGATCACCTCCGCCCGCGACCAGCCGTTCACCTCGGACGTGAACCCGAACAGCAGCAGCGTCGGTACGATCCCCAGCCCGAGCTGCACCAGCCCCACGAGCAACGTGGTCAGGAAATGCGCCCGGAAGTGCGTCTCCCGTACGACGGCCTGCAGGAAGAACCGTCGCCACAACCGGAGGTACCTCATGCGCCCACCGCCGAATACGCCCGGATCCCGGCCGTCCACACCACGCGCGCGATCACGGCGAACACCACGACGTACCCGAGCTGGAAGCCCAACCCCGCCACGACCGAAGGCCCAGTCAGCTGCCCCGCAACGATCTCGACGGGGAACGACACGGTGTACCGGAACGGCTGGTGGTCGACGAACCCGCGCGACCACGACGGCATCAGCGCGAGCGGTACGACGGCACCGGACAGTACGCTCGCGATGATCACGCGGGCCTGCACCAGCGCGCTGACGTCGTCCATCCAGAACGCCAGCGACGCGATCAGGATGTCGATCGTGAACAACAGCACCGCCCCGAGCAGCAGGCTGACCGCGAACAGCACCCACCGCCCCGGAGCAGCCGGGATCCGCATCGAGTCCCGGAAGATCCACCAGACGATCCCGATCATCGGCACCAGCGCGAACAGCTTGAGGAACTTCTCCGACAGGTTGTTCGCGACGAACCCGGTGAGCAGCGACGCCGGACGGACCATCCAGCTGGACAGCTTCCCGAGCCGGATGTCCTGGGCAAGGAACCCGGCCATCCACGACGAGGTCGCCATCGTGACGAAGCCGAGCAGGACGAAGTACGTGGTGACGTACTGCTTGTCGACCGGGAGCTTCGCCCCGCTCGCGAGCGCGGTCCGCCAGATCAGCAGCGAGATGATCGGCATGCAGATGTTCGACACCATGAAGATCACCCACGCCGCGCGGTACACGGACTGCTGCGCGATGTCGGCCGCCGTCATCCGCCGCACGACGCGGAGGTTGCGCGCGATGGTGCCCATCACAGCGAGCTCCGGCGCAGGAACAGGTCGCGCATGATGTCCTCGATGTCGGCGTCCGCGACGTCCAGGTCGACGAGCGGGCCGAGCCGGGTCAGCTGCTCCATCACGGCGCCGGCGCGTTCGCGCTCCGCCTCGAGCTCGACCGTCGTACCGGACACCTCGACGCCGGTCACTCCGTCCAGGCCGCCGACGTCGACCGGTGCCGCGTACGTCGCCCGCACCAGCTTGCGCGGGCGCGCCGTCCGGACCAGGTCGTCGAGACCGCCGTCGAACTGGAGCCGGCCGTGGTCGATGATCATCACCCGCGAGCAGAGCGCCTCGATGTCGTCCATGTCGTGGCTGGTGATCAGGATCGTGGTGCCACGGAGCCGGTTGACGTCGGCGAGGAACGAGCGGACCCGGGCCTTCGCGACCACGTCCAGCCCGATCGTCGGCTCGTCCAGGAACAGGATCTCCGGGCCGTGGACGAGCGCCGCCATCAGCTCGAGCTTCATCCGCTCACCGAGTGAGGTCTTGCGGACCTGGACGTTCAGCAGGTGGCCGACGTCGAGGAGGTCCGCGAGCTCGTCGACGTTGCGGTCGAACTCCGCCGTCGTCAGGCCGTACATGTCCTTGTGCAGCAGGAGACTCTCCATCGCCGGGACGTCCCACCACAGCATGGTCTTCTGGCCCATCACGAGCGCGATCCGGCGCAGGTACTCGTGTTTGCGGTCGGACGGGGTGTGGCCGAGGACCTGCAGGTCGCCGGAGGTTGTGTAGAGCAGGCCGGACAGCATCTTCAGCGTGGTCGTCTTGCCGGCGCCGTTCGGGCCGAGCAGCCCGACGACCTCGCCGCGATCGATCTCGAACGAGATCCGGTCGACGGCGAGCCGGGTCTCGTACTTGCGCCGGACCAGGCTCTTCAGCGCCCCGCCGAGCCCGGCGCGCTGCTGGTGGAAGGTGTACGTCTTGGTCAGATCGTGTGCCGCGATAACAGGCGTCACGGAATGCACCGCTTTCGAGAGAAGGTCAGGACCGGGCAGCGTCAACGCGCAAACGCGCAGAGCGCAGGCCACTCACGGCGCCGAGTGAACTCGGCCAGGCGGACACCAAGGTCCGTCCCGGCTACGCGATCCGGTCCGACCGCGGGGGTTGGCTTCGAATCAACCCTTGTCTCGACGACGTGTCGGCATCGCTCCCTGTGGGTCCTTCCGACGTGCGGCTGCCACTGATCACGGTACGTCGCCGCGGAAAGCGTCGTCCAGCGGGTTTAGAGGTCCTTGCGCATCTGCTGCGACGTGACCGTGTACCCGAGCGAGTCGTACAGCGCGATCGCCGTACGGTTGTCGCCGAACACGTTCAGGTCGAGCTGTGTGTATCCGCGCCGCCGGCACTCCTCCTCGCCGGCCAGCATGATCGCGCGGCCGTACCCCTTGCCGCGCTGGGCCGCGTCGACCTCGACGGCGTAGATGAACGGCACCTTGTCGGCTGTGCTGATCCACAGGCTGCCAACCGGCACGTCGTCCACGCACGCGGTCCAGATCAGGTGCTGGTCGGTGCCCGGCCCGTCGGGAAGCAGGCGCTCGGCCCCCTCGTGTGCGAACTTCAGCGCCTCGTCCGCCGTCAGCCCGCGCGCCGGCCCGATCTCAGCCGCGAATGTCGCCGCGGCATGTTCCTTCCAGGCCGGGAAGTCGGCAGGCGCAATCGGGCGAAGTACCACCGGCGGCGTGCTCACGCCCTGACGGTAGCTGACATATCGTGCCCGAATGGCGGAATTGACGTTGGAAGTGGCTCAGAAGCTGTTGGCGACGCAACCGTTCAGCGTGCTGCTCGGTGCGCGGGTGACCGCGTTCGGGGATGGTGGCGCGACGCTGGAGCTTGATGTTCGCGAGGATCTTCTGCAGCAGAACGGGTTTCTGCACGGGGGAGTGCTAAGTTACGCGGCGGACAATGCGCTGACGTTCGCGGGTGGTGCGGCGCTGGGGCCGAGTGTGCTGACCGGTGGGTTCACGATCAACTACCTCCGCCCGGCACAGGGCGACGTACTGCGTGCCGTGGCTCGGGTCGCGCACGCGACCAGCCGGCAAGCCACCTGCACCTGCGAACTCAGCACCATCGACGGCGACACCGCGACTCTGTGCGCCCTCGCCCAGGGCACGGTGATCGCCGTACGGCGCTGATCAGTCGAACAGTCCCTCCAGGAAGGACTTCTTCTTCCGCGGGTGCTGCTGATTGCCGTACTTCCGGTCGTCGTAATGCTTGCGGTCGTCGTAGTACTTACGGTCGTCGTACTGCTTCTCCTCGCGCCGCGACGGTCCGCCCGCGTTGAACCGCACCTCGGCATCCACCAGGTGCTCCAGTTCACCCCGGTCGAGGAAGATCCCACGGCAGTCGCCGCACTGGTCGACGGTGATCCCACTACGTTCGTACGTCCGCATCCCGCCGCGACATTTAGGGCAAACCAGGCTGTCCATCCGGTAACTCTAAGTGCCGATTCGAGGCGATCGGCCGACTCTCAGCCAACTCTCAGCAAGTTCCTACTTGAAGGTGGAGAGGAAGGTCTTCAGGATCGGGCCGGCGGTGTGCGAGCCGGACTCGCCGCCCTCGACGATGACGGCGAAGGCGACGTCGCCGCGGTAGCCGGCCATCCAGGCGTTGGTGATGACCTTGCCGCCGACGACGAGCTGGGCCGTACCGGTCTTCGCGGCGACCGCGCCGTTCCCGGCCAGCACCTTCGCCGTACCGCCGGTGACCGTCGTCCGCATGAACGTCCGCAGCGCCGCGACAGTTGCCGCAGGCAACGGAGACGCCGCCGGGCCGGCCGCGTCCTTGCCCGGTACCAGCACCGGCTTCATCGCCGTACCGTGGTCGACCGTCGCCGCGACCAGCGAGATCGCGAGCGGGCTGGCGGTGACCGTACCCTGGCCGATCATCGACGCGGCTTGGTCGACGTCGTCCTTCGGTGCCGGCACCTGACCGCCGTACGCCGAGATCGACAGGTTCAGGTCGCGTCCGATGCCGAACATCGCCGCGGCCTTGGTCATCCCGTCCTTCGGCAGCTTCGCGTGCTGTGAGATGAACGCGGTGTTGCAGGACTCGTTGAACGCCTTCTGCATCGTGCCCGCGCCGTACGCCGTCAGACCGTCGTAGTTCTTGAAGGTCTTGCCGAAGACGTTGATCGTCGGCGTACACGGCAGCGGCGTCGTCGTGGTTTCACCCGCACCGAGCAGCGCCGCCGACGTGACGATCTTGAACGTCGAACCCGGCGCGTAGCGGCCCTGGAAGGCGCGGTTGTAGCTGGCCGGCAGTGGACCGTTCGCCGCGGCCAGGATCTGACCGGTGGACGCCTGCACGGCGACCAGCGACGCGGGCAGCTTGCTCGTCGCCAGCGCGGCCTCGGCCGCCTTCTGCATGTTCGTGTCGAGGGTCGTCTTCACCGGTTGCCCGGCGGTGCCCTTCTGGGCGAAGACCGTCTTGATCGTCAGCTTGGTCTTGCCGTCCCGCAGCGTGACCGTGCCGCCCGGCGTACCGGCGAGCTGCTGCTGGAACGCGTACTGCAGGCCCGTGGTCCCGACCTGGTCCTGCGCCGACGCCGTCGGGCCCGCGTTCTTCAGCGTGTCCGCGGTGGCGGTCTTCATGGTGCCGATGATCGACTTCGCGAACGTCGCGGTCGGCGGCAGCGACTGGGTCCCGCCCATCGTCAGTACGCCGGGCAATGCCTGCATCTTCGGCCGCAGCGCCTCCCACTCCTCGGCGCGGATCGTGATCGCGTCCACGAACTGCCCGGCCGGCGCCGCCTTCGCCCGCGCGGCCAGCTTCGCGCCGTCGACCTGCAGGTACTTCGTGAACGCCGCGTACGTCGCCGCGGTGGCCGTGCTGCCGGACGCGACGCCGACGATCACAACCTGCCGGTTCGCGGTCAGGGCGACCCCGTTGCGGTCCAGGATCGACGCTCGGGCCGGCATCGCGCGGACCCGCTTCAGGTAGTTGTTGTCGCCGAGGCCGGGGTAGATGGTGTCGCCGGACGCCTTGATCTTCCAGGTGTCACCGGTCTTCACCGCGGTCGCCGTACTGGTCCACTTCATCGTGCCGATGCCGCGCAGCTGCGCCTCGACGGCCAGCTCCTGCGTGCAGTTGTTGCTGTCCGAGCACTTCGGGTTGTCCTGCGGGGTGACCGTCACGGTGCTCGCCACCAGCGCGGTGTCGACGCCGTCGAGGCGCTTGGCGAACACTGCCGGGTTGTCGGTGAGCGCTCCGGCCGCGTCCGGTTTCCCGTTCGGCGCCCAGGCCTTCACCCAGGCGTCGGCGAACTGCTTGATGACCGCGCCGGACGCCTTCTGCTCGTCGTTCCCGGACTTCCCGCCGCCGGACTTGCTGTCCGAACAACCGGCGGTGATCAGCAGACTACTCAGGCACACGATGGCAGTGGTTCGCTTCACGTTCTCAACTCTCGCACGTCGACGGATGGACACCGGGACACGGTCTTCGGCGTGTGGCTACCTCGGAACCTACTCAACCTACGCAAGTACGACGCGCACACCCGCTCAGGAGTTGGCGGCAGAGCAGGCGTGAATCGGGAGCAAGACGCTGCGCGAATTGGTCTGCCGCAATCTGGAACCGCGTTCCACGGGCGTCGGCGGCGGCGTATTCTGCTCGTTTGTGACCCGCCTTGCGCTGCACAGCCGCCTGATCCCCGGGACCGAAGAGGCCTACGAGTCCGAGCACGCCCGCGTCTGGCCGGAACTGATCGCGGTGATGCACACCGCCGGGATCAGCGACTGGTCGATCTGGCGCAGCGGCCGGGACCTGTTCCACCTGGTCGAGTCCGACGACTTCGAGGCCGCGGTCGCGTACCTGCGCAACGATCCGACCGACCAGCGCTGGCAGCAGCACATGAGCCAGTTCGTCGAGGGCTTCGCCCAGAACCCCGAAGGCGTCGCCGGCCAGTCGCTTCGCCACGTCTGGACCATGAGCGAACAAACCGACTGACCCCCGTCGCCCACCGCGGCGATCCGGGGAGGATTCCTTCCCGAGCGGGGGGTGAGATCCTCCCCGAGCCGAAGGTCCCGCTGGGGTCGGGACCTTGTGAGGTAGTTCGGCCGGAGGTGACCGATCAGGGTGGGGGTGTGGACGGACGTGTCGAGCACCTTCGGTTGACGGCCGCGCTGCCGCGGCTGGCGGCGTGCGCCGGGCGAACCGCCGTACAGCTGGCAAGGGGCCGGGTCAGGCTTCCACGCGGCCGCGTCGGCCTCCGGGTGCGGTTCGCCGACGGGTCGACCTCCTGGGTCTACCGGGAGACGGTGCTGACCGGGGTCGCGCCGGTGCGTCCGTGCGTCCTGATCGTCCGGTTCCGGTTGCGTCACGTCACCGGCCGGGGACACCGGCTGTTCAGGGCCGAGAGTCTGTTGAACACGCCGTTGTTCGTCGGCTTCCCGGGCTTCGTGTCGAAGCTCTGGTTCGCCGCCGACGAGTTCGGCTTCTACCGGGGCTGCTACGACTGGGACGGGCCGGAGCAGGCCGAGGCATACGTCCGGGCGCTGTGGTGGCCGCTCGCGCTGGTGTCCGAGGCGAAGTCGATCCGCTACGAGGTGCTTCCCGGCGTACGCCGCGACGATGTGGTCACCGATCCGGCAGGTGTCGCCGTACCGGCAGGACCCGGGCAGTGGTGGCGACCCGCGGAGTCCTGGTGACCGTGCCGCGCACCCTAGTCGTGCATCTCCCAGAGCAGGAGTTCGGCTCCGTCGGTGCCTGCGGTGACTCGTTCACCGTCTGAGCCCTTCAGCCGTGCGGCGTCCGCGGTACCGAGCTCGCCGGCGCCTTCGAGGGTCGCCGTACCGGTTGCGACGAACAGATGTACGTACGGCGCAACCGGCACCATGATCGTGGCGCCCGGAGCCAGCCGGGCTACGGACATCCCGGCCGCAGGCTGGTTGATCCGGATCGCGGTGGACGCCGCGTGCTTCGCGAGACCCGACGCCACCGGGACGAGCTCACCCGTGGACAGGTCGAGCTCGGCCTGCTCGTACGAGGGCGGCAGGTCGAACCGGTCCGGCCGTACCCACATCTGCACGTAGTGCACCGGCTCGGCCCCGTCGTTCCACTCCGAGTGCTGGATCCCGGACCCGGCCGACATCCGCTGCGCGAGCCCCGGATGCACCTCACCGCTGTGCCCCTGCGAATCACGATGCGCCAGCGCGCCCCGCAGCACCCAGGTAACGATCTCCAGGTCCTGATGCGGATGCGTACCGAATCCGGTGCCGGGGGCAACGGTCTCGTCGTTGTGCGCCACCAGGAACCCGAACCCGACGTTCGCCGGATCGTAGTGCGCCCCGAACGAGAACGAATGCCGCGAGTCCAGCCACTCACTCGCCGTCCGGAACCGCGCGTCCGCCCGATGGATCTCCACAAGCTCTAGTAATACCCGGTCTCGCCGTCGAGCAGCTCGCGCATGGCGTCGAGGTGCCCGACGTGCCGCGCGGTCTCCTCGACCATGTGGATCAGGATCCACCGGAGCGACGGCTGGTACTCCGGGTCCTTCCCGACCTCGTCGAGCGAATGCGCGGCGGTGATCCGGTTCGACTCCTCGTACTGCGCCTCGAACTCGTCCAGCAGCTGGGCCAGCGGTACGCCGTCCACCCGCATGTCGGCACCGTCCGCTTCTTTCCCGAACTGTGGGTTGGTCGCCTCCGGCTCGCCGAGGAAGATCACGTTGAACCAGCAGTGCTCGGTCCACCGCATGTGCGACACCAGCCCGGCCGGCGTCATCAACGGCGACTTCGGCAGCACCGCCCGGTGTTCGTCCTCGGGCCGCAATTGCTCGAGCTTCCGCCGTACCAGCATCCGCTGCAGGTCCAGCCACCCGACCAGCTGCGTCCGCTCGTCAGCCACGATCGGCGGTCGCTTGTCACGAAGATTCATGCCCGGAACCTTAGGTCCTGTCTGGTGATCCATCGCCTACTGCGGGGCACTCGGCACGGCACCTCGCCGCACGGGTGCAAAGGCCACGATGCTCCGCATCGAGACCTTCGCCCCCGCACGCCGATGCACCGCACCGAGCACCTCCTCGCTACGGCGCTGGATCACCAGACAGGACCTAGCCGATGACAAACGGACTGCGCCGCTCGGTGGGCGGCGCAGTCCGATCTATGGAGTGAGACGCGCGGTCAGCCGGTTGGGTTCCCGTTGTCGGAGCCGAGGGTGGCGGTGATGGTCTGGGTCTTGCCGTTGCGGGTGATGGTGAGTTTGACCTGATCGCCCGGGCGGTGCGAGCGGACCGCGGCGACCAACGCGTCCCCTGACGCGATCGCCTTGCCGTCCACAGCGGTGACCACATCACCTGACTGCAGGCTGGCTTTGTCCGCCGCACCGCCGGACGTTACCTCGCCGAGGCGTGCTCCGTTCGTGAGCCCGTCGGAGGACTGCGCGTCACCGACCGTCACACCGAGCCGCGCATGCGTGGCCTTGCCCTTGGCCACCAGCTCGTCGATGATCGGCTTGGCCTGGTCGATCGGGATCGCGAAGCCCAGGCCGATGTTCCCGCCCTCGGATTGTCCCGATCCGCCGGCGGTCTTGATCGCGCTGTTGATACCGACCACCTGGCCGGCGAGGTCGCTCAGGGCGCCGCCCGAGTTACCCGGGTTGATCGCGGCGTCCGTCTGGATGGCTGGAAATACCGTCGTACTGTCCTGCTGCTCGTCGCCGGAGGTTACCGGGCGGTTCAGCGCCGAGACGATCCCGCTGGTCACGGTCGCCTGCAGGCCGAACGGCGAACCGATCGCGACCACGCCCTGGCCGACCGCGAGCCTGCCGCTCTGGCCGAGGGTGGCCGGCGTCAGATCGGTCGCGCTGGCGTGGATGACCGCGAGGTCGGTGAGCGGGTCGGTGCCCTTGACCGTGGCCGGCACCGTGCGGCCGTCGTTCAGGATCACGGTCAGCGTGGCGCCCTGCCCGGCACCGGCGACCACGTGGTTGTTGGTGACGATCAGGCCGTCCTTGCTGATCACGATGCCGGAGCCGGTGGCTTGGCCCTGCTGGCTCGCGACGGCGATCTTCACCACGCTCGGCAGAACCCTGGCGGCGGCGCTCTGCACCGAGCCGTCCGGTGCCGACGCGGGCGCCGCCTGGTTGCCGTTCAGCGGAGCAGTCACCGACGGGGTGTTCGTGGAGTGGTCGTTGCTGGCCGAGTAGACGGCCGCACCGCCGACACCGCCCGCCGTACCGACCAGCAGCGCGGTCAGCGCCACCGCGGCCAGTCCGAGGCGGCGCTTCGGCTTCGGAGCGGTGACCGTGGCCTGCGCTCCGACGGGCCAGTTCGGGCCCGGGGACGACCCCTGATGCGTCCCCGGCCCGAACTGTGGGTAAGCGCCCCCACCTGCGGGGTACTGTCCCGGCCGCTGCCCCTGCGGCCCCGAGTCCAGCCGCGGCTGCCCGCCTTGCGGCGCGTACTGCTGCTGCTGATGCTGCCCGTACACCGGCAGCTGCTGCGTCCGCTCCGGCCCTTGCGGTCCCTCTACGTTCTGGCCGGGTTGCGGCTGCGGCTGCTGCGGCTGGTTCTCGGTCATGGCACGTACTCTGTCGGCCGCACCTGAAAGGCGCCTGAAGATCCCCTCGGAGCCGACGAAGAACTCCATGAAGATCCTCTGAAGGACCTGTGAGGTAACTGTCAGCGAGTCTGCGTGGCCGCGTGTGGCAGCCAGAGGGTGAATTGGGCGCCGGCTCCGGGGGCGTTGCGGGCGTAGATCATGCCGCCGTGCTGCTCGGCTGCGTGTTTGACGATTGCCAGGCCAAGACCCGAGCCCGGGCGGCTGCGGGCCTCGCTGGAGCGGTAGAAGCGGTCGAAGACGTGGGGCAGGTCCGCGTCGGCGATGCCGGGACCGGAGTCCGTGACGGTCAGTACGCCGTCCAGCAGGCGTACCGTGACGTGGCCTACGGGCTGTCCGTCGGTGCGCTGCTCTGCGCCGTCGGGGACGCTGTACTTCGCGGCGTTGTCGAGCAGGTTCGTTACCGCGCGGCCGAGCAGCCGCTCGTCACCCCAGACCGGGAACGGCGTCAGCTGCACGTCCCACTCCAGCCCGGGCGCGCGTCGCCGTACCTTGATGACCGCGTCCTCGACCACGTTGGACAGCTCGATCAGCTCCGCGTTCCGTACCTGCGGGGTGTCGCGGGCCAGCTCGGTCAGGTCGCCGATCAGCTGGGTCAGTTCGTCCATCTGGGCGCGTACGTCGTCCAGCAGTTGCTTCCGGTCCTCCGGGCGGAGGCCGCCGCGCTGGTCCGCCTGGGCGAGCAGGTCGAGGTTGGTCCGGACGCTGGTGAGGGGCGTACGCAGCTCGTGCCCCGCGTCGCCAACCAGCCGCCGCTGCCGGTCGCGGGACTGCGCCAGCGCGAGCAGCATCGCGTTGAACGCCACCGCCAGGCGGGAGATCTCGTCAGTACCGCCGACCGGGATCGGCTTCAGATCCTCGGTCGCGGCGACGTGCTCGGCCGCCCCGGTCAGCCGCGCCAACGGGCGGAGGCCGGAGCGGGCGACCGCGTTCCCGGCGAGCGCGGCGCCGATGACGCCGATCAGCCCGAACGCCCACAAGACGATCCCGAGGTTGTGCAACGTCTGATCAATAGGCCCCAACGACTGCGCGACCACCAGCGCACCGGGTTGGAGGAAGTCCGAGTCGTCCTGGCACTCGCGGGTGAACCCATCTGGGCAGAAACGAGCGGGAACCGCGATCACGCGGAAGTGCGAGCTGCCGTTGCGGGCTCCGACGGTCCGCAGTGTGGGTTCGCTGCTGCCGTTGGCGACCCGCAGTTCAGTGTCGCCCATCGGCGGCAGGGGGCTGTTCTGGGCGCCGTACTGGTCGCCGTTGGCGCTCAGTACCCCGACTCGGATGTCGCTGAGGCCCAGGGCGTCCGCGGAGGCGTTCCGCAGGTTGTAGAGGTTGGTCAGGACGCCCTTCTGAGAAGCCTGTACAGCTCGTTGCGTCAAGCTGTTGTCGAGGTTTTGGTACATCTGCTGGCGCACGGTGATGTACGCCGCGACGCTGACGATCGCCACCGCCAGGCCGACCGCGACCGCGGCGAGCAGGGTCACGCGGGCGTGCAGGCTGAGCTTGTGGAGGGTCTCGTTCCACCAGTTCTGCGTCCGGGCAGCGGTCGCCGCCACCCGGTTTCCGTTGCCGTTGGCAACAGGCCGCTGCGCCGGGACCCGGCCTTGCTCTGGGTGCAGGTCCTGCGACTGGTGCGGTTCCTGCGGCGGCTGCCCGGCGTACGACGGGAAGTCCTGCGGGTGTTGCTGGCTCACGGCGGGGTGTCTCTCAGCACGTAGCCGATGCCGCGGACGGTGTGGATGAGCCGCGGCAGACCGTTCACCTCGGTCTTGCGGCGCAGGTATCCGATGTAGACCTCGAGCGAGTTCGCGGTGGTGGGGAAGTCGTAGCCCCAGACTGCGTCCAGGATGACCGCACGCTCCAGTACCCGGCGCGGGTTGCGGATCAGCAGCTCGAGCAGCGAGAACTCGGTGCGGGTGAGCTGGATCGCGACGTCGCCGCGGTGCACCTCGTGCGCGTCGACGTCGACCACGAGGTCGCCGTACTGCAGGACCTCGCCGCGCTGGCCGCCCTCACCGGGAACGGCGCTGCGGCGCAGCAGCGCGCGCAGCCGGGCCAGTAGCTCCTCGAGCGCGAACGGCTTGGTCAGGTAGTCGTCGCCGCCGGCGTCCAGGCCGTCCACCCGGTCCGCGACCGCGTCCCGCGCGGTCAGCACCAGGATCGGCACGTTGTTGCCCGCGGCCCGCAACGCCTTGGTGGTCTCGAGCCCGTCCAGGCGCGGCATCATCACGTCCATCACCACGGCGTCCGGCTCGACGTTGCCGATCACCGCGAGCGCCTCGGCGCCGTCGGACGCGGTCACCACCTCGAAGTCGTTGAACTCCAGCGAACGGCGCAGCGAGTCCCGGACCGCCCGGTCGTCGTCCACCACCAGTACCCGCATCTGTAGTCCCCGCTCCGCTAGAAGGTTCGCCACGAGAGTAAGTCGCTTCTGTGAGAATCGCCTGAGAACCCGCTGATCGTCCAATTCGCATAACTTGTCAGCTGTGGAAATCGTCGAATTCACCCCCGAGCCCGCCGACTTCGCCTGGACCTTCGGGGGCGTCCCGCCCGTCCGCCGGGTCAAGCCTGGCACCGTCCTCCGGCTGTGGACGGAGGATGCGTTCGCCGGGAGTCTCCGGAGTACGACGGATCTCGCCAGCGCCTCGCTGAACATGCCGTACGTGAACCCGCAGACCGGCCCGTTCTACGTCGAGGGCGCCGAGCCGGGCGACACCCTGGTGCTGCACTTCGTCGAGCTGACGCCGGCGCGGAGCTGGGGCGCGTCGGCGACCATCCCGTTCTTCGGCGGCCTGACCAGCACGGACCGCACTGCGACGCTGCAGGACCCGCTACCGGAGCGGACCTGGATCTACGAGGTGGACAGCGCGCAGCAGACGGTCGGGTTCCAGGCGCAAGGGAGTGACCTGGAGGTGGCGCTACCGCTCGAGCCGATGCTCGGTACGGTCGGTGTGGCGCCGGCCGCCGGCGAGGTCCGGTCGGCGCTGGTACCGGACATGTTCGGCGGGAACATGGACACGCCGGAGATGCGCGCCGGCACCACCTGCTACCTACGGGTGAACGTAGAGGGCGCCCTGTTCTCCGTCGGCGACGGCCACTACCGCCAGGGCGAGGGCGAATCCTGCGGCACCGCCGTCGAGGGCGCGATGAACGTCGTACTCGTAGTGGACCTGCTGAAGACCCCCGGCCCGGTCTGGCCGCGGCTGGAGAACGACGACTACCTGTCCGTCGTGGGCTCGAGCCGCCCACTCGAAGACGCGTGGCGGGCGGGTCAGGTCGACATGGTGCACTGGCTGGGCGACCTGTACGGCCTGGACAAGCTGGACGCGTACCAGCTTCTCAGCCAGGTCAGCGAGGTTCCCCTGGCGAACGTGGTCGACGCCAACTACAGCGTGGTCACCAAGATCCCCAAGCGGCTACTCCCACAGGCGACGGCGTACGACGGCATCCACCAGCAGCTCAGGCAGACCTCCTTGAGATAGCCACCCCTGCCAGGCACAAGGCCCCGCCGCCGAGCGCCAGCAGCGTAGGAGTTTCGCCGAGGAGCAGCCACGCCAAGAGGATCGCTACGACCGGTACGGCGTACACGGTGACGCCCATGCGGCCCGCGCTGGTACGGCGGAGCGCGAAGGCCCACGTGGTGAAGCCCAGCGCGGTGGGGAACGCTGCCAGGTACACGATCCACCAGATGGTTGCTGCGTCGGCGGAGCGCACCTCATGGACCAGAGTGGGCGCGAACGGGAGGCAGATGACCGCACCGATCGTGCAGGCCAGCCACGTGACCTCGGCGGCGGGCAGGCGACTCAACAGCGGCTTCTGGGTGACCACGCCGACGGCGTACGAGATCGCGGCGACCACGCACAGTACGACGCCCCAGGTCTCCGCGCGGCCGTTCGAGGTCGACGTACCGATGACGACGATGCCCGCGAACGCGACCAGGCCGCCGATCACCAACTGCCGTGGGAATCCCTCGCCCAGACCGAACCCGGCGAGTACGGCGATCAGCAGCGGGGCGACGTGCACGAGCATGGCGGCCGTACCGGCGTCGAGGCGGCGTTCGGCCTCGTTCAACGCGAGGTTGTAGACGCCGAACCACAGCACGCCGCAGGCGATCAGCGGTAGCCAGTCACCGCGTACCGGCCAACGGTGTCCTCCCGTCGGCCGTCTGAGGAGGAGCGCGCCGAGGAAGACGCTGCCCAGGCCGAGCCGGGCAAGGGAGAGAGCGCCCGCGGAGATCTCGGTGCCGACGTGCCGGATGGCGACGAACGACGAGGCCCAGAGAACGACGGTGATCGCTGCGGCGCCGGCGGCGAGACCGGTCCGGGCCGGAGCTTCGGTCGAAGTTGTCACGTCGACTACCGTAAGAACGGATGTTGGAGATTTCTATGGCGGTTCGGAGCCTAGGAGGCGGATTTGCTTACCGAAACGAGAAGTCAATTGCTGGATGAGCTCAATTCCCGGATCCTGCACGAGTTGTCCGCGGATCCCCGGCTGCGGACTACCGAGCTGGCCCGGCGGCTCGGGGTGTCGACGCCGACGGTCCGCGAACGAGTCGGCCGGCTGGAGGAGTCCGGCGTGATCCGCGGGTACCGCCTCGACGTCGACCCGGCCGCGCTCGGCCGCCCCGTCGCCGCCTGGGTCCGGCTGCGGCCCGGGCCGAACCAGATCCCGAAGATCATCGAGCTCGCCGGTCGTACGCCGGAAGTCGTCGAGTGCCACCGGATCTCGGGTGAGGACTGCTTCCTGATGCGGGTCCAGGTCGCCGAGATCGCCGCGCTCGAGGACGTTCTGGACAAGTTCCAGGTGCACGGCCAGACCACGAGCTCGTTCGTCGTCTCGACGCCGGTCCCACCACGCAGCGTGCCCTTGTCCGCTGGGTGAACCCCAACCACCGTTGGGAGTGGTCTGCATCACTAGTCTGGTGGCGACTTCAAGCGACGTTCCCCGGAAGGACCCTCGACCATGGCTGTCCGCAGAGTTGCCCTGCTCACCGCCGGCGGGCTCGCGCCCTGCCTGTCGTCCGCTGTCGGCGGGCTGATCGAGCGCTACACCGAGGTGGCGCCAGACGTGGAGATCATCGCGTACCTGAACGGGTACCACGGCCTGCTCAGCGGCCGGTTCCTGACCGTCACGCCCGAGGTGCGGGAGAAGGCTGCGCTGCTGCACAAGTTCGGTGGCAGCCCGATCGGCAACAGCCGGGTGAAGCTCACCAACACCGCCGACCTGGTCAAGCGCGGCCTGATCGAGGACGGGCAGAACGCCCTCCAGGTCGCGGCCGAGCGGCTGGTCGCGGACGGTGTCGACGTACTGCACACCATCGGCGGCGACGACACCAACACCACGGCCGCCGACCTCGCGGCGTACCTGCACGAGCACGACTACGACCTGACCGTGGTCGGTCTGCCGAAGACCATCGACAACGACGTGATCCCGATCCGGCAGAGCTTGGGCGCCTGGACCGCGGCCGAACAGGGCGCACTGTTCGCCCGAAACATCATCGGCGAGCACAGCTCGAACCCGCGGATGCTGATCGTCCACGAGGTGATGGGCCGGAACTGCGGCTGGTTGACCGCCGCCACTGCGCAGGCGTACCAGCAGTGGGTCGACGAGCAGGAGTGGAACCCGGGCATCGGCCTGGACCAGGCCGGCTGGTCGGTGCACGCCGTGTACGTGCCGGAGGCAACGATCGACCTGGACGCCGAGGCGGAGCGGCTGCGCAAGGTGATGGACGCCGAGGACTGCGTGAACATCTTCCTGTCCGAAGGCGCCGGCGTGTCCTCGATCGTCGCGGAGATGGAGGCGCGCGGCGAGGAGGTCGGCCGGGACCCGTTCGGGCACGTCAAGCTCGACACGATCAACCCGGGCGCGTGGTTCGCGAAGCAGTTCGCGGAGCGGATCGGCGCCGAGAAGACGATGGTGCAGAAGAGCGGGTACTTCTCCCGCTCGGCCGCGGCCAACGACCGCGACCTCGCGCTGATCAAGGAGTGCACCGACTACGCCGTGGACGCGGCGCTGCGCGGTGAGTCCGGCGTGGTCGGCCACGACGAGGAGCGCGGCGACGAGTTGCGCGCGATCGAGTTCCCGCGGATCGCCGGCGGCAAGGAGTTCGACCCGGGCGTGGAGTGGTTCGTCGCGCTCAAGTCGGAGATCGGTCAGGCCTGAGCGGCGAGGCGGTCGACCCAGACGTCGGCCGCCTTCTCGATCTGGGCGAGGACGTCGTCGAAGTCCTCGTCCACCCCGAAGTACGGATCCGGTACGTCGTCGCGCGCGAACAACCGCGCCGCGGCGCCGTACCGGTTGAGCGTTTCCAGGTGGCTCGAGTCCATCGCGAGCACCAGGTCCCGGTCCCAGGACCGTTGGTACTGCTGGGCGCGATGCGAGCTCCCGTCGTACCCACGGCGCCGTAGCGCTGCCGCCGCGCGCGGGTCCATCCGGTCGCCGACGTGCCAGTCGCCGGTACCCGAGCTGGTCACCTCGACGCCGTCGATCCCGGCCGCGGCCAGCTTGGCCCGCAGTACGACCTCGCCCATCGGCGACCGGCAGATGTTCCCGGTGCAGACGATCTCGACGTGCGGCACTAGTGGACTTCGGCCTTCTCCGGCAGCACCGCGTTGATGATCATGCCGACGACGCTGATGATCAGCGCGCCGAACAAAGCGGACCAGAACCCGTCGACGTGGAACTGCACGTCGAGCTTGCCGGTGATCCAGGAGGTCAGCAGCAGCATCGCCGCGTTGATCACGAAGGTCAGCAGCCCCAGCGTGAGGATCAGCAGCGGGAAGGACAGCACCTTCACCACGGGCTTCACGATCGCGTTCACGATCCCGAAGATGGCAGCCACGATCAGCAGCGTGAGCACCCGCTTGCTGGTGGTCGCGCCCTGCAGGGTGATACCGCTGACGATCCAGCTCGCCACTGCCAGGGCGACCGCGTTCGCCAGCAACCTGATGATCAAGTTCTTCATGTGTCGATCCTCCCATCCACTCGGTAGCACCACGCCCTGTACACACCCTGATCCGACCCTGGGTCTTGACACTGAAAATGACCAAGTGATCTGATCATTTTCATGTCACGTCCCCTGGTTGCGGTTGTCGCGTTGTCACTTACGGCAGCGAGCCTCGCTGTCCCCGCCGCCTCCGCGGCTCCGTCGACCTGCAGCGCGGTCCAGACGAACTGGACTGCCCAGACGACGCCGCATGCTGCGCCCGAGGGCCTGCTGAACGCCTACAGCAACACCGGGAAGGGTTGGACGGGTGCGGACAGTACGTACTCCGTCGCGCTTCCCGGCGGCCGTACGGCGTGGATCTTCTCGGACACGTTCCTCGGCCCGGTGAACGCGGACGGCAGCCGGCCGACCACGGCGCCGTTCATCAACAACTCGTTCGTCATCCAGCACGGCACCGACCTGAAGACAGTCACCGGCGGTACGGCGACCAACCCGACTGCGCTCGTCCCGCCGCCGTCCGACGGCTGGTACTGGTTCGGCGCTGCTCAGACCAGTCACGCCGGCCAGGACCTCGACGTGGTCGCACTGCGCTTCCAGAAGACCGGCACAGGTCAGTGGGACTGGCGCTGGGCCAGCAACTACCTGGCGCGCTTCGACAGCACGACGTTCAAGCTCAAGTCGCTGACGCCGATCCCGTCCGCTGCGAACGTGCAGTGGTCCGGCTGGTTGCTGAGCGACCAGGGCTACACGTACATCTACGGAGTCGAGGACCTGGGCGCGTCGAAGTACCAGCATGTTGCCCGCGTCCGCGGCGACGACCTCACTGCCAAGCCCTGGGAGTACTGGACCGGCTCCGGCTGGTCGGCTGACGAGACAGCCTCGGCTCGGGTGCTTGAGGGCGTCGCCAACGAGCACAGTGTGACCCGCTGGGGCGACGGCTATCTGCTGGTCACGCACAACACCAAGGAGCTCTTCAGCAAGAGCGTCCTTGGGTACTTCTCGTGCTCGCCGACCGGTCCGTGGGTGAAGCCGGTGGAGCTGTACCAGACTCCTGAGACGGGCGGGAACATCATCACGTACAACTCCCACGAGCACCCGGACCTGCGGAACGGTACGTCGCTTCTGGTGAGCTACAACGTCAACAGCCTGGTGAGTGACGACCTGTACGGCGACGTGAGCATCTACCGACCGCGGTTCGTGTCGGTCACTCTGGCGGCGAGCAAGTGAGCGCCTCGGGAGGCGTCGTACGGCGAAGTCTGCTGGACGACCTGGCGACGTCGATGCTCGCCCTGATCGCGGAGCGCAAGCTGGCGCCGGGGGATCAGTTCGAGGCAGTACGGTCGCTCGCAGAGCGGTTCAAGGTCGCCGTGCCGACTGTCCGCGAGGCCCTGCGCCGGCTGGAAGCCACCGGGGCTGTGGAGCTCCGGCATGGCTCTGGCGTGTACGTCGGCCCGAACGTGAGCCGGCTGGTGCTGGCGAACCCGTTGGCGCTGGCGCCGAGCCCTGACCGGCTGGTGGAGCTGCTGCAAGCACGTGCACTGATCGAGCCGCCTGTTGCGGCACTGGCCGCGAGGACCCGTGTAGAGGCCGCGCTGGAGCAGATGGCGAAGGACCTCGAGGCTGCAGCCGAGCTGATCGCGTCTGGCGACCACGCGCAGCTGGCCGAGGTGAACATGGACTTCCACCGCTCCCTCGCCCAGGCGTCCGGTAACGCGACGCTGGCCGAGGTGGTCGAGTCCGTGACGGTCGTGAACGCCCGCGAGCAACTGGAGATCCTGCACATCCACGGTGACCGCCAGGCCGACCTGGACGAGCACCGCGCGATCTACGACGCGATCCGGTCCGGTGACCCCGACCTGGCCGAGCTGCTCACCCGCGAGCACCTCGACGGCGTCCTCGCCGTCATCAACGAACGTCTTCAGCAACCCTGAGCTGGAAGGACGCAACACATGCAACGCATCTCCAAAGGCAAGGCGTTCACCGCGCTGGCGGTGGTCGGTGCGCTCGCGCTGTCGGCTTGTGGCGGCGGCGCCAAACCCGGTAAGGCCACCGAGGACAAGCCGGTCGACTCGCTGAAGTTCTACAACGACAAGGGCGGCTGGAAGGACGCGTTCACGCAGGTCGGCGCGGCGAGCAAGAAGGACATCGGCGTCGGCATGGAGCCGGTCGGATACTCCGACTCGAACACGTACACGGCCTTCATCCGGTCGTCGTTCCGGACCAAGGAGAAGGCCGACCTGTTCACCTGGCACACCGGCAAGGAACTTCAGGATCTGGTGGACCAGAAGCTCGTTGCCGAGACCACCGACCAGTGGACAAAGGCGGTTGCTGACGGCAACATCCCTGAGCAGCTCAAGCAGTACTTCACCTTCGACGGCAAGCAGTACTGCGTGCCGCTGAACGCCGGGTACTGGGTGATGTACTACAACAAGGCCGTCTTCAAGAAGGCCGGAGTGACCGCGCCGCCGAAGACCTGGGCGGAGATGCTCGCTGCCGCCGACAAGGTGAAGGCGATCGGCGTGAAGCCGTTCTACCAGACCAACATCCTGTTCTCGTTCGTCTGGTTCGAGACGCTGCTGGCCGGCAAGGACCCGGACCTGTACGACGCGCTCGCGACCGGTAAGGCGAAGTACACCGACCCGGGTGTGGTCGACGTGATGAACGAGTGGAAGAAGATGATCGACGCCGGGTACTTCAGCGACCCGGGCTCGAAGACCGAGCCGCAGGCCCAGCTGAAGAACGGCGACGTCGCGATGGAGAACTTCGGCACCTGGTTCAGCGGCAACCTGAACACGCTGAAGATGAAGGCCGGCACCGACTACGACTTCTTCATCATCCCGAACGTGAACCCTTCGTTGCCGAAGACCTCGATGATCTTCGAAACCGGCCCGGTCTGCTCGGCCGCCGCATCCGACCACGCGTCGACGGTCAAGAAGTGGACCGACTGGTGGGTCACCCCGCAGGCGCAGACGGCCTGGGCGAACTCGCGCGGTGACCTGTCGTTCAACCCCAAGGCCGAGATCAAGGACCCGGCGCTGGCGCAGCTGAACAAGGACGTCACCGGGTACCGCCTGATCAACCGGTGGTTCGAGGCGACGCCCGTACCGGTGGCGAACAAGGCACTCGAGGTGTTCGGCGCGTTCGTGACCAAGCCGGGCGACCCGATGCCGGGCCTGCAGAAGATCCAGGCCGAGGCGGACGCCTACTGGGCCAAGCAGAAGTGAAGGACCGTACCGGTGCGCGCGCAGCTCCGCTGTTCGGACTGCCGGCGGTAGCTGTCGTAGCGCTGCTCCTGTACCTCCCGTTCCTGTGGACGACGTACGTCAGCTTCACCTCGTACGACGGGCTCGCGTCACCGGTGTGGTCCGGGCTGGCCAACTACAAGGCGATGTTCAGCGACCCCGACCTGGTCGGGGCGCTGGTCAACACGCTGCTGTGGGTGGTCGGCATGATCACGCTGCCGGTGGCGCTCGGGCTGCTGGTCGCCGTACTGACGTACGGCCACAAATGGGGCACGTGGTTGCGGCTGCCGTTCCTGCTGCCGTATGCGATCTCTGGTGTCGCAGTGGGTGTCATCTGGGGGTTCGTACTGCAGCCGGACGGCGCACTGGGCCAGGCACTCGGGTTCTTCGGGCTCCCGGGTGCCCACACCGGGTGGCTGCAGTCGGGCCCCGGCAACACGATCATGATGATCATCGCCGTCACCTGGCAGGCCGCGGGCGTCAACGCGCTGTTGTTCGTTGTAGGCCTCCAGTCGATCCCTACCGAGCCGCTGGAGGCTGCCCGGCTGGACGGCGCCGACGGCTTCAAGCTGTTCCGCTTTCATCTCTGGCCACAGCTCAGGGCCATCACCACAGTTGTCATCGGACTGTCGCTCGTCGGAAGCCTGAAAACGTTCGACGTCGTCTGGGTGATGACGCAGGGCGGCCCAGGGACCTCGTCCGAGACGCTGGCGTTGTCCATGTACAAGGAGACCTTCGTCCTGAACGACTACGGACAGGGTGCCGCGATCGCACTGTTCCTGAGCCTGGTGACCTTCGCCGCGTCGATCCTGTACCTGCGTTACCAGTTGGGAGACGCCCGTGAGCAGAGTTAAGACGGGGGTTCTGCTGGTACTGGGTCTGTTGTGGATCGCGCCGATCTATTTGCTGATCGTCAACGCCTCGAAGTCCGTCGACGGGTACGACGCCAAGACCGTGTGGAAGCCGGCCGGTTTCGACCTGTTCGCGAACTTCGGGGACGCGTGGAGCAAGGCGTCGCTCGGTGACACGTTGGTGTCGACCACGATGTACTCCGTCGTCGCGCCGGTGCTCGCGGTGCTGGTCGGCGCGGCGGCCGGGTACGCGATCGTCGTACTGCGATTGAAACGCGGTTTCCTGTGGTTCGTGTTCATCTTCGGCGGGACGATCTTCCCGTTGCAGATGATCCTGATGCCGCTGTTCTCCGGGTACGCGAACTCCGGGCTGTACGACACCCGGGTCGGGATGATTGTCGTCTACACCGCGATCAGCGTGCCGTTCTCGGCGTTCGTGATGCGGAACTTCTTCACCGGGATCGCGCGCAGTGTGTTCGAGGCCGCGGTGGTCGACGGCGGCGGGCTGTTCCGGATCTTCCGCAGCATCTACCTGCCGATGGCGGGCTCGGCGCTGGCCGCGATCTTCATCCTGCAGGCGACGTTCGTCTGGAACGACCTGCTGCTCGGCCTCACTCTGAGCCAGTCCGACTCGGTCCGCCCGATCATGCCGGCCCTCACCGGCTTGCAGAGCACGTACGGCGGCGCAGCGCTGCCGACCGTACTGGCCGGCGGCCTGCTGGTCTCGCTCCCCACCGTCATCCTGTTCCTCGCCGCCCAACGCTTCTTCTCCCGGGGCCTGGCCCTGGGTCAGTTCTGAGAGGACACATATGAGTAGCCGCACAGTCGTCGTGACCGGTGGAGCAGCCGGGATCGGACGAGGTGCCGTAGAACGTTTCCTCACCGCCGGTGACCAGGTAGTCGTGCTCGACCGTGACACGTCTGCTCTGGGTGACGAGGTGACCGGCATCCAGGTGGATGTTTCGGATCGGGCTGCGCTGGCCTCCGCCGCGGAGGAGCTCGGCGCGGTGGACGCGCTGGTGTGTGCCGCGGGGATCCAGCGGTACGGAACGGTGGTCGACACGCCTGGAGACGTGTACGACGAGGTGATGGCGGTGAACGTCGGCGGCGTGTTCTTCGCCTGCCAGGCATTCGTACCGAAGCTGCCTCGCGGTGGAAGCGTCGTAGTAGTCGCTTCGGTTCAGGCGTACGCCGCCCAGACGAGCGTTGCGGCGTACTCGATGGGCAAGGGCGCGCTGCTCAGCCTGGTCCGCGCGATGGCCGTCGACCACGCCGCGGACGGCATCCGCGTGAACGCGGTCTGCCCGGGCTCCGTCGACACCCCGATGCTGCGGACATCGGCCGCGCAGTTCGCCGCCGGGCGAAGTACCGACGAGGTGGTCGCGGAGTGGGGCCGGTCGCACCCGCTCGGCCGTGTCGCGACACCGGCGGAAGTTGCCGAGGTCATCTATTTCCTGTCGTCGCCGGCCGCGTCGTTCATGACCGGAGCGGACGTGAAGGTGGACGGCGGACTGACCGCCGGCCTACCTGTCGTACTGCCGGAGGACGCGAAATGAAGATCGTCGACATCCGCGCGACCACGGTGACGATGCCACTGGAGGCGCCGCTGCGGCACAGCAACGGGGCGCACTGGGGACGCTTCGTACGGACTGTCGTGGAGGTCGAGGCGGACAACGGGCTGATCGGCCTGGGTGAGCTGGGCGGCGGCGGGCAGAGCGCCGAGGCCGCGGTCACCGGGCTGAAGCAGTACCTGGTCGGCCATGACCCGGCCCGCACTGAGGCGCTGCGGTGGATGCTCGCGAACCCGACCGCGAGCCTGTACAACAACCGCACTCAGTTGCTCGCGGCAATCGAATTCGCTTGCCTCGATCTGCAGGGCCGCGAGCTCGGTGTGCCCGTGCACGCACTGCTCGGCGGCAAGGTGCGCTCTGAGGTTCCGTTCGCCGGCTATCTGTTCTTCCGGCACGCCAACGACGACGGCACCGGCGAGATCCGTACGGCCGAACAGCTGGTGGCGCACGCTCGTGCGCTGGTCGACGAGCACGGGTTCAGCGTGCACAAGCTGAAGGGCGGCGTCTTCCCGCCGGACTACGAGCGCGAGTGTTTCCGCGCGCTGGCCGAGGCGTTCCCGGGGCATCGTGTGCGGTTCGACCCGAACGGTGCGTTCGGTGTCGAGGAGGCGATCCGGTTCGCCCGCGGTATCGAGGACCTGGACAACGACTACCTCGAGGACCCGACCTGGGGCCTGAACGGGATGCGCCGGGTCCGCGAGAACACCCGGATCCCGCTCGCCACCAATACGGTCGTGGTGAACTTCGAGCAGCTCGCCGCGAACGTCCTGAACCCGGCCGTCGACGTGATCCTGCTGGACACCACGTTCTGGGGCGGGATCCGCCCGTGCATCAAGGCGGCCGGCGTCTGCGAGACGTTCCAGCTCGGCGTCGCCGTGCACTCGTCGGGCGAGCTCGGCATCCAGTTGGCGACGATGCTGCACCTCGGTGCCGTCGTACCGAACCTGTCGTTCGCCGCCGACGCGCACTACCACCACCTGCGCGACGACATCATTGCCGGCGGCAAGCTTCCGTACGTCGACGGCGCGATCGCGGTACCGGACGCGCCCGGCCTCGGTGTCGAGCTGGACCGCGACAAGCTGGCCGAGTACGCCGAACTGTTCCGCGAGCTCGGCCCCTACCCGTACGACCGCGATCCGGCCCGCCCGGACTGGTACCCGCTGCTTCCGAACACCGATTGGGCCGACCCCTCATGATCCCCCGCAGTGCCGACCTGGCCAGCGACGTCCTCACCCACACCTACGACGACATGTTCAACCCGCCCGGGCTGACGAACTTCCTCGGTACGGCGCAGGTGGACCACGATGTGGTCGCGATCCGGAGCGTGAACTTCCCGCCGTACTCGCACGGGGACACGATCACCGCCCAGCTGTACGTCGACGGCCGCCTCGCCCGCTCGTACGGCGGCACCGTCGAGGTCGTGTGGCGCCCGGACCGCGTCGTCCGCTCCACCACGGTCGCCGGCCTGCACATCCGCACGACGACCGCCTGCGTGCCCGGCAGACCAGCTGTGGTCGTACAACTGGACATTGCTGGACAGCCGGGGCGATCGGTTCGGGTTGGGCTTTCACTCGCGAGTACCGCGACCCGCTCGTCCGCCGGCTGGCTGCGCCCGGAGCCTCCGTCCGAACCCAACACGCTGTCGATTGTCGACAATCGGATTGTCGGCACCGGCGCGTCCGAATCAGCCGTCAGTCTGCAAGGTCTCGACGTTCCCAGCACTGTGGACAGAGGGATGCTCGAGGCCACCGTTGAACTGGACGCCGACGGCCGCGCGAGGCTGTCGTACGTGCATGTGCTGGCCGGAACGTTGGAGGAGGCTACGGAGCACTTCGACGTGTGCGTGGCCGACGTACCGGCGGTGATCTCGGTCGCGGAGAGCATGTGGGACGTGGCGATCGCGGACGCGTTCGACCCGTCCAGTGAGGGCTTCAGCGGGTCGCTGCCGGTACTGGAGACGTCCAACGAGGCACTGCGGAAGCTGTACTGGTGGGGCGTCCTCGGAGTGATCTGGTTCCGCCGCGACAACCCGGCGAGCGTACTCGGGCGCACGTACGACACGTTGATGCCGCGGTACTGGCAGACCACGACCTTCATCTGGGACTACAGCCTGTCGTCGCTGACCCATGCCCTGCTCGACCCGGAGCCGATGCGCAAGCACATCGAGCACTGGATCGACCTGGACATCCACAAGCACTTCGGCACCGAGTGGCTGACCGGGGGACCCGTCGGTTACTGGTACTCGGTCAACGACTTCGCCATGACCCGCCTGGTCCGTGACTACGTGCGCTTCACCGGCGACTCCTCGTTCCTAGACGCAGAGGTCGGTCCGAAGGCTGTTGGCGAGCACGTACACGACTGGGCGACCGCCTGGCGCGGGTTGCGCGGTGCGCACGCGCTGGCGGACTACGGCGGCATCGACAACCTGCTGGAGTGCGTGAGCAGCTACGTGCATGAGGTGGCCAGCTTCAACGCGGCCAACGTCTGGTGCATGAGGGTGGCCGCTGAGATCGCGGACCGGTCGGGTGACACGGACCGTGCGGCGCTACTGCGCAAGGAGGCGTCCGCGCAGGCAGGGCACGTCAACGAGCTCTACGTGGACGGCAAGGGCTTCTGGAACGCACGGCAGCCCGACGGCACGCTGGTGCCCGTACGGCACTGCTACGACTTCAACCTCATCGGTACGACGATCCCGGACGACCTGTCCGAGTCGCAGTGCGCGGAGATGGTGACGTTCTTCCAGCAGGAGCTGCAGACACCCACCTGGATGCGCGCGCTGTCACCGTACGACCCAGACGCCGCTTTTAGCGTCCGTCCGGACCACCAGTGGAACGGTGCCTACCCGGCATGGCCGGCCGACGCGGGGCGCGCACTGTTCGCGCTCGGGCGTGGCGACGTACTGCTGGACTGGCTGCCCGGTCTCGCGAAGACCGCGAACCAAGGTCCGTGCGGTCAGGCGCACTTCGTCGAGGAGGCGCAGCCCGCGGTGGCCGGCGGCGCGGCGAAGGCGCCGTCGCAGTTCCCGTACCTGATCGACTGGTCCTGCTCGTCGTCCGGCGCGTGGGTCAGCCTGATCCTGGAGGGCGTCTTCGGTATCGAGGTGGCCCTCGACGGGACGGTCACCGCGAACCCACAGGTCGCCGGCCTCGACCCCCACGCCCGCCTGACCGGCCTCCGGGTCGGTTCCCGGACGTACGACGTGACGGCGGACGGACTGGTCTGAGACTCAGCCCGGCGGTGTCGCGATGGCCTCGAGGAGCGACTCCTCGGCGCCCGCGAGGTGCCGCCGGAGCTCCTCGACGCACTCGTCCAGCTCGCCGCGCTCCAGCAGCCGGATGAGCTTGCGGTGGGACGCGACCTGCTGGCGCGCGTCCTGCCGCAGTGCGTCCACCCGGGCCAGCGCGAGCCGGGCCTCACCGGTGACCGAGTCGGCGGTCGCGATCAGCCGCTCGCTGCCGGTCAGCGCGACCAGGCTCCGGTGGATCGCCAGATGGGTCTCGGTCAGCGCCTCCGGGTCGGCGCCGTCCTTGGCGGTCGCGGCGAACACCCGCATCGCCTCCCGGACCCGCTCCCGCGCTGGCTCGTCGGCGTCGTACCAGGCGCGGATCCCAGCCGACTCCAGCACGAACCGGGCCCGGCAGATGTCCGCCACCGCCTCCGGGTGCAGGATCGCGACGCTGACCCCCTTGTTCGGCTCCCGGACCGCGAGCCCTTCGGTGACCAGCATCGTCATCGCCTCGCGGATCGTGCTCCGCGCGACCCCCAGCGCCTCGGCCAGCGGCTGCTCGCGAAGCGGCGTACCGGGCTCCAGGTCACCCGCGAACATGGCGGCCCGCAGGGCGTCGACCACCCGGTCCACCGTGGTCGAGCGGTCCACCCGCAGCCGTTCGTACATGGGAGGATTCTCGTCCAGACCCGGGCTGTTGTCGCGTCCGCCCCGCCCCGGCCGCCCGGCCTGTGGATAACTCCCGACACGATGACCCGGTTTTCAGGCACCATTTTCCTCAAGTGGCCGCCCCTTCCGCGGACCGGCGCGGAAGTCCACTCGAGCGAGCGAGGAGCAGAACGTGGATTCCAAGAAACTGCTGGTGTTCCTCGCGTCGCCGGCGTTTCTGATCTTTGCGCTGATGCTCGCCATGCTGTTCCTGATGGGCTCGTGCATGAACATCAACGCCCAGGCCGCGGCCTGCACGATGTCCCCGGCGAACGCGGACACGGCCTCGTTCGCCTGGCCGACCGACAAGCACGAGATCTCCCAGGACTGGGCCGACCCCGACCCGGACACCGGCTACAGCCACTCCGGGATGGACTTCAAGGTCGACGAGGGCAGCAAGGTCTACGCGATCGCCGACGGCACCGTCACCTCGACCGCGAACAAGGAGATCGTGCTCAAGCTCGAGGATGCGGTCGAGGCGCACTACCAGTACCTCAAGGACGTCCTCGTCACCAACGGCAAGACCGTCAAGAAGGGCGACCAGATCGCCACCTCGGGATCCGGTGACGAGGACCCGCCAGGGCTGACCGGCGCGCACATCCACCTCGAGATCTGGGTCGACCAGAAAGGCGACGGCCACCTCGAGAACCATCACATCGAGGCCAAGGACAACCCGTTCGTGGTCCAGAGCACCGGAGACGAGGGCGGCGGAAACGCCTGTGGCTGTCCTGCAGGCGATCTGTCGGGTGCGAACAACCAGCAGAAGGCCTTCAACTACTTCGTCTCCCAGGGGTACACCAAGGAGCAGGCAGCGGGCATCGTCGGCAACATGATCGCCGAGTCCGGCGTCGAGCCGCAGGTGCTCAACGGGACCCCCGTCTCCCAGGTCACCACACCCGCCCAGGCACTCGGGATCTCCAAGGCCTGGGGCCTGGTGCAGTGGTATCCCGGCTCGAAGATGATCAACCCGGCGCGGAGTGCCGGCGCCGACGACACGACGATCGGAAGCCTGGCGTTTCAGCTCGATTTCGTGCACAAACAGCTTCTGGGCCAGCCTCCCCTACCGGAGAAAGCTGCGGGTGACGCAGTCAAGGCTGCCACGACAGTCGAGGACGCGGCCTTCCAGTTCGCGTACAAGTTCGAGCGCTTCAGCACCAGTACGACGGACCCCGAGTACGACAAGCGGCGGGCGAATGCCGAGCACGTGTTGGCGACGTTCGGTGGCGGCGCGCCGTCCGATCCGAAGGGTGCCCCGGCATCGGTGGATCCGTGCGGCGCCGGCAGCGGCAACATCGCCCAGGTCGCGAAGAACCTCGCCTGGCCGCAAGGCCCGCACGAGCACTGGAGCGTCGAGGCGAGCGCGGCGAAGCCCGAGTACGTGGCGGCGATGGCGAAGTACAACGACGGCCCCAACGGTGAGACTCCGTACAGTGACTGTGGGCGCTTCGTCGCCACCGTGCTGCACATGAGCGGCGCCGACCCGAAGTTCCCGAACGTGTCCACGTCGACCCAGAGGCAGTACATGCTGGATCACCCGGAGCTCTACGACCACTGGGATTCGACGCCACCCGGCGGGGTGAAACCGGGTGACATCCTGAACGGCCCGGGCCACACGTACCTGTTCGTCGGCCCGTGGGGCGACGGCGGCGGGTGGAACGCGGCGGCGGCCTCTCTCGGTGACCACGTCCCGACGGCTGACATGTTGTACGACGTCGGCCCGGACAAGTTCTGGGTCTTCAGGGTCAAGGGTGGGACCACACCGACGACGACGCCGAAGAACTGAGCAAGGACGGGATGAGCAATGCTGGATGAGAACCGCGGGCTGTTGAAGTTCGCCGGCGTCGCGCTGGTCATCGTTCTCGTACTGGTCGGCGGTCTGCTGCTGTTCCGCGGCAGTTCCAGTACGAAGCTCACCGTGCAGTCGATCCCGAGCGACCTCACGCTGCGCCTGGACGGGCACGAGATCCCGGCGAACGGCCAGGTGAACGTCAAGGCAGGCCGGCACACGATCGAGGGCTCGCGGCGCGGCTTCCAGAGCTACACCCAGACCATCGACGTGTCCGGCAAGGCACTGAACTACAAGATGTACCTGTACGCGAACAGCGCCGAGGGTCGCGAGTGGGCGCAGAAGAACCCCCAGCAGGAGCTGGAGCTGGAACGCGCGGCCGGCCAGCACTACGACGAGATGACCGCCCGGCTGCGCGCCAAGTACCCGGTCCTCGCCTACCTCCCGTACGTCGGCGACGGCTTCGAAGCGACCCAGGCCCCGTCCAAGTCCGACCCGAAGAACCCGGAAGCCATCTCCCTGGCCATCGACGTCTACGCCCCCGACGGCAAGACCAAAGCCCTCCAATGGATCCACGGCTACGGCTGGGACCCCACCACCCTCGACATAATCTGGATCACCAGCAAGTAGTACTGCCTGTGGATAAACCGGTTGTGCCGGCCGCCTAGGCTTTGCCGTTGTGACCGAGAGCTTTGATCCCGTTGCGTACAACCGTGCCGCCTGGGACCGCGAGGTGGAGAACAGCAACGAATGGACCAAGCCGGCCGGGCCGGACGTCATCGCCCGGGCCCGGGCCGGCGATTGGTCGGTCGTCCTGATCGGCTACCAGGCGGTGTCGCGCGACTGGTTTCCGGCTGAACTGGCCGGTGCCGAGGTGCTGTGCCTGGCGTCCGGTGGAGGGCAGCAGGGGCCAGTGCTCTCGGCAGCAGGCGCGGCCGTGACGGTGCTGGACAACTCGCCGCGGCAACTCGACCGCGACCGGGAGGTCGCCACCCGCGAGGGACTGGCCGTCCGGACCGTGCTCGGCGATATGCGCGACCTGGGCGTGTTCCCCGATGCGAGTTTCGATGTCGTCTTCAACCCGGTGTCCAACGTCTTCTGCCCCGAGATTGCCCCGGTCTGGCACGAGTCGTTCCGCGTGCTGCGCCCGGGCGGAATCTTGATGGCCGGGTTCATCAACCCCGACATCTTCATTTTCGACGTCGAGGCGTTGGAGGAGCGGGGTGAGCTCATAGGGCGCCACCCGCTCCCGTTCAGCAGCCTTGATCTGCCGGACGCCGAGCGAGAGCGCACGTACGGGACCGGGCCGATCGAATACAGCCACTCACTCGCCGCGCAGATCGGCGGCCAGCTCGCGGCCGGCTTCATCCTGACTCACTTCGACGAAGCCCCGCACCACGCGGACGCCACCGCCCGCTACCTGCCCGGCTACTTCGCCACCCGAGCCCTCAAGCCGTAACCGCTGCGCGCGCCGGTCAAGCGGGGAGGAGGAGACCGCCGCCTGGGATGGTGATCGGGGTGAGGGGGAAGTCCAGGGGGTTGGTGAGGCAGCGGGCTGAGCCGCCGCCCTTGTGGAACTCGGAGAGGTCGAGGACGACTACCCGCAGGCCGAGGCCGATGAAGATCTCCCGCAGGCGCGGGGAGCAGGCCGGCATGATGATCGTCTCGCCGACCACGATCGAGTTCGCCGAGAACGCGAACGCCTCCTCGTCGGTGAGCACGATCGGGTCCGGCACGATCCCGGACAGCTCCGCCTGGCTCGCGGCGTCGAAGGCCGGCGGGTAGATCATCGCGTGCGTGCTGTCCACCGGGCAGAACGGCAGATCCAGGTGGTACATCCCCTCGTGCGCGATCCGCAGCCCGCGGACGCGGATGTTCCACTCGGTCGCGAGGTGCTTGAGCGCGTCCCCGTCGGTCCGCGGCCCGTACCCGACGACCAGGCTGTCACCGAACACGAACGCGTCCCCGGACTCGAAGTGCGGCCCGACGCCCTCGCCGCCGACCTGGTCCAGCCGGAACCCGTGCCCGGTGAACCAGCCCGCCGCGCTCAGCGACTCCTTCCGGCGCGGCTCGAACCGCATGTGCGAGAGCATCACGCGCCCGTCGGCGGTGGCCAGCCCGAGGTTCATCGCGTACACCATGTCGGGTGAGTCGGCGCGCTGCTCGAGCACCTCGACCTCGCCGCCCGCGTCCACGATCGCCTGCCGCAGCGACTCCCACTGCTTCAGCGTCAGCGCCGGGTCCGGCTGGTCCTGCGTCGACATGTACGGGTTGATCACGTAGTCGATCCGGAAGTGGTCCGGCCGGACCATCAGATAGTGACGCCCCCACCCCAGCGGCTGACCCATGAACACCCTCCCTGACCGTTGAGACCTGATTGCAAGATCCCCTGATTGTCCGACAATCAGTCAGTTTGAGGCTCGCCGTACCCGGAGTCAAACGGTGTGCGCGAGGTCGCTCCGGGGAGGGTGGTTCCCGGGTGAGGTAAGGATTAACCTGCGGGCATGACCCCTGACAACGAGGTTCGCTTTCGCGCCTGCCTGGACGACGTCGCGGCTTACAAGCCGGGCCGCCCGCCGGAGCGCTCGGACGGCCGTCCGACGTACAAGCTGTCCAGCAACGAGAACCCGTACCCGCCGCTCCCGGGCGTGCTCGCCGCCGCGACCGAGGCCGCCGCGCAGATGAACCGCTATCCGGACATGGGCGCGGTCGACCTGCTCGAGGCGCTCTCGGACCGGTTCGGCGTCCCGGTGAGCGACCTCGCGGTCGGTACCGGTTCGGTCGCGCTGCTCTACCACCTGCTGCAGGCCACGGTCGCGGACGGTGACGAGGTCGTGTACGCGTGGCGCTCGTTCGAGGCGTACCCGATCGCGGTGCAGCTGACCGGCGCCACCTCGGTCCGGGTCCCGCTGACCGCCGACGCCCGCCACGACTTCAAGGCGATGGAGGCCGCGATCACCGACCGTACGAAGGTCGTGCTGGTCTGTACGCCGAACAACCCGACCGGCCCGGTGGTCCGGCGGGACGAGCTGATCGGTTTCCTCGACGCCGTACCGGCCAACGTGCTGGTCGTGGTGGACGAGGCGTACCGCGAGTTCGTCCGGGAGACCGACGTGGTCGACGGGGTCGAGCTGTACCGCGACCGGCCGAACGTGGTCGTACTGCGGACATTCTCGAAGGCGTACGGCCTCGCCGGGTTCCGCGTCGGGTACGCGATCGGACGTCCGCCGGTCGTCGGCGCGATCCGCAAGTGCGCCCTGCCGTTCGGGGTGAGCTACGTCGCGCAGGCGGCCGCGATCGCGTCACTCGCGGTCGAGGACGAGCTGCTCGAACGCGTCGATGCGCTGGTCGAGGAGCGGCAGCGGGTCGTCGGCGAACTGCAGGCTGCCGGGTGGAACGTTCCGGAGACGCAGACGAACTTCGTCTGGCTCGAACTCGGCGACGACACGGTCAAGTTCGCCGAAGCCGTCCAGGCCGAGGGCGTCTCGGTCCGCCCGTTCCCCGGCGAAGGCGTCCGGGTAACAATCGGCGAACGCGAAGCCAACGACCTCTTCCTCACGGTCGCCCGCACCTGGAACCAGTAGAGGAAGTCGCGCACCTCGGCCTGATTGTCCATCTCTTCCACCGTACGGCCGGGTAGCTGTCTGTAGGGGTGACTGCCAGTACAGGTATTGGCCGTCCCTCGCGCCCTCGCTGGACCGGTGCTGCACTGGGTCGCACCGAATTCTTCCCACCACTGATCAGGAGCCGACATGCCATCCCAGCCTTCGCCCGCCCAGCAGCTGCTCGGTGACTTCGCACCGAAGATGGTGCAGCTCACCGACGACGTACTGTTCGGTGACGTCTGGCAGCGCGCGGGCCTGTCTCCGCGGGACCGCAGCCTGATCACCGTCGCGGTCCTGGCCGCTACCTCCCGCCCCGACCAGCTGGCCAGCCACCTGCGCCGGGCCCTGGACAACGGGCTCACCCAGGAGGAACTCGTCGAAGCCCTCACCCACATCGCCTTCTACGCGGGCTGGCCCAGCGGCATCGGCGGCCTCACCCAGCTCAAGGCGATCGTCGAGCAAGACGAGAAATAGCAGCACGAACGAAGGAAAGAGTCCCATGCAGACCGTCACCCTCAGCACCGGCGTCGAGATGCCGATCCTGGGATTCGGTGTCTACCAGATCCCGCCCGAGCAGACCGAACAGGCCGTCACCGACGCGCTGGCCGCCGGCTATCGCCTGCTGGACACGGCCGCCGCCTACGGCAACGAAGAGGCCGTCGGCCGAGCGATCAAGAGCAGCGGCATCCCGCGCGAGGAACTGTTCGTCACCACCAAGCTCTGGGTCCAGGACGCCCCCGCCGAGGACAACACGCTGCGCGCCTTCGAGACCTCACTGGCCAAGCTCGACCTGGAGTACGTCGATCTGTACCTGATGCACCAGCCGTACGGCGACGTCTACGGCCAGTGGCGCGCCATGCAGGCCCTCAACAGCGAAGGCCGCGCGAAGGCAATCGGCGTCGCCAACTTCTACCCCGACCGGCTGATCGACCTCATCCTCAACAACGAGATCATCCCCGCGGTCAACCAGATCGAGACTCACCCGTTCTTCCAGCGCACCGCCGACCAGGCGCTCATGCAGCAGCACGGGGTTCAGATCCAGTCCTGGGGAGGATTCGCCGAGGGTAAGAACAACCTGTTCACCAACCCGGTGCTCACCGAGATCGGCGCCGAGTACGGAAAATCCGTGGCCCAGGTCGTGCTGCGGTGGCTCACCCAGCGCGGTGTCGTCGCGATCCCGAAGTCCGTACGGCCCGAGCGCATGGCGGAGAACCTCGACGTCTTCGACTTCGAACTCACCGCCGACCAGCTGACCGCCATCGCCACCCTCGATACCGGGACCACGGTCTTCTTCGACCACCACGACCCCGCCATGGTCGACTGGCTCGCCAAACGGCGCCTGGACGCCTGAGCCACAAAGGGGCGGACCGCCTCAACACAAAGAAGCGGCGCCGGGACGAGTGAGGCTTGGTCCCGGCGCCGCTGTGTTGCGGGTGTTGCGCCGAATCAGTCAACCCACCGAGGTGGCTGGTTCGGGTCCTGCATCACTGACCAGGGAGGGTCAGTTGTTCTGCTCGTTGCTCTGCTCGCAGGTCTTGAGCGAGTCGATGGAGTTGCCATCGTTGTCGAAGCCGAGGATGCCCGTCGGGTTCGTCAGCGGCACAGTGCCGCCGATGCCGGTGGCGTCGATCTCGTTGTGGCAGACCTGCCACGGGCCGACCTTGTTGTCGCTCACCGAGACAACGCCGTTGCCGTCGGCCTTGTACCACTTGCGGTTCTGCTCGTTGCTCTGCTCGCAGGTCTTGACGGCGGTGATGCTGTTGCCGTCGTTGGCCCAACCGATGATGCCGGTGATGTCCTCGGCCGGCACGGTGCCGCCGATGCCGGTGCCGGCACCGAAGTTGTGGCAGGCCTGGACCGCACCGAGGTCGTTGCGGTCGATGGCGACCAGCGAGCCGTCCTTGTGGACGCCCCACCAGCGAGCGTGGCCACCGTTGTAGGAGCCACCCTGCTGGCTGACGGCCGAAACCGTGTCAGCGAGACCCGCGACCTGGGCCTTCTTCTGGGCGTCGTCGAGCATGTTGGCGCCCGCGAAGCTCGCGACACCAAGGGTGGCAACGGTCGCCGCCGCAGCTGCGATGACGATCTTGCGAGTTACCTGCATTTTGCCAGGTTTCCTTTCGGGTTTGACGGATTCGTCTTAGTGGTAACGACGCCTGGCACACCCGGTTACAACCTTTTTTGTCAACTATCTACCGCAGCGGGATGCCTGATGAAACAGCAATATTGGCGAGCGGAAGTTGAAACAGAAGCGCCCGTAACCAGGCCGGAGATCCGTCGTTGAGTCAGCGCGGGTGACGGATGGCCCGGTGAATCCGATCATTGTTTCGGTGGGCTCGGTGGCTGCCGAATTGGCAATAGCACGATTCGTCGGAACAATTTGGACCCATTGCCGGAGTTTCGTGCCGTGTTTTTTCGGGGCAGGGCGCGACCGGCAGCCAGACCCGCTGCCGCGCGCATCGGCAGCGGTGGGAGACCCGGGTCCCTTGGGCCCGGGTCTTTCCTTTTGCCGGCCGTTACGAGCGCCGGCGCTCCGAGGTGACGACGAGGGCGACCCCGACGATGATCACCGCGCCGCCGAGCAGGATCTGCCAGGTCAGGCTCTCGCTCAGGATCAGCCAGCCGAGGAACACCGCGACCGCCGGGTTCACGTACGCGTACGTCCCGACCAGCGAGATCGGCGCGTTCGCGAGCAGGTACGAGTACGCCGAGTACGCCAGCAGCGACCCGAACACCACCAGGTACGCGAGCGCGATCCACCCGCTGCCTTGGATCCGGTCGAGGTGCAGTCGTCCCGGCTCACCCCGTAGTACGCCGAGCAGCACCATCGCCGTACCACCGAAAACCATCTCGTAGAGCGCCGTCACCAGCGGGTCCCGCGGCAACCCGAGCCGGGGTGCGAACCGCGAACCGGTCGCCCAGCAGATCGTGCCGACGACCAGGATCGCGACCGACAGCGGCTTCGCGCTCGTGTTGCCGCCTGACAGCGACAGCAACGCCGCGCCGGCGAAGCCGATCAGTACGCCGGCCCAGGTCAGCGCACGCGGTCGCTCACCGCCACCGACCCGCAACAGCATCAGCCACAGCGGAACGGCGGCCACCAGCAAGGCTGCCAAGCCCGACGGCACGGTCTGCTCCGCGACCGCCACCGCACCGTTGCCGAAAGCAAGGAGCATGATGCCGACCGCGGCCGCGCCGATCGCCTCCCGGCGAGTGATGCGCAACCGGCGCCAGCCCGACTTCACGGCCAGGATCGCCGCCATCAGCACCGCGGCGGCGAGGAAGCGGCTGGCCATTCCGAGCATCGGCGGGATCTTCGCGTCCACGACCACCCGGATCGCCAGGTACGTCGAACCCCAGACCACGTACACCACCGCGAGCGCGGTCCAGATCATCGCGCCGGAGGCCGTCCGGGAACCGGTCTCGACCGCTCCGGCGGGGGCGGCAGTCGTCACCGCGACCTCCTCGAAAATCTGTCAGGGGTGTTCTGCAGGAACGATAATTACGCTACGGCTCGCGCGCGTGGGCGCGCAAGGCGATTTCCGGCCAGTAGGCGGCGGGATCCCGCCAGCGCGGCCTGTCGAGACCAACTTGTGACACTTGCCGTCGACAGGGCCCGGGTTCTGTAATATGAGCGTGCCGATAGGACCAGTGGCTGGACTGGTGTCTCACCTCAGGACCGATTTCGGTACCGCCGTACCTGCCGGAGTCCAGACAGTTAGCGGATCAGGCACCTGGTCGGTACGGTGTCCGGCAAGATGGGAGTGAGACCAGTGAGGGGTCCACTGCCAGCAGTGCATCAACCCCTGGAATCACGCGGACCAGCCTTGAAAGCCTCATCCGGCGCAATGGGCCGGGCCCCGTGCAACGTTGCGGTCGCGGCGATCCCGCGCTCGAACCCGAGGAGTGCATGTGAGTGAGTCGGTGCCGGGCCCTGCCCCGGAAGTGTTCGCGCCCCACAAGGCGCCCGTCAGTCCGCCCCAGGCCTCCGAAGAGGTTGAGTTCGTCCAGCTCCTGACGCCCGAAGGCGAGCGCGTCGAGCACCCGGACTACACGTTCGACCTCGACGACGAGACGATCAAGGGCTTCTACCGGGACATGGTCCTGGTACGCCGGATCGACACCGAGGCGACCGCCCTGCAGCGGCAGGGTGAGCTCGGCCTGTGGGCGTCCCTGCTCGGCCAGGAGGCCGCGCAGATCGGATCCGGCCGGGCCCTGAACAAGAAGGACATGGTCTTCCCGACGTACCGGGAACACGGCGTCGCGTGGTGCCAGGGGGTCAACCCGCTGAACCTGCTCGGCCTGTTCCGCGGCGTCGACCAGGGCGCCTGGGACCCGAAGGACAACAACTTCCACCTGTACACGATCGTGATCGGCGCCCAGACGCTGCACGCGACCGGGTACGCGATGGGCCAGCAGCGCGACCACGCGGTCGGCGACCCGGACAACGGCGAGGCCACGATCGCGTACTTCGGCGACGGCGCCAGCAGCCAGGGTGACGTCAACGAGGCGTTCATCTGGGCCTCGGTGTTCAACGCCCCGGTGGTGTTCTTCTGCCAGAACAACCAGTGGGCGATCTCCGAGCCGATCGACCGGCAGACCCGGATCCCGCTGTACCAGCGTGCCGCCGGCTTCGGCTTCCCGGGCGTCCGCGTCGACGGCAACGACGTACTCGCGACGTACGCCGTCACCCAGCAGGCCCTGAAGCGCGCCCGCGAGGGCAGCGGGCCGACGCTGATCGAGGCGTACACGTACCGGATGGGCGCGCACACGACCTCCGACGACCCGACGAAGTACCGGCTGAACGAGGATCTCGAGCACTGGAAGCTCAAGGACCCGATCGAGCGCGTGCACGCGTACCTGGCCCGGCACGCCCGGGTCGACCACGACTTCTTCGACGAGGTCGACGCCGAGGGCGACAAGATCGCCGCCGAGCTGCGGGCCGGCTGTCTCGCCCTGCCGGACCCGGTGCTCACCGACTTCTTCCAGAACGTGTACGTCGACGAGACGCCGCAACTGGCCGAGCAGCGCGACCAGTACGTCGCGTACGCCGCTTCGTTCGAAGGCGAGGGCTGAGCGATGACCAAGATCACTCTCGGCAAGGCCATCAACGCCGGGCTCCGGGCCGCGATGGAGAAGGACCCGAAGGTCCTCGTGATGGGCGAGGACATCGGCAAGCTCGGCGGCGTCTTCCGGGTCACCGAAGGGCTGCAGAAGGACTTCGGCGAGGACCGGGTGATCGACACCCCGCTGGCCGAGTCCGGCATCATCGGCACTGCCGTCGGCCTGGCGCTGCGCGGGTACCGGCCGGTGTGTGAGATCCAGTTCGACGGCTTCGTGTTCCCGGCGTACGACCAGATCATCAACCAGGTCGCCAAGATGCACTACCGGTCGATGGGCAAGATCAAGATGCCGGTCGTCATCCGGATCCCGTACGGCGGCGGCATCGGCGCGGTCGAGCACCACTCGGAGTCGCCGGAGACGCTGTTCGCGCACGTACCGGGGCTCAAGGTGATCTCCTGCGGCGACCCGGTCGACGCGTACTGGATGATCCAGCAGGCGATCGCGTCCGACGACCCGGTGGTGTTCTTCGAGCCGAAGCGCCGGTACCACGAGAAGGCCGAGCTGGACGAGTCCACGCCGCCCACCTTGCCGCTGCACAAGGCGAAGGTGGTCCGCGAAGGTACGGACGCGACGCTGCTTTGCTATGGGCCAATGGTGAAGACCTGTCTGCAGGCCGCGGAGGCCGCGGTCGAGGACGGGCGGAACCTGGAGGTCATCGACCTGCGGACGATCGCGCCGTTCGACCTGGCGACGATCTTCTCCTCCGTGAAGAAGACGCGTCGCGCGGTTGTCGTGCACGAGGCGCCGTACTCGTTCGGTCCCGGCTCGGAGATCGCGGCGCGGGTGACCGAGGAGTGCTTCTACCACCTCGAGGCTCCGGTGCTGCGCGTAACCGGGTACGACACCCCGTACCCGCCGTCGCGGATGGAGGACGAGTACCTGCCGGACCTGGACCGCGTCCTGGACGGCGTCGACCGGGTGATGGGGTACTGATGGGCATCCAGCAGTTCCGGCTCCCGGACGTCGGTGAAGGCCTCGTCGAGGCGGAGATCGTCAGCTGGAAGGTCAAGCCCGGCGACACCGTCAAGCTCAACGACACCGTCGTCGAGATCGAGACCGCGAAGTCCCTCGTGGAACTCCCGGTCCCGTTCGCCGGCATGATCACCGAATTGCTGGTGCCGGAGGGCGAGACGGTCCCGGTCGGTACGCCGATCATCGCCGTACAGACCGAGTCCGCCGGTGACGAGCCGCTCGCGGACGACATGGTCCCGTCCATCCCGGAGCCGGAGGAGTCCGGCGGCCGCACCGCGGTCCTGGTCGGCTACGGCCCCAAGACGACGGAATCCAAACGCCGAGCCCGCAAGTCAAGCGGGCCTGCTCCGGTGGATGTTGTCGCGGCACCGGTTGCTGCCCCCGCACCTGCACCTGAGCCTGTTGTTGCTAAGAGCAATGAACCGGCTGGGTCCGTGCATGTGTTGGCCAAGCCGCCGGTGCGAAAGTTGGCCAAGGATCTGGGGATTGATCTGGCTGCGGTGACCGCGAGTGGGCCGGGTGGGATCATCACTCGGGCTGATGTCGAGGGTCACGTGGCGGCTCCGGCTGCACCTGTTCCTGAAGCTGCACCGGTGGTGAGCGCGCAGGGCGACACCCGCGTTCCGGTGAAGGGTGTGCAGAAGGTGATGGCGCAGGCGATGGTTGCCAGTGCGTTCACCGCGCCGCATGTGACCGAATGGATCACCGTCGACGTCAGCGCCACCATGGAGCTCGTCGAGCGGCTCAAGACCGACAAGGCGTTCCGGGACCTCCGGGTCTCCCCGCTGCTGATCGTCGCGAAGGCCGTCACGCTGGCGGCCCGCCGTACGCCGATCGTCAACGCGGCCTGGGACGAACAGGCCCAGGAGATCGTCTACAAGGGCGCGGTGAACCTCGGCATCGCCGCGGCCACCCCGCGCGGGCTGATCGTCCCGAACATCAAGGGCGCCGACTCGCTCACCCTGCCGGACCTGTGCCGGGCGCTCAACGACCTGGTCGCCACCGCCCGCGAGGGCAAGACGCAGCCGGCGGACCAGGCAGGCGGTTCGTTCACGATCACCAACGTCGGCGTGTTCGGCGTCGATGCCGGTACGCCGATCATCAACCCGGGCGAGGCCGCGATCCTCGCGTTCGGCGCGGTCCGCAAGCAGCCGTGGGTGGTGGACGACGAGATCGTCCCGCGCTGGATCACCACGCTCGCGCTGTCCTTCGACCACCGCCTGATCGACGGCGAAAAGGGCTCCACCTTCCTCGCCGACGTGGCAAGCATCCTCGAGGACCCGGCCCGCGCCCTGATGTTCTGACCGCGAAGGCCCGGGCACCCGCCCGGGCCTTTCCGTTCAGGCGGACCTCCACCACTCGCCAACCTCGCCTACGACACCCGCCGCTCGCGGGCTCCCGCGTGAACGCGGGCATTGTGCGTTGGTTGGTGAGTCGTGCAGGTCCGGGTGCGCTGCTTGACCTCAAGCGCTTTAAGTGTGTGACCGTGGGCGGCATGACGGTTTTCACCATTCAGGAGGTTGCGCGGCGGAGCGGGCTGAGCGAGCCGACGCTGCGGTACTACGAGGACGTCGGGCTGGTCGGCCCGATCGACCGCGACACGCAGAGCGGGCACCGCCGGTACCGGACCGCGGATGTCGACACCCTCGAAGCCCTCGCCTGCCTGCGCGCGGTCGGCGTCGGCATCGGCGACATGCGTACGTACCTGGCCAACCGCGCCCGCGGCCGCGCCGCAGCCGGCGAACAACGCGACCTGCTCCTCCGGCACGCCGAACGCATCGAGACCGAGATCGCCGCCCAGCAGACACGGCTCCGCTACCTCCGCGAGAAGGCGGCCCTCTGGGACGCCCGCGACCGGGGCGACGAGGCCGCGGAGGCCGCAACGATCGAGCGCCTCGTCGACGTGGTCGACGGTCTGGGAGCCCTCCGATGAGCCCGGCCGGCGGGCAGCGGGAGCTGAGCCCGGCGCTGGTGACCGGTGGATCCGGCTACCTCGCGACCCACCTGATCGCGCGACTCCTGCGTGACGGCCAGGACGTCCGTACGACGGTCCGTTCTCTGGCCCGTGCCGACTCGGTGCGGGACGCCGCACGCCGCGGTGGCGCCGACGACGCCCGCCTGGCGTTCGTCGAAGCGGACCTGCTGTCCGACGACGGCTGGAAGGCGGCGGTCGACGGCTGCGCGGAGATCCACCACGTCGCGTCACCGATCCCGGCGGTACAGCCCGACAACCCGGACGACCTGATCGTCCCCGCCCGCGAAGGCACCCTCCGCGTACTCCGAGCAGCACGAGACGCCGGCGCGCGCCGCGTCGTACTGACCTCGTCCTTCGCCGCGGTCGGGTACACCCCGAAGCCCGGCGCCGAGTACACCGAAGAGGACTGGACAGACCCCGACACCCCCGGCCTCGCGCCGTACCCACGTTCGAAAGCCATCGCCGAGCGCGCCGCCTGGGACCTGATGCGCGACGCCGACACCGAACTGGTCGTCGTCAACCCGACCGCGATCTTCGGCCCGACCCTCACTACCGACCTACGCTCCTCGACCCAGCTGATCAAGATGATGCTCGACGGAAGCGTGGAGGTGGTGCCGCGCGCCCGCTTCGGAGTGGTCGACGTACGTGACGTGGCCGACCTCCACGTCCGCGCCATGGTCAGCCCCGATGCCGCCGGCAACCGATTCCTTGCTGTCAGCAACGACCCCGCCACCAGCTTCCTGGAACTCTCCCAACTCCTGCACGCCCGGCTCGGCATCCCCACCCCCACCGAAGAAGCGCCCGGTCCCGACCTGCCTCGCCCCACCATCCACAACGACCGAGCCCGAACCTTGCTCGGCTGGCAACCCCGAAACGCCGAAACCACCATCCTCGGCACCGCCCAGAGCCTGCGCGACCTAGGCCTGCTACCCCCACGGATCCTCTGACCGCCAGCGCCGCCCCGCCATCGACGGGCGCCCTCGTCGACCGACCACCAATGAGCGGTACGTCGCACGCCAGCTCCTCGGCGGTTGGCGCAGAGTGCGCCGTACCTCGTCCGGCTGCGTCTCGATCGGGAACCGCACGAAGATCTGGAACTGCTCGTCCCTCGCGTGCAGAGCGACCAGGAGCTTCTGCGGATCCCGATGGTCGACGCCCGCCCAGCTGAGCTCCAGGCAGGCGAGGTCGACCTGCCCGATGTCCACCAGCCGCTGCCAGCTCCGGTCGGTGCCGAGCCGGTCGACCTCCGTGTCGTACTGCGTCGAATCGAACGAGACGCCGTGGTCCATCGGCACGTCGCCGAACCAGTCCCAGTGCACCACGCCGTTCCCTCGACTGATCAGCGCCTCCGTCGAACCGCACCCGCTGTCGCCACACCCACACCGCCCAACCACGACCCGTCGCCGAGTAGCCAGCAAGTTGTCGGGCACGAGGAGGTCGAACGGATGCATCCCGATCCCTCCGGCCTCCTCGGCGATCCTCACATCGTTGACGCGGACAACCACCTCCGGCCCGAGCTCGCCGCTCACGACCTCGAGCCGGAGCGTGTCGGTCGGCAGTCGCGCGTACGAGGTGCCTTCGACAACCTGCCCCGGCGCGCGCGGATCCGGCCGAGGGATCGACAACTCGTCAAGTGCCTTCAGGAGAAGGGCCCTGAGCTGACGGTTCCGCATCGTCACCGGCGCATCGGCAAGCTCCCGAAGTGAAACCGACTCGAACCCGTCCGCGACCGCCCGCCGCGCCGCTCCGATCGCCCAGTTGGCCGCTGCGACCGTCTTGCCGCGCGCCGCACACCGCGCCGCGGCGTCGTACAGCCGCTGCTCGGGCGAGGCTGAGGTGTCCACCGCAACATAATCCGCCTGACCCGCCGCCGACACAGTGAGAGGGTGTGGGTGTGGTGGTGATCTTGGTCGTACTCGGTGCGGCCGTGCTGCACGCGACGTGGAACGCGATGGCTCACGGCGCACCGGACCGAGTCGCCGGGCTGGCGTTGTTCGAGCTGGCGGCCGGGGTGATCGGCCTCGTTGCCGTACTGCTCATGGGGTTGCCGCCGGCCGGTACGTGGTGGTACATCATCGCGTCGGCGCTCCTCCACCTCGCGTACCTCGGCGGCTTGTTGGCGTCGTACCAACTCGGCCAATTCAGTCAGATGTACCCGTTGGCCCGCGGTACGTCGCCGTGGGTCGTGGCCGTCGTCTCGATCGTCGTACTCCACCAACACCTCGCCGCGGTCGAACTGGCCGGCGTACTACTCGTCTCAGCCGGCCTGATCGCCCTCGTCTTCATCGGCCGGCCCGGGCGCAACCAACTCCCGGCGATCTTCGCCGCGATCGGCACCGGCCTAATGATCGCGTCGTACACCGTCGTCGACGGGGTCGCGGTACACAAGATGCCGGTGGCAACGTACATGGGCTGGGTCTTCATGCTCCAAGGATTCGCGGTACCGATCGCCGTCCTCGCCTGGCGCGGCCCCAAGACCTTCAACCTCCCGCGCCCGGCGATCCTCTCCGGCCTGGCAGGCGGCGTCGTCTCGATGGTCGCCTACGGCCTCGTCCTCTGGGCCCAGACCCGCGGCACCCTGGCCGCCATCGCCGCCCTGCGGGAAACCAGCATCATCTTCGGCGCCGTCATCGGCGCCCTCTTCTTCCACGAACGCTTCGGCCCCAAACGAGCCACCGCCGCCGCCGTGGTCGTCGCCGGTATCGTCCTGATCACCACCGGCTGAGCCACGACGGCCGCCGAGTCGTGCGATTCGGTCGACGATTCGAACCTCGATCCACGATTCGGCGATCCGAGGCGGAGCCGCATCGCGCCTGGCGGGTGTTTACTCGGGCTATGCGGACCATTGGTCGTGGTGTGAGGTGTGGGGCCGCGCTTGGTTCCTGCTTTCTTTCTTGTCGTGCTCGCTGCGGCGTCGTGCGGAAACGAGAGAACGCCGGCCTCCGGGGCGAGCAGCGCGACGCCAAGCGCCGGTTCGGCGATGCCTCGGAAGACGGCTGGAACGCAGATTCCGGTAGGTCCGGCGACTACGGCGTTTCTCGAGCGGGCGCGTGCCGTCGAGCAGGCCGTCCGGGCTGCGGGGATCCCGCAGGCCCGGAAAGGCATCTTCCTCTACTCTTCCCGGACGCCGGGGCTGGGCTTCGACACCGTCGAGCAGAAGGTTGCGTGGGGTGCCGGGCACGTCACTATCGCGGCGGGAGTGCACGGTGGATCAAGGGGCACGACCCGTATCGAATTCGGCGACGGCTCCAGCCTCGAGGCGAGCGTCCTCGATCCCGGGCGCGCGCTGACCCAAGCGATCGGAACGCCGTACGACAACTGCCGTCAGATGGCGATACCGGCTTCGAAGTGCAAGCTCACGATCACCGGCGTGGTGTTGAAGACAGCTGACGTCGAGACCAGCAGCGGTCGCGCGACCGTACCTGCGTGGTCCTTCACAGCGCAGGGCCTGTCCCGACCGATCGTCGTCCTGGCAATCTCCACCGAGGTACTGCAGCCTCTGGTGGAGCCCACCCCACCGCCCGGACTGAATCAACGGCTGGACCCGAGTCTCGTGCCGGTTGGATGGCTCACCGGGGTCGACGACCGCACGCTCACCTTCACCCTTGATCACGGGTCATGTGACCGCGACCTTCGGGCTCAGGTCCGCGAGTTGAAGGACATGGTGGTCATCGGCGGGAGCATAAGTCTGGTGCGCGACTCCTGTCAGGGCGTCGGTGCCACCTCGCCGGCGACCGTCACCCTTGCCGAGCCTCTCGGAGATCGAGCCGTGATCAACGTCCGCAACGGTGGCAGACTCACCCTCTACCCTCACATTCAGTAATCCCGGAGTTCCTAGCGCCTGACACAGCCTCCTTGAGGGTGAGTGGGGGTCCCGGGCGGTGGACCCCCACTCGGCTTGGGGGTTAGCGGCTTACGGCGTCCAGGGCGTCGGCCAGGCCTTCGCCGTAGAAGGAGTTGTTGGCGGTGGTGCCGGTGCAGCGGGCGTCCGGGGTGGCGGTGGGGCAGGCGACGTCGTCGGCCTCGCGTTGGAGGGCTTGTTCGATGTCTCGGGGGCCCCACCACGGGTGGGTGGATTTCATCAGGGCGGCGATGCCGGTGACGTGGGGCGAGGCCATCGAGGTGCCGCTCAGTTTGGCGTAGCCGCCGGGGACGGTTGACAGGATCGAACTGCCGGGGGCGGCGACGTCGATCTTGTTCAGGCCGAAGTTGGAGAAGCTGCTCTTCACGCGGGCCTGGGTCGTGCTGGCGACGGTGATGACACCGGGCAGCTCGGTCGGCATGTCGAGGCAGTTGTTGTTGATTGTCCGCGTGACCGTGGTCGCGTCGTCCGGACTGTCGCTGTCGGTGGTCTTGTTGGCGAGGTCATAGTTCGAGTTACCGGCTGCCGCGACCGACAGCGTGCCCTGGTCCGACGCCCAGGCGTACGCCCGGCGGACGGCCTCCTGGACGGCGCCCTGGTCGCCGTTGTCGTCGCACCAGAACTCCCACGGGTCGATGAAGTAGCTGTGGTTCGTCACTGCCATGTGGTGCTGGGCGGCCCAGACGATCCCGCAGATCGAGTACTCCGGGTAGATGAAGCCGGCGTCGTTGACCACCTTGACCGAGGCGATCCGGACTCCCGGCGCGACGCCGACGATCCCGACGCCGTTGCGTGCTGCGGCGACGATGCCCGCGACGTGGGTGCCGTGGATGCTGGTCGTCGGCCGCCAGGCGCCGGGCGTGGTGTCGGGTACGCCGTTGTTCACGCAGTTCACCGAGTCCGCCGCATCGAAGTTCGGGGCGAGGTCGGGGTGGGTGTCGTCGACACCGCTGTCGTTGATGCCGACGAGCACGTTCCGCGAGCCGTCGGTCACCGCGTGCGCCTGGTCAGCCTTGATCTGGACCAGGTTCCACTGCTCGCCTTCTCGCGGGTCGGGCACCGGGGTCGCCGTACTCTCGTCGGTCGAGTTCGCACCGCCGGGTCCTTCGCTGACGCCGACCGTGCGGGTGGCGCCGACCGACTCGACCTCGCGGCCGTTGTGCACGGTGCGTATGTCGGTCTTGAAGTCCGGGTTGGTGGACTGTGCGATGACGACGCCGAGCTGCTGGTACGAGACGAGGACCTTGCCGCCCGCGTCCTTGACAGCCTCCTCGGTCTTCCGCACGTGACCGGGGGTGGCCTTCGTGTTGATCACGTAGTTCATCAGCGGTCCGGCCGTCGTGGCGGCGTGCGCGTTCGTCGTGGCGCCGAGCGATACGCACACCAGCGCGGCGGCGGAGAGCCCGGCGGCAAGCCGGCGGGGGCGGGGCGTACGGGACACGAGGCCTCCTCAGGGGCAGGGACCGGACGGACGGGTCCGGACCGGTAACCCGAGACTCTAGGCCGGATCGCGCACCGACGGAGTTCTTCGTCCACAACGCAGGGGAAACCCTGCATGCAGCGGCAGGATCACGCTCAGTTGCCCACATTCTGTGGATCCACCTGTGGATAACTTGGGGAATAACCCGCTTCGACAGTGGATTACCTGTGCATGTAAGATAGATACAACAGAGATACGAGTCGTATGGGTGGGAGTGCAGTGGTAGGCGGGGACGCGGAGAACGACGCGGTGACATTGGGTGACGAGACCGCGGAGATCGCGCGGGTAGTGGTCGAGGCCGCGCCGGGGGTGGAGAAGATCCCCGCGGCCGAGCGCGTGTACGCGTACGTGAAGGCAGCGATCCTCGACCGGGCGTACCCCGGCGGCGAGCTACTCACCGAGGGTGAGCTGGCGACCGCGGTCGGTGTTTCCCGTACGCCGGTCCGCGAGGCTCTGCTCCGTCTCGAGGAGTCCGGCCTGGTCAAGCTCTACCCGAAGAAGGGTGCGCTCGTCCTGCCGGTGCTGCCGCAGGAGATCGAGGACGTGCTCGAGGCCCGGGAGCTGATCGAGACCCACGCCGCCGCGAAGGTCTGGCCGCGCCGCAAGCAGCTGATCGAGGCCCTCAGCACGCGCGTCGACGAGATGCGCGCACACCGCAAGGACGGCGACGCGAAGAGCTTCCTGGAGGCCGACCGGGCCTTCCACGAGGCGATCGTCGATGCCGCAGGCAACCAAATCCTGGCCAAGCTCTACAACAGCCTGCGGGACCGCCAGGTCCGGATGGGCGTGCCCGGGATCGAGGTCCAGCCGGCCCGGATGGACAAGTCGATCACCGCGCACCAGGAGATGATCGACGCGCTCGGCGGCAACAGCGTGAAGCGCTTCCGCGAGCTCGTGATCGCCCACATCGAGACCGCCGCGACGGATCTGCGGGGCACGCGGTGAACGAACTTCGCTACCCCCTGGGCGGACGGCGTGCCTGGGCGGTGTGGGCCATTGCTGTCCTCACGTACCTCGTCACCGTCCTGCACCGCGGCTCGATGAGCGTGGCCGGTCTGCAGGCGGCGGAGCGCTTCCACATCTCCGCGTCAGCACTGGCCAGCTTCACCGTCGTCCAGTTGACCGTGTACGCCGCCATGCAGGTCCCCGTCGGCGTACTGCTCGACCGCTACGGCTCGAAGCGCCTCTTGATCGCTGCGTCCGCGCTGCTGTTCGTAGCGCAGTCTGCGTTCAGCATGGTGAACTCGTACCCCGCTGCGCTAGCCACCCGTGCAGTACTAGGTGTTGGCGACGCCCTGGTGTTCATCAGCGTGCTGCGGGTGGTCATGTCGTGGTTCCCCGCGCTACGCCAGCCCGTGATGTCGCAGGCGACAGGAATGCTCGGTGGTCTCGGAGCGATCATGTCGACGGTTCCGATGGCTGCCGCGTTCCATGCCTTCGGCTGGACACCCACGTTCGCTGCGGCGTCCGTACTGAGCCTGGTGACCGGCGTACTCGTACTACTGCTGCTCAAGAACTCCCCGTACGACGAGCAGCTCCGCCGCGCCAAGCAGCCGCTCAGCGAGGTGAAGAAGAACCTGCGTCGCGCCTGGAACGAGCCAGGTACACGGCTCGGGCTGTGGACGCACTTCACCACCAGCTTCTCCGGCAGCACGTTCGGCCTGCTCTGGGGATACCCGTTCCTCGTACAGGGACAGGGGGTAGCCCCAACGACCGCTGCGGCCATGCTGATCATCCCCGTACTGGCAGGCCTCTGCTACGGCCCCCTGGTCGGACGGTACGCCGCCAGGTTCCCGTTCTACCGCTCGTGGATCGTGCTGGCGGTCATCGCAGGCTCCGTGGTCATGTGGACCGTAGTACTGCTCTGGCCGGGCCGCGCGCCGATGCCCGTGCTGCTCGCACTGATCGTCGTACAAGCGGCCGGTGGGCCGGGGTCGATGCTCGGGCTGGACTACGCGCGGACGTTCAACCCCACCACGCGGTTCGGTGCCGCGAACGGGATGGTCAACACCGGCGGATTCATCGCGACGCTGCTCTGCATCGGCATGGTCGGCGTACTGCTCGACGTCTCGTCCGGCGGCGCTCCGCAGGAGATCGGTGACTTCAAGGTCGCGCTGGCGTTCCAGTACGTGCTGTGGGCGATCGGCACCCGCCAGATCCTCAAGTACCGGCGTAAGGCCCGCGGCAACCTCGCGCGCTACAACCCCGAGGCGTACCAGGCGCTGCTGGCGAACCAGGTCGTCCCGCTGAAAGGCTGAGACAGCGGCGTGCCAGGCCCGTGCCAGCACCTGAGGAGACGGTAGTCCCAGTGAAGTAACAACTGGGAGGTACCGATGACCACAACGAACCAGGCCGCCATCGAGGCGGTCGGTCTGGTCAAGAAATATGGCAGTACCACGGCGCTTGCCGGCGTCGACCTGACCGTGCCGACCGGCACGGTCCTCGGGGTCCTCGGCCCGAACGGCGCCGGCAAGACGACCGCGGTCCGCATCCTCGGCACCCTGCTCCGGCCGGACGCCGGGCACGCGGTGGTCGGCGGGTACGACGTGGTCCGCGAGGCCGGGAAGGTCCGCGGCATCATCGGGCTGACCGGGCAGTACGCGTCGGTCGACGAGGACATGTCCGGCCGCCGGAACCTGATCATGATCGGCCGGTTGCTCGGGTACTCGCGCCCGCAGGCCCGGGCCAAGGCGGCCGAACTGCTGGAGCGGTTCGAACTGACCGACGCCGGCGACCGGATCGCCAAGACGTACTCCGGCGGTATGCGCCGCCGCCTCGACCTGGCCGCGAGCCTGGTCGGCAACCCGAGCATCCTGTACCTGGACGAGCCCACGACCGGTCTCGACCCGCACGCCCGCAACGGCGTCTGGGAGACGGTCCGCAACCTGGTGCTCGACGGTACGACGGTCCTGCTCACCACGCAGTACCTCGAGGAGGCCGATGCCCTGGCCGACTCGATCGTGGTCTTCGACAAGGGCGCCGTGGTCGCGAACGGGCGGCCCGCCGAGCTGAAGGCCCAGGCCGGCCGGCAGTCGCTCGACGTACGCCCGGCCGAGCCGTCGCACATCGAACGGGTCGCCGCGATCGTCGCCGAGTCCGTCGGTACCCGGCCGACCGTCGACGTGGTGAACGCCCTCGTCAGCGTGCCGGTCACGGACGGTTCGTCGATGCCGGTCGTCGTACGACGGCTGGACGAGGCCGGGATCGCGGTGACCGAGTTGTCGCTGCGGCTGCCCAGCCTGGACGAGGTGTTCCTGGCGCTGACCGGTCACACCACCGAAGAGCCGAAAGTCCTGGCAGGAGCCGGCCGATGAGCACGGTGGCAATCGAGACCAGACGGACCAATCCGTTCGCCTGGGTGCAGCAGAGCCTGACGCTGGCCTGGCGGAACATCGTCCGGATCCGCCAGAACCCGGAAGCCCTGGCGGACGTCACGTTCCAGCCGATCATCTTCCTGGTGCTGTTCCTGTTCGTGTTCGGCGGTGCGATCGCCCAGGGCGCCGGATGGCGCGACTACCTGCCGTTCCTGTTGCCGGGCCTGCTCGTGCAGACGGTGGTGTTCTCCACGATGGGTACCGGCGTCGCGCTGAACGACGACTTCGCGAAGGGCGTGTTCGACCGGTTCCGGTCGCTGCCGATCGCCCGGATCGCGCCGCTGGTCGGCGCGGTGCTCGGCGACGCGGTCCGGTACTCGTTGTCGATCGTGATCCTGATGAGTACCGGCTTCGCGCTCGGGTTCCGGTTCCAGAACGGCGTCGGGTACGGCCTACTCGCGCTGCTGGTCGTGCTGGCGTTCGCGTTGTCGATGTGCTGGATCTGGGTCTGGCTCGGACTCTCGCTGAAGACTGCCCAGGGCGTACAGGGTGTGGCGTTCCTGGTGATGTTCCCGCTGACCTTCGGCAGCAACGTGTTCGTGAAGACGGACACGCTGCCCGGGTTCCTGCAGGCGTTCGTGAAGGTCAACCCGGTCAAGTACCTGGTCGACACGATGCGCGGCCTGATGCTCGGCGGCCCGATCGAGAAACCGCTGCTGATCACGCTCGCCTGGATGGTCGGCCTGGTCGCGGTCTTCGCCCCGCTGGCGATCCGCGCCTACCGCCGCCGTACGTAACAACTGTGCCGACCCGGCGCTGGTACGCGTCCGCCGGGTCGGCACCGACTGGTGTGTGGTCTACGAGTTGAGCTCGCCGAAGGACAGGGGTTCGCGGGTGCAGAGATAGGTTGCCCAGTGCAACTTTGTGGGGTGGCCCGCGGGGTCGCGGGTGATGCGGAGGAGTTCGCCGGTTTCGCGGCCGGAGACGGTTCGGTAGACGTCTTCGGAGAGGCGTTCGAAGACGGCGGGGGACTGGTACTCGGCGGCCGCGGGGGACTTGGCTTCGAGGACGCCCTGCTTCACCGAGAAGACGAACGGGTCGCCTTCGGAGAACCAGGTGCCGAGTACGCCGGACAGTTCCTCGGGTACCGACGTACCGGGGACCCAGGCCTCCGGCGGCAGCGGGTCGTCCTCCAGGACCTTGATGATCAGGTCGGTCGCCAGCGCACTCGGGGCCGGCGACGAGGTGGCGCCGAACAGCGCGATGCCCGCCGTACCGGAGGAGCGGTCGACGAACGTCGACGTGATGTGGCCGGGCATGCCGCCGTCGTGGCCGACGAACAACCGGTCGCCGCGCCGCAGCAGCATGAACCCGAGCCCGAACGCGAGCTGCCAACGGTCCACGTCGGCCATGATCTGCACCTGGCACATCTCGTCCAGGGTGTCCTTCGACAGCACCTCGTCGACCGGCTCCGCGATGAACATCGCCCACTTCGCCAGGTCCTCGGCCGTCGACGCCAGCCCGCCGCAGGCGTCCATCGCGCCGATGTCGAGCAGCGGCTCGCGCACCGGTACGTCGGAGAACGGCGGTACGTAGTACCCGGTCTGCGCCGGGCCACCGTCCATGCCGACCGTGGTCCGGCGCATCTCCAGCGGGTCGAGGATCCGCGCCTTGATCGCGTCGTACCAGGACCGGCCGTCCAGCCGCGCGACGATCTCGCCGAGCAACGAGAAGACGAGGTTCGAGTAGTGGAACTTGTGGTGCGGCCTGCCGACCCGCTCGGCCGCGTTCCAGCCCGGGACGAGCTCTTCGCGGGACGGGAACTTCATCAGATCCCACACGTCGCCGACCGGCTCGCGCTGCATCCCGCTGGCGTGGCTCAGCATCTGCCGGACGGTGATGCCCTCGTGCTTGCTGTCCGGGATCAGCTTCTCGATGGCGTCGTCCAGGCTGAGCTTGCCCTCGTCGCGCAGCGCCATGATCGCCACCGCGGTCAGCGTCTTGCTCTGCGACGCGATCAGGAACTGCGAGTCGGCAGTCGGCGGTACGCCGGGACTGTCCAGATCCGCCGATCCGACCCCGACGGACCAGGCCAGTGAGCCGGCGCGGGCGACAGCGCCCACGACTCCCGGCACCCGGCCCTTGGACTGACGTTCAGCGACGATTCGGGAGAGCGCGACCTGCGTCTGCGCGGCGATTTCTGTCACGCCTTCCGACCCTAAGGGAGCTGAGTGACAAAAGGCAGGGGTAATTGGGCAGCGGGATGTGCGAGGCTGGTGGAGTGCGCATAGCGGTGCTTGGGCCTCTCGCGATGTGGGCGGCCGACGGGACTCCGCTCGACATCCGCGGCGTACGCCTGCGCGGGTTGCTCGCACGGCTCGCGTTGAGCGCGGGGCGGCCGGTCAGCGTCGAGACCCTGGTCGACGCGCTGTGGGGGAGCGAGGCCCCGAGCGCGAACGCGCTGCAGTCGCTGGTGTCCCGGCTGCGGGCGAGTCTGCCGGCCACCGAGTCGAGCATCTCGGTGCAGTCCGGCCCAGCCGGCTACACGCTGACGATCGGTCCGGACTGCGTCGACGCCCTCCAGTTCGAGGAGCTGGTACGGCGAGGTCGTGCCCTGCTCACCTCCGACCCGGAGCAGGCGCACGCACTGCTCATGCAGGCCGACAAGCTCTGGCGTGGTGATGCCCTGGCCGACCTGCGCGACCTCCCGTTCGCCACGGTCGAGGCGGACCGCTTGGCAGAGCTAAGACTGGCCGGTGCGGAGGAGCTGGCAGAGGCAGCCGTCAGCTGCGGCCGCGCCCGCGACCTGATCGCCGACCTCGAACGCCTCGCCGCCACGCACCCGCTCCGCGAACGCGTGCACGAGCTGCTCATCCGCGCCCTGTACGCCGACGGCCGCCAGGCGGAAGCGTTGACGGCGTACGAACGTATCCGGGCCACCTTGGCCGACGAGCTCGGTGCTGACCCCGGCAGCCGTCTGCGGGACCTCCACGTGTCCGTACTACGTGGTGACTCGGTTGACCCTGTCGCCAAGAACACCGCCGTACCGGCTTCTGCTCCGGCAGCACCGCGTAGCAACCTGCGGGCGCCGCTGACGAGTTTCGTGGGTCGCCGTGAGGACGTGGCCGAGCTGACCCGGCTGCTGAGCAACGGGACCCGGCTGGTGACCATGGTCGGTCCGGGCGGTGCCGGCAAGACCAGACTCGCCACTGAAACCGGCAGGACTCTCGTGGACCAGTCCGGCGACGGCATCTGGTTAGTGGAGCTCGCACCGCTCGGTGACGCAGCGGACGTGGCACCGGCAGTCCTGTCCACACTGGGCGCGAGTGAGTTCGTGGACCTCACGCCAGCGTCCTTCGCGCCCAAGCACATCCCGACCAGCCGTGCTGCGACGCAGCGACTCGTAGAGGTCATCGGCGACCGTCGCATCCTCCTGGTGTTCGACAACTGCGAGCACCTGGTCCAGGAGGTCGCAGGACTCGTCGACTCGCTCCTAGCCTCCTGCCCGCGGCTGCGGGTGCTGACGACCAGCCGAGAGCCGCTGAGCATCCCCGGCGAGCACCTGCACCCGGTTGGACCGCTCGGGCTCCCGCCAGAAGACACCACGCCGGACGACTACCCGGCGATGCAGCTGTTCGTCGACCGTGCTCGCGCCGTACGCCCTGACTTCCAGCTGACCGACACCAACCGGCAGGCGGTCGCAGAGATCTGCCGCCGGCTGGACGGGATGCCGCTGGCGATCGAGCTGGCCGCAGCACGTCTGCGTGCGCTCACACCGCCGCAGATCGTGGACCGGCTCGCGGACCGCTTCCGGCTGCTCACCAGCGGCTCACGCACCGCCCTGCCGCGGCACCAGACGCTCCGTGCCGTAGTGGAGTGGAGCTGGGACCTGCTGGACCCGGACGAGCAGGCGGTCGCTCGACGACTCTCGCTGTTCTCCGGCGGCGCCACGCTCGACGCGGCCGAGCAGATCTGCAGCGACGAGAGCATCCCCGCGGAGTCCGTGCTCGGCGTACTCGCGTCGCTTGTCGACAAGTCGCTCGTCGAGGCGGCCGCTGACGAGCGGTCCGTGCGCTACCGGATGCTGGAGACGGTCCGCGCGTACGGGGCCGAACAACTGAAGGCCTCCGGTGAGTACGACCGGTTCCGGAAGGCACACACTGCCTACTTCAGCCGCATGCTCCGCAAGGCGCGACCGAAGCTGCGGACCGGTGAGCAGATCGAGTGGATCGCCCGCCTGACCGCCGACAACGAGAACCTGATCGACGCGCTGCGGACCGCGATCGACACCGGCTCCGCGCGGGTCGCCGTACAGATGGTCGCGGTTCTCGGTGAGTACTGGACGATGAGCGGCCGGCCGGCCGAGGCGGTCAACTGGATGCAGACCGCGCTCGCCGTACCGGGTCCGACCGTGCCGCTGGACAAGGCCGAGGCGCTGTACCTGCTCGCGCTCGGGCGGATGTCGTCCGGCGAGGACGCGGCCAAGTCGTTCCGGCAGGCGATCCGCGGTCTGGCCACGGTGCGCTGGATGACCCGCAAGCACCGCATCCTCGTCGACTCGGGGATCGGGTTGTTCACCAACGCGGTCTGGGCCGCGATCCGCCGGGACAAGGCGACCTGCTTCGCCGAGCTGGAGGCCGCGGGCCGGCATGAGGATCCGTGGATCCGGAACATGGGCGTGATGACGAGCGCGATGTTCCGCGAGAACGAGGGCGAGGTCGACGAGATGGCGGCCAACCTCACGGTCGCCCTCGCCGGCTTCCGCGAGCTCGGCGACCGGTTCGGTACGTCGATGGCGCTGCGCGGGCTCGCCGGATACCAGGCGAGCACCGGGGACCACGCCGCCGCGCTGGAGTCGCTGGTCGAGGCGCTCCGGCTGATCGAGGAGCTCGGTACCACCGAGGGCGTCGCCCAGCTGCTCGGAAGCTGCGCGTCGAGCCGGGTCGAGCTGGAGGACTACGACGGTGCCCGCGCTGACCTGGAGCGGGCGCTCCGGTTGTCCGAGGAGACGGGTTCGCGCGGTGGCGAGGCGATGGCGTACATGGGCCTGGCCAAGGTGGAGTTCCGGCTCGGCCGGGTCGACCAGGCGCGCGAGCTCGCGGAGCGCGCGTACGCGACGCTCGACCTCGAGACCGAACGGATGGCGCCGCACGGCCAGGCCGTGATGCTCGGGCAGCTGAGCCGGATCTACGCGACCACCGGCGACGTCGAGAAGGCGCAGGACTGTGCCCGCCAGGCGATCGGGCTCGCACTCGGCACCGAGGACATGCCGGTCGCGGCGGCGGTCGTCGAGATCGGGTTGCACGCCGACCTGCTGACCAGCAGGCCGGAGGAGATCGCGCGGCTGCTCGGCCTGGCCGCCACCATGAAGGGCCTGCGGACGATCCCGGACGCCGACGTCCAGCGGCTCGTCGACGAACTCCGCGATGCCCTGGGCAACGAAGCGTACGAGGCGACGTACGCGGCCGGTGCCGCCGTACCGCGCGACGAAGCCCTCGCCGAAATCCGCAAGCGGTATATCGATTAGGCGGTGATCAGCTCCACGGCGAGGTCGCGCAGGGAGTTCTGCACCTTCTGCTCCGGTGGTCGCGGGTCGGCGAGCATCCAGTCGTGGACGACCGCGTTCACCGCGCCGAAGAACGCCAGCGCGAGGAACCGGAAGTCCTTGCGCTTGATCTCGCCGCGCTCGACCGCGGTGTCGCCGAGGTCCCGGACGTTGCCGATCAGCAGCTCCCGGAACGCGTTCCGCTGCTCCTCGACCGCCGGGCTGGTGCCGACCACCTCGACGAACGAGATCCGGGCCCGCCGCAGGTCGCTCATGATGGTCCGCAGGTACGAGTCGACGGCTGCCGCGATCCGCTCCCGGACCGGCCGGTCGGCGGTCCGGCGAAGCGCGTCCCCGGTACTCCGGACCGCCAACTCGATCACCTGCGCGTGCACCGCGAGCAGCACGGCTTCCTTGTTCTGGAACTCGTGGTAGAAGTGCCGGGTGGACACTTTCGCCTGTGTGCACAGGCGTTCCACGGATGTCGCCGGATAGCCTTCGGTCCCGAAGAGTTCGAGCGCGGCAGCCAGCAGCCGTTCCCGGCGCGCGGCCTTCCACTCCTCGACTGACCGCCCGGAATAACGGCGTACGGAGGGTTCCCTCATCACACCTCTTGTCGCTACCCCGTGCCAGATCCCGGACATCCTATCCACCCCTCGGCGCAGGCGTAACCAGGTCAGTCCAGCTTCGTGTAACCCTTCGTGCCGTCGATCAGCTCGCGGATGATGTCCAGGTGGCCGACGTGGCGGGCGGTTTCCTCGATCATGTGGCACAGCACGTGCCGCAAAGAAGCTGCCTTGTCAGCAGGTTGCCCTACCTCGACGGCCTCCAGTGGCAGGTCCGCGATCGTGGCGTTGGACCGCCGGCACTCCTCGTCGTACTCGTCCAGCAACTGCGCGATCGGTACGTCGTCGACGAACATCTCGGCGTCGGGGTGCCCGTCCTCGGTCCACGGCGTCTGGCCGGTGTCGGGGACGCCCGCGACACCCAGCTGGAACCACGAGTACTCGACCCAGCGCAGGTGCGCGACCAGGCCCGCCGGAGACATCAGCGGCGAGGTCGGTACGACCTTGCGATGGGCATCAGCCTCGCTCAGCCCGGTGCACTTCATCCGGACGAACGAACGCTGAACGTCGAGCCATCCGGTCAACTGCTCACGCTCACCGGCGGTCAGGGCCGGACGCTGTACTTGGGTCATGAGCGCGCACCGTACAGGGCGTCCTCGAGAACCGACCAACCATTTAACGGTCGGCGGGTGCACACAGTCGGCTGGTGGGGTGGCATGCTCGTCGGGTCGGCGACCGCCTTTGGTGAGGGGTGAGACGTGGATCCGCGGTTCGACCTGCCTTTGTACACGCGTGCCGAGGTCGCGCTCCACCTCGGGCTGCCGGCCACCACGCTCGGCGACTGGCTGCGGTCCGGGGCGCTGGAGGCGCGCAGCGGTGGCCGTGGCGAGCCGACGATCACCTTCGCCGGTTTGGTCGAGACGCACATGCTGCGGCACCTGCGCCGTACCGGGCTGTCCCTGCACGCGATCGGCGAGGCCGCGGTCGCGCTCCGCTCGCGGGCCGGCCGCCGGTACCCGCTGGCCTGGTCCGGTCTCGCCCACGACGGCCGCGACCTGCTGGTCGAGATCGCCGCCGAGGGTCGCGAGGCCGGCTGGGAACGGATCCGCGACAGCCAGGGCGGCTTCCCCGGCGTCCTCCGCCGCGGCTCGGCCGCGATCGGCTGGTCCGACGACGGGTACGCCGGAACGCTGCGCCTGGTGATCTACCACGACATCGACGTGATCGTGGACCCCGCACGCGCCTACGGCCGCCCGCTCGTCGGCGACGTCCCGGTCGAGGACGTGATCGACGAGGTTCGTACCGGCGCCTCCTACCGGGACATCGCCACCAAGTTCAACCTCGAGGACTTCGAAGTGGAAGCCCTGGTCCGGCCTCACATCCGCCCACCGGCCTTCCGCAAACCCCGCTCCCTGGAAACCCAAGCCGAGTCTTTGCTCTGAGACCTACTTGCGGTCGTCGCGGATGCGTTTGGCCTTGCCGAGGGAGCGTTCGAGGGCGTGTGGGTCGAGGACCTCGACGGCTGCGGTGACGCCTACCCGGTCTTTGATGCGGCGCGCAAGCGTGGATGCGGCCGCCGAACGGTCCGCGAGGTCCGGGGCGGCCTCGACCTGGACGGTGAGTTCGTCGAGGCGGCCGGGGCGGGTGAGGACGCACAGGTAGTGCGGGGTGAGGCCGTCGACGAGGAGGATCTGTTCCTCGATCTGGGTCGGGAAGACGTTGACGCCGCGGACGATCATCATGTCGTCGGTGCGGCCGGTGATCTTCTCCATCCGGCGCATACCGGGGCGGGCGGTGCCCGGGAGCAGGCGGGTCAGGTCGCGGGTGCGGTAGCGCAGTACCGGGAAGGCTTCCTTCGTCAGCGTGGTGAAGACCAGTTCGCCCTCGGAGCCGTCCGGGAGTACTTCGCCGGTCACCGGGTCGATGATCTCCGGATAGAAGTGGTCCTCCCAGATGTGCAGGCCGTCCTTGGTCTCCACGCATTCCTGCGCGACGCCCGGGCCCATCACCTCGGACAGTCCGTAGATGTCGACGGCGTGGATCCCGGTCCGTTCCTCGACCTCGGTACGCATCGCCTCGGTCCACGGCTCGGCGCCGAAGATCCCGATCCGCAACGCGGTGTCCCGCGGATCAAGGCCGCGCCGTTCCAGCTCGTCGACGATCGCCAGGAAGTACGACGGGGTGACCATGATGATCCGCGCGCCGAAGTCGCGGAGCAGATCCACCTGCCGCTCGGTCATCCCGCCGGAGACCGGTACGACGGTGCACCCGAGCCGCTCGGCCCCGTAGTGCGCGCCCAGCCCGCCGGTGAACAACCCGTACCCGTACGCGACATGGCAGACATCTCCCGCGCGCCCACCCGCAGCCCGGATCGACCGCGCCATCAAGTCGGCCCAGTTGTCCAGATCCCGCCGCGTGTACCCGACCACCGTCGGCCGCCCGGTCGTACCCGAGGACGCGTGCACCCGCACAACCTCGGTCCGCGGCACTGCGAACATCCCGAACGGGTAGTTGTCCCGCAGATCCTTCTTCGCGGTGAACGGCAACCGGCTCAGATCGCTCAACGACTGAAGGTCACCGGGCTTGAACCCGACCGCATCCAGCCCGGCCCGATAGTGCGGCACGTTCTCGTACGCCCGCCGTACAGTTGCCTGCAGCAACGACAACTGGCGGGACCGGAGTTCGTCGACGGACAGCTTCTCGCCGGCGTCGCGCAGCTCCAACGGGCAAGCCTCACCGAACATGACGTCCTCCTAGGGACGGGCGAGCAGGGTCGCGATGCCCTGGCCGACGCCGATGCACATGGTGGCCAGCGCGTACCGGGCATCGCGGTGGCGCAGCTCGAACGCGGCGGTCAACGCCAGTCGCGCGCCGGACATGCCGAGCGGATGCCCGAGAGCGATGGCGCCGCCGTTCGGGTTGACGTGCTCGGCGTCGTCGGGCAGCCCGAGCTCCCGCAGTACGGCGAGGGACTGGGACGCGAACGCCTCGTTCAACTCGATCACCTCGATATCGGACAAGGCGACGCCGGTCCGCGAGAGCAGCTTCCGGGTCGCGGGCGCCGGCCCGATCCCCATGATCCGCGGCGGCACCCCCGCTGCGGCGGTCCCCACCACCCGGGCGATCGGAGTGGCCCCCAACCGCTCCACGGCCTCTCCACTCATCACGAGCAAAGCGGCCGCCCCGTCGTTCACGCCAGAAGCGTTCCCAGCGGTAACGGTGCCAGGAGAGCGGAACGGAGTCTTCAACCCCGCAAGAGCTTCGAGAGATGTTTCGCGCGGGTGCTCGTCAACGTCGACCACGGTCACAGCGCCGCGCTTTCCGGGCACCTCGACCGAGACGATCTCCTCGGCCAACCGCCCGTTCGCCTGCGCCTTCGCCGCTCGCTGCTGCGAGCGCACCGCAAACAGATCCTGGTCCTCACGCGACACGTTGAACTCAGCGGCCACGTTCTCCGCAGTCTCCGGCATCGAGTCGATCCCGTACTGCTCCTTCAGGACCGGATTCACGAACCGCCATCCGATCGTGGTGTCGAACACCTCCGCCTGCCGCGAGAACGCAGTCGTTGCCTTGGGCATCACGAACGGTGCCCGCGACATCGACTCCACGCCACCGGCCACCACGATGTCGTTGTCGCCGGCAATGATCGACCGGGCCGCGTACGCGACCGCGTCCAGGCCCGACCCGCACAGCCGGTTGATCGTCGTACCGGGCACCGAGTCGGGCAGGCCCGCGAGCAGCACCGCCATCCGCGCGACGTTGCGGTTGTCCTCGCCGGCCTGGTTCGCGCAGCCGAGGATCACGTCGTCGATCCGCGCCGGGTCGAGTGCGGTCCGGTTCAGCAGCGACGAGATGACATGCGCGGCCAGGTCGTCGGGACGCACGGCCGACAGCGCACCGCCGTACCGCCCGATCGGCGTCCTCACCCCGTCGACCAGAAACGCCTGGCGGGTCATGCGCCCTCCTCCGATGGAACGATCGTGCCTGACAGTTGCCGGCTGCGGCCGCGGAACTCCGCGATCACCTCGTCGCCGCGGGTGACCGTGATGTCGTAGATCGCGTTCCGGCCGAACGTGGTCCGCTCGCGCGCCTCCGCGACCAGTACGTCACCGCGGTGCGCCGGTGCGACGAACACGATGTCGCAGGCCTGCGCGACCGTCACCCGGTTGCGCGAGTTGCACGCGAACGCGAATGCGGAGTCGGCGAGACTGAACACGAATCCACCATGCGCGATCCCGTGCCCGTTGACCATGTCCTCGCGGACGGTCATCTCGAGCCGCGCCGTCCCTTCGCCGACGTCGACGAGCTTCATCCCGAGTCCGGCGCTGGCGGTGTCCTCCGCCCACATCGCCGCCGCCACCCGAGCCGCCAAATCACTCATCCGCCGCCCAATCGAGAAGAAGGCTTGTGACACCCTGGTCCACGTCGCGCCAACGACTGTAACATCGCAGTCATGACCACGGACCTGCTCTCCTCCCACCGTGAGCGCCTCGACGGCGCGCTGAAGGCGATCCACGACCGCGGCTACCACTCCGCGTTCCCCGAGTCGCCGAGCCCCCGGGTGTACGGCGAGACCGCGGCCGCCGACGGCAAGGCGGCCTTCGAGGCTCACCTCAGTACTGCGTACGAGCTCGACATCCCCGGTGCGCGCGGCACGGTGGTGACCGAGCAGTCGCCGTACGGGATCGCGATGGACGTCGCGTACCCGCGGGTGGTCGAGGACGGCCTGGACGAGTTGCTCACCGCCGCCCAGCAGGGCCTGGCGGACTGGCGGCGCGCCGGGATCGACGGGCGGACCGGGGTCACACTGGAGATCCTCGACCGGCTGCACAAGCGGGTGTTCGAGCTGGCGAACGCGGTCCAGCACACCAGCGGGCAGGCGTTCGTGATGGCGTTCCAGGCCGGCGGTGCGCACGCGCTGGACCGCGCGCTGGAGTCGGTCGCGTACGCCTACGAGGAGATGAACCGGTACCCGGCCACCGCGACCTGGGAGAAGCCCGCGAAGGGTGACCCGATCCGGATGGAGAAGACGTTCACGGTCACCGGCCGCGGCGTCGCGCTGGTGATCGGCTGCAACACGTTCCCCACCTGGAACTCGTGGCCCGGCCTGTTCGCCTCCCTGGTCACCGGCAACGCCGTAGTGGTCAAGCCGCACCCGCTGGCGGTCCTGCCGCTGGCGATCACGGTCGAGGTCTGCCGCGAGGTGCTCGCCGAGGCCGGCTTCGACCCCAACCTGGTCACCCTGGCCACCGAGCGGGCCGGTGACGGCCTGGCCAAGCCGCTGGCCCAGCGCCCCGAGGTGAAGCTGATCGACTTCACCGGCGGCAGCGAGTTCGGCGAATGGCTCGAGCAGAACGCGACGCAGGCGACCGTCTTCACCGAGAAGGCCGGTGTCAACGCGGTCATCATCGACTCCACGGACTCCTTCACGGCGCTGTGCAACAACCTCGCCTTCACCCTGAGCCTGTACTCGGGCCAGATGTGCACCACCACCCAGAACCTGTTCGTCCCGGCCGGCGGGATCGAGACCGACGAGGGCCACAAGTCCTTCGAGGAGGTCGGCTCCGGGATCGCGACCGCGATCGGCAAGCTGCTCGGCGACGACGCCCGCGCGGTCGAGATCCTCGGCGGCATCGTGAACCAGGCCGTGATCAGCCGCCTCGAGCTGGCCCCGGAGTACGGCGAGGTCGTGCTCGAGTCCCGCGCGATCCAGCACCCGGCCTTCCCGGAGGCGGTCGTCCGTACGCCGCTGCTCGTCGCGATCGACGCCGAGGACGCCGATGTCTACCGGCGCGAGTGCTTCGGCCCGGTGTCGTTCCTGGTGAAGACGGCCGACACCGCACAGGCGATCGAGCTGTTCCGGTCCACGGTGACCGAGGGTGGCGCGATGACCGCGGGCATCTACTCGACCGACCCGAAGATCCTGGACGAGGCCCGGGACGCAGCCCTCGACGCGGGCGTCGCGCTGTCCGAGAACCTGACGCAGAGCGTGTTCGTGAATCAATCGGCTGCTTTCAGCGATTTCCACGGCACCGGGGCGAATCCGGCGGCCAACGCGACATACACCGACGGCGCTTACGTTGCGAGTCGCTTCCGCGTCATTCAATCTAGGCGTCATGTCTGAGGCCCTGGATACTCCGCTCGATTCAGCGAACCTGCGCGAAGCGCTCACCTACTACGACAGCTGGCTGAGGTTCAACCAGCGGTATCAACGCGTCCCCGGGGTCCAGGCCGCCGTGTACGCCACGGACGCCGTGGTGTTCTCGAGCGCGTACGGCCGCGCCGACGTGGAGAACGACGTACCGCTGACCGACCAGCACCTGTTCCGGATCGCGTCGCACTCGAAGACGTTCACCGCGACCGCGATCCTGCAACTGGTCGAGCAGGGCCGGCTGCGGCTGGACGACAAGGCGTCGCAGCACGTCACCGAGATCGTCGGTACGGCGGCCGGTGAGCGGACCGTACGGGAGTTGCTCGCGCACGCCGGCGGCCTGACCCGGGACAGCGACGACGCGAACTGGTGGCAGTTGTCCAAACCCTTCCCGGACCGCGACCAGCTCCTCGCCGTGCTGCGGAACGAGGCGTCGGCCGTGATCGCCGAGAACGACCGCTTCAAGTACTCGAACATCGGCTACGGCCTGCTCGGGTTGCTCGTCGAGGCGGCGAGCGGGACGTCGTACAACTCCTACGTCCAGACCGCGATCGTGGACAAGCTCGGGCTGACCGGCCTCGGCCCGGAGCTGGACCCGAAGCGGTCGTCGGAGTACGCGGCCGGCTACAGCGCGCTGGCGTACGCCGACCAGCGGGTGCCGATCGAACACGTCGACACCCGCGCCCTGGCCTCCGCGACCGGGTTCTTCGGCAACGCGCGCGACCTGGTGACGTACTTCTCCGCGCATCTGCCCGGCGACGACCGGCTGCTGTCGGACAAGTCGAAGCGCGAGATGCAGCACCCGCTGTGGATCACCGGCGCCGACGAGAAGGGGCGGTACGGTCTCGGTCTGTCGGTGACGAAGGTCGGCGAGCGAGACGTGTTCGGACACGGCGGGGGCTACCCCGGCCACATCACCCGGTCCCTCGTCGACCCCAAGCAGCGAGTCGTCGTGTCGGTGCTGACGAATGCCATCGACGGCCCGGCCGGGCAGCTCGCCGAGGGCTTCTTCCGGCTCCTCGACCTCGCCACGACGAAGGAACGCGGTGACGCGACCGGCCTGGCCCGGTTCACCGGCCGCTTCGCGAACCTGTGGGGAGTCGCCGATGTCGTGCTGCTCGGGGGCCGTCTCTACGCGACCGACCCGACCGGCGCGAACCCGGCCGAGGAACCCCAGGAGCTCGAGGCCGACGGCGACACCCTGCGCATCATCAGCGGCAACGGCTACGGGTCCTACGGGGAGTCGTACAGCTACGCCTTCGACGCCAACGGTGAAATCGCCTCGGTCAGCGGCGCCGGCGGGCTCACCCTGCACCCGATCGACAAGTTCAGCCTCCCGGAGCGGGTTACCGTGGCGCAGTGACCATTCACGGCGATCACCCGTTCCTGCCGCCCGAGTCCGAGCGGAGTCCGGTCCGCCGGTTCCGCGGGCGGCTGCCGTCGCCGGTCGGCCTGTGGACGACGGAGTACGACGGGAAACGGGCCGGGCTCACCGTGTCGTCGATGCTGGTGGCGGACGGCGAGCCCGGGTACGTGATCGGGCTGCTCGACCCGGACTCGGACCTGTGGGAAACGTTGCGCGAGGCAAGGACCGCGGTGGTGTCGCTGCTCGGCGAACCACACCGGCAACTCGCGGACGCGTTCGGGTACGTCGCACCGGCTCCCGGTGGCCCGTTCCGGCTGATCGACTGGACGGACACCGCATGGGGTCCCGCGCCGGTCGGCGTCAGTACGTGGGCCGGCTGCACGCTGGTCGATCCGGACCCGCCTGAAGTCGGGTGGAGCCTGCAGGTCCAGCTCGAGATCGCGCACGTCGAGTTCGGCCCGGACGACGTACCGGCTCTGGCCCACCGGCGCGGACGGTACGTGACGATCTGACCCTGTTGACGACGGCTGGCTAATGGCATTAGCCTCTGGGCTATGGTCGTTAAAGGGTCGCTGACGCCTGCTGCCGTGGTCGAGGTGGCACTGCGCATCGTCGACGAGCACGGGCCGGACGGCCTGACGCTCGCCGCCGTCGCGCAGGGCTGTGGGGTCGCCACGCCGTCGCTGTACAAGCACGTGGCGAACCTCGGCGAGCTGAAGACACTCGTCGGGGTGCGGGTCCTGGAGGACATGACCGAGCAGTTCACCGCCACTGTCCTGGGCATGAGTCGCGACGAGGCGGTCACCGCACTGATGCACGCCTACCGCGCTTACGTCGCAACCCATCCGAAGCGGTACGCCGCGATGCCGGTGGACCCGCTGCACGACCCGGTGCAGGAGGCAGCGGGCAAGAAGCTGACCGGCGTCATGTTCGCCACGCTGCGCGGCTACGGTCTCGAGGGCCCGGCGGCGGTGCATGCGATCCGGCGTCTCCGGGTGCTCGTGCACGGCTTCGCGTCCGTCGAGTCGGCAGGCGGCTTCGGCCTGCCCGAGGACCTCGACGAGACCTACGACCAAATCGTCCGGATGTATCTCGCCAGTCTGAGGAATGAATCATGAGGATCCCGCTGTCCGTCGCAGGCGTTCTGTTCCTGCTCTATCCCGCCCTCCGCCCGTGGGAGGACGAGTCGACCACCGCCGGTGCCGCCGCCGCGATGGGCGCCGGCGCCTGGGTGATCGCGCACCTGTGCGCGATGATCGGGTTCATCCTGGCCGCGGTCGCGTTGCTGCCGATCAACCGCACGGCGGCGATCGTGTTCTGGATCGGCGCCGGCCTGACCCTGCCGTACTACGGCGCCGAGGACTTCGGCCTGCACGCGATGGCTCACCAGTCGAACATCCTCGACCTGGCCTCGGCTGTGCGCTACAACCCGTTCGCGATCACCATGTTCGGCGTCGGGCTGCTGACCATGGCGGCCGGCGCGATCATCGTCGCGATCCGGCTGTGCAGCGTCCCGGCGATCCTGTTCGCGGTCGGCTTCGGCCTGTTCCTGCCGCAGTTCTTCGGCCCGCCTGCGCTGCGGATCGCCCACGGCGTACTGCTCGCGGCCGCCTGCGTGTGGCTGGCGTGGGACGCCAACCGGGTCTCGAAGGTGCCCGTTCCGGCCTGATCTAGTGTGGGCTCCATGCGAGCCACGGTGATTCATGGAGCGTTCGACGTACGGCTGGAAGAGCGGCCGGACCCGAAGATCGACGGGCCGGGGGACGCGGTGGTCAAGGTCGTTGCCTCGTGCATCTGTGGCTCCGACCTCTGGCCGTACCGCGGGGAGAACCCGGTCAAGCAGCCGCGGCCGATCGGGCACGAGTTCGTCGGCATCGTCGAGGAGATCGGGTCCGAGGTCCGCACCGTCAAGCCCGGCGACTTCGTGATCGCGCCGTTCGTGGTCAGCGACGGCACCTGCCCGCACTGCCTCGCGGGCTACCAGACTGCTTGCCAGAACCTGGTCGGCTACGGCAGTGCGAGGGCGGACGGCGGCCAGGGCGAATACGTGAAGCTTCCGTACGCCGACGGCACTCTGGTCGCGACGCCCGAGGTGCCCGACGACTCCCTCGTACCGTCGCTGCTCACACTCTCAGACGTCATGGGCACCGGGTGGCACGCGGCGCGATCGGCCCGGGTGAAGGCCGGCGACACGGTCGTCGTCGTGGGTGACGGCGCGGTCGGCCTGTGCGGCGTCCTCGCGGCCTCCCGGATGGGCGCGGCGCGGGTCGTTGCCTTGTCGCGTCATGAGCCCCGGCAGAAGCTGGCGAAGGAGTTCGGTGCCACGGACATCATTTCCGAACGTGGCGACGCGGCGCGGGACGCCGTACTCGAACTGACCGCCGGGGTCGGTGCGGACGCCGTACTGGAGTGCGTCGGTACGAAGCAGTCGATGACGACCGCGTTCGAGGTCGCGCGGGCCGGTGCGACGGTCGGCTTCGTCGGCGTACCGCACGGCGTCGAGGTGCCGATCGGGACCATGTTCGGCCGGAACGTCGGGCTGAACGGCGGCGCCGCGCCGTGCCGTGCGTACCTGCCTCAGTTGATGGCCGACGTACTGAGCGGGGAGATCGACCCGGGCAAGGTGTTCGACTCCGAGATCCCGCTCGCGGACGTCGCCGGAGGGTACGCCGCGATGCACGAACGCCGCGCGATCAAGGTGCTGCTGCGGCCCTGATCTTGTGCGCAACGGGTCTGTTCGAACACCCGATGTGCGCGCTCTCACACTGTCAAGGTGTACGGGGTCACGGCTGCGCAACGCGCCTGCGCGGAACGTTGACACCCGCCAGTAACCGGCCGAGAGTTGGGCCGTCAAGGGGGCATCGTTGTCACAGGCGGCTCCATCAACTGATCGGAGAGTGAATCATGCGTGGTGGTCTGAGTAAGACCCTGGCGCTGGTGGGTGCAGCGGGTCTTCTCGCGGTGAGCGCCTGCGGGAACAGCGACAACAGCGGTGGCGGTGGCAACTCGTCGGCGAGCAAGGACGTCACGGTCTTCACCTGGTGGGCAGCCGGTGGCGAGAAGGCCGGTCTTGACGGCCTGGTCTCGGTGTTCGGCACGACCTGCAAGGATTACAAGTTCGTCAACTCCGCCGTCGCCGGTGGCGCGGGCTCGAACGCCAAGCAGGTACTGGCGAACGACCTGCAGGCCGGCAAGCCGCCGTCCACCTTCCAGGCACACGCGGGTGCCGAGCTGAAGGACTACATCAACGCCGGTCAGGTCGACGACGTCACCCAGCTGTACAAGGACTACGGGCTGGACAAGGCGTTCCCGCAGAACCTGATCGACAACCTGACCGTCGACGGCAAGATCTACTCGATCCCGGCGAACATCCACCGGGCGAACGTGGTCTGGGCGAACCCGACCGTGCTGAAGAAGGCGAACATCGACGCCACGACGGCCCCGGCCAACGTGGACGCGTGGATCGCTGACCTGACCAAGCTGAAGGCCGCCGGAGTGAAGGCGCCGCTGGCCGTCTCCAAGGGCTTCGCGCAGGAGATGCTGGTCGAGGCCGTACTGCTCGGCGAGCTCGGCGCGGACAAGTTCAAGGGACTGTGGGACGGCAAGACCGACTGGTCCGGCGGCGACGTGACGGCGGCGCTGAACAAGTACAAGACGCTGCTCACCTTCACGAACACCGACCGCGAGGCGATCGACTGGCCGGACGCACTGGGCTACGTGAACAGCGGCAAGGCCGGCTACACGCTGATGGGTGACTGGGTCGCCGCACAGCAGTTGTCGGACAAGGTTCCGGACTCGGCGTACACCTACTGGCCGTCGCCGGGCACCGGTCAGGACTTCCAGTTCCTGGCGGACTCGTTCACGCTGCCGACGAACGGCGCCGACCCCGACGGGGCGAAGTGCTGGCTGAAGGTCGTCGGTTCGGCCGAGGGCCAGAAGGCGTTCAACACCAAGAAGGGCTCGATCCCGGCCCGCTCGGACGCCGATCCGGCCGACTACCCGAAGTACCAGCAGGGCGCGATGGCCGACTGGAAGAAGGACACGATCGTTCCGTCCTGCGCCCACGGTGCCGCCTGCACTGCCGGTCAGAACAACGACATCCTGTCCGCGCTCAGCCAGTTCAGCGGCAGCCCGGACGTCGCCAAGTTGCAGTCGGCGCTCGGCACCGCGATGAAGACGAGCTGATGCGCAGCGAGTTGCGGACCGGTTCCGGAACGGAGGACTGAGCATGCACGGAAGAATCCGCACCTGGGGACCTGGCGCCCTGGTGCTGCTGCCGACCGTGCTGCTGCTCGGGTACTTCGTCTACGGGCTGATCGCGTGGTCCTTCAACACCTCGCTGACCAGTCGGCACACCGCTCGCAAGGGTTCCTACCCGTACGTCGGGTTCGAGAACTACGGGCATCTGTTCAGTGAGGACCGGTTCCTCAACTCGCTGAAGAACCTCGGCGTGCTCACGGTGGCGTTCATCGTGGGCACGCTGGTCTTCGGTCTGCTCTGGGCACTGCTGCTGGAGAAGGGCGTACCCGGCGAGTCGATCTTCCGGTCCGTCTACCTGTTCCCGATGGCGATCTCGATGATCGCCTCGGGGGTGGTCTGGGGCTGGTTGCTGAACCCCTCCACCGGGGACGACGCCCGCGGCCTGAACCGGCTGTTCGAGATCCTCCACCTGCATTTCCTGGAGAATCCGTGGTGGACCGGTGGCAGTCGATGGACGACGATGGCGTCCATCGCGCTGCCCGCGGTCTGGCAGATGTCGGGGTACATCATGGCGCTGTTCCTGGCCGGGTTCCGGGGTATCCCGCCGGAGCTGCGGGAGGCGGCCCGGGTGGACGGCGCGTCGGAGTTCAAGCTGTACCGGCACGTGCTGTTCCCGCAGCTGTCGCCGATCGCGTTGTCGGCGCTGATCATCCTCGGCCACATCTCGCTGAAGCTGTTCGACCTGATCTACGCGATCACCGGGCCGAACCAGTTCCGTACCGAGGTGCCGGCCATCCTGATGTGGAACACCCTGTTGCGCAGCGACATGGCCAAGGCGGCCGCGATCGGGATCGTGATGCTCGCCGTCGTCGCCGTACTCGTCATCCCGTACCTCGCGTGGACCGTCCGGCAGGAGACTGAGGAATGAGCGCCGACACGACGGCTGTGACCGGGCAGGCCGCAGCGGCGATCCGCCGGAAGCCTTCGAAGAGCCGCGGCGTCATCGCGGACGGCTCGACCAGGCGCAGCCGGACGATCCGGTACGTCCTGCTGTTGCTGTTCCTGCTGTTCGTGCTGATCCCGGTGTACGTCGTACTGATCACCAGCTTCAAGACGTCCAGCGACACCACGGCCGCCGCGCAGTGGAACCTTCCGAAGACCTGGACGCTGGCGCCCTGGCGGAACGCCTGGGACGTGCTGCAGCCGTACATGATCCGGTCGCTGTCGCTGGCGATTCCGGCCGCGATCATCTCGTCGATGATCGGGTCCATCAACGGGTTCGTGCTGGCCCGCTGGCGGTTCCCGGGCGCGAACATCGTGTTCGCGTTCATCCTGTTCGGGATGTTCATCCCGTACCAGGCGGTCATGCTGCCACTGCGGGTGACGTTCACCGACCTGAACGTCACCCGGGGTATTCCGACCCTGATCATCGCGCACTGCATCTACGGCATCCCGATCTGCACGCTGATCTTCCGGAACTACTACGCCACGATTGTGCCGAACGAGATCATCGAGTCGGCCCGGGTGGACGGCGCCGGGCTGGTCCAGACGTACGCGCGGATCATCCTGCCGATCTCGATCTCCGGGTTCGTGGTGACGCTGATCTGGCAGTTCACCTCGGTCTGGAACGACTTCCTGTTCGCGTTGTTCCTGACCCAGCAGAACAACGGCCCGGTGACACTCGGCCTGGCGGCGCTGGCCGGTGGTCAGAAGGTCGACTACGCCGCCTCGATGGCAGGGGCGTTGATCACGTCGTTCCCGACGCTGATCGTCTACATCCTGCTCGGCCGCTGGTTCATCGGCGGTCTGATGGCCGGCGCGCTCAAGGGCTGACGCCCACTTCGACGACCCGTGCTCGGCTGAGCACGGGTCGTTGTCGTTCGAGTTGTCCACAGGGCGCGCGGAGGGGCCTGCGGCGGACTGGCTCCGAACGGTAATCTCACGGAGGTGACCAAGTCTCCGAGTGGACGGGACGGACGGCGCAGCCATTTGCGGCTCGTCGGCTCCGATCCCGACGAGCCCTACGCGCCGCCGGTGGGTGTCGATGTCGACACCACGCCGAGTGTCGCTGTGCTGGAGACCCTGCTGGAAACGCTCTCCCTCGACCTGGCCGCGGTGCCGGCCGCGCTGCACCCGGTGATCGCCGAGGCATCCGTGGCCCGCTCGGCGGCGATGCTCGCCGACCAGTTGTGGCCGGCCGGGCGCCCGGACGAGATCGGTGAGGTCGAGCGGTTCTTCTGGGCCGACGCAGCCCACGTTCTCGGTGAACGCCGTGACCTGGAGTCCTTCGTACTGCTGACCAGTCTGGCCCGGACGGTCGGTCCGGCCGGCCGGCTGCCGTTGCAGCGCGCCCACGTGTCCCGCCTGCGGACGCAGGACGAGGTCCCGGAGTGGGTGACCCGGATCGCCGGGTTCCGGCTGACCAGCGCGATCGTCTCCGAGGACATCACCGGCGACGGGCTCAGCGTCGTCCTCGACTACGACGACGAGCAGCATCCGCACACGCTGGTGGTGTTCGTCGACAACAACCTCGGCGGGATCATCAAGGACGTGTTCGTCGGCCCGCCGGTGGACCGCGTCCTGGACGCGTACCAGCGCGGCGGTCGGGTGACCGTCCGGACCGTGCGGCCGCCGATCGCGGCCGGGATCATCCTGCAGGCGCTCGGCGAGACCCGCGACTACGACGATCCGCCGGTCAGCGAGGACTTCGAGTTCTTCACCGGCCTGCTGGTGAACCGGCTCACCCAGATGCCGGAGCGCCCGGTCCGCCCGCCGATGCGGCCGCTGCTGTCCCCGCGGCAACGCGAGCACCTGGTCGAGGACTTCCTCGAGTCACAGCAGGCCGTTGGTCTGCCCGACGATGCCGCGGACATCGTCCGGCTGTGGATCGACCATGCGGTCGACCACACCGTCGGCGGTCCGCTCCGGGTCAGCGGGGTGCTCGTCGAGCTCTTCCTGGCGCACTGGCTGCCCCGCAAGGTCCTTGCCGACAGCACCTATTTCGACGCGGTGCCGGTCGTGGTGAAGGCCTGGCTGGAGTTCGCCGGCGAGCAGGCCAACCTGCCGCTCGACACCGTCGAGGAGGCCGTCGACGCCGTCGACGTCTGGCAGCCCGCGCTGGAGGCCGCCGCGATGATCGACCCGGTCGGCTCGAAGCCCGGCGAACGGGTCTTCCTCGACGACGCGACGAACGATCTGGAAGACGCTTACCGCGCCCTGGCCGGCCTCGGTTCACCACCCCAGCCCGACCTCCAGGGCCTCGACAACCACCAGGCCGCCACCCTCTCGGTCCTGGCGCCGCACGCCTGGCTGATGGCCGGCGAGACGTTGGGTACGGCGTATGCCCCCGACGCCTTCGACATCGCCGAACGCCTGGTCCGCGACGCCCCCGACCTGCTCGCCAAGGCCCGCCTCTCCACCTGGCCCCGCGCCATCGTCTGGCTGATCGCCCACCGCCACCGCCTGGTCGGCCCCGGCGAAGCCCTCACCCCCTACACCCTCGCCGCCGACCTGTCGTCCTCCCCGGCAACCCTCCGCAAAACCGCCAAACTCCTCACCGACACCCTGATCCTGCCCCGCTGATCTCGCCGGACGGTCCGGTGGCGGCTGCGGTTGAGTCGCGGCGGACAATGGTGGGCATGCATGTGCGTGCGCCTGAGTTGCGGGGTCGTGGGTGGTTGAACACCGGGGGACAGGAGTTGGCGCTGGCCGACTTCCGGGGCCGGTTTTTGTTGCTGGATTTTTGGACGTTTTGTTGCGTTAACTGTCTGCACGTGCTGGACGAGTTGCGGCCGTTGGAGGAGAAGTACGGGGACGCACTCGTGATTGTGGGGGTGCACTCGCCGAAGTTCGCGCACGAGGGTGAGGAGGGGGCGGTCCGGGCCGCGGTCGAGCGGTACGAGGTGGGGCATCCGGTGCTGGACGACCCGGAGCTCGTCACCTGGCAGAACTACACGGCGCGCGCCTGGCCAACGTTGGTGCTGGTGGATCCGAACGGGTACATCGTCGCGCAGTACTCGGGCGAGGGGCACCTGCACGCATTGGACGCGTTGCTGTCCGAGTTGGTCGCCGAGCACGAGGCCACGGGGACGTTGACGCGCGGCAGGTCGCCGTACGTCGCTCCTGTTGCCGAACCGACGGACCTGCGGTTCCCGGCGAAGGTGGTTGCGCTGGACAACGGGTTCCTGGTCGCGGACGCGGGCAACCACAGCATCGTGGAGCTGGCTGCCGACGCGACGACGGTCGTACGGCGGATCGGTACCGGCGAGCGTGGTTTCGTGGACGGAGGCGACTCCGAGGCGCGTTTCTCCGAGCCGAACGGACTGGTGCTGCTCCCGGACGAGGTTGCGGCCCGGACCGGGTACGACGTGGTCGTGGCGGACACGGTCAACCACGCGCTCCGCGGCGTCCACCTGCAGAGCGGGGAGGTGACGACGCTGGTCGGCACCGGCAAGCAGTGGATGGACGGTGACGGGACCGACGTACTGAGCTCACCGTGGGACGTCGCGTGGTGGGGCGGCAAGGTGTGGATCGCGATGGCCGGCGTCCACCAGCTGTGGACGTTCGACCCGTTCAGCGGGGTGACGTCGGTTGCCGCCGGTACGACCAACGAGGGGCTGAAGGACGGGCCGCTCGACGAGGCCTGGTTCGCGCAGACCAGCGGGCTCGCGGCGGACGGGGAGCGGCTGTGGCTCGTGGACTCGGAGATCTCCGCGCTGCGCTGGATCGACATGTCCGTTCACACCGCTGTCGGCACGGGCCTGTTCGACTTCGGGCTGCGCGACGGGAAGGCGAGCGAGGCGCTGCTGCAGCATCCGCTCGGGGTCACCGTGCTGCCGGACGGCTCGGTCGCGATCGCGGATACGTACAACGGCGCCGTACGGCGGTACGACCCGGCCACCGAGACGGTCGAGACGATGGCCACCGGACTGGCCGAGCCGAGCGGGGCCGTTGTCGTGGGCAACGAACTGCTGGTGGTCGAGTCCGCCGCGCATCGGTTGACCCGGATCCCGCTGGGGGCGTCCGCGGTCGCGGACGAGTTCAGTACCCGTGCGCAGCGCCCGCCGATGGATCTGGCTGCCGGTGAGGTGACGCTGGAGGTCGTCTTCACGCCGCCACCCGGGCAGAAGCTGGACGATCGCTACGGCCCGTCGACGCGGCTGCTGGTGTCGTCCACACCGGACAGCCTGCTCCGGGAGGGCGCCGGCGACTCGACGGACCTGGTCCGCCGGTTGGTGATCGATCCGCACGCCGGTTCCGGCGTACTCCACGTCGCCGTCCAGGCCGCGTCGTGCGACGACTCCGCCGAGGTCGAGTTCCCGGCCTGCCACATGCACCGCCAGGACTGGGGCGTCCCGGTCACCATCACCCCCGACGGCCCGAACCGGGTCGAACTGGTCCTCTCCGGAGCCAAGTAGTACCGGCCGCCGGCTGGGCCTGTTCAGAGTTTGGTGTTCGGGTACAGGGAAGACGTCAACCAGCCGCGGCCCGGAGGGAAGCGAGACGTCGATGAGTATCGGTGTGGGGATCTTTCTGATGGTGGTGGGCGCCATCCTGGCGTTCGCCGTACGCGACAGTTGGGACGCGGTGAACCTGCAGGTCGTCGGCTACATCCTGCTGCTCGCCGGCGTGGCAGGCATCGTCCTCTCCTTCTACATCACGAACCGCCGCCGTCGAGTGGAAACCAACGCGATCGACCCCGCAGTAGAAGAGGAATACCGAGTGGTCGAAGAACACCACCGAGACATCAGCGAGTAGCTGACCGGTGAGCGCAGCGATCTGCTGCGTCGCGCGCGGGGGTGCCTCTGTGGGCTATTCCGAGCGGAGTTCTATGTCGCCGGAGGTGGTGGTGGCGGTGATGGTGTGGCTGCCGCTCGCAGTGTTGCCGAGGTTGTCGTCGACATCGCCGTGCTTGCTGTCGAGCTTGGTCTTGTAGTCGGTGCCGGGGGCCTTGATGTCGATGTCGCCGCTCGTACCCTTGGCGGTGACGTCGTTGGCTTCGGCGAGGGTCAGTTCGATGTCGCCGGAGGTGGTTTCGACGTCCACCGCGCCGCCCTTCAGGTCCTTGCCCTCGATGTCGCCGGAGTTCGCCTTGAGGGACAGTTTGCCGTTGAGGCCGTGGACCGAGACGTCGCCGGACGTGACGTGCAGGTTCACGTCGCCGTCGACGTCGCGCAGTTCGACCTTGCCGGACGCGGATTTGGCGTCGACGCCGGCGACGCCGGAGATCTGGATGTCGCCGCTGCCGTTCTCCCCGGTGACCTTGGTTCCGCGCGGAACGGTGACCTCGTAGTCGGCGGTGCACTGCCATCCGCAGTCGCCGTCGAGCTTCAGTACGCCGTCGTTCACGGTGTACGCGTCGCCGTGCTTGAAGAACCAGAACTTGCGCGTCTCCCGGACGCTGGTCTGGTCGTCGTCGGACACCTTGATCGTGATGTCGGAGTGACCGGCGGCCAGTTGAACGGTGGCGATCTTGTCGGAGATCTTGTGGGTCTCGTCGGAGTCCCGGTCCCCGAACTGCCAGAACGCCAGCCCGGCTGCCGCCACCAGCAGGATTATGCCGAGCTGCTTGTTCTCTGCCATCGTCCGCCTCTTCTCGAGCCCCACCCAAGTTGTCGGAACGACAGTAGGCGCCGAGGCGGGTGCCGAGGATCCGGCAGATCCCCCGAGGCGTCCCTGAGCCGCCCCCTCGGTTCGCTCGGGGGCGGGGTTGTCAGGGGTGCAGTTCGCCGCGCGACACCGCGGCGGCCAGGTCGTCGCCGGTGGTGCCGAAGAAGGTCCGCGCCCAGAGCGAGTCCTCGTACCAGTACGGCCCGTCCTTGCCGGGCAGTGACGCCGGCGCGGCCCCGCGCTTCAAAGCCTGCCGGCATTCGTCGCACAACGGCAGCGTCAGCGTCGTACCGTCGGACTCGACCTTGGTCGGCCGCCCGGTCGCCCGCCCGTGCAGCGGGTTGAAGGCACACAGGTCCGGTACGGCGTCCGCCCGGCGGCCCGCCGCGGCCGCAACGGCAGCGTCGTACTCGCGCCGCCCCTTGTCGAGAAGCACCATCGCGCCGACCAGATCGACGAGATCCGGTGACGACGAGTCGAGGATCTTCGAGGCGGCAGCGTGATCGTCCAACGCGGCCTGCTGGTGGACCAGCCCCGCGCCTTCGGTCGTCGGCAGTGCCGCGAGCTGGGACCCGAGCTTGGTGAGCTCGGCGTTGGTGTCCCGCGTCAGCTTCCGCCGCCGCTCGGCCGCCACGGTTGCGGCGACATGCGGCGGGATCCGGAACGTCTGCTCGCGCCGCGGCGCCGAACCCGAACCGCCGCGCCGCCGACCGATCACCAGCCCGAGCCCGATCAGTACGACCAGACCGCCGGCGAGCGAGACCGCGACGATCCACCCGTGCCCGCCCGGTTCCGAGTCGTCGTGCCGATCCGGCGTACCCGAGGAGGGCCGCGGTGACGTACTCGGGATCCCCGGCTGGGCGAGCAGCTCGTACATCCGGGCGACCACCTCGGTCGGCCCCGCGTCGTACCCTTCGTCGTCGAGTGCGCGTTCCCGCGAGGCGTCGAGCTTCTCCTCGCTGAGCTGTGGCACGTCCTTCGTCTCGTACCAGGGGAAGCGGCTGCCGCCGTCGACGACGACGTACAGCCCCGGCTTCTGCATCGCGTCCATCACCAGCGTGAGGACGTTGCTCTCCTGGCCCTGGAACTCGTCGCTCGGCGTCAGCGGCAGGATGATCGTGTACACCGGGTACCCGAGCGCCTTGGCCTTCTTCGAGACGTCCGCGCGCAGGTTCGCGGGCAGCGCGGTCTTGTACGCCGGATCGACGTACAGTGGGTCCTTCGTCAACGCGGTCGCGATCTCGCGGGCCCGCTCCGCCGGCGTCCCGGCCGGCGCGGCTTGTGCCGGCGCGGCGACCACAAGAGTCAGCGCCGCCGCCAGGCAGGCGAACAGGATCCGGGCCTTCACGAGCGTTCCTTCCGTCGTCGTGGGGTGGCGATCGCCGCCACGATCAGTACGATGCCGCCGAGTACGCCGCCGCCGATCAGCCCGATCGCGGTCCCGCCGAGGCCGTTCCCGATCGCCTTGCCGGCGGTGAACCTGTCGTCGCCCGAGGACGACGACTCGGGTGCGGGCGTCGGCGTCGGCGTCGTCCGGGCCGGCTCCGGCGTGCTGTTCTTCGTCTGCACGACGCCGTCGAGGTACTCGGAGAGCTGCTTGCTCAGCGACTCCTTCCCGTCGGGAAAGGTCCAGCTCGGCGCAAACGCGGCGACCTGGTTCGCGACGCCGTACGTCTCGTCGCCGTTCATCACGACGTAGATTCCCGGCTTTCCGTTCGCGGCGGCCATCCGGCCGGCCAACAACCCGGTGTCGCCCTTCTCCGGGAACCACTCGCCGGTCGGTACGACGGCCACGTACACCGGCACCTTGAGACCGGAGATCACCCGGAGCATCTCGTTGCCGTCAGCAACCGATGCGAAGTCCGGGTCGACGTACAGCGGCTCGTGCGCCCAGGCCGCGACCGCGCCGCTCACGCGCGGATCATCAGCCGCCCAGGCGGTCCCGGTGAGCAGCACCAAGGTTGCCGCAAGCAACAGTACGAGCCGCCTCATCGGACCTCGTCCTTCCAGGCCGCGACCCGCTCCGGCAGGTCGTCCGAGAGCGCACCGAACCCGGTCGCCACCATCGGGTTGTCCTCCGGCTCGAGCGTCCAGTACGGCACCTGCTTGCGGTCGTGACCGAGCAGCCCGGACTTCGTCCACACCCGCAGCCCGCGCGGCGTCTTGCCTCGCCGCACGACGGACGCGCACTGCTGGCACGCCGGTACTTCGACGTCGTCCGACCAGTCGACCCTCGCCGTACCGGGGTTGTGCGTCGGGTCGAAGAAACACGGCGGCTGTACGGCGGCACCGGACGCACCCCGCTCCGCCTGCCGGGCGAGTACGAGCGCGCCGGCCGAGGCGAGCAGGTCGTCCGGGTGGTCCGCCCGGAGCGTCCGCGCCGCATCCAGCCGGCGGTACGCGTCGTCGCGCCGGTCCAGCTGCTCCGTCGTCGGATTACGCCGTTTGTCGAGCCGGGCCACCGCCCGCTCGGCCGCCCTGATCCTGTCGTCGGCCTTGAGCTGTACGTCCCACGCGTCGATAGGCGGCTCGTCCTTCGCCGGCGGCTTGCTGCGCTTGGTCACCTTCCCGCGCCGCCGCAGCCCGATCAGCAGGGTGAGCGCGAACCCGAGGACCGCGCCGACCCCCAGGCCGACGTACGCCGACCGGTCCTCCTTGTCGGTCGTCGACAGGCCGTGGTCGCCGTACGAGTGCTCCGGCTCCAGGTCACCGGCCGGTACCGGCGGTAGCGCGCGCCCGTCGAACGCCGTGGACGCCTGCTGGATCGTCCGGACGACCCGCGGCGCCGGGCGGTCCGAGACCAGGTCGAGGCGCTGCTTGTCGTCACCTTCCACGCTGCCCAGGTCACGCCCGCGCAGCCCGCCCTGGCGGTACAGGCCCGCGGTCGTTCCCCAGTAGTTGCCGTCCACAACCGCGAGGACGTACAACCCCGGCGTACCGATCCGCGCATGCAGCAGCGTCGGCATGTCGTACGTGTTCTTTTCGAGGTACGGCGTCCGCGGTACGAGCGCGACGTACACGGGTACGGCCGCGGTGCGCATCGCCGTCCGGATCCGGTCGAGCTCGGTCTTCGGGATGCCGGCCGCCAGCCGCGGGTCGACCGACAGGTGGTCGGTCCGCCAGACGGCGGCGATCCGGTCGGGCAGCTCGGGCGTGTTCGCGCGCGCCGGGAGGGCGGGCAGGAACGCGAGGGCCGCGAGCAGGGCGGTGAGGAGTCGGGCGCGCATCGCGGACAGCGTACGACGACCGGGGGTGGACACATCCAGACGGACGCAGGCAGCCATCGAGCGGTTCCATTCCCCGGAGTTGACGCGACCCTGGCTCGGACAGGGGAGACCAAGCCAGGGTCACGGTGTTTCAGGGCAGAAACGTTGCTACATCCGCACGCCCCGCAACAGGGCAGATCGTGGGGCAACCTGGGGCAGATTCGGCGAATTCATGCCCCGGCGGCCTCCGGCTCGACCCGCGCAAGTGGCCGAGCCGGAGGAGCTCAGAACGCGGTCTCGGGGAGGTCCATCACGTCCAGATCGGTGAGCTCGGCCTTGATCCGCTCGGCCCGCACAGACGGCATCGTGGACCGGACGAACCACTGCGCCGCGGCCACCTTGCCGGTGTAAAAGTCCTGGTCAGCGGCCGAAAGCTCGCCGCCGAGCCGCTCCAGCGCGACCTCGGCCTGGCGCAGCATCAGCCACGAGCAGACCACGTCGCCGAGGACGAACAACAGCCGCGAGGTGTTCAGGCCGACCTTGTAGATGTTCCGGGGGTCGCCGTTCTCGGCCTGGGGGTTGCTGGCCATCAGGGCCTGCCCCATGATGCCCAGGATCTTCTGCGTGTCCTCGAGGCCCTTGGCGAGCAGTCCACGCTCCTCCTTGAGGCGGCCGTTGCCCGCCTCGGAGGCGACGAAGGCCTGCACCTGCTCGGCCAGATGGCCCAGTGCCTTGCCCTGGTCCTTGATGATCTTGCGGAAGAACAGGTCCTGCCCCTGGATGGCGGTGGTGCCCTCGTAGAGCGTGTCGATCTTCGCGTCCCGTACGTACTGCTCGATCGGGTAGTCCTGCAGGAAGCCGGAGCCGCCGAACGTCTGCAGCGACTCGGTGCCGAGCAGCGTCCACGACTTCTCCGAGCCGTACCCCTTCACCAGCGGCAGCAGCAGGTCGTTGACCCGCTCAGCGAGGTCGTCGTGCTCCCCGGCGTACCGCGCCTGCTCGGCCCGGTCCTGGTACGTCGCCGTGAACAGGACGAGCGCCCGCAGCGCCTCCGCGTACGACTTCTGCGTCATCAGCGAACGACGTACGTCCGGGTGGTGGGTGATCGTGACCCGTGGCGCGTCCTTGGCCGGCTGGGTGAGGTCCGCGCCCTGCACCCGCTCCTTCGCGTACTCGAGCGCGTTCAGGTAGCCGGTGGACAGGGTGGCGATCGCCTTGGTGCCGACCATCATCCGCGCGTACTCGATCACCTGGAACATCTGCGCGATGCCGTCGTGCACCTCGCCGAGCAGCCAGCCCTTCGCGGGGCCTCCGTTGTTACTGTCGCCGAAGGTGATCTCGCAGGTCGTGGAGACCTTGATACCCATCTTCTTCTCGACGTTCGTGACGAAGGCGCCGTTGCGCTCGCCGGTCAGCTCACCGGTCTCGAGGTCGAAGTCGTACTTCGGAACCACGAACAGGCTCAGGCCCTTCGTGCCCGGGCCGCCGACACCCTCGATGCCCTGCGGGCGGGCCAGCACCAGGTGGATGATGTTCTCGGTCATGTCGTGCTCGCCCGAGGTGATGAACCGCTTGACGCCCTCGAGGTGCCAGGAGCCGTCGTCCTGCAGCGTGGCCTTGGTGCGGCCGGCGCCGACGTCGGAGCCGGCGTCCGGCTCGGTCAGCACCATGGTGGCGCCCCAGCCGCGCTCGATGATGTGGTGCGCGATCTTCTTGTCCCGCTCGGTGCCGTTGCGCCACAGGACGTGCGCGAAGTTCGGGCCGGCGGCGTACATGTGCACCGGCGGGTTCGCGCCGAGCACCAGCTCGGCGGCGGCCCAGCGCAGCGACGGCGGGGTCGGCTGACCGCCCAGCTCGGCCGGCAGCTCGAGCTTGAACCACTCGGCGTCCATGTAGGCGTGGTAGCTCTTCTTGAACGCCTCGGGCATCCGGACCTCGTGCGCCTCCGGGTCGAAGACCGGCGGGTTCCGGTCCGCCTCCGCGAACGACTCGGCCAGCTCGTGCTTGGCCAGCCGGTCCACCTCCGCGAGCACCTCGCGGGCGGTGTCGACGTCCATCTCGGCGTACGGGCCCTGTCCGAGCACGTCACCCCGGCCCAGGACCTCGAGCAGGTTGAACTCGATGTCCCGCAGATTCGACTTGTAGTGACTCACAGAAGCTCCCTTACTCACGAGTAACTTAAGTATATACCCGCCGGTAATGAAGACAAAGGGGGTTAGCTGTGACTCGTGACCAGGCTGATATACGAGACGCACTCGATCACTGTGGACAACGAGAACGGGATCGCGACCGGATGGTTGCCGGGTGAGCTGTCGCCGGAAGGTCTGCACCTGGCGAAGGAGCTGGGGGAGCGCCGCAAGGACGTCGACGTGGTGTTCAGCTCCGACCTGTTGCGCGCTGTCCAGACCGTGGAGGTGGCCGGCTTCGTAGTGCCGCACCTGCAGGACTGGCGGCTGCGAGAGTGCAACTACGGCGAGCTCAACGGAGCGCCGGTGGACGCGCTCGCCCCCAGGGTCGAGCGCGTCCGGAACCCGTTCCCGGGCGGTCAGTCGTACGCCGATGTCGTCGAGCTGACTCGTTCGTTCCTTGCTGATGTGAAGCAGTGGTACGACGCAGCAACCGTGCTCGTGGTTGCCCACTCCGCCAACAGGTGGGCGCTGGAGCACCTGCTGGGGAGTGGGCGACCGATGGAGGAGCTGATCGAGGCGCCGTTCGACTGGCAGCCCGGCTGGACCTACGCGTTGTAGACGGTGTTGCTGCCGTAGAGCTTCTGGGTGAAGGCGGACATGTACGCCGACGTGTCGGACTCGGTGAGGTTGTACGTGAGGAAGACGCCGTACCCCTCGTTCACCGTCCGCTGCGCGAGGCTGGCTGCGGTGGACGAGCTCGTGTCGGTGTACGAGACGGCGGCCGGGGAGAGGCGGGACTTCTCGCTCGGTGCGCTGGGGACCGACCAGGTGCCGTAGTACGGGTTCCAGCCGTAGTCGAAGGTCTCGACGATGCTCTGGCCGTTGTAGGTGAGGCGGTCGGCCGCCGGGCCGATGTCGTAGAGCGTGATGAGCTTGTTCGGCAGCTTCGCGCGGAGCGCCTGGACGAGGTACACGAACGAGAAGTCGTTCGGCTGGCCGGTGCCGTTGTTGCCGTACTCCGCGTACTCGTCGTCGAAGTCGATGCCGTCCAGGCCGTACTGGTTGACCGCATCGGCGAGCTGCTGCGCGAACGCGTCGGCGGACGCCTGGTCCGGGAAGTTCGCGAAGCCGGCGCCCTGGTGGTTGCCGAGGATCGACAGCAGCACCTTGATGCCCTTCGCCTGCAGCGGGCGGACCTGGGTGGCGACGTTGTTCAGTACGTTCGTCACCTGGTCGTTGAAGTACAGGTAGGCGTTCGAGCCGTCGTAGTTGATGTTCGCCGCGAAGATCACCGCGACGTCGATCACCTGCGCGCCCGTCTTCGCCAGCGTGTACTTGCCGGCGCTCAGCATGCTGTGGTCGTTGACCTCGATGTACGCGACGGTGATCGGGCCGCTCGTCGCGCGCGGCCGGCGCTTGTCCGCGGCCTCGGCCGGCAAGGCGGCACCGGTTGCGGCGGCCGCGGTTCCGGCGGCCAGGGCTGACAACAGGGTCCTTCGCTTCATGAGCTGATCGACTCCTCGTCACAGGTGGGCGGGTCGCTATAACGGTTAAGTACCTGCGACCGCGTGGCGATCCAGCTCCGGCGGTCAGAGCAGATAAACCGGTATAGCGACACCGATCATCGACTGGCGAAAACCCGGGTGTCAAGGGTTCACCGCGGCGGGCCAGGCCCGCGCGGCGACAGCAGGAAGGTTACGCGCCGCGGCGACCGATGAACGAAGATGGACGCTGCGACCGGCCATCGACGGGAGTGACATGCGAGTGATCGGACTGATGTCCGGGACGTCGTACGACGCGATCGACGCCGCTGCCGCGGACCTGCGGCTGGACGGCGACCAGCTCGTACTGACACCGCTGGGGATGCTCAGCCAGCCGTACCCGGACGACCTCCGGGCCGCGATCGCGGCCGCGTTGCCGCCGGCCCCGACCTCGATGGAGCAGGTGTGCAAGCTCGACACCGGGATCGGGCAGGCGTTCGCGGCGGTTGCGCGGCAGGCCGTCGAGCAGCTCTGCGGCGGGTACGCGGACCTGATCGTCTCGCACGGGCAGACGATGTTCCACTGGGTCGACGGCGACGCGGTCCGCGGGACGTTGCAGCTCGGACAGCCCGCGTGGATCGCGGAGGCGACCGGCGTACCGGTGGTGTCGGACCTGCGCGCGCGGGACGTCGCCGCGAGCGGGCAGGGTGCGCCGCTGGTCAGCATCATCGACGTACTGTGGCTGCGCGGGCGTCCTGGCGTACCCGTGGCGCTGAACCTCGGCGGGATCGCGAACATCACCGTCGTCCACGGCGAGCCGGTCGCGTTCGACACCGGACCGGCGAACGCGCTGATCGACGCCGTCGTGCTGGAGCTGACCGGGCGGCCGTTCGACGCGGACGGGGTGATGGCGGCGCGCGGGCAGGTCCATCTCGAGCTGCTCGACCGGTTGCTGGCCGAGCCGTACTACGAACGACCGGCGCCGAAGTCGACGGGCAAGGAGCTCTTCAACCTCGCGTACGTCGCCCGCGCTCTGGAAGGGCTGCCGGTGATCCCGGCCGAGGATCTGGTCGCGACGGTGACGACGCTGACGGCGCGGACCGTGGCCGACGCGGTCCGGCGGTACGGCGGGACCGAGGTGGTCGCCTCCGGTGGCGGGATCCGGAACCCGGCGCTGATGCACCTGCTCGCGGACGAGCTGGAGGTACCGGTCCGGACCACGGACGAGCTGGGCATGCCGTCGGCGGCGAAGGAGGCGTACGCGTTCGCGGTACTCGGGTTCCTGACCGTACACGGCCTGGGCGGGACGGTGCCGAGCTGCACCGGCGCGGCGCACTCCAGCGTCCTCGGCTCGGTCACGCCCGGGCTCAGCGGGCTACCGACGATTTCCGGCGAGGCACGACCTCCCGCGCGCCTTCTGGTCGAATGACCGCACACTAGGACTGTGACGAGGTTGTTCGTGGTGACCGGTGCGCCCGGATCGGGGAAGTCGACGGTTGTGCCGGAGCTGGTCCGGCTCAACCCGGGCAACCTGGTCGTGATGGACATGGACGAGTTGCTGGACGACAACGGGCGGCTGCTCGGGCTCTCCATCGCGAGTCCGACGGCGGCGCCGATCTGGCCGGCGTACAACGCGCTGTGGCTGCGGATCACCGAGCTGATCCGGCGCTCCGGCATCCCCGTGCTGCTGCTCACGCCGGGGCTGCCCTCCGAGCTGCCGGAAGGTCGCTGGCTGCATCTGGACTGTCCGGACGCGATCCGCCGGAAGCGGCTGGCCGTGCGTGGCTGGACTTCGGAGCAGATCGACGAGGCGGTGGCCGACGCGGCGGAGTTGCGCAAGTACGTGCCGCGCTCGGTGCGGTCGGACGTGAACCCGGAGCGATGCGCGAAGGGAATCCTGGACTGGATCCGGGGCGAACGCTTCGGCAAGACCCTCAGCCTGTGGGGCCGGCTCCGGAGTTGACCTTCGAGTTGGTGCAGGGATGAGGGTCGAGCGCATGACGATCAGTGAGTTCGCTCGACTGGTGGGGCTGGCGCCGAGCGCGCTGCGGTTCTACGACGACTGCGGCCTGCTCCCACCCGCGGAGGTCGACACCACCAACGGCTACCGCTACTACGACCCGTCGCAGGCCGACCGAGCCCGCCTCCTCCGCGACCTCCGCGAGCTCGACCTCCCCCTCCCCGACGTCCGCCTCGCCCTGGACGCGCCGCCCGCCGAGATCGCCGAACTCGTACGCGCCCACCTCCGCACCCTCGAAGCGAAATCCACCGCAACCCGCGAAGCCGCCACCCGCCTCCTCACCCAACTCCTCTCCCAGCAAACAACAGCGGTCCTCGGCGGCCCCGAACTGGCCAGCGCCATCCGCCAAGTAACCCCCGCCGCAGCACAGGCCGCTGACGTGAGGACAGACGACGCTGCCGCGGGCGCAGACGCCGAACCAGCTACCGCCGGCGCCGCAGGTTCGTCCGGTGCTGCGGGTGCGTCCGGCGCTGTGGGTGGGCCCGCCCCAGCTGCTGCCGGATCTGCGGGTGCGGCTGGCGCTGGAGGTGGTGCCGGACCTGCGGGTGCGGCCGGCGCTGAGGGTGGTGCCCGTGCTGTGCCGGCGACGGACTCGGCCCCGGGTGGCCGATCCGCCCCGACGGCGGGAGCGCTTGCCGACGCGACCTCCCGCGACTCGTCCACCTCCCGCGGGGCCTCCGCGGCGGGTGGAGGTGAGGACTTGGGGCGGGTGTTGAGTTGTGTGCTGATCGAACTGTCGCCGGACGAAGTCGTGTTCGTGGCGACCGATCGGTATCGGTTGGCGGTGCGGAGTGTCCGGCCGGTGGAGTTCGGGGGGACGTCGGGACGGGTGCTGGTGCCGGCCGCGGAGCTTGCCGCCGTCAGCCGGTGGGTTGCGGCGGGAGACGTCGTACGGGTCGAGGTGGACGGCGGGCTGCGGCTCGTTCGGGGGGACGAATCGCGCGAGCTGGCGACGGTTGATGCGGAGTATCCGGCGTACCAGCAGATCCTCGAGGGATTGGCGCCGCCGGCCTGCCGGGTGGTGGTGGATCGGCTCCAGTTGCTGACAGCGCTGGAAGGGCGCGAGGTTGTTGCCTTCGACATCGACGCGGAGGAGCTGCGGATCGGCGACGAGGTGCGGCTCGACGTGATCGGTACCGGGGCCGTGCGGATCGGGTTCACCGCGAGTCTGTTGGCGGCGGCGTTGGCGGCGAGCGTCGGACCCGACGTACTGCTGGAGATCTGCGAGCCGTCGCGACCGGTCGTCGTACGGTCGGCCGATCAGGGAACCTTCACCACGCTGGTGATGCCCGTCCGGCTGGACGGGTGAACCGCGCGTACTACGGCTGGCTCGCAGGCTCCACCCTCTCGGTACTCGGCGACAACGCACTGTTCTTCGCGCTCGGATGGGCCGCGACGGGCATCGGCCCGCGGGTCGCGGCGCTCGTGCTGACCGGGTTCACGCTGCCGCGCGCCGTCCTCCTCGTGCTCGGCGGCGTACTCGGCGACCGCCTCGGTCCGCGCCGCCTTCTCCTCACCTGCACCGCGATCGTCGGCACCTGCTGTTTCCTGCTGGCGCCGGCGGTCGGGATCCACGGCGTATCGGCCGGCGTCCTCCTGGCCACCTCGATCACGGTCGGCACCGTGGACGCGTTCGCCTTGCCGGCCGCCGGCGTACTGCCCCGGCTCTTCGTACCGGACGACCAGTTGCCCAGGGCAATGGCCCTGCGGACGTCGGCCACGCAGGTGATCACCCTCGCCGGCGGTCCGCTCAGCGGCCTGCTCGTCGCGACGGTCGGCCTCGTCGGAGCGCTCACGCTCGACGGCCTTACGTTCGCCGTCCAGTTCCTCGTACTGCTCCTGCTCAGACCGCCGTACGACGTACCGCCGCAGGCCGATCGTCCGCCCGTCGTCCGCGCCGCGCTGGACGGTTTACGCGTGGCGGTGGCGAATCCGGTACTGCGAACGATCCTGAGCGTGGTCGCACTGGTCGCGGCCTTCGTCCTGCCGGTGACGTCGTTGTGCGTGCCGTTGCTTGCCCGTTCGCACGGCTGGACAGCGGGTCAGGCGGGGCTTGTTGTGGCAGGCAACGTTTGTGGCGGACTGCTCGTAACGGTCCTCGTCGCACGCCTCGGCACATTCGACCGCGCCGGGTCGGCGGGTGGCCTCGGCTGCCTGCTCGCCGCTGCGGGGATCGTGGGCCTCAGCCTCGCGCCGTCCATCCCGGCCGCGGTCGGCGCCACCCTCACACAAGGCCTCGGCGTCGGCCTCTTCACGTCACACCTAGCACCGGTCTTCGTCCGCAGCACGCCGAAATCCCACCTGACCCGCCTGCAATCCCTGCTGTCCTTGGCCCAAACCATCCCCCTGATCGCCTCGACGAACCTCCTGGCAACCGTCGACGTACGCCACGCCCTCGCACTGGCGGCCGGCGCAACCGCGCTCGCCGGACTCGCACTCCTCCACCTCGAACCAGCCGCCGCCAATCACCTGGCCGGATGACGGCCTTTGCGGAAGAAAATCTGCAGATAACGACGAAAAGTTTCCACAAATCGGGGTGCGGCTACTTGGCGAAGTCGATCTCGAAGGTCGGGTAGTCCGGCTGCTGATGGCGCGGCCCGCCCCGCAAATGCGTCCCGTAGTTCTGCACCGCCGCGTACCCGACCAACTCACCCCCGTCCTCATGCCCGAACGCCACCCACCGCGGATCCACCACCAGCTCCGCGAAGAACCCCCGAGACTCCACCTCCCCGAACCGAGTCCCAAACCCTTCCACCAACGGCCACAACCGCCCCCAGTCACCCAACGTCAGCTCACGAACACCCATCTCCACACCCTCCCAGGCCCGGCGGCTCACAAGACCCGGATTCTGGTGGAGTAAGACGGCTTGTCTTACACTGATGGTATGGCAGACACGATCACGATTCGAACCGACGCGGAGACCGAGCATGCGCTGTCGGTGCTGACTCACGACGGCAGTTCGCGGTCGGCTGTGATCCGGCAGGCGGTGCTCGAGGCGGCAGTGCGTCGCGAGCGGGCCGCCGAGATGCGGCGAGCGGTGCTGCGGATGCCGATCGGCGAGCCGGACGGCGTCGATGTCGGCGCGGAGCTCGCCCGGGAACGGGACGGCGACCGCTGATGATCTATCTGGACTCGGCCGCGATCGTGAAGCTGGTCCACGCCGAGGCCGAGTCGGCCGCGCTGCGCGACTGGCTGGACGAGCGGGCCGAGACGGCGTGGGTGAGCTCGGTGCTCGCGGAGATCGAGTCATTCCGGGCGCTCGCGCGGCACGCACCGGAGGCGGTCTCGCGGCTGCCGCGCGTCCTGGATCTGATCGACCTTCGCCACCTGGATGCCGGCAGCCGGATCCTTGCCCAGACCGTACGCCCGGCGACAGTCCGGAGCCTGGATGCGATCCACCTGGCGACAGCGCTCCGAGTTCAGCCGCTCACCTCGTTCGTCACCTACGACAAGCGCCTCGCCGACGCCGCCCGCGTTGCCGGTTTGGTTGTGGATACCCCGGCCTGAGTTATTGACAGCATGTTGTCGTAGTGACAGCATGTTGTCTATGAAGACAGTTTATGTGGCGGTGTACGAGACGTTGGCGGACTGGGAGATCGGGCATCTTCTGGTGGAGTTGCGGACTGGGCGGTTCACCGGGGTGCCTTGGACTGTGGTGACGGTGGGGGAGACGGCTGAGCCGGTCGTGACGATGGGTGGGTTGCGGATCGTTCCTGATGTGGTGATCGGGGATGTGGTGCCGGCTGCAGGGGATCTGCTGGTGCTTGCTGGGTCGGGGCAGTGGGATGCGGGCGGTGGGGACGCGTTCGCGAAGCTGGCGGGGCGGTTCCTGGAGGAGGGCGTACCGGTGGCGGCGATCTGCGGGGCTACGGTTGGGCTGGCTCGGGCCGGGTTGCTGGACGAGCGGGCGCACACGAGCGCGGCGAAGGAGTACCTGCAGGCCACCGGATACCAGGGTTCGGATCGGTACGTCGACGCGCGCGCGGTTGTCGGCGGGGATCTGATCACGGCGGGGCCGGACTCGCCGGTGCAGTTCGCGCGGGCGGTGCTGGAGCGGCTCGAGCTCGCGGACGAGCAGAAGCTGGACGCGTACGAGGGCGTGTTCCACCGCGCCGACCCGGCCGCCTACGCGACGCTGGTGGGATGACGGGCAAGGACGAGACGGCGGTTCCGCCGCGGGACGAGTGGCCGAAGCCTGGCCCGCAGTCGGAAGGTGGTGCGGCGTTGACCGATGTCGTACTCGCCACCTTCCGGCTGAACGCGCGGCTGATGGAGGCCGCGCAGAGCCTGGCCGCGAACGGCGGGCTGACCGCGGCCTGGTGGCAGGTGCTCGGTGGCGTACTGCGTGAGCCGCACTCGGTTGCCGATGTCGGCCGGATCATGGGCGTGAGCCGGCAGGGGGTGCAGCGGATCGCGGACCTGCTGGTGGAGCGCGGGCTGGCGGAGTACCGGCCGAACCCGGCGCATCGGCGGGCGAAGTTGCTCGCATGTACGGAGGCGGGGCACTACGCGATTCGGCAGATCGCGGTCGCGCAGCATCCGTGGACGTCGGAGCTGGCGGAGACCGTCGACATCGACGATCTCCGTACGACGCTCCGCACGATGCAGGCGCTGATCACCAAGCTGGAAGAAGCTTGACGGCGAGACTGCTCCCGTAGGTGTGGCGCGTGGTGAAGGTCAGGCGGGTGCCAGTTGTAGTTCGCTGCACTTGCACGCCAGGCGTCGCGGTCGCAGGCTTCAGGTACTGCGCCGGGAGGTTGATCGTGACGGTGTCGCGCTGCGTCGTCGGATCGGACACGGCAACCTGCACGCTTGCAGCCTCACGACGGATGAGCAGCGATGCCGGACCGTCGACGGTCAGCCCGGGGAGGTGGTGCCGGCCTGGTGTGAAGGTGTTGGCGGCGGTGAGGCGGAGGCTGTTGTGCTGGATCGCCTGCATTTTAACGGTGTTCGACAGTACGGCGAGATTCCCGTGCTGGTAGGCACCGAGGCCCGTCTCTGTTGCGTTGGGCACCAATGCGTAGGCGAGGGAGTGCTTCGGGCCTGGTGGTTGGGTGTGGGTGATCGCGAAGACCTGTTTGGTGACTGCGGTGTCCGGGTTGGACGTACGCACCACTCGACGGCTTCGGGTGACAGTCTGAACATCCACCGAAACAGCCGCCGGCTGTAGGAAGTAGTAGCCCATCGCAACTGTTCCGTCGGTGTAGCGCAACCACCGCGGGTCGGTGCGCGTGACGTCCACCGCAGCACCGGCGGCGGCGATCCGGGTGTCGAGGGTCGTGGTCACTGGACGGGTGTCGTCGCCGACGCCTGCTGCCAGTACGACGATTTCGTTGTCCATGAGGAACCACGACTTGGTCGCACTGGCGTTCTTGTACGTGACGAAGTCGGACGGCAGCTCCGCGCGGGAGGCGTACGCGAAATCGTCCGACTGGATCCAGCCGACGGCACCGTAGGCGTCGAGGGTCGCGCCGCCGGAATACGTATTCGTGCCAAGCGGAAAGTAGACGTACGTGTTCTGCGATTCCGACGACGCGGTGAAGCCGAGCGCGGCGTTGTCGTAGTACGCCGTTCCGTACAGCTCCGGCACCGACTTGCGGGTCTCGACCGGCGCCGTCACCCCGGCGAGAGCGTACGGCGAGACCGTGGTGAAGTAGTCGATGCCGTACGCCTGCGTCTGGTCCTGTCCGGACAGGTACAGGTAATGCGCCCCGTCGCCCTGGAACCACGGCAGCAGGTTCTCCCCGCTCATGTACTCGTACTTGCTGATCCGCGAAGAGTTCCGCGCCAGCGCGAACGCGTACCCCGGCCGCCGGTGCACCGTCCGGTCCATCGCGTTGAAGGCCGTACTGAGCTCCGCCGGGTTGAGATCGGCCGGCACGATCGACGCGTCCGCCTTGAGGTCGGCGAACCGGCCGATGCTGACCGGCGACACGAAGCTGTTCACGTTGATCGTCGGCCGCGACGTGAACTTCGCGAACGCCTTCAACCGCAGGGCGTCAGCGCCGGCGGCGTAATCGGCGAGGTCCACGACCGCCTCGACGATCACCGCGACGTCGTCGTACCCGGTCCCGGTCCGCGACACCGCGCGGCCCTTGACGATCTCCATCATCCAGCCCTCGAAGATCAGCGGCGCGAACCCGTGCTCGACCCAGCCCTGGACGACCCCGACCAGGTCGTCGCCCTGCGCGTACTCCGTCCCCGCGAGCACCTTGATCGTCTGTACGACGCGACTCAGCAGGCCTTTCCCGTACGAGCCCGTGTACGCGACCGACGCGTGCTGGATGAACGAACCGTCCGTGTAGTACCCGTCCGTCACACCGTGCTGCAGGTTGTACGGGTCGACCGTCGCGAATACCGTGAACTGGTCCTGCAGCGCCTTGCGGATCCGCGCGTCGTCGTTCAGCAGCGCGCCCTGCAGTACCCGGTTCGCGGTGATGTCGACGAGGTTCGCACCGGTGTGGAACCGCGAGTCGAGGTCGACGTCGCCGTCCTTCCCGTTTCGCAGGTACGCGTCCATCGACGTGACGTACGTCGTGACCAGGTCGGCTGGTGCGTCGATCAGCGCGAGCGTCTTCGACACGAACGTGGAGATGCCGATCTCCCAGGTGAACCAGTTGCCGTAGTACCCCTTCGACTGGTCGCCGTAGTAGTTGGCGTGCAGCCAGGTCAGCCCGTTCACGATCCGGTCGCGGACGGCCGGGGTCTGCAGGTCGGACGCCGGCCGTGGGCGGCGGTACGCGAGCGCGATCTCGTACAGGTGCTGGTACGACGAGCTGAGGTTCGGGTCGCTCGTACCGAGCGGGAGGCCGGCGAACAGCTCGCCGGTGCCGGCGCGGTCCAGGGCGGACAGCCAGGTACGGGCGGTGCTGTCGATCGCGGTGACCTTCGCGGCGACTTCGGGTCGGGCGTTGGATTCCGGCGTACCGGCGTAGATCGCGATCGCATTCGCCAGCAGTACGCCGGGGTCGGCAGCGATCGCGGTGGCGCGCGCCGTCGAGGCGGGTCGTACGGCGGTCAGCAGCGCGGCGGCGGGGACGACGGACAGCAGGCGGCGACGGGTGAGGTCCACTGGTACTCCCGGGCGGATGGGAAAACCTAACCTCGGAAGTCAACCAGTCGGAACTATTCTTCAGCAACCGCTTGCCGCTGACTTCTCAACCAGCTGCCGAGCTGTCATCGTTGCCCCGTGACCACACACACCCCGCCGTCCGGCCCCGCTACGACGTCCGCGCCGGACACCCGTCTCGCCTCGGCGCTGCGGTTCGGAACCGAGTTGATCGCCTGGGTCGGTGCGCCCTGGGCTCTCTGGTCGCACGGCGCCTGGCTAGCAATTGCGTCGGTTGTCGTGCTGATCGGTCTGCCGACGGTCTTCCAGACGCCGGGTGACAAGCCGCGCGTTGTCGTACCGGTGCCTGGAGTCGTCACCGTTCTGCTTGTTCTGATGCAGCTGGTCGCCGCCGTGGTGGCCGCGTGGTTCGCATGGCCGACCGTTGTCGCCGCGGTCGTCAGCGTCCTCGCGGCCGCCTGTGTAGTCACCGAGCAGCCGCGCTGGCGCTGGCTGCTCGGCCGTGGTCGTCAGACGCCGCCGGCGCCGACCAGCTGAGGATCGACCGACAGCACCTGGACCGGCTTGCCGGACGCCTTGGTCGGGATCACCAGTGCGACCTGGTGCAGGTAGTCCTGGTGCAGGCTCTGCGTGTACTTGACCATGCTGCTGAACGCGGTCGCCTCGCCGCTGGTCCAGTACGCGTTCGAGCCTGGCTCGACGCGCTGCAGGTACTGCTCGGTCAGCGACAGGAACACCAGCGCGTCGCCCTTCGAGGTGATGAACGCGAGCGGCGTGCCGGATGGCAGGAACGCGTCGGTGACGCTCGCGATGTACGGCTCGGCGGTGTCGGCCGTCTTCGCCTTCGCGCGCAGGTCGAGCAGGTTGCTGAGGCTCGCCGACTTCGCGAAGCTGCTCGCCTGCGGGGCCTTCGCGCCGCCAGTCAGGTACGCCGCGAGGTCGCGGGCGACCGCGGCCGGCTGGGAGCGGAGGTTGTTCAGGTCCGTGCTGTCCGGGGTACGCAGGCCGTCGAGGGACGGTACGCCGGCGGACTTCGCCGGGTAGACCGAGTGGGTGAGGAGCCACGGGCTGCCCGCGTCCTCCCGCTGCCAGACACCGAGCTGACGGCTGCCCGGCGCGTTCGAGACGCCGGAGCTGACCACGAAACGCATCGGGTACGACGTGAACTGCGGTGCGCCGATCTCCGGGTCGGTGTAGCTGAACGGCTTCGACACCTCCTTGCCGGCCGCGTCGAGCTTCCGCCCGATCTCGAAACCGGCCAGGGTCTGCGCGAGCGTCGGGTTGCCCTCGATGGTGGCCGACAGCTTGCCGTCGCGGGTGCGGTTCGCCTGGTTGTTCAGCTGGTTGTACCGCTGGACGACGGCCTGCGCGTCCGCCAGCGTCACCGCGGGCCTGCTGTCCGGCGCGGTCAGGCTGTTCTTCGGCGGCATCAGCCCACAGCTCGTTGCCGTCAGCAACATAGCCCCGGACGCCAGCAGCGCCGCGGTCCGCCGTACCGCCTCATCACTCTTCACAAACTCCGGCGACTCGTTCAGCGGCACAGTCTCGGTCGCCCCGTCCGCCGTCCGCCCTTCGTCAGCCGCCCCGGTCGCGTCGGTCGTCCGGGTCCCGTCGGTCGTCCGGGTCGCGGCGGACGCGACGTCCGCGGACGTCGGCACGGCGGACGTCGCTTGCTCGTACGGCGGTTCGTCGTACGACGGCCGGCCGTTCCCGTTGTGCCGGGCGCCGGCGCCGATCAGCACCGGCGCCTTGGCGCGCGCAACCGCGGCAGCCGACATGAACATCGGCGCCGCCGGCACCGCAACCGGCGCAGTCCGCACCGCACCCGTCCGCACCAGCGCCGGATGCGCCGACACCACAGGAGCAGGCACGCCCTCGCCCGCCGGAGCGGTCGTCTCCGCCGCAGCAGACGCCGCCAACGGAGCGCTCGTCTCCGCAACGGACGCCGCCAACGGAGCGGTTGTCTCCCGAACGGTCGCCGCCACCGGCGCGAGCTCGGGATCTGCCGGAGCCGACTCGAGCGGCGCTTCCTCTTCTTGCTTCTCCTCTGAGAGAGGAGCGAAGGGGCTCACCCGGTCGGGGTGGAAGGGGGAGACTCGGTACGCCGGGGTGTTCTCGGCCGGCTTGGCGGGCGTTGAGACGAGGGCCGGGACGCGGGTGAGCTTGACGACCGGGATCTCGATGGTGTCGGTGACCTCGGCATTCCCGGCGGCCGGGCGACGGCGGCAGAGCAACCACAGGCCGACGCCGAAGAGCAGAACGCCGGCTCCGAGCACCAGCAGGCAGATGCCGAAGAGCCGGTGGACCTGGATGCCGAAGGTGACGTCGGCGCCGACCGCCGGCGAACCGTCCGCGTTCATCACGACGACGTCGTACCGCCCGTCCTGGACCGGCCAGCTGACCGACTGCGCACCCGCGGCGGACTGCGCGACCCACCAGTCCAGCTCGCCGGGCGGCGTCAACTTGTTGGTACGGCCACGCATCTCCCGCGTGCCGAACGTGGCCGGCAGGTCGACGCGAACCACCTGCGTGTGCGCGGCCCCCGAGAGGTAGTCGCGGACGTCGAGGTCCTGCCCGACGCCGATGAACAGCGGCTTGTCGCCGGTCGCGGACACGTGCAGCGTCGGGCCGTGCCGGTCCAGCAGCGACGGCGCGCTGACGACCGCGAGGCCCGTACTGGCGAGCTGACGGCTGGGGGTGGTGATCGTGTTGTCCGGGCCGACCAGCCAGAAGGCTGCGACCGCTCCGGCGGCGGCGGCCGCCAGGCCTGACAGTGCCAGCAGCAGACCCAGGGTGATGCGGGCGAAACGCATGAAGAGGCTCCCGTTGTACGACGAGCCCGGCGACGGACGGGTGCACCGGACGGCGGGGCTGCGGTCCGGACCCCTCTCCACGACTGCACGGTGTCCGAACGCTTACCCGTTGTCACTGACTAACTGAGCGAACAAGGATCTGTTACGATCCCGTGTGTTAACGAATGGCGATTCACAAACTCGGAGGCGAACGGATGGCCCGCCCGCGGCTGGTGAGCGACGACGTCATCCTCGACGCGACCCGCGAGGTGCTGGCCGAGCTCGGACCGGTGAAACTGACCCTCGCCGCGGTCGGATCCCGGGTCGGGCTGGCCCCGCCGACCCTGATGCAGCGGTTCGGTTCCAAACGCGGCCTGCTGCTCGCGTCCGCCGCCCGTTCGCCGGTGATGGTCCAGCGACTGGCCGAACAGGTTGCCGGCCGCAACACCTCACCGCTGGCCACCCTCCGGGACTTCGCGCTGTCCGCGGTCGCGCACATCGAGCACCGCGAGCAGCTCGGCAACGGTCTCGGATTCGTCCAGCTCGACGTCGCGGACCCCGAGTTCCGGCAGCACGCGCTGGCGCACTCGGCAGCGATCGTCGACAGCTGCGACCGGCTCTACCGGGCGGCGGTGGCAGCGGGCGAGCTGCGCGCGGACTCCGACGTACCGGCGCTGGCGCGGCACACCCTTGTCTGTTTCAACGGCGCACTCCAGGTCTGGGCGGTGAACGGCTGGGGCTCGTTGACCGAGTTCCTCAGCGAGCAGCTCGACCTGATGATCGCGCCCTATCTCATCCAGGAGTAGCAGTGTTCTTGCGGGTGGTGGTCTTCTACCTGACCACGATGATCTTCAGCGGCATCCTGAACGCGTTGCAGTCGGCAACCGGTCCGAGCCCGGACCTGATCCAGCTGGTCCAGTTCGCGCCGGCGCTCGGCGTGGGCATGATGTTCCTGCTGTTCCGCCGTACGACGCGGGTCGACGCGCGGTTCGCGCCGGCGAAGGTCGCCGCCGGGCGGAGTGCCTTGGTGGTGGGCATCGTCGTGGTGGCGATGCTGGTGTCGGTGCTGGTGCACGTGATCGCGGGGCGGCCGTGGCGGGCGGAGAGCCTGTCGTTCCCCTTCTGGACGTTGGTGATCACGATGATCGTCGGTGCGGCCGGCGAGGAGCTCGGCTGGCGCGCGTACCTGCAGCCGTACCTGCAGACCCGCTTCTCGGTACTGCGCTCCTCGCTGATCGTCGGCGTGCTGTGGGGGTTCTGGCACATCGGTGGGTTCGCCAACGGTCTCGTCTACATGGGCCTGTTCGTGGTGATGACGACGGGGTTGTCCGTGGTGATGGGCGCCGTGCTCCGGGACGCACGCCGTACGAACCTGGTCGTCGCGACCGCCGCGCACGCCGCCGTCAACCTCTCGCTGATCCTGCTGTTCACCGAGGAGGACGGCGACGTGTTCCCGATGGCGGTGCTCGCTGGGGTCTGGACGGTCGCCGCCGTCGTCGTCAGCTCAGTGCAGGTACGACGCCCCGTTGAAGTCGAGGACCGCTCCGCTCGCCCAGTTCGCATCGGCTGAGGCGAGCCAGTAGATCGCGTTGCCGACCTCGTCGGCGGTGGCGACCCGGTTGAACGGGCTCTGTGCCCGGATCGCGTCGCCACCGGGGCCGGCCAGGAACGACTCGGTCATGTCGGTGGCGGTGAATCCGGGCGCGATTGACGTCACCGTGATGTCATGTGGCGCCAACGATGCCGCCAGCGACTGTCCGAGCGAGTGCACTCCGGCCTTCGAGGCGCCGTACGCGGGTACGTCGGGCTCCCCGCGGTACGCGCCGCGGGACCCGACGTTGACGATCGCGCCCCGCCGTACGCCGTCCGCGGGCTCCGTGTCGAGCATCTGCCGCGCCACGCACCAGGTCACGTGCGCGGGCCCCTCCAGGTTGACGGCGAGCGTACGGCGCCAGACCGCGACCCACTCCTCGTACGGCGTATCGGCCAGCGGGTGACCGACCCGGCGCGACCCCGCGACCGGCTCGTCGACGAACATTGCCGCGTTGTTCACCAGTACGTCGATCCGCCCGAGCGCGGCGGCCGATTCCTCAACCAGGGCAGGGATTGTGGCCGGATCGCCGAGGTCCGCGGCGACTACCGCATGCCCGTCGCCGGGTAGTGAGTCCCGGACCTGTTCGGCCCGGTCGACGGCGCCGCGGCAGTGCAGCACGACCCGGTCGCCGGCTCGTGCGAACGCCTGCGCGGCCGCCGCGCCGACTCCTCTGGATGCACCGGTGATCAATACGCCTCTGCTCATGGGCTCATTCTGCCCTGACGCCGGTTCGACGGCGTCGTGACATCACCAGAGGTTGACAGTGACGTCATGATGACGTCATGATTGCGTCATGGAACTTGACCACTACCTCGAGTCGGTCCGGCGGAGCGTGGAGAACGCGACCGCCCTGGCCGACGAGCAGACTCGCTCCGTGGCACAGCGCCTCGGAGCCACGCTGGACGACGCGGGCCGACTGGCCCTCATCTCAGCCCTGTCCGACGCCGCCGGGGAGATCAGCCGCGAGCTGTCCCCGGGCTCGGTCGAGCTCCGGATGGCCGGTGGCCGCCCGGAGTTCGTGGTCACGCCGGCGCCGAGCCAGCTGACCGGTCCGGACGAGATCGAAGAGGACCTCGAGGACGAGGCGGACGACGGCGCGGAGCAGTTCGTGCCGGACGCCGACGAGCCGAACGCGCGGATCACGCTGCGGCTGCCGATGTCGATCAAGAACAAGGTGGACGAAGCCGCCGACGCCGAGGGCATCTCCTCGAACGCGTGGCTGATGCGCACCGTGATGACCGAGCTCAGCGTCGGCCGCCGCGGCGGCCCGCGCCCGCCCCGTCCGCCCCGCCCACCGCGCGGCCCGGTCTTCGGCCCGGAGGGCCCGCTGGGTCCGAACGGTCCGCTCGGTCCCGACGGAGTCTTCGGCCCGAACGGTGTGTTCGGCCCGAACGGTCCGTTCGGTGAGGAAGGCGTGTTCGGTACGGACCGCGGGCGCGACCGCCGCCGGGACGACCGGGAGCGTCGCCGCGAGGACAAGGAACGGCGTCGTGGCGGCCACGGCCCGGGCCAGCGAGTGACGGGATGGGCGGAATGAGCGACCACGGCGCGACCCAGTTCATCGACGACGAGAACGAGCGGATCGACCGGATCCGGATCGACATCGGCTCCGGCCTGGTCGAGCTCGGGCCCAACCCGGACGGTGCCGGCACCACGGTGTCGATGGAGGTCGACGGTGACGACGACGGCGTGATCTTCGAGGTCACCGGCGGCGAGCTGATCGTCGAGAGCCCGCGGAACGTCCGGCGCGGACCGGAGATCACGGTCCGGATCGCCACCTCCGCGGTCCTCGACGCCCGGGTCAAGACCGGGTCCGGTGACATCGTCTCCGAGGTCCCGCTCGGTTCGGCGCGGCTCGCGACCGGCTCCGGCGACGTCAGGCTGACCCGGGTCGAGGACGAGCTCGGCATCAACACCGGCAGCGGCGACGTGAAGGTCGAGAGCGCCGCGAGCGCGGTACGTGCCAGTACCGGCTCGGGTTCGATCGACATCGAGGAGGCCGAGGACGCGCTCGGGCTGAGCACCGGCTCCGGTGACGTCACGATCGGCGACGCCGCCGGTCCCACCTCCGTCAAGGTCGGCTCGGGTGACATCACCATCGAGCGGATCCGCGACCACTCGGTCGCCACCTCCGGCTCCGGCGACGTCAAGGTCGAGATCGCCGACGGGCCGAGCGTTCAGGCCGAGACGGCCCGGGGCGACGTACAGATCGGGGTCCCGGACGGACTCCCGACGTACCTGGACCTGAAGACCGTCACCGGACGGATCCGCTGCGACCTGCAGCCCGGCGCGAAGCCGGCCGAGGGTGAGCGCGCCCTGATGCTGCGCGCCCGTACGGTCTCCGGCGACATCACTGTCGTCAAGGTCTGACCCAGCGCCTGCACGTGTCGGACTGAGGCGTTCGGGTTCGTTGTCTTGATGTAGCCAACGGTCCCGCCACTGGGGGCGGGACCTGGGCGAAGCATTGCCGAAAACCAACCACAGCACGGGGATTACGCAAGGGGAGCACCATCATGATCAGCGAACAGCAGGAAGTTGCGCGGTACCGCGTCGCCGAGCAGTTGCGGGCGGCCGAGTCGAGGGCACGCCGGAACGAAGGCAAGATCCGCAGCACCCCTCGGGAAGGGCTGGCCGGCGCACTGCACCGGCTGGCCGACCGGCTGGCGCCGGCCTCCCGGGCGCTGACGGAGCCGGCCACCCGGGTGCTGACCGAGCCGCAGCCGCGGCGCCGCGGGACCGGCCTGTCGATCGTCCGGTGACCGGCGTACCGGTCAACGGCGCCGCGGTCTTCGGGCTGCTGGGACGGCTGGGGCTCGTCTAGCCCGCGGCGCCGAGGACAGCACCCCAGAGGTGTGTTGCAGGTTCGTGCAATGCCTGTGGATAACTGCCGGGCGGACCCGCGAACACTGCTAGCGTTCAGTCGATCATTCTCGGCGACCTGGGAGAGAAGCCAACGATGTTGCGTCCGATGGTGGCGACCACAGCTGTCACCGCAGCCCTGCTTCTGGTAGCCGGCTGCGGCGGCAACGACAAGAAGTCCGACTCGGGCTCCGGCACCAACGGTGGTGGTTCCACCAGCTCGCCGACGCCGACCGCACCGGCCGTCCCGACCTTCGACCCGCCCAAGGCCTTGGCGATCGGCGGCGCGTTTCCGGTGTTCAAGGACCAGACCATGGTCTCCCTCACCGAGGCTCAGATGGCGATCGTCGGCAAGGTCGCCGTGGCCGGCACGATCAAGAGCCTCGCCGGTCACGATGTCACCGACCCGAGCAAGTCCTGGTCGGTTCCCGCGGCGCAGGCGGCGACCACGAAGGTCAACACAGCATTCCGGGCGAAGGCGGTGAAGGTCGACGGCAAGGACGTCGCGGTCGTCGTCTACTCGGAGACCGACAAGGGCAACGGCACCCAGAAACCGCAGGGCCTCGTGGTGATCCAGTGGATCGACGTGGCGACCGGCGACAAGATCGCCGAGACGTCGACGAAGACCGCGTACGACGACGCCGCGATCGGGAGCGTGGCCTACGACGTGGAAACCGGTCAGGTCGCCGTCGGGACGACGGGTGCGGGCTCGGGCGGGAACGTGCAGTACGTGACGGTGTACGCCGACCCGGCGACCAAGAAGAGCACGCTCGTGCCGGGTATCACCCCGGCCGCTGTGCACGGCGGCGTGATCGCGGGCACGAAGGCGCCGACGTCGACCAACACGAACGACGCCGTGCTGGCTCTCGCCGACGGCCCGAGCGGAAAGGTCACGAAGCAGGTCGGGCCGCTGCAGACCAACTACCAGCCGATCGCCGGCACCGGCAAGCACGCCTACTTCCTCGGTGACAAGTACATCGGCGACCCCGGGTACGACATCGCGCTCTACGCGGTCGACCTGTCGACCGGAGCTGTCGTCGTCACGCCGCTCCCGCGGCTCCAGAACAGCACCGACATAGGCGGATGGTCCTGCTTCGGTGACGAGGCGGCCTCCGTTGTCTGCACCGGGAAGACGAAGTCGCAGAGCAACCAGACCGACACGATGATGGGCTTCGACGATACGACCGGCAAGAAGGCCTGGAGCTTCTCCAACGACTCCGGCAACCGCATCGTTCCGAACATGACTGCGGCTTACCACGGCGTCGTCTACGCCCAGACCGAGGCGCAGCCGGTGCTGCTGGACGCGAAGACCGGTGCGGACCTGCCGAGTCCGACGCCGTCCGGGAGCCCGGGCTCGAGCGACACCCCGTCCAGCGGCAGCACACCCTCGGACGGCAGCAGCCCGACGGTCGGCGACACTCCGTCCGACGGAAGCACCCCGTCGGACGGCGGCAGCCCCGGGAACGGTGACCTCGGCCTCTGGGACGGCAAACTGCGGTCGCCCGAGTCCGTCTCGCCGTACGGCGGCGTGTACATGCAGCTGCCGCACGGTGACTACAGCGTCACGAACGAGCTCGATTCGGTGTGTGTGTTCGTGAAGGCGACCGCCTGATCGACCTGACGAGGGCCCCGGGATTCCCGGGGCCCTCTTTCGTTGGTCAGATCTCGGTACGGTGGAAGTTCTGGTAGGAACGGGACGGCGTCGGGCCGCGCTGGCCCTGGTACCGGGAGCCGTACTTCGCCGAGCCGTACGGGTTCTCCGCGGGCGAGGACAGCCGGAAGAAGCAGAGCTGGCCGATCTTCATCCCGGGCCAGAGCTTGATCGGCAGCGTGGCGACGTTCGACAGCTCGAGGGTCACGTGACCGGAGAAACCCGGGTCGATGAAGCCGGCCGTCGAGTGCGTGAGCAGACCGAGACGGCCCAGCGACGACTTGCCCTCGAGGCGGGCGGCCACGTCGTCGGGGAGCGTGACCAGCTCGTACGTCGACCCCAGGACGAACTCACCGGGGTGCAGGATGAACGGCTCGTCGCCGTTCGGTTCGACCAGCCGGGTCAGGTCGGGCTGTTCCTCGGCCGGGTCGATGTGCGGGTACCGGTGGTTCTCGAAGACCCGGAAGAACCGGTCCAGCCGTACGTCGACGCTCGACGGCTGCACCATCGCAGCGTCGAACGGATCCAGCTGGACCCGCTTCGCGTCGAGCTCGGAAAGAATGTCGCGATCGGAGAGCAGCACGGTCGCACGTTAGCAGCGTGCTGCTCATCCGCACAGCGTCGAGTCCCCCGGGAGCCGGTTCTGGTGATGGAGTCGTCCGGAGCCCTCAGCTCTCCGGCTGCCGCACCACCAGACCTGGGCCTGAGGCAACTATCGTCAGTTGGCCAGCTTGTTGAACTTCGACACCTGGGTGGCGAAGGTCTTGACCTGCGCGGGCGACCAGTCCTTGAGCAGGTCCTCGATCACCTTGTGGCGCTTCTTCCGGGCCGCCGTCAGCTTGCGCTTGCCGGCCGCGGTCAGCGTCAGCAGAGTCGCCCGGGCGTCGGACTTGTCGGCCGCCCGCTTCAGCAGGCCCTCTTCCTCCAGTCGCGCGCAGGCCCGGCTGACCGGACCCTTGTCGACCTCGAGCGCAGCCACCAGGTCGGCCATCCGCACCGGCGCCAGCTCTTCCACGTGGTTCAGCAACGCGTACTGTGCCGGCTCCAGGTCCGGGTGCGCCTCGTCGGACAGCGTCCGCTGCAGCCCGCGCAGCCGGCGTGCCAACGTGACGAGCTCCTTCTCGAGGTTGTCCACCGCGTCACTTGTGTCTGTTGCCACCGTTCACCCCTTCATCCAGTTGCCCCGCAACCATCTTCGTCCGGTCCAGGGACCGTCATCCTCACGTTGCGTCAAATGTTGCCCCCGGCAACGCGTTCTAATCTGCCAGAAGATGACGTAGCTGCCCAGTCCTGAACGTGCCCTTTGTGGAAAACTGCCCAAGAACCCCCGGTGCAAACCGCCCACGGGGCTCTTTTCGATGCGCGGGGCACCTTCTTCGGCTGTATCCGGCTGACGCCGCAGCAACCTGGCTTTGAATGCCGAGGGAAGGCTCGCTGCCCGGAAGTAGTCAGTTGATTCCGGCGCGCGGACCCGGCGTGGTTGAGAGCCCCGACATCGGCTATGCTCTTCACCGCCGCCGGGAGACCGGCCAGGCGGGTGTAGTTCAATGGCAGAACATCAGCTTCCCAAGCTGACAGTGCGGGTTCGATTCCCGTCACCCGCTCCACAGCTCAGCCCCAGGTCAGAGGCAATTTCTGACCTGGGGCTGAGTCATCTGAGGGTCTATTGTTTGGCGGCATGAGCTACCAGCAGCAGCCGCCGCCCTCGCAGTTCCAGCCGCAGCAGCCGTACCAGCAGTATCAGCCGCAGGGTCCGATGGGGATGCTGCAGCTGACCATCCAGGGCAGTGCGATGACGTCCAACCTGGTCCCGCCGACGGTGCGCCTGAACGGCTACCCGGTGCCGGTCAAGTACGGCCGGAACGACATCCCGGTGCCTGCTGGACCGCTGCACATCGACGTCCACTCGCAGTGGGTTCTCACCTACGGCAAGGCCACGCTCGACTGCACGGTGCAGCCGAACCAGGCCGTGCCGGTGTTCTACGCGTCGCCGTACCACCAGTTCACCTCCGGCAGCATCGGCCACACCAAGGTGAAGCGGAAGGGCCTCGGTACGCTCCTCGGCATTGTCGGGGCGATTCTTGTAGTGGTCGTTCTGGCGGGCGTCCTCGGGGCGCTCGGCTGACGATCAAACGGTTGACCTAGGCGGCTGTTGCCCAGGTCAACCGTGTTGGGGTCAGATGATCGGGCCGGTGTTGATGGACGTGCTGGCCTGGGCGCCGATGAAGGGGTTGTTGACGGCCCAGAGGACGCCGGGCTGGTAGTTCGGTACGTCGAAGTCGCACATCACCCAGCCGCCGGCCTCGCCACGGGTGTTGAAGCATTCGCGGTACCAGCTGGTGTGGCTCGGGAGTGACTTGATCGTGCCGGCCGCTGACTCGCCGTTCGCCTTGGTGTCCTTCACCCAGACCTTGTCCGAGCCCTCCTGGTAGCACGCCTTCGCGCCGGTCACCGACACGCAGGTGACACCCGACGGCGGCGCGCCGCTCGGCGTGCCAGTGGTCGCCGATGCTGCTGTCGCCGTGCCGGCGGTGATCGCCAGCGCCACCAGCGGAACAGCCATCAATGCGCGCCACTTCTTCATGCAGTACTCCTTTTCAGCTCCCGTAGACCTCGAGTTCGACGATCCGGGAGTACGTGTGGTCGTTGCCGTCGAGGCAGAGGATACGTACGGCGTCGGCTCGGACCGGGGTGAACGTCGACGTGACATGACCCACGGTGTTGCCGCGGACCTGGGCCACGGTCTGCCAGCCGCCGTCGACCTTGACCTGGACGTCCCAGTCGCGCAGGCCGTTCACGCGGGCGGGGTACTTCGCGGAATCGAGGGTGTACAGCTCCACCCGGCTGATCGTGGCGGGGGCAGAAAGCGCGACGTCGTACGTGTCGGGGAAGACCGCGCGGGTGCCGTCGTTCCAGCCGGTCAGGGTGTCCCAGTGCTCGGAGTCCTTGTCGCCGTCGACCGCGCCGCAGAGAGTGAAGTTGCCGTGCGTCGACGACGCCGTCGCCTGCTCGCCGAGGGCGAGGTTGTCGCCGGCACCCTTGGGCGGCAGCGGCTCGACGGTCACCGGTACGTTCACCCGCGTCCGGTCGACCTCGACGCCGATCGCGTACGAACCGGGCTTCGCGTCCCGCGGTACCCGGACCTCGACCGGCGCGGACACCGGCTGGTCCGGGTCGACCGCGGGCAGCCACGACGAGAACAGCGTGCGGGACAGCTGCAGCGGCCCGGTCGGCTCGAGCGTCAGATCGGCGTACCGCGGCTGCGCGCCGGTGTTCGTCATCGTCAGGTTGAGCTGCCCCGGGAAGCACGGGAGGCCGACGACGCTGAGCTGCTCCGGCGCGACGCCGACCGCCACCTCGGCGGCCCCGGCACCCGACGCCGACCCGCCGGCGTCTGAAGTTGCCTTAGGCATCGAACTGGAGCCGAGCAGCGCGGCGGCGACGAGCGTACCGGCCGCGACCACGGTCTGGCGGGGGAGCTTCATTCCTGGACCTCCGCGATGCCGGGCCGGCCGTCCTCGACGAGGAGTTTGGCGCGGGTGGTGACGGTGCCGTTCTGGACGGACACCTTGTCGACGACGCGGTAGTCGGAGATCCACCGCTGGGGGGTGATGCTGCAGCTGACGTAGCCGCGCTGGAAGTTGCCGAACTTCATGTGCGGGTTCTCCCGCAGCAACGTCGCGCCTCCCGGGTCCAGATCCTCACCGTCGATGCCGGACGTGATCGACGTACCGACGAACTCCGCGCCGACGGTCGCGGAGGCCGGATCGGTGAAGTCCAGCTTGAGGTCGGACGCCACGCTGCGGTGCAGGTCGCCGGCGATCGAGACGAGGTTGCGGACCTTGCGCTGCGCCGCGCCGCCGAGAACGCGGTTCCGGGACGCCTCGTACCCGTCCCAGGTGTCCATCGGGACCAGCACCCCCGGCCCGTCCTTGGTGTCCAGCCGGGCGATCGCGGTCTGGTGCGCGAGCACGTTCCACCGGGTCTGCGACGCCGCCCAGCCGTCGAGCAGCCACTTCTCCTGCGCGTCGCCGGTGATCGTCCGCGCCGGGTCGGCCGTCTCCGGGCCGGGCGCCTTCGTACCGTCGCCGTACGCCTGGTCGGAGCGGTACTGCCGGGTGTCGAGCACGCTGAACTCGGCCAGCCGCCCGTACCGGATCCGCCGGTACAGCTGCATGTCCGGCCCTGCCGGCAGTTGCGCGAACCGCAGCGGCATGTGTTCCCAGTACGCGCGGAACGCGTTCGCCCGCCGTACCAGGAACTGCGCCGGCGGCGCGCTCGGGTGCGCCTCGTCGGCCCAGTTGTCGACCACCTCGTGGTCGTCGAGCGTGACGATCCACGGCGCGACCGCGTGCGCGTTCTGCAGATCGGGGTCCAGCTTGTACGCCGCATAGCGCTGGCGGTACTCGTCCAGCGTCACGGTCTGCTGGGTGATGTACGGCTCGTTCGAATGCGGGCGGATGCCGCGGTCGATGCCGAACTCGTAGATGTAGTCGCCGAGGAAGAACACCACGTCGTGGTCGCGCTGCGCCAGGTCGGCGTACGCCGTGTACCAGCCCTCCCACCACGCCTGGCAGGACGCGAACGCCAGCGACAGCTCGGACAGTTGCGTGTCGTACGCCGGAGCCGTCTTGGTCCGGCCGACCGGGCTGACGTGCCCGTTCACCCGGAAGCGGTACCAGTAGTGCCGCCACGGGCGCAGGCCTCGTACGTCGACGTGCACCGAATGGCTGGACTCCGGACCGGTTCGAGCCGTCCCACGGCGGACGATCCGGCGGAACTGGTCGTCCTCGGCGACCTGCCACTGGACCTCGACCGGCCGCCGGTCCATCCCGCCGAACGGCGCGAGTGGATCGGGGGCCAGCCGCGTCCAGATCACCACCGCGTCCGGCAAGGGATCGCCGGACGCGACGCCGAGCGTGAACGGGTCCCGCCGGTCCGGGCGGCCGGTCCGGCCGGCCGCCGCGGCCCGGACCTCCGGGAGGCTGCCGCTCAGCGCGAGCGCCGCCGCTGCTCCGCTGACGGTGAGGAAGTTACGTCGACTGCTCAACATCGGCACCCACCCACCCGATCATCCCGAGGTGATCACATCCGCAACGGGAGATTACGAGAAGTTCACACGATCGGGTGGGAAGATGACCGATACCGGCCGTTACTTCACGATCTTGCTCGCCGGCGGCGCGGTGATGTGCACCGGCTTGTTGTAGTCGGTCATGTTCATCACCATCGAGACGCTGCTCAGGTCGAAGCTGAGCCGGCGGATCAGGTGCGACTTGTCCATCCACATCACGTAGGTCAGCGTCGCCGGGACACCGGCCGGGACCTTCTTGCCCTGTGCGGCGAGTGCCTTCGCGGTGTTGACCGTGACCTGGTACTTGTCGAGCTTCTGGCCGCCGACCGTCTCCTCGCCGACGAACTTGGCGTCGACCAGGCTGGAGCGGAACGACTGGTAGATCTTCGTCGGGTCGCCGCCCTGGACCAGTTGGGACAGCTGGTCGTTCGAGCCGGACTTGAAGGTCGCGAACTTCCCGGCCGGGGTCAGCCCGGGGATCGACACGTAGCCGATGTTCTTGATCACGAGGATCTTCGCGGTCTTGCCCTGGAAGGCTTGGCCGCTCATCTCCATCGACACCGCGACCGGGTTGGCGGTCTGGTAGCCGTCCATGGTCATCATCGTGGTGCCGTTCATCGACATCGTGCCGGTGATGTGCCAGGACTTCTGCTTGCTGACCGCCGACGTCATCGCCGGGACGAAGGTCACGCGGTTCAGGTGCGCGACCGGGGCCGGCTGGGCGGGTTCGGTGGTCTTGGTGGCGACCGGCGTCGGCGCGGTCGACGTGGTCGTCGTGGTGGCCGGGACCGTCGGCTTGTAGCCGGTGGCCTTGGGCTCGCTGTTGCCGCAGGCGGCGAGGCCGAGGGCGAGTGGTACGGCGGCGGCGGTGGCCACGGCGGCACGGAACTTCATGATGCTGATTCCTCCCCAGGTGATGCAGACGGTGGATCTTATGGTCTGGACCGCCTGGGAAGGAAGGCTTTTGCAGCTAGTTGCAGGTCAGCTTTCGCCACGCTTTACAGACGCCAGCAGGAGCTGGGCGACGTCCTGGACCTCGACGGACTCGCGGGCCGAGCCGTCGGCCTGCTTCGCGGTGAGGCCGTCGGAGAGCATCACCCGGCAGAACGGGCAGCCGGTCGCGATCTTGTCGGCGCCGGTTTCCACCGCCTCGGTGGTCCGGTTCAGGTTGATGCGGGTGCCGAGCTTCTCCTCCATCCACATCCGGGCGCCGCCGGCGCCGCAGCAGAACGACTTCGTCTGGTTGCGGGGCATCTCGGCGAATTCCGCGCCGGGGATGATGTCGAGCAGTTCGCGCGGGGCGTCGTACACCTGGTTGTGGCGGCCGAGGTAGCACGGGTCGTGGTACGTGATCTTCTGCCCGTTGAGCGAGCTGTCGGCCGGTGCGACCGGGGTCAGCTTGCCGTCGCGGACGAGCCGGTTCAGCAGCTGGGTGTGGTGGATGACGTCCAGCTCGACACCGAGCTGGCTGTACTCGTTCTTCAACGTGTTGAAGCAGTGTGCGCAGGTCGAGACGACCTTGCGTACGTTGGTCTCCTTGAAGACCTCCGCGTTCTGCATCGCCAGCTGCTGGAACACGAACTCGTTGCCGGACCGCCGCGCCGGGTCGCCCGTACAGGTCTCACCGTCACCCAGTACGGCGAACGAAACGCCGGCGATGTTCAGCAGTTCCGCGACTGCCTGCGTGGTCTTCTTCGCGCGGTCCTCGAACGCGCCGGCGCAGCCGACCCAGAACAGGTACTCGACCTCGTCCAGCGACTCGACGTCCGTCCCGACCTGCTTGACCTCGAACGGCAGGTCCTTGGCCCAGTCCATCCGGCCGGACGGGTTCATGTTCCACGGGTTGCCCTTGTTCTCCAGGCCCTTGAACAGCCCGTTGAGCTCGGACGGGAACGACGACTCGATCAGCACCTGGTACCGGCGCATGTCCATGATCGCGTCGACGTGCTCGATGTCGACCGGGCACTGCTGCACGCACGCGCCGCACGACGTACAGGCCCACAGCGCGTCCTCGTCGATGACCGCAACGTCCGCGGGACCGACCAGCGGCTTCTCCTGCTCCGCGAGCACCAGCTCGGGCAGCGACTTGCGCGCGTCGTCATCGGCGGCGAGCAGATACGGCGCTTTCGCGTACGCGTGTTCGCGAAGGCCCATCATGATCAGCTTCGGCGACAGCGGCTTGTCGGTGTTCCACGCCGGGCACTGCGACTGGCACCGCCCGCACTCGGTGCAGGTGGTGAAGTCGAGCAGGCCCTTCCAGGTGAAGTCCTCGACCTTGCCGACGCCGAGCGCCGCGTCCTCGTCGAGCTCGTCGATGTTCTCGAAGTCGATCGGTGCGCCGTTCACCATGATCGGCTGCAGCGCGCCGAGCGCCGTACGACCGTCGGCCTCGCGCTTGAACCAGATGTTCGGCCACGCGGTGAACCGGTGCCACGCGACACCCATGGTCGCGTTCAGCGAGATCGTGATCATCCAGGCGAACGAGATCAGGATCTTGATCATCGCGACCAGGTAGACCGCGTTCTCCAGACCGTGCACGCTCAGCCCGCCGAACAGCCCGCTGCCCAAGAAGAACGTCATCGGGAAGTGGAACGTCGAGGCGCCGCTCAGCTGGTACTCGAGACCGCGGAGCAGCAGGATGCAGATCAGTACGCCGAGGATCGTGTACTCGACGTAGTACGCCTGCCACGACGTCGAGCCGTAGAACCGGGACGAGCGCGGGTTGTCGCCCTTCGGCAGATGCGTCAGCCGGTAGATCATCAGTCCGACGATCGACACCAAGCCGGTCCAGGTGAGCGCTTCGCTGACCCACTCGAACACGAACCAGTGACCGATCACCGGCAGCGCCCAGTGCGGGTCGAAGAGCTGGCCGAACGCGGTCACCAGGGTCAGGAACAGCCCGATGAACCCGAACGCAACGAACCAGTGCATCACCCCGATGTGACTCCACTGCAGCATCCGGGTGTGGCCGAGACTCTCCTTGACCAGGGTGACCGTCCGCTTGCCCGGGTCGTTCGTCCGCCCGGCCGGCTGCCCGAGCTTGATCACGGACACGATGTGCCCGATCGTCTTGCCGAACAACGCCACGGCGACAAGCGTCACCGCGAGCGAGACGACGATGGCGAGGATCTGCATACCAGCGATGTTATTGGTTGGTTACTCGTGAGTCATGTGCATGCGGCCCTCATCACGCCTGCGTGTTCCGTGTCACTTCCGTTCAGCGTTCAGCGTTCGAGACGGTCGAGGCGGGCGGCGACGGCCGCGCGCCGCGGGTCGTCCCGCGGGAGAGTGGCCTCCAGTGATTCGAAGATCTCCAGGTCCTCGGCGCCGGTCGGGGTTTGGGCGTAGCGCCACAGGAGGTCGGAGTCGTGGAGGTCGAGGGTGGCGCGGCGGAGGGTGGCGTCGAGTTCGTCGCGTTCGGCGCGGAGCGCGGGGGCGTCGGAGCGGGCGAGCAGGGGACCGGCGTACAGGTCGAGGGCCTTCGACAGGTCGCCGTTGCGCAGCGCCGCCTGGACTTCGGTCACGTCGCCGGTGACGTCGGCGATGATCCGGTACGGCTTGGTGTCGAGGACTCCTCCGCCGAGGAGATTGCGCAGGCGGTGCATCTCCGCGCGGACCGTCGTCGGGTTGCCCTCGTCGCCGTACAGCTGGAGCATCAGCTGCTCCGCGGTCAGACCTGTTGGCTGTAGTAATAACAGTGCGAGTACTTCGGCCCGCCGCAATGTCAGCGCGACCTCGCGGCCGCCGACGACCGCGACGGGTTGACCGGAGCCGAGGAGCTTCAACCGCAGGGACTGACGGGCGCGGCGGACCGGCGTACCGGGCATCCGCAGCAGGTACCCCTCGTCGAGGCGTTCGACGATTCCCTCGCGGCCGTCGCCGAGGTCGATCCGGTCGGCGCCGTCCGGTACGACTAGCCGGTTCGGCAGCCATTCGAGCGGCTGGACCGCGAGGACGCGGCCGGTCGGGGTGAGCAACGCGCCGGGTGCGTCACCGAGCGCCATCAGGTGCCGCATGTTGCGGGCGCGCAGCATCTCGTCGGCGGCGGCCATCCGGACCTTCAGCTGTCCTTCGGCGAGCTGGGCCGCGGCGGTGACGAGGGCGACCATCGCGGGATGGACGGTACGCAACGGGCCGGATACGTCGACCGCGCCGAGCAGCTTGCCGGTGTCGGGGTCGTGCACGGGTGCCGCGGCACACGTCCACTCGTGGATCCGCCGTACGAGGTGTTCGGCGGAGTGGATCTGGACCGGTCCGCCGACCGCGAGCGCCGTACCCATGCCGTTGGTGCCGATCTGGTCCTCGGACCACACCGCGCCCTCGGACAGCGCGATCCGGTCCGCGACGCGCTTCACGTCGGCGGCACCCTCGCGCCACAGGATCATGCCCTGGGCGTCGGTGATGATCATGATGTGCGACGCCTCGTCGGCGATCGACGTCAGCGTCTGCCGGAGCACCGGGAGGACGGCGCGGAGCGGGTGGTCGGCGCGCAGTTCCTCGACCAACTGTTGCTCGAGGATCATCGGCGGCAGATCGAGGTCCGGGTCGACGGCGGCGGCGAGCGAGCGTTCCCAGGACGCGGCGACCAGCGGGCGCGGTCCGGTGCCGGGCTCGTCGCCGGGGCTGCCGGGGCGGTTGCCGGCGAGCACGTCGTCGTACACCCCGCTCAACCGGCGGGCCTGCTCCGGTGCGTCCATCCGACCTCGCTCCAAGCTGCAACGTCCGTGCAACGTCGCAGTACCTAGGTTCGGTCCAACGCCGGTTCCGAGGGAGGACCTATGACGATCTTCGCAGCTCCCGGGCAGGATGGCAGCCCGGTCGCGTACAAATCGCGCTACGAGCACTACATCGGTGGCGAATGGGTGCCACCGGTCAAGGGCGGGTACTTCGAGAACCCGACTCCCGTCACGGGTGAGAACTTCACCGAGATCGCCCGCGGTACGGCCGAAGACGTCGAGGCCGCGCTGGACGCCGCGCACGGCGCCGCGCCCGGCTGGGGACGTACGTCGCCCGCCGAACGGGCGAACATCCTGAACAAGATCGCCGACCGGATCGAGGCCAACCTCGAACTGCTCGCGGTCGCCGAGACCTGGGACAACGGCAAGGCGGTCCGGGAGACGCTGGCCGCCGACCTGCCGCTGGCGGTCGACCACTTCCGGTACTTCGCCGGCGCGCTCCGGGCCCAGGAGGGTTCGGTGTCGGTGATCGACGACGACATGATCGCGTACCACTTCCACGAGCCGCTCGGCGTGGTCGCGCAGATCATCCCGTGGAACTTCCCGATCCTGATGGCGGTCTGGAAACTGGCGCCCGCGCTGGCGGCCGGCAACTCCGTCGTGCTGAAGCCCGCCGAGCAGACCCCGGCGTCCATTCACGTGTTGGTAGAACTCATCCACGACCTGCTGCCGCCCGGCGTGCTCAACGTCGTCAACGGGTTCGGCGTCGAGGCCGGCAAACCGCTTGCCTCTAGCAACAGAGTGGCCAAGGTCGCGTTCACTGGTGAGACCACGACCGGCCGGCTGATCATGCAGTACGCCTCGGAGAACATCATCCCGGTCACACTCGAGCTGGGCGGCAAGAGCCCGAACGTGTTCTTCGCGGACGTGGCGTCGTCCAAGGACGACTTCTACGACAAGGCGCTCGAGGGCTTCACGATGTTCGCGCTGAATCAGGGCGAGGTCTGCACCTGCCCGTCCCGGGCGCTGATCCAGTCGTCGATCTACGACTCGTTCCTGGCCGACGCGGTCGGGCGCACCCAGGCGATCAAACTGGGTAACCCGCTGGACACCGACACGATGATGGGCGCCCAGGCGAGCAACGACCAGTACGAGAAGATCCTCGCCTACATCGAGATCGGTCGCGCCGAGGGGGCGCGCGTGGTCACGGGCGGAGCACCCGCCGAGCTCGAGGGCGACCTGGCCGGCGGGTACTACATCCAGCCGACGATCTTCGAGGGCGACAACAAGATGCGGATCTTCCAGGAGGAGATCTTCGGCCCGGTCGTCTCGGTCACCCGGTTCGACGACTACGCCGACGCGATGAAGATCGCCAACGACACGCTGTACGGCCTCGGTGCGGGCGTGTGGTCGCGGGACATCAACACGGCGTACCGGGCCGGCCGCGAGATCCAGGCCGGGCGGGTGTGGACGAACAACTACCACGCCTACCCCGCGCACGCGGCGTTCGGCGGGTACAAGAACTCCGGCATCGGCCGGGAGAACCACAAGATGATGCTCGACCACTACCAGCAGACCAAGAACCTGCTGGTCAGCTACAGCCCATCGAAGCTCGGGTTCTTCTGAGTGGTCGACAAGGTTCTGCTCACCGACGAGGCGGCGCGCTGGTTGCGTCGCCTCACCGGGATGCACGGTCCGCTGATGTTCCACCAGTCCGGCGGCTGCTGCGACGGCAGTTCGCCGATGTGTTACCCGGACGGGGAATTTCGAACGGGGTCGGCGGACGTGCATCTCGGTGACCTGGTCGTCGACGGCGTCGACAAGCCGATCGGGTTCTGGATGTCGGCGAACCAGTACGAGTACTGGAAACACACCCAGCTCACCGTCGACGTGGTGAAAGGCCGCGGCAGCGGATTCTCGGTGGAGGCCCCCGAAGGCATCCGTTTCCTGATCCGCTCCCGCCTCTTCACCGACCAAGAGTCCGCAGACCTCGGACTCCTCTGAACGAGTGCCGCCCGCCCGGTGGCGTTGCCGGGCGGCCGGCACTCTCCCATGGTTGACAGATCCTCACCGGGGCGGAAGGCTGATTCGGAAAGATCTTTCGGAAGTGTTGCCCCTTCGCCCGAGGTGACTCGCTATGAGATCTGTCCGTTTGGTGCTGGCCGGTGTGGTTGCGGCGGTGTCCGTCCTGGTTGCGCCGTCTGCTCCGGCCACCGTTGTCTCTGGTGGGCCGGCGCGGGAGGCGTTGGTGCGGCTGGTTGGTGAGCGGTATGCCGATCAGGTTGTGTTGCAGACGCTGGAGCGGGGTAGCGGGAAGGACTTCTTTCGGGTTGGGGCGGTCGGAGGGAAGGTGCTGGTCGGCGGTACGACGCCTGCTGTGCAGCTGGCCGGTTTCGGTTGGTACCTGCGGCACGTGGCGCATGCGGATATCGAGCTCGAGGGTGAGCAGTTGAACCTGCCGGCGAAGCTTCCGCTCCCGGCGCAGCCGATCGAGCAGCGGGCGTCCGTCGACAACCGGTTCGCGTTGAACGACACCAACGAGGGGTACGCCGGCCCGTACCTCAGCTGGTCGCAGTGGCAGCGCCGCATCGACGTACTCGCGCTGCACGGCATCAACCAGGTCCTCGTGTACGAAGGGCAAGAGGCCGTCTACGAACAGGCCTTCCAGAAGTTCGGGTACTCCGCTGACGAGCTGCGCGCGTGGATCCCGCAGCCGGCGCACCAGGCCTGGTGGCTGCTGCAGAACGAGTGCTGCCTCGGCAGTCCGATCTCCCAGCAGCTCATCGACCGCCGTACCGTGCTCGGCCGCCAGCTGGCCGACCACCTCCGCGAGCTGGGCATGGTGCCGGTCCTGCCCGGGTACTTCGGCACCGTACCGTCCGGCTTCGCGGCCAAGAACCCAGGCAAGACCGTGCCGCAAGGGAAGTGGGACGGCCTCGCCAGACCGGACTGGCTCGACCCGACGAATCCCCTCTTCGCACAGGTGGCGGCTGAGTTCTACCGCGTACAGACGGACCTGTTCGGGCCCAGCACGATGTACAAGATGGACCTGCTGCACGAGGGCGGTACGGCTGGTAACGTGAGCGTCCCGGACGCCTCCCGCGCGGTGCAGAACGCTCTTGAAGCAGCACATCCCGGAGCGATCTGGGCGATCCTCGGCTGGCAGAAGAACCCGCTGCCGGCGACCCTGCAATCCATCGACCGCTCCAAGATGCTGGTCGTCGACGGAATCTCCGAGGCGTCCAACGTCACCGACCGGGACAAGGACTTCCTGGGTACGCCGTACGCGTTCGGCACCATCTGGAACTTCGGCGGCCACTCGAACCTCGGCGCCTCGCTGGCCGCGTGGAACGACAAGTTCCATGCCTGGCTGGCCAAACCCGGTACGGCGCTGAACGGGATCGCGCTGATGCCGGAGGCGATCGACAACAACCCGGCCGCGGTCGCGTTCTTCACCGACCTGGCCTGGCAGAGCCAACCCGTCGATCTGCAGCAGTGGTTCACGGACTATGCCACCAGCCGTTACGGCACAGGGGATCCGCATGCGGTCGCGGCTTGGCGCATCCTCGGCAACACCGTGTACAACTGGCCTGCTGCAGCGGACAGCAAGCACCCGACCGGTCTGTTCGACTACGAGCCCAGCCTTGGTGTGAGCGGTACGGCGATCCCGTACGACCCAGAGGCGTTCCGCCAAGCGCTCGGTGAGCTGTTGGCGGTGCCGCCGGCGCTCAGGGGCAGTACGGCGTACCGCTACGACCTGGTCGACGTCGCGCGACAGGTGGTCGCCAACGACAGTCGTGCGTTGCTGCCGCGGATCTCGGCGGCCTACCAGGCCGGTGACCTGCAGCAGTTCCGGAAGCTGACGGCTGACTGGATGCAGCGGCTCCAGTTGCTCGACGACCTGCTCGGAACGGACGACAACTTCCTGCTGGGTTCGTGGCTGGCCGGTGCGACGGCACAGGCGGCCAACCCAGAGGAAGCAGCAGCCCTGCGGTACGACGTACGCACGCTGATCACCGACTGGACTGCTACGGCGACCCTGCAGGACTACGCACGCAGAGAATGGAACGGACTGGTCGGCGACTACTACGCGGGCCGTTGGCGCACGTACTTCGCTGCGCTCAACACTGCTCTTTCTACTGGTCAGCCAGCAGCCCCTGTCGACTGGAAGGCCTATGCGGAGCGGTGGGCACACACAGACACGCAGTACCCGACCATGGCGCGGGGCGACGCTTATCAGTTGGCCTCGCGCATTGCGGCGATCCCTACCGGGTCGCTGCGGTTGGAGCCGGCTGCGCGGGCGGCACGGCTAGGCGGGACGGTGCGGGTCATGGCGACGTACAGCAACACGAACACCTTGCGTCCGGCGCAAGCGGTCCGGGTAGCGCTGACTGCTCCTGCGTCCTACGGCGTCAAGGCGGTTGGGCCTCCGGTTGCTGCGCAGGTGGCGCCTGGCGGGACGTTCAGTGTGGCGTACGACGTGACTGTGCCGGCCAGTGCACACGCTTTCGACGTGCCGGTGCTGTCGGCCGCTGCGAACTGGGAGGGCGTTTCAGAGGCGGCTCGTACTCGGCTGCTCGTCAGTGGAGATGTCAGTGCGCCTTGGAAGACCGTCGGTGATGAATCGTTCGCGGTGTCCGGCGACGACATCGGCATCGCTGGTGACGATCCTGGGGCGGTCTACCAGCAGCAGGTGCTTGCGGAAGGGCAGTCGGTGACCAGTCAGGTCACGTCCCAGGACGGGACTGCGTCGGCTGCGCGTGCTGGGCTGCTGGTCGGCAACGATCTGTCGGCTGGGTCTGACGCCGGCATCGCCGTCGCGCCGGGCCGCGGGTGTCTGTTCAGCTGGGACTCGAACGGGGACGGCACGCTGGACAGCTCTACGGCCGCTGACGGTTTCGCTGCGCCTGCGTACGTGCGGATCGCTCGCTCTGGTGGACGGCTCAGCGGCGCGTGCAGCGAGGACGGACAGAACTGGACCGTTGCTGGTTCGGCTGTGGTGCCGGGTGTGGCCGCAGTGCAGGACGTCGGCGTGTTCATGACTACTGGGATTGCGACGTTCCATGGGTTCACGGTGGCGCCGTACGCGTCTCGGGACAGCTCTGGCGACACCGTGATCAGTGTGCGCAAGCCGGTGAGTGCCCTTGGCGAGGAGGACGGTCACCCGGCCACTGCGGCCAACGACGGGAGCAGGTCCAACAACCCGTACTGGGGTGGGCCGTTGGGTCCGACGTGGTGGCAAGTGGATCTTGGTACCGCGTCGGCGGTGTCGGCGATCAACGTACGCAACTACGTGGACGGGACCCGGTACTACAACTACCGGTTGCTGGGGAGCCTCGACGGGTCGCACTGGTTCCGGCTGGGCGGGCGTTTCGGCACCGTGCCTGTTGTCGATGCCGGCGACACGTTCCGGACCGAGGCGACGGCGCGGTACGTACGGGTCGAAGGTTTGAGCAACTCCGCCAACAACACCTTCCACCTGACAGAGGTGACCATTACCGGTACCTCGAATGGTTGAGGGGCGGTACCGGGAAACTCACGGGGAATCCTTCACGGACCACAGTGCCCACCGTGACCGCGTGATCACGCGGGAATTCCGGTCCGATCGGGTCGGATGTCATGGGTCCGCCGATGACATTTGTCAGTGGTCCAACTGCTGGCATCCGCACCGGCGAGGGACGCACGATGCGAACACCCCCAAATCAAGCCGGCCTCCGCCCACTGGCCGAACGGGACCGCACGCGGAGGCCTGCCCAATCTCGAGGAGTCCAGTTGAGGCAACGGATTCTCGTCTCCGCCCTGAGTGCCGGTGCGCTGGCCGTGGTCGGAGCGACCGCGGCGATGGCGAGCGCATCAGCACAGACCGGAGCCGCGGCGGCGCCCACGCCGTACACCGCCGGGAAGCACGCCGCCAAGGTCTGCTCCGCGACCACGGCCGCCCACACCGCGGTCTGCAACGCGATCAAGCTGGTGAACGACAAGGGCGTCGCGCCCGCGTCCACCACGCCGCCGTCGACCGGTCTGACGCCGGCGCAACTGCAGGATGCGTACAAGCTGACGGGCCTGTCGGCGAGTGGCCGTACGGTCGCGATCGTCGACGCGTACGGGTACCCGAACCTGGAGCGCGACCTCAACGTCTACCGCTCGCAGTTCAGCCTCGGCCCCTGTACGACGGCCAGCGGCTGCCTGAAGGTCATCGACCAGAACGGCGGCACGGCGCTGCCGCGCTTCAACGCCGGCTGGGCCGGTGAGCAGGCGCTCGACGTCGACGCGGTCTCGGCTGCGGCGAAGGACGCGAAGATCATCGTCGTACAGGCGAAGTCCGCGAGCTTCGCGGACCTCGGCGCCGCGGTGCAGACCGCGGCGAAGCAGCCCGGAGTCGTTGCTATCTCCAACAGTTACGGCGGCGGCGACGCGGACGACGCGACGTACGGCGCGTACTACAACCACCCGGGTATCGCGGTCACCGCGTCCACCGGTGACAACGGCTACCAGGGCGGCAGCTACCCGGCGTCCTCGTCGTACACGACGGCCGTCGGCGGTACCTCGTTGGTTACCGCGAGCAACACGCGGGGCTGGAGCGAGTCCGTGTGGAGCGGCGCCGGCTCGGGTTGCTCGACGTACAACACGGCCCTGAGCGCCGCGTCGTCGTTCGACACCGGCTGCTCGAAGCGCGCGATGGCCGACGTCTCGGCCGCGGCCGACCCGGGCAAGGGCGGCATGGCGATCTACTACCCGACCAGCAAGACCGCGTCGACCTGGGCGCAGTTCGGCGGGACGAGTGAGGCCGCGCCGATCATCGCCGCGGTGTACGCGCTGTCCGGCAACACGGCCGGGTACGCGAACGCCTTGCCGTACGGCCACGCGAGCTCGCTGTTCGACGTGACCAGCGGCACCAACGGCACGTGCCCGACTACCCAGTGGTGCAACGCGCGCACCGGGTGGGACGGCCCGACCGGCCTCGGTACGCCGAACGGCGCCGGCGCTTTCTGATATCGGGTAATTCTCAGGAATGTGACACCAGGAGCAATCGGGTAGTGGCTGCGTGCAACTGCCCGATTGCTCCTAGTACTGTTCCGAACACGAAGGACAACCCTCGACTCCGTGACAATCCGGGGATTTCTCTTCCCCGGCCGTTTCCGCAGGCCTAAGGTCAGCCCCCGGGACGGGTCGTGGAGGGCGACCCGCTGATTCGAACTCCATGGAGATTTTGCTGTGACAACATCACGCAGAGGGCGGGGGCTCCTGGCAGTCTCAGCCGTCTCCGCGGCCGCCGTCGCGCTGGCCATGACGGCCGGTGGCGCGGACGCCGCGCAGACTGCCGGCCCGGACAAGGGCAAGGCTGCTCAATCCGAGAACTTCACCGGCAAGGAGCAGAAGGGCTACTACGACGCCCGGACGCCCGACGCCAAGACGACGTACGCACGGGCCGCGAAGGTGGCCGGCAAGGAGACCGCGGCTTCGGAGAAGTTCCGGAACTCGCTCGGCACCCAGGGTGTCGTCGAACTCGACCCGAACACCGGTACCCCGGCCCAGGTGACCAAGCTGAACGGCTTCCTCACCGGTAAGAGCGCCAAGAAGCCCGAGGCCGTCGTCCTCGGCTATGTGAAGGCGCACCCCGAGGTCTTCAAGCTGTCCGACGCGGACCTGGCGACGCTGAAGCTGCGCAAGGACTACGTCGACGACCTCGGTACCCACCACGTCTTCTGGTCCCAGGTGGTCGACGGTGTCGAGGTCTTCGGCAACGGCCTGAAGGCGAACGTCACCAAGCACGGCCAGATCGTCTCGATCATGGGTTCGCCGGTCTCCGGGCTGACCTCCGCGGCGCAGTCCCGGTCGGCCGCGGCCGCACCGAAGCTGTCCGCGGCCGGTGCCCGCAGCGCCGCCATCGAGGACGTCGGCGGCAGCGCGAAGTCCGCGACCGAGAAAACCTCGGGCGTGAGCACCACCTTCAGCAACGGCGACACCGCGAAGCAGGTCTGGTTCCACACCGCCGACGGTCTGCGCAAGGGCTGGCTGACCTACGTCAACGCCGGTGGCACCAAGGTCTACTCGCACGTCATCGACGCGCAGACCGGCTCCCTGCTCTACCGCCGGAACCTGTCCAGCGCCGCCAACGGCGATGCACTTGTCCAGGACTACTACCCGGGCGCGGCCAAGGGCGGCACCCAGCGGGTCGAGAACCTGATCTACAACAAGTGGCTGCCGAAGAACGCGAAGACCCTGCTCGACGGTACGTCGGTCGCGGCCTGGGCGGACATCAACGACGACAACCAGCCGAACGCCGGTGAGACGGTCAAGGTGCCCGGCACCAAGACCGGCGCCGAGTACAAGCTGACCAGCTTCCCGAAGGCGTCGTCGTTCTGCTCGACCTCGTTCATCTGCACCTGGGACCCGGCCAAGCCGGACTCCTGGAAGACGAACATGAACCAGGACGTCACCAACGCGTTCTACCTGGCCAGCAACTTCCACGACTGGCTGGCGAAGCCGCCGATCAGCTTCACCCCGGCGGCCGGCTCGTTCGACGCCGCGGGCGGCGACCCGGTGCACCTGAACGCGCTGGACGGCGCGGCCACCGCCGCGAACGGCGGCCCGGACGCGAACCACATCGACAACGCCAACATGAACACCCCGCCGGACGGCACCCCGCCGACCATGCAGATGTACCTGTGGCACTTCCCCGGTACGACGGACGCGCAGGAGGGCTACGTCCCGTCCAGCGGCGCCAACGACGCCAGCATCCTGTACCACGAGTACACCCACGGTCTGTCGAACCGCCTGGTCGTCGACGCCACCGGGAACTCCACGCTGAACAGCATCCAGGCCGGCTCGATGGGCGAGGCCTGGAGCGACTTCTACGCGATGGACTACCTGGTCTCGCACGGTCTGGAGAAGGACACCACCGCTCCGGGTGAGGTCCTCGAGGGCCGGTACGTCAGCCACGGCGAGCTGTTCCGTACCCAGGCGATCGACTGCCGGGTGCACGCGGTCAGCCCGAACTGCATCCAGCCCGACGGTTCGAAGGGCGGCTACACCTACGCCGACTTCCCGACCATCGGCGGCTCGCCCGAGGTGCACGCCTCCGGTGAGGTCTGGGCGCAGACGCTCTGGGACCTGCGCGAGCGCTTCGGCCGTAGCTACGCGATGAGCATCATCACCCGCGCGATGGAGCTGGCTCCGGCGGACCCGACGATGCTCGACATGCGCAACGCGATCGTCCAGGCCGACCTGATCGCCAGCGGCGGCAAGAACGCCGACATCATCTGGACCGTCTTCGCCAACCGTGGCATGGGCTGGTACGCCGGTGTCACCGACGGCGGCGACGCGTACCCGGCCGAGGACTTCCACAAGCCGCCGACGGGTGCGACCACCACGCTCAGCGGCACGGTGATGGACAAGGACACCGGCGCTCCGGTCGTGGGCGCACTGGTCTACATCGGCGGTCACTCGTCCGGCTACGCCGGCGACTACGCCGCATCGACCGATGCCCAGGGCAACTACACCATCACCGGTGTGGCGCCGGGCACGTACCCGAAGGTCGTCGTCTCGGCCCCCGGCTACGAGCTGATCGTCCAGTCGGTCAAGGTTGCCAATGGCACCAAGGCCGCCTTCACCCCGCGCCGCAACTGGGCCGCCGCGTCCGGTGGCGGCACGATCGCCGGCTTCAACGGCCCGGACTTCAGCCCGCAGTGTGGGCCGGCGTTCGCGATCGACAACGCGCAGGGCACCGGCTGGGGCAGCACCACCGGTGACGACAAGGGCACGGCGACCAACCAGATGATCGCCAAGCACGTCGACATCAAGCTGCCGGCGAAGGTCAACATCAGCAACTTCAACATCGACCCGTCGAACACCTGTGGTGACCCGGGCAGCGCGTCCACCGGGCAGTTCAAGGTCGAGACCTCGGCCGACGGCACCACCTGGGCCACCGCGGCGTCCGGCACGTTCGACTCCACGAACCGGGGCAAGTACAACCTGGTCGCCCCGACCGGCAACGCGACCGGCGTCCAGTACGTCCGGTTCTGGATGCTCAGCCCGCAGGTCCCGGACTTCCAGAACAACTGCCCGAACGGCGCGTTCGGCGGCTGCAAGTTCACGGACATGACCGAGATCCAGGTCTTCGGCACCAAGTAACGCAGTTGTCGTGAAGGCCGGTCGAGCATCCAGCTCGGCCGGCCTTCCGGCGTTTCAGGAGCGTTTTGAGGGCTTGGCCGGGGGGACGGTCTGGGCCCAGTCGGCCCAGTCGGCGAGGGCGGTGTAGACGCGGATGCCTGCTTCGATCGTGACGCGCATCGACTGCGTTTGTTCGCTGTAGCCGAATTCGCCGCGGTCCTTGCGGGCGGCGTAGTCCGTGTACTGCTCGGCCAGCTCGCGGTAGTACCGCGCCTCAGCCTCGAGGTGTTGCTTCAGCTCGTCGCGGTCCATCATCCAGAAGAACAGCGAGCGCAGGAGCGGTTGCAGGCGCATGGTGTGGTCGACGTCGACCTCGGTCAGCCAGCGTTTCACCTCCGCGACTCCGGCGTCGGTGATCCGGTACGCCTTCCGCCGCCGCGGTCCCTCACTCTCGACCTCGACCAGGCCCTCCGCGGCCAGCTTGTTCAGTTCGGCGTAGATCTTCGGGTGTTGCGCCGGCCAGATCGAACCGAGTACCTCGGTGAACCGCCGGGCCAGGTCGTACCCACTTGCCGGCCCTTCCGCCAGCAGCCCGAGCAGCCCGTGCCGCAATGACATGTCCCGCCTCCTTCTCCGGGACACATCTTGACATGTCCCCACGGACATGTGCATGCTCTCATATGTCCCTAGGGACATGTCCTGGAGAACATCTCAGAGGAGTCGATATGAAGGCGGTTCTCGTCACAGGTTCGACCGGCGGCATCGGTACGGCGACCGTCGGACTGCTGCGGCGCCGGGGATTCACGGTGTACGCCGGGGCGCGCGGGCCGGCCGACTTCGGGCCGGAGGTTCGCGTCGTACCACTGGATGTCGCCGACCCGGAGAGCGTCGCGGCCGCGGCGAAGCGGATCGCGGGGGAGGTTGACGGGCTCAGCGCCGTGATCAACAACGCCGGCGTCATCGTGCAAGGCCCGCTCGAACTGGTACCGGCCGACGAGTGGCGGCGTCAGCTGGAGGTGAACACGCTCGGCCCGGCGTCGGTCATCCGCGAGTTCCTGCCGCTTCTGCGTACGGGATCGGCGGTGGACGGCTCGTCGTCCCGCGTCCCCGGCCGGATCGTCAACGTCAGCGCGGCAACTGGGCGGGTCGCGATGCCGTTACTGGGCGCACTGTCCGCAAGCAAGGCCGGTCTCGAGGCGTTGTCGAACGCGCTCCGCCTGGAGTTGGCGCCGTGGAAGATCCCGGTCGTCGTCATTGAGCCCGGCACCACCGAGACGGAGATCTTCACGCGAGCAGGCGTCGCCGCGGATGCAGCGCTGGAGCAGGCCGACCGCTCGCGGGTCGACCTGTACCGCGCACACCTGGCGGCGTACGAAAAGGCCATGAGCCGCTTCAAACCGGGCCCGGTCGACAAGGTCGCCGAAGTCATCGTCCGCGCAGTCGAGGCCCGCCACCCCCGTCGCCGCTACGCCGTCGCCGAGGCCCGCACGCTGGGCGCGATCCTCCCCAAGCTCCCCGCCGGTCTGAGGGACCGCGCCCTCGCCGCGGCCGTAGGACTGAACGGCATCGAGCCGTAGATCTGCACGCGTGACTCGGAACACCTCCTGGGGTCGCACGACAAGCTATTGCCTGTCGTGCGACCCCAGCGGGTGTCCCGGGTCCCGCCTGGACGCGCGTGGGCAGGGTGTCCGGATGGTGGGCAATGGCGAGTAAGTCGAGTGACCTGGTCTAGTTTCGACGGGTGCAGCCTGTTGCGGAGGAGGTGCCGGTTCGCCTAGTGGGGCGGGGCGGCGACCGAGCCGCGTTCGATCAGGGTCGGGGTGAGGGTGGTACGGCGGACGCGGCGGTTGGTGTCCACGGCCGACGTGACGCGGGTGACGACGTGGGTGACCAGGTCGTCGAGGGGCCAGTGGAACGTCGACAGCGGCGGCGTCAGCAGTTGGGACATCGGCTGGTCGTCGTAGCCGAGGAGCGACAGGTCCTCGGGGATTCGCAGGCCGAGCTCGCGGCTGGCGGCGTACACCCCGAAGGCCATCGAGTCGGCGAGCGCCAGGATGCCGGTGGGCCGGGTCGGACCGGACAGGAGGTTGCGGGCTACCTCGGTGGCGCCGGCCAGGTCGTGCGGGCATTGCAGGAGGCGGATGTTCAGGCCGAGGTCGCGGGCTACGCGCTGGGCGATCTGTTCGGCGGGACGTTCGACCTCGAAGCGGCGGGTCGGGCTGAGTACGGCGATGTCGCGGTGGCCGGCGTCCGCGAGGCGGCGCAGCGCCGTACTGACGCCGGTCTCGTTGTCGAGGATCACCTCGGACTTCGCCTTCGCGCCGGGCAGGGCGTCGCCGATCGCGATCACCGGCACCTCGCGGGCGATCTCCGCCCAGGCCTTGGCGGCCGGGTTGATCGGTACGACGACGATCGCGTCGGCGCGGTGGTCGACGAGGTGCTGGGCGAGCTCGAGCTGCCGGTCGGCGTCGCCGGCGGAGTCGATGATCCACGCGTTCCGGTCGGGGGCGAGGAGTTCGCGGCCGAGGGCTGCGGCGACGCGTTGCTGCCAGAGGTCTTCGAGCGACGCGCAGAGTACGCCGATCGAGCCGCTGCGCCCGGACGCGAGCGCGCGGGCGACCGGATCGGCCTGGTAGCCGAGCCGGTCGGCCGCCTCCTGGACCCGCTGCCGGGTCTCGGGCGTGCCGTGCAGACCGCGCAGCGCGTACGACACAGCGGCCATCGAGAGCCCGGTCTCGGCGGCGATGTCCTTGAGGGTTGGCCGACGGCCGTTTCCGGACATGTCCACGACCCTAGCCGGGTCCACCGACAAAACCATCCCGCGGCACCGGCGGCCGGTGAGATACCGCTTGACAAGACACCCTTTGAAGCGCTTCACTCTATTCATCCTGAAGCGCTTCAATCTGATCAAACCGGCGGGAGGAGAAGCTGATGATCGACGTTCACCAGCACCTCTGGCCGGAGGCTTTCGTCGACCGCCTTCGGGCCCGCCGCGAGCCGCCGTACCTCGACGGCTGGACGTTGCACACCGCGACCGAAGCGCCGTACGACGTGGATCCGGCCGCACATGAAGTGGACAAGCGGGTCGCGCTCGAGCAGGACGCCGGCACCCAGTTGGCCGCGGTGTCGCTGTCGAGCCCGCTCGGGGTAGAGGAACTCGGCGACGCCGAGCTGCTCGCCGCCTGGCACGACGGAGCGGCCCAGTTCCCGAAGCCGTTCCGCGCCTGGGCCTCCGTCGATCTCCAGGCGCCTGACGTCGCCCAGCTGAAAAGCCTTCTGAACAACGGATTCCTGGGTCTGCAGCTGCCGGCCCATGTGCTGACGACGCCGGCAGCATGGGAAGCGCAGGCCCAGCTGCTGGAAACCCTCGAGCAGCTGAACAAGCCGATCTTCGTGCACCCCGGTACGGCGCGGACGCCGGAGGCGCCGTGCTGGTGGGCACCCGTCGTCGACTACACGGCTCAGCTGCAGGCGGCCTGGTGGGCGTGGCACGCGTACGGCGGACGTCGTACGTTCCCGAAGCTCCGGCTCTGCTTCGCCGCCGCCGCCGGTCTCGCACCGGTGCATCACGAACGGCTGGCCGCCCGCGGCGGGCGGCTCGGCACCATCGACCCCAACCTGTACGTCGACACCTCGAGCTACGGCCCGCAGGGGATCGACGCGGTCGCGCGGGTACTCGGCATCGACCAGGTCGTGCACGGCACCGACCGGCCGTACGCCGACACCGCCGACCTCCGCCAGGGCGACGCCGCGACCGCGGTGATCCGCCACGACAACCCAAACCGACTTTTGTTCGGTACAACTACTCCTGAGAGGGGAGTGCAGTGACTGCTCAGCCGATCGACCTACCCAACGTCCCGGCGCGCCAGGCCAGCCGGCTCGTGGAGCTCAACAACTGTCTGTCGCTGGACGACCTTCCGGGCCGCGACCTGACGCCGGCGGAGCTGTCCGAGCTGGCCGCGTCGATCGCCGCGCAGCCGCACCTGTGGGAGGACCAAGTCGCGTACAGCGACGAGGAGCGAGTGTTCGCCTCGCTGCACCGGGACGCAAACGTCGACGTCTGGCTGATCTGCTGGACGCCGGTCAACGACACCGGTTGGCACGACCACGATGTCTCCTCCGGTGCGGTGGCCGTTGCCCGGGGCAAGCTCGTCGAGCACAACCTGGCGATCGGTACCGAGTCCATCGAGACCGAGGTCGAGGCGGGCGACGTGTACGGGTTCGGCCCGGAGCACATCCACCGGCTGACCGGGCTCGACATGGGCAGCGTCACCGTGCACGCGTACAGCCCGCCGCTGTGGCGGATGGGTCAGTACTCCGTGAAGGACGGCGTCCTGCGCCGGGTCTCGGTCTCGTACGCCGACGAACTCCGCCCGATCGACTGACAATCCCGTGAGGCCGGGCCGAGAGGTCCGGCCTCAGGTCAGGCCGTTTCCGATGAAGGCCCTGGTCAGGGCCTCGATCTTCCGCAGTTCCGCTTCGGACGAGTCCCGCAGCGGGCCCTGTCCGGTGAGTACGGCCGTCCCGTGCACGACCGACCAGATCGGGTACTCGATACCGTCGCGTCGGCGCGGGTCGAGGACGCCCGCCTCCACCAGTTCGTCGAGCGCGTCCCGCAGCAGCCCGAGTGGAGTCCGCGTGGCGTAGGCGTGCTGCTGCGGTATCGCGAACGCCGTAGCGAACAACCCAGGCTCGGCCCGCGCGAATTCCAGGTACGCCGTCCCGATCGCCCCCAGCCGCCGTTGCGCCGCGGCCGCATTCCCGCGCCGTCCGCGGACCCGGGCGATGCCGTCGGACATCCGCGACGTCAGCTCGGCCATCGCCGCCGCGCACACCTCGGCCAGCAACTCGTCGCGGTCGGCGAAATGCCGGTACGCCGCGTTCGGTACGACGCCGACGATCCGCGTCGCCTCCCGGAGGACGACGGCGTCGGGGCCGCCCGCGCGTGCCAGCTCGACCCCGGCCGCGACCAGGCCGGCCCGGACGTCGCCGCGTGCCCGTCGCCGCCGCGGTGCTGGTTCGCTCATCGGCCCAGGATAACGGCTCAGACGACAAGGTGGACACTGTCCACCTCTCCGAGCTAATGTGGACAGTGTCCACTAAAGGAGAATCGATGAGCGAGAACGAAGCGGTCCCGTACCGGACCGGAACCGTACGCGCCGACGTCGAGCGCGCACTTGTTGCTGCCGGCAAACAGCTGGACGGGCTGGAGGTCGCGGAGCTGGCGATGCTGGAGGACTACCACACCGGCGGCCGGCTCACGACGGCCCAACTGGTGGAGCTGGCCGGCATCGACGAGACGACGAAGGTACTGGACGCCGGTACAGGCATCGGCGGAACGGCGCGGTACGTCGCCGACCGTTTCGGGTGCGAGGTGACCGCCGTCGACCTGTCGGACGAGTACTGCGACACTGCCCGCTGGCTCAATGACCTCGTCGGCCTGCGGATCGACGTACAACGGGCCGATGTGACGGCGCTGCCGTTCGACGACGCGTCGTACGACGTCGTGTTCAGCCAGCACGTACAGATGAACGTGGCGGACAAGCCCGCGCTCTACCGCGAGGCCGCCCGGGTCCTGAGGACCGGCGGCAAACTCGCGCTGTGGGACATCACCGCAGGTGACGGGCAGCCGCTCGACTACCCGCTGCCGTGGGCCGACGGACCCGAGCGCTCACATCTCAGTACGCCTGACGAGCTGCGACCGGTGATCGAAGCGGCAGGCTTCACCGTCGAGCACTGGCAGGACCTGACCGACGACGTCAGCGCCATGATGCGGACGATCCAGTCCCTCCCGCCGAGCCCACTCGGCCTGCACGCGTTCGTCCCCGACTTCCGTGAACGCGTCAAGAACCTCACCGAAGCCCTTGGGGACGGCCGTCTCCGGGCGATCCGGGCAGTGGCCGGCCGCGACTGATGCTCGGTCGGGGAGGATCTCCTGCGCGAGTCGGCACGAGATCCTCCCCAACCTCGCGGTCAGGGCATTTGGAGCTGGCCGAGAAGGCCGTGGGATTCGTCGTCGGGGCCGGCGGAGAACCACAGGACGTTGGTGCCGCCGGTGGCGGCGGTGCCCTGTAGAAGCGCCCACAGGCCGTCGATCACCAGGGTCTTGCCGTGGGGGTCACGCACCTGGCCGGCGAACGCGTAGCCGCCGCGGTGCTGCGGACGGAACACGTTGATGCGGCCGTTGCCGAAGTTGCCGACGAGCAGCGTGCCGGACGGCTGTCCCCAGGCGGCTGGAGCGAGCGCGAGGCCCCAAGGAGCGTTCAGTGTGCCGTGCGCGGCGACGCGGGCGATCAGCTTGCCGTCGACGGAGTACTCGTCGACGAACCCGAGCCCGGGACCGTCGATCTCGTCGTCGGTCTTCCGGTTGACCAGCGCGTACGAGACGAAGAGGTGGTCACCGAGCGCCTGTACGTTGAACGGACCGTACCCGTGCGGCACACGGCTGTCCCGGAACGCCCAGCGCGGCAGCTTCACCGGCTGGAACGTGTTGTCGAAGACGTCGATCCGGCGCTGCGAGAAGTTCGCCGCGAACAGGTGGTCGTCGGCCAGCGCGAGGCCCTTGTAGACCGCGCCGGGCGTGCTGGCTTTGATCTCGGCGTCACCGATCGGCGGATCGACCAGCCGGCTCCAGGCTGCGATCTTCCCTTCCTCGCTGGCGAAGATGAAGTTCGCCGGCGCGCTGGTGGTGCGGTTGCTGAGGACGAACCCGGTGGTCGGGTTGTTGACCTGCCCGGTCGGCGCCGGCACGTTCACCCGGACCTGCTGCACCTTCGTGGCGTCGTTCGAGCCCGGTACGGACGAGTACAGCGTCGACGAATCAGTACCGTTGTTGGACACCCACAGCGGGGTGGTCGCGCCGAGCGACAGCCCCCACGGGTTGACCAGGTCAGGATCCAGACGGACGGCGGCGCCCGGCTGGTCGGAGACCAGATTCACCTGCCGTACGGCGAGATTGTGCGACGTACCGTGCGCGTCGGCGGTCGCGGGTGCGACCAGTGCGAGGCTGCCGGCGAACGCGGTCACAACTGCGATTGAGCGCAGTGACATGACACTTCCCCCTCGATCGGGATGCGGACACCCTCGATACGGCTCGGCGGCGCCCGCGGTTCAAGGCCACTCGCAGCAGAAGTGGATATGGCCCGCCCCGGCCGCGGCTGGTTAGCGTCTGGGACATGAGGATTCGCGTTGTTGATGCCTTTGCGGAGCGAGCGTTCACCGGAAACCCGGCCGGTGTGTGCGTACTCGAAGCAGGTCCGTGGCCGGACGAGAGCTGGCTGCAGAGCGTGGCGGCGGAGCTGAACCATGCCGAGACCGCGTTCGTACGGCCGTCGGAGCGGGACGATGCGGACTGGGACCTGCGCTGGTTCACGCCGACGCTCGAGGAGCGGCTCTGCGGTCACGCCACGCTCGCGACCACGCACGCGCTGGCCGCGGACGGCAAGGTGTCCGGGAAGGTTTCGTTCGCGACCCTCAGCGGCATCCTGACCGCGACGGTCGCCGACGACGGGATCACGCTGGACTTCCCGGTCAACCTGCCGATCGCGACGCCGGTGCCCGACGGGCTCGCGGCGGCACTGCAGGCTGAGCCGCTCGAGACGTACGTGACCGGCGAGCTCCGCGATCTGCTCGTCGTCCTCCGGGACGAGGCGACGGTGCGCGCGGTGGTCCCGGACTACGACGCGCTGGCGGGGATCATCGAGCGCGGCAACCTGCGCGGAGTGATCGTCACGGCGCAGGGTTCGGAGTACGACTTCGTCTCCCGGTTCTTCGCGCCCGGGAGCGGCATCCCGGAGGACCCGGTGACGGGCAGTGCACACACCAGCCTCGGACCGTACTGGGCCGAACGCCTCGGGCAGGACGAACTGGTCGGCTACCAGGCATCCACCCGAGGCGGCGTAGTCCGCGTCGTACCGTCCGGCGACCGCGTCTACCTCAAGGGCACCGCGGTCACCGTGCTCGACGGGGAGTTGTACGTGTAGGAGCTAGGCCCAGGTTTCGGCGTGGGTGGCCACGCCGTTGGGGGCGATCAGTTCGGTGACGACGTCCTCGGCGTCGGCGTCCAGCGGTTCGAACGGCGCTTCGGGGACGACGTACGCCCGGGCGCCGGCGACCATCTCGATGCCGGGCAGCTCGAACCACGCCTCGCCGACCTCGCGGCTGATCTCGTAGATCGCCTGCTCCGCGGTGTCGACCGGGTCGCGATCGCCGGACTCGTCCAGCTCGGCCGGGTGCCGTTCCTGCGCCTCGCGCCCGGCCTCCAGCAGCGCGTCCAGGTCGACCACGCGCAGGTCGAACCGCGACACCACGCTGATCACCTGCTCCGGCTCGGCTTCGTCGTCGTCCTCGTCGTCGACGGAGTCGTCCAGCAGCAACGGCGTCGTACCGGTGTGCTCGAAGACGGCGTCGTTCCAGTCCTCGACCACGCCCTCGAGCGCGGCGTTGTGCTCGAAGAGCGTCGCGGTGTCCTCGTCACCGGTCATCGCGAGCAGCGCGTCGGTGTGCGCCTGCAGCCGCTCCGCGAGCTTGCGGCTGGCCTCGGCCAGCGCGGCCCGGCTCTCCGCGGAGAAGAACTGCTCGGCCGGGGCGGGGGTGTCCAGTTCAGTCACGTGTGTGAATGTCCCTTGTTCGTGGGTGGAATGCCAGCCGTAAGTATGTGAGAGGGCTGTGAGAGCTGTGTCGGCGGGTGTGAGAGAGCTGCGAGAACCCTCCTGACCGCGCAATCAGCAAGGTCCAGTAGAGCTGTGAACGCCGAAGATATCGCCGGCCTGGTAGTGGCCGTTGCTCTGGTCCTCTATCTGATCGCCGCCCTGGTCTTTCCCGAGAGGTTCTGATGTCCGACACCGCAGCCGGCCTGTTACAGGTCGGCCTCCTGCTCGCGTGCCTGGCGGCCGTGTACCGGCCGTTCGGCGGGTACCTGGCCCGGGTCTACACGTCCGACAACGACCTGCGGATCGAGCGCGTGACGTACAAGCTGTTCGGCGTCGACCCGAAGGCCGACCAGACCTGGGCCGTGTACGCGCGCTCACTGCTCGCGTTCTCCGCGCTCAGCGTAGTCCTGTTGTACCTGCTCCAGCGGCTGCAGCACTGGCTGCCACTGTCGCTGGGGCTGCCCAACGTGGAGTCCGGGCTGGCGTTCAACACCGCGGCGTCGTTCGTGTCGAACACGAACTGGCAGTCGTACTCACCCGAAGCAACGATGGGCCACCTGGTCCAGTTCGCCGGCCTCGCGGTGCAGAACTTCCTGTCCGCGGCCGTCGGCATCACCGTCGCGATCGCCCTGATCCGCGGCTTCGCCCGCGCGAAGACCAACCGGCTCGGCAACTTCTGGGTCGACCTGACCCGGACCGTACTGCGGGTGCTGCTGCCGATCGCGGTGATCGGGACGCTGGCGCTGGTCGCGATGGGCGTCGTACAGAACTTCTCCGGCGGCCACGAGGTCACCTCGGTGGTCGGCCAGACCCAGACGATCCCCGGCGGCACCGTCGCCAGCCAGGAGATCATCAAGGAGCTCGGCACCAACGGTGGCGGCTACTACAACGCCAACTCCGCGCACCCGTTCGAGAACCCGAACGGCCTGTCGGACCTGTTCGAGATCTTCCTGCTGCTGGTGATCCCGGTCTGCCTGACCCGGACCTTCGGCCTGATGGTCAAGGACAAGCGGCAGGGCTACGCGATCCTCGGCGTGATGGGCACGATCTGGGGCGCGTTCGTCGCCCTAGCGACGTTCTTCGAGGTCCAGGGCGCGGGCACTGCGACCCAGGCCGCCGGGGCCGCGATGGAGGGCAAGGAGACGCGCTTCGGTGAGTGGGCGTCGTCGCTGTTCGCGGTCTCCACCACCGGTACGTCGACCGGCGCGGTGAACTCGATGCACGACTCGTTCACGCCGCTCGGCGGCGGCGTGGCGCTGTTCCACATGATGCTCGGCGAGGTGACACCCGGCGGTACCGGTACGGGCCTCTACGGGATGCTGATCCTCGCCGTCCTCGCGGTGTTCGTCGCGGGCCTGATGGTCGGCCGTACGCCGGAATATCTGAAGAAGAAGATCACCGCGCGCGAGATGAAGCTGGTCTCGCTGTACATCCTGACGACGCCGACCCTCGTACTCGTCGGCGCCTCGCTCGCGATGGGACTCGCGGCCGCCCGGGCCTCGATCCTGAACACGGCGAGCCCGCACGGGTTCTCCGAGGTGCTGTACGCGTTCACGTCGGCCGGTAACAACAACGGCAGCGCGTTCGCCGGGCTCAGCGCGAACATCCCCTTCTACAACACGGCTCTCGGGCTGGTGATGCTGCTCGGCCGGTTCGTACCCATCGTGTTCGCGCTCGCGCTGGCCGGGTCGCTGGCTCAGCAGCAGCCGGTACCGGTGACCCAGGGCACGCTGCCCACCCACAAGGCCCTGTTCGTGACGCTGCTCGTAGGCACCGTCCTGATCGTCACGGGCCTGACGTACTTCCCCGCACTGACCCTTGGACCCCTCGCGGAGGGACTGTGACCACCCTGACCATGCCATCAGGGCCGCCCGTGCACACACCGGCGGCCCCTCCGAAGAAGAAGACGTCGTCGGGTCTGTTCGACCCGAAGATGTTGCTCACCTCGCTGCCGGACGCGCTTCGCAAGCTCGATCCGCGGATGATGGTGAAGAACCCGGTCATGTTCGTGGTCGAGGTCGGTGCGGTCGCGTCGACGGTCTTCGCGTTCACCGATTCCAGCGTGTTCGTCTGGTGGATCGTGGTCTGGCTCTGGCTGACCGTGATCTTCGCCAACCTCGCCGAGGCCGTCGCCGAAGGCCGCGGCAAGGCGCAGGCGGAGACGCTGCGCCGGGCCAAGACCGAGACCACGGCGCGGCGGCTGATCAAGGGCGACGGCGAGGAAGAGGTACCGGCGACCCAGCTGCAGCTCGGCGACCTGGTCGTCGTCGAGGCCGGTCAGATCATCCCCGGCGACGGTGACGTCGTCGAGGGCGTCGCTTCGGTGGACGAGTCGGCGATCACCGGCGAGTCGGCCCCGGTCATCCGGGAGTCGGGCGGCGACCGGAGCGCGGTCACCGGCGGTACGAAGGTGCTGTCCGACCGGATCGTCGTGAAGATCACCACCAAACCCGGTGAGAGCTTCATCGACCGGATGATCGCGCTGGTCGAGGGCGCCTCCCGGCAGAAGACGCCGAACGAGATCGCGCTGAACATCCTGCTGGCCAGCCTGACGATCGTGTTCCTGATCGCCACCGCCACGCTGCCGACGTTCGCGAACTACGCGCACACGCAGCTGAGCCTGGTGATCCTGGTCGCCCTGCTGGTCTGCCTCATCCCGACCACGATCGGTGCGCTGCTGTCCGCGATCGGTATCGCCGGCATGGACAGGCTGGTACAGCGCAACGTACTGGCGATGTCCGGACGCGCGGTCGAGGCCGCCGGCGACGTGAACACCCTGCTGCTGGACAAGACCGGCACCATCACGCTGGGGAACCGGCAGGCATCGGAGTTCATCCCGGTCGGAGGCGTGTCCGACACCGAGCTGGCGGATGCCGCGCAGCTGTCCAGCCTCGCGGACGAGACGCCCGAGGGCCGGTCGATCGTCGTACTGGCGAAGACCGGGTACGGGCTGCGCGAACGGCACACCGGAGAGTTGCCGCACGCAACGTTCGTGGAGTTCACCGCGCAGACCCGGATGAGCGGCGTGGACGTCGACGACCGGCAGATCCGCAAGGGCGCCGCGGGTGCGGTGAACGCGTGGATCGGTCAGCACGGCGGTTCGGCGGACGCGAAGCTCGGCGAGATCGTCGACGGCATCTCGGCCTCCGGTGGTACGCCGCTGGTCGTTGCCGAGAGCATCGATGGAGGCGCTCGGGCGCTGGGTGTGATCCACCTGAAGGATGTGGTCAAGGAAGGGATGCGGGAGCGGTTCGACCAGATGCGCGCGATGGGCATCCGGACCGTGATGATCACCGGCGACAACCAGCTGACCGCGAAGGCGATCGCCGAGGAGGCCGGGGTCGACGACTTCCTGGCCGAGGCGACGCCCGAGGACAAGATGGCGCTGATCAAGAAGGAGCAGGAAGGCGGCCGGCTGGTCGCGATGACCGGTGACGGTACGAACGACGCCCCGGCGCTCGCGCAGGCCGACGTCGGCGTGGCGATGAACTCCGGTACGTCGGCCGCGAAGGAGGCCGGCAACATGGTCGACCTCGACTCGAACCCGACCAAGCTGATCGAGATCGTGGAGATCGGCAAGCAGTTGCTGATCACCCGCGGGTCGCTGACCACGTTCTCGATCGCGAACGACGTGGCGAAGTACTTCGCGATCCTGCCGGCGCTGTTCGCCTCGGCGTACCCGGGGCTGGACAAGCTGAACATCATGGGCCTGCACTCGCCGCAGTCGGCGATCGTGTCCGCGATCGTGTTCAACGCGCTGATCATCGTGCTACTGGTCCCGCTCGCGCTGCGCGGCGTCCGGTACCGCCCGTCCTCGGCCTCGGCGATGCTGCGCCGGAACCTGCTCGTGTACGGAGTCGGTGGGCTGATCAGTCCGTTCGTCGGAATCAAGCTTCTCGACCTGGTGATCTCGCTGATCCCGGGTCTTCGGTGAAAGGCAGTCAGATGAGGCAGTTCGGGGTAGCAGCGCGGGTGCTGCTGTTCTTCACGGTCGTGCTCGGAGTTGTTTATCCGCTGGCGATGACCGGCGCCGCGCAGGTGCTGTTCCACGGGAACGCGAACGGGTCGATCGTCAAGGTCAACGGCAAGGAGGTCGCCTCCGGCCTGATCGGCCAGGCGTACACGATGGACAGCGGGAAGAAGGATGCCGACGGCAAGGCGATCATGGTCGCCGACCCCAAGTGGTTCCAGACCCGGCCGTCCGCGAGCGACTACGACGCGAAGGCCAGCGGCGGTTCGAACCTCGGTCCGAACAACGCCGACCTGGTCGCCGCGATCGCCGAGCGGCGCAAGGCGGTCGCGGCGCTGGAGGGCGTCGAGGAGTCCCAGGTGCCAGCGGACGCAATTACGGCCAGCGGTAGCGGCCTCGACCCGGACATCAGCCCGGCGTACGCCGCTCTGCAGGTCAACCGGGTCGCCCGCGAGCGTGGCCTGAGTGTGGCGCAGGTACAGAAGCTGGTGAAGGAGAACACCGACGGTCGGGTCCTGGGCTTCCTCGGTGAACCCGCTGTGAACGTGGTCAAGCTCAACGCTGCGTTGGCCGCGCTCTGAGAGCATGGGGATATGAGTAAGAGCGGCCGCGGGCATCTGCGGATCTACCTGGGGGCCGCGCCCGGCGTTGGGAAGACCTACAAGATGCTGGGCGAGGGCCGGCGCCGGCGCGCCCGCGGGACCGACGTCGTGGTCGGATTCGTGGAGACCCACGGCCGTAAGTACACCGCAGAGATGCTGGACAGCATGGAGACGGTGCCGCGGCGGATCATCGACTACCGCGGCGCCAGCTTCACCGAGCTGGACCTGGACGCCGTACTGGCTCGCCGTCCTGATGTGGCGCTGGTCGACGAGATGGCGCACACCAACATCCCGGGCAGCCGGAACGAGAAGCGCTGGCAGGACATCGAGGAGCTGCTGACCGCCGGCATCGACGTGATCTCCACGCTGAACATCCAGCACCTCGAGTCGATCAACGACGTGGTCGAGAAGATCACCGGCGTACCGCAGCAGGAGACGGTCCCGGACCGGGTGGTCCGGGCCGCCGACCAGATCGAGCTGGTCGACATGACGCCGGAGGCGCTGCGCCGGCGGATGGCACACGGCAACGTGTACGCCGCCGACAAGATCGACGCTGCCCTGGGCAACTACTTCCGGGTCGGCAACCTGTCCGCGCTGCGGGAGCTCGCGCTGCTCTGGCTCGCGGACCGGGTGGACGCCGGCCTGCAGCAGTACCGGGCGCAGCACGACATCGACTCGACCTGGGAGGCCCGCGAGCGGGTCGTCGTCGCGCTGACCGGCGGTCCCGAGGGCGAGACGCTGATCCGGCGGGCCGCGCGGATCGCGGCGCGGTCGTCCGGCGGGGACCTGCTCGCCGTACACGTGGCCCGCTCCGACGGGCTGACCGGCGCGAACCCGAGCAAGCTCGCGCAGCAGCGGAACCTGGTCGAGAAGCTCGGCGGCACCTATCACCAGGTGGTCGGCGACGACATCCCGGACGCGCTGCTGACCTTCGCGAGGGCGGAGAACGCGACCCAGCTCGTCCTCGGCGGATCCCGTCGCAGCCGGTTGTCGACGCTGCTGACCGGTCCCGGGATCGGTTCGACCACGATCCGCGACTCCGGCGACATCGACGTACACATCGTCACGCACTCGCTGATGGGCCGCGGCCGACTGCCCCGGCTGCGCGGCAGCCTGTCCCGGAAGCGGAAGATCCAGGGCTTCGTCCTGGCCATCGTGCTGCAACCGGTGCTCGCGCTGCTCCTCGGTCTGGGCGGCGACACGCTCAACCTGACCAGCAATGTGCTCGCGTTCCTGCTCGCGGTGGTCGTGGTGGCCCTGGTCGGCGGGATGTGGCCGGCGATGCTGACCGCGATCGCCGGATCGCTCGTACTGAACTACTTCTTCACCCCTCCGAAACGCACGTTCACGATCGCTGAACTGAACAACGCGCTCGCCCTGCTGATCTTCATCATGGTCGCGGCCATGGTCAGCTCGGTCGTCGACCGCGCGGCCCGTCGGACGAGACAGGCAGCCCGCGCGGCCGCGGAATCGGAGACCTTGGCGACCTTGGCCGGCTCGGTACTACGGGGTGAGACGGCGCTCCCAGCCTTGCTGGAACGGGTTCGCGAGGCGTTCGGGATGACCGGCGCGTGCCTGATGGAACGCATCGACGACGACGAGCTGACCGAGGTGTGGCGACCGCTGGCGTCGGCCGGGTCGCTGACCTGTACGCGGCCCGAGGAGGCCGATGCCGAGATCCCGGCGCGGGACGACCTCGTCCTGGTTCTGCAAGGGCATCAGCTGGAGGCGGACGAACGCCGGCTGGTCGGCGCGTTCGCTGCACACGCTGCCGCACTCGTCGATCGGGCCCGGTTGAGCGAACAGGCCGCCGAGGCGAAGCCGCTGGCCGAGGCCGACAAGTTGCGTACGGCGTTGCTCCGGGCAGTCGGGCACGACCTGCGGTCCCCGTTGGCGTCGGCGAAGGCGTCGGTGACCTCGCTGCGCAGCGACGACGTGGAGTGGAGCGAATCCGAACGCGCCGAGCTGCTCGAGACCGCGGACGAGTCGCTGGATCGGCTCTCGCGGCTGGTGGACAACCTGCTGGACCTGAGTCGCCTGCAGGCCGGCGTACTCCCGGTCTTCACGCGGCCGATGGCGCTCGACGAGATCGTTCCCCGCGTACTTTCCGAGCTCGGCGACGACGCGAACCGGGTCGCCGTCGACATCCCGGCCACGCTGCCACTGGTCGAGGCCGATCCGACGCTGCTGGAGCGGGTGGTCGCGAACCTGCTGGCGAACGCGGTGCGGTACTCGCCGCCCGGGCAGCCCCCGCTGGTCACCGGTAGCGCGCTCGGCGACACCGTGGAGATCCGGGTGATCGACCGCGGTCCGGGCATCCCGCGGCAGGACCGCGACAGGGTGTTCGCCCCGTTCCAGCGGCTCGGCGACACCGACAACACTGTCGGCGTCGGGCTCGGGCTGGCGCTGGCGCGCGGACTCGCCGAGGCGATGAACGGCACCTTGCAGCCGGAGGACACGCCAGGTGGTGGACTGACCATGGTGGTCTCGATCCCCACAGCACAGGCTGCGGAGACCCCGGTCCCAGGCAGCCGCGAAAGGTCAGGAGAGACCGAGTGACTGAACTGATGCCGCGACTCCGTCGCGGCGGGTCATGGGGCTGGTACTCCCGGCCTTCCCTCGTCGCTCCGGTCGCTTCGCTCCCTCCACTCCTCAGTCCAGGCCGGGAGGCCCCATGACCAGGGTTCTGGTGGTTGACGACGAGCCGCAGATCGTGCGGGCGTTGCAGATCAACCTGAAGGCGCGTGGGTACGAAGTGCACCTGGCCGGTACCGGTACGTCGGCGCTGAAGGTGGCCGCACAGCACCCGCCGGAGCTGGTCATCCTCGACCTCGGGCTGCCGGACTTCGACGGTGTCGACGTGATCCGCGGGCTGCGCGGCTGGACCGACGCGCCGATCCTCGTGCTGTCCGGGCGGACCGACCAGACCGACAAGGTCGAGGCGCTGGACGCCGGCGCCGACGACTACGTGACCAAGCCGTTCGGGATCGACGAACTGCTCGCCCGGATGCGCGCCGTACTGCGCCGCAGCAACCCCGCGCAGGACCAGCCGATGGTGACCGTCGGCGGAATCGCGGTCGACCTGGCCGCGAAACGCGTCACGCTGGAGAGCGGCGAGGACGTACGGCTGACGCCGACCGAGTGGCACCTGCTGGAGGTACTGGTCCGCAACCCCGGCAAGCTGATGTCCCAACGCCAGCTCCTGACCGAGGTCTGGGGTCCCGGCTACGAAACCGCGAGCGGCAACCTCCGCTTCTACATGGGCCAGCTACGCCGCAAACTCGAGCCCGACCCCGCCCGCCCGAAACACCTCCTCACCGAACCCGGGATGGGGTACCGCTTCGAGTCGTGACGTCCGTTTCGTTCAAGACGCGGCGTGCGGGTCTGCGGGAGGGTGGGGGCATGGACATGTACACGGCAGCACGGGATTTCGTACGGCGGGACGCTCGGGTGCTGGAGCGGCGGCTTTTCGCGACGATCTTCGAGGGGGCTGATCCGCGGGGCGTGGTCGACGCGCTGCGTGGGTTCCAGAACGCCGACGGGGGATTCGGGTGGGGGCTGGAGCCGGACAAACGCTGCCCGGACAGCCTGCCGCTGGACGTCGAGGTCGCCTTCGACACGATGCTCGCCGCCGGTGCCAGCGACGAGGACATGATCCGCCGAGCCGTCGACTGGCTCGATTCGGTGGCCACGCCGGATGGCGCCGTACCGCTGTGCGGCCCGGCCGTCGAGGGCTACCCGCGCGCGGAGCACATCGGCGAGTGGACGTACAAGCCGGACGTGAACCCGACGGCCGGCCTGGTGGGACGGCTGCAGAAGCTCGGCACCGAGCACCCGTGGCGGGATCGTGCATCGACCTGGTGTGCGGCTCAGCTGGCGAACGGCTTCCCGGAGGACGCGCACGGTATGCACGAGGCGCTCGAGTTCCTGGAGCACACCGGCGGCGCCGACTTCGATCGCATCCGCGAGTGGCTCCCCAAGCTCCAGAACTACCGCGCCGACGCGGCCGACCCGTCGTACGGGGTGACGCCGCTGCAGTTCGCGCCGACGCCCGACAGCATCTGGCGACCGCTCTTCACAGACGCCCAACTCGACGCCCACCTGGACCGCCTGATCGCCGACCAGCAGCCCGATGGTGGCTGGGCCATCACCTGGGAACCACCCGGTCCCGCCGCGACCCTCGAGTACCGCGGCATCGTCACGGTCGGCGCCCTTCGCACACTGAAGGCGTACAACCGGCTCTGAAACTGCGTATTGCGCATATTTGCGTGACGCGCAATGATTGACGTGTGACAGGGCTCCGGGAGCGGAAGAAGGTCGCGACGCGGCGGGCGATCGGCCTTGCCGCGATGCGGCTGGCGATCGAGCGCGGGCTGGAGAACGTGCTCGTCGAGGACATCGCGGCCGCGGCCGGAGTGTCGCCGCGGACGTACAACAACTACTTCGCGAACAAGTACGAGGCGATCTGCTCGTTGGCGGCGGATCGCGCCACCCGGACCGGCCGGGCGCTGCGTGAGCGCCCGGCCGGTGAGGCGTTGTGGGACAGCATCCGGGCGAGCGTGCTTGCGGAGTACGAGGCCGGTGACCCGGATCCGGAGTGGGTCTCGGGTGTCCGGCTGGTGACGAGTGCGCCGGGGCTGCAGGGGGAGTACCTCAAGGCCCGGAATGCGATGGAGCGCGAGCTGGCGGCCGCGATCGCCGCTCGCGTCGGCGACGGGCTGCTGCCGGTCGTCGTGGCCGCGGCCGTCAACGCCGCGGCCGAGTTGGCCGTGTCACGATGGCTGGACGCGGGCGGCGCGGAAACGATCCACAGCTACGTCGAGAACGCCTTGGACGAACTCGAATCGATCATCGGGAGGCCGCAATGATGCTCGCCGTACCTGGCGCCGAGTTGTACTACGAGACCGCGGGCAGCGGCCCGCTGATCCTGCTCGTTCCGGGCGGAAACGGCGACGTGTTGCCGTACTCCGGTCTGCTCCGCCTGCTCTCCGACAGCTACACCGTCGTCGCGTACAACCGTCGCGGCTTCTCACTGAGCCCCGTCGACGGTCCGATCGATCCCGCGACCAGGCTGGACGCCGACGCGGACGACGCCGTGGCCCTGATCGAGCACCTCGGCTCCGGACCGGCTCACGTGTTCGGCAGCAGCTCCGGCGCGATCGTCGGCCTGCATCTGCTGACCCGGTCGCCCGAGCACGTCGCGACCTTGATCAGCCACGAGCCGCCGCTCGCCACGCTGCTTCCGGACAGCGACGAGTGGCTCGCCTTCATCGACGAGGTGTACGACGTCTGGCGCGCGGAGGGTGCGCAGCCGGCGATGCGGCGCTTCGGTGAACGGATCCTTGGGGTCACCAACGACGACGCGTCCGATCGGCTCGCGGCGCTGCCGGCCGAGCAGCGGACCGAGCTGATGCACCGGATGAGCGCGAACCTCACGCGCTGGTTCGAGTACGAGTTGAAGACGTACCCGCGGTACGAGCCCGATCTGCCGGCCTTGGAGAAGCTGAAGGACCGGCTGGTGCTTGCTGGCGGCAACGATTCGCGCGAGCTGTTCCCGTACCTGCCGAACACGGTCCTCGCCTCGCGCCTCGGTTTGGAGATCGTGGATTTCCCCGGCGATCACATCGGATACGCCGCACGCGCACCCGAGTTCGCCAAGCAGTTGCGCACGGTCCTCGCTACCCGGCCTCCGCTGGGTGTTCGACCTGGCGATCGCCCCACTGGGTGAGCAGGCCTCGGGCGATCTCCAGGTCCTCGCGCAGCGAACGGTCGGCCAGGTCGCCGGGCAGTGCCGTCAGTGCGTCGGCGAGCCACGGGCCGATCGCCGCCGGCGCGAGGTCGTCGGGCGTCAGGCCGGCCAGGCGGATCGCACGTACGGCGGTGACGAGCTCGCTGGCGAGTACCTCCCGGAGCGCGTCGAGGAGCTGCTTCGTCAGCGCGGCGGCCTGCGGGGCGAAGCTCGCGTGCAGCTCGGCGCCCCGGGACAACGTCGCCGTACCGAGGGTGGCGGGCTGGGCGGCGGCGCGGACGGACGCGAGCGCGTCGTGGGCAACGTACTCGATCATCATCACGCCAGAGCTGGCCTCGGCGCCGCTGGCGAGGAAGCGGCTGAGGCCGGTGTAATCCGGGTCGACGAGGTTCGCGACGCGGGTCGTGGAGAGCGTCGCGACGCTGTGCAGGCTGAGCCGGAGCGAGTCCAGCGCGAGCGCGATCGGCATCGCGTGCCAGTTGCCGTTGTGCAGTACGGAGTCGCCGGCAACCAACGGGTTCTCGGCGGCGGCGTTGATGTCGATCCGTACGCTGTTGCCCAGGGCATCGGAGTGGTCAACGGCCGGTCCTAGTACTTGTGCGAAAGCCCTCAGTCCGAAGGGATCCTGGACGCGGACAGGTTTCAGCGGGAGGCCGTCGAGCAGCTCCCGCATCCTCCGGGCGACCCTCAGCTGCCCCGGTTGCGGACGGGCCTCGTGGACGCGGACGTCGTACACCTCGGCGTTGCCACGGAGCGCGACATGCGCCAGGGCGCCGACCAGCGGTACGACGTTGATCAGCGTGGACGCGTCGACATACGCGAGGCAGCACTCGGCCAGCGTGAGGGCGTTGCTGGACAGCAGGGGGAGTGCGCTGGTGCCGTCGATGACGTCGCCGAGCGCGAGCCCGAGTTCGGCGAGCGGGCCGAGGTCGCCGGTCCCGATCGCGCCGCCGCGGTGCAGGTCGGGGAGGTCGTCGTCGTTGAGCAGGCCAACGATCGCGTCGGCGACCGCGGGCTCGAGACCGGATCCGCCGGCGGCGAGCTGGTTCACCCGGATCAGCAGACCGAGCCGTACGACGTCCTTCGGGTACGACGTCGTACCGGTGGTCGAGTGGGACGCCAGCAGCCGCGCACCGTGCTCCGGGTCGGACGTCAGGACGTCGCGGTTCGCGCCGACGCCGGTGGTCCGGCCGTACACGGCACGCCGCGCCGCCACCTCGGCGACCACGCGCGCCGACTCGTGCATCCGCTTCCGTGCGTCGTCACTCAGGCGTACCGCCGTACGCCGTTGGCCCAACGCCACAGCCTCCAACGGCGCCAACCCAGCCCCGCTGAGCTCGACCGGTTCCATCCCGTCATTGTGAGACTCGCGCCCGCCTCCGGGTAACTGACGCGCTGGGTTGACCGTCTCGTATCCGAGACGGCGGCACCTGGGGAGGATGTTGTGCCGGATCGGGCGGAGGATCCTCCCCAACCTCGGCCGGGCCGGGCCGGGCAAACGAACAGCCCGTCACCCTCGGTGGAGGTGACGGGCTGGAAGTTGTCGCGGGTTACTTCTGGCCGTAGCGCCTCTTGAACTTCTCCACCCGGCCCTGGGTGTCCATCACGCGCTGCTGGCCCGTGTAGAACGGGTGGCTCGCGGACGAGATCTCGACGTCGACGACGGGGTAGGTGTTCCCGTCCGTCCAGACGACGGTCTCGTTGCTCTCGCGGGTCGAACCGGTGAGGAAGCTGAAGTCGCCGGACTTGTCCCGGAAGACGACCCGGCGGTAGTCGGGGTGAATGTCCTTCTTCATGCTGCGTTACTTCCTTCCAAGTAGGGCGCGAACGGATCGGTCAGGGGGTGGACCGCTTCGTCCGCTCGCAGGACACAACCATCGAGGCGGTCCTGTAATTCCCGGACGTCCAGACCGGTTCCGGTGAGCGACAGGTACGACGCGCGGTCGCCGTACTCGGGGTGCCACTCGAGCGCCGACCGGGCCTGGTGCTGCTGCCCGACGGCCGGCCAGCGGTCCGCGGGGAGATCGGCGAGCCACGGGCCGAGGACGCCGATCGCGATGTTCGACCCGAAGCTGTCCCAGCTCAGCCGGTTGCGGTGCTGGGTCGCGATCCACAGCGTCCCGCGACCGCGGACCGTCCCGGCGACCAGGTCCTCGAGGGCGTCGTACAGCCGCTCCGGGTGGAACGGCCGGTTGCTCTGCCAGACGAACGTCAGCCCGTCGACGGGTGCCGCGATCGAGCCGGGCTCCATCACTGGCCGTCGTCCGCGGATGCCGAGCAGACCGGTTGGTGTGGCCTTGACCAGCAACTGCGCGTTGATGGCCTGCAGGAGTGCACGGACGGTGTCGTCGTCGCTGCTGAGGATCACCGCGTTGGCTTGCTCGACCTGCCGTACGACGACCTCCGCGACCGCGCGGCCGTCCTCGGTGGCGGTCGCGATGCGCCGTTCGCGGAGCAGGTCCTCGCCGGTGAGGTCGTTGTCGGCTGTCGTGGTGTCGACGGTGGTGATGACCGAGTCGACGCACAGGTCGGCATCCCGGTCGATCTCGGCCGCGATCGCCTGCGTGTCGCCGGCGGCGGGGACGTCGACGATCGCCACGTCGTACCGCTCGACGGCCGCGATGCCCGCGAGCAGCTGGACGAGCGAGCCGCGCATCGCACAGGACACGCACGGGTGGGCCAGCGTGATCACCTCACGGTCGATCACCCCGGAGGCGGTCCGGGCGGTCCGGACGACGGCGCTCAGGTCGCGTACGTCGTACTCGACCAGAACGCCGGTGGCTCCGGCTTCGGCCAGCAGGTTGCCCGCGACGGCGCCGCGGAACCCGTCCCCGAGCCCCGTCACCAAGGTGACCGGCAGCATCGACTCTCCTCACTTGTTGAAAACGATAACCAGTACAAAGTACCCTGTCCGACGGAATGTCCGCCACCCGGCCGGCGTTCTGACTGACAAGAGAAAGGACAGCATGGCCAAGCGCAACGACCTCCGCCCGATCGTCAAACTCCGCAGCACAGCCGGCACCGGCTACACCTGTGTAACCCGCAAAAACCGCCGCAACAACCCCGACCGCCTCGTGATCCGCAAGTACGACCCCACCCTCCGCACCCACACCGACTTCCGCGAAGAGCGCTGAGTATCGAGTCGTGGATCGTGGCTTCCCCGACCGGCGTGTCGTCAGCCGGAATCCACGACTCGGCAGGGGAGTGGACTAGCCGTGGAGGCGGCGGGTCAGGGCTTTGGCGGCTTGGCGGATTTTGTGGGCCAGGTGGGGGCGGTCGGTGGGTGGGACTTTGTCGGTGGGGAACGTGACGCTGATGGCTGCGACCGGGTGGCCGGCGTGGTCTACGGCGGCGCTGGCGACTGTCGCCATACCGGGGGTGATGAAGGAGTCCTCGACCGCGAAGCCTTGGCGTTTTTCGTCGGCGAGGATTCGGCGGAGCTGGCTGAGCGACTGCGGGCCGAGGTCGGTTCGGCGTACGAAGGACTCCGCGGACGGGAACAGCGCCCGTACCTGGGCGGGTGGTAGTTCGGCCAGCAGCGCGCGGCCGGAGGCGGTGAGGGTGGCGGGGAGGCGTACGCCGACGTCCGTCACCAGTGTGACCGGCCGCGGCGGCTGTTCCTTCAGCAGGTAGACGAGCTCCCGCCCGTGCAGTACGCCGAGGTGCGCCGTCTGCCCCACCTCGTGGACCAACTGCACCAGCAGCGGACGCGCCAACCGTTCCAGCGGATCGTGCCGCAGATAAGCCGACCCGATCTCGAAGGCGGCCACCCCGAGCCCGTACCGCTTCTCCTCCGGCAGGTGTACGACGAACCCCTCGTCCATCATTGCCCGCAGCAAGTGGTACGTCGACGAGCGTGGCAACCCGACCGCGGACGCGATGCGCTCCATCGGTACCGGACCGGGCTGGGTGGCCAGGAACGTGAGGACCCGCAACGTACGGGTCGAGGCGGGAACGTTGCCGCTCACAACCGCAGCGTATCCCTCAAACCCCGCTCGATTGCTTCTTCGATCGGCTGCGGCGGATCCAGAACCGAAAACCCTCGCCCAGGACCGCGATCGTGAACAGCCCGCCCGCGACGCCCCAGTCCATGAACTCGGGCCCGGACGTCAACAGCCCGACGCCGAGCGACAGGACCAGGAAGAACGTCAGCGAGATCGCGAGTCGCTTCACAGCGCCTTCTCCGCGGTCCACGCGCCGGACGTCTCGCGGTACCCGAGCCAGCGGTTGACCGCGAGCATCGGCTCGTTCGCCGCGTCGTTCCCGGTCGAGGCGACGGTGAACCCGGCGTCCCGCGACCGCGCCAGCGCCGCCGACTTCGCCACCTTCGCGAGGCCGCGCCCGCGCGCCGACGGGACCGTCCCGGTCAGGTTCGACCAGATCACCCCGCGGTCCGGGTCCGCGGTCGTGGTCACGAACGAAAGCACCCGGTCCCCGTCGAGTACGGCGACACTCAGGTCGTACCGCGTGTCCGGGTTCTCCCACTGGGTGTGCACCCATTCGTCGTACGCAGGCCCGCCCGAAAAGCCGCTCGGGTCGTCGTCCCGCACCTGGACCTCGGCGTCGTACACCTGCCGCGGCTCGAGCTCCTCGTACGTCACCAACCGCAGCCCGTCCGGTACCGGCAGTGGTTCCCGCGCCGCGGTCAGGTCGGCCGCGGAATGCGTCATCCGCCGTCCTACGACGAACCCGTGCTTCTCCGCAAACCCCGTCGAGTCGTCGGCCACCGCCACCAGCAACCGCCCGGCCCCGAGCTCCCGTGCGCGCCCTTCAACCGCAGCAAGCAGCGCAGTCCCGATCCCACGCCCGCGGTTCGACGACGGCACCTGGATCGTGATTCGCACCCGCGGCGCATCGGCGTCCACCGGCGGCAGGTAGATGTTCGCGTACCCGACCACATCCGGTCCGTCGACGGCGATCAGCACCTCTTGGCTCCGGCCGTGCTGCAGTTGCAGTTCGATGGCTCGCGCAGTCTTCACCAGTTGCGGCATCGTCGCGGCCCAGACCCGGGCGATCCCGACCGCGTCCTCCGGCCGCGCCGTCCGGATCTCGAACACCATGGCAGAACCTTACGGCTACGGAGGGTCGCCACACCTGTCTCACATTCGAGACAGAAAGTGGTACGGCGCTGCTGTCGGCGACCGATCCGGCGCGGTGCAATGTTCGGGTGGAACACACGGTGAATGGCACGGTGACTGTTGGCGTCGGCCCGCTGACCCCGGCCCAGGTGGTCGCGGTAGCGCGCTACGGCGCCCAGGTACGGATCGACGACCAGGCCCTCGAGGAGATCGCGAAGTCGCGTGCCGCGATCGAGGCGCTGGCCCACGCGGACACCCCGCACTACGGCGTCTCGACCGGGTTCGGCGCACTCGCCACCCGGCACATCGCGCCGGAGCTCCGGGCGCAGCTGCAGCGCAGCCTGATCCGCTCGCACGCGGCCGGCTCCGGCCCCGAGGTCGAGCCCGAGGTCGTCCGCGCGCTGGCCCTGCTCAGACTGTCCACCCTCGCCACCGGCCGTACCGGCGTGAAGGTCGAGACGGCCCAAGCGTACGCCGGTCTGCTGAACGCGCATCTGACGCCGGTCGTCCACGAGTACGGCAGCCTCGGCTGCTCGGGCGACCTGGCGCCGCTGTCCCACGTCGCGCTGGCGATCCTCGGCGAGGGCAAGGTCCGCGATGCCGGCGGCAACCTTCGCGACGCCGGCGAAGCCCTGGAAGCCAACGGTCTCCAGCCGGTCGTCCTGGCCGAGAAGGAAGGCCTCGCGCTGATCAACGGGACCGACGGCATGCTCGGCATGCTGGTCCTGGCGCTTGCCGATCTCGACCGGCTGTTCAAGACCGCCGACCTGGCCGCCGCGATGAGCGTCGAGGCCCAGCTCGGTACCGACCGTGTCTTCGCCGAGGACCTGCAGGCCCTGCGACCGCACCCGGGCCAGGCAAGCGCCGCCGCCAACCTGCGCGCGATCCTCAAGGACAGCGCGATCGTCGCGAGCCACCGCGGCCCGGACTGCAACCGTGTACAGGACGCCTACTCGCTCCGATGCTCTCCCCAGGTCCACGGTGCCGCCCGCGACACCGCTGCCCACGCGGCGACGGTCGCGGACCGCGAGCTGGCCGCCGCGATCGACAACCCCGTCGTACTGCCGGACGGCCGCGTCGAGTCCAACGGCAACTTCCACGGCGCCCCGGTCGGGTACGTACTCGACTTCCTCGCGATCGCCGTCGCGGACCTCGCCAGCATCAGCGAACGCCGTACCGACCGTTTCCTGGACGTCGCCCGCAACCACGGGCTGAACGCCTTCCTGGCCGACGATCCGGGCGTCGACAGCGGCCACATGATCGCGCAGTACACCCAGGCCGCGATCGTGTCCGAGCTGAAGCGGCTCGCCGTACCCGCCAGTGTCGACTCCATCCCGAGCAGTGCGATGCAGGAGGACCACGTCTCGATGGGCTGGTCCGCCGCGCGCAAGCTGCGCAAGTCCGTCGACGGTCTGCAGCGCGTCCTCGCGATCGAGATCCTCACCGCCGCGCGGGCGCTCGACCTGCGCGCACCGCTCGACCCCGCGCCGGCCACCGCCGCCGCCCGCAAGGCTCTCAGGCAATACGTCGAAGGCCCGGCCACGGACCGGTTCCTCGCCCCCGAACTCGAGCACTCCGTCCAACTCGTTGCCAATGGCACCTACATCGAAGCTGTCGAGGCCGTCACCGGCCCGCTCCTCTAGAAAGGCTGGATCACCCATGTCCGGACCACGTCCTGTCCGCGCGCCCCGCGGTACCACCCTGACCGCCCGCGGCTGGCAGCAGGAGGCCGCGCTGCGGATGCTGCAGAACAACCTCGACCCGGAGGTCGCCGAGCACCCCGACGAGCTCGTCGTCTACGGCGGTTCCGGTAAGGCCGCCCGCGACTGGAACTCGTTCGACGCGATGGTCCGTACGCTGACCACGCTGAAGGACGACGAGACCATGCTCGTCCAGTCCGGCCGCCCGGTCGGTGTCATGCAGACCCACGAGTGGGCGCCGCGGGTGCTGATCGCGAACTCGAACCTGGTCGGCGACTGGGCCACCTGGGAGGAGTTCCGCAAGCTCGAGGCGATGGGGCTGACGATGTACGGCCAGATGACGGCCGGGTCGTGGATCTACATCGGTACGCAGGGCATCCTGCAGGGTACGTACGAGACGTTCGGCGCGGTTGCGGACAAGAAGTTCGGCGGCTCGCTGGCCGGCACGATCACGCTGACCGCCGGCCTCGGCGGGATGGGTGGCGCGCAGCCGCTCGCGGTCACGATGAACGACGGCGTCGCGATCTGCATCGACGTCGACGAGTCCCGCATCCAGCGGCGCATCGAGCACCGGTACCTCGACGTACGGGCGTCGTCCGTCGACGAGGCGCTGCGCTTGGCCGAGGAGGCCAAGAAGGCGCGCAAGCCGTTGTCGATCGGTGTCCTCGGCAACGCCGCGACGATCGTTCCGGACCTGCTTCGCCGGGGCGCTCCCATCGACGTGGTCACCGACCAGACCTCGGCGCACGACCCGTTGATGTACCTGCCGATCGGGGTCGAGTTCGAGGACTGGACGACCGCGCGGGAGAAGGACCCGGCCGGGTTCACCGAGCGCGCGCAGGAGTCGATGGCCAAGCACGTGCAGGCGATGGTCGAGTTCCAGGACGCGGGCGCCGAGGTGTTCGACTACGGCAACTCGATCCGGGACGAGGCGCGCAAGGCCGGGTACGCCCGGGCGTTCGAGTTCCCCGGCTTCGTACCGGCCTACATCCGGCCGTTGTTCTGCGAAGGAAAGGGCCCGTTCCGGTGGGCCGCGCTGTCCGGCAACCCGGCCGACATCGCGAAGACCGACCAGGCGATCCTGGACCTGTTCCCGGACAACGAGCACCTCGCCCGCTGGATCAAGATGGCCGGCGAGCGGGTCGCGTTCCAGGGGCTGCCGGCCCGGATCTGCTGGCTCGGCCAGGGTGAGCGGGACAAGGCCGGTCTCCGGTTCAACGAGATGGTGGCCTCCGGCGAACTCGAGGCCCCGATCGTGATCGGCCGCGACCACCTGGACACCGGCAGCGTCGCATCGCCGTACCGGGAGACCGAAGGCATGCTCGACGGCTCGGACGCGATCGCGGACTGGCCGTTGCTGAACGCGATGGTGAACGTCGCCAGCGGCGCGTCCTGGGTGTCGATCCACCACGGCGGCGGCGTCGGCATCGGCCGGTCCATCCACGCCGGCCAGGTGTCCGTTGCCGACGGCACCGACCTGGCCCGGCAGAAGCTGGAGCGGGTACTGACGAACGACCCGGCGATGGGTGTCATCCGGCACGTCGACGCCGGTTACGACAAGGCCGTAGAGGTCGCCGAGGAGAAGGGCGTCAGGGTTCCGATGCGGGAGTCCTGACCACCGTCAGTATCTCAATCGTTACTGTGCACTTTTCGGGGGCACTTTCCAGGGACCGAGAAACCGTCCGATCGCGTGGCTTCGGTCCCGCGTTCCGCTAGGGTCTTTCGGGCGACCGACGACAAGCGCGAAGGGGCGCCATGATCGAGTTCGAGGACGTCACCAAGCAGTATCCGGACGGCACCGTCGCCGTCGACACGTTGTCCCTGCGGATCCCGAGCAACCAGATCACCGTGTTCGTCGGTCCGTCCGGCTGCGGCAAGACCACGTCGCTGCGGATGATCAACCGGACGATCGAGCGCTCCTCCGGGACGATCTCGATCGACGGCACGGACATCAACTCGCAGGACGCCGTGACGCTGCGGCGCGGGATCGGGTACGTGATCCAGAACGCCGGCCTGTTCCCGCACAAGACCGTGGTGGACAACATCGCGACCGTGCCGAAGCTGCTCGGCTGGGACAAGCGCAAGGCCCGCGGTACGGCGATGGAGCTGATCGAGCGGGTCGGCCTGGACCCGAAGATGGCCGAGCGGTACCCGGCCCAGCTGTCCGGTGGCCAGCAGCAACGAGTCGGTGTCGCGCGGGCGCTGGCGGCCGATCCCAAGATCATGCTGATGGACGAGCCGTTCAGCGCGGTCGACCCGATCGTCCGCCACCAGCTGCAGGAGGAACTGCTCCGGCTGCAGCGCGACATCGGCAAGACGATCGTGTTCGTCACGCACGACATCGACGAGGCGATCAAGCTCGGCGACAACGTCGCCGTACTGCAGGTCGGCGGCAAGCTGGCCCAGTTCGCGCCGCCGGCCGAGCTGCTCGCGAACCCGGCCGACGACTTCGTCCGCGGCTTCGTCGGGCAGGACCGCGGTTACCGGGCGCTGACGTTCATCTACACGGACCAGCTGACCGTGCAGCCGTTGCCGGACGACCTCGCGCTGAACGACGGCGTACCGGTCGGCTGGAAGAACGGTGCCGAGGCGATCGAGCCGGTCGGCGCGGTCTTCAAGCGCGGCGACTCGCTCCGCGCGGCGCTGGACGCCGTACTGACCTCCCCGAACGGTTTGGGCGTAGTCGTCGACGACCAAGGCCGCGCAGTCGGCGTCGTAGACCAAGGCTCGGTCGCGGAAGCGATGCGATCATGACGTGGATCGGCGACAACCTCGGCCTGATCTGGGAACAGTTGCGCGAGCACCTCTATCTGGCGATCGTTCCGGTGATCCTCGGGCTGATCATCTCGGTGCCTCTCGGGTACGTCGCGACGCGCTACTCCTGGTTGGCGAATCCGCTGATCGCGTTCGGCGGCCTGTTGTACTCGCTGCCGTCGATCGCGCTGTTCATCGTGCTGCCCGCGATCCTCGGGACCAAGGTGCTGTCCACGGTGAACATCATCGTGGCGCTGACCATCTACACGGTGTCGCTGCTGATCCGGAACGTGATCGACGGACTCCGTTCCGTGCCGCCCGACGTCCGGCAGTCCGCGATCGCCGTCGGGTACGGCGCTCTGCACCGGCTGGTCGCGGTGGACCTGCCGATCGCCGTACCGGTCATCTTCACCGGGCTGCGGGTCGTCACGGTCGCGAACATCTCGATGGTGAGCGTCGGCGCGGTGATCGGCATCGGCGGCCTCGGCGAACTGTTCACGCTGGGCTTCCAGAAGGACTTCCTCACCCCGGTAGTGGTCGGTGTGGTCCTGTCCCTGGCGCTGGCGCTGCTCGCGGACCTCGTACTGGTGACCTTGCAACGGGCGCTCACTCCGTGGGCGCGGGTTGTGCGACCCGTGGCGGAGGTGGCGTGACATGTGGCAGTACCTGACCGACTCCTACAACTGGTCCGGCAACGAAGGCATCTGGGCGCGGATCGTCGAGCATCTCTGGTACACGTTTGCCGCGCTCGGGCTGTCCGTCGTGATCGGGTTGCCGATCGGGCTGCGGATCGGGCACACCCGGCGCGGTGCGTTCCTGGCGATCAACGCCGGTAACGCCGCCCGGGCGCTGCCCAGCCTCGGGCTGCTGATGCTCGCGGTGCTGCTGACCAACCAGATCGGCTTCCTGCCGGTGCTGATCGCGCTGGTCGCGCTGGGCATCCCGCCGATCCTCGCCTCGACGTACGCCGGGATCTCGGGTGTCGATCCGGCGACGATCGACGCCGCCCGGGGGATGGGGATGACCGGACGCGAGATCCTGACCAAGGTGGAGATCCCGATCGCGATGCCGCTGATCATCTCCGGCGTCCGGAGCGCGACGCTGCAGATCGTGTCGACCGCGACGATCGCGGCACTGGTCTCGCTCGGCGGCCTCGGCCGGTACGTGATCGACGGGCTGAAACTGCGCGACTTCCCACAGATGTTCTCCGGGGCCTTGCTGGTGGCGCTGCTCGCACTGCTGCTGGATGCGTTGTTCGCCCTGATCGGACGGCTCACCGTCTCACCGGGCCTGAAACTCGGCTGAACTGTCCGTCGAACCTGCTGAACTTGAGATACATCCATCGGCACCGGCCGATGGCTGAACGAGAACACTGGAGGCTCTCGTGTTGAGATCCACGCTCATCCGTACTGCGATCGCCGGGGTGGCGGTGCTCGGCCTGGCCGGCTGTGGGGGTGGGGGCAACCAACTCGGCAACGACAACGCGGGGTCCTCGCCCGCGCCGTCCAAGGTGACCAGCATCACCGTCGGGTCGGCCGACTTCTCCGAGAGCCAGTTGCTGGCGGAGATCTACGGCCAGGCGCTCGCCGCCAAGGGCATCGACGTGAAGAAGAAGCCGAACATCGGCAACCGCGAGACCTACATGGCCGCGATCAAGGACGGGTCGGTCGACCTCGTCCCGGAGTACACCGGCGCTTCGCTGGCGTACTTCGACAAGAACTCCACCGAGACCGACCCGCAGAAGGCGTACGACGCGCTGAAGAAGGCGCTGACGCCCGGGCTGGAGATCCTGGAGATGTCACCGGCCGCCGACGAGGACACCATCGTGGTCACCAAGGCGACCGCGGACAAGTACAACCTGAAGTCGATCGCCGACCTGAAGGGCAAGAACCTGGTCGCCGGCGGCAGCTCCGAGTTCAAGGTCCGGACCGCCGGGCTGAAGGGCATGAAGGAGAAGTACGACGTCGACTTCAAGGACTACAAGACGCTGGACGCGGGCGGTCCGCTGAGCATCAAGGCGCTGCAGGACAACACCATCCAGGTGACCGACCTGTTCACCACGCAGGCCGTGATCAAGGACAAGGGCTGGGTCCAGCTCGATGACCCGGAGCACATCCTGCCGCCGAACAACATCGTTCCGCTGATCCGGACCGACCACAAGTCCGACGACGTCGTCGCCACGCTGAACGCGGTCGACGCCAAGCTGACCACCGACGCGCTGACCGACCTGGTCAAGCGGATCGACGTCGGCAAGGAGAGCGCGGACGCGGTCGCGAAGGACTGGCTGTCGAAGAACCCACTGTCCTGAGAGTCCTGACTTGAGCTTCGAATCCCTCTGGGCCGACCAGTCCGCCATCGGCCGCAACCCCGAAACCGGCGGTTACACCCGAGGCGGCTGGACCCCCACCGAACGCGACGCAACCCACTGGTTCCTAGACCAGTGCACCACCCGCGGCCTTCCAGTGGAATCCGACAGCATCGGCAACCTTATCGCCTGGTGGGGTTCCTCGGACGGTCCTGGCGTGGTCACCGGAAGTCATCTGGATTCGGTGATTGATGGTGGGGCGTTTGATGGGCCGCTGGGGGTGGTTTCGGCTTTGGCGGCTGTGGATCGGTTGCGGGCGGAGGGGTTCGAGCCGGGAGTACCGATCGGGATCGGGGCTTTTGTAGAAGAAGAAGGGTCGCGGTTCGGGATGCCCTGTCTGGGCTCCCGGGTCGCGGCCGGGGTGCTTTCTCCCGAGAAGGCATTGCAGTTGAAGGACCGGGCCGGGGTCGGGCTCGCCGAAGCGCTGGAGGAGTCCGGGCTCGACCCCGCAGGCCTCGGGCCGTCGCCCCTGCTCCGGCGGATGGGGACGTTCGTCGAACTACATGTGGAGCAAGGAAGAGGACTGACCGCACCAGTCGGCGTGGCCAGTTCGATCTGGCCCCACGGGCGGTACCGGTTCACCTTCGGCGGTGAGGCCAACCACGCCGGTACGACGCTGATGGAAGACCGCCACGACCCGATGCTCACGTACGCGATGACCGCCCTCGCAGCGAACAAACAGGCCCGTCTGGCCGGCGCCCGCGCGACGTTCGGCCGGCTGTCGGTCGAGCCGAACGGCACCAACGCCGTACCGTCTCAGGTCACCGCCTGGCTCGACGCCCGCGCCGCCGACACCGCAACGCTGGAATCGTTGCTCGCAGCAATCACCAAGCAGGCCACCGAACGCGCCGAACGCGACGGCACGACCCTCGAGGTCACCCCGGAGTCCGTCTCGCCGGTCGTCGACTTCCCGGCCGGCCTGCGCGACCGCCTGGCCGGCGTACTCGGCGGCGCCCCGGTGCTGCCGACCGGCGCCGGTCACGACGCGGGCGTGTTCTCCGACGCCGGCATCCCGACCGCGATGCTGTTCGTCCGCAACCCCACGGGCATCTCGCACTCCCCGGCGGAGTACGCCGAAATGGACGACTGCCTCGCCGGCGTCGACGCCCTGGCCGCAGTACTGAAGGACCTCGCGAAGTGACGACGTACTGGTGCGAGACCGCCCTCCTCCCGCACGGTCTCGCCTCCCGGGTCCTGCTCACCGTGGACGACGGCCGCTTCACCGCGGTCGAATCCGGCCTGAACCCCGGCGACGCTCACGTGCTCAACGGCCTCGTCGTCCCAGGGCTCGCGAACTGTCACAGCCACGCGTTCCACCGCGCGCTCCGCGGCCGTACGCAGACCGAGCGCGGCACGTTCTGGACCTGGCGCGAGCAGATGTACGCCGTCGCCGCCGCGCTCACCCCCGACTCGTACTACGAGCTCGCGAAGGCCGTGTACGGCGAGATGCTGCTCGCCGGTATCACCGCGGTCGGCGAGTTCCACTACCTGCACCACGCTCCCGGCGGCCGGCAGTACGACGACCCGAACGCGATGGGTGCGGCGCTGATCGCGGCCGCGCGCGACGCCGGCATCCGGATCGCGCTGCTCGACACCTGTTACGTTGCAGGCGGCATCGATCAGCCGCTGAACGAGGTCCAGCAACGGTTCAGCGACGGCGACGCCACCGCGTGGGCCTCCCGGGTCGCTCAGCTGCACGGCGACGACGACGTGGTGATCGGTACGGCCGCCCATTCGATCCGGGGCGTACCGCAGGATCAGCTCGGCGCGGTCGCGTCGGCATTCCCTGACGTACCGCTGCACATCCACCTGTCCGAACAGGTCGCGGAGAACGAGGCCAGCCTCGCTGCGTACGGGCGTACGCCGACGCAGGTCCTCGACGAGGCCGGATTCCTCAGCGGGCGGACGAGCGCCGTACACGCGACGCACCTGACGTCCGTCGACATCGGCTTGCTCGGGAGCTCCGCGACGTACTCCTGCTTCTGCCCGACCACCGAACGCGACCTGGCCGACGGCATCGGCCCGTCCGTCCAACTACGCGACGCGGGCTCGCCGCTGACCCTCGGCTCGGACAGCCACGCGATCATCGACCTCTTCGAGGAAATGCGCGCCGTGGAGCTCAACGAACGCCTCGCGACCCAGGAACGCGGCCACTGGTCCGCCCCCGAACTCCTCAAAGCAGCCACCCTCGACGGCCACCGTTCTATAGGCTTCCCCGACGCCGGCCTGATCGAGCCCGGCGCCCGAGCCGACCTGGTGGCCATGCGCCTCAACACCGTCCGCACAGCCGGCACCGGCGACACCCCGGAAACAGCGGTCTTCGCGGCAACAGCCTCCGATGTGTCCGATGTAGTCGTCTCCGGAAACCACCTGGTTGCCGACGGCAAGCACATTCGAATGGACGTGGCGGCGCAGCTGACCAAGTCGATCGCGGCGGTGACCCGATGACCTCGCTCGTACTCACAGGCATCGGTTCGCTGGTGACCAACGACCCGACTCGCGGCGGCCTGCTGGGCGAGCTCCACGACGCCGCCGTGGTGATGGACGGCAGCAAAATCGCTTGGGTAGGCCAACGAACGGCCGCCCCACCGGCGGACTCCGCGATCGACCTGGGCGGCCGCGCCGTGATCCCCGGCTTCGTCGACTCCCACTCGCATCTCGTCTTCGCCGGCGACCGCGCCGAGGAGTTCGCGGCCCGGATGACCGGTACGCCGTACTCCGCCGGCGGCATCCGTACCACCGTCGCCGCGACCCGCGACGCCACCGACGAACAACTGACCGCCAACGTGGCCCGCCTCGTGACCGAGATGCGCCGCCAGGGAACCACCACGGTCGAGATCAAATCCGGCTACGGCCTGACCGTCACCGACGAAGCCCGCGCCCTCCGCATCGCCGGCCAGTTCACCGACGAAACCACGTACCTGGGCGCCCACGTAGTACCGGCCGACCAGGAGCCCGCCGCCTACGTCGACCTGGTCACCGGCCCGATGCTCGACGCCGCAGCCCAGTACTCGAAGTGGATCGACGTCTTCGTCGAACGCGGCGCCTTCGACGCGGACCAGGCCCGGACCATCCTCGAAGCCGGAATCACCCGAGGCCTGCAACCCCGCATCCACGCGAACCAGCTAGGCGAAGGCCCCGGCGTACAACTGGCCGCAGAATTCGGCGCCGCCGCAGCCGACCACTGCACGTATCTCACCGACGCCGACATAGACGCCCTTGCGTCCAGCGGCGTAGTAGCCGGTCTCCTCCCCGCGATCGAGTTCTCCACCAGATCCCCGTACCCCAACGCCCGCCGCCTCCTGGACGCCGGCGTCACCGTAGCCCTGGCCACCGACTGCAACCCAGGCTCCGGCTACTCCTCCTCCATACCCTTCTGCATAGCCCTGGCAGTCCGCGAGATGCACATGACCCCCGCCGAAGCCCTCTGGTCCGCCACCGCCGGCGGCGCCGCCTCCCTCCGCCGCACCGACATAGGCCACCTGACCCCCGGATCCCAGGCCAACCTCGCCGTCCTCGACGCCCCCTCCTACCTCCACCTCGCCTACCGCCCCGCGGTACCACTCGTCACTCAGACCTTCATCGCCGGCCGCCCCGTCTAGGCGGACCTCCAGCACTCAGTAACCTCCGTGCGAGCGACCACCGCACGCTTGGCTCCGCTGTCAGGCGGCCCGGATCAGGTGCTTACTGAGTGGTGGAAGTCCGGCAGCTCGCTCGATCGCCGCGACCACCCACTCGGGGTCGTACATGATGTCCTCCCAGCTGAAGCGGAGCACCTGCCAGCCGCGGATCGCGAGGTTCACGTGTCGGCGGCAGTCCTTGACCAGCGCCTGGCGGCTTCCGTGGTACGCGAAGCCCTCTGCCTCCAGACCGAGGCGAAGCCGAGGATTCCCGAGATCAAGCCGAGCAGAGAACTCCGCGTCCTGCACCCGCAGTTGAGGAACAAAGCCTTCGAGTCCCCGTTCGATCAACAAGGCCCGTAGAGCGGACTCCAGCACTGACTCGGCGCGACCGTCCGCGAGTCCGGCGACTCTCTGAACTCGCCGACGATGAGGGCCGCGGAGTCCCTCCGTCGCGTCGAGGAGCTCGTCCTGTTCGACGCAGCCCTTCCGCAAGGCCGAGTCCGCGAGCGCGAGCGCCTCGCTGAACGGCAGGATGCGGAGGCAGTCCAGGACTGTCCGGAGCGGTGTGGTGATGTCGTCCAGCACAGGAACGTCCGCCCAGTGCAAGATGCAGGGAAGACCTGCACGGCGCCGCCGCCGTCCGGGCGGGAGCGTAACGTGCGGCTGGAGCGGCATATGGATCAGGTCCATGCCCCAGTGTTGCGCCGCGCTCAGATGCGAGACGACGCCTCCGTGGCTGCGAGCAGCGGTCAGTGCGGGTGGTGCTTCCGGCAGCGCGTAGACGCCTTTGGCGACTCGACGGATCTCACCGGCCTCGAGAGCGTTCCGGATGGCGCGCGCCGAGGCGAGTGTGCGGAGCTCGGCAAAGGTCGACGACCCTCCACGCCTGCTGATCGCCTCGGCCACATCTGCCACTCGAACATCATGACGAGAACCGCAGATCCGCGGCGGGTGCTATCCACAGGCGGACCGCCAGCACTCAGTATGGCTGCCCAACAGCGGCTCGCCGACCGCCGCTGAGCGTGGACCAGGGCTGCTCTGACCGGCTTGGTGAGTGGTGGGGGTCCGTAAAACGACCTGCACCGGGCGGGGCAGGTGCGAGACGCTGGGGGTATGGACACGAGGGCACGGTTGCGGAGCGCGTTTCGGTGGCAGACGGATCGTGGGGTGTGAAGTAGTTACGCCGATCTGACCGGGTGGTGGCGGGACGCGGAGTTGTTGCGGGCGGTCGGGCCGGCGCTCGCGGGGCTGTACGACGAGGTGCCTACGGTGGTCGTCGGGCCGGTGTCGCGTGGGTCGCTGGTCGGGGCGTTGACCGCTGCCGCGCTGGGGGTCGGGTTCGTGGAGATGCGGAAGGCCGCGGGGTCGGCGGTCGACAGTGATCGGTGGGTGTCGCGGACGACGGCACCTGACTACCAGGATCGGCAGCAGGTGTTCGGGTTCCGGCGGCGGTTGGTGCGGCCGGGGGACCGGGTGCTGATGGTCGACGACTGGGCCGAGACCGGGGCGACCGCGCTGGCGGCTCACGGGTTGGTCGAGGACTGTGGGGCGCGCTGGATCGGGTCGGCCTGCATCGTCGACGGGATGATGGATCCGCGGTTGCGGCACGAGCTCCCGCTGCGGGCGCTGCTCGACGTACGGCAGCTCTAGGTGTGATGTCCAGGGAGGTTGTCCCGGTCGGTGGCGGTGAGTCTGTGTGACAGGTGAAGGCCTCCGGTTGTGAAGTGGAGCTGTCTAGTTCACCGC
>NZ_JBVIKS010000008.1:0-269601 GCF_055580825.1 Kribbella sp. NPDC031520
CCACAGACATTGAATGCCTGTAGACGGGGTTAATGCATCTTTCGGCATTGACTTTCGGCACGCTGTTGAGTTCTCAAGAATCGGACGCACACCGCGCTTCGCACTTTCGTTTGAAGCTCCGGGGCAACTCGCCCTACTTTACTGTTTCGCTTTCAGCCGGTCAAATCGGCCTTTTCGATCCAGTCTCCCCGCGCGACTCAGTGCCCGAAACCCGCCGAGGCGTGTTTCGGCTTCCGAGACCTTCAGGGAGTTTGTTGGCGGCCCGGCCGCTTTCGCGTCCTGCGCTTCCGTCCAACAAGAAGAACATTACTGACATTCGTGGTGCGGATGCAAATCGGGGTCCTGGACCGCTGTCCGAGGCTCCCGGCACCCGTCCTCGGCGCCGATGATCCGGTGCCGAGGGAAGCAGTGCTCGTCCCTCTGGTCACATCACTCACTGGCGTCTCCGCCAGCGACTCTTCCATCATGCCGCACCCACACAAGCGGTTTTCGCGCGGGCCGGTCGGACGACGAGGTGGGAGCCGGTCAGCCGGCTCCCACCTGTCACGTACCGCACCGTCCAGCAGACGCCTCTCGGCGAGTGGCCGCTCGTAGCGGCTTAGGTTGAGGCCCGGGGTCACGAACCGGACGGCATCAGGTGTAACCGCCCTCCCCAGGGACCTATTCCCGGGTACACGAGAACTCGCTGCCACCCTGTAGCAAGCGACGCCGAGCCCTCTGCCGAGGGATACGGCGAACGGGGCTCGCTACCGTGAGGGCTGCGGAGCCGTGCAGTCGATCTTCGGGTTGGCACCAACGTAGTTGAGCGGACCGGCGACGATCGTCACGAGTGTGGTACCGACTCTGGCACAGCTCGTGCTGGAGCCGGAGAAGTAGTTCCGTTGCGCTGCGGCCGCCAGGCCGATGACCAGCCAAACGATGACGATGACCGCGATCGCACGCGATCCGGTCATGGACGCTCTAGTGCTCATGCCAGCCTCCGAGGTCGACGAACCCCCGTGTGGACGCTCCACAGGTGCCCGCGGCCGGCTGCGCGGAAACTCAGCGTTCGCGGAACTCGAAGTACGGCTTGATGTGTTTGTTGACGTAGGAGCCGATGCTCGGTGCGGCCAGCAGTGCCGCATAGGTCGGCTGCGGTACGTCGAAGTACTGGTAGATGTAGCCGTTCACGTACTCGAGCTCCAGCGTGCCGTCGGACCATCCGACCGATCGCACACTCGACGAGTTCACCGGGCGTCGCCTCATCCGCGGCTCCTTCCGCGCTCACGCTCGGCCTAGTCTGCCTCCCTCTGCGGTCAAGGCAACGGGGATCGCTTCGGATCCTCGCTCTGCAGGCGTGCCAGGGCACGCGCCAGGTCGCCGAGCGCCGCGTTGAGCTGGGTCAGCACGGTGTTGTCGATCGGCACCCGGCCGTCGTCCAGACCGAGGTTCGCCGCGAACCGCTCGTGCGCGTCGGGTGGTGCTTGGTTGAGGTAGGTGTCGAGCGCCTCCTGGAGGTAGGGACTGGGCACGAGCTCGGGTCTCTCCCGCCACTTCGTCAGCGTGCGCGGCGAAATCCCGAGCCGCTCGGCGAACGCTTCGTTGGTCATCCGCAGCGCCGTACGCAGGGCGTGGGCGTGCCGGCCGGTCCACTCGTCGATCACTGTCATCCGGGTCGCTCCTTTGCGAGTCAGTTACTCCCTGCAATGAGAATATGGCGATTCGGTGACCCCCGGTGGGCAGAATTTGTGCGCTGTGGATACCGGTTGAGTTCCTGGTGGGGGCAGGCCTCCGCGCGTTGACTTGGGCCATGGACGAGATCAGCGGGCGTACCGCGACGCTGTTGCACAGCGCGCAACGCCGTCACCTACGTATGGTCACCAGATCCGGGCCGCGCCGTTTCCAGCTGTTCCGCCACGAAGACGTGTCAGGTGTCAGCGGTACGGGCGTCGTCGCGGAGGGAGTCGAGTGGAGCGACGGGACCGTTGCGCTGCGCTGGGGCGGGTGCTTTCCGACCACCACCGTGTGGCAGGACGGCATCGATGCGCTGCTGACCGTCCACGGGCACAACGGCAGGACCACGATCCGCTGGCTGGACAAGTAGCCATGCGTATCGGACCCCGGCGCGGCGGGACGCCCCTGCAGACAACCCGCCTCGCCGGCCTACTCGGTGAAGAACTGCTCCCGGTACTCCTTGCGCCGTTCTGGTTCGGAGCCATTCAGCTCCGACTTGACCGGGCCGGTGTCGTGGTGGCCGTCCTGGCTCTCGGCGCCGGCGTGCTTCGGGACCGGGCGCTGCTGGGATTCCGCCTCCGGGGTCGTCTGGCTCGCCGTAGCGGCCGTCGCGTCGGCCGCGGTCCGAGCCGCCTCGGTGAGTTCTTCCACCGCCGTGCTGAAGGCGAGTTCGGCGCGGGTCGGCCGTTGGCGTTCGATCTCCTCGGCGGTGGTGGTTCGCCGCACGGGGAGGTCGTTCGCCGCTGCCGACAACTCGGCCAACGTGTCGAGAAGACCGAGCGCGGTCTCGACCTCGCCTGGGTGATTGACCAGCCACCAGACTGCGGCCGACCCCGGCGTCGCGAACACGTCGTCCTTCAGGTAGGCGCGTTTGTCCTGCTCCATCCGCCGCTCGAGCAGCGTGGTCTGCTCCCGGCGATGCAGGGCCGCAAGATGCTGAAGGTGCTTCTGGTCGGCGTCCGGCAACCGGAGGCGGATCTCGGTCGCCCAGCTGCGTACCTGCCCCTTCTCGTCGAGTGCCGGCTCACCGAGCAGCGCGGCAAGGCGGTGCTGGTTGAGGGATTCCTCGGTCACCTGCTGACCCGAGGTCAGCGAACGAGCCCGATCCAGCAAGGCGTCGACGGCGACCGCGCCGAGGTCGGCATGACGCGACCCCGACAGCACGGTCGACCACTGCACCACCGCCGAGAAACTGAACTGGAAGTCCGGCGACGCGGACGGCAACCGGACATCCGTGACAGTCCTCGACGGCGGCCCGGAGAACACCGGCTCCGGCTTGGGCAGTACGACGGAAGGCGCCGGCTGAGCCACGACGGGCCGAGGTTCGTCGGGCTGCTTCCACACAACGGCCAGCAACACCAGCAGCACCACGATCAGCACCACTGCCGCCCAAGCCGGCAGTCCCGCGATCAGCGAAACGACGTACAGAACCACGACAATCGCGGCAGCCGTCAGGAGCGTGTTCCGGTGGAGCTTCATGGTGGCGTTCCTTCACCGGGTCGGGCGGAGGTCAACGGGCCGACCAAGGCGCACCCGACAGCTTCCCCGTCCCCACACCATCCGAGCCACCGGCAACCCAGACCACAGACTGCGCCACACGACGAGTCCACCAAAAGTTTCCCACCCCTAACCCAAAGTAGCCGCCGAACGCGTGTCGGCTGCGGTGGGTCAGCCGGTGAGGGAGCGGAGGGCTTGGCGGGAGGGGGTCAGGACTACGGGCTTGTAGGGGCAAGGCTTGTCGGTGAGGGTTTCGTAGGCTCGGATGGCTCGGTTGGCGGCGTCCCAGCCCTGCTCGGAGGGAGTGCGACCGAGACCTCGGTTGCGGACCAAAGCGCCGTAGAAGGCGGAGCAGAAGACGGTGGCTTCGTACCAGCCGATGACCGTACTGGTGCCGATGTACGTGATGTCGTCCTGGATGCAGTCGCGGATGGCGCGTTGCCATTTGCCGATGCCGGTTTTGCAGCCGTCGGCGATCACGACGCCGCTGGCGATGCCCCACTGGTGGTCGAGGAACCAGTCGGCCAGGGACTTGAGCGAGACCTGGGTCTCGCCGTCGGTGGAGAGGAAGGACGGTTCCTCGCTGTGGTCACCGTGTGCCATCACATGCAGCACGGTCGAGGGGGTGGTGAGGGCCGAGAACGCGGTCTCGTGGTCCCGGCTGCGGACGAAGTTCACGTCGAGGTACGGGCGGTCCCAGCCGGCGTTGATGTTGCCGGTGATGCCCTGCACGAAGGTCATCGACGCGTCGAACGAACTGTCCAGACCGAGGTCCACGAGAGTGATCAGCCGGTTCTTCATAAGCCCACCCCTCCAACGCTTTTCAGCAAATCCTCACGACCCGCGGAACCCATCATGAACCACACATCGGACAGTTCGCGCGGGGGTATCACGAGGGTGAGACGGCCGTACGGCGTACGGACCGAGACCGCGGGTGCGGACCGTGATCGGCTCAGGCTGGCGGGGCCGCGTACGCCGATGGAGGACACGGATAAGCGAGGTGCCAACGCTCACACTGAGTCACGGACACCTGATGCCGCAGTTCGGTCTCGGAACCTCGGCGATGAACGACACCGATGCCGGCCGGGCGGGCGGGGTCGGGAGGTGGAGCGCGTAGGCCAGCCGTCGGAGTCGTTCCAGTTCGGCTGGGTGGGTGCCAGGTGGGCGCACCGCGGCCCCCGGGGGAAGTGGGAAGTTCCCGGGGGCCGTAGTGCTTTCAGCTACTGGTCAGCTGCAGCCGGAGGTGCTGCCGCAGCCTTCGCAGACGTAGCAGGAGCCGCTGGGGCGCATCTTGGTGCCGCAGGTGAAGCAGAGCGGTGCGTCGACCGAGGTGCCGGTGATGAGTTCGAGCATCTCGGCGGTGGTGTGGGCCTCGCCCTTGACCGGCTTGGCGGCGACCGCGTCGGCCGGCTTTGCGACGGCCTCGACCGCCTCGACGGCGTCCGCGACCGGCTCCACCGACTTCAGCGACTCGGCCTCGGAGACCTCGACCGGAGCCGGCTCGTACGAACCGGTGTCGAGCTGCCGGGACCGCTCCTCCGCGGAGTAGATGCCCAGGGCGGCCCGGTCGTCGAACGGCAGGTAGTCCAGGGCCAGGCGGCGGAAGATGTAGTCCATGATCGACTGCGCCATCCGGACGTCCGGGTCGTCGGTCAGACCGGCCGGCTCGAACTTCAGGTTGGTGAACTTCTGGACGTAGGTCTCCAGCGGTACGCCGTGCTGCAGGGCGATCGAGATCGCGATCGAGAAGGCGTCCATCACACCGGCAAGCGTCGAACCCTGCTTGCCCATCTTCAGGAAGACCTCGCCGAGACCGTCGTCCGGGTAGGAACCCGCCGTCATGTAGCCCTCGGCGCCACCGACCGTGAAGGAGGTGGTGCGCGACGGACGCGACTTCGGCAGGCGCTTGCGGGTCGGCCGGTACTCGATGACCTTCTCGACGATCTTCTCGGCGATCGCGGCCTCGGCAGCCACCGCGGTCTCGGCCTCGGAGGCCTTCTTCGCTTTCGCGTCCGCCAGCGGCTGGCCGACCTTGCAGTTGTCGCGGTACACCGCGAGCGCCTTCAGGCCGAGCTTCCAGCCCTGGAAGTAGACGTCGGCGATCTCCTCGACCGTCGCGGTCTCCGGCAGGTTCACCGTCTTCGAGATCGCGCCGGACAGGAACGGCTGCGCGGCCGCCATCATCCGTACGTGGCCCATCGGCTTGATGGCCCGTTCGCCCATCGCGGTGTCGAAGATCTCGTAGTGCTCCGGCTTCAGGCCGGGGGCGCCGACGACGTGACCGTGCTCCGCGATGTACTCGACGATCGCCTCGATCGTCTCCTCGGTGTAGCCGTACTGCCGCAGCGCCCGCGGGACGGTCTGGTTGACGATCTGCATCGAGCCGCCGCCGACCAGCTTCTTGAACTTCACCAGCGAGAAGTCCGGCTCGATCCCGGTGGTGTCGCAGTCCATCATGAAGCCGATGGTGCCGGTCGGCGCGAGCACCGAGGCCTGCGCGTTCCGCCAGCCGTTCTTGGCGCCGATCTTCAGCACGCCCTCCCACGCCGCGGTGGCGTGCTGCTGGACGTCCTTGTCGATCTCGTGCATGGTCCGGATCGCGTCGTTCGCCGCGGCGTGCTTGCGCATCACCCGGGTGTGCGCGTCCTTGTTCCGCTCGAAGCCGTCGTACGCGCCGACGATGCCGGCCAGCTCCGCGGAGCGCTTGTACGACGTACCGGTCATCAGCGAGGTGATAGCGCCCGCCAGCGCGCGACCACCGTCGGAGTCGTACGCGTGGCCGGTCGCCATCAGCAGGGCGCCGAGGTTCGCGTACCCGATGCCGAGCTGCCGGTATGCCCGGGTGGTGGCACCGATCGCCTCGGTCGGGAAGTCCGCGAAGCAGATCGAGATGTCCATCGCGGTGATGATCAGCTCGACGGCCTTGACGAACTTCACCGAGTCGAACAGGTCGTCGTCACGGAGGAACTTCATCAGGTTCAGCGACGCGAGGTTGCAGGACGAGTTGTCCAGGTGCATGTACTCCGAGCACGGGTTGGACGCGGTGATCCGGCCCGTCTCCGGGGTGGTGTGCCAGTCGTTGATGGTGTCGTCGTACTGCAGGCCCGGGTCGGCGCAGGCCCACGCGGCCTGGGCGATCTTGTCGAACAGCGTCCGCGCGTCGACGGTCTCGATCACCGAGTTGTCCAGCCGCGCACGCAGCCCGAACTCACCCTTCTCCTCGACCGCGCGCATGAACTCGTCCGAGACCCGGACCGAGTTGTTCGCATTCTGGTACTGCACGGAGGTGATGTCGCGACCGCCGAGGTCCATGTCGAAGCCCGCGTCCCGCAGGACCCGGATCTTCTCCTCCTCGCGCATCTTGGTGTCGACGAACTCCTCGATGTCGGGGTGGTCGACGTCCAGTACGACCATCTTCGCCGCCCGCCGGGTGGCGCCGCCGGACTTGATCGTCCCGGCCGACGCGTCCGCGCCGCGCATGAAGCTGACCGGGCCGGACGCGGTACCGCCGGAGGACTGCAGCAGCTCCTTCGAGGAACGGATCCGGGACAGGTTCAGACCGGCGCCGGAGCCGCCCTTGAAGATCAGGCCCTCTTCCTTGTACCAGTTCAGGATCGACTCCATCGAGTCGTCCACGGCGAGGATGAAGCAGGCCGACACCTGCTGCGGCGAGGACGTACCGACGTTGAACCAGACGGGCGAGTTGAAGCTGAAGTACTGGTGCAGGAGGAGCCAGGTGAGCTCCTGCTCGAACACCTCCGCGTCCTGCGGCGAGGTGAAGTAGCCGTGCTCCTCACCGGCCTTGCGGTAGGTCTTCACGACCCGGTCGAGCAGCTGCTTGAGGCTCCACTCGCGGTTGTCGTGGCTGACCGCGCCGCGGAAGTACTTCGTGGTGACGATGGTCGAAGCGTTCACGCTCCAGAAGTCGGGGAACTCCACCCCGCGCTGCTCGAAGACCGTCTCACCCGTCTTCCAGTTCTGCTGGACGACGTCGCGACGTTCCCACGTCACCTCGTCGTAGGGGTGCACGCCCTCGGTGCTGAACACGCGCTCGATGGTGAGTCCCGTGGGCGCGTTCTTCCGCCCGCGGAACCCGGCCGTCGACCGCTTGGTCGACCCCGAGTGGCCGGTCACCGTCTCTGTCATGGTTGCTCCTCGCCTGAGTCTGTACTACGCGGTCTGTCGGGACCGCCCCGTTGGAGTACTGCGACAACTGAACTGCTGGACCTGCTTGGAACTTCTTGGAACTGCCGTTCCCCCGGTTTACGTCTGTTGGGCCGGCTCGGTGCCCTGGGGCTCCTTCTCGGCCCGGAGCAGCGCGATCTCGGTCTCGAAGTCGTCGGCCGACTCGAACTGCCGGTAGACGCTCGCGAAGCGCAGGTACGCGACCTCGTCCAGCTCCCGCAGCGGCCCGAGGATCGCGAGTCCGACCTCGTGCGCGGGAACCTCCGGCGAGCCGCCGCCCTTCAGTGCGTCCTCGACCTTCTGGCCCAGGCGCGCGAGCTGGTCGGCGTTCACCGGCCGGCCCTTGCACGCCTTCCCGACCCCGCTGATGACCTTCTCGCGGCTGAACGGCTCGGTCGCGCCGGAGCGCTTCACGACCGTGAGCTGCATCTGCTCGACGGTGGTGAACCGCTTCTCGCAGACCGGGCACTGCCGCCGGCGGCGGATCGCTCCGCCGTCCTCGGCCACCCGGCTGTCGACCACTCGGGAGTCGGCGTGCCGGCAATACGGACAGTGCACGACGAATCACTTCCTCCCGTGACCATCCCGGGGGATGGTTTGTGGATCAGCCTGGGGACAACCTGTGTAGAACCTGTGTGCAACCAACCACTACCTGTGGAAAATTACACCCGTGTAACCACTACATGTAGGGATCCTAGATCGCTGCTCCGACAGTTTGCAAGCACGCTCGGCATCGCCCGTGTTGCCCGCGCGTGTCACAGGTTCCAACACTCGCGCGGCCCTGTGTACTCCCGCGTGGCGCCACCGCGAGGGCCGGTCCGAGGCGCAAACTACGGCCCGCACAGCCCGCTCCTCCGGGCCTTCGGCGGGATAGGGTTTCGGCGGAACCTGGGAGGATGTGGTGAGCGTGACCGAACCGGTCGCAGCGCATGCGCACGGTTACATCGGCGACAAGGACGCGTATCTGCGGCGGTTGAAGCGGATCGAGGGGCAGGCCCGCGGGCTGCAGCGGATGGTCGAGGACGAGAAGTACTGCATCGACATCCTCACGCAGGTCTCGGCGATGACGAAGGCGCTCGAATCGGTCGCGCTCGGCCTGCTCGAGGACCACCTGGCGCACTGCGTCGTCGACGCCGCCGCGGCCGGTGGACCGGAGGCCGACGCGAAGATCAAGGAAGCCTCCGCGGCGATCGCGCGACTGGTGCGCTCGTGAGCGAAGGGACCACGCGGACGCCGGTGGTTCTCGACGTCGACACCGGGCTGGACGACGCCTGCGCGCTGCTGCTCGCCGGCCGGCATCCCGAGCTCGACCTGAAGGCCGTCACCTGTGCCGGCGGGAACGTCGGGATCGACGACGTCGTCCGCAACACGCTGACGGTGCTCGACGCGGCGGGTCGTCCCGACGTGCCGGTCGCCCGCGGTGCCGCCGTACCGCTGATCCAGCCGACGCGTCCGGCGCGGCACGTGCACGGCGCGGACGGGCTCGGGGATCTGGACTGGCCGCGGTCGGCGCGCCCGACCGATCCGCGGCACGCGATCGAGTTGCTGCGCGACGTACTGCGGGATGCTGCCGCCACCGGTGAGCTCGTCACGCTGATCCCGCTGGCGCCGTTGACGAACATCGCACTACTGCTGCGTACGTACCCGGAGGCCGCGGCCGGCCTGAAGGAGATCGTCTTCATGGGCGGATCCGCGGGCAGCGGGAACGCCACGGCGTCCGCGGAGTTCAACATCTGGACCGATCCGGAGGCGGCCGCGATCGTCTTGAAGGCGGCCGACGACCTGGGCATCCCGGTCACAATGTACGGGCTGGACGTGTTCCACGACGTGGTTGTCACGCTGGAGCAGGCCCGCGCACTGAGCGGATCGTCCTCGGCGGAACTGGCCCGCAAGCTGATCGAGAAGCGCAGCGAGCGGTTCCAGTCGGACGGCGGAAGCATCGGCGACGGCGGCGCGGTCTGTGCGGTGATCGATCCGTCCGGGCTGACCACGCAGCGGTACCCGGTACGTGTCGAGCTGTCCGGCGGGTGGTCACGCGGGCGGACGATCGTGGACACCCGGGACGCGGTCGACCAGGCCAACGATCCACTGGGACCGGCGCCGATGATCAAGGTCGCGACGGCGGTGGACGCCAAGCGGTACGCCGAGTTGTGGCTGGCGACCGTCAAGTAGCCGGCCTGGCGTGAACACCGGCGGAGCTATTTTCCAGCAACATTCGACGAGGATGGTGACGTGACCGGATTCCGACCCGCGTATCCGCTGCTGACCGAGCGGCTGGAACTGCGGCCGCACCGGACGGACGATCTGGACGACCTGTACGCGTTCCATTCGCGGCCGGAGGTGGTGCGGTACACGCCGTGGCCGGTGCGGGACCGCGAGGAGACCCGGGCCGCGCTGGAGCGGAAACTGCCGCAGGGCGAACTGACCGAGGCGGGACAATGGCTGGTGCTGGCGATCGAGCTGCGCGAGACCGGAACTGTGATCGGCGAGGTGCTGCTGAAGTGGGCCAGCGAGGCGGATCGCCAGGGCGAGATCGGGTTCGCGCTGCACACGGACTACCAAGGCAAGGGTCTAGCGGCGGAAGCCGCGCGGGAGATGCTGCGAGTCGGCTTCGAGGAGCTCGGGCTGCATCGGATCGTCGCGATTCTCGACGATCGGAACAAGCCGTCGGCCCAGCTGCTCGAGCGGCTCGGGATGCGGCGCGAAGCGCATCACCTGGACGCGCTGTGGTTCAAGGGCGAGTGGGCGAACGAGTACGTCTACGCCTTGCTGGAAGACGAGTGGCGCTCCGGACTCAACTAGCTTCGATCAACCCGCGATCGGGATCTGCAGCGTCTGACCAGGAGTGATATCGGCGGGCCCGGCGAGCTTGTTCAGCTTCGCGATCTTCTCGACGACGATCGCGGGGTCCTGGCCGGGGTTGGTGGACTCGGCGATCGACCACAGGGTCTGACCGGGAGCGACCTGGACCGGGACGGTGTGAGTGAAGTGCGGCCCGGGCTCGAGGACACCGGAGACACGCAGACCCAGGACGACGACCGCGGCACCGAAGACCAGGACCGACACCGCGGTCAGCAACATGCGGCCGCGACGGGTGAGCCGGAGCGTCGGCTCGAGCTGCTCATCGACGCGGACACCCACGGACTCGCCGGAGCAGCCACGCACCGGCATCCGCTCGGTGGTCGCACCGTCGATCCGCGGCCGCCGCCGCGGGGCGGCGACCGGCGACGGGGCCGCCGTACGCTCCCTCGGGACAACCTTGAGGTGAGCAGGCGCCGCGCCCTTCGTCGAGCGGCGCGAGGCCGGTACGTCGGCCGCTACAGCTGCTGTGCTCATCGGATCCTCCAGCTCGGTCAGTGCGCGTTCTCGGTGTTGATCCCTGTCTACCGGCCGCCTCCGACAGTTTTCTGCGGAGACAACCTGTCCGACCGGCCCGAACACCTGTTCGATCGAACGTCTGTACGAATGATTAACCGACAACCACCCGTCGCGCAACCACTTCCAACCGGGACACACCCAGGAAATTCCCTGACGCCGAAGCTGCCCGCGTACGCCTTATAACCTGACACCCGAACAAACTTGCGAACCGACACGCCTTCGAACAGATGTTTGAAGAATCTCAGAATTCGGTCTACGGTCGACTCAGTCGAGCAAGCAACGGCTGGTGCGTGATCGCCGGCCCGACCCGAGGAGCAACCACCGATGGCCAGGACGCCGAGCGATTCCAGCAAGCCCGACCGGGGCGGTGGAGCGGGGCAGCAAGGATCTGCGGGCAAGGACCCGGACCGGACCGTCGCCGAGCTGCCGGACGGCCCGGCCGACGCGACCGGTCTGACGCCCCGCCAGCGCCGTGTGCTGGACGTGATCCGCGACTCGGTCGACAGCCGCGGCTACCCGCCGTCGATGCGCGAGATCGGTGAGCGGGTCGGCCTGACCAGCTCGTCCTCGGTGTCGCACCAGCTCCGTGTGCTCGAGCAGAAGGGCCTGCTCCGCCGCGACCCGAACCGGCCGCGCGCGATCGAGGTGCGCTACCCCGGCGAGGTCGACGCGGCCGCCAAGCGGGCGGCGCTCGGCCCGGTCCGGCAGACGGCGTACGACGAGACCGGTGCCGGTGACGCGCATCCGGACGCGGCGTACGTCCCGGTGGTCGGCCGGATCGCCGCCGGTGGGCCGATCCTGGCCGAGCAGGAGATCGAAGAGGTCTTCCCGTTGCCCAAGGCAATGGTCGGCGAGGGCACGCTGTTCATGCTGAAGGTCAAGGGCGAGTCGATGATCGAGGCGGCCATCTGCGACGGCGACTGGGTGGTCGTCCGGCAGCAGCCGACCGCGGAGAACGGCGACATCGTGGCCGCGATGATCGACGGCGAGGCGACCGTGAAGACGTTCAAGAAGACCAAGTCCGAGATCCTGCTGCTACCGCACAACCCGGCGTTCGAGCCGATCGACGGGAAGGACGCGACCATTCTCGGAAAGGTCGTAACAGTTCTGCGCCGTGTCTGACATATCGGACGGCGAGCGAACTTCGGCGTGACGTGTCAGCATTGAGTCATGACGACTGTCTATGACTTCAGCGCGCGGCGGATCGAAGGCAATGAACAGTCTCTTGCCGATTTCCGCGACCAGGTGCTCCTGGTGGTGAACGTGGCATCCCAGTGTGCCCAGACCCCGCAGTACACCGGCCTGCAGAAGCTCTACCGGACCTACCGCCGGCAGGGCTTCGCAGTGCTGGGTTTTCCCTGCGACCAGTTCGGCCACCAGGAGCCTGGCGACGAGAACGAGATCGCCAACTTCTGCTCGACGATCTACCACATCACGTTCCCGATGTTCGCCAAGATCGACGTCAACGGGTCGAAGACGATCCCGTTGTACAACTGGCTGAAGCGGGAGCAGGGCGGCCTGCTCGGCGGCCGGATCAAGTGGAACTTCACCAAGTTCCTGGTCGGCCGCGACGGCGGCGTGATCGGCCGCTACGCGCCCACCCACGCGCCGGAGAAGCTGTCCGACAGGATCGAGGCCGCGCTTGCCGTTCCGGCACCGTCGCCGAAAACGAACGACTGACAATCTCCTAATTGCTGCGACAGTTGAACAGAAAGCGTCTCAGCGATCCGCACTATTCACCGCATTTCGAACAATTCGGCCGTTCGCCGCATGTCGCGACGTTCGCCGGCCTCTCGTGAAATGTATTCAGCTGCGGTCCACGAGGACCGATTCCGGGTCGATGTCGAGACGTAGACCGCGCCAGACCGGATGCCGCAGCCGGCCGTCGCCGGCCCAGCCGGAATAGGTCACCTCGGCGACCAGGACCGGGTCCAGCCAGTGCGCGCGCCGCCGGTCCGTCGTCGGGATGCTCGACGGATCGAACGCGGGCCGGTCGATCTCCAGGCCGCTCAGCTCGGCGCTGAGCAGGTCGAGCGTCGCGAAGTCCAGCCCGGAGCCGACCTTGCCGATCAGCACGAGGTCGTCGCCGTCGTACGCCCCGCAGTAGAACGAGCCGATCTTCCCTTCCCGGTTGCCCTCCCCCGGATGCCAGCCGCACAGCACGACGTCGCGGGTGAGCACCGGCTTGATCTTGATCCAGTCCGCGCTGCGGCGACCGGGCAGGTACCGCGACTTGCGGCGCTTGGCCACGACGCCCTCGAGCCCTTGTGCAGCAGACTGTTCGAGCGCCGCGTCGCCGTCGGTCAGAGCGGGCGGCACCTCCCAGAACGGGTCGCCGATGTCGAGCGAGTCGAGCAGCCCGCGGCGGTCGTCGTACGTTGCCTCTAGCAACCACTTGCCATCGAACCGGAGGACGTCGAAGAGCCGGACCGAGACCGGTACGTCGGTGATCAGGTGCCGGAGCTGGCGTGGATCGCGGACGTGCATCCGCCGCTGCAGCAGCCCGAACGACGGTGCGCCGTTCTCGTCGAGCGTGACGATCTCCCCGTCGAGTACGGCGGGCAGCCGCAATCCTGGCGCCTCCGCCAGGCCGATCAGCTCCGGGTACCCGCCGGAGACGTCGTGGCTGTTCCGCGACCAGAGCCGGCAGACACCGTCGTCGACCTCGGCGATGACCCGGATGCCGTCCCACTTCAGCTCGTACGACCAGCCGGCGCCGGCGGGCATCTCCCCCAACGCCGCCATCATCGGCAGCACCGGCGGACCGGTCACTGGGCTCATGAAGCCATCATGCCGTCTGCAACCGCCTCAGGGCGCCGAGCACCTTCTCCCGGTCGGCGGTCGGCCACATCGGCGGGAGCGACGCGCGCAGGAACCCGCCGTACCGCTGGGTGACGATGCGGGGGTCGAGGATCGCGACCACGCCGCGGTCGGTGCTGCGGCGGATCAGCCGGCCGGTGCCCTGGGCAAGCAGCAGACCGGCGTGCGTCGCGGCGACGGACATGAAGCCGTTGCCGCCGGCCTCGTCGACGGCGCGCTGCCGGGCGGCCATCAACGGCTCGTCCGGGCGCGGGAACGGGATCCGGTCGATGATCACCAGGTTGCAGGTCGAGCCCGGTACGTCGATGCCCTGCCACAGCGACAGCGTGCCGAACAGGGAGGTCTCCGGGTCGTCGACGAACTCGCGGGCCAGCTCGCCGAGCTGCGCGTCGCCCTGGCACAGCACCTTCAGATCGGTCGCCTCGCGGACCGCCGCGGTCGCCGCCTCGGCCGCGCGACGCGACGAGAACAGGCCGAGCGTCCGGCCGCCGGCCGCGGTGATCAGGTCGACGATCTCCTCGAACTGCTTCTTGCCGAGGCCGTCGCGGTGCGGCGCGGGCAGGTGCTTGGCGACGTACAGGATGGCCTGCTTCTCGTACTCGAACGGGGAGCCGACGTCGAGGCCGCGCCACGGCAGCGGGCCCTTCTCGTCGTTCTCGTCGAGGTCGGGCATCTCGTCGTCGTCATCGAGTTTGTCGTTCGGACGGAGGCCGACCTGGCGGGCGATCGCGTCGAAGTCGCCGCCGAGGGTCAGCGTCGCGGACGTGAGCACGGCCGTACGGTCCCGGAGCACGAGCTCACGAAGCAGGCCGGCCACGGTCAGCGGCGCGATCCGGAGCTCGCGGCCGAAGCGGTCGCGGTCGATCATCCAGACCACGTCGGCGTCGCTCAGCGCCGCGACCCGTTCGGCGACGTCGAAGATCTCCTTGACCGCGCCCTTCGACTGCCGCTTGGCGCCGTCCGGGTCGTTGTCCTTGTCGTCGGACTTCTTGTTGAGGTCGGAGTACAACGCGCGGGCGGCGTCGCGGACCAGGCCGGCGGCCTCCAGGACCGCTGTGCTGGCCGGCTCGATGCGGCCCTCGCGGGTGCCGTCGAGGGCGACGCGGAGCGCGTCGGAGGCGTCGATCAGGTCGTCGGCCTTGTCGTCGTCGACGAACCGGCGCGCCCGCCGGGCGGCGCGCTCGACCATCTGTGGCGACAGCTCGTCGCCCGCGGCGCCGGTGACCCGGGCAGGCAGCTCGTGCGCCTCGTCCACGATCACGACGTCGTGCTCCGGCAGGACCGTCCGGTTCTCGAAGGCGTCGATCGAGAGCAGCGCGTGGTTGGTGATGACGATGTCGGCCTTACGGGCCTCTTCCTTGGCCTTCTCGGCGAAGCACTCCTCGCCGTACGGGCACTTCTGCGCGCCGAGGCACTCGCGGGCGGCGATGGCGACCTGGTTCCAGGCCTGGTACTGGTGGGAGGGCGCGTGGTCGCGGTCCCCGGCCTCGCCGTCGGCGAGCTGCTGCTCGGCCCATTCGCGGAGCTGGACGACCTGGCGACCGACCTCGCCCGCCGGCGGGACGTCGATCAGCATGCCGTCGTCGTCCGGCGCCCCCTCACGGATCCGGTGCAGGCAGGCGTAGTTGTTCCGCCCCTTCTGGATCGCGTACTTCGGCCGCCGCGGCAGGAGCTTCTCCGTCGCGTCGAGCAGTGCCGGTACGTCGCGGTCGACGAGCTGGGACTGCAGCGCCAGGGTCGCCGTCGAGACCACCACCCGACGGTCCTCGATGGCGTGCAGCAGCGCGGGCACCAAGTACCCGAGGGACTTGCCGGTGCCGGTGCCGGCCTGGACGAGCAGATGCGATCCCTCGTGCATCGCGGTGTCCACGGCTTGCGCCATCTCCACCTGCCCGGGCCGGGTCTGACCGGCGATCCCGGACACGGCGGCTTCCAGCAGTTCTCGCACATCGACACCCACCGCCACACCCTAGCCCGCGGAGCCGACAGATTTCCGGTCCGGCAGGCTGGGTGTGGATAACTCAGACGACGGCTCCGCGGTCCGGCTGGGCGTCGCGATCGACCTGCGCGCGCTTGGGGCGTGGCGGCGGCGCCGGGTAGCGGCGTTCGAGCTCGAGCAGCAGCGGCGCCGCGGTCAGGTTGGACGAGTACGTACCGACGACGATGCCGAGCAGCAGCGCGAGCGCGAAGTCGGCCAGCGAGTCGCCGCCGAGGAACAGCAGCGCGCTCAGGATGAAGAGCGTCGAGATACCGGTGTTGACGGTCCGCGGCAGCACGTTGACGATCGCCGTGTCGATGATCTTGCCGAGGCTGCCGGTGGCGCGGGCGTTCCGGGTCTCGCGGATCCGGTCGAAGACCACGACCGAGTCGTTGACCGTGTACCCGATGATCGTCAGGATCGCGGCGAGGAAGATTCCGTCAATCGGTTTGCCGGTCCAGGCGAAGACACCGACCACGACCGCGACGTTCTGGACGAGCGCGAGGACCGCGCCCGCGCCGAACGTCCAGCGGAACCGGACGGCGAGGTACGCGAGCTGGGCGAGCAGCGCGATGCCCAGCGCGATCAGGCCCTTGTTCCGCAGCTCCTTGCCCAGCGACGGACCGATGCTCTCGTTCCGGATCACCTCGGCGTCGCCGCCGATCCGGCCGATCGACTCCTTGATCTTCTCGGCCTCGTCGTCGCTGATCGTGCCGGTCCGCACGGTGATGTCGTCGGTTCCGGACGTCTGCACGACCGCGGTCGGGTACCCGGCCTCGGCTACGGCGGCCCGGGCCTGGTCCGGCGTGATGCGTTGCGCCGTACTGACCTCGATCAGCCGGCCGCCGGTGAACTCGATGCCGAGGTTCAGGCCGCGTACGGCGACACCGGCGACGCTGACGACGATCGCGACGGCCGTGATGACGAGCCAACGCCTGCTGTGCTTCATCAGCGACGGCCGGCGGGCCTCGAGCCAGGTCCGTACGCGTCCGTGGCCGGCGATCCCGCTCAGCGCCGGCCGACGCAGTACGAAGCCGCGGGAGACCACGAACTCGGCGAACACGCGGGTGACGACCAGCGCGGACAGCATCGACGCGATGACGCCGATCGAGAGCGTGACGCCGAAGCCGCGGACCGGGCCTGCGGCCAGGAAGAACAGCAGGCCGGCGGCGAGCAGCGTCGTGATGTTGGAGTCCGCGATCGCGGACAGCGCGTTCTGGAATCCGCTGCGGAGCGATCGGCGCAGGCCGTCCGTACGGCCGGCTGTGTAGTCCTCGCGGGCTCGTTCGAAGACCAGGACGTTCGCGTCGACAGCCATTCCGATCGCCAGGACGAAACCCGCCAGGCCGGGCAGAGTGAGGGTGGCCCCGATCGCGGTCAGGGCGGCGTACGACATCGCGGCGTACCCGATCAGGCCCAGGACCGCCATCAGGCCGACGAGGCGGTAGACCACGACGATGAACAGCGCGGTGAGCGCGAGGCCGATGATCGCGGCGAGGGCGCTGGCCTGGATCGCGTCCTGGCCGAGCGACGGGCCGACCGTACGCTGGTCGATGACCTGTACGGGAACCGGAAGGGCGCCGCCGGAGATCAGCGCGGCCAGATCCTTCGCGTCCTCCTCGGTGAAGGCACCGGAGATCGTGGTGGAGCCGCCCGAGATGCCGAGGTTGCAGAGCTGGTTGCCGCCGTTCGGGTCGACCTGCGGGGCGCTGATCACCTCGTTGTCGAGGACGATCGCGATCAGGCGTTGCGGCGTACCGACCGGGTTGCAGGCCGCCTTGCCGGTGATGTTCGCCCAGATCTTGTCGCCGTCGCCCTTGAACTTCATCTGCACGAACCAGCCCTGCGCGACCTGCTGCGGGTCGAGCATGCCGTCGGCGCCGCTCACCAGTTCCCCGGTCATCGCGGGTTTGGCGAGTCTCAAGTAGTCCTGGCCTTGTTCGCTCGGTAGGTAGGTCTCCCCCGCCGCGGGTTTGGCCGGCTTGGTCGCGACCTGGTCGAGGACCTCGTGGAAGGTGAGCTGCGCGGTCTTGCCGATCACCTTCGCGGCTTCCCGCGGGTCCTGGACGCCGGGGAGCTCGACGATGATCCGGTTCTCGCCCTGGCGGGTGACGTTCGGCTCGCTCACCCCGAGCGCGTCGATGCGCCGGTGCAGAACCTGGGTGGCCTTGTCGGTGGTCTCCTTGGTCGCCTTCACGGTCGGCGAGTCCTTCGCCTCCAGGACGATCTGCGTCCCGCCGCGCAGGTCGAGACCGAGCTGTGGTTTCGCGGTCAACGTGACGTACGTAGACGCCGCCAGAACCAGGAACGCGAGAACTACACGAACGATGGACGACCGGTTCACCGAGCCTCCGGAGGTAGGCACCCGCAGCACAGGTGTCATGACACAGACGATCCACGCAGCCCGTGGAGCGCCCAGTGTACGAACGCGACACAATCACACAAGCGACTCCGTCGCGTCCGTAACACTTCCTCAGGCGCCGAGTCGTGGAAAATGGCGCGGAATCGGGCCGAATCCCAGCCAAAATCCACGACTCGGCGGACGGACTACTCGCCGAGGCCGTTTTCGAGGGCGTAGCGGACGAGTTCGGCTCGGTTGTGGAGTTGGAGTTTGCGGAGGGTGTTCTGGACGTGGTTCTCGACTGTGCGGTGGGAGAGGACGAGGCGGGTGGCGATTTGTTTGGCGGTGAGGCCTCGGGCTACCAGGCGGAGGACTTCGGTTTCGCGGTCGGTGAGTCGGGGGACTTCGGGGCCGGTTGTGCCCAGGCGGCGGTACTCGCCCAGCAGCAGTCCGGCGAGGCCGGCGGTGAAGACGGCGTCGCCTTCGGCGGTTCGGCGGACGGCATCGTCGAATTCGTCGAGGGACGCGGACTTCACGAGGTAGCCGGAGGCGCCGTTCTTGACGGCAGCCAGTACGTCGTCCTGCTCGGCGCTGGCCGACAGCACGAGCACCCGGGTATCCGGGAGTGCGGTGGTGATCGACCGGGTCGCGTCGACGCCGGAGCCGGTGCCTAGCTGCAGGTCCATCACGACGACGTCCGGCCGGGTCGCAAGGGCGATCCTCACCGCGGACGCCACGTCCGAGGCGGTCGCGCAGACGTCGTACCCGCGGCTGCCGAGGTCGCGGGCGACACCTTCGCGCCACATGGGATGGTCGTCGACGATCATGACGCGGATCACGGCCGGCCACCCCACGATCCAAGCGGTGCGGTCATACCTTCAGCTCCCATTCGGTTCCTTCGCCGGGGGCGGTGCGGACGGTGACGGTGCCGCCGAGGTCGGTGATCCGGCCGCGGATGGACTGGCTGACGCCGAGGTGGCCGTCGGCGCGAGCCTGTTCGAGGCGAGCGGGAGTCGTACCGATGCCGTCGTCGCGGACCGAGACCACGACCTCCTCCCCCAATTCCTCGACGACGACCCAGGAGCGGGCGCCGGGGCCGGCGTGTTTGGTCACGTTGCTGAGCGCTTCCTTGACCGCGGCAACCAGTTCGGCCGCAGTGGAAGCAGGCAGCAACACCGGTCCGGCCGGTACGACGACGTCGACGCGGGTGGTGGCCAACGGCAACAACAACCCGCACAGATCAACGCGATCCCCCTCGGCGACGGCCGGACGCGTCGACATCAAGGTGCGCAGGGCAACCTCCTGTTCGGCCGCGAGCTGGGCGAGTTCGAGCGCCTCGCCGCCGATCGCCGTACCGCGCCGCTGGACCTGCGCCAGGACCTGGAGTACGCCGTCGTGGATCGAGCGGCTAAGCCGCAGCCGTTCCGCGGTCGCACTCTCCGCCGCGATCGCCTCACGCAGCCTGGCCCCGGCTCGGCGCATCGTCGAGGCGGCGTACCCGACGACCAGCCCGGCCACGAGCAGCAGTTGGACGTTGCTGAGGATCTTCGACAGGTGGTCGATCCCGCGCAGCGAGAGCAGCGCCAGGCTGATCGTGGCGGCGCCGAGCAGACCGCCGTCGCGGCCGCGGGAGATCGCGAGCGCGAGCACCGGCCCGGCCGCCCACACCGAGGTCAGTACGGACGCGCCGCCGCGGATGTCGACCAACGGCTGCGCCCACAGCGTCGCGTACATGCAGCCGACCGTGACGATCAGGTCCGCGAACGCGAGCCGGGTGTTCCGCCGGCCCCAGCGGACGCTGTAGCCGTACGACGAGATCGCCGTCCACACGCCCATCACCGCGAGCTGGAGCACAGCGCCGTACGGATGCACGATCCCGCCCCACCGCGTCCACACGCCGAAGCACGCGAACCCCCAGGTGATCACCCGGAACACGACCAGCGCACGCCACAACGGCTGCAGCAGGTCGACGGTCTGGCGCTCCACGCGGACCAGTCTGCCAAGCGGCCCTCGACAAAGGCGTGAGCCGTTCTACTCAAGCCGCAGGTTTCCCCGCACCTTCACAGGTATTTCTCAGTTTCCACTTCAGCTCGGCAGATTTTCCCCGTAATCTCGCGCAAACACGCTCGGGGGAGCATCGACTACACAGCGTCATGAGACACGGAGGGGAATCGTGCGCAAGCTACCCGCCGGGCTGTTCAGCCTGGCTCTGGCGGCGACGACCGGGCTCGGCATCGCCGCCGCCTCGGCCGGTAACGCCGCCACACCGCCCAAACAAGGGTCGGCGCCGATCGCCAGTGAGGCTGCTCCAGCGCCGGACGAGCTGTCCAGCCCGCTCGAGGCCAAGCGCCGTGAGCTGCGGCAGGAGGCGCTGACGAAGGTCATCAACGGCCAGGCCACGCCGGAGCAGCGCAACGGCAGTACGGTCGTCAACCTCGGCGCGAAGGCATCAAGTAGCAAGACCGCCAAGAGCAAGGTCGACCAGTACGTCGAGCTGTCCCGGGAGAAGACCGACCGGATCTTCGTCGTCCTCGCGGAGTTCGGCAACGAGCGGCACCCGAACTACCCGGACAAGGACACCGCGCCGAACGTCCCGGGCCCGGCACGCTTCGACGGCCCGCTGCACAACCAGATCCCGGCCCCGGACCGTTCGGTCGACAACTCGACCATCTGGCAGGCCGACTACAGCCAGCAGCACTTCCAGGACCTGTACTTCGGCACCGGCAACTCGCTGAAGAGCTACTACGAGAAGCAGTCGTCCGGCCGGTACTCGGTGTCCGGTGAGGTCACCGACTGGGTGAAGGTCAAGTACAACGAGGCGCGGTACGGCCGCTCGAACGGCTACCCGTGCAGCGGCAACGTCTGCAACAACACCTGGAACCTGATCCAGGACGCCGTCAACCAGTGGGTCGCCGACCAGGAGGCCAGGGGCCGGACGAAGGCCGAGATCACCACGGACCTGAAGTCGTTCGACCAGTGGGACCGGTACGACTACGACGGTGACGGGAACTTCAACGAGCCGGACGGGTACATCGACCACTTCCAGATCGTGCACGCCGGTGGCGACCAGGCCGACGGCGACCCGTGGCAGGGCGAGGACGCGATCTGGTCGCACCGCTGGTTCGCCGGCTTCCCGGGCGGCCCGGCGACCAACCCGAACGGCGGCGCGCAGATCGGCGACACCGGCCTGTACGTCGGCGACTACACGATCCAGCCGGAGAACGGCGGCATCAGCGTGTTCGCCCACGAGTACGGCCACGACCTCGGGCTGCCGGACGAGTACGACACCTCCGGCGCGGCCGTCGAGAACGGCGTGAACTGGTGGACGATCATGTCCCAGAGCCGCGTCGGCAAGCCGTCCGACGGCGGCATCGGCGAGCAGGCGGCTGACTTCAACGCCTGGGACAAGCTGCAGCTCGGCTGGCTGGACTACGAGATCGTGAACGCCGGCCAGAACCGGACCGTCGACCTCGGCCCGCACGAGTACAACTCCAAGAAGGCCCAGGGCCTGGTGGTGACGCTGCCGAAGAAGGAGGTGCAGCACCAGCTCGTCCAGCCGACCACCGGGACCAAGGACTGGTGGAGCGGTCAGGGCAACAGCTTCACGCACACGATGAGCCGCCAGGTGACGCTGCCGGCCGGCCAGCCCGCGAGCCTCACGTTCCAGGCGAACTGGGACATCGAGGACTGCGGTACGACCGCCTGCGACTACGCGTACGTCGACGTGAACGACGGCACCGGCTTCAAGGCGGTCAAGGGCAGCATCACCAACGATGCCGAGGGCAACGGGATCGACGGCACCAGCAACGGATGGAAGCCAGCCGCCTTCGACCTCTCGGCGTACGCCGGCAAGACGATCACGCTGCAGTTCCGGTACGCCACCGACCCGGCGGCCGGCGGGATCGGCTTCTTCGCCGACGACATCAAGGTGACGTCGGGTTCCACCACGGTGGTCGACTCGGGTGCGGAGACCTCGCCGGACGGCTGGACGCTGAACGGGTTCAGCTCGGTCGGCTCGTCGTACACGAGTCAGCACGACAACTACTACCTGGCCTCGAACATCAACTACGTCGACCACGACAAGTTCCTGCAGACCGGCCCGTACAACTTCGGCTGGAACACCACGCTGCCGGACAAGGTCGAGCACTTCCCGTACCAGGACGGCCTGCTGCTCTGGTACTGGGACACCTCGCAGGGCGACAACAACACCAACGTCCACCCGGGCGAGGGCCTGATCCTGCCGATCGACTCGCACCCAACCCCGATCAACCGTCTCGACGGCCAACTCTGGCGTCCGCGGGTGTCGGCGTACGACGCCCCGTTCGGTCTCGAGAAGGCGGACTCGTTCACCCTGCACGTCAACGGCCAGGCGAGCTACATCCGCGGCCAGAACGCCGTACCGACCTTCAACGACAGCAAGTCGTACTGGTCCGCGGACCTGCCGACGAGCAGCGTCAAGGTCCCGAACAACGGCATCAACATCAAGGTCCTGTCCAAGACCGGCACCTCGATGAAGGTCCAGGTCTCCAAGCGCAAGTGACCACCTGAAACGGCCCCCCGAGGAGATCCTCGGGGGGCCGTTCTCGTTGCGTCAGACAGTCGCGTACGGCGTGAGCTCGCCGGCCAGCGCGGGGTGCACCCGGCCGGTGATGTGCGTGCCGTCGGCGGTGTGTTCGAGCTGTTCCACCGAGCCTTCCGAGTGCATCCGGGAGACCAGGTCGCCGCGCTCGTACGGAAGCAGAACCTCCACGGCCAGGTGCGGCTGTGGGAGGGCGCTTTCGAGGAGTTCGCGGAGCTTGTCGATGCCTTCGCCGGTACGGGCCGACACGACGATCGCGTTCGGCTCGCGGTGCAGGATCGGGGCCAGCGCCAGCGGGTCGGCGGCGTCGGCCTTGTTGATCACCACGATCTCCGGTACGTCGGTCGCGTTGATCTCGGCCAGCACCTCGCGGACGGCCTGGATCTGCGCGATCGGGTCCGGGTGCGAACCGTCGACCACGTGTAGCAGCAGGTCCGCGTCGGTGACCTCCTCCAGCGTCGAGCGGAACGCCTCGACGATGTCGTGCGGCAGGTGCCGGACGAACCCGACCGTGTCGGTCAGCGTGAAAACGCGGCCGTCGGAGGTCGTCGTACGACGGGTCGTCGGGTCCAGGGTCGCGAACAGCGCGTCCTCGACCAGTACGCCCGCGCCGGTGATCTGGTTCAGCAGCGACGACTTGCCGGCGTTGGTGTAACCAGCGATCGCGACCGACGGGACCAGGTGCCGGCGGCGCTCCTGGCGCATCGTCGAGCGGGTGCCCTTCATGTCCTTGAGCGTCCGGCGGAGCTTGGCGATCTTGGTGTTGATCCGGCGCCGGTCGGTCTCGATCTTGGTCTCACCGGGACCACGACCACCGATACCGCCACCAGCCGCGCCGACGCGTCCACCGGCCTGGCGGGACAGGTTCCCACCCCAACCACGCAGGCGTTGCTTCATGTACTGCAGCTGAGCCAGCTCGACCTGGGCCTTGCCTTCCTTGCTCTTCGCGTGCTGCGCGAAGATGTCCAGGATCAGCGCGGTCCGGTCGACCACCTTGACCTTGAGCTTGTCCTCGAGGTTACGCAGCTGCGCGGGCGCCAGCTCGCCGTCCGCGATCACCGTGTCGGCGCCGAGCGACGCGACCAGGTTGCGCAGGTCGGCGACCTTGCCGGAACCGATGAAGGTCGCCGGGTCCGGCTTCTTCCGCCGCTGGATCACGCCGTCCAGTACCTCGGACCCGGCGGTCTCGGCGAGCAGCTTCAGCTCGGCCAGCGAGTTGTCCGCGTCCTCGGCACTGCCCTCGGTCCAGACGCCGACCAGCAGCACCCGCTCGAGCAGCAGTTTCCGGTACTCGACCTCGCTGATGTCGGTCAGCTCGGTCGACATGCCGACGACGCGGCGCAGCGCCTGGCGCTCCTCGAGCTCGAGGCCTTCGGTGCTCAGCTCGTGTTCGTACTCATCGTGACCCGTCAACGAATCGCCGGAGTCCTCGCCCTCAAGGAGGTCAAGTTCGACGTCGGAGGTCTCGTCGTAAAACTGTGAATGGGTCGTCATATACCTTCCATGGTGGCACGGGGCTCCTAGTACAGGCGACCCGTTTACCAGGAGTCAACGCCCCACGCAGGAATCAGATCCCAGCCAGGCGCGGTCGAACTCGCCACGAGCGTGCAGAACGGCCGGCCCAGTCAGTTCCAGGTGGTTGTCGGCACGCCAGGTCACCGAGACCTCACCCCCTGGTACGCCGACGCGGTACGTCACCGGCAACTCGTCGTGGGCCTGGCGTGCCGCAGCCACGGTCACCGCGCAGGTACCCGTGCCGCAGGAGCGGGTCTCGCCCGCGCCGCGCTCGTGCACCCGCATCTGTACGTCGTGCGCGTCCCGCCGTACGACGAACTCGACGTTCACCCCGTTCGGGAACGCCGCCGCCGGGGTCCAGGTGGGCTGGTCGCACAGGTTGCCGGGCTCGTCCAGGCTGTCGACGAACGCGACCGCGTGCGGGTTGCCCATGTCGACGTGCAGCGCGGTCCACTGGTGACCGTTGGCCTCGACCACGATTCCGGCCGCGTCGGGGAGTTTCGGGGCGCCCATGTCGACGGTGAGCGTGCCGTCGTCGTTCTGTACGACCTCCTTGACGCCGGCGCGGGTACCGACCCGGACGGGCTTGCCGTCGATCAGGCCCGCCTCGGCCAGGTACTTCACGAAAACCCGGACGCCGTTCCCGCACATCTCCGCGATCGAGCCGTCCGCGTTCCGGTAGTCCATGAACCAGTCGCCGCCGTCCTCGACGTACGACTGCTTGTCGCCCTGGATCACCCGCAGTACGCCGTCCGCGCCGAGCCCAGCGTGCCGGTCGCACAGGAACCGTACGACGGCCGCGTCCAACTCGCCGTGCACGGAACCGTCCGGGTCGGGCAGGACCACGAAGTCGTTCTCCGTGCCGTGGCCCTTCAACCAGGGAAACGTACTCATGGGAGAAGCGTACGGTGTCCGGTTGTGGAGCTGATCGCGTACTTCTGGGAGCGGGACGATGCGGACGTGGTCGCCGTGCGGCTGGGTGGGGAGGTACGGCGGGGGCGGTTCCACGGGGAGGACGACGACGAGGATCACCCGTGGGTCGTCGTGCTGGCCGAGCCGGACCGGCTGGTGCTCGACGAACTGCTCGCCGAGTACGACGGCTGGCTGGAGGACGACGAGCCTGGGGTACGGGGCGGCGTCGCGTCGGCTCCCCCGCCCGTGGACGCGCCGCCGGTCCCTCTGCCGACGGAGCCCAAGCGCTTCAAGCGATAACGTGCCGCCGGACTTGAGCCGAGACTGAAATCCGCAGGTGGGTGCAGATCGACGAGCGCCGGTGCCACAATGTTGCCCGTGGCATCGATCACCTCGGCTCCGGAGACCGGAAGGCTGCCGGTCAGGGCGAGCCTGGAGTCACTCCTGTCCTGGGCCGAGAGCCAGTTCCTCGACCGTGTTGGCAGCAAGGAACTCCCGGTCGACCGAATGCCCCAGCCCGCTCCCCCGCGGTACCCGGACGACCCCGCCGACAGCGGTCACGGCGGGTTGAACGATGTCCCGGGCGTAGTACTTCTCCGAGGCGGACACGTCCGATGGGAGGGTGAAGCCGGGGAGACTGGAGAGCGCGATGTTCGCCAGCCGGCCGATCCCGAACTCGTGCATGCCGCCGCACCAGACGGCGACCCCGGCGTTCTGCGCCCGATCATGCGCCGCCACGGCCGCGGTCAGACCGCCCATCCGCGACACCTTGATGTTGAGGATCTGCAGCGCTTCTAGCTGGAGCGCGGTTTCCAGGTCGGCGACCGTTTCGACACTCTCGTCGAGGCAGACCGGTGTGCGGATGCGCCGCTGCAGTTCGGCGTGGGCGAGCAGGTCCCGCGGGGCGAACGGCTGCTCGATCATCGTCAGGCCGAAGTCATCCAGCTCCACCAGCCGGTCCAGGTCGCCGGCGGTGTAGATGCCGTTGGCATCCACGTGCAGATCGAGGTCCGGGTACGCCGCACGCACCGCTCGCACCGGTTCGACGTCCCAGTCGTGGGCGATCTTCAACTTCACCCGCGGGTACCCGGCTTCGACCTGATGCTGTACCTGTACCAGCAGGTCGTCGATCGTCGGCTCGATGCCCAGCGAAACCCCCGCGACGACCTCAGTGCGCTTTCCACCCAGGACTGTTGCCAAAGGCAGTTGCTGGGCCTCTGCCCAGAGCGTCCAGGTGGCCACATCCACCCCGGCCTTGGCGAAGTTGTTGCCGCGGACCTTCGACCACAACGCGCTGAGTTCGGAGGGGTCGGTCCAGCGGCGGCCGATGACCGCGGGTAGAAGGTAGCGAGAGGCGATGTGCCAGCAGGTCTCGACGGTTTCGGGGGCGTAGTACGGGTCGGACGGGGACGCGATCTCACCCCAGCCGATGGCGCCTGACTCGTCCTCCAGTTCCACCAGGATGTGCTCGAGGAACGCCTTGCGATGCGAGCTGGTCTGGAACGCGTGCACGAGCGGCATCCGCACCCGGTGCAGCCGCGCCGCGACCACCTTGAGCTCAGTTGACATACAACCCCAGCTCCGAGTTCAGCCGATCCCGCTCGACCAGGCGCCGGCGGGCACCCTTCGCGCTCGCGGTGGTGAGTGTCGCGAGGACGTGCAGTACGGACGCGACGACGGTCGGCGAGTCGACGTACGACGCGCTGCCGGTCGCGACGTAGATGCTCTGGTCAGCGAGCTTCGCCAGCGGAGCGTCCTCGAAGTCCGTGATCGCGACGAGTTCGCCGCCGGCCTCGACGAACCGGCGCGCGATGTCGACGGTGTCGCGCCGGTACCGGCGGAACGAGAACGCGACCATCAGGTCGTTCGACCGGACGTCGGCCAGGACGTCGACGCCGCGTACCACCGTGCCGTCGATCAGCGTCACCTGCGACAACCCGACGCCGAGGTCGAACGCGAGCAGCGACGCGTACGAGAACGACTTGGCGGAGCCGATGACGAAGCGCCGGCGGGCCGCGACGATCCGGGCCGCGGCCTGCGCGATCGACTCGTCGGTGAGGATCTGGTCGAGCGCCTCGTCGATCGAGGCGCGTTCCTGCTCGACGACGCGACGCTGCAACAGTGCCGACGAGCGCCGTTGCAGGCGGGCGTCGTACCGCTCCTGGGGGCTGGTGAGCTCGCGGTTGTCACGCATCGTCGGCCCTTCCGAAGTAGTAGATGCCGCCGTCCTGCTGCCGCTGACACGACACCGCGACCAGCCCCTTCCCGAGCAGTTCCTCGAAAGAACGCCGAAGGCTGGTCGTTGGTACCACCAACTCAGCCACCGGCTCGGGCGTCACCGGGTGCTCGCGGGTCAGGTCCCACTCGACGATGACGCGATCCGTCCCGGGACCGTACATATCGGGAGCGAACCAGCGGCCGCGGGCGCCGAGTACGTCGAGGTTGAAGTGCGCGTTGCGGATCTGCACGGGGTCGTACGTCCAGCGCATCCGTGTCATGCCGTGGCTGAGGGCAACTTCCTTCTGGGCGTGCTTGAGCATCCGCCCGAGGCCGCGGCCCTGCTGCCCGGAGGCCACCACGGCGGACTGCGAGTAGTGGTAGAAGCCGCGCCGGTCGGTCGCACAGAACCCGTACGCGAACGCGACCAGCTGATCGCTCTCGTCGAGAACGCCGACCACCGAGCCGCCGTTGCTCGCGAGCGCCCCGAGCAGCCGCGGGTTCAATCCGTACGCCGGGTCGCGGTACCCGAACACCTCGCGGTAGAGCGCCGACGCCTCGGCGAACCGGGACGCCGTGGTGAGCGAGACCGCACGAAAGCTCACCTCCGAGATACGATTCATATCCTGACGATATCCGCACCCAGGCCACTCGGGTCAACCGTGGGTCAGATGATGATACGTTGACTATCCATGATGATCGAGCGACTCCGGGAGTACGTCGGCGCGGAGACCCCGACGGGTGACGCGGCGGCCCTGAACGCGTTCGCCGACCGGCTGGCGACGCAGTACGCGGACCTGGGCGCAACCGTCCGCCGGGAGCAGCACGCGACCGGCGACCACCTGGTGGCGGACTTCCCGGGCCGCGCGGACGAGGCTCCGCTGCTCTTCCTCACTCACCACGACACGGTCTGGCCGAGAGGGCAGCTCGAGACCGCGATGCCGTGGCGTGCGGCGGACGGGATCATCCACGGACCGGGCGTCTTCGACATGAAGGGCGGCCTGGTCGTCCTGGAGACCGCCCTCGAACAGGTCGCCGGTCGCGACCACCGGCCGCTCCGGGTCGTGGTCGTCGCGGACGAGGAGATCGGGTCGCCGTCGGCCCGCGCACTGGTGACCGCCGAGGCGAAGGGCGCGTATGCCGCCTTCGGGTTCGAGCCGCCGCACCCGAACGGCGACCTGAAGACGTCACGCTGGGGCAGTACCCGGGTCCGCATCGAGGTCACCGGCCGCGAGGCGCATGCCGCCCTCGATCCGGACAGCGGCGTCTCCGCGATCGACGAGCTCGTGGACCAGTTGATCGCCGTACGCAGCGTGGTCGCCGCGCACGACAACGTGCTGTGCAACGTCGGCACGATCACGGGCGGCGGGCGAACGAACGTCGTACCGGGAAGAGCGTCGGCCGACATCGGGTTCCGGTTCATGGACCCACAGACCGAGGAATCGGTCCTTGCAGCGGTCACCGGGCTGCAACCCGTGCGCGACGCCCAGCTACAGGTGCGGGTGATGTCGAACCGCCCGGCGTGGCAGCCGTCACCAGAAACAGCCGAGTTGCTGGCGAAGGTCGCCGCCGCCGGGCGGTCGATCGGTCAGGAGATCGGCGGCGCACCGGCCTCGGGCGCCGCCGACACGAACCTGACCGGATGGTTGGGCATCCCAACGCTGGACGGCCTGGGCCCCGTCGGCAAGGGCGCCCACGCCGTCCACGAACAGGTGATCGCGGCGACCCTGACCGAACGAGCAGCCCTGGTCGCCGCCATCATCACCGCTCTGTGACGACCCCCGCTGCTCCCCCACCACGCCGGGTAGGTTCGGCCGCGGCGAGGATCGCACCGCCGGGCAGGAATTCGAGCGCCTCGACCGCACCGATCTCGGCAGCCGAGGTCCCCGGCGCACCGGCCGGTGTGAACGTGTGACCGTACGCCCCGAGTGCTGCGCCGTACTGATCGATGAACGACTGCTCGGCCGTCACCGACGCGGTGTTGCGTTGCGACGCCCGTGGTGCCGCGATCGCCTGCGGCAACGTCATGCCACGGTCGAGCCGGTTCGTCAGCGTCTGCAGGACGGTCGTGATGATCGTCGAACCACCGGGCGAACCGAGCGCGATGTACGGCTGGGTGCCGCGCAGCACGATCGTCGGCGACATCGACGACCGCGGCCGCTTCCCGCCCGCGACGATGTTCGGGTCCTTCGGGTCCGGCACGAAGGAGAAGTCGGTCAGCTCGTTGTTGAGCAGGAACCCGCGACCGGGCAGCGTGATCCCGCTGCCGCCGGTCTGCTCGATGGTCAGCGTGTACGACACCACGTTGCCCCACTTGTCGGCCGCGACCAGGTGCGTCGTCGAACGCCCCTCGGTGTCCGGACGCTGCTCGACCGCGCTGCCCGCGCTGCACGGCGAGTACTCCCCGTCGGGCGATCCCGCCGGCACGGGCTTGACCGCCGCCTTGTCCGGGTCGATCAGGCAGGACCTCTCCGCCCCGAATCCACGCGACAGCAGTTCCTTCTGCGGTACGTCGACGTACGCCGGGTCACCGATGTACGCGCCGCGGTCGGCGAAGGCCAGCGCGGACGCCTCGAGGTACGTGTGCAGCGCCTGAACGTTGGACATCTCACCGAGGTGCTGCGGTTGCAGGATGTTCAGCGCCTCGCCGACCGTGATGCCGCCGGACGACGACGGCGGCATGCCGTAGACGTTGAGTCCGTCGTACCGGACCTTGGTCGGCGTCCGGTCGATCGCGTGGTACGACGCCAGGTCGCTGGTCTGGAGGTAGCCGGGGTAGAACGGCAGCGTCGCGTCCGCGGTCTTCGGCGGGTTCTTCGCGACCGCAGCCATCTCACCCGACAGCTGACCGTTGTAGAACACCGACGGACCCTGCTGACCGATCAGCTTGTACGTCGCCGCGAGCTCGGGGTTCTTGAACAACGAACCCACCTGCGGCGCGTCGCCGTTCGGCAGGAACAGCTTCGCGGTCGGCACGACCTGCGCGAACCGGCTCTTGTTCTCCAGCGTCTGCAGGCGGAACGTCGGGTCGACGACGAAACCACGCTCGGCGAGCTCCTCGGCGGGCGTCAACGCCTTGCCGAGCGACAACGAGCCCCACTGCTTCAGCGCGCTGCTCCAGGTCGCGAGGGTACCCGGCACGCCGATCGAGACACCGGAGGTCACCGCGTTCGCGAACGCGTACGGCTTGCCGGTCGCCTTGTCGATGAAAGCGTCCGACGGCATCGTCGCGGGCGCGGTCTCGCGGCCGTCGATCGTGTACACCCGGCGGCTCTTGGCGTTGTAGTAGACGAAGTACCCACCACCGCCGATGCCGGCCGAGTACGGCTCGGTGACACCCAGCGCGGCGGCCGTCGCGACGGCTGCGTCGACGGCGTTACCACCACGACGCAGTACGTCGAGGCCGATGTTCGTGGCGTCGGGATCGACCGAGGAGACGGCACCGCCGTACCCGATCGCGACCGGCTGCCGCGGCGTCGGCTCGACTTGCGGGGTTGCGGTTGCTGTTGCGGTGAAGGCAGTGAGAACGAGGGTTCCTGCGGACAGAGATGCGACCAGCTTCTTCACGAACTCCCCCACACGGGCTTCGGGGACAGGGACAAACACTTGCCTATCCCACGTACGGGGCGCGACGCCAGTTGTCGGCCTCAGTTCACCGCGCAGGAGTCGAGGAAGCGGCGTACTTCGTCGTCCGGCCATTCGACTGTGCCGGTGGGTAGCTCCAGCAGGAGCCAGTGGTTCGGGAGTTTCACCTGGCCGGTCAGGCGGCCGTTGACGGTGCCGATGTGGAACGTCTTGCCGCCTGTGGCGGTCACGCGGGGGTGCGACAGGGTGGGTGGCTGCGTTGCCGCTTGGAGCACTACCTTCGCGGCGGTGTCGGCCGTCCGCATCTTCGGCTGGGACAGTACGACGTGGTTCGCCGCGATCGGGGTCTCCGGCGACCAGCCCTTCGGGGCGAGGGTGCACGCGATCGTGCTCCAGGCCTGCCGGTTCGCGACCAGTTCGACGACCGGCGCGCCGAACGCCGTGATCGTCTGGTTGGACTTCGGAGTCCAAGGCCGGAGCGTCGAAGGAGCGGCCGCGGAGGCGGCGGCCGTCCCCTGCGGGACCGGGCTGTCCGCGACCTCGTTGCCGTTCCCCCACCACTTCACCTGGTTGCCGATCGCGAGCACGAGAGCGGACGCGGCGGCGACACACAGCACGCCGGTGACCCGGCGCCGGCGCTTGATCCGGCGCAGCGCGAGCCGCCCGCGGCTGACGTCCGCGTCGATGTCCGCGTCCGGCAGCCCGGCGGCGGCCCGGTCCGCGAACCCCTCCAGCAGTTTCTTGACCTCGTCCATCGGCGGTCTCAGCTACTCCCCGTCTCTTCCGTCATCAGTTCCTTGAGGCGCCTGAGCGCCTTCGCCGTCTGGCTCTTCACCGTTCCCTCGGTGCACTCCAGGATCCGTGCGCAGGTGGCGACATCGAGATCCTGGAAGTACCGCAGGACCAGGACCGCTCGCTGCCGGGGCGCGAGATCCAGCAAGGCGTCCCGGACCGCCAGTGTGTCCGCCTGGTCCGGTACGTCGGACAGCCGTGGTTCGAGCGTGTCGGCGGTCACCACCTCGGGGTGGCGGCCGGCCCGGCGACGCTCGTCGAGGAAGGCGTTGACCAGGATGCGGTGCGCATACGGACCGGCGCCTTCGTGCTTGATCCGGTGCCAGTGAACGTACACTCGCGTGCAGGCGGTCTGGACCAGATCCTCGGCGGTGTGCACATCCCCCGCGGTGAGCAGCAACGCCGTTCGCATGAGCCTCGTGCGGTCCGCGATCAGGTACTCGCGGAACTCGGCCTCACGGTCACCCCCTCGCATCTACAGCCCCTCGGGCTTTCTTCACCTCGACTACGCCGGACGCGGCCTCGCGGTTGCCTTCGGCTATCACTTCGAGTGCCAATTCGGGCAGGTTCGGGGCGTCGTACGGGAGCCACGTGATGCGTTGGTCCTTACGGAACCAGGAATCCTGCCGGCGCGCGAACCGCCGGGTGGCCTGGGCGGTCCGCTCCCGGGCCTGGGCTTCGTCGATCTCACCGTTCAGCAACGCGATCACCTGCGAATATCCGAGTGCGCGGTTGGCGGTCTTCCCCTCAATCAAACCCTTGTCCAGCAGTCCTCGCACCTCGGCCACGAATCCGGCGTCGAACATCCGGTCCACCCGGCGGTCGATCCGCTCGTCCAGCACCGGCCGCGGTACGTCGAGCCCGAGCTGGATCGCTCCTTCGTACACGTAGCGGTGCTCGGGCAGCGTGGCGACGTACGGGCCGCCGGTGATCTCGATGACCTCGAGCGCGCGGACGATCCGCCGGCCGTTGCTGGGCAGGATCTGTTCAGCCGCTTTCCGATCCTTGGTTGCCAGGGTTCTGTGGAGGGCTGCGGACCCGTGAGCCTCCAGTTCGGCCTCGAGCCGGGCGCGGACCACCGGGTCGGTGCCGGGGAAGACGAAGTCGTCGAGGATCGCGCGGACGTAGAGCGCCGAGCCGCCGGCGAGTACCGGTACCACCTGCCTGTCCAGGCAGTCGTCGATCGCCCCGCGGGCGAGTTCCTGGAACTCGGCGACAGTCGCCGTTTCGGTGACGTCCAGAATGTCCAGCAGATGATGCCGTACGCCACCCTGCTCGGCCGCGGTGATCTTCGCCGTACCGATGTCCATGCCGCGGTACACCTGCATGGCGTCGGCGTTCACCACCTCACCGCCGAGGCGCTGGGACAGGGCAACGGCAAGGTCGGACTTCCCGGCCGCGGTCGGACCCACGACCGCGACGACGAGTGGAGCAGGCATCGCTCCAGTCTGGCAGTACCCCCGCGAAGAGTTCGCCAAGAGGTCCCGACCGGCCTTGTGGATGACCCGGAAAGTTCGGTAGGAAGCTTGCAGTTCGTGACATTTCTACGGGAGGACACCAAGTGACGAATTCGTTCGATGAAGAGCCGGCCAAGGACGCTGCCGGGGAGGAGGCCGAGGACCTGACCGCGGCCAAGAGCAGCGGCGGCGACGTCGAGGCGAAGAGCGGCGGGGACGTCGAGTTCGCGGCCGACACCGAGCCGGGTGGTGACATCGAGTCCGGCGGCGACGTGGAATCCGGCGGTGACGTCGAATCCGGTGGCGGAGCGACCACGGACAGTGGTGGCGACGTAGAGTAGTAGCCCTCGGCATCGTTTTGGGAACGGCGCTCGCGGGATCCCACAGTTCCGGCGTTGCAGGTGCGAAGATCACCGCTAGCTGTCTGTAAGCACTCAACTACGCAGGAATGGGAGCCCCGAGATGGGCATCTTCGACAAGTTCAAGGGCAAGGCCGAGGACCTCAAGGAGAAGGCCACCGACCTGGTCGACGGTCACGGCGACAAGGTCGGCGAAGGCCTGGACAAGGCCGGCGACTTCGTCGACGAGAAGACGGGCGGCAAGTACGGCGACCAGATCGACTCCGGCGTCGACAAGGCCAAGGACGGTCTGGACAACCTGGACGGCCAGGACGACGACATCCCGAACAACCCGTCCGCCTGAACCTCTCCGGAAGGGCCGCAAGCCACGTGCTTGCGGCCCTTCTGCCTGTCTAGGATCCAGCGCATGGCCGACCTCCACCTGACCGTGCTCGGATGCGCGACGCCGTACCCGGCCGTCGACAACCCATGCTCCGGCTACCTCGTCACGGCGGGGTCGACACGGATCTGGATGGACGCGGGCGCCGGCACGCTCGGGCCGCTGCAGCAGTACACGCGGCTGGACGAGCTGGACGCGATCTGGATCTCGCATCTGCACGCGGACCACAGCGCGGACCTCCTGACGGCGTACTACGGCGCGCTGTACGCCGACATGACGCTGCGCGCGCCGATCCCGCTGTACGGTCCGCCCGGGATCGCCGATCGGCTCGCCGGGTTCCTGACGAACGGGTCCACGCGCAGCCCGATCGAGTCGGCCTTCGAGATCACGGAGTTGTCCGACGGGCATACGACCACAGTTGGCAGTCTTGCGCTGACGTCGCGTGCGGTGGAGCACGGGCTGCCGGCGTTCGGCGTACGGATGGAAGGTTCCGGGCGGTCGCTCGTGTATTCGGGTGATACGGCGCCTTGCCCGGCGTTGACCGAGCTTGCGGACGGTTGCGACGTACTGCTGTGTGAGGCCGACGGGGCGGATCCGGCGCATCACACTCCCGAGCAGGCAGGTACCAGCGCGGCGGGGGCCGGCCGGTTGATCGTTACGCATGTCGGGCGGGCTACGACACCCGCGGCGGCCGCGGCGCGGGCGGCGAGCCGGTACGACGGGCCGGTGGAGCACGCCGTGCCGGATGCGACATACCGGATTTGATGCTTTCCGGACGGGGATCCGCGTGGGGTCACGTGTCGGTGCGGGTGGTTAGGGTCTGCGTATGGATCGGTTTCGGGTGGTGCCGGCGGCTTATGTGGTGGTTCGGCGGCGGGACGAGGTGTTGTTGTTGCTGCGGGCCAACACCGGCTACATGGACGGGTACTGGGCGGTGCCGGCGGGGCATGTGGAGCGGGGGGAGTCGGCGGTCGCGGCGGCGGTGCGGGAGTTGAAGGAGGAGGTGGGGATCGACGTGGACCCGGTGGATCTGGTGCCGGTGACGGCGATGCACCGGACCGGCGGGAACGGGGATCCGATCGACGAGCGGGTCGACTTCTTCTTCATGACGTCCAAGTGGTCGGGTGAGCCGAGCCTCATGGAACCGGACAAGGCAGCCGCGCTCGGGTGGTACTCGCTGGACGACCTGCCGGAGCCGCTGGTGCCGCACGAGGCGCGCGTGCTCGGGTCGCTGCGAGCCGAAGCGCTTCCCGCGGTGATCGTCCAGGGTTTCGCTTGAGTTCACCGTCGGGCCGGTCACCACGCTCTACTGTGCCAACGTTGTCAATGACCTTGGGAGCGTGGGGCGATGGACGAGCAGTACAGCGGGACGAGCCGGCGTGGGTTGCTGGGCGCGATCGGGGCGGGCGCGGTGCTCGCATCGACGACCTTCAGCACCCAGGACGCCGGGGCGACCACGCAAGGGCAGACAGGCAGGATCGACACCGAGCATCCGCAGTTCACGCTCGCGGTGGTCCCGGACACGCAGTACCAGTTCGACGAGGACCGCGGTGACGCGGCGCCGCTGACCGCGACGTTCAAGTATCTGGTCGAGCAGCGCGCCGAGCAGAACATCGTGTTCATCGCGCATCTCGGGGACGTGGTGCAGAACGCGCTGGCGAGCGAGTTCGCACAGGCCGGCCCGGTGTTCAAGATCCTCGACCGCGCCCGCTTCCCGTACTCGGTGCTGGCCGGCAACCACGACATCGACGGGTCGAAGGACGACACCCGCGGCCCCTCGCCGTACCTGGACACGTTCAACCCGCAGCGGTTCCGCTGGATGCCGACGTACGGCGGATCGACGGCGAACGGGTACAACTCGTACCACGTGTTCCGCGCCGCCGGCCGTCAGTGGTTGCTGCTGGCAATGGACTGGCGGCCGTCGGACGCGAGCTTCGCGTGGGCCCGCGCGGTGCTCGAGGCACACCCGAAACTGCCGGTGATCCTGACGATTCACGAGCTCGTGTACGCCGACGCCGGCGACCCGACGGCGTACTTCAGCGACTTCGGCAACCGCGTCTGGGACCAGCTCGTCGACGACAGCGACCAGATCTTCCTGACCCTGAACGGGCACTACTGGCCGCCCGGCCGGGTCACCCGGAAGAATGCCGCGGGCAACGATGTGCACCTGCACATCACCAACTACCAGGACCGGTACTACGGCGGCGCCGGCATGGTCCGGCTGTACCACTTCGACCTGGCCCGGAACACCATCGACGTCGAGACCATCTCGCCGTGGATCATGGCGCAGGACCCGGCCCGCCGGAACGAGCTCGCCGAGGCCGAGATCGAGCTCAGCGACGAAACCAACCGGTTCGGCATCCCGACCGACTTCACCGAGCGGTTCGCCAAGTTCGCCCCGGAGCCGGTACGCCCGGCGCGTCCCGCGAAGCAGCTCGTCATCCCCGGTACGGCGGCTTACTGGCGCTTCGACGGACCGGTCGCGGACAAGGTCGTCGACCAGTCCGGCCAGGGCAACGACCTGACCCGCGTCCAGCTCAGCAACGACCTGCCGACCGCGTCGGCGGAGTACCACCCGGACCAGCCGGGACACGCGAGCTGGCAGTTCCCCGGCGGCAAGAACCCGGCCCGCGGCGGGTACCTGAAGACTGTGGACGGCGCCCCGCTGAACGCGATGACGTTCTCGAAGGGGTACACGATCGAGGCCTTCGTGAAGCTGGCCGACGACGGTCAGGACCACTCGTGGGAGGGTCTGTTCACACGGCTCGGCACCGGGCGCGACGCGGGCAAGACCGGCAGCGACCCGGACGAGCCGGCGGCCAAGCTCGGGTTCTCCGGCGGGCTGGAGATGCAGTGGGCGGTCTACCCGGCGGACAAGAACGACACGTTCACCAACTGGGGTCACGAAATGCGGGCCGGTGAGTGGTTCCACCTCGCGATCGTGAACGACGGCCGGCACAGCATCCTGTACGTCGACTCGTCGCAGCTGCTGCGCAACCCGGCGACCCCGTCGAACGGCCTCGCGACCGCCGGCAAGCCGTGGCTGGTTGCCGCCGGCCACTACGCGAACAACATCGACCAGGGCTTCGCCGGCCACCTCGGCGAACTCCGCGTGGTCACCCGGCCGGTGAAGCCGTCCCAGTTCCTCAACGCCTAGAGACAGCCTAGAGATACGAGCGGATGAGGTCCTCCTGCGCGGGCAGGAGGGCCAACTCCTCAGGGGTCAGAGTGATGTTGCGGCCCCGTACGGCGAGGGCGTCGTCCAGACCCGGGGTCGGGTCGATGGAGTTGGCCAGGTAAGCGCCGAGCGTCTCACGCAGCAGCGGGGTCAGCGCATCGAACGACGGATCGAGGGCGACCTGCGCGCAGATGATCGCGGTCATCGCGACATCGAACGCCGGCGTGCCTTCGTGCGCGTTGCACCAGTCGATGACGACCGGACCGTCGTCGGTGGCGATCACGTTGAGCGGGTGCAGGTCGCCGTGCACGACGACCCGGCCGGGAGTGCCACTGGGTGCGGGGATCGCATGCAGGCGACGGTGCAGCTCGGCGTGGATCTCGCCGAGCTCGGTCCCGGTGAGGTTGCCTGCGATCGCCGACTCGGCGAGGGTCGGGCCGGTCAGCCGCTCCAGCACCATGTCCGGCCCGTCGATCTCGCGCACAGTCGGCACCGGATAGCCGTACTTCGCGACGTGGCGCATGTAGTCGGCCTCGTCCCGCACCGGATGGCCGTTGCGGTACCGCCGCAGTACCCACTGGTCGTCGATCGCGTAGATGTCCGCGTCCCGCCCGAACGCGAACGGCTCGGCGCCGGGCGGAAGCAGGGCGGACGGCGGCTCTCCCGAAGTCATCCGATCTGGCAGCCGCCGACTGCCGGCTCGAAGGGCTTGGCGCCGACGGTCGGCATACCGAGCATCACGCCGGGGGCCTCGGCGGGCGCGTCCTGGGTCCGCTGCCACGCGTCGCCGGCGCGAGTACGGCGTACCGCACCGAACACGTCGGCGACCAGGTGATGCGGGGCGGCGTACGTGATCTCGACCGTCGCCATATCGCCCGGCCGCGGCGCCTCGACGCCTTCCGGTACGGCGAAGTGGACGAGCCGGTTGTCCGCACCACGACCGCTGAGCCGGTGGGTGCTGGCGTCCTTGCGCCCCTCCCCCTCGGCGACGAGCACCTCGACCGAACGCCCGACGAGCAGCTTGTTCTCCGCCCAGGCCAGGTCGTCCTGCAGCGCGACGAGTCGCTCGTACCGCTCCTGGACGACCTCGCGCGGGACCTGGTTCTCCATCGACTCGGCCGGCGTCCCGGGACGCTTCGAGTACTGGAAGGTGAACGCGCCCGCGAACCGCGCCTGCCGGACCACGTCGAGGGTCCCCTGGAAGTCCTCCTCGGTCTCCCCCGGGAACCCGACGATGATGTCGGTCGTGATCGCCGCGTCCGGCATCGCCGCCCGTACGTCCTCGATGATCTTCAGGTACCGGTCGCGACGGTACGAGCGCCGCATCGCCTTCAGCACGGCGTCCGACCCGGACTGCAGCGGCATGTGCAGCGAGTGCATCACGTTCGGCGTCTCGGCCATCGCCTCGATCACGTCCGCGGTGAAGTCCCGCGGGTGCGGCGAGGTGAAGCGGACCCGCTCCAGGCCGTCGATCGTTCCGCACGCGCGGAGCAGCTTCGAGAACGCGTACCGGTCGCCGAACTCCACGCCGTACGAGTTCACGTTCTGCCCGAGCAGGGTCACCTCGAGCACGCCCTCGGCGACCAGCGCCTCGACCTCGGCGAGGATCTCGCCCGGCCGGCGGTCCTTCTCGCGGCCGCGCAGCGCCGGCACGATGCAGAACGTGCAGGTGTTGTTGCAGCCGACGCTCACCGAGACCCAGGCGCTGTACGGCGACTCGCGCCGGGTCGGCAGCGTCGACGGGAACACCTCGAGCGCCTCGAGGATCTCGACCTGCGACTCCTGCCCGACCCGGGACCGCTCCAGCAGCGCCGGCAGCGAGCCGATGTTGTGCGTCCCGAACACCACGTCGACCCACGGGGCCTTGCGCGTGATCGTGGCCTTGTCCTTCTGCGCCAGGCATCCGCCGACGGCGATCTGCATACCGGGCTTGCGCGCCTTCACCGGCGCCAGGTGCCCGAGGTTGCCGTACAGCTTGTTGTCGGCGTTCTCGCGGACCGCGCAGGTGTTGAAGACGACGACATCGGCCTCGTCCCCCTCGGGCGCGCGGACATAGCCCGCGTCCTCCAGCAGCCCGCGCAGGCGCTCGGAGTCGTGGACGTTCATCTGGCACCCGTAGGTGCGGACCTCATAAGTACGCATGACAGCCACCAAGAGTACGTGCCGGGGTAGACAAAAACCTACCTGGGACCGGCTGCCTGCAACCCCTGACCGGCGGGCGGGCGGCGACAACAGTGAGGGGTATGAACAGTTCTCGCCGTCAGTTCCTCGCCCGTACCGCCGCCGGGGCCGCGATCCTCGCCGGCGGCACCTTCACGAGCACGACCACGACCGCGTCCGCCGTCCGCACACCGGCGACGCGGCTCACCGCACTCACCGATGTCACCGTCATCGACGTCGTCTCCGGCCGCAGGCACCCACACCAGACCGTGCTGCTCAGCGGCGACCGGATCATCGGGGTCGGCCGCATCCCGGTCCCCCACGGCGCCGTCGAGGTCGACCTGAGTGGGAAGTACGTCATCCCCGGTCTCGCCGACATGCACGTCCACAGCCTCGGCGACGAGCGCGTGTCGCCACCGCTCTACCTCGCGAACGGCCTGACCACGGTCCGCGAGATGGCCGGCACCAACCCGATGCTGTACGACTGGCGGGACCGGATCGCGGCGGGATCGCTGCTCGGCCCGCGGATGGTCGTCGCCAGCCAGATCATCGACGGGGACCCGACGTTGTGGGACCCGAACCTGATGAAGGTCGTCGTGGTGGACGGTACCGACGACGCACGGGCCGCCGTACGCCAGGCCAAGTCGGCGGGTGCCGACTTCATCAAGGTGTACTCACGCCTCAGCCGGGAGTCCTGGCTCGCAATCCTGGACGAGGCCCGCAAGCTCGGACTGACCGTCCATGGTCACGGCCCCGACCAGGTGACGTCCAAGGAGGTCAGCGACCGCGGGCAGCGCAGTATCGAGCACCTCCACTCGGTGAGCCTCGCGGTGTCCACCCGGGAGGCCGAAGTCCGGCAGCTGGTGCTCGCGGTCAAGGTCGCGACCGGCGACTACAACTCGTGGTTCCGGCAGCTGCATCCGATCGAGTGGATCGCCGCGAACACGTACAGCCCGTCCCGCGCCGCCGAAGTCTTCGGCACGCTCCGCCGCAACAACACGCGGGTGACACCGACGCTGACCATGCACAACGTCCTCGACCAGGTCGACTACACGAGCATGGACCCGAGCCTCACCAAGTACATGAGCGCCGACGAGCTCGACGTCTACGACTACGCCGTCCAGACCTTGTACGCCGCCAACCGCACCGCGGAGGAGATCTCCCACCAGCACGAGATGTGGGCGTGGCGGCAGCGGTTCGTCCGCGAACTGTTCGCGCACGACGTACCGGTCATGGCCGGCACCGACACGGGTACGCCGTACTCCGTACCCGGATTCGCGCTCCACGACGAACTGGAGCACCTCGTCGCCGCCGGCGCCACGCCGCGGCAGGCGCTGTACGCCGCCACGGTCGAACCGGCCAAGTTCCTCGGGTCGAACACCGGTTCCGTGGAGCCCGGGAAGATCGCCGACCTCGTCGTACTCGACGCGGACCCGCTCACCGACATCCGCAACTCCCGCCGCATCCACACTGTGGTCACCCGCGGCCGAGTCATCTCCCCCGCCCAGCGCCAACGGATGCTCGCCGATGTAGAGGCCGCCGTCAAGGAACCGCCCACCGCCGCCACCCTGAGCGCCGGCGGCTGCTGCGGCGGCCACCGCCCAGCCTGACCAATGTGAACGGCCCACCCTGGAAACTCCGGGGTGGGCCGTCTACCGCCTCAGGTCAGGCAGGCGGAGTGATGCTCCAGATGCCGCGGCCGTGCGTCGCGGCGTAGATGTTGCCGTCGGGGCCGGACTCGATGTCCATCACCGTCGTCGTCGGCAGGCCGGTGCCGAGCACCTGCCAGTTCGTCGCGCCCGGAGCCCGGTAGAACGTTGCCAGGTCGGACCCGACCACGAGCGCACCGTTCGCCAGCTGCTTGATCGAACTCGTCGGAATGTCCGGCAGGTTCGCGGAGATGTCCGACCAGGTCGTACCGCCGTCCTTGGTCTCGTAGACGTGTCCGACGCCTGCCCCGGGTCCTTCGGTGAACCGCCGCGAGAAGCCGTTGACGGCGACGTACGCGTGCTGACCGTTCGCCGGATCGATGCCGACGCCGGCCAGGAACCGGTTCGGGAAGTCCGACGGCAGGGTCACCTGGTGCCAGCTGCCGCCGGCGTTGGTGGCCAGGCCGCGGGTGAAGCCGGCGTTGTTGCACGGTCCGCACCAGCTCACCCAGCCGACGCCGCCGCGCATCGCGACCGCTGTGGCCGAGTGCCCGGCACCGAGGTCGAACGCCTTCGTCCACTCGGAGGCGCTGCGCATCCCCCAGCCCTTGGTGGAGGTGTAGACGAACTCACCTCCGGCGATGAAGCCGTTCGGGTTCGTGGAGTCGATCGAGATCGGTGCGATGAACCGCGGCGCGGGGTCGCCCGAGTCGAGGCTCCAGGAGCTGGCGTCGGCCTCGCTCAGCGCGCCCTTGTTCAGCGCACAGTTGTTGGTGATCTTGACCGCGAGGGAGACGTACTCCTGCAGCTGGTTGCACCCGTTCTGCGGGTCCGCGGCGCCGTCGCCGCCGTCACCACCGAAGTTCGATCCCATCTCGGTGTCGCTGTTGGTGCCGTCCGGCTTGACGCCGAACAGGTTGGAGACGCCGTTGTCCTGCAGACCGCCGGACACCACGACGCCACCGTTCTTGGTGTCCTTGCCGACCGACACCGAGTAGTACTGCAGGGCGTCCATCGTCCCGTCGGTGGTCAGCGACTTCCAGTCCGTGCCGTTGTTGTTCGCGTTGACCTGGCCGTTGACCGGGCGGGTGTAGATGCCGCCGTCGTTGCCGATGAACACCATCGGCTTACCGCCCGACGTTCCGACGGCGACCGAGTGCTGGTCGGAGTGCGGCGCCATCGGACACGTGTTCTTGGCGCTGTCGATGTTCCAGCAGGAGAAGCCGAAGTTCCAGTACGGCGCCACGGCCGCCCAGTGCGAGCCCGCGTCGGAGGTCTCGAACACCTCTTCCAGCCCCGCCCAGACATGGTCGGCGTTCGCCGGGTCGACGGTCAGGAACTGGTTGTACCAGGCCTGGACGCCGACGGCGTACCCCTTCCGGTCGAGCGCGGATCCGCTGTTGTGCAGGATCTGCGGATCGGCGATCTTGTTCCACGGCCCGGACGGGCTGCCGGTCTTGGACACGAAGATGCCGGCCAGGCTCGTGCTGCCGTTGATCTTGCTCGGCTGCTGCACCAGCGCGTACAGCCGGTCGCCGGTCTTGCTGAAGGCGAACGTCGTGTAGCCGACGTCGGTGCTGTTCTTGATACCGCCGAGGACCACGTCGAGCCGCTTCCAGCTGGACGGCCCGGCCGTGTAGTCGTTGGTCTCGTAGAACCCGTTGTAGGTGTCGCCCGACCGCCAGCCGATCGCCGCGATCACGTGCTTGGGGTTCTTCGGGTCGATCGCGACATCGTTGACGATGTTCTTGTACGCCGCGTTCGTCGCGCCACCGGTCTGGCTGCCGGCCGGGACCAGCACGTTGCCGGCGTCGTCCTTGATCTGCGGCATGTAGTCCGGGTTCGGGTAGAACGCGACCTTCCACGCGCCCGCGTTCGTCGACGCGTCGTGGTACCAGACGCCGCGGTTCGTCGCGGCGAAGACCTGACCGCCGCCCCAGCGCAGCCGGCCGATCGTGGTCGATTCCAGTTCCTTGCCGCCGACCCGGTCACCCGGGGTGTACGTGCCGCTCGCCGGGTTCGCGAGCCGGTAGACACCCGATCCGACGTACGACGTACCGCCGGTGTTCGCCTCCCCGGTCGCGTACCAGAGCGAGCCGTCGCCCGCGAGCTGGAGGTCGCCGCCGCTCAGCGACGGCAGCGAGTCGCTCAGCGGGGTCCAGTTGCCGCCGCCGGTGCTGGAGCGCCACACGCCGCCGTTCGCGCCGGCCGCGTACACGTGGCCGGCGTTGTCGGCCGCCAGGCCGGTGATCCGGCCGGTGACGTGACCGGCGCCGCCGCTGGAATTGGAGTACCAGTCCCGGTACCGGGTGTCGTCGGCGTTGTACGGCACCTTCGTGACCTCGTGCCAGGCCCCGGCGGTGTGCGGCAGCGCGGTGAGCTGGGAGAAGGCGGCCGAGTAGGCGCCCGGGGCGACGATGCCGCCCGGCGCCGTGCGGGCCTGCTCGAACTCGTCGGCGATCGTGAAGGCTTCCTTGGACTCGCTCTGCATCTCGGCCGGATTACCACCGGCGATCATCAGCGCTTTCTCCATCACGGCCGCGTTGTAGTGCCGGCCGGCCCACTGATGTTTGAGCCACTGCTCCTTCAGCTCGTAGCGGCCGGCGTAGGCGCCGACGCCGGCGGCGACAAGGGCGATCCCCAGACCGCCGGCGATGACTTGACGACTGCGTTTTGCCAGCGAGATCCGCATGACGTACTCCGGGTGGTTCGGCGGGTCGCCGTCGCGTGGCGGCGCTCCCGTAGCCCTGTCGAGGCAAGGGCCGGAGTGAACATACGGCCGCGCTCGGCGAGGCGGAAGCGATTGGATCCCTACTGTGAGTAGCAAGGGAAAACCCGCATGTTCGCCGATCTGTGACGGGCCCGGTACGGAGTGTCGCTTTATTGCAGATCGTTACCAGCGTGGAACCACCCGGGCCTGCGTCCGCACCCCCGGCTCCAGTAGGTTCTGGCCATGAGCGATTCGGGCACAGTCACAAAAACAGGCCTGGTTGCGCTGACCGGCGTCAACAAGCATTTCGGCGATCTGCATGTCCTGAAGGACATCGACCTGTCCATCGACGAGGGCGAGGTCGTGGTCGTGATCGGCCCGTCCGGGTCCGGCAAGTCGACGCTGTGCCGCGCGATCAACCGGCTGGAGCCGATCGATTCCGGCAGCATCACGCTGGACGGTCAACCGCTCCCCAGCGAGGGCAGGGCGCTGGCCAAGCTGCGCGCCGACGTCGGCATGGTGTTCCAGTCGTTCAACCTGTTCGCCCACAAGACGATCCTGCAGAACGTCACCCTGGGCCCGACCAAGGTCCGCGGCAAGTCCAAGGCCGAGGCCGAGGAGCGGGCCAAGGCACTGCTGGACCGCGTCGGCGTCGGCGCTCAGGCGGCGAAGTACCCGGCCCAACTGTCCGGCGGTCAGCAGCAGCGGGTGGCGATCGCCCGGGCGCTGGCCATGGACCCCAAGGTGATGCTGTTCGACGAGCCCACGTCGGCCCTGGACCCGGAGATGATCAAGGAGGTCCTGGACGTCATGGTCGACCTGGCCGGTCAGAGCATGACGATGGTCGTGGTCACCCACGAGATGGGTTTCGCCCGCCGGGCCGCGAACCGAGTCGTCTTCATGGCCGACGGGCAGATCGTCGAGCAGGCGGAGCCGGAGAAGTTCTTCACCGATCCGCAGAGCAAGCGCGCCCAGGACTTCCTGTCCAAGATCCTGACGCACTGACCCGGACCAGTCCCCAGCGCAGTACCGAAACACAACGGAGGAAACAAATGCGACAGCGGATCATCGCTGCCCTCGGCATCGCGGCGCTCGCCACGGCCGGACTCGCCGCCTGCGGCAACGGCTCGGGATCGGGTTCCGGCGGCAACAAGATCACCATCGGCATCAAGTACGACCAGCCTGGTCTCGGCCTGAAGGAAGGCTCGAACTACACCGGCATGGACGTCGACGTGGCAAAGTACGTCGCCAAGGAGCTCGGCTACGACGAGAAGAACATCACCTTCAAGGAGTCGCCGTCGGCGCAGCGCGAGACGCTGCTGGAAAACGGGCAGGTCAAGATGATCTTCGCGACCTACTCGATCACCGACAAGCGCAAGGAGAAGGTGTCCTTCGCCGGTCCGTACCTGACGGCCGGCCAGGACCTGCTGGTCAAGGCCGACAACACCGACATCACCGGGCCGGAGTCGCTGAACGGCAAGAAGCTGTGCTCGGTGACCGGTTCGACCTCGGCGCAGAAGGTCAAGGACAAGTTCGCCAAGTCCGTGCAACTGCAGGAGTACGACACGTACTCCAAGTGCGTCGAGGCGCTCGGCGCCGGCGCGATCGACGCGGTGACGACCGACAACACCATCCTGGCCGGTTTCGCCTCGCAGGAGGCCAACAAGGGCAAGTTCAAGGTGGTCGGCAAGACCTTCTCGACCGAGAAGTACGGCGTCGGCCTCAAGAAGGGCGACACCGACACCTGCAAGAAGGTCAACGACGCGCTGAAGAAGATGGTCGACTCCGGCGAGTGGCAGAAGGCCTTCGACAAGAATCTCGGGGCCTCCGGGGTGAAGCTCGACCCGGCGACGAACCCGCCGAAGACCTTCGACGCCTGCGCCTGACCTGATGCCGCCGGGGAGGAACCGTTCGCGGTTCCTCCCCGGCGCGCTGGTCTCCACCTCGTTCCCAGCTGGAGAAACATGGACGTGATTTCGGAGTTCTTCTCCCAGTACGACGGCCTGCAGGCCTTCCGGACGACGGTCTACCTGACGTTGCTGTCGGCGTTGTTCGCGCTGATCATCGGCACTGCCGTGGCTGTGATGCGGGTGTCGCCGATCCGGGTGCTGCAGATCATCGGTGCCGGCTACGTGAACATCGTCCGGAACACGCCGCTGACGCTGGTGATCGTGTTCTGCAACCTCGGGCTGTTCCTGCAGCTCGGCCTCGCGCTGGCGAACAAGAACTCGGGCACCTTCATCAACGACAACAACTTCCGGCTCGCCGTCCTCGGCCTGTCGGTGTACCACGCGTCGTTCGTGGCCGAGGCGATCCGCAGCGGCGTGAACACGGTGCCGCTCGGCCAGGCCGAGGCGGCCCGCGCGATCGGCCTGCCGTTCCTGAAGACCCTCCGGTACGTCGTCCTGCCGCAGGCGTTCCGCGGCGCGATCGCACCGCTGGGCAACGTGCTGATCGCCCTGACCAAGAACTCCACGGTCGCGTCCGTGATCGGTGTCACCGAGGCGTCCGCGGTGATGAAGGTGATGATGGAGAACCGGCCGGACGTGATCTTCGTGGTGTTCGGCATCTTCGCGGTCGGGTTCGTGATCCTCACCCTGCCGGTCGGTGTGCTGTTCACGTCGATGTCGAAGCGACTGGCGGTGAAGCGATGAGCGGCAGCGTTCTGTTCGACGCACCGGGGCCGCGGTCGAAGCGGATCTATCTCGGCGTCAGCGTCGCCTCGATCCTCGCCATGCTGCTCGCGCTGTGGTTCGTGCTGGCCAAGTTCCAGGCCAAGGGACAGCTGACCGCGGACAAGTGGAAGCCGTTCCTGACCGGTGAGATCTGGACCCAGTACATCCTGCCCGGGCTCGGCGGGACGCTGCTGGCGGCGGCGATCTCGGTCGTGTTCGCGATGGTCGTCGGCGTGCTGCTCGGTGTCGGCCGGCTGTCCCACCAGGCCTGGGTGCGCTGGCCGTGCGGCGTGATCGTCGAGTTCTTCCGCGCCGTACCGGTGCTGCTGATGATGCTGTTCATGTTCGCGCTGTACGCGAAGTACGAGGTTTTCCCACCGGAGCAGTACGCGCTGGCGGCCGTCATCACCGGGCTCACGCTGTACAACGGCTCGGTCGTCGCGGAGCTGGTCCGGTCCGGCGTCCACGCGCTGCCGAAGGGCCAGAACGAGGCCGCGATGGCGATCGGTCTGACCACCGGCCAGTCGATGCGGCTCGTCCTGTTGCCGCAGGCAATCACCGCGATGCTGCCCGCGATCGTCGGCCAGCTGGTCGTGATCCTGAAGGACACCGCGCTCGGCTACATCATCACGTACGAGGAACTGCTCCGGAAAGCCGAGCAGATCGGCAACTACAAGTCGAACCTGCTCGCGGCTTTCATCGTCATCGCGGCGATCTTCATCCTGATCAACTACCTGCTGACCGTCGCAGCCGGTCGCGTCGAGGCGCTGATGCGCCGCCGCGGCCGCTCCGCCGGCGGGCCCCTGACGGCCGATCCGATCGACCAGGCCGGCGCTGTGGCCGTGGCAGATGCCTCCACATCGGACCCCAGCCGCTGAACGGAACTCACGAATGGCCCGGGACCAGCTCCCGGGCCATTCTTTGTTACAGCCGTCCCGCGGAACGATCGAGATACCGTCTCATTCGCGGCCGCAGGAGCTCTGCGCTCTGCCACTTCCTGCAATTCGCCGTCTCCGCGTAGACAGAGATTGTTGCCGATGGCAAGACTTGAGGAACAGGCCTGGTCCGGATGAGTACCTCGAGAAGGGACAATCGATGCGCTCGACCCGCGCGTTGCCGGCACTTGCCGCAACAGCACTGTTGCCACTTGCCGTATCCGCCGGAACTGCGTCGGCGACCTCTGCGGTGAACTACCACTGCGGCACGATCTCGATCAGCTACGTCTTCGACAACGACCAGACCGGCGGCTGGTGGACGGTCACCACCTCGATGAATTGTTCGCCGGCCAACCGCTACAAGCGGTATTCGCTGGACATCTACGACCGGCCGCTCACCAAGCAGTTCGTGATGGAGACAACCGGTTATGTCACCGGCGGATACAGCAAAACCGTCGTCATTCCGGCGACGCCCATCAGCGCGAACAAGTCTGCCTGTGTCTCGGCACACTCAGAGGTGTACGACCTCAAGCAGGACGTCAAGGACGAGCAGAACCGCAACGCCTGCTTCAAGACCGCGACACCTTGACCACGAGAACGGGGAGAACAGATGAGCAGAACGAGGCAAGCCATTGTCGCCGCGCTGACCGGGACCACAGGCCTGGCGCTGCTGACGGTCTCACCCGGCACCGCGATGGCCGGCAGCTCCGACTGGAGCTTCTGCGGCTCGACGGGCGCCAACTGGAGGACGTCGACGGCAGGTCGCAGCGGGACGGTCGTGGTGACCGGTGACTGCACGGTTTCCAAAGCCAACTGGCGGATGGACGTCTACGTGAACGGGGACTGGTGGGCGACGTCCCAGGGCAGCGTGAAAGCCGGGACGCACACCATCAAGACCTACGCACAGAAGATGCCGAAGCCGAACGACAAACGCGGCAACTACACCTGGGTGAAGATCACGTACACCACCGGTGCCAGTTGGACGAACGTGTACGAGGAAGACCTAGGATACCTGCCTTGCACAGGCTGCACCGACTAGACCGACGGGTCGGGCCCCTCTCCTACTGCGGGAGAGGGGCCTGACTGCTTTCAGTGCAAGGTGCTGTCAGTGCAGGGTGCCGAAGGAGTCCCGGATGATTTCGAGGGCTTCGGCGGCCTCTTCTTCGGTCAAGGTCATCGGGGGCGCCATCCGCAGTACGTTGCCGTACAGACCGCCCTTGCCGATCAGCAGGCCGCGGTTCTTCGTCTCCTGCTGAAGCTTCGCGGTCGCGGCCGCGTCCGGAGTCCGGTCCTCCGGCTTGACGATCTCGGCGGCGAGCATCAGGCCCTTGCCGCGGACGTCGCCGAGCTCGGGGAACTCGTCGGAGATCCCGCGCAGCCCGTCGGCCAGCTGCGCGCCGCGCTTGGCCGCGTTCGCCTGCAGGTCCTTGTCCAGCAGGTAGTCGATGGTCGCCTTCGCGGCGGTCGTGGAGATCGGGTTGCCGCCGAACGTCGACAGCGAGTTCGCCTTGATGCTGTCCATCAACTCAGCCTTTGCGACCACCCCACCGATCGCGAACCCGTTGCCGAGCCCCTTCGCGAACGTCATCGCGTCCGGTACGACGTTGTGCGCCTGGATCCCCCAGAAGTGGTCGCCGGTCCGGCCCCACCCGGTCTGCACCTCGTCGGAGATGAACAGGATCCCGTACTCGTCCAGGACCTCCTTGAACGCCGCGTACAACCCGTCGGGCGGTGAGGAGAACCCGCCGACGCCCTGGATCGGCTCCGCGATCAGGCACGCGACGTCGCCGGCGGTCGTGGTCTGGATGACCTCGCGCAGGTCGTCGACGCAGACCTTGATGTACTCCGCGTCCGGCAGATCCCGGAACGGGCTGCGGTACCGGTACGCGCCCTGGACGTACTGCACGTTCACCGGCGACAGGCTGCTGGCGGACCAGCCGCGGTTACCGGTGATCGCGACCGTGCCGAACGCCCGGCCGTGGTACGAGTTGCGCATCGCGAGGACCTGGTTGGAGCGGCGCGCCTGGGTGGCCAGCAGCAGGGCGGTCTCGTTCGCCTCGGTGCCGGAGTTCGCGAAGAACACCTTCGCGTCCGGGATCCCGGACAGCTCGGCGATCCGCTCGGCCAGCTCGATCTGCTTGCGGATCAGGTACACCGTCGAGGTGTGGGCGATCCCGGTCCCGAGCTGTTCGCGGACCGCGTCGGAGATCTCCGCGATGTCGTAGCCGATCGCGTTGGTCAGGATGCCGGCGAAGAAGTCGAGGTAGGTGTTGCCCTCGCCGTCGGTCACCCGGCGGCCGGAGCCCTGCACGATCTCGATCGGCTCCTCGTAGTACAACGCGAGCCATGCCGGCATGACGGCCTTGTGACGCTCCCAGAGCTCCGCATGTGTCATGTCCAACGTTTAGCACGTCTATCGCCGCTATGGTGCTCTCCGTGACGTTGCCCAGCATTCCGCACGTGGACATCGAGTCCCTGGACCACTTCGACCGCCTGGTCGCCGCCGGAGCGACCACGATGGCCGGCTGGCGGGTCCAGTCCGTCGACCTCACCGGGCGTACGGCGGAACTCCTCGGGCTGAAGCCGGCCGGCTCGGTGTTCCTCGGCTGCGCCCTGGAGGAGAAGGCCGACACCTGGGTGCGGGACGGCGGCGGGCTGGTGTTCCCGGCGATCCCGGAGCTGCCGTTCGACGCGTACCGCGGACGGCTGTACGACGCGGACGAGCTGTATGCGGGTCTCGAGCACGGGTACGACGCCACGCCGGACGCGCAGATCTACGCGTGGTCCCGGCAGCGCGACGAGAAGGGCGACACCAGCCGTACGCTCGCGGCGGCCCTGCACGACCACGCGATCGCTGACGCGCTGACGGAGCTCCCTGCGGGTAAGCCGTGGGTCGGGGTGATGGGAGGTCACGGCGTACTGCGTGGTTCCTCGGACTACCGGTCTGCCGTCCTGCTCGGCCGTACGTTGGCCCGCCGCGGCCATGTGGTCGTCACAGGCGGCGGTCCGGGCGCTATGGAGGCTGCCAACCTCGGGGCCTCGCTGGCGGCTTACGACGACCCCACCGTGGAGCAGGTGCTCACACGGCTGGCCGCAGTACCGTCCTTCCGCCCGTCGATCGCTGCGTGGGCTACGGCCGGCCTAGACGTACGGCGGGAGTTCCCGGGGGACGGTGGCGTCTCCATCCCGACGTGGTTCTACGGCCACGAGCCGCCGAACGTCTTCGCGTCCGCGATCGCGAAGTACTTCTCCAACGCCCAACGCGAGGACGTCCTCCTCAGCCGAGCCCGAGGCGGCATCATCTACCTCCCCGGCGCCGCCGGCACCGTCCAAGAAGTCTTCCAAGCCACCACCCCCAACTACTACGGCGACCCCGCCACCCAGATCGCGCTGATCCTGGTCGACGAAACCCACTGGACAACCAAACTCCCCGTCTGGCCCCTCCTCCAGTCCCTGTCCACCGACCACCCCATGACCCTCCACCTCGTCAACACCATCGACGAAGCAGCCGAACTGGTCGGCTAGTTCTGTCGGTGGCGTGCTTTACGGTACGGCGCATGACGAGTTTTGTTCTGGTGCCGGGGGCTTGGTTGGGTGCGTGGGCCTGGGACGGGGTGGCGGCGGCGCTTCGGGCTGAGGGGCATGAGGTTCATGCGCTGACGTTGAGCGGGGTGGCCGAGCGGTCCGGGGTGAACGCGGGGCAGCGGGAGCACGTCGACGACATCGTGCGGGTTGTCGAGGAGAACGACCTGCGGGACGTCGTGCTGGTCGGGCACAGCTACGCGGGGGTTCCGGTCGGGCAGGCGGCTGGGCGGATCGGGGATCGGCTCCGGCGGGTCGTGTACGTCGACTCGAACATCCCGACCGACGGGAAGTCGTTCACGGACGGGTGGTCCGCGGAAGGACAGGCCTGGCTGCGGGAACAGATGGAGAAGTCCGGCGGGTACTGGCCTCCGCTGGAGGCCGAGGACTACGTGGACCAGGACCTGTGCGAGGAGTCGATCGAGCTGATCCTGTCCCGCGGTACGCCGCATCCGGGGCGGGCGATCACGGAGCCCGCCGAGCTGGTCCGGCCGATCGGCGAGCTGCCCACGACGTACCTCAAATGCCTGATGGACGGCGCGATGCCATCTGCCGTCGTGCTCGAGCAGCTGAAGTCACCGACCTGGGAGCTGGTGGAGCTGAACACCGGCCACTGGCCGATGTTCTCCCAACCGGACGCCCTCGCGAAGGTCCTCGTCGAGGCGGCTGACGCGGGCAAGTAAGTCAAGCCTTACTTTCACCGAACTCCAACTGCATAGTGGGAGGCCGGGTCGAGAGGAAGGCTGGAGTTGCCGCAGTTCAACGAGGGTGCCGCAGAGCAAGGTCGCGCTGGAGCAGGCACATGTTTCCGCCATGTACGGACTGCTCGACGAGCAGACGGCGGAGGTACGGGCCGAGCTGGCCTACGTGCTGAGGTCGTCGACCGACAACGCGGGCGAGGTGTACGGGCGTGATCTGCTCGGACTCCCGGATCAAGGACTTGGCAGCTGCCGGCGCCGTCCAGTGGGCGCGCCTCGTGCCGGCCTCCGAGGCCCGGGGCCTGGAGTTCGACGCGATCGTCTTCGTCGGCCCGGAGGAGATCGCCGCCGCCCGCCCGAGCGGTTTGCGGGACCTCTACGTCGCCCTCACACGAGCCACCAAGAGACTGTGCACGTTCTCGGTTCAGTACACCTAAGCCACGCGCTGCGGTTTGAACTGCAGCTGTGGGTTGGCGTACGCGTCCTGGGACTCGACGAGTTGTAGCTCGCGCTCGCCCGATTCGTGGGTGCGTGTTAGCAGGTCGAACACGCTGGACGTCGCTCGGGCGAGCGCGTCGGGGAGGTCGCCCGTGCGGCGGTAGTGCGCCGTGAAGAGCGCGGCTGTCACGTCACCGGAGCCGTTCGCCTTCATCGGGATGTACGGCGTCTGCACCAACCACGCGCCACTGTCGTCGACGGCGAGCATCTCGATCGTGCCGTCCTCGCGATCGGGACGCTCGACACTCGTGACGAGTACGGTCCGCGGCCCGGTCGCGCGTACCAGCTCCACCGATGCCAGCGTCGACTCGAGCGTGTCCGGCTCGGTGTTGGTCAGGAAGCCCAGCTCGAACTGGTTCGGCGTGATGATGTCGGCCGCCGGCACCACCCGATCGCGCAGCAGCACCGGGATCGCCGGCGCGACGAAGCATCCGGACTTCGCGTTGCCCATCACCGGGTCGCAGGAGTACACGGCGTTCGGGTTCGCCGCCTTCACCCGCTTCACCGCCTCGAGAATCACGTCGGCGATCCCCTCGCCACCTTGGTAGCCCGAGAGCACCACGTCGATCTGCGGCAGCACGCCACGCTCCTCGATCCCCAGCAGCACCTCGCGTACGTCGTCCGGACTGATCATCGGCCCACGCCACGCCCCGTAACCGGTGTGGTTCGAGAAGTTCACCGTGTAGACCGGCAGCACCTCCACACCGATGCGCTGAAGTGGGAAGACAGCCGCCGAGTTCCCCACATGCCCGTACGCGACCGCAGACTGGATCGAGAGGATTTTCACCGCCCGATTGTCCCACCCCTGGACTACTGTGCGCGGCATGGGTGAGTTCGTACTGGTACCAGGAGCTCGGCTCGGAGCGTGGGCGTGGGACGCCGTCGCGGAGCATCTGCGGAACGCCGGGCACGCGGTGTACGCCGTGACCCTGAGCGGTCTCGCGGAAGGCGACGCGGAGCGGGTCGGGCAGCAACAGCACGTGGACGACATCGTCTCGGTGGTCGAGGGCAACGAGTTGTACGACGTGGTAATGGTCGGGCACAGCTACTCCGGGATCCCGGTCGGACAGGCGGCCGGTCGGATCGGGGACCGGCTGCGGCGGGTCGTGTACGTCGACTCGAGCATCCCGGCCGAGGGGCTGTCGTTCGCGGACGCGTGGCCCGCCGACGACCGCGCATGGCTGGACGAGCAGTTGGCCGAAGGCGACGGTACGTGGCTGCCGGCCCCAGCGGAGCACTTCGTCGACCAGGATCTGTCCGACGAGGCGATCAGCCTGCTGGTGATACGCGGCACGCCGCATCCCGGGCTGACGCTGACGCAACCGGCGCGGCTGGTCAGGCCGATCGGTGAGCTGCCCACGACGTACATCAAGTGCCTGATGGCAGGCGACACCCCGTCACCCGACGTACAGGAAGCGCTGAAGTCACCGCACTGGACACTGGCCGAGCTGCCGACCGGCCACTGGCCGATGCTCTCCCAACCCGGGGCCCTCGCGAAGATCCTCATGGAGGCCGGTTCATGACGCAGACACCCGACGAGCTGACACCGGTCCTGCTCGAACGCCTGAACGCCCACGACGTCGACGGTCTGGTCGATCTGTACGAGGAGAACGCCGTACTCGCGCGGCCCGACGGCTCCTTCGCCGCCGGCCATCAGGCGATCCGCGAGTTCTACGACGCGATCCCGCCGGGCACCAAGTTCACGGCCGGCGCCCAGTCCCCCACCCTCGTGTCCGGGGACATCGCACTCACCTCAACCGTCCTCAGTCCCACCGCAGCCACCGCCGAAGTAGCCCGCCGCCAACCCGACGGCACCTGGAAATGGCTCCTCGACCGCCCAAACGTCTTCCAGGTCTAGCGGAGCCATCCCTCAGCGGTATCGAGAAACGCATCGACCTCGACAATGTCGTACCCCTCGGCAAGCCGAACCGGCCGGAACTGAACGCGCCGTACCTCGTCCACCGTCACCGGCCTGGTCACCGGCTGACCGTTCACAGTCGCCATCACCCGATCGACGAAGTCGTCCACCTCGTCGATCGCGTACCCCTCACGCAGCTCTTCCACAGTCACGCCGGGCCCGACCGACCGCCGCTCGGCCGTCGCCACGATCCGGTCCACGAAGGCGTCGACCTGCGCGCAGTCGTAGCGCTGCCCCAGCCGCCGGACGCGGAACTGCGGCTTGAGCATCAGGACATGGTCGCGGCTGCGAGTTGGCCGCAGGCGCCGTCGATCTCCTGGCCGCGGGTGTCGCGGACCGTTACCGGGATTCCGCCGGCCTCGAGCCGCCGGACGAACTCGCGCTCGTCGGCCGGGTCGGACGCGGTCCACTTCGAGCCGGGGGTCGGGTTCAGCGGGATCAGGTTGACGTGCACCCAGGCCCAGTCGCCGCGGGCGCGGAGCTTCTCGGCCAGCAGGTCGGCACGCCAGGCGTGGTCGTTGATGTCGCGGATCATCGCGTACTCGATCGAGACGCGGCGCTTGGTCTGCCGCGCGTAGTCCCACGCCGCGTCCAGTACCTCGTCGACCTTCCAGCGGTTGTTGATCGGGACCAGCTCGTCGCGCAGCTCGTCGTCCGGCGCGTGCAGCGACAGCGCCAGCGTGACCGGGATCCCCTCGGTGGCGAGCTGGTTCATCCGCGGCACCAGGCCGACCGTCGACACGGTCACACCGCGCGCGGAGATGCCCAGGCCCTCGGGCGACGGGTCGGTGAACCGCCGGACCGCGCCGATCACGGCCTTGTAGTTGGCCATCGGCTCGCCCATGCCCATGAACACGATGTTCGAGACCCGACCCGGACCGCCGGCGATCTCGCCGCGGGCGAGCGCCCGCGCACCGTCGACGACCTGCTCGACGATCTCCGCGGTGGTCATGTTCCGGGTCAGGCCGCCCTGGCCGGTCGCGCAGAACGGGCACGCCATCCCGCACCCGGCCTGCGAGGACACGCACATCGTCACACGGCCCGGGTACCGCATCAGCACCGACTCGACGAGCGATCCGTCGAGCAGCTTCCACAGCGTCTTACGGGTCTCCCCGTTGTCGCACTCCAGGTCGCGGACCCGGGTCAGCAGCGGCGGCATCAGGTCCGCGACCAGCTTGTCCCGGGTCGCGGCCGGCAGGTCGGTCATCTCGGCCGGGTCGGACACCAGCCGGGAGAAGTAGTGGTTCGAGAGCTGCTTGGCCCGGAACGCGGGCTCACCGAGCGCTTCGACCGCGGTACGCCGTTCCTCCCCGGAGAGATCGGCCAGGTGCCGCGGCGGCTTCTTGGCACGGCGCGGCTCATCGAAAACAAGAGGCAGGGAGGTAGACATAACCGACCTATTGTCGCAAGCGCCCCTGATGATTCACAAATTCACGACCCATGACCCTCGTCACCGACGGGCTTGCGGTCCGAGTGGCCGAGCTTGCGGTCCGGGGCGATCCGGTCGCGCACCATCTGCTTCAGCAGCGGGATCTCGGCGAACCCGCCCTCCGCCTTCCTCGACCACAGCGTCTCGCCGTCCAGCCGTACGTCGAACACGCCGCCGCTACTCGGGATCAGCGCGACCTCCCCCAGCTCCTGCGGGAACGTGGTCAGCAACTCCTGCGCGGTCCACGCGGCCCGCATCAACCACCGGCACTGCGTGCAGTACTCAATCTCCAACCGCGGGTCTCTGGTCACCGCCCCAGTATCTCTTTGTGCACCAGGTCCGTGCGGCGGGGCGGGAACCGTACGGATCTGGTGCACAAAGTGGCCCTAAGCCGAGTAGCCCTTGGGCGGGATGAGCGTCGCCAACTGGTTGAAGGTGAGCCAGTACGTCGCGGTCGGGGCGAAGCCGGCTGGGTCGGCGATGAGGACGGTCTGGTCGCTGTCGTCGTACCCGATCACGGTGAAGTAGTGGTAGATCGTGTAGTTCGGGTAGCCCGGCGGGTGGTTGTTGGCCGGGGCAACGATGTTGGCGACGATCGGGTAGTTGTTGTCGATGTCGAGGACGACGTCGCGCCAGAGCAGATCGCGCTGCGCCTGGGTGGGCGGGTCGTCCGGCATCTCCTTGGTCTCGTACCAGCCGGTGCCGAGGTGGTTGTTCAGCACCCGGGTGACCTGGCCGATCCAGTCCGTGCCGTTGGTGGTGGTCGGCAACTCGTCGGCCAGTTGCTGCTGGCTCGGCGGTGAGATGCGCGCCGACAGCGCGATCCGGGTCGCGGCCGGGCCACACCAGTAACCCGTCTGCTGGTACTGGAAGTCGATGTTGAGCGTCCGGACCGTCTGCGTCGAGTAACCGAGCTTCGGCACCGGCTTGCTCGCCGCGATCTGCTCCGCCGACGCACCGGTCTGCTGTACGGCGGTGGCGGCGTTCACCGGGAGGACAGCGGCCGCGATCAGGGCGAGACCGCCGAGGGCGGCCTTGAATTTCGTCGTGGGAATCATGGCAGGCTCCTCACTGGGACGACCGGGGCGGATCGTCCTGTGTTTGATCCTGACACACGACTTCGCGTAGCGGTGAAAAAATCACCACTCGTTTCGATCTCAGTGGAAAGGGTCGACGATTTCCCGGACCAGCCAGCGCACGGCGTGCTCCGGGTACGGTCGCGGCAGCGACAGCACGATGTGGTCGAACCCCAGTCCGACGGCCTTCTCGACGATCGCCCGCGTCCCGGCCGGGTCGTCGTACGACACGATCTGCTGCAGCGAGCGGCTGACCGTCGACGGGTCGCGCCCGATCCGCTCACACTCCGCGTCGAGCCTTCGGACCCGGTCGGCGATCGTCTCGAAGTCGGTGTGCGGCGGGCCGCCGATGTTCCACTGATCGGCGTACTGCGCGACCAGCCGGAGCATGCGGTTGCCCCAGCCGCCGATCAGCAGCGGTGGACCGCCCGGCTGGATCGGCTTCGGCGCGTTCCGGTTGCGTTCGAGGGTGTAGTACCGGCCGTGGAAGTCGAACTCCTCCTCGGTCCACATCCGGCGCAGGATCTCGATCGTCTCGCGGAGCCGGTCGATCCCCTCCCCCGGCGGCACCAGGGTCAGCCCGTACGCGGCGTACTCCTCGATCGCCGGATTCGGTCCCGGGATGCCACTCAGACCGGCGGGTTGATGGGTACCGCCGGCACCGAGTCCCATGATCAGGCGGCCTCCGGAGATCACGTCGAGCGTGCTCGCGATCTTGCCGAGAACAGCCGGCGGGCGGATCCGGTTGCTGGTGACGAGCAGGCCGAGGCGGAGCCGGGTGGTCTGCGCGGCGAGCGCGGTGAGCAGGGTCCAGCCTTCGAGGACGTCGCCGTCCTTCGGGCCGGCCAGCGGGAGGAAGTGGTCCCACAGCCAGGCGTCGCGGATCAGCGGCTCCTCGTCGGCCTCGAGCCAGACGCGCCGGATGTCGGCGTACGGGACGTGCATCGGAGTGGTCTTCAGACCGAAGGTCGGTGACATAATCATCAGGGTAACTGATGATCAGCATTCCTGACGATCAGTTGCCCGGTAGATTTGCCGTATGGCTGATCGGCTGGGGTATCTGCTCAAGCACGTCCTCGCGCGGCTCACCGAGGCACAGACCGAGGCGCTCGCGCCGCACGGGCTGAACGGCCGCGACCTGGCGGTGCTGTCCGCGGTCGCGTCGGGCGAGCCGCTCTCCCAGCTCGAGGTCGCAGCGCGGCTGCGGGTCGACCGTACGTCGATCGGCGACCTGCTGGACGGACTCGAGGAACGGGGCTTCGTCGAACGCCGACGCAGCGCGGAAGATCGGCGGAGGAACGTCGTCGTACTCACCTTTCTTGGCGAGTCCACATTCGCCGCCGCCGAGCAGGTTCGGTTGGAGGTTGAGCAATCGTTCCTGGCGCCGCTGGCCGCGCCGGACCGCTTTCGCGACGACCTGCGGCTCTTACTGGGGGAATGAGGTCTCCCGCACGCCCGTTGGACTTTGCATGCTCTCCGTCCCGCTCTCAGTCCTGGACCGCTCCCGGACGCGTGTAGCCGAGTCGGAAGCGGAGACACTGCGTGCGACGGTGGAGCTGGCGCAGCAGGTGGAACAGCTTGGCTACAAGCGTTTCTGGGTGTCGGAGCACCACAGCGTTCCAGGAGTGGCCGGCTCGGCTCCTACGGTGCTTGCGGCCGCGGTTGCCGCTCGCACCGATCACATCCGCGTGGGTACGGGCGGTGTGATGCTGCCGAACCACAAGCCGCTCGTCGTCGCAGAGCAGTTCGGTGTACTCGAGTCGCTCTACCCGGGACGCATCGACATGGGCCTCGGCCGCTCCGTCGGCTTCACGAATGGCGTACGGCGGGCGCTCGGCGTCGAGAAGGACGCGGCCGACGACTTCACGACTCAGGTACAGGAGTTGCTCGGTTATCTCGCCGGTACGTCGCCTGACCGGGTGCATGCTCGTCCTGGTGAAGGGCTGCGGATACCGCCGTACATCCTCGCTGTGGGCGAAGGTGCTGCGATCGCGGCCGCGCTGGGACTACCTGTCGTGCTCGCGGCTCGCCCTGACTCGGTGTCGCTGCTGGAGGACTACCGGAGCGCCTTCGAGCCTTCTGCTTGGGCTCCGCAGCCGTATGTGATCCTCGCGGTCACTGCGGCTGTTGCCGACTCCACCGAGGCCGCCCGTCAGTTGCTACTGCCCGAGGCGTGGGCCAGCGCGTACTCGCGGACGCGCGGCGTGTTCCCTCCGCTGCAGGCCGACGTACCGGCTGAGCTGACCGCCCGCGAGCAGGAGTACTTCGAGAACGCGCTCCGCGGCCAGATCTACGGGACTTCGTCCGAGGTCGAGGAAACACTCGACGATCTGGTACGCCGAACCGGCGCCGACGAACTGCTGATCACCACCAACACCTTCGACCGCGCCGCCCTGCTGGCGAACTACGAGGCGCTGGCGAAGCTCACCGGTTGATCCGGTCCTCGAGCCGCTTCCGCACGTCCGGCCACTCGTCCGCCAGGATCGAGAACACCACGGTGTCGCGAAACGTTCCGTCCGCCTGCAGCATGTGCCGGCGTAGCAAGCCCTCGCGGGTCGCACCGAGCTTCGCGATCGCCGCCTGCGAACGGGTGTTCTTCGACCCGGTCTGGATCTTCACGCGGCCGAACCCACACACCTCGAAGGCGTGCTCGAGCAGCAGCAGCTTGGTGGCCGGGTTGACCGCGGTCCCCCACACGGCCGGCGCGTACCCGGTCCAGCCGAGGTGGATCCGCTCGTTCGTCAGGTCGACGTCGCCGAGGCTCGACGTACCGACAACGGTGCCGTCGGCAACCAAGCGGACGACGTACGCGAACCGCTTCGCCGCGGCCGGGATCCACTGCGCCCGCATGTCCTCGGCGCTGGCCGGCAGCGCGGCAGGACCGCCGCCGAAGCCGTCGGCGTAGACCTGCTCGTTGCCGATCGCGGCGTACAGCTCGTCGATGTCGGACGCCTGCATCCGATCCAGCCGTACGACGTCGCCGACCAGCGAACGTCCGTCGGGAGCAACGGTCATGCTTTCACCAGGAGATGCAGTAGCAGCCAGACGACCGGGGCGGTGGCGAGCAGCGAGTCCAGCCGATCCATCACGCCGCCGTGACCGGGCAGCAGGTTCGACATGTCCTTGATACCGAGGTCACGCTTGATCATCGACTCGCCGAGGTCACCGACCGTGGCGGTCAGCACCGCGACCGCACCGACGATCGCGCCGACCCACCAGTCACCGTGCAGCAGGAACACGACCGCCGCGATGCCCGCGCCGATACACGCGAGCGCGGAGCCGGTGAAGCCCTCCCAGGACTTCTTCGGGCTGATCGTCGGCGCCATCGGATGCTTGCCGAACAGGACACCGGCCACATAACCGCCGACGTCGCTGGCCACGGTGACGGCGAAGAACGTCACCACCCGGCCCGGGCCGTCTGCGTCCGGCTGTGCCAGCAGGATCGCGAACCCGGCCAGCAGCGGCACGTACCCGATCAGGAACACCCCGGCGCTGACATCCCGGACGAACCCGACCGATCCGTCCGGCATCCGCCAGAAGATCGTCCCGAGTACGGTGATCCCGAGCGCCACCAGGAGCGCCATCGGGCCACCGAAGTACGCCGCCACCAGCATGGCCGCCGTACCGGTGAACAGCGGGATCTTCGGGATGACCGCACCGCCGGTACGCAGCGCCTTGATCATCTCGTCGACCGCGACCAGTACGACCACCAGCACGAGTACGACGAACAGGATCTTCTGCCAGTACAGCGATCCGAGGATCAGCGCGCCGAGCCCGACCCCGACCGCGATGGCCGCGGGTAGATTCCGCCCGGCGCGGCTCGGGCTGGGACTCGGCGCGGGCGTGCTGTCGACGCCCATCACACCTCGAGGAGTTCGGCTTCCTTGTGCTTGAGCAGCTCGTCGATGGAGTCGACGTACTTCTTCGTCAACCCGTCGAGCCGCTTCTCAGCACTCTTGCCCTCGTCCTCGCCCGCGTCGCCGTCCTTGACGGTCTTGTGCACCTGGTCCATGGCGTGCCGGCGGATGTTCCGGACCGAGACCTTGGCGTCCTCGGCCTTGGTCTTCGCGACCTTGATGTACTCCTTGCGCCGCTCCTCGGTGAGGGCCGGCAGCACGACCCGGATCACCGCGCCGTCGTCGCTCGGGTTCACTCCGAGGTCGGAGTCGCGGATCGCCTTTTCGATCGCGGCCATCGCACCCTTGTCGTAGGGCGAGATCAGCACCGTGCGGGGCTCCGGGACCTGGAAGCCGGCGAGCTGCTGCAGCGGCGTCGGGCTGCCGTAGTAGTCGGCCAGGATGCCCGCGAACATCTGCGGGTGGGCGCGGCCGGTGCGGATCGCGGCGAAGTCGTCCTTGGCAACCTCCACGGCCTTCGCCATCTTCTGGTCGGCATCGCGGAGAGCTTCGTCGATCACGACATTCCTCGCTTCCTCTGGGCCGCCTCGGCGCGGCCACGTGTGTCCAAGATCCTAGTCGTACGGGGCTTACTACCGGTTACTGACCCCGCGAGACGACAGTGCCGATCTTCTCACCGTGGATGACCCGCTCGATATTGCCCTCTTCGAGACCGAAGATCACGATCGGCAGCGCGTTGTCGCGGGCCAGGCTGATCGCGGTGGCATCGGCGACCCGCAGGCCGCGGGCCAGGAAGTCGTCGTACGACAGCTGGTCGAACTTGACCGCGTCGGGGTTCTTCTTCGGGTCCGAGTCGTACACCCCGTCCACGCCCTGCTTGCCCATCAGCAGCGCCTCGGCGCCGACCTCGAGCGCGCGCTGCGCGGCGACGGTGTCGGTGGAGAAGTACGGCATGCCCGAACCAGCGCCGAAGATCACCACGCGGCCCTTCTCCAGGTGCCGCTCGGCCTTGCGCGGGATGTACGGCTCGGCGACCTGCCCCATGGTGATCGCGGTCTGCACCCGGGTCTCGATACCGAGCTTCTCCAGGAAGTCCTGCAGGGCCAGGCAGTTCATCACCGTGCCGAGCATGCCCATGTAGTCGGCCCGGTTCCGCTCCATACCGCGCTGCTGCAGCTCGGCACCGCGGAAGAAGTTGCCGCCGCCGACCACCACGGCGACCTGTACGCCGGCCCGCGCCACGTCGGCGATCTGCTTGGCGATCGAGTTCACCACGTCCGGGTCGACGCCGAGCTTGCCGCCGCCGAACACCTCACCGGACAGCTTCAGCAGCACGCGGTGGTAGGCGGGAGAGAACGGCGGAGAGGCCGGACTCGTCTCGGTACCCAGGGTTTCCGTCACGATTCCGGCCTCCTCGTTCGTTGCTTCGTTGCCTGTGCGCTCAGATCCTTCGCGGGATCAGGCGCCGACCTCGAAGCGGGCGAACCGCTTCACGGTGACACCGGCCTCGTCCAGCACGGCCTTCACGGTCTTCTTGTTCTCCGTGACCGACGGCTGCTCGAGCAGCACGACGTCCTTGAAGAAGCCGTTCACGCGGCCCTCGACGATCTTCGGCAGGGCGCCCTCGGGCTTGCCCTCCTCGCGGGCGGTCGCCTCGGCGATCCGCTTCTCGTTCTCGACCGTCTCGGCCGGGACCTCGTCGCGGGTGGTGTACAGCGGACGCATCGCGGCGGCCTGCATGGCGGCGCCGCGGGCGGCCTCGACGTTGTCGCCCTCGAACTCGACCAGTACGCCGACCTGGGCCGGGAGGTCAGCGGCACGCTTGTGCATGTACGCGGTGACCTGGCCGTCGAACACGGCCACCTTGCCGAGCTCCAGCTTCTCGCCGATGACGGCGGCCAGCGCCTCGATGTTCTCGGCGACCGACTTGCCGTCGGTCAGCTTCTCGTTCAGCAGGCCCTCGACGTCGCCGACCTTGCTGGCCGCGGCGTGCGTGACGATGTCGGCGGCGAGCTGCTGGAACTGCTCGTTCTTGGCGACGAAGTCGGTCTCGCAGTTCAGCTGGACGAGCGCGTTCTCCGCCGCGGCCACCAGGCCGTTGGTGGCGGACCGCTCGGCGCCGCGCTTCTGGGCCTTGGCCGCGCCCTTGATGCGCAGCTCCTCGATCGCCTTCTCGAAGTCGCCGTCGGTGGCCTCGAGCGCCTTCTTCGCGTCCATCATGCCCGCGCCGGTGGTGTCGCGGAGCTTCTTCACGTCAGCGGCGGTGTAGTTCGCCATTCCTCGTTCTCTCGTCCTGTTCTGGTGCGGCTGGGGGCAACTGTTGGTGCCACCCGGGCGGACCCGGGCGGCACCAGCGGGCTGTCAGGCCTCGTCGGCCTTCGGGGCCTCGTCCTTGACCTCGTCCTTGGCCTCGGTGACGGCGGCCTCGGTGACCTCGGCGTCGGTCGCGACCGGCTCGGTCAGGACGTCGGTCGCCGCAGCGGCCTCGGTCGCCTCGGCGGCCGGCGCGTCGGCGGCCGGGGTCTCCGCGGCAGCCTCGGCCTTGGCCTCGGTGGTGCCGTTCTGGCTCTCCAGCAGCTCCCGCTCCCAGGCGGCCATCGGCTCCTCCTGGCCCAGCTCCTCGCCGGCGGCGGCAGCGCCCTGGCCGGAGCGGCCCATCAGACCGTCCGCGACGGCGTCGGCGACGACCCGGGTGAGCAGGCCGACCGAGCGGATCGCGTCGTCGTTACCCGGAATCGGGTAGTCGACCTCGTCCGGGTCGCAGTTGGTGTCGAGGATGCCGATGATCGGCAGCTTCAGCTTGCGCGCCTCGTCGACCGCGAGGTGCTCCTTCTTGGTGTCCACGATCCACACGGCGGCCGGAACCCGGGCCATGTCGCGGATACCGCCGAGGGTCTTGAGCAGCTTGTCGTGCTCGCGACGCTTCTGCAGCAGCTCCTTCTTGGTGACACCGGAGGCGGCGACGTCGTCGAAGTCGATGAGCTCGAGCTCCTTGAGCCGCTGGAGCCGCTTGTTCACGGTCTGGAAGTTGGTCAGCATGCCGCCCAGCCAGCGCTGGTTCACGTACGGCATCCCGACCCGGGTCGCCTGCTCGGCGATCGCTTCCTGCGCCTGCTTCTTGGTACCGACGAACAGGATCGCACCGCCGGACGCCACCGTGCTGCGGACGAACTCGTACGCACGGTCGATGTAGGACAGCGACTGCTGCAGGTCGATGATGTAGATGCCGTTGCGCTCGGTGAGGATGTAGCGCTTCATCTTCGGGTTCCAGCGCCGGGTCTGGTGCCCGAAGTGCACGCCGCTCTCGAGCAGCTGCTTCATGGTCACGACGGCCATGAGGGTCTCCTTTGGCGGCCCGGGTTCGTTCGGTCCGGGCCTGGTTCTCGGTTGTAACGCCACGGATCGGGTGACCCGCAGCTCCTGATGCCCGTCGCGCCGATCCACCCGGAGCTGGCTCCGGGACCGAGGAACGGCACAATTTGTGCGGGCATGCGTAGTCGTCCCACCTGGATGGGACGCCACCGGAAGTGTACGTGACCCGCCGCCCGCAACGCGAACCGGGCGCAGTTGTCCACAATCCCCGGATCGCCGGTCGGCCGGTCGCCGAACCACGGCACTTTCTCTGGCATGAACGTCACCGTCCTGCCACTGTCCGATCCCCCGCCCGCCCACGCCTCCGACTGGCCTCTTCAACCTCGTCCAGAAGTCGTCCACGGGTTCGAGCTGCCCGCGAAACCGTGGCTACCCGGCCACCGCGGCGTCGACCTCCTCGGCCGTCCCGGTCAGCCCGTCCTCGCCGCCACCCCCGGCACCGTCACATACGCCGGTCCGCTCGCCGGCCGCGGCGTCGTCACGATCACGTACGGCACCCGCCGTACGACGTACGAACCCGTCGTCGCCGACGTACCGGTCGGGGCGTCCGTACGCACCGGCACCGTCATCGGCCGCCTCTCCGCGGCGGGCTCGCACTGCCTGCCCAGAGCGTGCCTGCACTGGGGCCTGCTTCAGGACAGGCAGTACCTGAACCCGTTGTCCCTACTCCCCCGCCCACCGGTCCGTCTTCTCCCGCTGCTCCCGCCTCTTACCTCGGTCAGGCGGACACCCGCGCCCGCTCCACAGCCTGCCCCGATCGGTGACTCGGCCTACCGGAATCGGCGGGCGGCCAAGCTCGTCGTCGCCGCCACGGCTGTCCTGTCGTTGACCGTCGGCCTGCTGATCAGGCGGCAGTGAGCCTCACGCGTGCGGCAGGTTGAGCTGCCACGACACCCCGAACCGGTCGTTGACCCACCCGAATTTCTTGCTGAACCCGTACTCACCCAGCGGCATCAGCGCGCCACCACCCTCGACCAGCGCGTTGTACAGCCGCTCGAGCTCGGCCTCGTCCGCACAGTCCACGAAGAACGACATCGAAGGCGTGAAGGTGAATCCATGGTGCTGGAAGCTGTCACTGCAAATGAACTGCTGCCCGGCCAGACGGAACACGGCCACCATCACCGAGCCCTCCGGGCCGGGCCCCTCGGCGCTGTACTTGGTCATCGACACCACTTCGGCGTCGTCGAACAGCGACAGGTAGAAGGTCATCGCCTTCTCCGCGCCGCCCTCGAACATCAGGAACGTCTTGATCTGCTGCTCGGCCATCACTCATCTCCTACAGTCACCGCTTATATAAGTCCAGACTGTAGCACCCGATCAGCTGCCCGGGACCCGCGCTTGCCACGCGTCCTCGTCCCGCGAACGGCGCTCGACGCCGGCCGGGAGCTTGTTCTTGGCGAGATCGGTGAGCGTGGTGTTCTCGAGGACGTCGCGCAGGCTGGCCCGGGCCGCGATCCAGACCCGCTGCAGGACGACCGCGTGCTCGTTGTAGGACACGCTCTCCGGCCGGACGCCCGAGATGCTCACGATCGGGCCGTCGACGGCGCGCATCACGTCCGCGACCGAGATCTCGTTCGGGTCGACGGCCAGTCGCCAGCCGCCCGACTGCCCGCGCTGGCTGGACAGCACGCCGGCCCGCCGCAGGTCGGCGAGGATGCCCTGCAGGAACCCGTGCGGAATCCCCTGCGCACGGCTCAACTCCTCGGCCGACACCACCGAATGGTCGTTGGCCACCCATCGCTGGGTGATCTCGATCAGAGCTCGCAACGCATAGTCAGACTTCGCCGAAACCCGCATGTCCCGCAGTCTGCCGCATCACGGCTCCCGCCCGCCGCATTCCTCGCGGACAACCGCGCCTCAGGCCCGCGGATGCGCCTGCTGGAAAGCCTGCCGGAGCCGTTCGTCGGAGATGTGGGTGTAGACCTGCGTGGTCGCGAGCGACGCGTGCCCGAGCAGCTCCTGCACGCTGCGCAGATCGGCTCCACCTTCGAGCAGGTGCGTTGCCGCTGTGTGCCGCAGCCCGTGCGGGGCCATGTCGGCGTCGACGACGACCTCGATCCGTTCGTGCACCAGCCGGCGAACCGCCCGCTGATCGATCCGGCCGCCACGAGCGCCGAGGAAGACGGCCGGCCCGCTCCCCTCCCGGGCCAGCCTCGGTCGCGCTTCGGCCAGCCACCGTTCGAGCGCCTGACCAGCCGGCACACCGTACGGCACCGACCGCTCCTTCCGCCCTTTGCCGAACACCCGGACGACGCGACGCGACCGGTCGATGTCGTCGATGTCGAGCGCGCACAGCTCGCCGACCCGGATGCCGGTGGCGTAGAGCAGTTCCATGATCGCGAGGTCGCGGAGTCCGACCGGACTGCCGTCGTCCGCGGCGACCGCGGCCGCGTCGAGCACCGCGCGGGTGTCGGCCTGGCCGAGGACGCCCGGCAGCGTCCGGTGCGCCTTCGGGCTGGCGAGCAACGCTCCGGGATCCGTACTGATCCGTCCGGTTCGTTGCGCCCAGCCCGTAAACACCCTTGCGGCGGTCGCGCGGCGGGCCATCGTGCTGCGGGATTTCCCCAGACTTTGCTGTTTCGCCAGCCAGGAGCGCAGACCTCTGATATCGAGCCGTTCGAGATCATCGTGACCAAGCCGAATCAAATGTTCGAGTAAATCCGTCACGTCGCCGATGTAGGCTCTCACCGAGTGAGTGCTGAGGTTTCTTTCCGCCGTCAGGTGCCTTTCGTAGTCAGCCAGTAACACAGTGAAACCTTCCGGCCAGGAACGGTTTCCACTGACTTCGTCCGGCGTCATACCCCGACGATGCGGTAGGCACCCCGGCACTGCAAGGCACCGCGCGGGGGCCGGGAAGAGGAGGTCTGGTCGATAGCCCAACGGTCGACTACTGTTCGGCCCGATTGCCCTAGTAGCAACGGAGGCACCCCTGACCATGGCCCCCTCAGCGAACGGACAGACCGTAGGCCGGCGCTTGCCGGTCGAGTCGGCGTTCACTCGAGTCGAGGACGCGCGGCACCGTCTGCCGCGTTTGTTCGGTCGTCGCGACCTGGTTGTACTCGGCCTGGGCGTGATGATCGGTTCAGGCATCTTCAGCATCAGCGGCGTCCAGGCGGCCAACGTCGCCGGACCGGCGGTGATCCTGTCGTTCGTCATTGCCGCGATCGTCTGCCTGCTGGCCGCGGCCTGCTACGCCGAACTGTCGTCCACGATCCCGGTCTCGGGTAGCGCGTACACGTTCAGCTACGTGACGTTCGGCGAGGCCTGGGCATGGCTGGTCGGCTGGGCACTCGTCCTCGAACTCGTCACCGCGGCGGCGATCGTCGCCCGCGTCTGGTCGGCGTACTTCCTGGCCACCCTGGACGGGTTCGGCGTCACGCTGCCGAGCGGTATCGCGCAGTTCTTCGGGCCCGAGGCCAAGGTGAACCTGGTCGCCCCGCTGCTGCTGCTGATCCTGACCGCGCTGATCGTGACCGGTACCAAGCTGTCGTCGCGGGTGCTGACCATCGTCGTGGTCGCGAAGGTCGCGGTGATCCTGCTGGTCGTGGTCGTCGGCGCCGCGCACGTCAAGATGGCGAACTACCACCCGTTCGTGCCGACCGCCCGGGCGGCGCCCGCGGCGGCCGATCCGACCGTGCTCGGCTGGGTGCTGGACTCGGCGTTCGGCTCGTTCGGGACGATGGGCATCTTCACCGCCGCGAGCACGATCGTGTTCGCCTACATCGGCTTCGACCTGATCGCGACTGCGTCCGAGGACGCCCGCAGCCCGCGCAAGACCGTCCCGCAGGGCATGCTGCTCGGTGTCGGAGCGGTGACGATCCTCTACATCGCGATGGCGGTCGTCCTGGTCGGCATGCGCCCGTACGCCAAACTCGGCGGCTCCGCACCGGTCTCCGAAGCTCTCGCCGCGGTCGGTGTCGGCTGGGCCGCGAAGGTCGTGAACCTCGGGGCCTTGCTCGCGTTGATGACCGTGATCATGGTGGTCCTGATCGCGCAGAGCCGGGTGCTGTTCAACATGGGCCGCGACGGCCTGCTCCCGAAGAGCCTCGGCCGGGTCAGCCGGGTGTACTCCTCGCCCGCCCGCGCCGCAACCGCCGCCGGCGTCGCCGCCCTGCTCCTCACCCTGTACCCGAAGGTGCTGGAGCTCGAAGAACTTCTCGTCATCGGAGCCCTTTTCTGCTTCGCGTTCTGCGCCGTCGGCGTCCTCCGCCTGCGCCGTACGGAGCCGAACCTCGAGCGCGGCTTCCGGGTCCCGATGGTCCCGCTGATCCCGCTGCTGTCGCTCGGCGCCACGCTCTGGCTGATGCTGAACCTGAAGACCGGCACGTGGATCAAGTTCTTCGTCTGGATGGTCATCGGCATCGCGATCTACGGCCTCTACGGCCGCTGGCACAGCCGCCTGGCCAACGAGGACAGCTGGGACTTCGACCTCGGCGACACCGACCCCGGCACCGGGGGCCTCCAAGCGATCCGCCCCGAGCCCGACCGCCACCCCGAACTCCGCGCCATCCGCACCCCACCCGAGCGGCAACAGCCCTCGAAACCCACCCGCGGCAAACACATGCGCAACTGACCGCCCGTCGCGGTCCGCACCACTGTTGTCCACAGCTGAAAAAGTGACTGCTGAAATCCGGCCCGATCCCGGCATCTTCTCTGCCGGAGGTGGTCATCGATGCAGACCAAGACAGCAGTCGGGCAGTACGGCGAAGATCTCGCCGCGAGGTACCTCATCAGCAACGGTTTCTCCGTGCTGGAGCGCAACTGGCGTTGTGACCTGGGCGAGATCGACATCGTCGCGCGCGAGGCCGGCACCCTGGTCATCTGCGAGGTCAAGACCCGCCGCGGACTCAACTACGGCTCCCCGCTGGAATCGATCACCTACAAAAAGCTGACGACTCTCCGCAAGCTGGCCGGACGCTGGCTGCAGACCCACGAGATCCGGCCGTCCGCGATCCGGATCGACATCATTGCGATCGTCTTCGACAACAACACCCCGCCCAGCGTGGACCATCTCCGAGGTGCCGCCTGATGGCGCTCGCCCACACCTGGTCCGTCGCCCTCGTCGGCCTGGAAGGTCATCTGGTCGAGGTCGAAGCCGACATCTCCCAAGGCTTGCCGAAGACGACCCTGATCGGCTTGCCGGATGCCTCGCTGACCGAGGCTCGCGACCGCGTCCGGGCAGCCGTCGTCAACAGTGGCGAGCGATTCCCCGATCGCAAGATCACCATCGGCCTCTCACCGGCCACCCTGCCCAAGAACGGCTCGCACTACGACGTCGCCATCGCGCTCAGTCTGCTCACCGCCGCCGGTGTCGTCGACCGCGGCGCGCTCCGGCAGACCGCGATCATCGGCGAGCTCGGCCTCGACGGCCGGATCCGGGAGGTCCGCGGGGCGCTGGCGATGACGCTCGCCGCCGCCCGGGCCGGCTTCGACCGCATCGTCGTCCCCGATCAAAACGCCAGCGAGGCCCGTCTGGTGCCGGGCATCGAGGTGTACGGCGTTCGCTCCCTCCGTCAGGTGCTGGCGCTGCTGCGCGGCACCGAGCTCCCCGACGAGGCGCCGGCCCGCGCCGAGCCACGGCTGCTGTCCGAGTCGTTGACCCGCGTTCCCGACGTCGACCTGGACGACGTCATCGGCCACCATGACGGGCGGCGTGCGATCGAAGCCGCCGCGGCCGGCGGCCACAACCTGTTCTTGCACGGCCCACCAGGATCGGGAAAGACCATGCTCGCCGAGCGACTGAGCGGGTTGTTGCCGGACCTGTCGATGGAGGACTCGTTGGAGGTCTCGGCCGTCCATTCACTGGCCGGCTTGCTGACGAGCGATGCCGAGCTGGTCACGCGCCCGCCGTTCATCGCACCACACCACACCGCGTCGCTGGCCAGTCTGGTCGGTGGCGGATCAGGCGTACCGCGACCGGGAGCCATCAGCTGCGCACACCGCGGCGTGCTCTTCATCGACGAGGCAGCAGAGATGCACCCGCTCACGCTCGACACGCTGCGGCAGCCGCTCGAATCGGGATACATCGAGATCCATCGCGCCGCCGCGGTCGCCAAGTTCCCGGCCAGGTTCATGCTCGTCATGGCGGCGAATCCCTGCCCGTGCGGACTCTCCGGCACAGAAATCGGTGGCTCGTGCACCTGCACGCCGCAGGTACTCATGCGCTATCGCCAGCGAATCAGCGGCCCGATCAAGGACCGGCTCGACATCCAGCGCCAGATCCTCCCGGCCGCCCGAACGGTCCGCGACGACGCATCGTCCGAATCAACCGCCGTCGTGGCCGCTCGTGTCAAAGAGGCCCGAGACCGGCAGGCATCCCGCTACCGCAACACAGGCTGGACCCTCAACAGCGACGTCCCAGGCCCCGTCCTGCGCCGCGAGCACCCGCTCAACGACGCCGGCCAGAAACTCCTCGAGGACCTCTACTCGGCCGGCCGTCTCACCGCCCGGGGCCTCGACCGAGTCGTCCGACTCGCCTGGACCCTCGCCGACCTGGAAGGGCGCGCACATCCAACCGTCGACCTGACCCACGAAGCCTTCCAACTCCGCACCGGCGAACCCCTCACCGCCCTCTCCGACGCCCGCCCCCTCAAAGGACCCACCCCATGACCCCCATCCCCCCAACCCTCCCCCGAGCCCCACAACCCCTCCGTCTCCCCACCGCCGCCGCACCCGCCGCACCCACCGCCACCGTCGCCACACCCGTCGCCGCACCCGCCGCCGCACCCGTCTCCACGCCGGTCTCCACACCCGCCGGCACCATCACACTCGCCTCCAGCGGCGCTCCCGGTGCAGTCTGCGTCACCGGCACCACCAGCAAGCAGACGGCCAACGCACCGGGCGTCCGCGCCAGACGGACACCCGCCCGCTCCGCCGACCGCCTCACCAGCTCGACCACCGCGGCACCCGCCGCCGTCACACCCGCCGGCACCGCCACATCCACCGGCACCGACGCTCCCAGTGCAGTCTGCGTCACCAGCACCGCCGGCAAGCAGACGGCCAACGCATCAGGAGTCCCCGCCCGACGGACGCCCACCCGCTCCGGCGACCGCCTCGGCAGCTCGACCACTGATGTCGTGACGGGCGTCTCTGGCGCTGCCACCTTCTTCGCGACACCTGGGATGGCAGTCGAGCCGGCCGGTGACACGTCGTCGGGAGCTGCCTGCGCGGGTGGAGGCGGGGGATCAGCCGGAGGTGCCGGGTTCGGCGGAGGTTCGGTTGCGAAGGTGCTGAGTGATGAGGGTGAGGACGACGAACGGCTCGCGAGAGTCGGGCTGTGCCGGGTGATCGAGCCGGGGGACTTGAAGGCGTTGCAGGCGTTCGGCGGGATGGCGCCGGCGGAGATCTGGGACATGCTGAGCCGGAAAGCCAAAGGAACCGAGCGGTGGTCGACGCGGTTGGCCGAGACGGACCCGAAACGCGACCTCGAGCGGGCTGCGGCGGTCGGTGCACGGTTCGTCATACCTGGCGACGACGAGTGGCCCGAGCAGATCGACGTCCTGGCCGAGGCGGGGCAACTCGCGCGCCGAGCCGGAGTGCCGTTCGGCTTGTGGGTCAGAGGACCGCTGAACCTACGGACCACGCTCGATCAGTCGGTCGCGATGGTTGGATCGCGAGCGAGCTCGTCGTACGGCGAGCATGTGGCAGCCGAGTTGTCGTCAGGACTCGCGGACAACGGATTCGTCGTGGTGTCCGGCGGAGCGTACGGGATCGACGCAGCTGCACACCGTGGCGCGCTCGCCACATCCGGAGCGACGGTTGCCGTGCTGGCATGCGGCGTCGACCAATTCTATCCACGACGGAACTCGGCGCTGCTCAGCCTGATCGCCGAGCAGGGCCTGGTGGTGAGCGAGCTCCCACCAGGCTTTCCCCCGACTCGACTGCGCTTCCTGGCCCGCAACCGACTGATCGCGGCCTCCACTCGTGGCGTTGTCGTCGTCGAGGCAGCAGCCCGCAGCGGCGCCATCAACAGCGCCGGTTGGGCCGAGCAGTGCGGGCGGGCGGTCCTCGCCGTCCCGGGTCCTGTCACTTCCCGGATGTCCGAAGGCACCCATCTCCTGGTCCGTGAGCGCGGCGCCGTCCTCGTCACCAACGTCGCGGAGATCATCGAAGCGATCTCCCCGCTGGGCACCCGGCTGGCGCCCCGGCAGGTCACTCCGAGCACGCCCTACGACCGCCTGGACCACGACCAGCGCCGCACCTTGGACGCCGTGCCCACCCAACGGGCAGCACCCGCCGAACGCATCGCAATCGACGCCGGCCTGGACCTCGACACCACCCAGGAATGCCTCGACGATCTCGCCGACCTCTCCCTGGTCGAACACGACGAAACCGGCTGGCACCTACCACCAACCACCACCGACCCCGACACAACACCCTGACGAGACCAACCGGATACCCGACTACTCCCCGCCGCCCCGCCCCCCACCGCCGCGCCGCCGCGCCTCCCCGCCGCCGGGTCACCAGGTCGAGGGGTCACAAGGCGAGGGGTCACAAGGTCGAGGGGTCACAAGGTCGGAAGACCATGTCGCAGGATTGCCAGGTCGGACTAAGCGGGGGGCGGTCCGGCCCGTCCAGGAGTTGACCTGGACGCCGGCTTACCAGGCCGCCGCGTCCCCACCCCGCCTGGCCGCGGGCTCACCTGATCGCCCAATGCCCGGGTCGTCACATCGCCGGGTCACCGGGTCGCTAGAGCACCCCGCCGACGGGCCGACAGACTACGGGCAGCCCGGCTGACCGGATGACCGGCTGCCGGCCCGACAGGCTGCTGAGAGGCTGCGGGCCGGCGTACGCCGCGCCTGCGGACGTCAGGGGACTCAGGCAGGTGCCGCAGATCGCCGGCCGCTGGCGGCTGCCTGTTGCCGGTTGGTCGCCGGGGTGGTGGGCTTCTGCTGCGTGCCAGCGCTACGCCGCGCGGCCGACGGATCGGCTACCGGCTACCGGCCGCTGGCCCCTGGCGCCACCTGTCGGCTGTTGGCGCTGGTTGGTCGGCGGGGCGGTGGCCTTCCGGTGCGTGCCTGTGCAACGTCGCGCGGCCGGTGCGGCGTCCCGGCGATCCGGCGAAAGCCAGCTTCGCCCGGTGTGGCGGCGGCTGGTGGGGCGGGTTGTCGGGAGGTCGCGGGAGGGCAGCTTGCGGACTTGGGGCTAGCGGCCGAAGTCGGAGTCTTTGGGGACTTCTAGGTCGGACTTGGCGAGTTCTTCGATGTTGACGTCGCGGAAGGTGACGACCTTCGCGTTCTTGACGAAGCGGGCGGAGCGGTACACGTCCCAGACCCAGGCGTCGGCCATCGTGACCTCGAAGTACACGTCGCCGCCCTCGGTGCGGACCTTCAGGTCGACCGCGTTGCACAGGTAGAAGCGCCGCTCGGTCTCGACGACGTACTTGAAGATCCCGACGACGTCCTTGTACTCCCGATAGAGCTGGAGCTCCATATCGGTCTCGTACTTCTCAAGGTCGTCAGCGCTCATGCACACTCTCCACTCCGGTGGGACTGGTCACATTCTGTCCCATATCGGGTCGCAGACTGCGGCGGACATTCTCAAACCGGCGTCGATGTTGTGGGCACGGGCCGTATTCGTCCAGTGCCGCTTGGTGCTCCGGGGTGCAGTAACCCTTGTGGATGCCGAAGCCGTACTGCGGGTACTCCTTGTCCCAGTGCTCCATCACCCGGTCGCGGGTCACCTTGGCGATCACGGACGCCGCCGCGATACAAGCCGCCACGCGGTCGCCCTTCCAGATCGCGAGGCCGGGTACGTCGAGACCGTCGACCCCGAAGCCGTCGGTGAGGACGTACGAGGGGCGCACGTCCAGGCGGAACAGCGCGCGGCGCAGGGCCTCCACGTTCGCCACGTGCATGCCGAGCCGGTCGCACTCCGCGGCCTCGATCGACACGACCGACCATGCCAGGGCCCGCTGGCGGATCTGGTCGTAGCACCGGTCCCGTGCCTTCGCGGTCAGCAGCTTCGAGTCGGCGAGCTCCGGGATCTGGCCGCGCTTGCCGTCGGGCAGGATCACGGCGGCCGCCACCAGCGGGCCCGCACACGGCCCACGACCGGCCTCGTCGACGCCGGCGATCGGGTCCAGCCCGACCCGGCGCAGGGCCCGCTCGTACCCGTACAGCCCGGCGTCCCGTCGTACCGTGCTACCGCGCGGCAGCGCGCTCATCCAGCCCTCCGCATCACACACCTCACCCTAGGCTTCGAAGCCGACAGAACCTCACTTGGGTGGTGGCGTCAGGGATATCGAGGGCTTGTCCGGCGCGGGGCCGGGGGCCGGGACCGCCTTGAAGGTGTCGGGGACGCCGAGTTTGTTCCAACGGCCGGCCGGCCAGACGATCGCGATCGCCCGTCCGGTCACCTTGTCGAGCGGTACGAACGCGGCGTCGCCCTGGTTGGTGCCGTTCGCGTCCAGGTCCTGCAGGTGCACGCGGGAGTCCCCGGAGGCGGACCGGTGGTCGCCCATCACGAAGATCCGTCCGGCCGGGACGGTGACCTGGAACTGCATCTGGGACGGTGTGTCACCGGGATACAGGTAGCCGGTCTCGTCCAGCGGCTGACCGTTGACCAGGATCCGGCCCTTGGCGTCGCAGCAGGCCACCTTGTCGCCCGGCATGCCGATCAGGCGCTTGATCAGGTGACCGTGGCTGGAGTCCGGCAGCAGGCCGACGATCTCGAAGAACCGGCCGATCGAGCCGCGCTTCTGGCCGCTCTCCTCCCGGCCGAGCCAGCCTCCCGGGTCCTCGAACACGACCACGTCGCCGCGCTTGACGTCGGTGAGCTTCTCCACCACGACCCGGTCGCCGACCAGCAGGGTGTTCTCCATCGACTCGCTCGGGATGATGAACATCTGCCCGACGAACGCCCGCAGGATCGACGACACGATCAGGGCGCCGACCACGATCAGGACGAACTCACGGGCGGCCGCCGCGAACCCCGAGCGGTGGGCGGGTTTGGTGTCCTTGGCGTCCGACTTGGTCGGTGTATCGGTCACTTCTTGAGCCCCGGCTTCTTGAAGGTATCCGGAGGACGCAGCATCGTCATCCGGTCAGACGGCCAGATTACGCAACAGGCCCGGCCAACCACGTTCTCGACCGGTACGAACCCGCCGCCAGGCCCGCCCATGTGCGCACGGGAGTCGGCCGACTCGGCGCGATTGTCCCCCATCACCCACAGGTGACCGGGCGGGACCAGGACGTTGAAGGGCATCTCGGACGGCTTGGCGTCCTTCAGCAGGTACTCCCGCTCGTCCAGCGGGATGCCGTTGACGGTGATCTGGCCCTGCTTGTTGCAGCAGACCACCCGGTCGCCGCCGATGCCGATCACCCGCTTCACCAGGTGACCCTCACCGCTGCGCGGCAGGATGCCGACGAACTCACCGATCCGGCGCAGCGTGCCGGGCTCGGTCGGCGCCTCGTTCAGCCAGTTGGCCGGGTCCTTGAAGACGATGATGTCACCGCGGCCGACGTCGCGGTGCATGTAGCTGATCTTCTCGGCCAGGATCCGGTCGTCCTTGGTCAGCGTGTCGTACATCGACTCCGACGGGACGTAGAAGGCCTCGGCCACGAACAGCCGCAGGATCACGGTGATGACGAGCGCGAGCGCCGTGACGGTGCTCATCTCGACGAGCAGGCTGAGCAGCGGATTGCGCTGCTTCAGCCTGCGGTGCCGTCCCTTGCTGCGACGTGCCCTCGTCGGTTCCGGCCGAGGGCGAGCGCGAGTCGCAGTGCTCGGCGCCATAGGTGACCGTCGTCGTTACGCGGCGTCAGGAGGCCGGAACTTCGCGCTTCTCCTTGATCTTCGCCGCCTTACCGCGCAGCTCGCGCAGGTAGTACAGCTTGGCGCGGCGGACGTCGCCGCGGGTGACGACCTCGATCTTCTCGACGATCGGGGTGTGCAGCGGGAAGGTCCGCTCGACGCCGACGCCGAAGCTGACCTTGCGGACCGTGAAGGTCTCCTGCAGGCCACCACCCTGGCGCCGGATCACGACACCCTTGAACACCTGGACGCGGGACCGGTTGCCTTCGACGACCTTCACGTGCACGTTCACGGTGTCACCGGCGCGGAAGGCCGGGAGGTCGTCACGCTTGCTCGCGTTGTCGAGCTCGTTCAGGATGTTGCTCATCTTCAGGTGTCTCTTCCTCGCGCGTGCCACAGGTCACCCACGAATCTCGGTGGTGATGAAGTCATCAGAAGGCTGCCGGTCGGTGGTCACCCCCTGTGGCAGGAGCACCGAAGGGCAGCAGCAGACAATCTTGCCACACGCCCCACACGGTGACGAAATCCGCTGGTGTCCCCTACTTACGGCGACGGCGTTTGGCCAGGTACACCAGCTCGACCTTGGGCGTCTGAGCCTTCCGGCCGGCCTCCCGGTAGCCGGCTTTCCGGTAGAGCGCCAGGTTCCGCTCACTGAGCGCACCGGTGTCCAGCGCGTATGACGTGACCTCGGCCGGCGCCAGCTGCTCGGCAGCTCGGAGCAGACGGGCTCCGAGCCCGCGGCCCTGCCAGTCCGGGGCGACGGCGAGCCGCTCGACCCGTCCCACGGTGTCGTCCACGACCAGCTGGACCGATCCGACGATGCGGGTGCCCGCGACGGCCTTGAGCACGTTCCCGCGTTCCAGGCGGGCCGTCGTGGCGGCAGGGTCGTCGGTCAGCGGCGGGATCGTGTAGTCGTCGTACTGCCGCGCCTCCGAGAGGAAGGCTGCCAGCTGGAGTACGTGGATCTCGCCGGCATCAGCGGCCGTCGCGGGCAGGATCCGGACGCCCGCGGTGTCGTCGCCCTGCCCGAGTACGTCGCCCCACGCCGCCAGGAGATCCGGCCGGCGCTCGGCGGTACGGCGTACCGACTCCTCGTGGCGCCACTCCGCGATCAGGCCGTGGTTCCCGGACAGAAGCAACTCGGGTACGTCATGCCCGCGCCATTCCGGTGGCTTCGTATAGACCGGGTACTCGAGCAGGCCGTCACCGGAGTGGGACTCCTCTGCCAGGGACTCCGGGTTGCCGATCACACCGGGCAGCAGGCGGGCCACGGCCTCGACCATGACGAGTACGGCGACCTCACCGCCGTTCAGCACGTAGTCACCGATCGACACCTCGTCGACGCGCATCCGCTCGGCCGCATACGACGCCACACGCGCGTCGATGCCCTCGTAGCGCCCACACGCGAACGCCAGCCAGGGCTCGGCAGCGAGCTCGTAAGCGAGCTCCTGGGTGAACGGGCGCCCAGCAGGCGTCGGGACGATCAGCCGGGGCTGCGCGGGACCGTCGACAGGCGCGATCGTGTCCAGCGCCTGCCCCCAGGGCTCGGGCTTCATCACCATGCCGGCTCCCCCGCCGTACGGGGTGTCGTCGACGGTCCGGTGCCGGTCGTGGGTCCAGTCGCGCAGATCGTGCAGGTGTACGTCGAGCAGCCCGCTCTTGGCGGCCTTTCCGACCAGGGAGACGTCAAGAGCGGCCAGGTACTCCGGGAAGATCGTGACGACGTCAAGCCTCATCGGTCGGGACCACCTCGGCGCCCTCCGGGTCCAGCAGGCCGGGCCGGTCCGCCACGACGACGTACTGCTTGTCGACGTTGAGCTCCGGGACCAGCTCCTCGACGAGCGGCACCATCACCACGTTGCCCGCCGTACGACGGATCTCCAGCAGGTCCTGCGCCGGCAGGTGGACGACATCGACGACCTCGCCGACGTCCGCGCCGTCGGTGGTGCGTACCGCGAGGCCGATCAGGTCGCGGTCGTAGAACTCGTCCGGGTCCTCCGGGCGCTCGTCGTCGTCGACCTCGGACTGGATCAGCAGGTTCCGCAGCTGCTCCGCGGCGGTCCGGTCCGGTACCTCGGCGAACTTCACCAGCAGCCGCCCGCTGTGCCAGCGGCTCGTGGCCACGGTCAGGGTCCGGGACACCTTGGCGTCCGTGACGACCACCGCACCGTCCGCGAACCGGCGATCCGGCTCGTCGGTCCGGACGTCGATCCCGACCTCACCCTTGATCCCGTGCGCCCGGCCGATCCGCCCGACTGTCACCAGCACCTGCAAACTCCTTCTGTACGAGACGAAGGGCCGCACCCGATTCGGGGCGGCCCTTCATTGTGGACTGCTGAGGTCAGCGGCGCGGGCGCCGGTTGAACTCGTCGACGAAGTCGATGCGCAGCGAGGACTCGGAGCTGAGCGCGCCGACGACGGTACGGATCGCGGTGGCGGTCCGGCCGTTGCGGCCGATCACCTTGCCGATGTCGTCGGGGTGGACGTGCACCTCGAGGGTGCGGCCACGGCGCAGGTTCCGGGCCCGGACGCTGACGTCGTCGGGGTTGTCCACGATGCCTCGGACCAGGTGCTCGAGCGCCTCGGTCTCCATCATCGTCAGGCCTCGGTGGTCTCGGCCGCAGCCTCGTCGGCCTTGGCCTCGTCAGCCTTGGGGGCCTCAGCCTTGGGAGCTTCAGCCTTCGGCGCCTCGTCGGCCTTCGGGGCCTCGGCGGCGGCGTCCTTCGCGGTGTCGTCCGACTTCGCGGCCTTCTTGGCGGTCTTCTTCGCGGTGACGGCCTCGGTCTTCAGCGAACCGTGGGCCTCGGCCAGCGCCTCGTTGAAGATCTCCTGCTTGTCCCGCTTCGGCTCGGCGACCCGCAGCGGCGCCGGGGCCTCCAGGCCCTTGAACTTCTGCCAGTCGCCGGAGGCCTTGAAGATCGCCTCGACGGCCTCGCTCGGCTGCGCGCCGACGCCCAGCCAGTACTGCGCCCGCTCCGACTCGACGCGGATGAACGACGGCTCGGTCTTCGGGTTGTAGATCCCGATCTCCTCGATCGCCCGGCCGTCCCGCTTGGTGCGGGCGTCCATCACGACGATGCGGTAGTGCGGGGTGCGCTTCTTGCCGATGCGCTTCAAACGGATCTTGACTGCCACTTTCGGGTGGTCTCCCTCGGAAATTACATTCTGGGTGAGCAGCACGACCGCGTCGTGGGGACAACGTGGCGGCACTCGATGGGCCGGCCGGGCAGTGGAGTTAGAGGGCTGCACGAAACCAGGACGGACTCAGCCTGACATTGTGCCAGATCCCACAGCGTGGACACCAATCGGCCTCAGCCGCGCAGGTACCCGAGGTCCGGGAGCTGTTCGACGTACGAGTCCAGCAACTCGTGGGCGACCGTCACCGAGTCGACCAGCGGGTGCCAGGCGAACGCCCGTACGGCCGCGTCCCGCGACCCCGACGTGGCGGCATCGATCGTCGATCGTTCCACGGCCTTCACCGCGCAGACGAGCCCTGCCTGGTGGTCGGTGAGCTGGGACACGGTGACCGGCAGCGCACCGTTCGCGTCCACCGTGCACGGGATCTCCACGACCGCGTCGTCGTCCAAGTGCTGTAGTACGCCGCGGTTGCGGACGTTCAGGATCAGCGACGCGCGTTCGTTGTGCGCGATCGCCCGCATCAGCGACAGCGCGACCTGCTCGTACCCGCCGGCGGCCATGTCGCGTTCGTCCCGCTCCCCCGCGTCCGCGACCTCACGGCTTTCCACCATGTACGTCGACTCGCGCTCGGCCCGGGTCTTCTGCCACAACTCGAACGCCTGGTCCGGGTGTCGCCCGGTCTCGGCGTAGAACGCGGACTGCTGCTCGAGCAGGAACGCGCCACGCGTCTGCCGGACAGCCTGTACGGCGGCCAGCGTCTCGCGGGCGAAGTAGTAGTAGTGCAGGTACTCGTTCGGGATCGAGCCGATCGAGCGGAGCCAGTCCGCGCCGAACAGCCGGCCCTCTTCGAAGGACGACAGCGCCCCGGACGACTGCAGCAACTCGGGCAGCCGGTCCACGCCGCCGGAGCGGAGTCCCCGAAGCCAGCCGAGGTGGTTGAGGCCCGCGTAGTCGTAGAACGCGGTTGACGGCTCCACGCCGAGAGCCAACGCCGCGCGCCGTCCGAGCCCGGACGGTGAGTCGCAGATACCGATGACCCGATCGCCCAGGAACGGGAGCATGGCCTCGGTCACCATGCCCGCGGGATTGGTGAAGTTGATCGTCCAGGCGTCGGGTGCGACGGCCGCGATGCGTTGGGCGATCTGCCGCGCGACCGGGAGAGTGCGAAGGCCGTACGCGATGCCGCCGGCTCCGACCGTTTCCTGGCCGAGGACGCCGAGGCCGAGGGCGACGCGTTCGTCGACCGTGCGGCCGTCGAGGCCGCCGACGCGGATGGCCGAGAAGATGAAGTCGGCGCCGCGCAGGGCCTCGTCCAGGTCGGTCGTCTCCGTCACCACCGGCGCCGTCAGGCCTGGATCAGCGGCGTCCGCCTGCTGGCGCAGGACGGCGCCGATCGCGGCAAGCCGGGTCCGGTCGGTGTCGTACAGCATCACGTCGGTGATCCGGCCGTCGCCGAGATCACCCAGCAGCGCGTGGTAAACGAGCGGAACCCGGAACCCGCCCCCGCCGAGAATCGTCAGTCGCACAGCGACACCCCCTGGATCCGCGTGTTCACGCCAAAACCACCTGTACTCCCGCCTCCGCCAGTTGGGCCCGGGTGGCCTCGTCGGCGCCGGGCTCGGTCACCACCATCGTCAGTTCACCCGGTTCACACACCCGCGCCACCCCGTGGCCCGGGAACTTGGTCCCGTCGGCGAGCAGTACGACGCGGTCCGCCGCGTTGATCATCGCCCGCTTCACCGGAACTTCGATCATCGTGCTGTCCATCACCCGGCCGTCCGGACGGACCCCGCTGGTCCCGAGGAACAGCCAGTCGACGTGGATCTGCCGCAGGCTCTCCTCGGTCAGGTAGCCGACCAACGACCGGTACGAGCGCCGTACGAATCCACCGAGCACGATCAGCTCGATCTGCTCGTCGTTCTGCAGCTCCTCCAGTACGGCGAGGTTGCTGGTCACAACCGTCAACGACCGGCCGTGCAGGTGTTGCGCCACCCGGAGTGCCGTCGTACCGATGTCGAGCAGCACCGACTCACCGTCGGTCACCAACTCGGCGGCCCTGCGCGCGATCCGGTCCTTCTCCTCGGCATGTACGGCGTTGACGTCCGCGAACGGTTCGTCGCCGCCGTCGACCGCGAGCGCTCCGCCGTACACCCGGGTCAGTCGGCCCTCGGCGTGCAGCTGCTCCAGGTCGCGGCGGATCGTCGCCTCGCTCACGCCGAGCTTGGAGGCAAGCACCTTGACGCCCCCGGCCCCGTCGGCCCGGAGCGCCCGGACGATCTGATCCTGTCGCTGCTTCGGCAACACAGGCAGACCGTATCACGCAAACTCCGTCATTATCAGTCAAATCTATGAGCAGGTATTGCTAAACCTGTGCACACGTTTCAAGATTCATGCACGAGTTTGATCGAGCATGCAGGAGTGTGGCTGCACATGCACGAGCTGGACGTACCTGCTCTGGATGTTGTCGTGTCCGGTCTGGTCTTCCACGACCTGGTGCTCGGCCTGCCCACTCCTCCGCGGCCCGGCACCGAGGTGTGGGCCACCGAGTCGCACGAGAGCCCCGGCGGGATCGCGAACTTCGCGGTCGCGCTCGCCCGGCTCAGGCTGCGTACCGGAATGGCCGCAGTTTTCGGCGCGGACGACCTGGGCGACCGGGTGTGGACGCGGCTGACCGCCGAGGGCATCGATCTGTCACTCTCCCGCAGACTCGCCGGCTGGCAGACGCCGCTCACCGTGGCCCTCGCGTACGAGAACGACCGTGCGCTGGTCACGAGGGGCACGTCACCCCTACTGTCGGCCGACGAGCTGATCACCACGCCGCCGGCTGCCCGGGCCGTCGCCGCCCACATCGGATCCTGGCCGAACGAGTGGCTGGCGAAGGCGAAGGCGGCCGGCAGCGTGGTGTTCGCCGATGTCGGGTGGGACCCGACCGAGCAGTGGGACCCCGCAGTACTCGATCAGCTCGAGCACTGCGACGTCTTTCTGCCCAACGCCGACGAAGCGATGGCCTACACCCGCACAGACTCACCGGAGCAAGCGATGCGCCGGCTGGCGGAGCGGGTACCGCTGGTCGTCGTTTCGAACGGTGCAGCAGGTGCTCTCGCGATCGATGCGGGCACTGGCGAGCAGGTCGCCGTACCTGCGTATCCGGTCCCGGCGGCGGACACCACCGGGGCGGGTGATGTGTTCGCCGCCGGTTTCATCGCGGCCACGCTCTGGGAGCTGCCGCTCGAGCAACGCGTGCGGTTCGCCGCACTCACAGCGGCCATCTCCGTCACCCGGCTCGGCGGTGCGGACGCCGCGCCGCGCTGGGCAGACCTCGCGGCCTGGCAGGACGCGAACCCCGAAGACCACCAGCTGGAAGCGCTGATCAGCGCCCACTCAGGAAGGTAGAACCATGGAGCTCTCACGTCGGACGCTGCTCGGGGGCTTCGCGGCCGTAGCGAGTGGCGCGCTCGTCGGCTGCTCGTCCGGAATGAACAACGCCGGTGCGCCGGCCAAGAAGAACGTCGCCACCGAGCTGACCTTCTGGTGCTGGCCGGGCGGCCTCGGCAAGTCGGTACTGACCGACACGATCGCGCACTTCCCGGACCCGAAGATCAAGTACTCCGAGATCGGCGGCGACTTCAAGCAGAAGCTGGTCACCACGTTCAACGGCGGCACCGGGATCCCGGACATCACCGGCCTCAAGGGTGAGGACATCGCCTCGCTGCTGCCCCAGGCGGACCGGTTCGTGGACCTGAAGAGCGTCGGCGCGGACTCGGTCCTCGGCGACTACCTGGACTGGAAGGTCAAGCAGGCGACGACGCTGGACGGCAAGGTGATCGGGCTGCCGATCGATGTCGGGCCGACGGCGCTGTTCTACCGCGAGGACGTCTTCGCCGCGGCCGGCCTACCGAGCGATCCGGCCAAGGTGGCCGACCAGCTGAAGACCTGGGACGACTTCTTCGCCGCCGGCGTCCAGCTGAAGGCGAAGAACCCGAAGGCACTGCTCGTCTGGGACGCCACCGACCTGTACGACATGGTCATCGGCCAGGGCACCGAGCGGTACATCTCCAAGGACAACAAGTTCATCGGCGACCAGGACCACATCCGCAAGGCCTGGGACACCTCGGTCAAGGCGATGACGATGAAGATCGACGGCAAGACGCCGAGCGGCAGCCCGGACTGGAACGCCGGCCTCGACCAGGGCACGGTGCCCGCGCACATCGGCGCCGCCTGGGTCGCCTCCGACATCAAGTCCGCGGTGAAGACCAGCGTCGGCAAGTGGCGGCTGGCGGCGACGCCGAGCGGCCCGGCGAACTTCGGCGGCTCGTTCCTGGCGATCACCAAGAACGCGGCGGATCCGCAGAAGGCGTTCGAGGTGATCAAGTACATGCTCAGCGCGGACAACGAGGCCAAGGCGTTCGCCGACGCGCAGATCTTCCCGGCGGCGCCGGCGGCGTACGACAAGCCGCAGCTCACGGCGGCGGACAAGTTCTTCGGCGGCCAGGTACCGATCAGCGTCTTCGGACCGGCCGCGAAGGGGATCCCGGTCGCGTACCAGAGCCCGTACGACGACGCGGTCGCGGCGCCGTTCCACGATGAGCTGAAGACCGTGCAGACCGGCACCAAGACGTCGGACGCGGCCTGGTCGTCCGCCGTCTCCAAGGCGAAGGCGATCGCCAAGCGGCAGGGGGTGCAGTGACCGTTACGGCGACGTTGTCCAGACCCGCGGTGGCTGCGGCGCCGCCACCGCGGAAGCGGATCTGGTCGTACTGGCGGTTCTACCTGGCGCTGTCGCCGTTCTACCTGCTGTTCGCGGTGTTCGGGCTGTACCCGATGGTGTCCACGATCGTGCTGGCGTTCCAGCGCTGGGACGGCCTGAGTGCCCGCCGGTTCACCGGCCTCGGCAACTTCGCGTTCCTGGTCAAGGACCCGACGTTCTGGCAGTCGCTGGAGAACACCGTCGTCCTGTTCTTCATGTCGACGGTGCCCACGCTCGTGCTGGCGTTGCTGCTCGCAGTGATGCTGCAGTCGGCCGTCCGGTTCACCAACGTTTACCGGATCGCGTACTTCATCCCGAACGTCACCTCGCTGGTCGCGATGGCGATCTTCTTCAGCTCGATCTTCAGTACGAACTTCGGTCTGGTGAACGCCGCGCTGCGTTCGCTCGGGATCCCGCAGCAGGACTGGCTCGGCGAACCGTGGGGCATCAAGATCGCGATCTCCACGATGATCGTGTGGCAGTGGGTCGGGTACAACACGCTGATCTACCTGGCCGGTCTGCAGGCGATCCCGAAGGAGCAGTACGAGGCCGCGAAGGTGGACGGGGCCGGCGCGGCCCGGACGTTCTTCTCGATCACGTTGCCACAGCTGCGTCCGGTCGTACTGTTCACCGTCATCATGTCGACGATCGGCGGGCTGCAGACGTTCACCGAGCCGCAGGTGATGGTCGGCAACAGCGGCGGCACCGGGCAGAGCGGCATGACCGTGGTGCTGTTCTTCTACCGGGCCGCGTTCCTCGACAACGACTACGGGTACGCCGCCGCGATCGCGCTGAGCATCTTCGCGCTGGTGTTGTTGTTCACGGCAATCAACTGGCGGATCTTCCGCGGACGGGGTGAGGACCGATGACGCGCATCCGGTGGCGGGGCCTCACGCTGCACGCCGTACTCGTACTGGCGTTGCTGGTGTTCATGTTCCCGTTCGTGTGGACGATCATCATGGCGTCGAACACGACCGCGGACATCTACCGGTTCCCGCCGAAGTTCACGTTCGGCGGGCATTTCGGCGACAACGTCCACCACGTACTGACCAACGTCGCGTTCTTCCAGTCGATGGGGAACACCGCGGTCGTGGCGGTCTCGACCACGGCGCTGGTGCTGTTCTTCGACTCGCTGGCCGCGTTCACGTTCGCGAAGTTCCGGTTCCCGGGGCGGAACGCGTTGTTCGTGATCCTGCTCGCGACGATGCTGCTGCCGGCGCAACTGGCGGCCGTACCGCAGTTCCAGACGATGGCGATCCTCGGCTGGGTCGGTTCGCTGAAGGCGCTGATCATCCCGGGCGCAGCGAACGCGTTCGGGATCTTCTGGATGCGGCAGTACTTCCAGAACTCCATCCACGACGAGCTGGTCGAGGCGGCGACGCTGGACGGCTGCGGCTTCTTCGGTACGTACTGGCACGTCGCGCTGCCGTCCGCACGGCCGGCCCTGGCGTTCCTCGGCATCTTCACGTTCGTCGGCTCCTGGAACGACTACATGTGGCCGCTGATCGTGCTGACCAACCCGGACCACGTGACGCTGCAGGTTGCACTGTCCACGCTGAACCGCGCGCACGGCGTCGACTACAGCATGGTGATGACCGGCGCGCTGATGGCGATGATTCCGCTGGTGATCGTGTTCGCGGTCTTCGCCCGCCAGTTCATCAAGGGCGCGACCGAAGGCGCCGTACGGGGATGAGAACGACGACGGCGGTCACCAGCAGAACGTTGCCCGCCAGGTACAGCAGGAAGACAGGCACCGAGTGGCCCTGGGTCCAGGTGGGTACGGCGCCGAGGGCATCGAGCACCCCGAGCGTCACCACCGCACTGGTGAGCCAGGTCTGTGCCCTGGCCTCCACCGCCGCCAGCGCGGACCAGGCGAGCGCGACGATGGTCAGGGGATCCAGCAGGAACAGCGGCGTCACGGTCAGCACCGAGTACCCACTGGGGCTCTGGACGGACAGTGCGAGCAGCAGCAAGATGCCACCGGCAACAACAACGACGGCCGGCGCCGTCGGGACGGGACGCAGCGGCCACGTCCGCGGCCTCAGGGTGAACCCGAGAGCGGCGGCCAGAGCGGCACTGACAACGATCGTGACGACCCACGCGCTCGATTCGTCCGCGCTGATACCGCCGCCGAGAATGGCCACCCCCTTCTCGAACAGGGCGAGCATGCAGCCGGCCACGACGCCTAGTGCGACCGTGCCGGTCCATCGCACTGCCAGCGCTGCCAGTACGGCGACGATCGAACCGAGGATCGCCGGGTCGCCCCACGTCCGGTAGATGTACCAGCCGGTCGGGTCCGGGTCGTACCAGAGTTTGCGGGAATCGGTGGATCCCGGCCAGTTCACCAGCACCAGGAAGGCAGCCCCGAGCACCAGTACGGCGATCAGCCACCACGGCGGCGTGGTTGCCGTGGCCGTCTGCTGTTCTGTGTGGGGTGGTTCGGGCCGGGGCGGTGGGGCGGGTTCCGGCTCGGGTTCGGGTGGTGGGGACGGCGGCTCGGAGTCCGTGTCCGGAGTTGTCAGCCGGACCGGGATCGTCAGTTCGGCGGTCGGACCGGTGAGAATCACGGACGTCGTCTCGTGCGCCTGCTCGGGTTCTGCGACCCGGACACGGACCAGCACGCCGTCCTGCTCGACCTTGAGCCAGGTGTCAGCAGCCGAGGCCACCGCGGTCAGCGCGATCGGTGGACCGTCCAACCGCACCTCCGCAGTACCCGCACGATCGAGCGTCAGCTCGTGAGGTGTCACCTTCGGCACGGCTACCGCGATGGCCTCCGTAGCCGCCTCGGAGACCTTGCGGCTGTCGTCGCCGACCATTCGCCCGAGCGCCTGCCAGGCGGCGTACGCCTGCCCGAGGTCTTCGTCGGCCAGCCGTTCGCGCAGGTAGTCGACCACCCCGAACCTTGCCGCAGGCAACGGACTTTCCATCGCCTCCGAGAGCTCCGGCGCAAGCGGCGCCGGTGTGATCCGGCGTACCCGGCTGCGCGCGATCAGCAGCTCGCCCTGCGCTCCGAAGGTCCACATCTGCGGGTTCTGGTTCGGCGTCACCCGATGGATGCGGTCGGTCACGTATCCGACCAGCTCGGTGAGTCCGACCCACCCGTCACCGTCCCGGTCCGCCGCGCCGGTGGTCAGTCCGTCGACCACCGCGCCGGTGAACACGGACGGAGCCGGCGCGGCGGCATCGGTGGCCAACTGGCCGCCCTCGAACGCGTACTCCATCGCGCTGGAAGCAGTGACCACCACGCGTCCACGTCCACCGCCGACCTCCGCCTGCCGCGCGAACGCGTCCCGGACCTGCGCCTCGGCCGTTGCCCGGACGACCATGCCGCGTGGAAACGCACCGCCGTAGCAACAGTCCAGGAACAACGCGATTCGCTGCGCCCGGCTGTCGGCCATCTGCCGGTTCACGAAGTCGGCGGCGACCGCGGTCGACGCGAGCCGGGCCGGTTTCGTGTCCGCGACCGCCAGGAACAGCTCACCGGCGGCGTTCTTCAAACCGTGACAGGAGAAGTGCAGCAACAGCAGGTCTTCCGGCATCCGGTCGGCGAAGAAGTCCTCGACCGCGACCCGGATCTGCTGCGCAGGCTCGTTGCGCAGTACCCGCACGTCGAACCCACCGACGGACGGGTCGGCCAGCACCTCGGCGAGCGCCGCGGCGTCCTGGGCCGGCGCGACCAGCCGCCGCAGCCCCGGATCGTCGTACTCGTCGTTGGCGATCACGAGGGCGACCCGCGAGCCGCTCATCTCACGCGTCCGCTCCGCTGTGCCGCCGTACGAACGCGTCGACCAGCTGCTGCTGGACCTCACCGGTCGCTCCGCTCAGCTCGATCACGTCACCGTCGATGGTCAGCTTCACCGTCCGTACTGATCCGGATCGGCGCAGCCATTCGCGAATCACCACGATCACCGAGCCGACGGCCTGCAGTCCCGGTGCGAGCGAAACGCTCAGGAGTCCGGCGACGGCAGCCAAGCCACCCTTCGAGCCCTCGGGCGCGGCGCCCTCCTCGTACGGCTGAACCGAGCGCACGTCGAGCATCAGCAACTCCTGCCGCAGCAACAGAGCCAGTACTTCGAGCTCACCCTCGTCGGCGCCCTCGTCCACAACCTGCACCCGGACATCGGCGTCCATGGTCCCTCCCGCCCCGAGGTCGACAGCACAACCATGCGCCCGTGGCGCGCCGATCACAAGGTGCGACCGCGGCGTCGCGGTGGTAATGAACACTTGCTCGCCGCACCAATCCGGGCAATCCTGGCGTGGACTGCCCTCCCGACCAGTCGAGCCGAACCTGACCGGCTCGATCCAGCAACGACCAACGGGAGGACACCATGCCTGCACGAAAGACGGTCGCCGCTGCGGCCATCTCCGCGGCCGTGCTTGCCGCGGGACTGGGGACGGCAACACCTGCGGCCGCGGACTACGGCAACACGGCGATCTACCAGATCGAACTGTCGGTCAACATCCCCGGCCCGCAGGGTGGTGGCGTCTGGTTGTGGTGGGAGCTCAGCAGCGACGGCAGCTCCGACTACCAGGGCTCCGACTGCGGTCACGGCGGCGAGGGGGCCGCGCACAATTCCGGCGAAGCGACCTGGGCCTACACCGCTGACCACAGCCACATCGTCATCTCCGGGACCGTCCTGAACGGCCTCGGCGGGTACGTCACCACCGTCACCATCCCGGCGACGTACGGCCACCGGCGTGGGACCGACGAAACGTTCATGACCCTTCCGGGCTTCATCCCGAGCGGGATCGGCGACTCGGAGCTGCAAGTGGCTCCGTAACAGCGGCAGCGGGACCGTACGGACAACGCCGAGTGCTCAGGTGGTCGTTGTGACCACCTGGGCACTCGCATGTCCGCGGTGCCGGCCGTGGTGATCTAGGCTTCGGGGAACTGGAGCAGGCGGAAGTGCGTCGGAGGGGCAACATGGTAGGCAAGCGGGGGCGGGTGATCGGCCGGATCGCACCCGGGATCGTCGGCGAGGTGATGCTGCCGGTCCGGGGTGCCACCGAGGCCTTCTACGCCTACCCGGCGACCGACGAGGTGCTGGAGGTGGGGACGCAGGTGGTCGTCGTCGACTTCGACCCGCCGCGCACCGTCTACGTGGCTCGCGCCATCTAACTTTCGTTCCCTTGGAGGGGAAATGCTGTGGACGTACGTGGGCGTCGCCGCTGCCGCGGTGATCGCCCTGCTCATCATCTTCCGGATGGTCTGGCGGGTGGCGGAGCCGAACGAGGCGCTGATCATCTCCGGTCTCGGCGCGCACTCGGGCAACGAGCAGGTCAACGAGACCCTCGGCTTCAAGATCGTGGTCGGCCGCGGTACGGCGGTGCTCCCGGGTTTCCAGACCGTACGCCGGTTGCCGCTCGACATCCGGGCCACGCCGCTTGCCGTGACGTGTGTGTCCAGCCAGGGCATCCCGCTGCACATCAAGGGCGTCACCGCGTACAAGGTCGGTGACGACTACGGCTCGATCGCGAACGCGGCCCGGCGGTTCCTGGAGCAGAGCGACGAGCAGGTGATGAGCACGATCCACGAGCTGTTCGCGGGTCACCTGCGGGCGATCGTCGGCTCGACCACGGTCGAGGAGATGCTGCACGACCGGGAGACGCTGACCACGAACATCCGTGGCTCGCTGGCCGGCGACATGGAGAAGCTCGGCCTGGTCGTCGACTCGCTGCAGATCCAGGAGATCGACGACGAGTCCGGCTACATCCGGAACCTGGGCCGTCCGCAGGCCGCTGCGGTCGAGGCCGCGGCCCGGATCGCGCAGGCCGAGCGGGACCGGGAGGCGACCGAGCGCGAGCAGGCCGCCGCCGCGCAGAAGGCCGCGGCCGTCCGGGAGAGCTCGATCGCCCAGGCCGGTTACCAGGCCGAGGTCGACCAGGCGAAGTCCAAGGCGTCGCAGTCCGGCCCGCTGGCCGAGGCGCTGGCCCGCCAGCAGGTCGTCGTCGCCGAGACCGAGACCGCGAAGCTGAACGCGTCGCTGGCCGAGAAGCAGCTGGAGTCGACGGTACTGAAGCCGGCCGACGCGGAGGCGTACCGGCAGCGGACGCTGGCGCAGGCCAGCCGGGACGCGCAGATCGCGGCCGCCGAGGCGAACGCCCGCGAGGTCCAGTTGCGTGGTGAGGCCCAGGCGCAGGCCACCGAGCTGACCGGTAAGGCGGAGGCGTCCGCGGTACAGGCGAAGGCGATGGCCGAGGCCGCCGGTATCAAGGCCCGTGCCGAGGCGCTGGCCACGAACACCGAGGCCGTCGTCGCGCAGCAGCTCGCCGAGGCCTACCCGCAGATCGTCGCCGCGGCGGCGAGCTCGTTCGAGAAGGTCGGCAACATGGTCGTGCTGAACGGTGCCCAGGGCATCGAGGACACCCTGGTCAAGACCATCACGATGGGCGGCTCCGGCTTCGCCCTGGCCAAGCAGCTGATCGACTCACTGGCCACCAAGAAGGACGAGCCCCCGAAGCTGGAGTCGGTACCGGACGAGCCGGCCTGACCCAACCAACGTCCGAAGAACTGAGGCTTATCGCACTCGGTTCTTCGGACGTTGTTGTTTTTCAGGCAGTCTGCAGGGTCAGGTGGTACGTCTGGAGGATCTCGTTGACGGGCTGGAACCAGGTCTCGCCGCCGCTGCTGCAGTCGCCCCAGCCGCCGGAGGTGACGCCCTGCGCCTGGTCGCCGGTGATGAACGACCCGCCCGAGTCACCGGGCTCGGCGCAGACGTTGGTCTTGGTCGCGCCGTAGAACAGCTGGCCGTTGCCGTAGTTCACGGTCTCGTTCTTGGCCAGGATCGTGCCGCAGTGCCAGTGGCTCGTCGAACCGCTCCGGCACACCGAGGAACCGATCGGCGCCTCCCACGACCCGCGGACCAGCTGGTCACTCACCTGTCCCCAGCCGAGCACGACGCCGACGTTCCACCAGCCGTACCCCGTCGACACCCACGCATAGTCGTTGTCCGGGAACGACCAGCCCTGGAACCAGCCCTGCTCCGAACCGTCCCAGCCGCGGACGATGCTGCCACGCCCGCAGTGGCCCGCGGTCACGTAGCCGCCGACCACCGAGAAGCCGATCGAACAGCGGATGTTGTCGACATAGAACGGGTCCCCGCCGACCGTGCCGGCTGCGAACGTACGTGGCGCCTGAGCCGCGACCTGCTTCACGGTGACAGGACCTAGCCTGGCCAAGAATGAGTCGACGGCCTTGGAACGCTTACCTGCTTGGACGTTGACGACGACCGTCCCGGACTTCGGGTCGGCAGCCCAGCCGCTCACTGCCGCCGGTACTGCCTTGCCGGCCAGCTTGTCGACAGCAGCCTTCCGCTGGTCCAGGGCCTTCGCTGTTACCGGTACGACGACCACCTGAGCGCCTGTAGCGCGTACGGCGGCCACCTGGTCCTGGCCGACGACTCCTACGACCAGCTTCTGCGTCCTGGCGTCGTACCAGGCTCCGCCGAAGGCAGCGCCGGCTGCCTTCTGCGCTGTAGGCAACAGCTTCGCGGCTGACGTCTCGGCTGCGAGCCGTTGCTGCATCTGCTGTTCGGTCAGCCCGAAGTCACGTTGCATGGCGGCGGACTGGTCGGGCACAGCGAGCGCTTGTGTTGTGGGCACAGTCAGTGCAGCCGCCGTGAGCACGGCGGCTAAAAGGACCTTCATGTGAACTCTCCTCACCTAGGGGCGGTTCGGTGGATGAGAGCGCTCTCAGACAATGAGAGTGGCGTACGTTGTCAAGCGCGTCAAGAGCTCACAGGCCGAGGTAAGCGAGAACCGCCAGCACCCTGCGGTGGCCGGAGTCGGTCGGTGGGAGGTCAAGCTTCAGGAACACGTTGCCGACGTGCTTGTGTACAGCACCGTCCGAGATGAACAGCTTTTCGCCGATAGCCGTATTGCCGAGGCCCTCGGCCATCAGTGCGAGTACTTCGCGTTCGCGCGGCGTCAGGCGGTCGAGCGGGCTGCTGCGCTTCACCATCAGCTGGCTGACCACCTCCGGGTCGAGCACGGTGCCTCCGCCCGCAACCCGGCGTACTGCTTCCAAGAACTCGTCGACGCGGGACACCCGGTCCTTCAGGAGATACCCGACGCCCTCGCTGCCGGCCGCGAGTAGCTCGGCCGCGTACACCTCCTCGACGTACTGCGAGAACACCAGCACCGGGAGCCCCGGCCGGACGCGGCGGGCCTCGATCGCGGCGCGCAGGCCCTCGTCGGTGAACGTGGGTGGCAGCCGTACGTCGACGACTGCGATGTCGACCTCGTACTCGGCGATCGCCTTCGCGAACTCGTCCGCGTCGGTGGCGATCGCGGCGACCTGGAAGCCGGAGTTGTCCAGCAGCAGGCTCAGACCTTCGGCGAGGATCGGGTTGTCCTCGAGGATCATCACCCGCACGGAAGGATCACCTCGACGGTGGTCGGCCCACCGATCGGGCTCTGCAGTTCCAGGTGTCCGTCGATCGCCTGCACGCGATGGAGCATGCCATGCAGCCCACTCCCCCGGCCCAGCAGGTCGTTCTGCTCGCTGATCCGCGCTCCGCCGATCCCGTCGTCCGTGATCGCCAGGTAGAGCTCCGGACCACGCCGTTCGAGCTGTACGTCGACGTGCCCGGCCGCACTGTGCTTGGTGATGTTGGTGAGCGCTTCCGCGACCACGAAGTACGCGCAAGCCTCTACTGCTGCTGGGACCTGCCCGAGCTCGCCTATGCGGAGCTCCACTGGCAACGGGCACCTGGCGGCCAGTGCGGACACTGCCCCGGCCAGACCGCGGTCAGCAAGGATCGGCGGGTACATGGTGCGCAGTACGCCACGCAGCTCCGTCATGGCCTGCTCTGCACCGTCACGGGCATCGTCCAGCAGCTTGGCCGCCTTCTCCGGGTCGTCAGCCATCGTCTGCTTGGCAACACCGATCCGCATCGCCAGCGACACCAGCTGCGCCTGCGTACCGTCATGAAGGTCTCGCTCGATCCGGCGTAGCTCAGCGCCGTGGGAGTCGACAGCACCGGCCCTGGTCTTCGTGAGCTCCTCCACGCGCTGCTCGAGCCTGACAGTCTCCAACTGCTCTGGGTTAGGTGCCAGGAGCTCGAGCGCCGCGTTGGCGTGACTGCGCGCTACCAGCGGTGCGACTCGGCTGAGGAACCACAGACCTGCTCCGAGCTGCAGCGGGCCCAGTGTGAGCGCCTCGAACCAGTTGTTGACGTCGATACCCATCAGGCTGACGTTGCCAGGGTCGATCCACCAGAGCAGCATGCCGACGACCGCCGCGGGCGCACCGATCAGTGCGATCACCGCGACGACCGCTCGGGGATCTTCACCACCGGCATCAACAGACACCGCAGAGCGCGCTTGAACGACTTGTCGCGGAACAGGGTGACCACATCCCCGGGCTGCCGCGGCAGCGCGGGCGGGAGTTCCTCTGCCTGCGGGAGGCCGAGGAACTTCGCTGCGCGGTACCGCTCACTGTTGGCGAGCCGTACCAGGCCGGCGGTCGCGCCCGGGATGAGCCAGCCCCAGATCAGGCTGACCGGGACAGCGGCCAGCAACGTGACCGACTTGAAGAAGCGGATGACCAGGTAGCCAGCGGCCGGAACACCCCGGGACAGCATCTTCTTGAGCATGCTCTTATCTTCCGGCACCAGCACGGGCGCAGTCGGTACAGCAGGCTCTACCTTTCAGCCCCGGATGACCCGTCCACGCAGAGCGATCAGCCGCGGGTGGGTCAGTACGGCTGGGTTCGCCCGCGGGTCCTCGTCGTACACCACGAGATCGGCCGGGTCGCCGGGGCGCAGCTCGCTCGGCGCACCCAGCCACTCGCGGGCGGCCCACGAGCCGGCGGCCAGCGCCTGCTCCCCCGACAGCCCGATCTCGGTCAGCGCCTGGATCTCCTGAGCGACGAGGCCGTGCCCGAGTACGCCGCCCGCGTCGGTCCCGGCGTACACCGGTACGCCGGCCTCGAACGCGTCCCGCAGCCGGTGCAGGCGGCGCTCGTAGAGGTCCCGCATGTGCGCGGCGTACACCGGGAACTTCCCCGCGGCCTGCTCGGCGTACTGCGGGAAGTTCTCCAGCTGGATCATCGTCGGTACGACGGCCACCTGGTGCTCGGCCAGCTGGGCGAGGAGGTCGGGCTCGATGCCGGTGCCGTGTTCGAGGCAGTCGATGCCCGCGGCGAGCAGATCGGGCAGCGCGTGCTCGCCGAAGACGTGCGCGGTGACCCTGGCGCCGAGCTCGTGGGCGCGGGCGATCGCGGCGTTCAGCGCGTCGGCCGGCCAGCACGGCGTGAGGTCGCCGGCGTCGCGGTCGATCCAGTCGCCGACCAGCTTGACCCACCCGTCACCGCGGCGGGCCTCCTGCTCGACGTACGCGACGAGTTCCTCCGGCTCGATCTCCCAGCCGTAGTTGCGCAGGTACCGCTTCGAGCGGGCGAGGTGCCGACCGGCCCGGATGATCTTCGGCAGGTCTTCGCGGTCGTCGATCCAGCGGGTGTCGACCGGCGAACCGGCGTCCCGGATCAGCAACGCGCCGGCATCGCGATCGGCGATCGCCTGCTGCTCCTGTGTCTCCCGGTCGACCCCGCCGTGCTGGTCGAGCCCGATGTGGCAGTGCGCGTCGACCAGCCCGGGCACGATCCAGCCACCGGTGTGCACGGTCGTCACGTCAGCAGCGGCGGGCCGGTCGACGACCAGCCCACCGCTGAGGTGGATCTCCTGCTGCTCACCAGCCGGCAACACCGTGCCGGTCAGCCGTAGTACGCCGCTCATGGGAGCGACCGTACCCCGTTGGTCCGCTAGCCGTGAGAGCCGCCGCCCGCCGTGCAGGTCGGGGTGGTGGTCTCGTTGCCGGCGCAGGGTGTCCCGGTCGGCGTCTGCGTCGGGGTGTCGGTCGGCGTCGAGGTCGGTGTCGACGTGGGGGTCGTCGTCGGCGTCGTGGTAGGCGTCTTCGTCGGCGTCTTGGTGGGGGTCTTGGTCGGCGTCGACGTCGGGTGGTGCGTCGGCCAGTTCGTCGGCGTCTCGATCGGCTTCGGCGGCGTCGGCTTGTCCCACGGGGTCGTCGGCGCCTCGGTCGGAATCGTGGTGGCGGTCACCGGCGTCGGCGTCGGGGTCGGCGTCTTGGTGTCGTCCGGGATGTCCGGGACCACCCGCGGGTCGACCCGGCGGTCCGCGTTGCCGTTCTGCTTCGCGGCCGCGATGTTGCCCTTCGCGTTCGGCACCAGGACCGCGTTCTTGCTGTAGACCCGCATCCATTTCAGCACCGTGGCGACGAAGTCCTTGGAGTGGTGGTAGCGGAGCAGCGAGGCGACCAGGTCACGCGGGCTGCGCAGGTCGTCGCCCTCGGCGCAGAGCACCACGGCGACCGTGGTGACCGCGTCGTACACGTTGTTCGGGTTGCGGAAGCCGTCGCCGTTGCCGTCGGCCCCGAACTCGTCCCAGACCTGCGGGATGATCTGCATCGGCCCGACGGCGCGATCCCAGGTCTGGTCGGCGTCGTACTTGCCCTTGTCGGTGTCGGTGATCCGGCCGTTGCCGTGCCGGCCGTTCAGCACCGGGCCGAGGATCCGGCCGCGGGTGGTGCCGGCCACGTCGACCCGGCCGCCGCTGGCGTGGTCGGACTCGACCTTGCCGATCCCGGCCAGCAGCGGCCAGGTGAGACCACAGTTCGGCCGGACGACCGCGAGGTTCGCGGTGGCCCGGCGGTAGGCGGGGAAGACTCCGCGGGGGATGCCGTTCACGGCACCCGGCCGTCCGGGACGGACGACCGATCGCCCGTCGGTGGCCCCTTGCACGGGGACGTCGGCGCGGGCGGGCTTGTCGGATCCGAGCTGCCCGTCCACTCCGGGACGCTGCGGCACGATCATCGTCAGTTCGTCGAACTCACCGCTGTTCAGCCCGGCACCGGGCGACGGGGCGACCGGGCCGCCCGCCGTGAGCTGACCGGCGGCGCCGGTTCCCCCCGAGGCGACGGTGACAACAGCCCCGACCAGGAGCGGGGCGGTACACAGTGAAGCGATGATGATTTTGACCCGACGGTTACCACTACGGGTTAGGCGCATAGCCCCTTCAACGAACCAGGCGCCACAAAGTTACATCAAGACGACGCAAAGTTACCGGCTACAGAAAGCGCTCGGAAAACCGGCACCGAGGTAACGAAGCCGGCTACCTCGGCGACGGTTGGGACCGGCTCAGTTCGCCGGCTGGGACGCCGACGGGGCGGTCGAGTCACAGGAGCCCGGCGGCGTGGTAGGCGTGGTGGTCGGCGAGTCCGACGGCGTCGTGGTCGGGGTCTCCGTCGGCGTCGTGGTCGGCGAGCAGCTCGGGTCCGGACTCGTCGGCGGCGTCGTCGGCGGAGTGGTGGGCGGCGTCGTCGGCGGGGTGGTCGGCGGGGTCGACGGCGGCGTGGTCGGGCTCGTCGGCGGCGTCGTCGGGGTGCTCGGCGGGGTCGTCGGCGTCTTGGTCGGCGACGTGGAGCCCGGGCCGTTCGTCGGCTTCGGGGTGGTCGGCTTGGCGGTCACGCCGGACGTCGGCTTCGACGTCGTCGGTACGACGGTCGGCCGGGTCGTCGTACCGGTCGTCGGCGCCGTCGTCGGGACCGTGGTCGGCGGGCTGGTCGGCGTCGTGGTCGTCGTCCGCCGGCCGTCCTTGTCCTCGGCGTTGCCGTCGTCGCCCGGGACGACGATCTGTCCCGGCTTGTCCGGGATGCTCACGGTGTCCTTGCTGTACGACTGCATCCAGCGCAGCACGGTGGACACGTAGTCCATCGAGTGGTTGTAGCTCAGCACCGCCTGCACCAGGCCCTGCGGGTCGGACAGGTTCGCGCCGCCGGAGCAGAGGTAGTCCCCCGCCGCGCGGGCCGCGTCGAACACGTTGTGCGGGTCCTTCACGCCGTCACCGTTGCCGTCGGCACCGAACGTCCTCCAGGTGCCAGGGATGAACTGCATCGGCCCGACGGCGCGGTCCCACGTCGCGTTCCCGTCGTACACGCCCTGGTCGGTGTCGGCGATGGCCGCAGTACCAGGGCCGCCGTCGAGGACCGGGCCGAGGATCTTGCCGCGGGTGTTGCCTGATCCGTCGACCTTGCCGCCGCTGGCGTGGTCGGACTCGACCTTGCCGATCCCGGCCAGCAGCGGCCAGGTGATGTGGCAGCCCGGCATCGACATGGCCAGATCGCGGGCGGCCTTCTGGTACGCCGCCAGCACGGTGCCGGGGATACCCGAGGCGTCCCCGAACGCGGCGGGTATCGGCTGCACGGTGCCGTCGGTCGTACCGGTGACCGGGACGACGATCGTGGACTTCGCCTGCGACGGGAGGCTGCCGTCGACGCCCGGCTGGTCCGGGACGTTGTTCGCCAGGTCGTCGAAGACCGCGTCCTGGCGCGGCGCGGCCAGCGCGTGCGCGTCGACGACGAACGTGTTCGAGGTGACTCCGCCGACCACGAACACGGCGACCATGGCGGTGGGCGGAGCCAGGCAGACCCAGGTGGCGGTCAACTTTCCCCGCCAGGTGTCCAGGTTCTTGAACTGCTGCCTCATCCGAACCGTCCTCGACGCATTCCGCAGTGGTGTGTCTCTCGGGCGTAGGGACGATCTTAACCGCCGGAAGGTCGGCCACAACCGGAGCCGGTGCGCCGTGACCGAGTACCGAACAGGCAAGTTCAGCAACTCGTCCCCGGGTGTTCACTCCCCCACGTCCACCACAGTAGGCCGCGGACAGCACTCGGCGCGCCGGGTGAACGGACGACGTTCCGCCATCCGTTCGGCCGACGCGAAGCTGCCCTTTCGGGAAGGGTCAGTTGCCGCCGAGCATCTTCTTCAGGTCGTCCGGCAGCTCGAAGTCGCCGCCGTTCTGGCCGCCGCCGAAGGCCGCGGGCAGCTGACCCGGCTGCGGGGTCTGCGGCTGGTTGCCCTGGTTCGCCCGCTTGGCGGGGTTGCCGGAGCCGCGCTTCTTGCCCTTCTTCTGCTGTTGCTGCTTGGCCTTCCGGCCGCCGCCGCCCATCCCGGGCATGCCGGGCATCCCGGGCATCCCCGGCAGGCCCTTGCCGGAGGCCATCGCGGCCATCATCTTGCGGGCCTCGAAGAACCGCTCGACCAGGCCGCTGACGGTGGCCACCTCGGTACCGGACCCCTTCGCGATCCGGGCCCGGCGGGAACCGTTGATGATCGTCGGGTCGTTCCGCTCCGCCGGCGTCATCGAGTGGATGACCGCCTCGATCCGGTCGACCTCGCGCTCGTCGAAGTTCTCCAGCTGGTCCTTGAACTGGTTCGCACCGGGCAGCATGCCGAAGATCTTGGTCAGCGGGCCCATCTTGCGGACCGACTGCATCTGGGCGAGGAAGTCGTCCAGGGTGAAGTCCTTGCCGCCCTTCTTCGCCAGCTTGGCCGCGGTCTTCGCGGCCTCCTCGGCGTCGAAGGTGCGTTCCGCCTGCTCGATCAGGCTGAGTACGTCACCCATGCCGAGGATCCGGGACGCCATCCGGTCCGGGTGGAAGACGTCGAAGTCCTCGAGCTTCTCGCCGTTCGACGCGAACATCACCTGGCGGCCGGTGACCTGCGCGATCGACAGCGCGGCACCACCGCGGGCGTCACCGTCGAGCTTGGACAGGACGACGCCGTCGAAGCCGACGCCGTCCAGGAAGGCCTGCGCCGTGGTGACCGCGTCCTGACCGATCATCGCGTCGACCACGAACAGGATCTCGTCCGGGCTGACCGCGTCGCGGATGTCCGCGGCCTGCTTCATCAGCTCCTCGTCGACACCCAGCCGGCCGGCGGTGTCGACGATCACCACGCTGTGCTGCTTGGACCGTGCTTCGTCCATCGCCTTGCGGGCCACGTCGACCGGGTCGCCGACGCCGTTTCCCGGCTCGGGCGCGTACACCGGTACGCCGGCGCGCTGGCCGACGACCTGGAGCTGGGTGACCGCGTTCGGCCGCTGCAGGTCGGCCGCGACCAGCATCGGGGTCTGGTGCCGGGTCTCCTTCAGCCACTTGGCGAGCTTGCCGGCCAGGGTGGTCTTACCGGCACCCTGCAGACCGGCGAGCATGATCACCGTCGGCGGCCGCTTCGCCATCCGCAGCTCGCGGGTCTCGCCACCGAGGATCTTGACCAGTTCCTCGTTGACGATCTTGATCACCTGCTGCGCCGGGTTCAGCCCGCCGCGTACGTCGCTACCGCTGGCGCGTTCCTTCATCGCCGCGATGAACTCCCGCACCACCGGCAGCGCGACATCCGCCTCCAGCAACGCGATCCGGATCTCCCGGGCGGTCGCGTCGATGTCGGCGTCGGTCAGCTTGCCCTTGCCCCGCAGATTCTTGAACGCGGTGGAGAGCCGATCGGAAAGCGTGTCGAACACGAGAAACAGTCCGTTTCCTCGAAGCGATGAACTCCCCGAGTCTACCGGCCCGGCCAGACGAGGTCTTGGCCGTGGGGGGTGGCGGTACCCAGGGTGCGGGTTTTGCCAGTGGGCCAGGTTTGTAGGTCTACGCGGAACTCGTAGCCGTCGGAGCCGCGGTCGTGGGTCAGGACTCGGTGGGGTTCGAGGCTCAGGTGGGCTAAGGGGGCGGAGTGGGTGGCCTGGGCGCCGAGCTCGGCCAGGCGTGCTTCGATGGCGGCTCGGTCCGGGCGGCGGAGGTACTGCCACATGATCGAGTGCCAGACGACCGTGACGTGGCCTTCCGACAGCTCCAAGGCATGTAGGAACGAGACCGCCTCCTCTCGCCGTACGTCGGCCGGTACGTCGTGGGCGATCGCCAGCGCACCACGCAGCCGCGCCAAGCGGTCAGCCATGTCGGGCCAGACGTACGACGTCAACGTGAGCGCACCGCTCGGCGTCAGCGGGTTCACGGGCGCGATGTCGCACCCGACCCGCTCAGCGATCCGCAGGTCCACCGACGGCACCCGTCCGGTCCAAGCTGACGAGAACACCACAGGACTGTCAGCAGGCCCGTACGACGTCCCGCCGGCCTCGTAGCGGAACCGGTCTGCTCGCAGGTTCAACCCACCACTCGCACCGATCTCGAACAGCCGTACCGGCAGCGGTACCGCCTCCACCAGCTGCAGCAGGCCGCCGTACAGGGCAGCCGCCCGACCCACCTCGTTCGTCTGCGGCGGCTGTGTCAGCAGCGACCGCACCTCCCCCAGCCGCGACTGCAGCAGCTGCTCGAACGCTTCCCAGCCGAGCACTGGGTCCCACGTCCCGCCCACGCTCGTGTAGAACGCCGCCAGCTCAGGAGCCGTACCGGACAGCACCAGCCCGTGTACGGCGGCCAGCAGCCGCAGCCCGATCGCCTCGCCGAAAGAACGGTTCTCGTACCCCTCCAGCGCCCTGACGGAGACTCCACCGACCTCGTAGTCGTCGACGAGCAGCCGGAGCAGCTCGGCGTACATCGGAGAGCCCAGGTCCTCACAGGCGGTGGCCTGTCGCTGCAGTGCCTCTACAAGATCCACGTAGTGAGGTTAGAAGCTCAGCCGATCCAGCACCGACTTGGCCGTCGTCCGCGCGTCCTCTGGTTCCAGGGGAGCGCCATGGCGATCAGTCAGGTAGAAGACGTCCACGCACTCGGCACCGAGCGTGCTGACATGTGCAGACCGAATATCCGCACCAGTAGCAGCGATCGCCGCAGTCACGTCGTACATGAGCCCTGGACGGTCATGCGCCCGCACCTGTAGCACCGTGGCCGTCTCGGACGCGTCTGACAACAAGTCGACCCTGCTGGCAACCCGCGGCTGCGCCGAGTCCCGGGCGGCCAACCGCCGTACGACGTCCGCCGAGTCCCGGAGCGCTACCGCCAGCCGGTCCCGCAGACGCACCGGATCGGGAGGTGATCCAGCAACGGTCCACTGCGAGATACCCAGCCCGTCAACAGAGGTGACGACAGCAGACCGCACAGCGAGCCGCTCAACAGCCAGCACGGCGGCAACCGTCGACAGGGTCCCCACTTGATCGGGTACCGCGACGTTCACGCGCAGGTCGCCGTGGTGATCGGACACCGTGACGCCAAGACGCCCGACACCGACGACCTGGTGCAGTACAGGTACCGGAACAGGAGGGGTGTCGCTCCACATGCTCTCGCCGCCGCCTGCGAGCTCACCGCGTACCCGCCGGCACAGCTCTCCTACGAGCCGCATCCGCCACGGCGACGACGCGGCAGGACCAGCCGCGCGCGCATCGGCGTACGTCAACGCCTCCAGCAGGTCCAGGGTCTCGGTGCTGTGGACGATGCCGGCGACCATGTCCACCGTCATCGGGTCTTCAAGATCGCGCCGCGTGGCGACCTGCGCGAGCATGAGGTGCTGGCGGACCAGCAACGTGATGGTGTCGGCGTCAGCCTCACTGAAGCCGATCCGGCGCGCTACCCGCGCCGCAATGCCCGCACCGGTGACGCTGTGGTCGCCGTCGAGCGCCTTACCGAGGTCGTGCAGCAGAGCAGCCACCAGCAACAGGTCCGGCCGCCGTACGTCACGCACCATCGAAGAGGCCTCGACACAGGTCTCGAGCAGGTGCCTGTCGACAGTGAACCGGTGGATCGCCGACTGCGGCGGCCGGAACCGTACTGCATCCCACTCGGGCAGGAGCCGCGAGATGTACCCAGCCTGGTCCAGCGCCTCCCATACCTCGAGCAGACCGGACCCAGCACCGAGCAGCGCGCACAGCAATCGCCGTGCCTCCCCCGGCCACGGCTCCGGCAGCTCAGCAGCCGACGACGCCAGCCGTGCGCACACAGCAGGCGACAGGACGAGCTCACGGTCCGCAGCGACCGCAGCAGCGCGCAGACCGAGCACAGCGTCGCGCTCTGGCCGCGCGTCCGGCATCAGCACGACCTCACCCTCGTGCTGGCCAACTCCCTCGTCCAGCGCAAGCAGTAGCGGTCCACCGGTCCGCTGGCGGCGCCTGGAGCGCGGCGGCTTCGTGATCAGGCTCTCGACGCGTCGCCACGACACGTCACACACATGCGCCAGCGTTCGCCCGGTCGCGTACACATGCCGCAGCAGCTCGTCCCGACCCGACAAGCCGAGCCCCGCCGCGACCTCACCGGCCAGGTCGGCCACCAGCCGGTCCGTCGCGCGCCCGGCGACCTCGTGCAGTACGTCGCGGATCTCGAGCAGATCGCGCCGTGCCCGCTCCACCACGGGATGCGGTACGTCGACGAGCCACGACGCCACGAGCGCCCGCAGTACGACGGCGTCGCGCAGACCGCCGTACGCCTCCTTGAGGTCGGGTTCCGCGAGGTGCGCGAGCTCTCCGACGTTGGAGGCCCGGTCACGGCAGGCCTGGGCCAGACCGGGCAGCCGGGACTTCGCCGTACGTCTCCAGTCGGCCATGAGCACAGACCGGAGCTGCAGCGTCAGGTGCGTGTCACCGGCGACATGCCTCGCGTCGAGCAGGCCCAGCGCCACCCTGTCGTCCGCAGCGGCTGCCTGCTGCGCGTCGGCCAGCGTGCGCACGCTGTGGTCCAGCTTGGTCCTGGAGTCCCACAGCGGGTACCAGATCTGGGCAGCCAGCTCGTCGATCCGCGGGTACCCCTCGGCGTGCACGAGCATCACGTCGAGGTCGCTGTACGGCGAGAGCTCCTCGCGGCCGTATCCGCCTACAGCGACGAGGGCGACGCCCTCGGTAGGTACACCGAGGGCGTCGCAGGCCTTCGCCAGCAGCAGTTGCAGCAGCTCGTCCGCCTCGAGGGCCCGAACCCGCCGCTGCTCTGCGCGGTCAACCATCTAGAGTGCGTCTCCGTCCAGCTCGCCGGTGCGGACCCTCACGATCGTCTCCACCGGGGTGACCCAGACCTTGCCGTCACCGATCTTGCCGGTCTGGGCGGCCTTCACGATCACGTCCACGACGTCAGCGCTGTCGCCGTCCTCGACGACCACCTCGAGGCGCACCTTCGGCACCAGGTCCACCTCGTACTCCGCGCCGCGGTAGACCTCGGTGTGGCCCTTCTGCCGGCCGTAGCCGCTCGCCTCGGTGACCGTCATACCGGTGACCCCGAACGTCTCCAGCGCGGCCCGCACGTCGTCGAGCTTGTGCGGCTTAACCACCGCGGTGACCAGCTTCATGCCTTGACACCTTCCTTCTCCGAAGCGTCGGTGGTCCCATTCTCGGTCTCAGCGGGGGCGGGGCGCGTCCCCAGCATGCCGCGCAGGCCCGCTGCGCTCAGGAAGTCGTACGCCGTCTCAGCGTGCTCGACCTGGTCGACACCGGTGATCTCGTCGTCCTCCTTGAGCCGGAAGCCGATCGTCTTGTCGATCACCTTGCCGAGGATGAACGCGACGGTGAAGGAGTACACGCCGACGACCAGGTTGGCCAGCGCCTGCCGGCCGAGCTGGGTGGCACCGCCACCGTAGAACAGGCCGTCCACGGCCGACGGCGCCGCCGCCGTACCGAACAGGCCGATCGCGAGCGAACCGAACAGACCGCCGACGAAGTGCACACCGACCACGTCGAGGGAGTCGTCGAAGCCGAGCTTGTACTTCAGCGAGACCGCGAAGGCGCAGATCGCACCGGCCAGCACACCGACGGCGATCGCGCCGAGCGGGGTGACCGCACCACAGGACGGGGTGATCGCGACCAGACCGGCGACCGCGCCGGAGGCCATACCCAGCGTGGTGGCCTTGCCGTGCGTGAGCCGCTCGACGATCAGCCAGCCGATCACCGCCGCGGCGGTGGCGACCTGGGTGTTCACGAAGGTGACCGAAGCGGTGGTGCCGGCGCTCAGCGCGGAGCCGGCGTTGAAGCCGAACCAGCCGAACCACAGCAGACCGGCGCCGAGGATCACCAGCGGCAGGCTGTGCGGCCGCATCGGGTCCTTCTTCCAGCCGATCCGCTTGCCGAGCACGATCGCCAGCGCGAGCGCGGCAGCACCGGCGTTCAGGTGGACCGCCGTACCTCCGGCGAAGTCGACCGCCTTGAGCTTGTCACCGATCCAGCCACCGTTGCCCTTGTCCAGGAACCACACGGAGTGCGCGACCGGGAAGTACACGAGCAGGGTCCAGCCGACCACGAACGCGATCCAGCCGCGGAACGTCGCCCGGTCGGCGATCGCGCCGGAGATCAGCGCGGGGGTGATGATCGCGAACATCAGCTGGAACGCGACGAATGCGAGCGTGGGCGTCGTCCCGCTCACCGCGTCCGGCGAGAGCAGGCCCTTGAGGCCTACCTCGGAGAAGTCTCCGATCACGTGCCCGGTGTCACCCGCGAACGTCAGCGAGTAGCCGACCACCACCCAGAGGATGGTCACGACGGCGATGGTGATGAAGCTCATCATCATCATGTTCAGCACGCTCTTCACGCGCACCATGCCGCCGTAGAAGAAAGCCAGGCCCGGTGTCATCAGCATCACCAGAGCGGCGCTTGCCAGGACCCAGGCGGTATCGCCGGGCACAATCGTCATGAGCGTCGTCCCTTCCATGTTCTGAGGTAGCCGGCGTCCTCAGTCGGGAAGCTCCACAACGCCGGGGAGCCCGCCGCACGGCCACATCGCAAACGGTGTCGGCGCGCCGTTTCAGCCGATCGGTCCGTTTGTTTCAGGCATGTGACAAAGCGCCTCCCCAGGTGACATCGAGGTGACATCGGCGGTCCAGTGAGCGTCCGAGGACGCTGCGTCCACAACGCGGCACCTGGCAGAGAGGCTCCGCCGCCCACTACGCAGCGGAGTGTGGCACTCTGGCCTGGACCACACGGGCCCGCAGCCGCGCCACTGCACCCGTCCTACCTGGGGAACGACGAAATGGAGCCGAACTACGGGGTGAGGCCGCGACGCGGCAGACCACGGGACCCGGAAGCGGAACCGAGGATCCGCAGGTATGCCGTGCAACTGCTGCTGGAGCGGGGATTCGACGGAATGACGGTGGACGACGTCGCCGAGGCCGCGGGGGTCGGCAAGGCGACGATCTACCGGCGGTGGGCCAGCAAGGAGCTGCTCGCCAACGACGCGATGGCCGACCTGTTCGATCTGGAGATCCCGGACGCCGACACCGGTTCGATCGCCGGTGACCTGCGCCAGGTCTACCGGGTCGCACTGGCCTTCGCGAACAGTGAGCGCGGCCGGGCGATGATCCGGCTCGCGGTCTCGGAGGCGAACCGCGACGAGAGGTCGGCCGCCGTCTACCGAGCGGTACTGGAACGCCGGATCGAACTGACCCGGGAAGCGCTGGAACGCGCCCGGGAGCGGGGCGAACCGATCAAGGACACCGCGGATCCGGTGTTGATGGTGGAGTGGCTGGCCGGGGTGTTCGTGATCCGGGCACTGACCGGGCAGCCGATGCCACCGGTCGAGGACGCCGACAGCCTGGTCGACGTCACCCTGCGGGCAGTTCTGGACCTGGACATGCCAACGGACAACTCGACGGACAGCTGACCGCCCTCGATCGGGCCGGCCCGGACCTAGCCGGCCTCGATCACGATCGACACCACGATCAACGCGACGATCACCAGCAGTACGGAGTACATCACCGCCCTGCGCCGGCGCTGCCGTGTCCTCAGGCCCCCGGCCCAAGCAGCGTCCGCCAGATCAGGCTCCGGCAAGTCGTCGCCCGCCTGCAACAGCAGCGGTGGCACGTCCTCACGTCTCATCGAGCGTCCCGCCAGTTTCCCGCACCCAGCGCCGTACGGAAGCGTCCGAGTGCGCTCAGGCCGTGGGCGTGTACGGCGGTATGCGACATCCCGAGCAGGTCCGCGATCTCGAACTCGGTCAGCTCCTCCAGGTGCAGCAGTACGAACACCGTGCGCTGTGCGGGCGTCAGCGCGGCCAGTGCGAGCTTCACCTGATCCTCCTCGCCGACGAACGGCTTCGTACGGTTCCACGGCCTCAGAACGGGCTGGTAGAGCAGGCGCTGCACGAAGACGTCCGGGTCGTCCACCCGCGGCCAGCGCATCGAGAGCTGTGTGAAGGCGTGCAGCAGTGCAGCTTCGGCTCGTTGCAGGTCGCCGTACACGAGGTACGTCGTACGTAACCATCTGGCCTGTCGTGCATCGACGAACGAGGCGAAATCCGGGTCGACCGTGTCGCGCATCCGACCTCCCGGGGCTATTCAACTCCTCAACTACTGCGCGCTGCTACAGCCAGACGCGTCTCTTCGTTGATCAGGTCGAAGTTGATACCGGCCGCGGTCATCAGACCGGCCGCAGCGGACGGCAACACCTGTGCCATCGGATTGCTGACGTTGCCGGCCGCGAACACGCCGGGGACTTCGGTAGCGCCCATGGCGTCGACCTGGATCGCAGTACCGACCTCTACCCCGTTGGCCTCGACCATGGTCGTTTCCAGACCCAGGTCGGCCAAGAACCCGGCACGGGCGCGAACAGTCGTTTGAATCGCCAGGGCCTGTCGCGGGACGACCGTGCCACCCTCCAGCCGTACGCCGGTGATCCTGCCGTCGGCCACTTCCACCTGCTCGACTTTGCCTTGTACTACAGCGATTCCACGCGCAGCCAGCTGCTCCCACTGCTCGTCGGTCGGCTCCGGTGCAGTGTGCAGGAACAGCGTCACGTCGTCGCTCAGCTGCCGGAAGAGCAGCACTTGGTGCATCGCCATCGGGCTGGTCGCCAGTACGCCGATGGCCTGGTCCTTCACCTCCCAGCCGTGGCAGTACGGGCAGTGCACTACGTCCTTCCCCCAGCGTTCAGCCAGCCCAGGTACGTCGGGCAACACGTCTGTGAGCCCTGTGGTGATCAGCAGCCGCCTGCTGCGGTACGGCGTACCGTCTGCGAGCTCCACCACGAAACCGTCGTCGTCACGCCGCGCGGCCGTCACGGTGCCGTCTGCGAACTCACCGCCGTACCCCTGCACCTCCTGGCGGCCGAGGGCGTAGATCTCGGCGGGCGGTACACCGTCCCGGGTGAGGAAGTTGTGCACTCCGTCGGCGGGTGCGTTCCGGGGCATGCCGTCGTCGATGACCAGCACCGACCGGCGCGACCGGGCCAGCGCCAGCGCCCCGCTCAGCCCGGCCGCACCGCCGCCGATCACGATCACGTCGTACTTCGTCTGAAAGGTCATGATCCGAGAGTGCGTGGTGGTTTTCACTTTCGACAAGTAATGTTGCCGGTATGGCAAACGACGAGGATGTTCTCGAGTCGGTCGGACCGCGGCTACGGGCGCTTCGCCTCGAGCGCGGTACGACACTGTCGCAACTGTCCGACGCCACCGGGATCTCGGTGAGCACTCTGTCCCGCCTGGAGTCCGGGCAGCGCAGGCCGACGCTGGAGCTGCTCCTGCCGCTGGCGCGGGCGCACCAGGTGCAGCTGGACGAGCTGGTGGACGCGCCGCCGACGGGCGACCCGCGGATCTACCCGAAGCCGATCAAACGGCACGGCGCGATCCTCATCCCGCTCAGCCGGCGGCCGGGTGGGCTGCAGGCGATCAAGCAGATCCTCCCGGAGGGCTACCCGGGCAACGACATCGAGCAGAAGACCCACGAGGGCTACGACTGGTTCTACGTGCTGTCGGGCCGGATCCGGCTCAAGCTGGGCGATCAGGACTTCGTCGTCAACGAGGGTGAGGTGGCCGAGTTCGATTGCCGGGTGCCGCACTGGTTCTCCAACCCGGGTCCTGGACCGGCCGAGGTGCTATGTCTGTTCGGCCCGCAGGGGGAGCGGCTGCACGTCAGAGCACGCACCAAATGACAGGAGACATTCAGTGAGCGTCGCGTTGTTCACCTTGGGCGGGACGATCTCGATGGCCGGCAACCGTCGGCTGACCGGTGACGACCTCACCGCAGCCATGCCTGGGCTGCCCGACCTCGGGCACCAGGTGGAGATCCAGGACATCGAGAAGGTCCCCAGCGCCAACCTGACCGCAGCGAAGCTGCTGGAGGTCGTCGACGCTGCCTCCAAGGCCGTGGCGGCCGGCGCGGCCGGGGCAGTGGTCACGCAGGGCACCGACACACTCGAAGAGAGCGCCTTCCTCGGCGACCTGGTCTGGCCGCACCCGCAACCGCTTGTGTTCACAGGGGCGATGCGCAACCCGACCCTGGCCGGCCCTGACGGCCCCGCGAACCTCCTGGCCGCTCTACGCGTCGCCTGCTCCCCTGCGGCACGTGACCTCGGCGCACTGGTCGTCTTCAAGGAGGAGATCCACGCAGCGCGCTGGGTCCGCAAGACACACAGCACGAGTACGGCGACGTTCGCGTCACCGAACACCGGGCCGATCGGACACGTCGTCGAGGACCAGGTGCGGGTTCTTACCCGCCCGCAGCGGCTGGACGGCGTACAGGGCAGCGCTGAACCCACTGAGCTCGACCGCGTTCACGTGGCGCTCTACACCGTCACACTGGACGACGACGGCCTGCTGCTTCAGGGGCTTGCCGACACACACCAGGGCCTGGTCGTAGCCGGGTACGGCGTCGGCCACGTGCCGGCCGCGCTCGCTCCGGTGCTCGGTGAGCTGGCCACGCGGATCCCGGTCGTGCTGACGTCACGCACCGGCGCGGGTTCCGTCGTACGCAACACGTACCACTCCCCCGGCTCGGAGGCCGATCTGTTGCAGCGCGGGCTGATCGACGGCGGGTTCCTCGATCCGTACAAGGCGCGCGTCCTACTTCGGTTGCTGTTGGCAACGGACGACGACGTCGCGACGGCGTTCTCGCAGTACGCCTAGCTGAGCGAGGCGGCCTTCGCCATCAGGTAGTCACGTTCCGGCAGGCTCGTCGTACCGCGGGCCGCCGCGCGGAAGTGTTCCGCGGCGGTCCCGCGGTCGCCCAGCATCTCGTACAGGTGGCCGCGGGTGGCGTCCAGGCGGTAGTGCCCGGCCAGTTCGGCGTCCAGCGGTTCGAGCAGCTTCAGGCCGGCGTCAGGACCGTCGACCATCGCGGCGGCGATCGCCCGGTTGAGCTTCACCATCGGGTTGCCCGACAGGTTCTCCAGCAGGCCGTACAGCGCGAGGATCTGCGGCCAGTCGGTCTCCTCGGCCCGGTCCACCTCGTCGTGCAGCGCGGCGATCGCCGCCTGCAGCTGGTACTCCCCCAGCGGTGGCGTGTCGAACGCCTCGACCGCGAGCTCCACACCTTCGGTGATGTACTCGTGGTTCCACAGCGACCGGTCCTGCTCAGCCAGCGGGATGAGCTCCCCGCCCTTACCAGTCCGTGCTGCGCGCCTGGCGTCGGTCAGCAGCATCAGGGCAAGCAGGCCGGTCACCTGGCCGTCCTCAGGCAGCTGAGCGTGTACGGCGCGCGTCAGGCGGATCGCCTCACTCGACAGGTCGCTACGGTGCAGCTCAGGCCCGCTGGAGCTGGTGTAGCCCTCGTTGAACATCAGGTAGAGCACGTGCAGCACGTTGCGCAGCCGGTCCGGGTCAGCGTCCAGCTCGAAGCTGGCGCCTTTGAGCTTCGACTTGGCGCGGCTGATCCGCTGCGCCATCGTCGCCTCCGGTACGAGGTACGCCGTGGCGATCTCGGCGGTGGTGAGCCCGCCGACGGCTCTCAGCGTCAGCGCGATCGCTGACGCCGGGGTCAGCTCGGGGTGGCAGCAGAGGAACAGCAGCCGGAGGGTGTCGTCGTACTCCTCCACCTCTCCCAGCGGAACCTCGCGGAGCGCTGCGCGTTCTTCACGGCGCCGCCTGGCCTGCTGCTGCCGTACCTCGTCGATGAAGCGTCTCGAGGCCGTCTGGATCAGCCAGGCCTTCGGGTTGTCAGGACGGCCGTCCCGCGGCCAGGTGGTCGCGGCCGCGAGCAGGGCCTCCTGTACGGCGTCCTCGGCCGCGGCGAAGTCACCGGACCAGCGCACGACGGCACCGACGACCTGCGGCGTCAGCTCCCGCAGCAGGTCCTCGAATCCTCCGTCAGAAGTCTTGGAGATCGCCATCCGAATCCATCAGCCGGCGTACTTCGATCGGTTGCTCCAGCGGTACGCCGCCCGGCCCGGGAGCGCTGGACTGCTCCGCCGCGATCTCCAGCGCCCGCTCCTCCGACTCCACGTCGATCAACGTGTAACCGGCCAGCACTTCCTTGGACTCGGCGTACGGACCGTCGGTGAGCACCGGCGCGCTCACGCCGTTCGCCCGCACCACCTTGGCGTGCTTGGGCCAGGTCAGCCCGTTCACCTCGACCAGTTCACCACTCTGCCGCAGGCGCTCGATGCTGTCGCCCAGGTGCTTCAGGTGGGCGTCCATGTCGGCCTTGTCCCACTCCAGCATCGGGACGTCGCAGTTCCCGCCGTCCATGTTCATCAGCAGCATGAACTTCGTCATCAGGTCCTCCTAGGTACGGGTGTTGTTCTACCCGGAGACGGAGCCGCTGGCCGGTTCTCTACATCAGTCCAGCAGGGCGTCGACGAACTGCTCGGGGTCGAACGGGGCCAGGTCGTCGGGGCCCTCGCCGAGGCCGACCAGCTTCACCGGTACGCCGAGTTCCCGCTGGACGGCGATCACGATGCCGCCCTTCGCCGTACCGTCCAGCTTGGTCAGCACCAGGCCCGTGACGTTGATGACCTCCGCGAACACCCGGGCCTGGGTGAGGCCGTTCTGACCGGTGGTGGCGTCGATGACCAGCAGGACCTCGTCCACCTCGGCGGTCTTCTCGATCACCCGCTTCACCTTGCCGAGCTCGTCCATCAGACCGGTCTTGGTGTGCAGGCGGCCGGCGGTGTCGACGAGTACGACGTCCGCCTCCTCCTCGATGCCTTCCTTGACCGCGTCGAACGCGATGCTGGCCGGGTCGCCGCCCTCCGGACCCCGCACCGTACGGGCACCGACTCGCTCACCCCAGGTCTGCAACTGGTCGGCGGCGGCCGCACGGAAGGTGTCGGCGGCACCGAGGACGACGTGTTTGTCCTCGGCGATCAGCACCCGGGCCAGGCGCCCGACGGTGGTGGTCTTGCCGGTACCGTTCACGCCGACCATCAGGACGACGGCGGGCTGACCGTTCTTGCGGCTCGCGTTCAGCGACCGGTCCATCGACGGGTCGACCAGGCTCACCAGCTCCTCGCGGAGGATCTCCCTGGCCTGGGCGGCGCCGACACCCTCGACACGCATCCGGGTGCGCAGCTTCTCGACCAGCTCCTGCGTAGGCGCCACACCGACGTCCGCGGTGATCAGCGTGGTCTCGATGTCCTCCCAGGCCTCGTCGTCGAGCTTGTCCCGGGACAGCAGCGCAAGCAGGCCCTTGCCGAGCGAGCCCTGCGAACGGGCCAGGCGGGCGCGCAGCCGGACCAGACGGCCCTGTGCGGACTCGGGCTTCTCGAGCGTCGTCGTCGCTTCCGGCAGCTCGGTGTCCTCGAGCGTGCGGGTCGGTGTGTCGCGCGGCTCCTCGGCGTCGTCACCGACCTTCGGCTCAGTGGCCTCCGGGGCCTCGACCGCCGGCTTGGTGGCCGACGGCAACTCTCCGCGGCGCCTGCGGGCGACGACCAGGCCGGTGGTACCGACGACCAGGACGACCGCGATCACGACCACGATCGTGATCAACGCCTGGTCGGTCAGCATCGGGAGGAGCATCGAGATGAGCTGTGGGATCAACACGGTTCCCCATCTTGACAGACGCCCGGCCCGCCGCACGCATTCGTCACGTCAGGCAAACATGCTGTCGCGGTACGTGAGGGGGTACCAGCTCGTGGCGGTGGGTGAGCAGGACCACCGTCCGATCGCCGGCAGCTGCGAACAGGTCGGCCAGCAGGGCGCGGCCGGTCTCCTCGTCCAGATGCTCGGTGGGCTCGTCCAGGACGAGGACGTCGCGCTCGGCCAGCAGGAGGCGGGCGAACGCGAGCCGCTGACGTTCCCCGCCCGACAGGCGGGCGCCGTGCTCGCCGACCATCGTGTCGAGGCCGTCGGGCAGGTTCTCGACGAAGATTCCCAGGCGGGCGCGGTAGAGGGCCTTCCAGAGCTGTAGGTCGCTCACGCCTGGCCTGGCGAGGAGGAGGTTCTCGCGGATGGTCGTGTCGAAGACGTGGCTCTCCTGGGTCAGCAGGCCTACTACTGAGCGCACCTGGTCGCCGTCGAGCTTGGAGAGGTCTACGCCGTCCAGGAGCACCTCTCCGCCGCGGGGCTCGAGGAAACGGAGCAGTACGGCTGCCAGGGTGCTCTTGCCCGAGCCGCTCGGGCCGGTGATCACTACCCGGCTCCCGGCGGGCAGGTCGAGGCTGAGGCCGTCTAGCACGTCTGTGTCGTCGTACCCGACCCGTAGCAGGTTCACGTGGAGGTCGCGGCCGGGTGGGAGCGAGAGCGGGTAGTCCGGCTCGGTTACTGGTTGTGGGGCGTCGATGAGTTCTTGGACCCGGGCCAGGGAGGCTCGTACGCGGATGGCCAGCTGGGCGGCTGCGGGGATGCCACCGAGTACGTCGGCCAGGGCCAGCGGAGTGAGGACGAGTACGGCGAAGACGGCGCCGGTGATGTTCACCGTACTGCCGAGGACGAGGGCTGCGACGCTGGCGCCGCCGACGCACAGTACTAGGAGGGCGCTGCCGAGGCCGGCGCTCCAAGCGGATCGGCGTTCTGCGGCGGCTAGGCGGGCGTCGCGGTCTGTGAAGTCTTGTAGGACGGTGTCGACCGCGTTGTAGGCCAGTACGTCGGCTGCGGTGAGCAGGGTCTCAGTCGTGGCGGCTGCTACGTCTCCACGGGCGCCGGCGAGGGTTCGCTCGGCGTGGTGGGCGGTGCGGGCGGTGAGCCACGGTACGACGGTGCAGGCCACGAGAACTGCCAGGGCGACCGCTGCACCGGCTGCCGGTAGCAGCAGCGCCAGCAGACCTACTGTCGCCGCCGCGGTGACCGTAGCAACCGCCACAGGCAGAAGCACCCGCAGCCACAGGTCCAGTACCGCATCCACATCCAGCACCAACCGCGCCAGCAGATCCCCCTTCCGCTGGCCGCTCAGCGGCGCAAGCTTCTCCAGCCGCCCGGTGATCCGTCCCCGGGTCTCCCCCAGCACGCGATAAGCCGCGTCATGCCCCACCAGCCGCTCGACGTACCGGAAAACACCACGCCCCACCCCGAACGCCCGCACAGCCACAATCGGCACCATCAACAACAACACAGGAGGCTGAGCCGAAGCCGCCGTAATCAACCAAGCCGAGGTAGCCAACAACCCAACCGAGGCCCCAGCAGCTGCCACCCCAAGCACCAGAGCCAACACCAGCCGCCACCCAACACCACCACGCGGCCGAGCCAACTCCCACCCCAGGTTCATGCGTTTACCAGCTCTCTTGCTTCTACGGTGACTGTGCGGTCAGCGGCGGCTATCAGCGCTGGGCGGTGGGCGACCATCAGGATCGTTTTGCCGGTGGAGCGTAGGCCGTGGATTACTGCGGCTTCTGTTTCGGCGTCCAGGCCGGCGGTGGGTTCGTCGAGCAACAGGACTGGGGCCTCGGTGAGGAGGGCTCGGGCGAGGGCTACGCGGCGTTGCTGGCCTCCAGAGAGTTGTTGGCCCTGCTCGCCCACCGGCTTGTCGAGCGGTAGGTCGGCGGCACCGGCGGTCACCAGCGCCCGGTGGACTTCGGCGTCGGTGGCGTCGGGACGGCCTAGGCGGACGTTGTCGGCGACCGTGCCCAGGCGGAGGCCAGGAGTCTGCGGGACCCAGGCGAACTGGCGGCGCCACTCGACCGGGTCGAACTCGTCGGCGGCGCTCCCGCCCGCCACGACGACCCCGCGGTCGGGGGTGACGAAGCCATGCAGGACGGAGAGGACGGTTGACTTTCCGGCGCCGCTCGGGCCGGTAAGGGCGACTACCTCGCCGGGATGGAGCTCCAGGTCGAAGGAGTCGAGGGCCGGCTCAGAGCGGCCCGGGTACGTCACCGTCACGTCGTACAGCTGCAACGGCGTCACCCGCAGATCAGGTACGTCCGAACGCTCCCCCCGCACCGGCAGCGGCGTCTCCAGTACGCGGAAAACCTCTTCGCTCGCCGCCACCCCGTCCGCGCTCGCATGGAACTGCATCCCGACCTGCCGCAACGGCAGGTAAGCCTCCGGCGCCAGGATCAGCACCATCAACGCCGTCTCCAGCCCCAGCTTCCCATCCACCAGCCGCAGGCCAACCCCGACCGCAACCAGCGCCACCGACAAGCTGGCCAGCAACTCCAGAGCGAACGACGACAAGAACGCGACCCGCAAGCTCCCCATCGACGCAGCCCGGTGCTGATCGGTCACGCGACGTACGGAGGACTCCTGCGCCTTGGCGCGACCGAACAGCTTCAGCGTGGTCAGTCCACCGACCACATCCGCAAAGTGATGCGCCAGCACCGCCAGCGCATGCTGCCGACGCCGACTGCGGGCTTGAGTCACCCACCCGATCAGCACCATGAAGATCGGGATCAACGGCAACGTGACCAGTACGGTCCCCGCAGCGATCAGGTCACCAGTAGCCATCCACCCGATCACCCCAGCGGGCACGGTGGACGCCAGCACGAGCTGCGGCAGGTAGCGGGCGAAGTACGGGTCAAGATCGTCCAGGCCCTTGGTCAGCAGGGCCGTGAGCGCACTACTGCGTTCACCGCTCAGCCACACCGGCCCGAGCTTCAACGAGTGCTCCAGCACCTGCCGGCGCAGCGTCGACTTCACCGCGGCCGCAGCACGCTGCGCGACCACCTCCTGCGCCCACACCAGCAAAGCCCGCCCAACCACCACAGCACCCAGACCCCACGCGACCGCACCGACCCCACTGCCACGCAGTACGACGCCCGCGATGCCATGCGCGAGCAGCACCGCCTGCACGATGATCAGCACGCCGCTGACGACACCGATCACCACAGACGCGACCAGGAACACCCGGGCACCACGTGCACGCCGCAGCAGTCGCGGGTCGAGGGGCTTCACGCGGCCACCACCCGCTTACGGAACACCCAGTACGTCCAGCCCTGGTACAGCAGGACCAGCGGCAGGAAGATCGCCGTGATGATCGTCATCGCCTTGAGCGTGTACGGCGACGAGGCCGCGTCGACTGCGGTGAGGGAAGTGCCTGGAAGCGTCGACGGCATCACGTCCGGGAAGAGCGCGACGAACAACGACACCACGGCCAGTCCGATCGCGACCGTCGTGCCGATGAAGGCCCAGCCCTCACGCCGCAGTACGTTCGCGACCAGCCCGCCGGCGAAGGCGACGATCGCAGCGACGGTCAGCACCACCGACACCGTGTCACCCCGCAGCGCCTGTGCCCAGACCAGGAACGCGATCGTGAGAACCGCCGCGACCGCTCCCGTACGAGTGGCGAGCCGGTTCGCGCGGACCCGCAGGTCATCGGTGGTCCGCAGCGCCAGGAAGATCGCGCCGTGCGTGACGAAGACCGCAACGAACGTCAGCCCGCCGAGCAGCGCGAACGGGTTCAGCAACGTCCCGAAGCTGCCGACGTACTCGTGCCCTGCATCCAGCGGTACGCCGCGCACGATGTTGCCGAAGGCAACGCCCCAGAGCAGTGCCGGCAGTACCGACCCGACCACGATCATGAGGTCCATCCGCGACCGCCAGACCGGATCGTCCCGTTTGCCGCGGTACTCCAGCGCGACGCCACGCACGATCAGCCCGACCAGGATGAAGAACAGCGGCAGGTAGAACCCACTGAACAGCGTCGCGTACCACTCCGGGAACGCCGCGAACGTCGCCGCGCCGGCCATGATCAGCCACACCTCGTTGCCGTCCCAGACCGGCCCGATGGTCTCGATCGCGGCCCGCCGCTCCGTCTCGTTCCGGCCCAGCACGCGGTACAGCATGCCGACGCCGAAGTCGAAGCCCTCGAGCACGAAGTACCCGGTCCACAGCATCGCGATCGCGATGAACCACACAGTGGTCAGTTCCATCTCGAGCAGCTCCTCAGTACGCGAACGACGGTGGTTTCTCGGGCTGATCCGGCGAGGGATCCGGCGGCGCGTCCGTCCCCGCCAGACCGCCCCGGATCGTGCGCAGCATCAGCTTGGTCTCGACCACCGCGAGCGCGCCGTACAGCGCGGTGAACCCGACCAGCGAGGTGATCACCTCGGCGCCGGTCGTGCCCGGCGAGACACCCGATGCCGTCGGCAACAACCCGAACACCAGCCAGGGTTGCCGCCCGGTCTCGGTGAAGATCCACCCGAAGGTGTTCGCGATCAGCGGGAGCAGCGGGAGCGGGGCCACCACCCAGATCAGCCAGTGGGCCGGCGCCCGGCCGCGGCGGGTCGTCCAGAGCAGCCACAGCGCGATCGCGGCGGACAGCATCCCGACGCCGATCATCAGCCGGAAGGTCCAGTACGCCAGCGGGATGTTCGGTTTGTACGATCCCGGACCGTACAGCTGTTCGTACGCGTCCTGCAGAGAGTTGACGCCCTTCACCTCGCCGCCGAAGTGCCCGGTGGCCAGGAACGACAGCAGGTACGGCACCTTGATCGAGAAGATCTCCTTCGACCCGTCGAGCGTGCCGACGGTGAAGACCGAGAACGACGCCGGCTTCTCGGTCTCGTACAGCGCCTCGGCCGCCGCCATCTTCATCGGCTGCACCTCGGTCATCACCTTGCCCTGCAGGTCACCGCTGATCGCGACACCGACGCTGGCCACCAGTACGACGGACGCGCCGATCTTCAGCGCCGACCGGAACACGTCCTTGTCGACGTCGGGACGACGGAGTAGATGCCACAAGGCGACACCGGCCACGAAGGCGCCGCCGACCATGAACGCCGCGAAGATCGTGTGCGGGTAGGTGACGAGTACCACCTTGTTGGTCAGCACCGCCCACAGATCAGTGAGCTCCGCGCGGCCACGGGAAGCGTTGTAGCGGAAGCCGACCGGGTGCTGCATCCAGGAGTTGGCGGCCAGGATGAAGTACGCCGACAGCTGCGTACCCAGCACGACCATCCAGATGCACCCGAGGTGGACCAGCTTGGGCAGCCGTTCCCAGCCGAAGATCCACAGGCCGATGAACGTCGACTCGAGGAAGAACGCGAGCAGACCCTCGAGCGCCAGCGGCGCACCGAACACGTCCCCGACGAACCGCGAGTAGTCGCTCCAGTTCATCCCGAACTGGAACTCCTGCACCAGGCCGGTGACCACGCCCATCGCGATGTTGATCAGGAACAGCTTCCCGTAGAACTTCGTCAGCCGGAGGTACTTCTCCTTCCCGGTCCGGTACCACGCCGTCTGCAGGCCGGCCGTGATCGCGACCAGCGAGATCGTCACCGGCACGAAGAAGAAGTGGTACACGGTGGTGATCGCGAACTGCCACCGCGCCAGGTCCAGGGTGTCCATCGGAAGGCCTCCCAGCCCATCTACGACGTTACGTAGTAGATGGTAGCGCACATCTACTACGACCTGTAGTTATACTGGCCACGTGGCGAGTGAGGAGAAGGGACCGCGCCCACTGGGTGACCTGGAACGCCTGGTGATGGAACAGCTCTGGGCGGCCACGGCCGCGCTGACCGTGCGTGAGGTGCACGAGCAGCTGTCCCGTACGCGCGAGCTCGCGTACACCACCGTGATGACCGTGCTGGACCGGCTGGCGAAGAAGAAGCTGACCGAGCGCGAGCGCGACGGCAAGGCCTGGCGCTACCGCGCCGCCGCACCACGCGAGGAACTCGCCGCAGACCTCATGCGGGACGCCCTGGACCGTGCCGGTGACCGCCGCGAGGCCCTGGTCCGTTTCGTGGGCCAGGTCACCGAGGAAGAGGCTGCTCTGCTCCGCGACGCTCTGTCCCGGTTGGACGAGCAGGGGTGACTCCCCCGGTCCTGCTGGCCGTCCTGGCGCTGGTACTCACCGGCCCGGCTCCGGCTCTGCTGGCACGTTCCAACTGGCCGTACCGGGTCCCTCGTGCCGCGGTCATCCTCTGGCAGGCAATCGCGCTGGCCGCAGTACTCGCTGCACTCGGAGCAGGCATCTCCTTGTCGTACTGGATCGCCGGACGGCCCGGTCAGCCGCGGTTCGACCCGTCGTCGCCGCGGGACCTGCTGGCCGCACTGATCCTCGCCATGGTCGCCCTGGTCGTCGTACGGCTGCTGTGGGCCGAAGGACGCGTCGCAGTCGGCACGCGCGCCCGGCGCAAGCGGCACCGCGATCTGGTCGACGTACTGGCCACACCGGACGGGCTGATCCCAGGGCTGCGCGTACTGGCCGAGGAGACACCGCTGGCGTACTGCCTACCTGCTTTGCGTGGAGCCCGCGTGGTCGTCTCTGTCGGCGCACTGGACCGCCTGGACGACAGCGAGCTCAAGGCAGTGCTGGCACACGAGCAGGCCCACCTACGCGCACGACACGACCTCGTACTCGAGGAGTTCACCGCACTGCACCACGCGTTCCCCCGCTGGGTGCGGAGCGACGTAGCGCTCGAGCAGGCACGCACGCTGGTGGAGCTGCTCGCAGACGACGACGCCCGCCGCCGCAACGGAGCACGACCTCTCGCGCGCGCACTGGTCGCGCTGGCGGGAGCACCCGCGCCGGAGGCGGCACTGGCCGCAGCCAAGTCCGCCACGGTGCTGCGGGTCGAACGCTTGGCAGGCCCCGCCGGCAACGAGCGTGCCTTGTCCGCCGTCACCTACGCGAGCGCGGCCGCACTGCTCATCCTGCCCACGATCACCGTCGCGGCCCCGATCGTGAAAGCCATCGTTGACGCGGTCAGCTAACTCGACTAGCCGAAATGTTTACCCTCGCCCCGTGCGACGGCCAGGAGCACGAGCCCCGACAGAACCAACAGAACAACCATGGTGACGACGAATGTCAGCACTTCTCTCCCCGGATCCCCACACCTGACACAGTGCTGACGTGCTCAGCGCGGCAGAAGTTCCCCGAACGCCTTGACGATTTCGTCGACCTGCCAATCGAGCGTCGCCGGCGTCGTCACGAACTCGACCCACGACCACCCCGGTACGTCGGCCTGCATCCACGGACCGCACAACGACTCACGGGTCCGTTCCATCCGCTCGACCGCGGCCAGCTCGATCGCCTCGGCCGCGCGCGGCGCGTAGACCCGGAACGAGTTCGTCTGCGGCGGCTCCGGGAAGACCCGGAATCCCTCGCTCTGCAAGGACATCGCGACCTCGACGGCCCGCTGGTGCAGGTCGTCCATCAGCGGAAGCACGGTCCGCAGGCCGTTCCGCGCCGACACGGCGTACGGGAAGAGCGAGAACAGGTTGCCGCCGAACCGGCGCTGCCACCGGCGTACCTCGGCGATCACGTCCTCGGGTCCCGCGAGGGCGGCACCGCTGATACCGCCGAGGATCTTGTAGAACGACACGTACACGGTCGACGCCAGCGCACCGATCTCCGCGAGGCTGTGGCCGAGGTACGGCGTGCTCTCCCAGAGGCGGGCGCCGTCGAGGTGCAGCGGTACGCCGCGCTTGGCGCACGAGTCGGAGAAAACGACGAGCTCGTCCCACGTCGGCAGTACGAAGCCGGCGTCGCGCAACGGCAGCTCCAGCGTCACCGCGGCCAGCTTGCCGGGGATCGCGGCCAGCTCGTCCGGGCGCGGCTGGCGCGGCTCCGACGTCAACCGCTCGATGCGGAGGTGGTGTACCTCTTCCAGGGCGTTCAGCTCGTGGACGAGCAGGTGGGCCAGCCCGTGTACTGCGACCCGGCCGGTGCCCGCGCGATCCGCGTACACCCGTAGTACTGCCTGCTGGGCCATGATGCCGGTCGGGAGGAACACTGCAGCCGGCTTGCCGAGTAGCTCGGCCACCTCCTGCTCCAGTGCGGCTACCTCGCCACCGTTGCCGTAGACATCTACCTGGTCGTCGGTGACCGCCTCCGCGAGCTGCCGCAACCGGTCAGCTGCCGGCAGCCGCCGGTTGGACAGCCAGCGCTCGCAGTGGTCCGCCGCGTTCTTCCGACGCTCTCGCAGGTCCTCGGAGGTAGTAGCCACAGCTCCATCCTCTCCTGTCCTGCAACCCCGTTCAGATGGTGGCTGTGACCAGATGCTTTCCCTGCACCGTTCTGATCTCCACAGAACGCACCTCGTTCAGCGGGATCAGTACGCCGCCGCCGAACGTGCTCCCGTTCTTCGCGGCCTTCTCCGACACCTGCCAGCTACCCGCGACCCACGTGTACCCGTCGTTGTTGGTAACGACCATCTCGCACTGGTCTCCGGCCTGAAGACCGCTCAGCTGGACCTGTACCCAGCTCCAGCCCGGCCTTGGCTCCACAGTCGCTGTCATCCGCGTACCGGTGTTGGTGTCCACGGTGCTGACCTGCTTGGACCCTGCGACCGGCAGGTCGTCGTTGGGAACTGTCGACCGTCCTAGTACGACGCCACCGCCTAGCGCGCCGGCGACAACGACGGCCGCAGCGGCTATCAACAGCCACCTCGAACGGCGCTTGACAGGAGGCGCTGAGGACTCTGAGGGCTCTGCGGGCTCGGAGCGGACCGCACGCAGCGTCCGCTGCAGCATCAGCTCGCCGTCCTCCGGCGGTCCGTCCAGGAAGGCCTCTGGCGGCACCTCTCCCAGCAGGTCCCTCAGCTCGGCCAGCTCGGCGACCTCCGCCCTGCACTCCGCACAGGTGGCCAGGTGCTCCTCGACCTCGGCTACGTCAGCCGGCTCCAGCGCACCCAGGACATAGGCGCCCAGCTGCGTACGGTCATGCTCACTCATGGGACACCTCCTCCTCGGACTTCTCTGCCAACACCGCGCGCAGAGCTCGGAGGGCGTAGTACGAACGCGATTTCACGGTACCGGGCGGAACACCCAGCTCCTTCGCAGCCTCTGCCACGGACCGGCCGCGGTAGTACAGCTGCACCAGTACTTCACGGTGCTCGGGCGACACCTGGTCCAGCGCCGCCATCACCACCATGGTGTTCACCACGGACTCGGAGTGGTCCAGCTCGATCGGTGGCCGGTCCACTACGTCGGCCACCTCGGCCGGGCGGGCCGCCCGGGCCCGGGCGCGGTCGGTGACCAGGTTCCGCGCGACGGTCAGCAACCAGCCCCGCACCGACCCCTTCCCGGTGGCCAGGTCGTCGGCGTGTTTCCACGCCCGCAGCAGCGTCTCCTGTACGACGTCCTCGGCCGCGGCCCGGTCGCCGGTCAGGCGGGTCGCGTACGCGAGCAGGCTGCGCCCGTGCTCGGCGTACAGCGCGCGAATCAAGGTCTCGGCGTCGCGCCGCCCCGGGGTCTCACCCACCGACCGCACGATACCGGGATCTGCGCGCACCGACACCACGACGGCACAGGTCCGATCAGTAACCGTTGCCATTACCGGAGTCACCGGACTGGGTGGTGACCTTCTTACCGTCCGCACCAACCGCCCACCACACGCCGCCGAACGCCTGGCCCTTGGCCTGGCCGGCCTGGGTGTCCTGCGCGAACAGGTACAGCGGCAAGCCGTTGATGGCCAGCTGCTTGCTGCCGTCCGACCTGGTGATCGAACTGACCAGCGAGGCGTCGATACCGGTCAGCTGCGGAGAACCGGACCCGGCCGCCACCGCCGGCCACTGGGCCAGACAGCCACCTTCGCAGGTGGACTTGCCCTTGCTGTCCTTGTCGAACACGTAGACCGTCCGTCCATTGCCATCGACAACAACCTTGCCGAGGTCGCCGACGGTCGCGGTCGCGAGCTTCGCCGTACCACCGGACGCGGCCGGTGCCGGTGCCGAACTCGACCCTGAGCCGTAGCCGTTCCCGCCACCGCAGGCAGTCAAGCCGGCCAGGCCCAGCACCACCACACCCATCACGCTGGCCGCACGCTTCATGACAGCCTCCTCGGTCGAGCGACATCACCCGACACACGTACGGAGCGCCCGATCGGTTCAACTATCGTCGGAAACATGAGCCAGGAGATCCCCCCGGCCGTCCAGCGTGCCCTGGACGCCATCGACGCCATCGACGCCCTCGACAACGACGCCTTCATCGCGGCCTTCGCCGCCGACGGCTACGTCGACGACTGGGGCCGCGAGTTCCGCGGCCCGGACCAGATCCGCACCTGGAGCACGAACGAGCTGATCGGCAAACAAGCCACCTTCACCAACACCGAGGTAACCACCCCCGGCAACCCCCTGACCATCCGCACCCAAGTAGGCGGCAACGGCTTCAACGGCCCCTCCCACTTCACCTTCGCCGTCAGAGCCGACACACTCGCCTCGATGACGATCACCGCCTGACATCGCCGCCGACACCGGCCCGAGCAGCCTCAGCCTGGCTCGATCGTGACAACTTTGAGAAGCCACCAACCATTCTGCGCACCCGTGCCTGGTTGGTGGCTTCTCAAAGTTGGGCTTGACCGTGTCCCGGTGGGCGGCGTTGAGGGGCGGCGTGGGGGCGGCGGGTGCGGCTAGACAGGTTCGGGTTCGCGGATTCGTTGGGAGATTACGGCGGAGACGCCGTCGCCGCGCATGGTGACGCCGTAGAGGGCGTCGGCTACCTCCATGGTGCGCTTCTGGTGGGTGATGACCAGGAGCTGGCTGTTCTCGCGGAGTTCTTCGTAGATCTCCAGGAGGCGGCCGAGGTTGGTGTCGTCGAGGGCGGCTTCCACCTCGTCGAGGATGTAGAACGGCGACGGGCGGGCCTTGAACAGGGCGACCAGGAAGGCGACCGCGACCAGTGAGCGCTCACCGCCGGAGAGCAGGGAGAGGCGCTTGACCTTCTTGCCCGGCGGGCGGGCCTCGACGTCGATACCGGTGGCGAGCATGTCGGACGGGTCGGTCAGCACCAGGCGGCCCTCACCGCCGGGGAACAGCCGGCTGAAGACGTGCTCGAACGCGATCTCGACGTCCCGGTACGCCTCGGTGAAGACCTGCTCGACCCGCTCGTCGACCTCCTTGACGATGTCCATCAGGTCGCGGCGGGACTTCTTCAGGTCGTCGAGCTGCTCGGACAGGAAGCGGTGCCGCTCCTCCATCGCCTCGAACTCCTCGAGCGCCAGCGGGTTGATCTTGCCGAGCTGGTTCAGCGCCCGCTCGGCCTGCTTCAGCCGCTTCTCGACCTTGGTCCGGTTGAACGGCTCACTCTCGAGCTCGGCCGGGTCCTCGCCGTCCTTGGGCAGCGGCGGCACCAGCTGGTCAGGTCCGTACTCCGCGACCAGCGCGTCGACCTCGATGCCGAGCTCGCCCAGCGCCTTCTCGTACAACGCCTCGAGCCGCATCTTCTGCTCGGCGCGCGCCAGCGCGTCCCGGTGCACGGTGTTGGTCAGCTGCTCCAGCTCGGAGCTCAGGTTCCGGGTCGCGGACCGCGCCTGCGCGAGCGCCTGCTCCCGGTCCGCCCGCTGCGCCTGGATCGCGGCCCGCTCGGACGCCGCCAGCTGCAACGAGGACTCCAGCCGCGCCAGCACGTGACCAGCCGCCAGGTGTACGGCGTTCGCCGCCTCGGCCTGCCGCGCCCGCCGAGCCGCCCGCGCGATCGACCGCGCCCGCGCCTCCCGCTCCTGCCGCGCCGCCCGCTCCAGCGAGTCCGCGCGGCCGGACAGCGCCCGCGCCCGCTCCTCGGTGGTCCGCAGCGCCAGCCGCGCCTCCATCTCGGCCGCCCGCCCCGCCTTGGCCGCCTCGGCCAGCCGGTCGCGTTCCGAGGTGTCGGGCTCGTCGCCCTCCTCGTCGAACGCCTCGGCGTCCATCAGCCGCTCTTCCAGCTCGGCCAGGCCGGACAGGTTCTTGTCCCGCTCCGCCTCGGCCGCCGCGATCGCCTCGGCCATCCGCTCGGCCTCACCACGCGACGCCTTCGCCAGCGAGCCGAAGTGCCCGAGCTGTTCGGCCACGGCCGCCATCGACGCGTCCGACTCGTGCAGCCGGGCCAGCGTGATCTCGACGGACTCCTTCTGCCGGGCGCGCTCGTCCTCCATCGCCTGCAGCTCGAACCGCAGCCGCTCGCTCCGCGCCGTCGCCTCGGTGAGCTTCTCCGCCGCCTCGTCGACCGCGGACTGCACCTCGATCAGGCTCGGCGCCGCGTCCGACCCGCCGTACGCGAAGTGCGCCCCCAGTACGTCGCCCACCCGCGTCGTACACGTGACGTCGGGCAGGTTCCGGAGCAGCGATCGCGCCGCGTTCACGTCGTCGACGACCGCGACCTTGCGCAGCAGCCGGCGCAGCGCGGGCCGCAGCGTCTCGGGGCATTCGACGACATCCACGGCGTACGAGGCGCCGTACGGCAGCACCGGCCACATCGCGTAGTCGTCGGCCGGGGCGTCGCCGAGCAGCATCCCGGCGCGGCCGAGGTCGTGCTCCTTGAGGTGGCCGACCGCGTGCAGCGCCGCGTCGGTGTGGGTGACGGCGACCGCGTCCGCAGCCTCGCCGAGCGCGGCCGCGATGGCGGTCTCGTACCCGGGGCGGACGCTCAGCAGCGCCGCGACCGACCCCATCAGGCCGTTGATCTGCTCGGACGCGGCCAGCAGCGCGCCGGCGCCGTCCTTGCGGTTCAGGCCGAGCTCGAGGGCTTCCTTCCGCGCGGCCAGACCGGTGCGCTCACGCTCGGCGTCGCGCTCCTCGGCCCGCAGCTTGGTGAGCCGCTCATCCAGCTCGTCGAGAACGGCCTGCGCCGCCTCGTACTCCTCGTCGAGGCCCCTTTCACCGGCGTCCAGGCCGGCCACCTGGGTCTCCAGCGCGGTGAAGTCGTGCTGCGCCTTCGCCGCCCGCTCCTCCGCCTCGCGGCGGTTGGTCGCCAGCCGGCCGATCTCGGACTCGGCGGCGGCCGCGCGGCTCTTCAGCGCGTTCACCTGGCCGGTCAGCCGGGCCAGGCCCTCGCGGCGGTCGGCGGCGGCCCGGATCAGCGCGGAGATCCGGCGCTCCTCCTCGGCCTCCTGCGCCTCCAACTGCTGGCGCCGCTCGACGGACTCGGCGAGCAGCTCCGAATGTGCCTCGACCTCGGCCTCGATCTGCGCCTCGGTCTCGCGCACCCGGGCCGCCTCCAGCTCAAGCTCCTCCGGGTCGCGGCCCGGCCGCGGCTCCTCGGCCTCGTCGTTCAGCGAACGGATCCGGTCCGCCGCGATCCGCGCCGTCCCCTTGATCTTCTCCCCGAAGCCGGACAGCTGGTACCAGGTGTCCTGGGCGGCCTGCAGCGCCGGGGCGTCCTCGCGGAGCGCGTCCTCCAGCTCCGCCTCCAGCTCCCGGGCCTCGCGCAGCTTGGTCTCGATCTCGGTACGGCGTTCGGTCAGCAGGGCCTCGTCGCGCAGCTCGGCCTCCAGCGCGGACTGGGCCTGGACGATGTCGTCGGCGAGCAGCCGGGCGCGGCCGTCCCGGACCTCGGCCTGGATCGTCACCGCCCGGCGCGCCACCTCCGCCTGGCGCCCGAGCGGCTTCAGCTGGCGGCGGATCTCGGTGATCAGGTCGCCGAGCCGGTGCAGGTTGCCCTCGGTGGCCTCCAGCTTCCGGATCGCCTTTTCCTTGCGTTTGCGGTGCTTCAGGACGCCGGCCGCCTCCTCGACGAACCCGCGGCGGCCTTCCGGCGTGGCCCGCAGGATCGAGTCCAGCTGACCCTGGCCGACGATGACGTGCATCTCGCGGCCGATACCGGAGTCGCTGAGCAGCTCCTGGACGTCGAGCAGCCGGCAGTTCTGGCCGTTGATCTGGTAGTCGGACCCGCCGTTGCGGAACATCGTCCGGCTGATCGTCACCTCGGCGTACTCGATCGGCAGCGCGCCGTCGGTGTTGTCGATGGAGAGGACGACCTCGGCGCGGCCGAGCGGCGAGCGCCCGGAGGTGCCGGCGAAGATGACGTCCTCCATCTTGCCGCCACGCAGCGACTTCGCGCCCTGCTCACCCATCACCCAGGCCAGTGCGTCGACGACGTTCGACTTGCCGGAGCCGTTGGGTCCGACGATGCAGGTGATGCCTGGTTCGAAGTTCATCGTCGTCGCGGACGCGAACGACTTGAAACCCCGGAGCGTCATGCTCTTCAGGTACAAGGCGAAGGTCTCCAACCCGTGAAAGGACAGACGGTACCTAAGGAACCGCCGTAGCTGTTCGTCACGCTGCCGCTACCCGGGGGAAGGTGTTCCGCTTCGCAGTCTACAAAGAGATCCCTGCGATCCCGCGGAGGCCGAGCCGTTCAGAGCCGTTCAGGGATGGCCGGCGAAAGCTCTGGGAGCACAACATTCGGTGAACATACAACCGGCGGAGGCCCGGACGGGGGCCACCGCCGTGTTTTGTGCAGACGGTAAAGATGTACCTCTTGTGCGTCAGACCGAGGCTGGGGTGCGCAGAGCCTCGTCGACGGTGAGCAACCGACCCTCGTGGATCTGAGCCACCAGGTGGTCGTTCTCAGCCTGGAGCCGCATCACGTGCGCCTCCAGATCGGCGACACGCCGGTTGAGCAGACGAACCTGCTCCAGCATGCGCGGGTCAGTGCCTCCAAGATGCCCTAGAAGAGCCTTGGCCATTGTGCTGTCCTCCGGAAGGGTTCTGGCCGGGCGCGCTCCGCTGTCTGGTCATACGGGAGCGCCGAAAAGTTGTGCCGTCTTTCAGGGTGACACCGGCGGGGCCGACGGGTCAACCTGGGCCACATTTGTTAACGATACCTCGGTTCACCAGCGAACATGCCGTGGGACGGGCTGACATTTCGGGCAGCGGTACGAAGAACGGTTCATGAACGGCTCGCGACGGATCGGCCGGCCGTCCCGCGGACACGGCGATCCCTCCTGCCCGTAGACGTTGAGGCCGCGCTCGAAGTACCCGGATTCGCCGTTCACGTTGACGTACAGCGCGTCGAAGCTGGTGCCACCAACGTTCAGGGCCTCGGCCATCACGTCGTGGGCGTGGCCGAGGATTCCCCTTATCTGTAAGGGTTTCAGCGTTTCTGTGGCCCGGGCGTAGTGCAGCTTGGCCCGCCACAACGTCTCGTCGGCGTAGATGTTGCCGATCCCGCTGACCGCAGTCTGGTCCAGCAACGCCCGTTTGAGGCCGGTCCGCCGGCGCCGGAGCTTGGTGACCACCTCGTCCGGATCGAACAGAGGATCGAACGGGTCGCGGGCGATGTGCGCGATCTCGGCGGGCAGCTCCGCGCCGCCCTCGGAGTACGACAGACCACCGAACATCCGCTGGTCCACAAAACGGACCTCTCCGAGGTCGTCCGCAAAGCGGAACCGGACCCGGAGATGCGGCTCGTCCGGCGCGCCGACCGGCTGGACCCGGAACTGGCCGCTCATCCCGAGGTGCGTCAGCACGGCGTCACCGGACGTGAGCGGCAGCCACAGGTACTTCCCGCGCCGGGCAGGCTCGGCGAACACCTGGCCCTTGAGCCGGGACACGAAGTCCTCCGGCCCGGCGGCGTGCCGCCGTACCGGGCGGGGGTGCAGTACCTCGACGGTCTCGACGGTCCGTCCGGTGAGGAACTCGGCCAGACCCCGCCGGACAACTTCTACCTCAGGAAGCTCAGGCACCTCAGGGCTGCTGGGAAGGATCCACGCTGTCCGGATGCGCGGCGCGCAGGGCCTTCCAGGCGGTCTCGGCGGCCTGCTGCTCGGCTTCCTTCTTGCTCCGGCCGATGCCGTGCCCGTAGGTGTCGGCCCCGATCCGGACCCGCGCCTCGAACGTCTTCGCGTGGTCCGGCCCGGACTCCGCGATCACGTACTCCGGGACGCCGACACCGAGCTGGGCGACCAGCTCCTGCAGCGACGTCTTCCAGTCCAGGCCGGCGCCGAGCCGGGCCGACGACTCCATCAGCTCGTCGAACAGCCGGTGCACCACCCCACCCGCGACCTCGAAGCCGCGGTCCAGGTAGACGGCGCCGATCAGCGCCTCGACGCAGTCGGCGAGGATCGAGGACTTGTCCCGACCACCGGTGGCCTCTTCGCCGCGGCCGAGCCGCAGGTACTTGCCGAGCTTGAGCTCGCGGGCGACCCCCGCGAGCGCACGCATGTTGACCACCGCGGCCCGGAGCTTGGCCAAGCGGCCCTCACTCAGGTCCGGGTGGTTCCGGAACAGCGACTCCGTGACGATGACGCCGAGCACGGAGTCCCCGAGGAACTCCAGCCGCTCGTTCGTCGGCAGCCCACCGTTCTCGTACGCGTACGAGCGGTGGGTGAAGGCGTGCTCCAGCAAATTGTCAGCCAGCGATACGCCGAGCCGCTGATTCAGCTCGGCGTAGAGCCCCGTTTCGTTGACCGAAGAATTCACTGACTGGTGCCGTTTAGCTCTCGACGACCTGGCGACGCTCGCCCTTGGCGCCGTACTGGCCGCAGTTCGGGCAGACGGTGTGCTGCAGGTGCTTCGCGCGGCAGGCGGGGTTCACGCAGGTCACCAGCGACGGGGCAGTGGTCTTCCACTGGGCCCGACGGCTGCGGGTGTTGCTGCGCGACATCTTCCGCTTCGGAACGGCCACGGTTACGGACTCCTCGGTTTCACAGGCTGGTCGGACCCGCCAGTTGGTTGGTGAATCTAGTTGTTCTGCTCGTCCTGCTCGCGCAGGTTGCCGAGGGCGGCCCAGCGGGGGTCGATCCGTTCCTCGTGCGTGTGGCCGGGCTCGTCCGCCAGGCGTACCCCGCACTCGGGGCACAGACCCGGACAGTCGTCCGTACACAGCGGCTGGAACGGCAGTGCGAGCACCACCTGGTCCCTCAGCACCGGCTCGAGGTCGATCAGATCGCCCTCCATCCGGCTGGCCTCGTCCGGCTCGGCGTCGCTCTCCGGGTAGACGTACAGTTCCTGGACGTCAGCGAGGAACTCGTCCTCGATATCGACCAGGCACCGCGCGCACTCCCCGACCAGCCGGCCACTGGCCGTTCCGGTGACGAGCACCCCTTCGACCACCGATTCCAGCCGTAGATCGAACTGGATCGGATCGCCTTCGGGGACGCCGATCACGTCGATTCCGAGATCTGCCGGCGCCGGCGCCGTGAAGGTGACTTCGCGTTGGGACCCGGCGCGGCGTGTCAGCTCGTGCGTGTCGATCACGAGTGGGGACCGCGGGTCCAAGACGCTCAGAGCAACCCTTTCAGGCGTGGGCAGGCAAGATCTCGGTCTCGTCGAGACCGGTTGTCAAGACTACCAACTCCGCGGCTTAGCGCCCAATCCGGGGCAGCCTAGAGCGTGTTCAGTAACCGAGCGTGAACAGCAGGCGTCACGAACGTGCTGACGTCGCCACCGAGCCGGGCGATCTCCTTGACCCAGCTGGAGGAGATGAACGCGTGCTCCGGCGCGGTCGGGAAGAACAGGGTGTCCACCCCGGTCATCCGCCGGTTCAGCTGCGCCATCTGCAGCTCGTAGTCGTAGTCGGCGGCCGAGCGCAGGCCCTTCACGATCACGCCGGCGCCCTCGGCCCGGCAGTAGTCGACCACCAGCCCCTCGAAGGAGCCGACGCGGACGTTCGGGAACGGCTCGACCAGCTCGGTGAGCATGTCGATCCGCTCCTGCGGCCCGAACAGCCGGTTCTTCGACTGGTTCACCCCGGTCGCGACGATCAGCTCGTCGAACGCGGCCGCCGCCCGGGTGACGATGTCGAGATGCCCGACGGTGGGCGGGTCGAAGGTCCCTGGAAAGACCGCCTTAGCCATGCCGGTGACCGTACCAAAGGCGTGCCTCGCCGTACTTTCGATCCCGCAGCGCCACGAACCCCTCCGGCCACTCCCACGGCTCACGCTTCCCGCGCTCGACCACGATCACCGCGTCGTCCGCGAGCCACCCGCTGGCGGCCAGGTCGGTCAGTACGTCCTGCAGCTCGGCGGTCTCCAGCTTGTACGGCGGATCCGCGAACACCAGGTCGAACACGGCCGGAGCGTCACTCGCAGTGACCTTCTCGACCGGCCGGGTCAGCAACTTCGCGCCCGGGAGGTCCACCACCTTGATGTTCGCCGCGATCACGTCGGCCGCCCGCCGGTCCGACTCCACCAGTACGGCGGTCGCGGCACCACGGGACAGCGCCTCCAGCCCGATCGCGCCGGAACCGGCGTACAGATCGAGCACCGCCAGCCCGTCGAAGCTGCCGAACTCCGACTCCAGCGACGAGAACAACGCCTCCCGCACCCGATCCGCCGTCGGCCGCGTCCCACTCCCCGGCGGTACGCCGATCCGCCGCCCACCGGCCGCTCCGCCGACAATGCGCGTCACGTCTTCTCCAGGTATTCAGTGGTCTCGGACGCGAGCGCATCCTGGACGACGGCCAGCAGGGCCGGGAACTCGGACAGGGCCGGATCCACTCCGACGATCCCGGTCGCGACGTGCCGGGCCGCGAGGATCACATCCTCGTCGCGGAGCACGCTCAACAGCTTCAGGCTCGACCGGCGCCCGGACTGCGCCACGCCGAGCACGTCGCCCTCGCGCCGTGTCTCCAGGTCGATCCGGGACAGCTCGAACCCGTCCGTCGTCGACGCGACCGCCTCCAGCCGTCCGTACGACCTCGACCCCGCCCACAGGTCCGTGACCAGCAGACACAGCCCCGGGATCTTGCCCCGCCCGACCCGCCCGCGCAACTGGTGCAGCTGCGAGATGCCGAACCGGTCGGCGTCCATGATCACCATCGTCGAGGCGTTCGGTACGTCGACACCGACCTCGATCACCGTGGTCGCGATCAGTACGTCGATCTCGCCGGCCGCGAACCGGGACATCACCGCGTCCTTCTCGTCGGCCGGCAGCCGCCCGTGCAGGATCTCGACGCGCAGGTCGTGCAGGATCTCCGCGAGTGCGTCGTACACCTGCAGGACCGAGATCGGCGGCCGGGCCTGCTTCTTCCCGCCCTCGTCGGTCTCGAGGAGTTCGCCCTCCTCGTCCTTCGCGTTCTTGACGTCGTCGCCGATCCGCGGGCAGACGACGTACACGTGGTGCCCCTTGCCGACCTCCTCGCGGACCCGGGCCCAGGCGCGCTGCAGCCAGTCCGGCCGTTCCTTCGCCGGTACGACGGACGACTGGATCGGCGACCGCCCCGCCGGCAGCTGGGTCAGCGTCGACACCGCCAGGTCGCCGAACACCGTCATCGCGACCGTCCGCGGGATCGGCGTCGCGGTCATCACCAGCACGTGCGGCGTGTTCTCGCCGGACTTCGCGCTCAGCGCCGCCCGCTGCTCGACCCCGAACCGGTGCTGCTCGTCGACGACCACCAGCCCGAGATCCGCGAACTGGACCTTGTCCTCCAGCAGCGCGTGCGTCCCGACCACGATCCCGGCGGCGCCGCTGGCCGCGTCGAGCATCGCCGTACGACGGGATGCCGCGTTCAGCGAACCGGTCAGCAGGCCGATCTTCGTCGCGTTCTCCGCGCCGCCGAGCATGCCCTGCTCGGCCAGTTCGCCGAGCATCTTCGTGAGCGTCTTGTGGTGCTGCACCGCGAGCACCTCGGTCGGCGCGAGCAGCGCGGCCTGGCCGCCGTTGTCGACCACGGACAGCATCGCCCGCAGCGCGACCACGGTCTTGCCGGAGCCGACCTCGCCCTGCAGCAGCCGGTGCATCGGATGCGGGCGGGCGAGATCCGCGAAGATCTCCTCCCCCACCTCGGTCTGCCCCTCGGTCAGCTCGAACGGCAGCCGCTGGTCGAAGTCGTCGAGCAGCCCGCCCTGGACGCGCGGTCGCGGCACCGCCTTCAGCGCGTCGGTGACCGCGCGGCGCTGGGCGAGGATCGTCTGCATCACCAGCGCTTCCTCGAACCGGAACCGCCGCTGCGCGTCGTCGATGTCCTTCTCGGTGTCCGGCAGATGCACCTTCTGCAGGGCGTCCCGGAGCCCGAGCAGTTTCTCGTTCTGCAGCACCAGGTCCGGGACCGGGTCGTCGATCCGGTCGTCCAGGCTGTCCAGCACGATCTTCACCGACCGCTCGATCGTTGCGGTCGGCAACTTACCGGTCGCCGGGTAGAGCGGGCGGAACGGCCGCGCCCGGCGCTCGATCTCGGCCTCGGTGAGGTCCTCGGAGTCGAGCACCTCGGTGCCGGGATTCTTCAGCTGCATGATGTCGCGGAACATCGTCACCTCGCCCCAGAACAGGGCCGAGGTGCCAGGCGTCAGCTTCGTCAGCAGCCAGGGCTGGTTGAAGAACGCCGCCTCCAGGTCGTTGCGGCCGTCGGTGACCACGACCTTGGTGATCGTCCGGCGCTTGCGGAACTTGTGCACCTCGTCGGGCTTGATCTCGACCTTGCTGTCCAGCGAGCGGGCGGTGACCTTCTTCACCCGGCCGTTCACGGTCGCCTGGTCGCCGACCTCGAGCTCGTCGAACGGCGTCAGCTCGCCCTTCTTCAGGTACCGCCGCGGGTAGTGCCGCAGCAGCTCGCCGACGGTCTCGATCTCGAGCACCTCGGCAAAGGTCTTGGCTGTCTTGGCACCGAGGAAGTCGCGAAGCTTCCTCTCCATGTCAGCCATCATTTCAACAACACCGTTATTCCACCCCGATCAGCAACGGGTACCTGTCCTGCCCTCCGTCGTACACCATCACGTCGACATCTTTGCGGTGCCGCCGCACGTGCCGCTCGACGGCGGCTGCCAACTCGGGGTCCGCGTCCTTGCCGGTGACGATCGTCAACAGCTCGCCGCCGCCACCGAGCAGCCGGTCGACCACGCCGTACGCCGCGGACTCCAGATCGTCGGTGATCAACGCGAAGTCCCCGTCGACCACCCCGAGCGCGTCGCCGATCCGGCACCGGCCGGCCATCGTCCAGGCGTCCTTGACCGCGATCGTGACCGCACCGTGGCGGGTCTGCCCGGCGGCGGCTGAGAGTTGTACGACATCGTCGTCGAAGGAGCGTTCCGGGTCGTGCACGGCGACCGCGGCGAGTCCCTGGACCTGCGCGCGGGTCGGGATCACCGCGACCCGGATCCCGTCCTGGCGGGCGGCGGTCGCGGCGGCCTCGGCGACCGCGATCGAGTCCGAGTCGTTCGGCAGAATCACGATCTCGGGGGCCTTCGACTGTTCGATCGCCTGCAGCAGTTCACCGGTCGAGCACCGCCGGCCGGGACCGCCGCGGATGATCCGGGCGCCGGCCTCGGTGAACAGGTCGCCCAGCCCATCGCCGGCGACCACCGCGATCACCGCGCGACCCGGCGCCGGTTCGTGGTGGTGCGCCTGGTCGGCGAAGTGCGTGACGCGGATCCGGTGCGGGCGGCCGATGTCGATACCGTGCTCGATCGCGGCGCCGACGTCGTCGGTGTGGACGTGCACGTTCCACAACCCGTCGCCGCCGACCACGACGACCGAGTCGCCGAGTGCGTCCAGGCCCTGCCGGAAGTCCCCGATCTTGTCGTCGGCAGCGTCCAGCAGGTACATCACCTCGTACGCCGGACCGTCCTGGCTGACCGTGTCCTCGCCCTGCGGTTCGACGCGCGCCGGTACGTCGACGCGTACGTAACGGCCGGTGAGGACGGACTCCATCGCGCCGAGGATCACCACCAGGCCGGCTCCCCCGGCGTCGACGACACCCGCGCGCCGCAGTACGTCCAGCTGCTCCGTCGTCTTCGTGAGCGCCTGGCGGGCGGAGGCGACCGCGGCGAGGCAGACGTCGGCGAGCGACTTGCCGTCGTTCGCGGCGGTCATCGCGCCGGTCGCCGCGGCCCGGGCGACGGTCAGCATCGTCCCCTCGACCGGCTGTGCGACCGCGCCGTACGCGGCGTCGGCGGCGTACCGGAGGGCGTCGGCGAAGGCGGCGGCCTCGCTCATCGGCGGATCGGCCAGAACGCCACCGACCCGGTCCCGCGGGAGGTTCTCGTTCAGGCGGAGGCCGCAGGCGCGGATCAGCTGGGAGGTGATCACGCCGGAGTTCCCGCGGGCGCCGAGCAGGGCGCCCCGGCCGAACGCCTGGATCGCCTCGGTGAAGGTCAGCTCACCCTTCGGCAGCGCGTCGCAGGCGGCCTCCCAGGTCAGGTAGAGGTTCGTACCGGTGTCGCCGTCCGGTACCGGGTACACGTTCAGCTCGTCGATCCCGGTTCGCGCCCGGGCCAGCTCGGCCAGCGCGGTCCGGGCCCAGGCGCGCAGCACCTCAACGGTCAGTTCCTCCACGCCCGGAAGGTTAGTAGGTCCGCTTACCATGTGCTGTGCCTCGCTCCATCTTGTTCTCGTTCGCCGCCGACAGCTACCGCTACGCGGTCCGCGAGATCCGCGAGGTCTTCCCGGGTGAGCACAGGTTCGAACGGCTCGGCGCGGAGCTGGCCCGGCTGGCCGACAGCGCCGTACCGGTCGAGGAGTTCGCGGCCGCGTGCGACGACGGCCGGATCATGTTCGTCCGGCACCTCACGGTCGAGGTCGCGGGCTACCCGCTGGACGACCTTCCCACCGAACCCGAGCTGGCCACCACCCTGCTGGACGAGCTTCCGGCCAGGTCGGTGTCGGTGCAGACCTGGATCGACGACGCCGGTACCGGCAGCCACTACCGCCGCCTGATCGCCGACGCCTTGGCCACCCGTGGGGTACGGCCCGAGCTCTCCGGGCAGGCCGTCGTCGTGTCCGGGGTCGTCGCCGGCAAGCAGCTGCTGCTGGCCGTCAACCGGCTCGCGGACAGCTTGTCGGACTGGCCGGGTGGGCGGATGCGGTTGGCCCGTGGGGAGGACCGGGTGTCCCGGTCGGAGTTCAAGCTGGAGGAGGCCATCGCCATCTTCGGGCTGGACCTGCCCGAAGGCGGGAAGGCGGTCGACCTGGGCGCCTCGCCGGGTGGCTGGACGCGGATCCTGCGGCAGCACGGGCAGGAGGTCTGGTCGGTCGACCCCGGTTCGCTGGACCCGCGGCTGCGGTCCGACCGGCGGATCCATCACGAGGCGACCACCGCCGGGCGGTTCTTCGCGGGCAACCGGGTCCGGTTCGACGTGGTGGTGAACGACATGCGAATGGACCAGGTGACCAGCGCCCGGATGATGCTCGATGCGGCCGCCCACCTACGCCGCGGCGGCCTCGCGATCGTCACCCTCAAGGGCGGCGGCAAGAACCCGCTCGACGGCGCCCGCCGCGGTATCGAGGTCCTCCGCGAGCAGTACGACGTACTCCACGCCCGCCAGCTGCACCACAACCGCAACGAGATCACGGTCGTCGCCCGCAAACACGAATAAGCGCCCGGGGGTAAGCCCCGGGCGCCTGTTCGAAAGCCCTACACGGAGGAAGCTGGGTCAGCCGACGACGCGCTGGACCTTGCCGGCCTTGATGCAGGACGTGCAGACCTTCATGCGGGTCGGGGTGCCCTTGATGATGGCCCGGACCGGCTGGATGTTGGGGTTGAAACGGCGGGGCGTACGAGCCTTGACCCGCCGGATCATCGCGCCCTTACCCAGGCGGGCAACGCTGTTGCCGAACGTCGGCTGCTTGCCGCAGACATCGCACTTCTTAGACATGATTCTCCGTGTTCAGGGTCGTGACTCCGACAGATCATGTTACATGGCTGTCAGCACACGACCAATTCGGCTGCCAAGGCCCATTCAAGCGCTCGGTCAGGCAGTGAGATAGGCCACTTCGTCCTCGGTCAGCGTCACCGAAAGGCCCGGTGTCGAGGTCCGCGTCTCGCTCACGTGCCGCGGCCCGATCAGCGGGAACACCGGGTACGGCTGGTGCAGCAGCCAGGCCAGGGCGATCGCCGTCGGCTCCACACCCTTCGCTGCCGCGAGCTCCCGCGCACGGTCCAGCCGGCGGAAGTTCTCGTCGGAGTAGAAGCAACGTACGAGCTCCTGGTCCGACGTGTCCTCCGGCTTGGCCCGCCCGGTGAAGAACCCGCGCGCCTGGCTCGACCACGGGAACAGCGCGACCTGCCGCTCCCGCAACCACGCCTGCGACTCGTCGTCGGCCACGTGCCGGCAGCCGGCCCACGGTACGTCGTACGCCCGCGCGAGGCTGAGGTGGTTGCTCAGCAGCGTGAACGGCTGCTTGCTGTTCGCCTCGGCGTACGCGTTCGCCTCGTCGAAGCGCGCGGTGGACCAGTTCGACCCGCCGTACGCCTTGATCCGGCCGGCCTTGAAGTGCTCGTCCAGTACGTCGACGAACTCCGACACCGGGATGTCCTCGTTGTCCCGGTGCATGAAGTACAGGTCGACGTGGTCGGTCTGCAGCCGCTCGAGGCTCTCGTGCAGCTGCCGCGTGAGCGACTCGGGATCGCAGTACGGCGTGTGCGCGCCCTTCCCGATCACCACGACGTCGTCGCGGTTGCCGCGCGACGTCATCCACTGCCCGAGCAGCTTCTCGCCCCGCCCGCCGCCGTAGATGTACGCCGTGTCGAACGTCGTACCGCCGCGCTCGACGAAGTCGTCGAAGATCACCGCGGCGTGTGGCAGCGTCTGCTGGTTGTCCACGCCCATCACCAGGCGGGACACCTGCTTGTCGACGCCCGGCACGTGGCCGTACGTCATCGGGGCGTCGGCGCGCTTGGCCAGCGGCCGACCGGTCGCGGTCGGCACGATCGCGTCGTCCCGCTCGCTCGCGTACTGCTGGCCGATCGCGGCCCGCCACTGGTCCTGCACGGTCAGGTTGCCGAGCGTGTCCGCCCAGCTCATCTCCGGTGCCTCCTTCGCACCGGAAGCGATCGCCGCCTGCACCGCCTCTGCCTCCGCGGTGTAGATCAGGGCCGGTTCCGCGGAGATGTCCCGCGGCTCCTCTCCGACCCGGTGCAGGGTGACGTGCGTCGGCTTGCCGTCGCCGCCGAACCACGGGTCCTCGACCACGAGGAACCCCTCGCTGCCGAAGATCCGGACCTGGTTCTGGTCCGACAGCCGGACGCCGGTGCTGAGCTGCGCGGTGATGCCACCGTCGAAGAACAGCGTCGCCACCGTCCACTCGTCGGCACCGGTCTCGCCGACGTGGCCGACCGCGTTCACGGCGGCCGGGTCGGCGTACGGCTGCCCGGTCGCCGCGCCGGCGATCAGCCGGGCCATCGAGACCGGGTACCCGCCGACGTCGAGGATGCCGCCGCCGGCCAGCTCGTCGGCGAAGATCCGGCTCTCCGGCCGGTACCCGGCCGCGAACGCGAACGTCGCCTGGATCTGGTGGACGGTACCGATCTCGCCGTCGCGGACCAGCTGGGCGATCAGCTTGGTCTGCGGCAGGCACCGGTACATGTACGCCTCCATCAGGAAGACGTCGTTGCGGACCGCGGCCTCGATCATCGCCTCGGCCCAGGCCCGGTTGATCGCCAGCGGCTTCTCGCACAGTACGTGCTTGCCCGCCTCGGCCGCCTTGATCGCCCACTCGACGTGCATCGGGTGCGGCGTCGCGATGTACACCGCCTCGACCGACGGGTCGGCGAGCAGGTCGTCGTACGACGCGTGCCGGTTGGCGATGTCCCACTTGTCGGCGAACGTGTTCGCCGACTCGATGGACCGGCTGCCGACGGCGACGACCTCGTTGGTCTTCGAGGTCGGCACCTGGCTGGCGAACCGGGATGCGATGTTGCCGGTGCCGATGATGCCCCAGCGGAGCTTGTGGTCAGTCAAAGGAGATCCCGTGGTTGGTCTTGTGGGTTTCAGGTCAGAACTTCATGGCGCCTGCCGCCAGGTCGGCGATGAACGAACGCGCGCCGATCAGGAAGACGCCGATCAGGGGGATGACACTCATCAACGCACCGGCCATCACCATCGAGTAGTCGGTGCCGTAGATGCCGTTCAGCTGGTCGAGGGCGACCTGCAGGGTGAGCCGGTTCGGGTCCGTCATCACGATCAGCGGCCACAGGTAGTCGTTCCAGACATTGATGAAGGTGAAGATACCGAGGAAGGCCAGGCCCGGCCGGAGCACCGGCAGACCGACGGTCAGGTACTGCCGGAAGAAGCCGGCGCCGTCGACCTTGGCGGCCGCGATCAGCTCGTCCGGGATCGCGCCCTTGGCGTACTGGCGCATCCAGAAGATGCCGAACGCGTTCGCCGCGCCCGGGATGATCAGGGCCTTCAGCGACCCGATCCAGCCGAGCTGCGCGAGCACCACGAACTGCGGTACCAGCGACAGCTGGGTCGGGATCATGAACGTCGCGAGCAGGATGCCGAACAGCAGGTTCCGGCCCGGGAACTGGTACTTCGCGAACGCGAACGCGGCCAGTGAGTCGAAGAACAGCACCAGGACCGTCACGCCGAGCGACGCGATCAGCGTGAGCAGCATCGAGCCGAAGAAGTCGATGTTGTCCAGCACCTTGCCCATGTTCTCGAACAGGTGCGAGCCGATCAGCAGCTTCGGCGGGTAGCTGAAGATGTCCGGCGTGGTGTTGGAGGCCATCACGACCATCCAGTAGAACGGGAACAGCGAGACCAGCACGCCGAACATCAGCACGATGTGACCGACGGCGGTGCGCATGCGCTCAATGGACATCTGCGGCCTCCCTCTTGGCATTCTGGGCTGCGATCCGGCGTTCCACCCGTCGGGCGGCGCGTCGGGTCAGGCGTTCGTCGTCGTTGCCGCCGATCAGCCGCCAGTTGACGATGCTGAACAGCACGATCAGGATGAACAGCGCCCAGCCGACCGCGGCGCCGTACCCGAACTGGTTCTTGATGAACGCGCTCTGGTACAGGTACGAGACGATCGTCAGGCCGGCGTCGCCCGGACCGCCGATGTTGCTGGTGTCGCCGAACAGCACTCGCGACTCGGTGAAGATCTGCAGCCCGCCGATCGTCGAGGTGACCGCGGTGAACAGGATCACCGGCCGCATCATCGGCACTGTGATCCGCCAGAACGTCTGCCGCGAGCTGGCGCCGTCCACCTTGGCGGCCTCGTACACGTCCTGCGAGATCGCCTGCAGGCCGGCCAGGTAGATGATCGCGTTGTAGCCGACCCAGCGCCAGGTGACGATCGTGGCGATCGCGATCTTGATCCCCCACGGCGAGGTCAGCCATTCGACCTGGCCGCCGCCGATCGACTTCAGGAACGCGTTCAGCAGGCCGAAGTTGTTGCTGAAGATCGAGCCGAACACCAGGGTGATCGCGACCACCGAGGTGACGTTCGGGATGAAGTACGCGATCCGGTAGAAGGTCCGGAACCGGGTCGCGTTGTGCAGCGCGTTGGCGATCACCAGCGCGAGCAGCAGCATCGGGACCGTGGACAGCACCCAGATGATCAGCGTATTGCCGATCGTCTTCCAGAACGTCGCGTCGGTGAGCAGGTAGTGGTACTGCTCGAGCCCGACCCACTTCATCTGGCCGATGCCGTCCCAGGAGTGGAACGAGATCCAGATCGAGAACAGCACCGGGAACGCGCCGAAGATCGCGAACAGGATGAAGAACGGCGCGACCGCGGTGTACTGCGGCAACGCCTGCCAGTACTTGTTCGGCGGCTTCTCCGTCGTCGCGGTGGCCGTGATCGCGGCCGGGGCCGCCTTGCTGGTGACCGCCATTCAGATCGCCCCCGCTCGGCTGAGTTCACGCTGGATCTGCTGCTGGGCATCGGACCAGGCCTGGTCCGGGTTCTTGCCGGCCGCCTCGATGTTCACCAGCTCGGAGCTGATCGGGGTGTCGATGATGCTGTCGTACGGCGAGAAGTAGGCGCCCGGGTACTTCTTCGCGGAGTCCGCGAACACGTCGACGATCTTCTGGCCGCCGAAGAACGGATCCGGAGCGGACAGCTTCGGATCCGTGTAACTCGCCGGCGTGGACGGGAACAGCACCGGGTCCAGGAACGCCTGGGCCTGGTTCTTCGCCGACTCGAGCCAGCTGATGAACGCGAACGCCGCCTGCGGGTTCTTGCAGTACTTCGTGATCGCCAGGAACGACCCGCCCTTGTTGCCGGCGCCACCAGGAGCCGCCGTGACCCGCCAGAGTCCCTTGGTCTTCGGCGCGGCGTTCTTCGGCCCGAGCTGAGCCCACCAGACGGCGCCGTTGTAGGCGACCAGCTTGCCGTTGGTGACGACGGCGTTCTTGTCGCTCGAGTTCTGCGCGTTCGCCGACAGACCCTCCTTCACCACGCGGACGGCCAGGTCGAACGACTGCCGCACGTGGTCCTGGTCGCCGATGTACTGCCCGTCCCGCGTCATGTACTTCTTCGGCAGCTGGGCCATCCGGTAGCCGTAGATGCTCGTGATGTTGTCGGTGATCGACGAGCCCGGAACGGCCTGGTTGAGCTTCTTGCCGAGCGCGATGAAGGCGTCCCAGTCCGGGGCAAGTCCGGCGACGGCGGCCGGATCGATGTCGATGCCGGCCTTGGTGAAGACGTCCGTACGGTAGAACAGCGCGGTCGGGCCGGTGTCCATCGGATACGCCATCATCTTGCCCTGCGGAGTGATCCCCCACTTCCACTTCCAGGGCAGGAAGTCCTTCTCCAGGTCCTTGGCGCCGAGTTCGTTCAGGTCGTGGAACTGGTCCGCGTTCGGGAAGTAGGTGGCGACGTCGTCGTTGATCGCGACGATGTCCGGGACCAGGGACTTGCCGGCCAAGGCGGTCAGCACCTTGGTCTTGTAGTTCGAGCCGATCCGGGTCATCGCGAGCTTCATCCCCTCGTACCCGGGGACGGCCTTCTCCGCCTGGCCGATCAGGTCGTCGTTGACGGATCCGACCCATGTCCACATACTGAGCTCGTTCTTTCCGCCCAGTGAACTCACAGATCCACAGCCGGTGAGACCGGCGGCGGCCGCGGCGGTGCCGGCCGCGAGAAACTTCCTTCTACTCAGGGTCATTAGCCTCACCTGGCGCTTTCTGTTGGTTTTCGCCGGAAGGTGTCCACATATGTTTACGTAGCCACCTAGGTAAGCGCATACCGACTGAACCGGTCAAGGGCGGGATGACAAGATGGCGTCATGAGCTCACGCGCCGTCCTCTTCGATGCCGACGGAGTTCTCCAGCGGCCCACGTTCGACTGGTGGACCCGTCTCGGGTCGCTGGTGCCGAGCGACGGGGAGGCTTTCGTGGCCGAGCTGATGGCCGCGGAGAAGCCGTCGCTGGTCGGCAAGGGCGACTTCCGGGACGCGCTCGCCGGCGTGCTGCGGCGGTGGAACTCGACCGCATCCGTGGACGAGGCGATCGAGCCGTGGAGCTGGTTCGTCGCGGAGCCCGAGGTGGTCGAGCTGATCCAGAAGCTGCGGGCGGCCGGCGTCGAGTGCCACCTGGCCACCAACCAGCACAGCTACCGGCGGGCGATCATGCAGGACGAGCGCGGGTACGGCGCGTGGTTCGACCGGACGTTCTACTCGTGCGACCTCGGCCTCGCGAAACCGGATCCGGCGTACTTCCGGGCGATCCTCGGCGTGATCGGTCTGCCGGCGCACGACGTACTGTTCGTCGACGACAACGCGGCCAACGTGGCGGGCGCTTCGGGCGTCGGTCTGCGGGCGGAGCTGTACGACCTGTCGGCCGGCGTACCGGCCCTGGTTGAGCTGTTACGCCGGCACGACCTTCCTGTTTAGGTACGCGGGACCTTCAGCTTGTCCCAGCTCTCCTTGCCGGGGAGGCCGTCGGCGTCGGCGCCGTGGAAGTGGAGCTTCTGCTGCCAGGCGGAGTACGACTTGACGTCGCCGGTCCCCCAGACGTCCTTGTCCGTCTGGGTCTCGTACCTGTCGCAGTCGACCGCGACCAGCCGTTCGTGCATCGCGGAGATGATCGGGCTCTTCCTCCCGGCGACGAAGAACGACCGGCCCGGGAACGTCACGAACCCGGTGCGTGGCTCGCTCGAGTGCACGTACGCCGGCCGCCCGTACCCGGCGATCCAGTCCGACATCCGCACGTGCCGGTCGCACTTGTCGGAGTAGTTGCCCTCGATCGTGTAGACCTTCGAGCCGCTGACGCCGGTGACCAGGCCGACGTGGTCGATCGCCGACTTCAGGTCCGTACCGCCCCAGTCGAAGAACACGATGTCGCCGCGCTGGATCCCCTTGACGTCCACGTGCCACTGGTCGTGCTTCTTGAACTCGTGGGCGTGTGCGGTGGTCAGCGCGAAGAAGCCGCCGAACGTCACCGCTTTCTCGTTGCCCGAGTGCCAGGCCCAGAACGTGATCGACGCGTCGCACCACGGAAAGTTCCCGCTGAACGCGTCGCCGTTGTGCTCGCGGTACCACTTCTGGATGTGGTTCGGCTCGCCGAGACCGAGGTCCGCCTCGGCAATGCTGACCATGTCCTCGACGCCGCTCATGACCCGTCCCCCCGATACTCCTCGGCACCGGTCTCCTGGTCGCCGGCCGGTGGCACCCGGCCGTAGCCGCCGTCCGCGGCCGGCCCGAACTCGGCCTCCAGTTCGCCCGGCTCGTCCTCGACCTGATGGTCGAAGGTCGGCTCCACGAGCAGTTGCGCCTGCTCTTCCTGCGACATGTCGTCGGGCACTTGGTCCAACTGGTCCAGTGACGGCCGCCGGGCGGCCCGCACGTTGTCTGCCATCCGAACAACTTCCCCTCAAGACGCTGCGCCCCCCAGGTCTCGAAGCTTCATCCTCCTCCGCCCTCACAGCTCGCGGAAGCGCCCGGCGATCAGGAATTTCTCAGCGGGCGGCCGGCGGTACGGCGACCGGGACCGTGTCGATCCGGCCGGTACGGGCGTCGCTGCGAAGGCGGGCGAGGTTGTCGGCGATGGAGTCGTTCAGGTGCCACTCCGACGTGAGGATGCAGAGCGTCGGGCCGTCGAAGTCGACCAGCGTGACGGAGAACGGGGCGCGGTTCTCCGGGAGGTCGATGCGCTGCAGGATCTCGCCGCCGTCGGCGACCCGGACGACGCCCTCAGTGCCGGTCTGCGACCAGATCGCGCCCTCGGCGTCGAGGCAGATCCCGTCCGGGCCGAGGTTCTCGGCGTACACCCGGCGGTTCGTCAGGTCGCCGTCCGGCTGGACGTCGAACGCCGTCAGCCGGCCCGCGAACGACTCGGCGATCACCAGCGTACGGCCGTCCGGCGTCAGTACCATGCCGTTCGGGAACTCGATGCCGTCGGCAACTTCCCGGATCGTCCCGTCCGGCGTGACGAGCTTGATCCAGCCGGGCTTCGGCGTTTCGCCACCGGCAAAGTTGAAGTCCGCGCCGTCCAGGTAGATGTTGCCGTGGGCATCGAGCACGATCTCGTTCGCGCGCTGCTCGGCGAGCACCGTGATCGATCCGTCCGGCTCGTACCGGCGGAGCTTGTCGCCGGTGGTCAGCAGCCGGCCGTCCGGCGTCCACTCGATCGACCAGCCCATCAGCTGTTCGACCGGTACGTCGAAGGACTCGGCCTTGCCGTCGGCGTCGATCGCGACCACCTGCTGCTCGACCCAGTTGCAGAACCAGAGCCGGCCGTCGTGCCAGCGCGCGGACTCGGGCATCGCCAGGCCGTCGATCAGGAGCTTCATGGTGTGCTGCCTTCCTCGGTTCGGGGGTGCTTTCACCCTCTACACGAACGAGGTGCGGCCGGATCGACGGCTCAGCAGGAAAAGTACGGCGAGCAGCGGCAGCGTGATCAGGTACGCCGTCCGCAGGTCGACGACCCGCGCCAGTACGGCGAGCAGCGCCGGGGCGACGAGGATCGCCGTACCGGACGCCATCGCGCCGACCGCGGCGAGCCGCGCCGAGCTGAGCCCCGGGATCGCGACGAGTGCCGCCAGCGTCACCGGGTACAGCGGTGCCACCCCGAGCCCCGCCACGACCAGCCCACCAGCCACCGCTGCCGGTGCGTCGAACAGGCTCACCAGCAACGTCCCCGCAGCAGCAAGCACACTGGACGGCACCACCGGCGACCATCCGTTCACCCGAATCGGCCCGATCGCCCGCCCGACCGCCATCCCAATCGGAAACGCACTGCCCAGCAGCGCCGCTGTGGCCGTAGGTAAGCCCGTAGCCACCAATCGAGCCACCGCCCAGACCACGAAACAAAACTCCACAGACACGGCCAGCACGACCCGCAACCACCCGACCCCCACATCCACCACCACGCGCCGCCCAACCCGCCGCCACTTCCCCGCCAACCCGACAGCAGGAGCAGAGTCGATAAGCACAGGCACAGCGTCCTGGGAGGAGAGCGGAGCGCCCGCAGCATCCGACGTCGTAGTCGCCGGCCCGTCCGCCCTCCCCACACCCAGCGCGGACCCCTCCGCGCCCGCCACCCGCGCGGGTCTGCGGGTGAGGACGGCCAGCAGCAGGAGCGGCGGAGCCGCTGCGAGGAGGGCTAGGCGGCCGCTGGGACCCAGGCTGTCCAGGGTGCCGATTGCTAGCGGCGCGAGGATGCCTGTGCCGCTGGCTACCGCGTTGACCCGACTCAGACGAGAGGCTGCGGTCGGACCGTTCAGCATGAGAGGGGCTACCAGTACGAGCAGTGCGCCGCCGAGGCCGACCAGCAGGCCGCCTGCGATCGCGACGACGTACGCAGGGGCGACCGCGATCAGCACGGCACCCACCGCACACACAACAGACCCCAGAGCGAGCACGGTAGGCATCGGCCAACGCCGCAGCATGCGTGGGCCCACCAGCGCGACCAGTAGCAGTCCGACAGCGAACCCCGACGACAGCAGGGCCAGCCGGCTGGTCGGCTCGTTCAGATCGCGCGCGAGGATCGCCACACAGGCCCCGAGACCGGCCAGTACGAACCCCATCGCCGAGAGTGCGATCCCGATCCGGATCTCGTCCGTACGGCTCCCGGCGTCCACCGGGGCCTGCGCGGTCACTCCAGACCTTGGAACAGCGCGTCGAGCCGGTGCAGGTCCGGGAGTTCGACGTCGGCCGGCACACCCTTCAGCCCGGCAGTCAGTGCCCCCGAGGCCCGTCCGGCCGACAGTCCGACGACGGTGTCCTCCACCACCAGACACTCGGTCACCGGTACGCCGAGCAGCTCCGCCGCCCGGAGGTACCCTTCCGGATCCGGCTTGGCCCGGCTCACGTCGTCGACCGTGACGAGCACCGACGGCGCGATCCCGGCCGCGGTCAGCCGTACCTTCGCGAGCTGCGCCGGCGCACTGGTGTAGACCGCCCACGGCGTCCCGATCCGTTCGAGCGTCGCGATCAGCTCGACCGCGCCCGGCTTCGCGACCACACCGTCGACGTCGTTGACCTCGAGGTCGTACACCCGCGCCCACGCCGCCGCTCGCTCGTCCGCGGACGCATCCGGCAGGAACCGCGCGACCGTCGCGGCCGCCGGGTTCCCGTGCGCGACCGCGAGCACCGCGGCCGGGTCGAGCCCGAACTCGACCGCCCAGCGGTTCCAGCACCGGTCCACGACCGCGTCCGAATCCACCAGCGTGCCGTCCATGTCGAACAGCACGGCGCGGATCTCCCGGATCTCCATCAGCCCTCCCATTAAACTCGTCCTCCGAGCATAAACGGAAGGCAGCGATGACTCCAGTACGCCGGGGACAATGGCAGACGGCCGCGGACGTCCTCACCCAGGTCGCGCGCCGGCCGGGGATCACCCGCGCCGAGGTCGCGCGCACGCTCCGGTTGAGCACCGGCTCGGCCACTGAGGTGACTGCCCGGTTACGCGACGTACGGCTGCTGACAGAGGCCCCCGCCCCGAGCCAGGGACGCGGGCGTCCGACAACGGTCCTGCAGGCGCACCCTGAAGGCCCGGTAGCCCTGGCACTCGACCTGAGGCAGAGCGGTTGGCGTAGCGCAGTCGTAGCACTGGACGGGTCGCTTCAGGACCCGCAGTACAAGCGGCATCGCAGTAGGCGTGCACAGCCGGTCCTGAACAACCTGCGGCGAGCGGTCGAGGAGACACACGAGCAGTACGGCGACCGCCTGCAGCTGGTGAGTCTCGCCGTACCAGGGACGGTCCGCGACAACCACCTCATGCAAGCGCCAACCCTGGAGTGGGCTGAGCTCGACCTGGCAGAGGTCACCGCCGGCGTCGACGTACCGCTCCTGGCCGGCAACGACGCCACACTCAGCGGTGTAGCAGAGGCCCGTACGGGCGCGGCCGCGGGAGCCGGTACGGCGGTACACCTGATCGTCGAGGTGGGTATCGGCGGGACCCTACTGATCGACGGCGTACCAGCACAGGGTGCTTCCGGTGCAGGTGGTGAGTACGGGCACATGCCGTTCGGGGACCGTTCGCGGCTGTGTCCGTGCGGCGCGCGCGGCTGCTGGGACCTGGAGATCGACGGCCGCGCCCTGGCTCGCCACTTGAATCAGCCGACGCCTGACGATCCGGTGGCGTACGCGGAGGAGGTACTGCGACGCACAGACCGGTCTGCCCGCGCAGCAGTCACCAAGGTGGTCAGTGCGCTCGGCTACGGCATCGCAGGTCTCGTCAACGCGCACGACCCGGACGTGGTGACCGTAGGCGGGCTGGCAATCCCTCTACGCGCAGCAGCTTCGCAGACATTCCAGGAGGCGTACGAGAGCGGTCTGATGACGTTCCACCGCGGCTCACCACCCCCTGTCCTGGCTGCTACCCACCAGCCGGACGGGCCGCTGCGAGGCGCGGCTGCGCTGGCTCTCGACCAGTTGACCAGTGAGCCGTCCATCGCGGCCTGGGTCGCCCAGCGCTAGTCAGCTACTTCCACGGGCGCTTCTTCTGGCTCTTCCTCGGTCTCCGGCTTGGGCTTGGGAACGATGGGAGGCTCCAGCTTCGCCAGGATCTCGGTGATGTCGTGGCGATGGTGCTGGATCTCGTGGGCCGTGTGCCGGATGATCCAGCCGAGCGTGCGCGGTGCGCGGACCGGGTAGTTGTACAGCCCGAGCTTCCCCAGCTGCTGCGGCTGCAGCACCCGGGCCGCTGCCCCGAACTCGCGGGCGAACCGCATCAGCGCGGCCGCCACCTCCATCGGGTCCTGCTTCTCGTACTTCTCCTGCTTCACCCGGCCGGTCCGGTCCATCGGCGCGTACACCGGCCGGTCCTCCGCGAGGCACTGCGCGATCCGCAGCCGCTGCACCTCGAGTACGTCACGCACGTGGCACGCGTACTCGATCGCCGACCACACCTCCGGCTCCGGTCGCAGCCGGACCACGTCCACGTCCGGACCGGCGGCGGCCTTGGTCAGCGCCATCGCACAGTCGGCCGCCTGCTTGATCAGCAGCGTCACGGTGCCCTGCAGGTCACCGGTGTCGTAGTTGAAACCGCACTGCTCGCAGTACCCGTCCACCGGGGGCTGCTGCTTGCTCAACTGCTACTCCCTCGCCATCTCCACGCATGATCGACCGGACCGATCCCGTCGCCGAGTGCGAACCCAGCGGCGATCGCTCCGGTCACGTACTCCTTCGCAGCACCTACTGCACTCGGTACGTCGTACCCACGAGCAAGGTACGACGCGATGGTGCTCGCCAGCGTGCAACCGGTGCCGTGCGTGTGTCTGTTGTCGGCCCGTGCAGCACTGTACGTACGGCGTAGTCCAGGGCCGTGCAGTACGTCGACAGCGGTCGGGCCGTCGTCGTGGCCGCCCTTGACGAGTACCCAGGTCGCTCCTGCGTCCAGCAGCACCTTCGCAGCGAGCTCCCGGTCGTGAGGTGTCGTCAGCTCGACACCGGACACCGGACCGAGCTCCGTGAGGTTGGGGGTGAGCACTGTAGCCAGCGGGACGATCTCCGACCGTACGGCGTCCATCGCGTCCGCCGCGAGCAGCGCGTCGCCGTGCTTCGACACCGACACCGGGTCGACCACGACCGGTACGCCGTCCGGCAGCGTCCGCAGCAGCGACGCGACGACCCGCACCATCGACTCGGACGCGAGCATGCCGGTCTTCACCGCGTCGACGCCGATGTCGTCGACGACGCTCCGGAACTGCGCTCGTACCTGCTCCTCCGGCAGCTCCCAGGCGCCCTGGACGCCGAGGCTGTTCTGCGCGGTGATGGCGGTGAGCACGCTCATGCCGTGCACCCCGTTCGCGAGCATGGCCTTGAGGTCCGCCTGGATCCCGGCGCCGCCACCGGAATCCGAACCCGCGATCGTCAGCACTCTGGGCGGGTGCATCTCAACTCCTGAAATGTGCATGTCCGGTCTCCGCAGCATACGGCGCGCCGTCCACCGTCACCGTCCCGGCCGGGCGTTCTTCGTTGCCCTCGGCAACCGAGCCGATGACGGTCCAGCCCTCGGGTACGTCGGCCGGTTCGAAGGTACCGACCAGGGCGTGGTCCTCACCGCCGGTCAGCACGAACTTCAGCGCGTCCACACCGGTCGCGGCCGCGACCGCCTGGAGTGGCTCGGGTACGGTCAGCGCCTTCGTGTGGACGTCGATGATCACCTGACTGGCCGCGGCGATGTGGCCGAGGTCGGACAGCAGCCCGTCGCTCACGTCGCACAATGACGAGGCGCCACCGAGAGCAGCCTTCGGACCTTCGTCGTACGGCGGTTGCGGGCGGCGGTGCGCCTCGACCACGGCCCGCGGCGAGCGGAACCCGCGCGCGAGGACCGCCCAGCCCGCCTCGGCCCAGCCCAGCCGGCCGACGTACGCGACCTCGTCCCCCGGGCGGGCGCCGGAACGCAGTACCGGCCGGCGGCCGTCCAGCGAGCCGAACGCGGTGACCGACACCACGATCTTGTCCGACTGCACCGTGTCGCCGCCGACGATGCTCGCGCCGACCAGCTCGCACTCGTCCACAAGTCCCTGGTTCAGCTCCAGCGCCCAGGCGGTCGGCAGGTCCGCGGGGCCGCCGAAGCCGACCACCAGCGCGGTCGGCCGGGCGCCCATCGCGACCACGTCGGCCAGGTTCTGCGCGGCGGCCTTGCGGCCCACGTCGTACGCCGACGACCAGTCCTGGCGGAAGTGCCTGCCCTCCACCAGCAGGTCGGTCGTGATCACCACGCGCCCGTCCGGCACCGCCAGCACGGCCGCGTCGTCACCGGGACCGACCAGGACGTCCTCACTCTGGGACAGCCCCTTGGTGACGGCCGCGATCAGGCCGAACTCACCCGTGCTCCCCAACGTCTCTGTCACGTCAGCAGACCTCCCATATCGCTAGCCGGAGTCTAGGCGGTACCGTGACGTGGCAACGAGTACGCCCGGCCGCCTGGCAGTACTGTGGCTGGAGCCAGCTGAGGACGACTGAGTGGAGAACGACGTGGTGGTCCAGGCCTACATCCTGATCCAGACCGAGGTCGGCAAGGCGGCCGACGTCGCGGCACAGATCGCCGAGGTCCAGGGCGTGACCCTGGCCGAGGACGTCACCGGGCCGTACGACGTGATCGTCCGCGCGGAAGCCCGCAACGTCGACGAACTGGGCAAACTGGTGGTTGCCCGGGTCCAGAACGTCCCCGGCATCACCCGCACCCTGACCTGCCCCGTCGTCCACATCTGACCTCGGACACGGGGACCCGCTGTTTCCGGTATGCCCAAGCTCCTGCCCCGGACCACCGGCATGCCCCGCACCGCTCCCGCCGCGCCCCGGACCGCCGGCGTCTCCCGGATCGCGGGCGCCGCGCTCGTCGTCGTGCTGCTGATCGCCGGGTGCAGCCCCGGCGCGACCCCGGTCCCTGTACCGTCCCCCGCCCCCGAGGTGGCCGCCGCCTGCAAGGACCTGGTGAAGGCCCTCCCAGTCAAGGTCCTGGACGCCAAACGCCGGCAAACCACCCCGGAGAGCCCCCTCACCACCGCGTACGGCGACCCACCCATCGAGATGACCTGCGGCGTAACCCCACCCGCCGGCCTGGCCGAAGCCCAGTCCCAGTGCTTCGAGGTCAACGGCGTCGGCTGGTTCGCCAAGCAGGTCCAGAACGGCTACGTCTTCACCACCATCGGCCGCACCCTGTACTTCGAGGTCGCGGTTCCGTCGAAGTACGCCCCCGAAGCCAACGCCCTCACCGACGTCTCCGACGCTGTCCACAAGTACGACAAACTCGTCACGCCCTGTCTCTGACGACGGCTGCCCGACGGACGACGGAGAGATTGCCTGCGCGTCAGCCGATCAGGTCGGCGAACACCACCAGGTTCGCCTCGTACTTCTCCGACACGTAGTCCAGCCCACCGCACGTGATCAGCCGGAGTCCGGGATGGTCGATGTCGCCGTACACCGCCGCGCTCGGGAAGCTGGCCTTCGGATACTCCCGGACCCGGCTGACCCGGAACGTCGCGGTCGAGCGGTCCTGCCGGGTCACCACGACCTGGTCGCCCGGCTTCAGCCGGTCCAGCCGGGCGAAGACCCCGGGCCGGCCGGACCAGTGAACATGACCGGCGATCACGGCGGGGCCTGTCTCACCGGGTGTGGGCGCACCGGTGAACCAGCCGGCCGGAAATCCGTTCGGCGGAACCTGCAGCGTGCCGTTGCCGGTGATGCCGAGCCCGATCAGGCGTGAATCCACCCCGATCGCGGGGATCCTCACCCGGATCGGGGTGGACTTCCGCATCGGGGCCGGCTGTTCGCGTCCCGGGCTGGGGGGTGATCGCCGGGACGGATCGGCCGATGGCTCCGTGCGGAGTGCTGGGCTGTCCTTGCCTACCGCAAAGGTGTGTCGCGGGGTGCCCGTGGCGGGTGTGCTCGGTGTGGGCGTGATGACGGTGGTGGTTGGCGCGGCGGCTCCGCTGGGTGCGACCTCGGCCGGGTCGGCACCTTGCTGAGTCGGCCCCGTGCCCGACGCAGTGGTACACCCGGCCAGTGTGAGGGTGGCCGCGAGGAACAGAACCGCCGCGCCGGTCCTCATGGAGTGCCGATCACGAACCAACCGAACCACGGAACGCTCGGCGGCTCCACGAGGAGGATCGACGGCCCGGTCCAATCACCGGTTCCGACGGCGCCGCCCGGAGTCCTGGTGACCTGCGGCGGCGTGGGCGAAACGGTCGGCACCGGCGGAGTGGTCGGCGGCGTGGTCGGCGGTGTCGTCGGCGGTGTCGTCGGCGGTGTCGTCGGCGGCGTGGTCGGCGGCGTGGTCGGCGGCGTGGTCGGCGGCGTGGTCGGCGGTGTCGTCGGCGGCGTGGTCGGCGGTGTCGTCGGCGGCGTGGTCGGCGGTGTCGTCGGCGGTGTCGTCGGCGGTGTCGTCGGCGGCGTGGTCGGCGGCGTGGTCGGCGGTGTCGTCGGCGGTGTCGTCGGCGGTGTCGTCGGCGGTGTCGTCGGCGGTGTCGTCGGCGGCGTGGTCGGCGGCGTGGTCGGCGGTGTCGTCGGCGGAGTCGTCGGCGGAGTCGTCGGCGGCGTGGTCGGCGGTGTCGTCGGCGGCGTGGTCGGCGGCGTCGTCGGCGGCGTCGTCGGCGGCGTCGTCGGCGGCGTGGTCGGCGGTGGTGTCGTCGGCGGTGTGCTGCAGGACGGTTTGGTGAGCGTGTTGGTGTCCAGGGTCACGGACCCGTTGCGCGCCAGCATCCGGCCGACCGCCGTGGCACCGGTGTCCATGGTGATGGATGTCAATGCCAGGACCGTCCCGCGGAACTGGGTGGCCGTACCGATCGTCGCCGAGCTGCCCACCTGCCAGAACACATTGCAGGCCTGCGCCCCGTTGGTCAGCAGCACGCTGCTGCTCGTTGCGGTCGTGAGGGTGGAGCCTGCCTGGAACACGAAGACCGCTCCCGCGTCGCCTTCTGCGTCCAGGGTCAGCGCACCGGTCAAACCGATCGAGGAGGCCGAGTTGTAGACGCCCTGGGTCAGCGTCTTCCCACCCAGGTCGTCGGTGATCGGCGTCGGCGGTGACTCGCCGGCGGCGACGTTGTAGGCCGTGACCAGATCCTTCTTCGCCTCCTGGGTCACGTTGTCGCCGGCATGGTTGGTTCCGGTGATAGTCATCGTTCCGGTGCCGGTGATCGCGGGGTTCGGGAAGCTGCCGATGTCCCCGGTCAGCACGGTCGGTCCGGTGTTGGTGATTCCCGCCCCGGCCAGGACCACGAAACTCTCGGCAGTGCCGAGCGGCACCGCCACGGCCGCGGCCTGCGCATTTCGTCCGGTGACCAGCAGACCGCCGGCTGACACGACGAGCGCCGCGGCGACCGCCAGTCCGCTCAGCCGCAGCCGGCCGAGAGGGGGCGCAGAGATGGGCAGTTTCATGATCGGTTTCACCCTCAGTCCATCATCGAGCCGTCTGCTCGATGGCAGGACGACTTGTTGTCCGGGCAGTTCGTTGAGCAGGATCCGCGGTCGCGAGGACGACATCGAGCGATCCGGACGGGTCCAGGCCCGGTAACAGGACATCGGGAGAGCGCCACGAGAAGCAGGACTTACGCCGTCCCGCCACCTTGATGGCGTCCCGTTCGATCGGTAGCAGCTGCGAAGATGCTGTCTATGCCAGTCACAGCTCGTTACACCTAGCTGACGTTAAGTCCATGCTGACGCAGTGTCAACTGCCTGATACCGCTACCCGGCAACCAATCGAAGCCGTTGCTTCGTTCAACTAGTGCCGCGCCACGGTTGCTGCTGCAACGACTGCTGCGCCGCACTACCCACCGGCATACTCCCTGGTGAGATCCAATTCGTCGGCCGATGATGTCCGATCGCGGGCTGTGGGGGCGACGTCTCGGGTGACGGCGCCTGCGGTGGCGCCCGGATGACGGGAGAGATCGATGAAGTACATGATCCTGACGTACGCGTCGCAGCAGGCCTACGACGCGATGGCGGGAAAGGCGAGCGGGAACCCGGCCTGGGAGCCGGCCGACTTCGCGGCGATGGGGGCGTTCATGGAGAAGTTCAACAACGACCTCCTCGAGTCGGGTGAGCTGGTGGAGACGCGGGCGCTGGCGGCGCCGGTGCTGACCCGGCGTTTGGGGTCGAAGGACGGGCAGTCAGTGGTTACCGACGGGCCGTACGCGGAGACCCAGGAGGTGCTCGCGGGGTACTGGATCGTCGAGTGCGAGTCGTTCGACCGGGCGACGGAGATCGCGTCCCGGCTGGCCGATACCCCGGTTCCCGAGTCCGTGCGCGCCACGGCGTACGCGGATGTCCGCCCGATCGTCGAAGGACGCGACGAACTAATGGGGTGAGTCCGATGAGGTGCTCGCGCTACGGGCCGGACCAGGTGGGTGACTCGTGAACGTCGCTCTCGACGACCTGCTGCGGGAGCTGGCGCCGCAGGTGCTCGGGGCCCTGGTGCGGCGGTTCGGGCACTTCGATACGGCTGAGGATGCCGTGCAGGAGGCTTTGCTCGCGGCGGCGCAGCAGTGGCCCGTCGACGGCGTACCGGAGAATCCGCGTGGATGGTTGATCACGGTGGCTTCGCGACGGCTGACGGATCTGCTCCGGCGGGAGCAGGCCCGTCGGCGGCGCGAAGACCGGGTAGCGCACTGGGCAGCCCAGGGTGAGCCGGTCGGGGACGCGGACGACACGTTGGTGTTGTTGTTCCTCTGCTGCCATCCGTCGTTGTCGGCGGCATCGCAGATCGCGTTGACGCTGCGGGCCGTCGGCGGACTGAGGACGGCCGAGATCGCGCGGGCGTTTCTGGTGCCAGAGGCAACCATGACGCGACGGATCACCCGGGCGAAGGCGAGCGTGCAGGACAGCGGCGCGCGGTTCACGATGCCGGCCGACCGGGAGGACCGGCTGGGCGCGGTGCTGAAGGTCGTCTACCTGATCTTCAACGAGGGATACGCGAGTACGACGGGGCCGAGCTTGCAGCGGGTGGAGCTTGCGGCGGAGGGGATCCGGCTGGCGCGCATGCTGCACCGGTTGCTGCCGGACGATCCCGAGGTCGCCGGACTGCTGGCGTTGCTGCTGCTGACCGACGCCCGGCGTCCGGCGCGGACCGGTCCGCTCGGCGAACTCGTACCCATGGCGGAGCAGGACCGTTCGCTGTGGATCCCGGAGCTGATCCACGAGGGCGTCGAGCTGATCACCGCAACCCTCCCCCGCGGCCCGGTCGGCCCGTACCAACTGCAGGCCGCGATCGCCGCCGTACACGACGAATCACCCTCCGCCGACGAGACGGACTGGCCGCAGATCGTCGCCCTGTACGACGTCCTGCTGCAGCAAACCGACAACCCCATGGTTGCCCTCAACCACGTAGTCGCCGTCGCGATGGCCCGCGGCCCCGCGGAGGCTCTCGCCCTGCTGTCGACCATCGAACAAGACGAACGCCTGACGAAGGACCACCGCCTGTACGCCGTCCGCGCCCATCTACTCGAACTGTCCGGCGACCCCACCGGCGCCCGCAAAGCCTACGAAGAAGCGGCCCGCCTGACCACGAGCCTTCCCCAACAGCGCTACCTCAACACCCGCGCCAACAGGCTCTAACGGTGGGTCCAGTAGGCGAGCTCCTCCGGGCGGTCGTTGGTGGTGGTGCCGGAGGCGGTGGCGAAGTAGCGGGTGAGACGGGAGTCGGAGGTGTACGGCGACCAGCCGGGGGCGCCGGCGGTGGCGAAGTCGATCCACGCTGTGTGGACGAGGTCGGCGAGGTGCTTCGGTGGGTGTGGGCCGAGCATGGCCCTGACCGACGGGTCGCCGAGGTTGTCGAAGACGAAGGCCAGTTCGAGCGCGTGGCAGGAGCCCAGGGTGCCGTTGCAGGCGGGGGACTTCCAGGCGAACTCGTAGAGGTAGGCGCCGGGGTGGGCCTCGGCCAGGCGGATCGCGGGGATTCGGTAGTACGAGTCGGTCATCACGGCGGCCAGGACGTCGCCCGAGGTCACGCCGGGGCGGTTGGCTTGGTAACGGCGTACGCCTGCCATCGACAGGCCGAAGCGGAGGCGCGCCGCGGCGTACAGGAGTGGGGTGTTGATCGTGCGGGCTACGCCGGTGGGAATGAGGAAAAGCCGGGCTTCCTCGGCGTTCGTGCCGACCATCAGGGAGATGTCGGCGGCGGCGCCGGCGCGGATGCGGTCGAGCGGTGGCGCCGGAAGCAGTTCGCCGTCGACCACAGGGCTGAACGGGAGAAGCGTGCGGGCGACATCACCCCAGACCTTCGGCCGCGCCTTGCTCATCACCTGCTGGCCGAGCTGGTCCTGCGCCGCGAGCAGCCGCTCGATCGGCACCCGCGCGATCGCCTCACGCGTCGGTGCCGTGCCGAGCACCGCGGCCAACCGTTCCCCGACGAGGCGGGCAGTCGGAGCACCGATCGTGTTGTTCGCCGCACCGGACTGAGCGATCGCCCGATGGAACAGGCCCGAAGCGGCAGGCATCGCGAGCAGCGTGCAGACGCTCATCGCTCCGGCCGACTCACCGAAGATGGTCACGTTCGACGGGTCGCCGCCGAACGCCGCGATGTTGTCCCGGACCCAGGTCAGCGCCGCGATCTGGTCCAGCAGCCCGAGGTTCGGCGTACCGTCCCCGAACCACAGGAACCCGTCCGCGCCGAGCCGGTAGTTCAACGTCACCAGTACGACGCCGTCCCGCGCGAACGAACTGCCGTCGTACACCGACAGCGCCCCGGAGCCGCTGGTGAACGACCCGCCATGGATGAACACCATCACCGGCGCGCTCCCGTCCAGCGCTGGCGTCCACACGTTCAGGTTCAGGTAGTCGTCGCCCGGGATGATCGTCCGCGGCACCAGCTCCCCGATCAGCCCGACCGCGCCGGTCTGCGGAGCGGTCGGCCCGTACGCCGTGGCGTCGCGCGGTGTGGTCCACGGTTCCGGCGGCCGTGGCGGCTGGAACCGGTTCGCGCCTACCGGTGGTGCGGCGTACGGGACGCCCTTGAACACCAGGCCGTCGCCGCGGACCGGGCCGTTCTGCGTGTCGACGACCGTCATGCGGACGGGTCAGCGCAGGCCGGTGGGCCGGGTCATCGCGAGGTCGATCAGGTGCTGCACGAGGCTCGCGTAGTCCTTGCCGGAGGCCGCCCACAGCCGCGGGAACATGCTGGTCGGGGTGAAACCGGGCATCGTGTTGATCTCGTTGATGATCACCCGGCCGTCGGCGTCGACGAAGAAGTCCGCCCGCGCGAGTCCCTCGGCCTCGATCGCGTCGAACGCAGTCAGCGCCTTCGCCCGGATCTCGCCCGCCAGCTCGGCCGGTAGGTCGGCCGGTACCGAGAGCGCCAGGTACTCCTCGCCCTCCGGCAGGTACTTGGTCTCGAAGTCGTAAAAGTCGTGCCCGCCACCGGACACCGCGACCTCGCCGCAGACGCTGACCTCGGGCTTGGTCCCGTCCAGCCCGCCGAGCACCCCGACCTCGATCTCGCGCGGGTCCTTGGCGGATGCCTCGACGATCACCTTCGGGTCGTGCGCGCGGGCCTCGACGATCGCGCCGTTGAGCTCGTCCAGGCTGTTCACCTTCGTGATCCCGAGGCTGGACCCGCCCCGGCACGGCTTCACGAACACCGGGTAGCCGAGCGCGTCCACGGCGGCCCGGCACGCGTCCGGGTCCTGCCGCCAGTCGCGGTCGCGGATCACGACGTACGGCGTCACCTCGAGGCCGGCGGCCTGGAAGACGACCTTCATGTAGTGCTTGTCCATGCCGACGGCGCTGGCGAGTACGCCGGAGCCGACGTACCGGATGTCTGACATCTCGAGCAGGCCCTGGATGGTGCCGTCCTCGCCCCACGGGCCGTGCAGCAGCGGGAACACCACATCGACCTCGCCGAGCGTGCTCGGGACCTGGTCGGGCTCGCTGACCACGAGCTCGCGGTTCGCGCCGAACAGCACCGGCATCGCGGTGACGTCGACCTCGGGGAGCTTGCCGTCGGTGATCGACAGCCGCTCCGGGTCGCCGCTCTCCAGCACCCAGTGCCCGCTGGTGCTGATGCCGACCGGGACCACGTCGTACTTGTCCCGGTCGATGACCTGCAGGACGTTGGCAGCGGTCACGCAGGAGATCGCGTGCTCGCTCGACCGGCCGCCGAAGACGACGGCGATCCGGGGCTTGCGCTGGCTTTCTGAGAACTCACTCACCGGCTCGACTGTAGCGGCCCGCGGATCAGGATCCGACCGGGGTTCGGTTAAGAGATCTTCAGATCGGTCCGTCCCAGGTGACTGGCAACGCTGTCACTCCGTACACGAGCGTGTTCTCCCGGTAGTCGATCTCGTCGAACGGTACGGCGAGTCGCAGCGTCGGGATCCGCGCGAACAACCGGGTGAACACCTCCTGCAGCTCGACCCGCGCGAGCTGTTGCCCGATGCACTGGTGCGGCCCGAACCCGAACGCGACATGGGCCGCGGCCTGCCGTTCGAGGTCGAGCCGGTCCGGGTCCGGGAACACGGTCTCGTCCCGGTTCGCCGACGACAGCGCGGCGATCAGGTAGTCGCCCGTTCGGATTGTCGACGATCCGATTGTCAACTCGTCGGTCGCGTGCCGGAACAGCCCGAAGTGCACGACGGACAGGTACCGCAGCAACTCCTCGACGGCGCCCGGCACCTTCGACGGATCGGAGCGCAGCAGGTCGAGCTGCGCAGGATTCCGGAGCAACGCGAGCGTGCTCAGGGCAATCATGTTCGCGGTCGTCTCGTGTCCGGCGATCAGCAGCGTGACGCCGAGCGTCACCAGCTCCTCCAGGCTCAGCGGCGTACCGAGTTCCTCGCCGCGGGTGATCAGCCGCGAGAGCAGATCGTCCGAGCGCTGCGCCTGCTTGGCCAGCACCAGCTCGACGATGTACTGGTTCAGCTCGTCGCTGGCCCGCTGGATCTCGTCGGTCCACCCGTCGACCCGGACCAGCTGCGCGCTCCGCTCCTGGAACTCGTCGCGGTCCGCGTACGGAACGCCGAGCAGCTCGCAGATCACCAGCGACGGGATCGGCAGCGCGAACTCCTGGACCAGATCGACCGGCCCGCCGGCCGCGAGCATGTCGACAATCCGATCGTCGACAATCCGCGCGATCCACGGCCGCATCGCCTCCATCCGCTTCACCGCGAACTCGGTCGCCAGCATCCGGCGCAGCCGTTTGTGCGCCGCCCCGTCCACCTGCAGGATCGACCCGGACTCCGCCTCCCGGTCCAGGTCGACGTCGGGTACGACGTGATCGGACGGCGCCAGCCGCGAACTCAGCCGGCGATCCCGGAGCAGCGTGCGGACGTCGTCGTACCGGCTGATCACGTACGCGTCGACGCCCGCCGGGGTGGACACCTTCGGCGGCGCGTCGGTGCGGCGGTAGCCGGCGTACTCGGGAGCCGGGTCGAACGGGCACCCGGACGGCCTGCGGACGGGAAAGGTCTCGGTCATCGCCACCCCTAACGGCAGATTTTGGTAGTGACTACCATATGGCTGGCGCTTCCGATACGGAACACCCTTCGGCGGGTCGCAGGCGGTACCCTGCCCGCCATGGGACTGCGCGAGGTGAAGCGGGAGCGGACCCGCCGGCTGATCGCGGACAAGGCGTTCGAGCTGTTCAGCGACAACGGGTTCGGCAGCACTACGGTCGAGCAGATCGCGGCCGCGGCCGAGGTCGGCCCGAGCACGCTGTACCGCTATTTCCCGACCAAGGAGGGGCTGGTCCTCGAGTTCGTCGACGACTGCCTGGCGGACGCCGTCACCTGGTTCCACGAGCAGCCCGCGCTGGAGCTGTCGGCCGGCCTGCGCGCGGTGATCGAGCGCGTCCTCGAACGGCTCGAGACCGACCCGGACCGGATCCGCGCAGTGTTCGACCTGGCCGAGCAGACCGGATCCGTGAGCGCCCACCTGAACGAACTGATCTGGCGCTTCCGCAACGACCTCGCCGCCGCACTCGAACGCCGCCTCACCGGCGACCCACTACACGTAGAGTTCGTCGCCGCCCTGTCCGCCGGCATCACAATGAACATCATCGAAAACGTCGTCCGAGTCTGGGTAGACCACCCCACCGCCGTCGACGCCCAAGCCCTCGCCCACCAGGCAATGTCCCTCCTGCAAACCGGCACCATCCCCCTCCCCACCACCCCCTAACCACCCACACCTCCGCACCACACACCCTGCGTCGGCCCGTGCGTTCCGGTTGCTTGTGGGATGGGTGGTACCCGCTGGGCGGGGTGGTGGGGTTGGTAGGGAGAATTTGAGGTATGACTGCTGAGCTCGATCCGTCTACCGTCGTCGTGCATGCCGGGCGTCCGGAGCGGGTTGCCAACGCGCCGGTCGGGCCGTCGCCGGTGTTCAGTTCGACGTACGTTGCCGGCGGCGATCGCGGCTACGGGCGGTTCGGCAATGACGCGTGGAGCGCGCTCGAGGAGACGCTCGGTCAGCTCGAGGGTGGTCGGGCGTTGAGTTTCGCGTCCGGGATGGCGGCTGCCGCGGCGGTGATCGACCTCGTTCCGGTCGGCGGCCGCGTGGTCGCGCCGCAGCACGCGTACTCGGGCGTACTCGCACTGCTCGACCAGCAAGCCGCCACCGGCCGGCTCCGCGTGCAACGGGTGGACATCGCGGACACCGAAGCGGTCGTCGGAACGCTCGACGGTGCCGACATGTTGTGGATCGAGTCGCCGACCAACCCGGCGATGGAGGTCGCCGACATCCCGGCTCTCGCCGCAGCCGCACGCGCCGCCGGCACGGCCGCGAGTACCGCCGGCACGGCCGCGAGTACCGCCGCCGCGCGTGCCACCAGCACGGCCGCACGCGGCGCCGGCGCGACCGCGCGTGCGGCCGGCGTGATCGTCGTCGTTGACAACACGTTCGCCACTCCCCTGCTGCAGCAGCCGTTGCGGCTGGGTGCGGACGTGGTGATGCACTCGGCGACCAAGTTCATCGCCGGTCATTCGGACGTGGTCCTCGGCGCGGTCCTCACCGCCGACGACGACCTGTGGTCCGCGATCGAACTGCGGCGCCGCAGCCTCGGCGCGATCGCCGGGTCGATGGACGCCTGGCTCGCGCTTCGCGGCTTGCGTACCCTCGCGATCCGCCTCGAACGCGCCCAGTCGAACGCCGCGTACCTGGCCGAGCGCCTCCGGCAGCACCCAAGAGTCAGCCGCGTCCGGTATCCGGGCCTGCCCGACGACCCGGGTCATGCCAGGGCGAAGGCGCAGATGTCCGGTTTCGGCGCAATCCTCGCGATCGAACTCGGCGGCGACGCCGCGCTGGCTCAGAGGGTCTGCGAGAGTACGGACCTCTGGGTCAACGCCACCAGCCTCGGCGGCGTCGAGTCGCTGCTCGAACGCCGCCGACGCTGGCCGAGCGAGGTCCCGACCATCCCCGAGGACCTGATCCGGCTGTCCGTCGGCATCGAGCACCCCGAAGACCTCTGGAACGACCTGGAGCGAGCCCTCAACGCTTCTTGAGTACCGGCCCGCCGAAGAACGTCAGTACGCACAGCACGACCGGCAGGACGAACGCGACGTTCAGCGGCATCCAGTGCGCGAGCCCGCCGATCAGCGCGGGCCCTGCGAGCAACCCGACGTACCCGAGACCGACCACGCGCGCCATCAGCGCACCGGAGGACCGCGGATCGAGGTTCCCGGCAGCGGTGAACAGCTGCGGTACGCCGCCCGCGAGGCCGAGTCCGAAGATCGCCCAGCCGACCAGCGCGACCGGCACCCACGGTACGACGATCACCACGGTCAGGCCGACCGCTGCCATCGCGGCGCCCCACCGGACGATCGCCGCCGGACCGACGACGGCCGCGACCCGGTCGGTGAGGAACCGCCCGACGGTCATCGCGACCGCGAACGCGCCGTACGCGTAGGCCGCCGTACTGACCGACGTCCCGAGGATGTCGCGGAAGTGCAGCGCCGCCCAGTCGTTGGCGACACCCTCGGACAGCATCAGCCCGAAGGCGAGTCCGCCGAGCGCCCACACCAGCTTCGCCGACGGTTTGCCCCGCGGAGCTTCGTCCGCCTCGACCGGAGGTTCGGTTGCCTCCAGCAAGAACCGGCTGGCGATCAGCGCGAGCACGATGCAGACCAGGCCGGACAGGGCGAGCGTGACCTCGGTCGGTACGCGGGCCCGCAACGTGGCCGCACCGATGACCGCGGCGAGCGCACCGCCGATCGACCACATCGCATGGAACGCGGCCATGATCGGCCGCGGGTACCCGCGCTCGACCACCACCGCCTGTGCGTTCATCCCGACGTCGATCGAACCGTTGCCGAAGCCAACGAAGATCAACGCCAGCCCCAACGTCCACCAGTTCGTGGCGAGACCAGGACCGGCGAGCGCGATACCGAGCAGGATGCCCGCCGCCGGGACGAGCCGGCGCTGGCCGAGTTTGTCGACCAGCGGCCCGGCGACCTGCATACCGGTGAACGCCGCGCCGCCGAGGACCAGCAGGAGCAGGCCGAGCGTGCTGTGCGTGATCCCGGTCCGCTGCTCGATGCTCGGGATGTGGACCACCCACATCCCGACCGCGAAGCCGTTCAGACCGAAGTACATCCAGGTGGCGACGCGGGCGGCTCGAGGTGGGGCGGAGAGTTGTAAGTCGGTGGCGGTCAAGACGCGACCTCGACGAGGGTGCCGCGTTGGGTGAGCAAGGTTCGCTGGTCCTCGGGAGCAGAGTCGTCGGTGATGATCAGGTCGGGGCGATCGGCCGAGCAGACGAAAGCGAGTGCGGCGCGGTCCCACTTCGCCCCGTCGGCCAGCACGATCGAGCGGCTCGCGACCCGAAGAGCCTCCTGCTTGACCTCCGCGTCACCCAGGTCGAAGGCGGTCAGCCCGGCGTCCAGGCTGAACGCACACGGGCTCAGTACGGCCACGTCGAAGCGCAGCGCCCGCAGCGAGGCGACGGTCAGCGGGCCGACCAGCGAGAGCTCGCCCTTGCGCGCCTCACCGCCCGGCATCAGCAGGCGAATGCGCGGCGCGTCGGCGAGCTCGTGCGCGACGTGCAGCGACAGCGGCATCACCGTCATCGCGCGGTCGTGCAGGAGCTTCGCGGTCTCGAGGGCCGTCGTACCGCTGTCGAGGACGATCGTCTCGCCGTCGCGGAGGTGCTCGACCGCGGCGCGGGCGATCGCCTGCTTCGCGGCGACGGCCGCCTGGGAGCGGAGCGAGTGCGGCGGTTCGAGACCGGACGGCATCGCCGACACCGCGCCGCCGTGGACGCGCTTCAGCACTCCCTGCGCGGCGAGGAGGTCGAGGTCGCGGCGGATCGTCATGTCGGACGCCTCGGTCGCCTCGACCAGTTCCTGGACCGACACTCGGTCACCGACACGCAGTCGTTCTACGATCACTTGGTGCCGTTCCGCACTTCTCATGCGCAGAAAACTACCATCCGTCTGATCGTTCAAACAGATAGTGTGTTCGCTTGTGACTGATGACACCACCCTCGTCAAGCGTTCCCGGTACGCCGTCGCCGCGGTCTTCTGCGTGCACGGATCGGTGACCGGCTCGTTCGCGACGCGGGTGCCGTGGATCCAGGAGCATGCCGGCCTCTCCGCGGGCGAGCTCGGGCTGGCGCTCGCGTTCCCGGCACTCGGCGCCGCGCTGATGATGCCGCTCGCCGCCCGGGTCACCCATCGGTTCGGCACCCGCAACGCGCTGCGCGGGCTGCTCGCGCTCTGGACGCTCGCCTTGATCCTGCCGTCGTTCGCACCCGGCCTGCTGACGCTGTGCGCGGCCCTGCTGATCTACGGCGGTACGGCGGGGATGGCCGACGTCGCCATGAACGCACTCGGCGTCGAGGTGGAACGCCGGCTGAAGAAGTCGATCATGTCCGGCCTGCACGGCCTGTGGAGCGTTGGCGCGCTGCTCGGATCCGCCGTCGGTACGGTCGCCGCGCACGCGAATCTCAGTGCGCAGGTGCATCACACGATCGCGGCCGTCGTACTGACGATCATCGGCGCGGTGGTGTGCCAGTTCGTACTGAACCTGCATCCCGAGGACGACGAGGAGCCGCCGGCGCGGTTCGCGTTGCCGCCGAAGTCGGCGTTACTGATCGGGGCGGTCGGGTTCTGTGCGGTGTTCGCCGAGGGTGCGAGCCTGGACTGGTCCGCGGTGTACCTGCGCGACATCCTGGACAGCTCGGCCGGGGTCGCGGCAGGTGCGACCACCGGCTTCGCGTTGACGATGGCGATCGCGCGGATCACCGGCGACGCGGTCGTCGACCGGTTCGGCGCGGTCCGGACGGTCCGCGCCAGCGGTGTGATCGCGACCCTCGGCGGTCTGCTCGTGGTCGTCTCCCCTGACGCGATCGTCGCGATGATCGGCTTCGGGCTGATCGGGATCGGCATCGCGGTCGTCGTACCGCTCGCCTTCGCCGCGGCCGGTCACACCGGCGCCAACGCGAGTCAGGCAATCGCCGGCGTTGCCACCATCACGTACGCCTCCGGCCTGGTCGCCCCGTCGATCATCGGCGGCATCGCCCAGGCCAGCAGCCTGACCATCTCGTTCGTCGTGGTCACCGCGCTTGCCGCCGGGCTCGCGGTCTTCGCCCGCGTACTCGCAACCAAGACAGAGGCCGACGACCTGCAACGGTGACCAGGTCAGCTCGGCTACTTGTCGGTGGCGAAGGCTGCGTCGAAGGCGGCTTCCGGCTTGTCGAAGGCGAGCTTGCGGATGGTGTCGACCGCCTCCGCCGCGCCGACCTTGCGCTCCATGCCGGCGTCCTCCCACTCGACCGAGATCGGGCCGTCGTAGCCGATCGAGTTCAGCACCCGGAAGCAGTCCTCCCACTGCACGTCGCCGTGACCGGTGGAGTAGAAGTCCCAGCCGCGCCGCGGGTCGGCCCACGGCAGGTGGGAACCGAGCCGGCCGTTGCGGCCGCCGCCGACCCGCATCCGGGTGTCCTTGCAGTCCACGTGGTAGATCCGGTCCTTGAAGTCCCAGAGGAACGCGACCGGGTCGATGTCCTGCCAGACCATGTGCGACGGGTCCCAGTTCAGCCCGAACGCCTCGCGGTGGCCGATGGCCTCGAGCGCGAACGTGGTGGTCCAGTAGTCGTACGCGATCTCCGACGGGTGCACCTCGTGCGCGAACCGGACGCCCTCGGAGTCGAACACGTCGAGGATCGGGTTCCAGCGGTCGGCGAAGTCCTGGTACCCGGCCTCGATCCGGTCCGCCGGTACCGGCGGGAACATCGCGACGTACTGCCAGATCGACGAGCCGGTGAAGCCGACCACGGTCCGCACGCCGAGCTTCGCCGCCGCCCGGGCGGTGTTCTTCAGGTCCTCCGCGGCGCGCTGCCGTACCCCCTCGGCGTCGCCGTCGCCCCAGACCCGGGACGGCACGATCGCCTGGTGCCGGAAGTCGATCGGGTCGTCGCAGACCGCCTGTCCCACCAGGTGATTGGAGATCGCGAAGACCTGCAGGTTGTACTTGGCCAGGATGTCCTTGCGGCCCTGGACGTACGAGTCGTCGTCGACGGCCTGCTGGACGTCGAAATGGTCACCGGAGCAGGCGATCTCGACGCCGTCGTACCCGGCCTCGGACGCGAACTGGCAGACCTCTTCGAACGGCAGGTCGGCCCACTGGCCGGTGAAGAGAGTGATCGGACGAGGCATCTGACGGGCTCCTAGTTGTCGACGGTGATCCAGGCAGAGTCGTTGGCGGCAGACCGCAGTACGGCGTCGACCACACGGGCCGACCGCGCGCCGGCGGCGAAATCGGGCAGGCCGTCCGGGTGGTCCCCCAGTACGGCCGCGTAGCTGTCGGCGACGAACGAGTCGAACGCGTCCTGGTACCCCTGCGCGTGACCGGCCGGCAGCCGGTTCACCCGTACCGCGTCCGGGCTGAGCGTGCCGGGGTCGCGGGTCAGCAGCTGCGACGCGTCCACGTGGCCGACCCACAGGCGGTCCGGGTCCTCCTGGTCGAAGCCGAAGCTCGACTCGGTACCCGACACCTCGAGGTACAGCCGGTTCTTCCGGCCGGCGGCGACCTGACTGACCACGATCGTCCCGACCACGCCGGCCTCGGTCCGGAACTGCGCGGTCGCCAGGTCCTCGGTCTTCACCTCGACGCCGCCGCGCTGCGCCCGTACCGTCCGAAGCTGGGCACTGATCGCGGCGATCCGGTCGCCGGTGACGAACTCGGTCAGGTCGCACCAGTGCGAGCCGATGTCCGCGAACGTCCGCGACGGGCCGCCGGTGGTGTCGTCGACGCGCCAGTTCTGGTCGTCGGCGCCGGCCAGCCAGTCCTGCAGGTACGAGCCGTGCAGGCTGGTGATCAGGCCGGCCTCGCCCGCGGCGATCCGGGCGCGCAGCTCGCGGACCATCGGGTGGTAGCGGTAGACGAACGGCACCGCGCCGACCAGCTGCGCCTCGTACGCCGCGGTCTGCAGGCCGATCGCGTCCTCGACGGACGTCGCGAGCGGCTTCTCGCAGACGACGTGCTTGCCGGCGTCGAGGGCCTTGAGCGTCACGTCCCGGTGCGTGTTGTTCGGCGTACAGACGTGCACCACGTCGACGTCCGCGGCGAGCAACTCGTCGAGGGTCGCGAACCCACGCTCGGCGCCGGTCGCCTCGGCCGCGGCCTGCGCACGCGCGGGCGACGATCCGACGGCTCCCACGACGGTCGCCCCGGACACCAGCGCGGCCCTGCCATGGACCTGGCCCATGAACCCACCGCCGACGATCCCGACCCTCAGCTTCCGCGCATTGGTGGACACGTCGAAGGACGCTATGGGACCCTTTTGAACCCTGTCAAGCAAAAGTCCACGACCAGTCCGACGAAAGTCCCGGTGCATGAGCGATCTCGGTACGGCGGACCCGCTGCTGCGGCTGCTCCGTGACGGTCAGCCGCGGACGCGCGCGGAGCTGATCGAGCTCAGCGGGCTGACCCGATCGACCGTGACCGGGCGGATCGAGACGCTGCTCGCGGCCGGTCTCGTCGTACCGTCGGGTGAGGCCGCGTCGACGGGTGGGCGGCCGCCGGCGCGGTTCCGGTTCAACCCGACGGCTCGGCTCGTGCTGGCGGCGGACGTCGGCGCGACGCATTTGTCGGTGGCGCTCACGGATCTGACTGGGACGATCCTGGACCGGTCGACGACTCCGCTCGCGATCGCCGAAGGACCCGAGGTCGTGCTCGACGCGGTCGCCGAGGCCGGGCTGACTCTGCTGCGTACGGCGGGACGGTCGCCGGCGGACCTCGCCGGGACCGGGGTCGGACTGCCCGGGCCGGTCGAGCACAGCACGGGCCGGCCGAACCATCCGCCGATCATGCCGGGCTGGGACTCGTACGACGTCGTCGGCCGGCTGAGCCGGAAGCTCCCGGGGCCGGTGCTGGTCGACAACGACGTGAACATCATGGCGCTCGGCGAACACGCCACGGCGTACCCGGACGTCGAGCACCTGCTGTTCGTGAAAGTTGCCACCGGCATCGGTGCGGGCGTGATCAGCGGCGGCCGCCTGCACCGCGGCGCTCAGGGCGCGGCCGGCGACATCGGCCACATCCAGATCCTCGGCCGTACCGAACTGTGCCGCTGCGGGAACCACGGTTGCCTGGAGGCGATCGCCTCCGCCACCGCCGTCGCGGCTGGGCTCGACGGCGCAACCACGAGCCAGGACATCGTCGACCTGGTCCGCGCCGGAAACACCGCCGCCACCACCGCGATCCGTCAGGCCGGCCGCGAGATCGGCACCGTCCTGGCCGCGGCCGTCAGCCTCCTGAACCCGACGGTGATCGTCGTCGGTGGCTCACTCTCCCAGGCGGGCGACAGCCTACTGGCTGGAATACGGGAGACCATCTATGCCAGATCGTTGCCCTTGGCGACCACAGACCTCCAGGTCCGCACCTCCCGAACCGGCCAGGACGGCGCGCTCCGCGGCGCCGCGATCCTCGTCCAGCAGCATGTGCTGGCGCACTGACGACCACCCTCGAACACCTCGCGGACGTCCGCGCACCACCCGACCGCGGGACGGTGGAGCTCAGTGGTCGCCGAGGCCGGCGGAGCGGGCCCGGATGATGGCTTCGGAGCGGCCGGCCACCTGGAGCTTGGCGAAGATGCTGGTGATGTGATTGCCAACGGTCGCCACGGCCAGTCCGAGCCGGCCGGCGATGGCGGCGTTGCCCAGCCCGCCGGCGATCAGGTCCAGCACCTCGCGTTCGCGCGGCGTCAGCTGGGGGAAGGCCGGCTGGTCGGCGCGCGGCCCGGACAGATAGGCGAGCGCCCGGCGCGCGATCCCCGGCCCGAAGATCGCCTCGCCGGCGGCGACCGCGGCGATGGCCCGGATCACGTTGTCCGGCGCCGCACCCTTCAGCACATAACCCTGGGCGCCGGCGCGCATCGCGGCGAACACCGACTCGTCGTCGTCGAACATGGTCAGCATGAGCACGGCCACGTCAGGCGCGACCCGGCCGATCTCGGTGGTCGCGTCGATCCCGGACAGTCCGGGCATCTGGATGTCCATCACCAGCACGTCGGGATGCAGTATCACGGCCGCACGAACCGCCTCCTCGCCGTTGGCCGCCGTACCGATCAACTCGTAGCCGTCATGCGCCGACAGCAGCGCGCCGAGGCCTTCGCGCACGATGCCGTGGTCGTCCGCCACCACGATCCGCAGCGTCATGGCCGCACCTCGAGTACGGCCGGCCCCAGAGGCAGTACGACGCTGACCGTGCACCCGGTCCGGTCGTAGCGGACGTCGCACTCGCCACCCAGCTCGGCCGCCCGCTCGGTGATGGAGGCGAGCCCGACACCCGGTTGCCATTCCGGCCCGTCGTTGAGCCCGTTGTCGCGTACCTCCAGCAGGAGCCGGCCGTGCTCGACAGCAATTCGGACCCCGGCGGTGGTCGCGCTCGAGTGCCGAATCACGTTCGTCAGGGCCTCCGTGGCGATCCGGTACGTCGCGACTTCCACGGCGGCGGGCAGTTCGCCGAGTTCCGGCGGCGCGTCCACCGTGATGCCGAGGGCAGCACCGTCCGTACGCGGGCCCGCGGACACGACGTACTCACGAAGGGCGCCCACCAGACCGAGTCCGTCCAGCGCGGCCGGCCGCAACTGGTCCACGAGCCGGCGGATCTCGTCGACCGCCCCGATCGTCAGGTCGCGCAGGCGCGCCAACAGCTCCGAACTCCGATCACGATCGGCGTCGAGCAGGCGCAACGCCGCCTCGGCGTTCAGCACCACCGCAGTCAGCACCGGGCCGAGTCCGTCGTGCAGGTCGCGGCGGATCCGCCGCCGTTCTTCCTCGCGGCCGGTGATGGCGCGCTCCCGTGAATCCCGCAACTGATCGGCCAGCCGTCTGGCCTGCACCGCCACCGCAAGCGGAGCCGCGAGCAGAGTGAGTACCTGCTCGTCGGCCGGATCGAGTCGCTGTTCGCCCGAACGCAAACCGACGACCAGCTCCCCCAGCCGCTCGGCACCGGAGCCGAGCGCGATCGCATGCCGTGCCGCGGGCAGCTCGCCGTACGCTGACACCTGCTTGCCGTCCACCAGGACAGCCGCCGCCGGGAAACGCATCACCCGGCACAAGGCGTCGAGTACGCCGTCGAGCCCGGTGCCGGCCGCTGTGCCGAGCCGGGCGCCGACCTCGACCATCGCCCGCACCGGATCCTGGCGTGCACCGTAGAACGCACGCTGGATCAGCCGCTGCAACCAGACCCGCGCGGGATTGAAGGCGAGCGCGATCACCACGGTGGCGACGACCGACGAGTTCAGCGAAACCTGGTGCCGAACGGTTCGGTCGAGGAGCAGGACGAGCGCCAGGTAGCCGGCCACCACCGCGCCGGTGAGCAGGAGGTACAGCACCGATCGCGAGACCACCAGCCGGATGTCGAGCAGCTGGTGCCGCAGGATAGCGACCGCCACCGCCACCGGGACGAGCAGGATCGGCAGCACCCCGAGCAGCAGCGACTCCGAGCCGGCCGCGGTCGCGACAGCGAAGCAGCCGACCATCAGGATCGTTGCCAGCAGCAACCAGAGGACCTGCCGACGGACCTGTTCGGAGCCGCGCCGGTAGCGGACGACGACTGCGGCCGGCGCCAACAGGTAGCCGGCCACGAGCCCGATCGCGCTCGCGTTCTGGAGCCAGACGATCTGCCGGAACCCGGACCAGGCCGGGTATTCCGGAATGCCCAGCTCGGCCGTCAGTCCGCCGTTCGGGTCCAGGACCGCGGCCGCCGTATAGCTGATGCCGGTGAAGCAGAGCACCGCGACGACCCAGCGCCAGCGCCGGCCCGGCAGCCGCCCGTCGGGGAACAGGATGAGCGACAACGGCAGCAGCGTCGCCAAGGTCCACGTCCAGCCGGCGTTCGTCACCGTGGCGAATCCGCGCCAGAAGCCTCGTGGCTCCCCCAGCCAGGCGAGCACGCTGGTCCCGAGCGCGGTCGAGCCGTAGCACAAGCCGCCGATCAGGAGCGACCAGCCGACCAGGTTCCGTGGCTGCCGGTCCGCGATCGGCCAGCCGGCCAACGCCAGGCACAGCCCGATCAGGGCATTGCTCACGACGAACAGGTCGATCAGCCGCGACCAACTCAGCCCGGATGCCGTTGCGGCGACGACGGTGATTACTGCGCCCAGCAACGCCACGCCGAGTGCAGCGAGAGCCACCGATCGCAGCCGGCGATCGGTCCTACCGGTCACGTCCGGATCGGCCCTCATGAGCCCATCATCAGACCTCGAACCCACAGGCGGGTAGGGGGCTGGCCCCAGGGCGCCCAGGAAGGTCTCCCGGGCGGGTGTGAGCCGCGAACCTGCCGCCTGGGGCCGGTCCGGTCCGACGCTGAGGTCTCCAGCGCTGACGGCAGCGCACTCGCAAAGGAGTTGCTCATGTCCACCACAACCTCGAAGACTTCCAAGACAGGCAAGTCCGAACGGAAACCGCGGGACGTGCGGGGATTCTGGCGGGTCCTGCTCGCCGTGATCGCCCCGGTGCCGATCCTGCTTCAGGGGATCGTCTACCTGATCAGCCCGGTCGACGGCAACGCGCCGTTCGGCGAGACTGTCGTGGCGGTCACAGCGCACCAGGGCCGGTTCGAGCTCATGCAATGGCTGCAGGTGCCCTGGTTCCTGCTGATCCCGGCGAGCTTCGCCGTCGCGTGGGTCACGCGCCGGCGAGTGCCGCGACTGTCCACCGTCGGAGCCATCGTCACCATGGGAGGTCTGGGAGCCGGGCTGTTCCTGCTGGGTGGTCCGGTGACGCCGGAGTACCTGACGGTCCACGAACACCTGGATCCGGCGACGATGGAGAAGCTGAGGTCCGCGATGGACAACCTGCCGATCTTCGCCGTCGGGAGTCTGCTCTTCATCCTCGCCATCACGGTCGGCCTGTTGCTGCAGGGGATCGCTCTGGCGCGCAGCCGGGTTGCTCCGGTCTGGATGGGGATCGCCCTCGCCGTCGGCGGCTTCACTCACCCGTTCATGCCGGGCCACGTCGCCGCCGGTATCGGGCTAGTGGTCACCGCGGTCGGTTTCGCCGGCGCCAGTATCGCCCTCTTGCGGACCCCCAACGACGCGTTCGATCTGCCGCCTGAGGGCCTTGCTAGGCGATCCAGCTGAGGGCCGCCATTCTGGTCCAGCAACACGCCCTAGGCCATTGACGCGATCGTCCGTAGAACGTCTCCCACCCCGTCACTGACACGCAGGAGGTACCTACGCACGCGTTCGATGTCCTCAGCCGTGCAGGGCGCACCGTCGCGCAACCGATCCAGCCACTCCTCTTCGCCTCGCGGCAAGAACGTGAGAGAGCGCGGGTCGATCGGAGTCCCCGGCGTCGCCCCGTCCAGCAGGCGCGTCGCTTGCGCGTCGAACGCGTCCACGTCCGCCCGGCAGAGGGCCAGTTGCTCTTCGGTGACCGGAGCCGCAGCGGCTGCGTCGGGCCCACCGAGCATCACGTAGTACACACTGAGCAGCGTCCCGGCCAACTGCTGAGCCGCCGCGAGGCCGGACGGTCCGAGATTGATGAGAATGGCGAACGCACGGAACCGCGCCGACGGATCGTCGATGGTGCGCATCGCCTCGACCAACTGACCGGCGAAGACGTCGGGGTCGGCGTTGAGCTGCCACCAGAGTCCGGGCTCGCCGACCAGGCACCGGTCCACCGAGCGCAGCCACGTCCGGACGTCGGCTGTCGTCAGGTCTGAGCGCCACTCGCCCGCATCGAGTGTCCACCCGCCGTCGAGTTTCCAGCCGGCCCACGGGAACAGCACGCCCTGACGCCCCAGCGGCGTCAGCGTGCAGCCGTCCAGAACTCCGAGCCGCTGCAGGCGATCCACCGCGGACCGTCCCTCCGGCGTCGCGAGGACAGCGGTCACGTCGGCGGACGTTTCGTCGACACCTGGGTGGTACGTCGCCAGAATCAGCCGGACGACCAGATCATGCACCGGATCCGGGAGATCGGCGATCGCCGCCTCGGCAACCTCCGACCAGCGCGCGAGCACCTCGTCGTCGTCCGCCCAGAGGTCGAGATTCTCACCACGGAAGATCCGCAACGGCACCGGCCAGAGAAACCCGCCCAGCACCGCCAGTCGCCACGCCTCCTGCACCAGTTCCGGATCCGCGAGTGACGTCCCGGCGGACACCTCCGCCACGACGTCGTCCGCCAGGCGGCCACCCGTCCAAGCACCCACCCGATCGGCGAGGTACTCGGCGACCTCGATCACGGCCGCCATCAACGGTGCCGTCCGGGCCGCCGCGACCAGAGTTGACGGCAAAGTAATCGTCGGCCGGGGAACGACGGCAGCACCCCACAGGCCGCGCGGAAGGTCGACCGGGGGGCGCCACACCGGCCCGATCAGCTCGTCCCGGCGCTCGCGCGGTAGCCGGTCGAAGCGCGTCTGCCAGCCCTCGCCGTCCGTACCGGCCGGCGGCTCGAACTTCGCCTCCGTCCGCAGCCAGTGCCGACGCAGCCGCAGGGCCCACCGCGCCGGGTCCTCCATCCGGCGCCCGAGGTCGGACGTCAGGATGTCCAGCAGATCCTTCGTCTCCTGCCGGATCGTGGTGGTGCCGCGCTCGACGGTCAGCTTCATCAGGATGAATTCCCGCAGCAGGGGCAGCGTGCGGACCAGAGCTTCACGCACCTGCGCGTCGACCTGGAACGAGAACGGCGCGATCTCGACCACGGTCCGGAACAGCGCGGTGTTCGGCCACACCATCGCCCCGGGAACCCCTTGCCCCATGTCGTCGCGCAATCCGAACACTTGCTGCACCTCACGACGAGCCCACAGCAGGTCCCGGATCAGCTCGAGATCAGGGTTGCCGACGGCACCCGATTCGTCCATCCAGTCGACGAAGTGGTTGACGAACAACTCGATCTGGTCCACACCACGACGCTAGCCGAGCCCCAGGTCACTTCCAGGCGACCGCGATCTGGTCGATCAAGCCGACGATACGTTCGAGTTCGCTCCCACCACGGGCCCGGCCGAAGCCGTGGCGACGGCCCCAGAACGACGTCTGGACGGCGACCAGTTGCGTCCAGCGGCGGATGCGTTTCGCGTCGAGGCCGGACGCGTCGGCGAACTCGTTCAGCTCGGCCTGCAACCGGCGGAGCAGGTCGGCGCCGACCAGGCCGCCCAGGAACAGGTGGTACGCGCGGGTGCGCAGGAAGATCGCCGCGTCGTACGCCGGGTCGCCGACGTAGCCCTTCGGATCGACGGCCAGCCAGGGCTCCCGGTCCGCGCGGAGGATGTTGCGCGGATGGAAGTCGCCGTGGATCAGGATCTCCGGCTGCTCGCGGCCGAGCTCATCGACGACGGCGAGGGCACCGTCGACCACAGCCGCCGGCAACGGGTGGTCGAGCTCAGCGGAGTCCTTGCGGAGTTCCTCCGCCCAGGTATCGGCCCGCTCGGACATCCGCGGCAGGCCGACCGGTGCCGGGATCCGCAACCTGCGATGCAGCTCGCCCGCGATCGCGACGACGTCCTCGTTGTGCTCCATCAGCGTGGTGGGATGCACGCGCTCGAGCAGCATGGCGTAGCGGGCGTCGTCGCGTTCGTACAGCTTGACCGCGCCCTCACCACCCCAAGCCTCAAAGGCGTCCGGCTCATGCATGTTGCCCGGGTGCGGGAAACCTTGAGGACGGCGTCCCGGACGGCACGACTTGGCGAAGGTGGTTGGGATCATCCCCAGCGTTCTGACTTTGCTGAGCGGGAGACGAGGCTGAAGAGCATGTCTTTCGGGGTCATCTCGCCGGCTACGACCTTGGTGACGTGTTCGGCGATCGGCATCTCGACGTCGTGGTGGTGGGCGAGTTCGGTGATCGAGGCGCAGGACTTCACGCCCTCCGCGACCTGACGGGTGCCGCCGGCGATCTCCGCGACGCTCATGCCCTGGCCGAGTTTCTCGCCGAAGGTCCGGTTGCGGGACAACGGCGACGAGCAGGTCGCGACGAGGTCGCCGAGCCCGGCCAGGCCGGAGAACGTGTGCTCGTCGGCGCCCAGTGCCGTACCGAGCCGGGCGATCTCGGCCAACCCGCGGGTGATCACCGAGGCGCGGGCGTTGTCGCCGAAGCCGAGGCCTACGGCCATCCCGACCGCGAGCGCGATCACGTTCTTGCAGGCGCCACCGAGCTCACAGCCGACGACGTCGTTGTTCGTGTACGGGCGGAACGTCGGGGAATGGCAGAGCTTCTGCAACCGCGCCGCCGTCCCCTCGTCCGTACAGGCGACGACGGACGCGGCCGGTTGACCCTCGGCGATCTCGCGGGCCAGGTTCGGCCCGGAGACGACCGCGATCCGTTCCGGCCCGGCGCCGGTGAGTTCGGCGATCACCTCGCTCATCCGCTTCGTCGTACCGAGCTCGACGCCCTTCATCAGGCTGACCAGCGGTACGGCGTTCGGCAGTACGCCGGCCCAGTCCGTGAGGTTGTCCCGCAACGACTGCGACGGCACCGCGAGTACGACGGCCTCCGCTCCGTCGGCCGCCACGGCGGGGTCGTGGGTCGCGGTGATCGCATCAGGCAATCGCAGACCGGGAAGGTACTCGGCGTTCTCGTGCCCGGCATTGATCGACTCACAGAGCGACTCACGCCGGCCCCACACGGACACCTGGTTACCGGCGTTCGCCAGCACCACCGCGAACGCCGTCCCCCAGGACCCGGCTCCGAACACCGCGACTTTGGTCATTCCTTCTCCTCACGTCGGGCTTTGCGCAGGTCGTACAGCTCCTTGGGCGGAGTCTCGCCGCGCAGTTCGCCCAGGGTCTCGGCGACCCGGGCCATGATCACCTCGGTTGCCTCGTGCAACAGCTGGTTGGTCAGCGGCTTGCCCTCGAACGCGCTCAGATCGACCGGCGTCCCGGCCCGCACCTGCAGCGTCTTGCGCGGCAGCAGCCGGAACCGGATCTTGCCGGTGTAGGACTTGAGGATCTCCTGGGCGCCCCAGTTCGCCACCGGGATCACCGGGCAGCCGGTCATCAACGCGATCCGGGCCGCACCGGTCTTGCCGGTCATCGGCCACATCGCCGGGTCGCGGGTGATCGTGCCCTCTGGGTAAACGCCCACACACTCGCCGCGTTCGACCGCGGCGACCGCGTCCCGGAACGCGTCCACGGCCTGGGTGGAATCGCGGTACACCGGAATCTGCCCGGCACCGCTGATGATCTTGCCGAGAACCGGGATCTTGAACACCGAGGCCTTGCCGAGGAACCGCGGGATCCGCCGGCACTCCCAGATGAAATAGCCGAGCAGTACCGGGTCGAAATGCGAGATGTGGTTCGGCACATAGACCACGCCGCCGTGCCGCGGCATGTTCTCCCGGCCGGTGAACCGGCACTTGGTGAACACGATCATGAACGGCTTGACAAGCGCGACGATGATGCCGAACCAGAATCCGCGCGGCGGCCGTGGATCGTCGCTCCTGCTGTCCACTGCTGCCTCCTGGTGGTCGAACGCGCCGTCGGTCATGGGAGAATCCTGCCTGATGGCAGACCTACAGGTCGCTCCCTGGACCCTGGTGATCCCGGTGAAGCGTACGGCGATCGCGAAGAGCCGGCTCGCTCCGGCCTACCCTCAGCACCGTCCTGAGCTGGCTCGTGCCTTCGCCGTCGACACTACTGCGGCCGCTCTCCGGTCCCCACTGGTGCAGACCGTTCTGGTGGTCACCGACGACCCGCTGGTCAGCGCGGACGTGACCGCGGCCGGTGCGCGCGTGGTCCCGGATCTCCCCGCCGCGGGGCTGAACGAGGCCCTGTCGCATGGAGCCACCGTGGCGGCCGCGGAGTTCCCCGGTACCGGTGTCGCGGCGTTGTCGGCCGACCTTCCCACCCTCCGTCCGGCCGAGCTCACGGCCGTTCTCGCTGCCTGTACGGCGGCCCGTTCCTTCGTCGTCGACGAGCCCGGCACCGGTACGACGTTGCTCGCGGCAGCATCCGGCGTACCGCTGGATCCCCGCTTCGGCGTCGGTTCCGCCCTGGCCCACCAGGCATCCGGCGCGGTACCGATCGAGCTCCCCGGGATCGAGTCCGTACGTCGTGACGTCGACACCGCAGCGGACCTCGCCCACGCCGTACAACTCGGTGTGGGGCCCGCGACCGCCGACGTGCTCTCGCTGGTGCTCGGTGCGGCGACCGGGACCGAAGGTCTAGCCTGCTGACATGCAGGCGACTGTGAGCAAGTACGACGGTGAAACGTTCTCTGGGGCCGTCCTGACCGACACCGGGATCGAGCTCCCGTTCACGGTGCACGCGGTCGCGAGCACCCCGGTTCGTCATCTGCGCGTCGGCCAGCGCGTGACGATCGAGACCACCGGATCCGGTGCGACGCTGGCAATCACCAAGGTGGACTTCGGCACCCGCCTGTAGTTGCACCCTCTAGTTGCCGGGGACAACGGCGAAGGCCGGTCATCCCCTGGAGTGGGGTGACCGGCCTTCGTGTCGTGCAGGTGCCGCAGTGCGTGAAGATCAGCGAGCGGTACGCTTCGCCGCGGTCTTCTTGGCGGGGGCCTTCTTGGCCGGCGCCTTCTTGGCAACGGTCTTGGCCGGGGCCTTCTTGGCGACCGTCTTGGCCGGGGCCTTCTTGGCAACGGTCTTCGCCGGGGCCTTCTTGGCAACCGTCTTGGCCGGGGCCTTCTTGGCGACCGTCTTCTTCGCAGCGGCGGTCTTCGTGGCGGCGGCCTTGACCGGAGCCGCCTTCTTCGCCGGGGCAGCCGCCTTGGTGGCGGTCGCGGCCGGCTTCGGGGCCACCAGCTTCGGCAGCTTCTTCGCACCGGAGACAACGGCCTTCAGCTCCGCACCCGCGCGGAACTTCGGAACCGTGGTCTTCTTGGCGCGCTTGGTCTCACCGGTCCGCGGGTTGCGCACGATGCGCGCGCCACGCTCGATGGCCTCGAAGGCACCGAAACCGGTGATGGCGACCTTGCCACCCTTCTTGGTCAGCTCGCGCTGCACGGTGTCGATCACCGATTCCAGTGCGTGCTGGGCCTGGCGGCGGTTTCCGTCGAAGTGCACTGCGAGCGCTTCGACCAACTGGCTCTTGTTCACTGCTTCCCTCCGTGAACACTAGACGTCGAGCACAGCGCTCGATCTCACAGGAACGTTATGGACTGAACAGGCCATGCACAAACACCAACGCGGCAATTCGGCCTTGTTTCAGGCGATTCGGGCCACAATTTCGCCCGATCCGGGGTGTTTGAGGGGTTTTCGGAGCAGACTCACAGCCAGCCGCGGCGTTTGAAGATCTGGTGCAGACCTCCACACACCAAGGCCATCAGGCCGATCGCGAACGGATATCCGTACTCCCAGTGCAGCTCCGGCATCTTGTCGAAGTTCATCCCGTAGACGGTCCCGATCAGCGTCGGTGCGAACAGGATCGCCGCCCAGGCAGAGATCCGCTTGACCTCTTCGTTCTGCTCGCTGCTGGCGATCGCGAGGCTCTTCATCTCCTCGTTCTGCTGCTGGGCAACCAGGGTCGCGTTCACCGTCAGGATGTCGCGGAGCAGTTCGCGGAAGCCGTCGACCTTCTCCACCACCTCGGTGACGTGGTCGGCGACGTCGCGCAGTGAACGTTGCAGTTCCTCGTCCACGCCGTACTTCTGGAAGCCGCCGCGCAGTTGCTCGAGCATCCCGACCAACGGCCGGGTGGCGCGCTGGAACTCGATCACCTCACGGGACAGTTCGTAGATCCGCCGCGACACCTTCGGATCGCCGCGGAACACCTCGGTCTCGATCTCGTCGATGTCGTTCTCCAGACCGGCGACCACCGGCGCGTACCCGTCGACGACCTTGTCCATGATCGCGTAGAGGACCGCTTCGGCACCGCGGCTGAGGAGTTCCGGATCGCGTTCGACGCGACGCCGTACGGCGGCCAGGTTGGGCGCTTCGGCATGCCGGACCGTCACCACGAAGTCCGGGCCCACGAAGACGTGCACCTCCCCGAACTCGACCTCCTCGGTCGCGTCCCGGTACCGCGCGGCCTTCAGTACGACGAACAACGTGTCGCCGTACCGCTCCAGCTTCGGCCGCTGATGCGCTTCGTTCGCGTCCTCGATCGCCAGCTCGTGCAGGTCGAACTCCTGCGCCAGCGAGGCGAGCTCGCGGCGGTCCGGCCGGTACAGGCCGATCCAGGCCAGGCTCTGCGGAGCGTCATGCAGTGCGGAGTACGTATCTGCCAGCGAATGCGGGGACGCGACCCGGTTGCCGCCGCAGTAGATCGCGCTGTCGACGACACTGTGCCCCTTGGGCTTCTGCAGGTCGCGCGGCTGCTTGGTGTCCGGCTCGATCGCGGAGGCGGCGGCGGATGCGGCGTGCTTGCGCGCGGCGGCACGCAGTGACGGAGTACGGCTGAACGCACGGAAGGTGCGCAGGCGCAGGTCGGACATGAGTCCTCCAGATGCGGGTGAATCAGGCGAGTGATGAGCACACGTCTGCCCGACCCCACAACTACCGGAGGAAAATCAGTCCCCCGAAGGCCGAGCGAGACCGGTATGTCTGGAGGGATCGCTGCTGTTCATGCGTCCTCACCTCCCCGGTCTCGCAAGCCTTGTGCCGATGATGTCCCCGGCAACCACGCAAGGGTAACACCAGAATTATCGCCCCCGTCCACCAAAACGTTACGGGGGCAACAACTCTGATAGAGCTCTCAGGCCTTGGCAGGAAGGGTTGCCGGCTTGAAGGACGGCCGGGTTGCTTCGTACGCAGAGATCTCGTCCGCGTGCGACAAAGTGATGCCGACGTCGTCCAGACCGTTCAGCAGCCGGTAGCGCGTGTAGTCGTCGATCTCGAAGGGTGCCGAGACGTCACCGGCCGAGATCGTCTTGTTCTCCAGGTCGACCGTGACCTTGGTACCCGGGTCGGTCTCGACCGCGGTCCACAGCTGCTCGACGACGTCCTGCGTCACCAGGGCCGCGAGCAGACCGGCCTTGCCGGAGTTGCCGCGGAAGATGTCGCCGAAGCGCGACGAGACAACGACCCGGAAGCCGTAGTCGAGCAAGGCCCAGACGGCGTGCTCACGCGACGACCCCGTACCGAAGTCCGGTCCGGCGACGAGCACCGAGACACCTTCGTACTCCGGCTGGTTGAGGACGAAGGAAGGATCGTTGCGCCAGGCCGCGAACAGCCCGTCCTCGAAGCCGGTCCGGGTGACGCGCTTCAGGTACACGGCCGGGATGATCTGGTCGGTGTCGACGTTGCTGCGGCGCAGCGGGGCCGCCGTACCGATGTGCTGGGTGAAGGCTTCCATGATTCCGTTGCTCCTCAGGCGTTCGCAGGTACGGCGACGGGCGGCAGGTCGGCCGGTGCGGCCAGGGTCCCGGTGACAGCGGTCGCGGCGGCGACCAGCGGCGACACCAGGTGGGTACGACCGCCCTTGCCCTGGCGGCCTTCGAAGTTCCGGTTGGAGGTGGAGGCGCTCCGCTCACCCGGCGCCAGCTGGTCCGGGTTCATGCCCAGGCACATCGAGCAACCGGCGCCACGCCACTCGGCGCCGGCCTCCTTGAAGGTCTGGTCCAGGCCCTCGGCCTCGGCCTGCAGCCGGACCCGGCCGGATCCCGGGACCACCAGCATCCGGGTGCCCTCGGCAACCTTCCGCCCGGCCAGTACGCCGGCCGCGGCCCGCAGGTCCTCGATCCGGCCGTTGGTGCAGGAGCCCAGGAACACCGTGTCCACGTGGATCTCGCGCAGCGGCGTACCGGCGGTCAGGCCCATGTACTCCAGCGCGCGCTCGGCCGCGACCTTGTCGTTCTCGTTGTCGAAGTCGTCCGGCGACGGCACGGTGGCCGCCAGCGGCACGCCCTGGCCCGGGTTCGTGCCCCAGGTGACGAACGGCGTGATCTCCTCGGCGCGCAGTACGACCTCGCGGTCGAACGTCGCGTCCTCGTCGGTGGCCAGGCTCTTCCAGTACTCGACGGCGGCTTCCCAGTCGACACCCTGCGGCGCGTGCGGCTTGTCCTTCAGGTACTCGAACGTGGTCTCGTCCGGCGCGATCATGCCGGCCTTCGCACCCCACTCGATCGACATGTTGCAGATCGTCATCCGCGCTTCCATCGACAGCGCGCGGATCGCCTCACCGCGGTACTCGACGATGTAGCCCTGGCCGCCACCAGTGCCGACCTTCGCGATCAGCGACAGCACCAGGTCCTTGGCCGAGACGCCGTCGGGCAGTACGCCGTCGACGGTGACCGCCATCGTCTTGGGGCGGGCCTGCATCAGCGTCTGGGTTGCCAGTACGTGCTCGACCTCGCTGGTACCGATGCCGAAGGCAATGGCTCCGAACGCGCCGTGCGTCGAGGTGTGGCTGTCACCGCAGACCACGGTCATCCCCGGCTGGGTCAGGCCGAGCTGCGGGCCGATCACGTGCACGACGCCCTGGTCCGGGTCGCCGAGGGTGTGGATCCGGATGCCGAACTCCTCGGCGTTACTGCGCAGCGTGTCCACCTGGGTCCGCGACACCGGGTCGGCGATCGGCTTGTCCACGTCGAAGGTCGGGACGTTGTGGTCCTCGGTGGCGATCGTCAGGTCCGGCCGCCGGACCTGACGGCCGGCCAGCCGGAGGCCGTCGAAGGCCTGCGGGCTGGTCACCTCGTGGACCAGATGGAGGTCGATGTAAAGGAGGTCGGGTTCTCCGTCGGCATGGCGCACGACGTGCGCATCCCAGACCTTTTCCGACAACGTCCTGCCCATCAGACTCTCCTTTGAGATTTGGAAGTGTGGTGCTTTCGCTCACAGTGCTCTCGATTGGGCGGCTGAAGCGACTTGCGTTCCACGATTCGAGACGGCAATATCGTCCCATGGACAACTCTAGCGGAGTCGGCGTTCTCGACAAAGCAGCTCTCGTTCTGTCCGCACTCGAGTCCGGGCCGGCGACCCTGGCCGGACTCGTGGCGGCGACGGGGCTGGCGCGGCCGACGGCACATCGTCTCGCGGTCGCTCTCGAGCACCACCGGCTGGTCGGGCGCGACATGCAGGGACGCTTCGTGCTCGGACCGCGACTGAGCGAGTTGGCCTCCGCCGCCGGTGAGGACCGGCTGCTCGCGACCGCCGGCCCGGTGCTGGCCCGACTGCGTGACATTACCGGCGAATCGGCGCAGTTGTTCCGGCGGCAGGGCGAGTACCGGGTGTGTGTTGCTGCTGCCGAACGGCCGTCGGGTCTGCGCGACACCGTCCCGGTAGGCAGCCAGCTGACGATGGCGGCCGGTTCCGCCGCCCAAATACTGCTTGCCTGGGAGGATCCGGAGCGGATGCACCGCGGTCTCCACAACGCTTCGTTCAACGCGGCGGCGCTGGCCGGCGTACGACGCCGTGGCTGGGCGCACTCGGTCGGCGAACGCGAGCAGGGTGTGGCGTCGGTCTCCGCCCCGGTCCGCTCCCCCAGCGGCAAGGTGATCGCCGCCGTATCCGTCTCCGGCCCGATCGAACGCCTCTCCCGCCAGCCGGGCCGCATGCACGCGCCCGCCGTCATGGCCGCCGCGGAACGGCTTTCGGAAGCGTTGCGACGCGCCTCCGAGTAGGTAGTTGTCACGCACCGTTGCTGAGATCACCATGAGAGCTAATAGCCCTCAAGGAGGTCTGACATGGAGCGGGACTGGTTGACTCTCGGCTGGAAGATGCTGCTCGTCCGCGGTGCGATCGGCATCGTGTTCGGGATTCTCGCGATCGCCTGGCCGATCTCCACGGCGATCGCCCTGGCCCTGCTCTGGGGCATCTGGGCGGTCACCGACGGGATCGGCTCGATCGCCCAGGCCTTCCAGCCGGACTACCGGGGCAGCCGGCTGTGGCTGATCGTCCTCGGCGTGATCGCGCTGCTGGCCGGGTTCTTCGCGATCGTCCACCCCGGGATGACCGCGGCCACCCTGACCTGGATCCTCGGCATCTGGCTCATCGTCCGCGGCATCTTCGAGCTGGCCGGCGCCTTCAGCAGCCACCTGCCGATGCCCCGCTGGCTCCTAGTACTGAACGGCGCGCTTTCGATCCTCATCGGCATCCTCTTCGCCGCCAACCCCGGCGCCGGCGCCGTCAGCATCGCCGTCCTCCTAGGCGTGACAGCCCTGGTCTGGGGCGTAGTCCTCATCGGCGTCGCCTGGTCCGTCCGCCGAGCCGCCGCAGGCCCCTCCGCGGAAACCGGAAGCCCGTCACCCGCGTGACCGTCGGCGCTGTCCGGAGCGATCTCCGGACAGCGCACCGTTCTCAGTTGTGGGTGCCGATCCAGTTCATGTTGTCGCCGTAGTCCATGTACTCGTGCGATGCGTAGACGGCTTCAGATCCGCTCGGGCTGCTGCGGAGCCAGCTGCTGTAGTGGCTGGAGAGGTACGAGCCGTCTCCGCCGTACGACCAGAGCTTGCCGTCGACGTACGAGCACGGGCTGCTCCACACGGAGTTGTTCAGCGTCTTGTCGTCGGTCGTGAGGCACTTCCCGGTCAGCTTGTTCCGCAGGTACTGATAGGTGCCGGTGCCGACCCAGTCCCACTCCTGCCGGTCGGTCGCCTGGCAGGTCTCCAGCCACACGTTCGTGTCGCCGGCGTGCAGGCACTTGCCGTTGTAGGTGTTCTTGAACTTCCAGTAGGTCGGAGCGGCGTACGCCGGCGCCGCGGAGAGCGTCGTACCGATGGTGAGAACGACGAGGGCGAGGGGGGCGATCACTCGCTTCAGGATCTTCATGCGCCGGAGGCTAGCGGCCGGCCGGCCTCAGGGACCACGGAGTCGGCACAAGTTCACCAAGCGTTGCCCGGTCGTACGGGCTAGCCGATCGCGTTGCCGGGGGTTCTCGGACCGGTAGTGCGATTGTTCGGCGTGGCCGGGTCGACCGCGGGGCTGGTCGCGCCGTTGCCGCCAGGGGTACTCGCACTCGCGACGCCGTCACCGGCCAGGCGTGACGCCGCGGCCACGTCGGCGGTGCGGGTGGCTTCGGGGTCTGTGGTTGGGTTAGGTGCGGCCTCGCGTTCGAGCCGGGTGATGGCTCGCCGGGTGTCTTCGGCGATCCGGCGGCCCAGAGTCTGGGCGCGTTGCGGGCGGGAGGTGTAGGACTCCTGGTCGAGTTCTTCCATCGCCTCCGACAGCTGGTCGCCGATCACGGAGGTCAGGTGCTCAGCGGCGGCCGTACGTACGGGCCTGTCGGCCTGCTCCAGGATCGGCGACCTGTTGACGAGGATCTCCGCCATCACCCTCGCCTTGTCGGCGCTCTCGGAGGCATGTACGACGTCCAGCAACCGTCCCGCGTCACCGCGCTCCACCACCGGATCGATCACGTCCGCGAACGTGGTCACCAGCCGTTCCCGTGGAGAGTCCTGCGCGAAGTCATTCCCTCTCCGGAACGCAGCCGCGACCTCCGCAGAGATCGTCCCCGTGGCTTCCAACTGCTCAACGACGTACGGGTAGTGGAACCGCGCCACCGACTGCCCGATCGCATCCTCCAGCTGACGGTTGTGGCCCTGTTGACGAACAGCACCACGCCCCACGCCCGCACCGAGCTCGCGCGTCAGCCCGACGCCGAGCTGCTGCACCTTCGACACCTCGTCGCCGGACGGCCAGTTGCGGTTCCGGAACCACCCCTTGCCCCGACCGAGCCGATCCAGCCGGCGCCCGTCCCCCTCGTCCAGGTTCCCCTTGGAATCCCCGCCACCGGTCCCGACCCCGAGCAGACCGTGCCGAAGCTTCTCCGGCGAGGAGTACGGTCCGAGCAGCACCCGCCGGTCGAACCGTTGTGGCGGCTTCACCACCAGCCGTTCCCGGAGCGCGGCCTCCCACGCGTTGACGAACTGCGCTGCCGCCTTCGAGACCGGTACCTCTGCCATTCGCCGGATCTTCCGGCGATCCGGTGAACAGAACCCAACGAACGCTTCAACAACCGCAGGACGTACTGGGAACCAATTCGTAGTCCAGCACGTGCCGCGCCGCCGCGGTCTTTCCGCGATCCAGCAACAACTCGACCGCCTGCCGCGCAATCTCCGCGATCGGCTGCCGCACGCTCGCCAACGGCGGAATCGTCACCGTGCACTCACTCGTCCCGTCGAAGCCCATCACCGCAACGTCCTCCGGCACCCGCAACCCGGCTTCCCAGGCCGCGAACAGTACGCCGAACGCCTGCTCGTCCGTCGAACAGTAGATCGCCCGCGGCGGCCGCTTCTGCTGGAACCACGGCCGTACGGCGTCCCGCGCGGCGAACCGGGAGACCGGCGCGGCGAGGTACCGCGCCGAGGCCCGCGGATGCTTGCCGAGCGCACGTTCGATCCCGCGCCGGTGCTCGGCCGTACCGGGTGATTCCTCGGGCCCGGTGATGACGCCGAGAGTGCGGTACCCGTGCGACAGCAGGTGATCCGCCGACGCCTCGGCGCCCGCGACGTAGTCGATCGACAGCGTCGACACCGTGACGCCGTCGGGTACCGGGTGCAGCGCGACGACCGGTACGCCGGCCGCCGCGAACCGCTGGATCGCCGGCTCGACGAGCAGCGAGACGAGTACGACGCCGTCGACCTTGCGCTCGATGAACGACCCGATGTGCGCGGACTCCTGCGCGGGATCGCCGGCCGAGTCGCCGATCAGCAGCAGGTGGTCGTGCTGCCGGGCGAAGTTCTCCAGGTGTTCGGCGAGCGTGGCGAAGTACGGGTTGCGGATCTGCGGGATCAGCAGGCCGAGCGAGTACGTCCGGCCGGCGCTCAGTGCGCGGGCGAGGATGTTCGGCCGGTACTCGAGCTCGGCCGCGGCCTCGAGTACGCGCCGACGTGTGTCGGCCGACACCGGCCGCGGCCCGTTGTTGAAGACGTAGCTGACGACCGCGGTCGATGTACCGGCGCGCTCGGCGACGTCACGTGCGGTCGCCATCGATCTCCCCACGCTGCCCAGCGTAAGCCGTCCCGCCGGCGACGATCCGCCGCGTGATCTCCTCGGCCACCGCCTCGGCCTCCACCGCGGTCACGATCCGTACCGTCCCCTCCGCAGCAGGCGCGAACGTACTGTGCCCCGCCTTCGCCCCACCCACAGCAATGCTCACCCGCCCCAGCTCGGAGAAACTGAACAGCTCCGGGCAGCTCAGCGCGAGCACCGCCACCGGATCATGCGGCACGTTCCACGTCTCGTTCCAGTAGGCCCACCACTGCTCGATATCCGCCCCGAGCGCCGAACCGAGCGGACCCGACGCCCGAATCCGCTCCAAGCGCGCCTTGTCGATCGTGACCTGACGGGTGATCTCCAGCCCGGTGATCGTCGTCGGAATTCCCGCGCTCAACACGACCTGCGCCGCAACGTCGTCGGACTTGAAGTTGTGCTCACAGACGTCGTCGCCGAACGATCCGCCCATCACCCACAGATGCCGGATCCACCACGCCGCCTGCGGTTCGAGCTGCAACGCCCGCGCCACGTTGGTCAACGGACCGATCGCCGCCACGTCGAGCTCACCAGGTTGCTCACGTAGCCGTGCGATCAGCCGCTCCGGCGCGCTGTCCGCACTGATCGTCTCCGCGCCGAGCCCGTCGTGCAGCGTGCCTTCATGTCCGGCCCACCACACTTCGCGTCCGGACAACGGCTCGACGAGTCCCGGTACGACGTCCAGCTGACGGCCGGCGAGTACGCCGTACCGCCGGGCGAGCTGGGCCCGCAGCCGGGTGTCGCCGTACACGGTGTGCACCTCGGCGAGGTCGACCTCGGGACTGCCGAGCAGCTGGGCGAGCGCCATCGCGTCGTCCACGTCGGATCCGATGTCGGTATCGAGAATCAGGGAACGCACGGATCTCCTTACTTGAGTCCGGTACTCGACACGGACTGGACGAAGTACCGCTGGAAGCCGGCGATGACCACCAGCGGGATGACGGTAAGGACCACGGCGCCCGCGAACACGAGACCGTAGTCGGCGAAGTTCTGGCCCTGCAGGTTGGACAACGCGACCGGGCCGAGGATGTGTTTCGCGTCGGTGCCGATCAGCAGCGGCCAGACGTACGCCTGCCACTGGAAGAGGAACAGCATCAGCCCGGCGCCGATCAGCGCGGGCTTCGACAGCGGCAGGTAGATCCAGCGGAACACGCCGAACCACCCCAGCCCGTCGAGCCGCCCGGCCTCGACCAGCTCCGCCGGGATCCCCAGGAAGAACTGCCGGAGCAGGAAGATCGCCATCCCGTTGCCGATCCCCGGCAGCACCAGCCCGGTGAAGGTGTTGGTCAGCTGCCAGTCCCGGAACATCGTCGACAACGGGATCGCGATCGCGTCGAACGGCACCAGGAAACTCAGTACGACGATGCCGAACACGAGCCCGCGCCCGCGGAACTGGAACGCCGCCAGCCCGAACGCCGCGGTCGCGCAGACTGCGAGCCCGACGATCACGGTGAGCGCACTGACGAAGATCGAGTTGAGCGTGGCGCGGCCGACGTCGCTGCTGAGCAAAGCCGAGTAGTTGCGCAACGTCGGCTGCAGCTCGAAGAACGTCTGCCAGGACAGCGGGTTGAGATGCGCGAAGGTCTCCGAGCCCGGCCGCAGCGAGTTCGTCACGACCCACAGCAGCGGCAGGAAGAACAGGATGCCGACGACCCCGCCGAGCGCCGACAGGCTGACCCGCTTCACTGGTCACTCCGCAGCAGCCGGAACTGCCCGGCCACGATCACCAGCGTCAGTGCGACCAGGATGACCACCTCGGCGTTGGCCACGTGGATGTCGCCGAGCGCGTACGCCCGGTTGTAGACGTCGTACATCAGCAGGTTGCTGTTGCCGTTCGGGCCGCCCTTGGTGAGGATCTGCACCGGGGCGAACACGAGCAGGTTCGACACCGTGTCCGCGACCAGGACGAACGCGAGCGGACGACGTACCAAGGGAAGCGTCACCGACACCATCCGGCGCCAGGGGCCGGCACCGTCCAGCAGCGCGGCCTCGCGCACCTCGACCGGCACCTCCTGGATACCGGCGATCAGGAACAGCATCCAGTACCCGACGCCGATCCAGGACAACAGCACGATCAGCGACGGCAGTACCTGACTCGACGAGGTGAGGAACGGCTGCGCCGGCAGGCCGAGCCGTTCCAGTACGCCGTTCCCGAGACCGTCGGGGCGGTAGATGACGCTCCAGATCACGGCCGACACCGCCGGCGGCGTGGCGATCGGGAGGATCACCAACGTCCGCCAGAGCTTCGAGCCGGCCGCCTTCTGGGTGAAGAGGACCGCGAGCAGGAACGACACCACGACCTGGATCGGGTTCACCAGCACGGTGAAGAGCAACGTCACGCCGACCGCCTGCCGGAAGTCCTTGCTGGACAGCAGATCCGTGTAGTTGCTCAGCCCCGCGAACACCCGGCCCCCGCGCAGCAGGCTCTCGCTGTAGAAGCTCTCCACTACTGCCGAGATCGCCGGAACGATCCGCAGTACGGCGAGACACACCAGCGCGGGCGCCAGGAAGGCCAGGGCGATCAGCCCTTGCCGCTGCCTCACTTGATAGACCGCCAGGCCTCAGTCAGCTGCTGGGTGGCCTGCTGCAACCGCTGGTCCGGGTTGGTCCCGTTGCGGATGTCGGCGAACGCCTTCCCCATCACTTCCTCGAACTGGATGTAGCCGACGCTGACCGGTCGCGACACCGCCGTGTGCTCACTCTCGTACGCTGTGATCGCCGCGGCGCCGGCCGTCTTCGCACCGGAGAACGCGTCCATCTTCGGGGTGTACTGCTTCTGCGCGTCGAGGTTCGCCGGGATGATCGTCGTCGTACTCGTGGTGGCCAGGTTGCCGGCCGGATCCAGCGTCGCGAACTCGACGAACTTGCGGGCCATCCCCTGCTGCTTCGAGGCCGGGTTGATGCCGAGCGACCAGGACCCGGTCGGCGTGACCGGCTTGCCGCCCTGGAAGTACGGCAGCGGCGCCACGCCCCAGTCGATCTTCGAGCTGCCGAAGATCTTCAGGTCCCACGGGCCGCCGACGAAGAACGCCACGTCGCCGTTCGCGAACACCGGTCCGGTCTGGAATCCGCCGATACCGCGCGGCGACAGTCCGCTCGCGAACGTGGCTCCGTACCACTGCATCGCCTTCTTCCAGCCGTCGGTCTCGACCGCGGGCGTGAGCGCGTCGTCACCCTCGATCCCCGATCCGCCGCCGAGCGACTCGGCCAGCGGCTGCAGCTGGTAGTACGCCTCGGGCTGCTCCATGAACAGGCCGTACTTCGTGCCGCCCGCCTGCATGCTCTTCCGCCCGGCCGCCTCGACCTGCTCCCACGTCCAGCGCTTCTCCGGGTCGGACGTCGGCGGGGCTACCTTCGCCTTCGCCAGCGCGGTCTTGTTGTAGAAGAGGTACTGCGTCGAGTTCCACATCGGCAGCGACCAGAGCTTGTCGCGGAAGTGGTTGGTCTCGTACGCCGCCTTGGTGAAGCTGGTCTTCACCTTGCCGTCGAGGTCGCTCAGATCGGTGAGGAACCCCTTCGCGGCGAGCTGCGAGACCCGCGGCTCGTCGACCGTGTAGAGGTCGATCCCGGCGTCCTTCGCGCTCAGTCGCTGCTGCATGGTCGCGTTGAACTGGTCGAACGGGATCTGGGTGTAGGTGACCTTGATCCCCGGGTTCTTCGCCTCGAAGGCCTTGATCACCGGCTGGTAGGTCTCGGCGTTGTCGGTGCCGGTGAACGTGATCGTCCCGGTCTCGGGACCGGGGTCGGCAGTTTGGGTGCTGCCGGACCCGTTGGCGCCGGACGAACCGCCACAGCCGGCCAGGAGCAGGGCCGCGGCAACCGCCGCAGCCGGAAGAGCCAAGAGGTTCCGCCGCATGGCGATCCCCTTTCCGTCACGCAGGAGAAGGTCTAAGCGCTTAGACTCTAAGCGCTTAGACCTCGAGCTGTCCAGGACATGACGAAGGCCCCCGTCCGCGAGGACGAGGGCCTTCACTCTGGGTAGCCCCGACGGGATTCGAACCCGCGCTACCGCCTTGAGAGGGCGGCGTGCTAGGCCGCTACACAACGGGGCCAGAGTTTTGCCGACCGGACCTTGCGGCCCGGGCAACGAGGATGAACTTTACCGATTTTCACCGGCGCGGTCCAATCCGCTGGGGTACCAGGACTCGAACCTGGACTAACTGAACCAGAATCAGTCGGGCTGCCAATTACCCCATACCCCAAAGGCATTTCACTGAAGTCGGAGAGTTTGTTCCCGCCCTCACCAACCCGGCTCGGAGAGCTTACCCGAGCATGCGACCGGACACCAAAACGGGCCCCGGTCGGCGCGTTGTCACTCCCGTCACACCTGTCGCGGAGCCCCTGCCGGCAGCGTCGCCAGCGGCAGGTCCGACTCCTTCTGCAGCTTCAGCCGGTCGCTCAGCCAGACCGCGATCACACCGAACGCGACGAACTTCAGTACGTCGATCAGCACCAGCGGCCAGGGCGCGTCCTTCACCTCGAGGCTCGCCCCGAGGGTGTTGGTCATCCCCGCGAACACGAACGTCACCACGTTGTTCGCGGCATGCGACGCGATCCCGGACTCCAGCCCACCGGTCCGGATGGCGAGGAAGCCCGCCACCAGACCGAACGCGAGCCGATCCACGAACAGCGCCGGGCTCTGCCACGGCAAGATCCCGTGCGCCGCCGTGAACAACACCGCGGTCACGGCCACGGCGATGAGCGAGCCGCGCAGATACGAGCCGACTGCCTGCAGGAGGTAGCCGCGGAAGTAGTACTCCTCGCCCGCCGCCTGGATCGGTGACGTCAGCAACGTGATCACGATGATGCCGACCACGTCCGGCGCCGCCGGACCGCCGTGCCGCTCACCCGTGGCCAGCGGCACGTCGAACAGCTGGATGACCGCGAACGACACCACTTCGAGCACGATCGCGACCAGCGAGAACCAGGCCAGCGGCCGCCAACGCAGCCTGCCGACCACCGAGGACAGCAGCCCGGGCGTCTGGCGGTTCAGCAGCGTGGCCACGAGGATCGAGAGCGGGATCAGGATGATCAGCGTCAGGTTCGTGAACAGCAGCCCGATCCAGGACAGCGTGCCCTTGGGATCCGGGTGGACCGCCTGCTGGACACCGAGGATGACGATGCCGCCGATCATCCAGGCGACCAGGATCGTGAGCGTGCCGAGAACGACGTACGCCCGTGGGGTGACGTCGTTCTTCAGCAGCCTCTGGTACGGCGTACCGCTCATGAGGTCGTACTGCGGGCCCGCTCGAGCCGGACCAGGGACTTGTCCCGGCCGAGCAGCTCGAGCGACTCGAACAGCGGCGGCGAGATCCGGCGCCCGGAGATCGCCACCCGGACCGGCCCGAACGCGTTCTTCGGCTTCAGCCCGAGCCCGTCGATCAACGATGCCCGCAACGCTGCCTCGATCGCCTCGGTCGTCCACTCCACGTCGGCGAGCGCCTTCGCGGCCGCGTCCAGTACGGCATCCGCGTCACCGGTCAGCACCTTCGCGGCAGCGTCCGGGTCGACCGTGAACGCGTCTTCGGGGACGAACAGGAAGCCGAGCATGTCGACCGACTCGTCGAGCGTGTTCATCCGCTCCTGCACCAGCGGTACTGCGGCCTTCAGCACAGCCAACTGCTCGTCCGACGGCTCGGCCGGCAGCAGGCCCGCCTGCGCGAGGAACGGAATCATCCGCTGGGCGAACTCGTCCTGCGGCAGCAACCGCATGTGCGCGGCGTTGATCGCCTCGCACTTCTTCGGGTCGAAGCGGGCCGAGTTCGAGTTGACCTTGCGGATGTCGAAGGCCTCGACCATCTCGGCCATCGTGAACACGTCCCGGTCCTCGGCGATCGACCAGCCGAGCAGGGCCAGGTAGTTCAGCAGCCCCTCGGGCAGGAACCCGCGCTCGACGTACTCGGTCAGGCCGGAGCCCTTGTCCCGCTTGGACAACCGCTTGTTGCCCTCGCCCATCACGAACGGCAGGTGCCCGAACCGGGGCGTCCGGCCGCTGCCGACACCGATCTCGGCGAGCGCCTCGTACAGGGCGATCTGCCGCGGCGTGGACGGCAGCAGGTCCTCACCACGCAGTACGTGGGTGATCTCCATCAGCGCGTCGTCGACCGGGTTCACCAGCGGGTAGAGCGGGTAACCGTTCGCCCGGACCAGCACGTAGTCGCCGAGGTTCTCCGGGAGGAACGTGATCTCGCCGCGGACCAGATCGTCGAACACGATCGGGCGGTCCGGCATCCGCAGCCGTACGACGGGACGCCGGCCCTCGTCGAGGTAGGCCTGGACCTGCTCGGGCGTGAGGTTGCGGCAGTGGCCGTCGTACCCGCTGTGCTGGCCGGACGTACGGGCGGCCTCGCGGCGCTGGTCGAGCTCCTCCTGCGAGCAGTAGCAGTGGTACGCCTTGCCGGCGGCGAGCAGCTTCGCGACGACGTCGGCGTACGTGTCCATCCGCTCGGACTGCAGGTACGGCCCGAAGGCACCGCCGACCTCGGGACCCTCGTCCCAGTTCAGGCCGAGCCAGCGCAGCGCGTCGTAGGTGTAGCGGTAGCCCTCTTCGGTGTTGCGCGCGGTGTCGGTGTCCTCGATCCGCAGCACCAGCTTGCCGCCGTAGTGCCGGGCGAAGGCCCAGTTGAACAGCGCGCTGCGGATGTTGCCGACGGTCAGCAGACCGGTCGGCGACGGTGGGAAGCGCACCCGCACCTCGTTCGGCTCGAGGTCGCCCAGCACGTCGTCAGTCACGCACGATCACCTTGTTCGTCAGAGTTCCGATTCCTTCGACGCTGACCGAGACCTCGTCGCCGGGCAGCATCGGGCCGACACCCGCAGGGGTGCCGGTGAGGACCACGTCGCCGGGCAGCAGCGTGGTGAAGGAGGTGATGTAGGCCAGCACCTCCGGGATGTCGAAGATGAACTGACTGGTCCGCCCGTCCTGCTTGGGCTCGCCGTTCAGTTCGGTGCTGACCCGCAGGTCGGACGCGTCGAGCTCGGTGCTGATCCACGGGCCGAGCGGGCAGAACGTGTCGTACCCCTTGGCCCGGGCCCACTGCCCGTCGGACTTCTGCAGGTCGCGCGCGGTCACGTCGTTCGCGATCGTGTAGCCGAAGATCACCTCGTTGACCCGCTCCTTGGGCAGGTCCCGGCAGATCCGGCCGATGACGATCGCCAGCTCACCCTCGAAGTGCAGGTCGTTGGTCTGCTCCGGGTAGACGATGCCGTCCCGCGGGCCGATCACGCTGGTGTTCGGCTTCAGGAAGATCATCGGTTCCTTCGGGACGTCGTGGCCGAACTCGGCGGCGTGCGCCGCGTAGTTCCGGCCGACGCAGACCACCTTGCTGCGCGGGATCACCGGCGCCAGCAGCCGGACGTCCGCGAGTTGCAGCTTCTCCCCGGTGAACTGGGCCGACCGGTAGAGCGGGTCCGAGTCGAGAACGTTGACAGTGCCGACGAGCCCTTCGGGGTCGTCGGTCTCGACGACACCGTACTTCGGCTCGTCGTCCACGGAGAATCTGGCGATACGCACGGCCCGAGCCTACCGGTGGCGCAAGGGGGCGTCTCCTGGTCCCCCGACGTAGCGAGCAGGTGCTCGGTGCGGTGCATCGGCGCGCGGGGGCGAAGGTCTCGATGCGGAGCATCGTGGCCTTTGCACCCGTGCGGCGAGGTGCCGTGCCGAGTGCCGCGCAGTAGGCGGGGGACCAGGAGACGCCCCCTCGATGAGACAGTTATCCGGTGACTTTCGACATCCGGCTGGCTGTTCCCGCCGAGTACGACGCAGTCGGCGAGCTGACCGTGGACGCGTACTCGCACGACGGTTTCGTCCGCGGTGAGTACGCGATGACGCTCCGTGCCGCCGCCGACCGTGCAGCGAAGGCGGAGCTGTGGGTCGCGGCCGATCCCTCCGGTCTGCTGGGCACTGTCACCTATTGCCCCGTCGGCTCGGTCTACCGCGAGATCGGCCAAGACGACGAGGGCGAGTTCCGGATGCTCGCCGTCGACGGCCGCGCCCGAGGCCTCGGCATCGGCAAGGCCCTGACCCAGCGGTGCATCGACCGTACGCTCGAGCTCGGGCAGCGGCGGATCGTGATGAGCAGCGCCACCTACATGACCACCGCCCACCGCCTGTACGAACGCCTGGGCTTCACCCGCCTCCCCGAACGTGACTGGGCGCCCATCCCGGGCGTCGAGCTGTACGCGTTCGTCCTCGACCTATGACCACGATGACGTTTGCCGAGTGGACGTCGTACGCCGAGGACCACGCCCGGCGCGTCGACGTACTGCTGACCGGCCACCTGGAGCGACGGAAGCGCCGCGAAGCACACCCCGTCGAGGATTTCCTCTTCACGTATTACCCGACCCGCCCCAACCAGCTGCGCGTATGGCACCCCGGCCCGGGGGTGCAGTTGCTGGACGCGGCGTCGTACGAGGGCCGCCGTGGGTACGTGGTCGTGGACGGCACCGCTTCGCTCGACCCGGCTGAAGTAGAACGCCGTACCGACAGCATCAAGTGGATCCGCGCGTTGCTGGCGTCCACGCTGGATCGCCAACCGCAGTTCGGCTGTTTCGGGCTGCACGAGTGGGCGATGGTCTACCGAACCCCCGAAGTACGGCACGCCGCCTGGCCGCTCCGGTTAGGTGCCGAGGGCACCGATCAGGTCGTCGAGTCGCACAAGATCGGCTGCTCGCACTTCGACGCGTTCCGCTTCTTCACAACGCCTGCCCGCCCGCTGAACGCGCTCCAACCGACCCGCGAGTCGCAACCCGCCCTCGAACAAGGCGGCTGCCTGCACGCGAACATGGACCTCTACAAGTGGGCGACCAAGCTGATGCCCTTCACGCCCAGCTCGTTGGTGCTGTCGTGCTTCGAGCTCGCCCGCGACATCCGCACCCTCGACATGCGCGCCTCGCCGTACGACCTGGCCGCGCTCGGCTACTCCCCCGTGCGCATCGAGACGCCGGACGGCAAAGCGGAGTACACCGCAGCCCAACGCTCCTTCGCCGACCGAGCCCGCCCCCTCCGCCGGCAACTCGTGGATCTCTGCGACGCGCTGCTCGGCTAGGTCCTGTCTGGTGATCCAGCGCCGTAGCGAGGAGGTGCTCGGTGCGGTGCATCGGCGTGCGGGGGCGAAGGACTCGATGCGGAGCATCGTGGCCTTTGCACCCGTGCGGCGAGGTGCCGTGCCGAGTGCCCCGCAGTAGGCGATGGATTACCAGACAGGGCCTAACCTCCTTTACATGGGAAAGATCGTCGCCATCGCCTTCGCCGGACTCCTGATCGCGATCGGCGGCGTCTGGACCCTCCAGGGCCTCGGCTACCTCAAAGGCAGCTCGATGACCGGCCAAACCGTCTGGGCCACCGTCGGCCCGATCGTCGCCGCCTTCGGCGTAGCCCTCCTCTACGTAGCCTTCCGAGGCCCCAAGAAACGCTGACCTGGGGCGACTGTCCGTGATGGGCCCTACGCTTGGCAAGCACGAATCGAGTCAAGGGGGCGGCGCGATGGACCACGGTGCGATCGAGACGTTGCGGGACCGGCATGCCGCCTGGCGGCTGCTGCGGGCCGGCAATGCACCGCTCGTGCTGTCGTTTCTCGGACACTTCTTCGTGGACGCCAACAACGGCGCCACGACAGCGGTCGTCCTGGCCGCAGCGCTTGACGACGAACTGTATGTGCTCAACTCCGGAGACGACGAGCATCCCCGCTACCCGCGCCGTGCGCTCGACTATCTCGATGACTGGGCAGCCCCAGAGGCCGGCTGGCTGCGGCGCTTCTACCCGCTCGGGTCGGACGACGTCCACTACGACGCGACGCCTGCTTTCGAGAAGGCGTACGCCTGGGTCGCCGGGCTCCAAGTAAGGCCATTCGTCGGTACCGAGTCGCGCCTGCACACCGTCGTCGACCTGCTCCGCCAGATCGCGCATGGCACCGAGACGGATCCTGAGGTCCGGCTGACCGAGCTGCGTCGACGGCGCGACCTGATTGACCAGGAGATCGCCGAGGTCGAGCGCGGCACCGTCAGCATCCTGGACGGCGTCGCTCTCCGGGACCGCTATCAGCAGTTCGCGAGCACCGCTCGCCAACTCCTTTCGGACTTTCGGGAGGTGGAGGAGAACTTCCGCAGCCTCGACCGCGGCGCGCGCGAGCGCATCGCGGCCTGGGAAGGCAGCAAGGGTGACCTACTCGCCGAACTGGTCGGCAGCCGCGCGGACATCAGCGGCTCCGACCAGGGTCGCACCTTCCAGGCGTTCCACGACTTCCTCCTGTCCGAGGCCCGCCAGGACGAGATGTCGGCGTTGTTGGCGCGCGTGCACTCCCTCGACCAGGTCGAGGCGGACCGGCGGTTGCTCAGCATCCACCGCGATTGGTCCGAGGCCGCCGAGCGCACGCAGGGTACGGTCCGGCAGATCTCCGAGCAGCTTCGCCGGTTCCTCGACGACCAGGTCTGGCTGGAGAACCGGCGTGTCCTCGACCTGGTCCGTGCAGTCGAGACTGCCGCGCTCGCCTGCCGCGAGACGCCACCGCCGATCGGTCTGGAGATCGACGAATCGGGCATCCCCATCGCCCTGCCGTTCGAGCGGCCGCTGTACGACGCAACCCCCGCGGCGAGCGTCGACAGCCTGGTCCAGCCCGCCGAGGAGGAACTCCTGGATGTCGGGGCGCTGCTCGGCCAGAGCTTCGTCGATCCGGCCCGACTCGCGGACAATATCCGTTCCGTCGTACCGAAACGGAGTTCGGCGCTGCTCAGCGACATCATCGATCTCTATCCGGTCGAGCACGGCGCAGCCGAGATCATCGGCTACCTGGCGCTCGCAGACGAAGACCTCGAGGTGACGATGGACGAGCAGGACGAGACCGTCGTCGAATACAGCGACGGTGACGTCGTACGACGGGCGCGGCTGCCGAAGGTGACGGTCAGCAGGCGATGAGAACCGCTGAGGAGTACGCGGTGGCAACCGCGATCATCCGCCTGATGCGTGGCGTGGCCTATCGCGAGACGGACGAAGAGACCTGGTCGACGCTCGATCGGCACGGCCCGGCGGTCCGCGACCACTTCGCGACGATCGGCGTCGATGTCGTGGTCGACGACACCGAGGGGTACGCCTACCTTCGCAGCCAGGACGACGACGGTGACCAGTTCGCCCTCCCACGGCTCGTGAACCGGCGCAGTCTGACCTACAACGTCAGCCTGTTGCTGGTGCTGCTGCGGAAGCGGCTCGTCGACTTCGAAACCACCGGCGCCGAAGGCAAGCTGGTCCTCACCCGCGATCAGATCGTCGAGATGCTGGGGCTGTTCCTCGCCGACTCGACGAACGAGGCGCGCGCGATCGACCAGGTGGAGACGACGATCAAGAAGGCGGCCGAGCTGGGCTTCCTGCGGCAGCTCCGCGGCCAGGCGGATCAGTGGGAGGTCCGGCGCATCCTCAAGGCTTACGTCGACGCTCAGACCCTCTCGGACTTCGCGCGAAAGCTCGACGAGTACAAGCCCACCCAGGCAGGCGATCGCGATGAGTGAAGGTCTGTTCGCCACGGTCGAGCTCGGCACCAGCGGCCGTGCCGGCTACCGGCTGCACCATCTGGAAGTCTTCAACTGGGGCACCTTCGACGAACGCGTATGGCGGTTGACGCCGGCAAGCGACACCGCGCTCCTGACCGGGGACATCGGCAGCGGGAAGTCCACCCTCGTCGACGCTGTCACCACCCTTCTGTTGCCTGCCAACAAGATCTCCTACAACAAGGCTGCCGGCGCCGACTCGAAGGAGCGGACGCTGCGCAGTTACGTCGAAGGTCACTACAAGTCCGAGCGCATCGAGGCCTCGGGGCTGTCACGGCCGATCGGCTTACGCGGTCCCACGTCGTACTCGGTCCTGCTCGGTGTGTTCGTCAACGAGGGATACGACGAGACCGTGACCTTGGCGCAGGTCTTTCACCAGAAGGACAAAGCAGGCCAGCCCGACCGCTTCTTCGTGACGTCGACCAAGGAACTCTCGATCGAGAGCGACTTCACCGCCTTCGGCACGGACCTCAAGGAGCTCCGCCGCCGGTTGCGCGCGGCCGGGGCAAAGGTCGAGACAGTCTTCCCCGAGTACTCGCGCCAGATCCGCCGGTTGCTCGGTATCCGGTCCGAGCAGGCCATGGAACTGTTCCACCAGACCGTGTCGATGAAGTCCGTCGGCAACCTGAACGAGTTCGTGCGCAACCACATGCTCGAGCCCGTCGATGCCTCCGAGCGCGTCAAAGGCATCGTTGCGCACTTCGAGGACCTGACCAAGGCACACGAAGCCGTCCGGCGCGCCCGGGACCAGCTTGACGCACTGGAGCCACTCGTCGGCACGAGTCAGAAGTACGACGACGCGCTCGCACGCCGGACCGCCGCCGAGCAGCAGCGGGACGCAGTCCGGCTGTACTTCGCGGAGCTCCGGGCCCGGCTGCTGACTATGGAGGTCGACGCCCACGAGACAGCGCGCTCGGAGCGATCGCGCGAAGCCACCGACATACAGCAGGACGTCGAGGACCTTGCCGCGGAACGGGAACGGCTGATAGGCGAGCGCGCTGTCGCCGGCGGCGACCGGATCAGCGCATTGGAGTCGGAGATCCGGACCGCCCGATCGGAGGCCGCCGAGCGCAAACAACGGCGGACTGGATTCGATGAGCGCGTGCGCGCCGCCCGGCTGGACGCCGTGACCGACGCCGGAGGATTCGCGGACCTGGCTCGACGGACCGCGGAGAACAGACCGGCCCTTGTGGCTCGGCAGGCCGAGCTCGGTGACGATCTCACCGCCTGCATCGGGGAGCTGTCGGAACTGCGTCGCCAGGGCGAGGCGACCCGGGACGAGTTGGCCAGCCTGGCGAGCCGCACGAGCAACCTGCCCAGGAGTCAGCTGGACATCCGGACCCAGCTGTGCCACGACCTCGGCCTCGACGACGCCGACCTGCCGTTCGCCGGCGAACTGCTCGACGTCGCCGGTGAGTTCGCCGAATGGCGAGGAGCGGCCGAGCGGGTCCTTCGCGGGTTCGCGCTCTCCCTGCTCGTGCCGCAGCGACAGTATGCGCGGGTTTCACAATGGGTCAACGACCACCGGCTGACCTATCGGCGCGCTGACGGCACGGCTGTGGGCAGCCGCCTGGTGTATGAACGCGTCGCCGAACGCAGGGTGCCGCTGCGCCCGTCCCGATCGTCGGACGCTCTGCTGCTCGCCGACACGCTGGACATCGCCGACGGACCGTTCCACGACTATCTGCGCGACGAGCTCGTCCGCCGCGCCGACCACCGCTGCGTCGATTCGATTGAACAGTTCCGCGACGAGCATCGCGCGGTCACCCGGGAGGGCCAGGTCCGCTCCGGAGATCGGCACGAGAAGGACGACCGGTCCCGCGTCGACGATCCGCGCGCGTGGGTCCTTGGCTGGGTCAACGATCGGAAGGTCGCGGCCCTCACCGAACAGCTCACCGAGTTGCAGAACCGGCTGCTCGTCGCTGACGAGCGTCGTCGGGCGCTGCAAAGCGAAACGCAGAATCTGAACACTCAGCTGACTGCACTGGCCAATCTCGAGGTCTACTCGTCGTGGACCGAGCTTGACTGGCGCGAAGCCGAGGAGCGCGCCGAAGCGGCCGACGCGGAACGTCAGCGTCTGGTCGGCGGCTCGTCCGCGCTGGCGGAGATCGAACGCCGGCTGACCGGCAACGCGCAGCGCGGGAAAGACCTGGCGTCGAAACTGACGCAGCTCACCGGCGATATTCGCGTTCTCGAGGAGCGGATCCAGCTGGCCACGGCGCTGCGCACCTCCGACGAACTGTTCATTGCCGATCAGCCCTCCGACTCGGCTGCGCGCGCACGGACGTCGTACGTCGATCTGGAGACCCGCCTGGGCACTTCCATGCCGACTGCATCGGAGGCCTGCGCGCCGGCCGCTGAGTCCATGACCGTGCAACTCCAGCGGGTCATCGACCGGATCGGGAACGAACTCGGCGGCTACGCCACGAGCATGCTCCAGTACATGGGCGACGTACGGCGTCGGTGGCCGCAGGCAACGACCGAGATGGATGTGAACATCGATGCCCGGGACGAGTACCGGGCCTTCCACGACCGGGTCGCGAACGACGATCTGCCACGCTTCGAGGACGAGTTCAAGCGGCAGCTCAACACGAACACGATCCGCGAGCTGGCGCAGTTCAACAACTGGCTGCGACGGCAGTCGGACGACATTCATTCCCGGGTCGATCGGATCAACGAGGCACTGGGGGCGATCGACTACAGCCCGGGCAGATTCATCAAGCTGGTTGCCGAACGCACCGTCAACCAGGAGGTGCAGAACTTCCGCAGCGACCTGCGGGCCGCGACCGACGACACACTGTCTCTGGACGACGACCATTACTCCGAGCAGCGGTTCCTCGAGGTCCAGCGCATCATCGACCGGTTCCGCGGCCGCGACGGGCACGCCGACACGGACAAGACCTGGACCCGGCGCGTCACCGACGTGCGCAATTGGTTCACGTTCTCGGCGTCCGAGCGCGACCGGGAGACCGACGCGGAGTGGGAGCACTATCGTGACTCCGACGGCAAGTCCGGAGGACAGAAGGAGAAACTGGCCTACACCATCCTGGCAGCGTCACTCGCCTATCAGTTCGGGCTCGAGTGGGGAGTGGAGAAATCCCGTGACTTCCGGTTCGCGGTCATCGACGAGGCCTTCGGACGCGGCTCCGACGTCTCCACGCGCTACGCGTTGGAGCTGTTCGCGAAGTTGGGCCTGCAGTTGCTCATCGTCACCCCGCTGCAGAAGGTGCACGTGATCGAGCCTTACGTGCGGGCGATCGGCTTCGTCGACAATCCGACCGGAAGCTTCTCCCGACTGCAGACCCTGACGATCGAAGAGTACCGGCAACAGCGCAACGGGCAGCGGCCATGACCGGGTGGACCACCGCAGCCGACATCCGCACGCGAGTGCGGAACCGCTGGGACGACGGGACGCTGCTCCGGGCCTTCGCCGCGAACGAGCCATTTCCGGTTATCGACATACCGCTGCGCGGACCACGGCCCGCACAGATCGGCGACGACCTCGATGCGGTCCGGAGCTGGATCGCCGCCCTCGACGCCGGCCGCCGCGACGATGCGCACTACGAGCTGGACTATGCCTCGATCGGCGGCCGCGTGATCGGGCGCAACGAGGTACCGGTCCGCGCGCGCGTGACGTCGTACGACCAGGCTTGGGCACTGCTCGGCGTCGCCGGTCAGATTCGCAGGTACGCCGCGATCCTCGAACTCGTAGCGCCGGAACCGCCCGTCCATACCTGGGTCGCCGGCCAACCGCACCGCGCCCTGGCGCTGAGCGAGGAATGGCCCGCGCTGCTCAGTGCGTACCGCTGGCTACTTCAGGCACGTGGTTCGGCCAAGTACCTCAGGCAGATCACTGCACCAGGCGTCGACACCAAGTTCATCGAACGGCACCGGCCGGTGCTCGCGCGACTGCTCGACGTCCCACCGGCAGCAACGGGTTTCATCGACGCGCTCGGGCTCCGCGGCAAGCCCGAGATGGTGCGGTTCCGTGCATCCACGGATCTCGGGATAGCGGTGCCGTTCTCGGAGGCATCCGTCCAGATGGACGAGCTCGCCCGGATCGAGCCGACCGTTGGGTCCGCTGTCATCGTCGAGAACGAGATCACCTTCCTCAGTGTCCCCGTCCCAACCGACGGCATTGTCCTGTGGGGCAAGGGGTTCGAGGTAAACCGGTCGGGCGCGCTCCCGTGGCTGCGCACGGCCGAGGTCCGCTACTGGGGTGATCTGGACACGCACGGGTTCGCGATCCTCAACCAGCTCCGCGCCTGGTTGCCGCAGACGCGCTCGTTCCTGATGGACCGCGACACGCTGCTGGGCCATCGCGACCGCTGGGTCCGGGAGAATTCGCCGACCGCAGCCGGCCTGGATCGACTCACGCCCGACGAGGCAGCCCTCTACGCCGACTTGGTCACCGATCGCTTCGGAGATCACGTCCGCCTGGAGCAAGAACGCATCGACTGGACCTGGGCCGAGCGGCACCTAACCTCCTGATCCATCTGCCTGCTGGGCCTGCTACATGCTTATCGGGTTGCTTTGAGGGCGAAGAAGAGCGGGATGCGCGGGGCGTCGTCGGGGAGGCGCCACCAGCCCTCGGGGGTTTGTTGCATGTGCGGCCAGCGGGGCCATGGAAGGACTTCGGATTCGCGGAGGGTGGTTACCTGGAAGCCTGCAGAGGCGAGGGTGGTGACGATCTCGCCGAGGCCGTGGCGCCATTCGTAGCTGGTTTGGCGGCCGGGGACCTCGTCGCCGGTGTAGGTGACGGTGGAGTCGTGGGCGATCGGGCCGCGGCCTTCGAGGTAGTCGGCTCGGAGGACGAGATCGTCGTTCTCACCAGGTAGGGAGACCTCGCGGAGAGCGTTGAGGAGCGGGTGGAACTCGACGAGGTAGAGGAACCCGCCTGGCTTCAGCAGTTCGCGTACGACATCCGCCCACTGCTGCAGGTCGGGGAGATAGCAGAGCGCACCCTTGCCGGTGTAGACGATGTCGAAGCGCCGCTCGCCGACGGCCTCCACAGCGTCGTACACGTTCGCGTGCACGTAGTCGACGTCCACGCCGGCCTCGCCAGCGATCCCTCGCGCCGCCTGCAGCGACTTCTCCGACAGATCGAGCCCGGTGGTTCGCGCACCGCGGCGGGCGAACTCGATCGTCTCCGTGCCGAGGTGACACTGCAGATGCAGTACGTCGCGACTGTCGAGCGGTCCGAGATCGGCCCACTCGTAGTCGGCGAACCAGTACTCGGAGGGCCGATCGTAGAACGTACTCGCCGCGTGCAGCGGCGCCCGCGCGTCCCAGTCGGCCTCGTTGGCGGTCACCATCTGCTGCATCTGCTCATCCAGAGTCACAGCCGTCAGTCTGCCCACAGGCCGGTCCACAGTTGGAGACGCTTGGATCCACAGGTCTTGTTCAAGGTTTGTGGATAAGCTTGAATAAGAGGTATGGCACGGGTTGAGTTGCACCGATGGCCCGGGCACCCCGACGGGTTCACCCGGGCGGAGCGCCTGGGCGGGTCGTACGAGCTGTACCTCCCCGACCCGCTGGTCGGGCGTGAGTTCGACCTGACCGACGACGTGCTCGCACTGCTCGAGGATGCCGCCGGCGACCTCGCCCGCCTGGATGCGACCGCCGCCGTGCTGACGAACAGTGAGGCGCTCGCGCGGCTCCTGCTCCGGGCGGAAGCGGTCGGGTCGTCGCACATCGAAGGTCTCGTCGTCGGTGCGCGCCGGTTGCTGAAGGCCGACGTACTGCGGGACCGGATCCGGGACGTGACGGCCGAGGAGGTCCTCGGCGCGGTCGACGCGATGACCTGGGTGACCGATTCCGTGCGCGCCGGCGACAAGCTCGAGGTCGACCATCTCCTGGAGGCGCATCGGCGATTGATGGCGCAGTCGCCGAACCCGGAGTACGGCGGGCAGATCCGCTACCTGCAGAACTGGATCGGCGGCCGCTCTCCCGCCGAGGCGTACTACGTCCCGCCGCCGGCGCAGCTGATCCCGGAACTGCTCGCCGACCTGATGACCTTCGTCCGCGAGTCGCGCCTCCCGGTGCTGGCGAAGACCGCCATCGCGCACGCACAGTTCGAGACGATCCACCCCTTCGCCGACGGCAACGGCCGGACCGGGCGCGCGCTCATCCACCTGATCCTGCGCGCGGACGGCCTGATCACCCGCACGGTCCCGCCTGTCTCGCTCTCGCTCGCCACGCACGCGGGAGAGTACGTCGAGGCGCTGACCGCCTTCCGGTACGTCGGACGCGCCACCACCGCGAAGGCCCGCGCCGCCGCGAACCCGTGGTTGCGGATGTTCGCGACGGCCTGCACGCACGCGACCGCCGAGGCCGCGCGCTTCGAGCAGAGCGCCTCCGACCTCAAGAACGAATGGTGCGAGCGGGCCGCGCCGATCCGCGCCGGCTCCGCGGCCGCGCTGCTGATCGAGGCGCTGCCCGCCGCGCCGGTTCTCACCCTTACCGCCGCGGCTCAACTCATCGGCCGCTCGCAACAGGCCGCGAACCAAGGCCTCGCGCGACTGGTCGAGGCCGGCATCCTCCGCGAGACCACCGACGGGCGGCGCAACCGGGTCTACGAGGCGCCGGAACTGATCGACGCGTTCACCTTGCTGGAGCGCCGGTTCGCCAGCCCGGCCGCGGACACCCGGATCGAGCCGCCTAGCAGACCGGTGCCGTCGAGGCCAGGACCGACACACTAGGCGGTTTGACTTTCCGGTCGCCAGCGAGCAAGAATTCGAACACATGTTCGAAGTGTACAGGGGAGCTCGTGATGGCGTTCGACTGGGACATCCTGCACCGGCCGTCGGCGATGGCGATGGTGCGCGGCCAGCTGGGCTTCAGCTGGATGGTGCTGTCCGGACGCCTGGCCCAGCTGACCGACGAGCAGTACTTCTGGCGTCCGAGCAGTGAGGCGCTCACCGTTGTCCGGCGGCACTACGCCGGATCGTTCCGATCACTCGGGTCCGGCGAGTGGGTCGCGCAGTGGCCCGACGAGCCGGATCATCGCGGGCCGCGCACGATCGCGTGGCTGATCGCGCATCTGACCGAGACGTTCTTCGAGCGCTGGGAGTGGACCTTCGGAGCGAGCCGGCAGGGGCGCGAGGACATCACGCTGCACGGCAACGCGCAGGACGCGGTCGCCTGGCTGACGTACTGGGTCGAGGCCTGGCAGGACGCGATCGCCGAGCTCGACGAGAGCGAGGCGATGACGGTCGGCCTCAGCCGGGCCAACGAACTCGACGCGAGCGAGCCCTTCGGACACGTCGTGCTGCGACTGAACCGCGAGCTCATCCACCACGGCTCGGAAATCATGACCCTCCAGGACCTCTACGCGGTCGCGGCGTGAGGACCACAAGATGTGCGACACGCGGCGTGGCGCTACCACAAGATCTAGATCGAGCCGCCTAGCATCACTACTGCTGGTGGTCCGAGCTGACCAACACCACAACATGTTGGGCCCGCCAGTCCGGATACCTGCCACCAGCGCGTGTACCGCCGGTACACGCAGTCCGAGATCTCGCGGGTGGGTCGCAGGGCGTGACGACAGTGTTCCCGGCCGGTGCTGCCGGTCCCGTCGTGCGCCTGCCCGCGTGGTCCCGGTTCTCCGAACTCTTCTGGAGCGCACACCTGTGACCATTGCTTCCTCATCACCCGTGACAACGGGCCAAACGATCGAGCTGACCGTCATCCGCCGGGACGGCAGCAGTACCCCGTTCGACGCCACCAAGATCTCCGTCGCCGTGACCAAGGCGTTCCTCGCCGTCGAGGGCGCCGACGCCGGTGCCACGCATCGGGTCCGCGACCTGGTGACCGACCTGACCGGCCGGGTCGTGGGCGCCCTGACCAGCCGTGGTGACGCTCGCCGCAGCGTGCAGGTCGAGGACATCCAGGACCAGGTCGAGCTGGCGCTGATGCGCGCCGGCGAGCACCAGGTCGCCCGCGCCTACGTGCTGTACCGCGAAGAGCGGACCAGGGCGCGTACCCCCGCCGACCCGTCCGGCGTCACCGACAAGCCGGCGCTGACCGTCCGTGCCCCCGACGGCACGAGGTCCCCGCTCGACGTCGACCGGCTCCGCGTGATCGTCGAAGAGGCCGCCACAGGTCTCGACGCCGTCGACGCCGAGCTCATCCTCGACGAGACCCTCGGTGCCTGCTACGACGGCATCGCGCAGCACGAGGTCGAGCTCGCGCTGGTGATGGCCGCGAGGTCGTACGTGGAGACCGAGCCGCAGTACAGCTTCGCCGCGTCCCGCCTGCTGCTGGACCAGATCCGCCGCGAGACGCTCGGCCGCGTGCACGGTGAGCCGCGGCAGGCCAGCCAGGCCGACATGGCCGAGGCGTACGCCGACTACTTCCCGCGCTACATCCAGCTCGGCATCGAGGCCGGCCACCTCGATCCGGAGCTCGGCCGCTTCGACCTGGCACGGCTGGCCGCCGCGATCAAGCCCGAGCGCGACCTCGACTTCACGTTCCTCGGCCTGCAGACGCTCTACGACCGTTACCTGCTGCACATCGACAAGGTGCGGTTCGAGCTACCGCAGGCGCTGTTCCTCCGGGTCGCGATGGGCATCGCGCTCCGCGAGGAGGACCGGGACGCGAAGGCGATCGAGTTCTACGAGGTGATCAGCTCCTTCCGCTTCATGACCTCGACCCCGATCCTGTTCAACTCCGGCACCACCCGCTCGCAGCTGTCGGCCTGCTTCCTGACGACCGTCGAGGACGACCTGTCCGGCATCTTCGCCGGCATCCGCAACAACGCCCTGCTCGCCAAGTACTCCGGCGGCCTCGGCAACGATTGGACCCCGGTCCGCGGCATCGGCGCCCCGATCCGGGGCACGAACGGCGAATCCCAGGGCGTCGTCCCCTTCCTCAAGATCGCCAACGACACCGCGGTAGCTGTGAATCAAGGAGGAAAACGGAAGGGGGCGGTGTGTGCGTATCTGGAGACGTGGCACATCGATGTCGAGGAGTTCCTCGAGCTGCGGAAGAACACCGGTGACGAGCGGCGGCGCACGCACGACATGAACACCGCCAACTGGGTTCCCGACCTGTTCATGCAACGGGTCGAGGCCGGCGGTGAGTGGACGCTGTTCTCGCCGGACGAGGTGCCTGAGCTGCACGACCTGTACGGCGCCGCGTTCGCCGACGCGTACCGCGAGTACGAGGCGGCCGCGGATCGGGGCGAGATCCGGGTGTTCAAGCGGGTCAAGGCGGTCGATCTCTGGCGGCGGATGCTGACCGTGCTGTTCGAGACCGGGCACCCGTGGATCACGTTCAAGGACGCGTGCAACCTGCGGTCGCCGCAGCAGCACGCCGGTGTCGTGCACTCGTCGAACCTCTGTACCGAGATCACTCTGAACACCAGCGCCGACGAGATCGCGGTCTGCAACCTCGGCTCGGTCAATCTGGTCGCGCACCTGACACCGGACGGTCTGGACGCCGGCCTGCTCCGCGACACCGTCCGGACGGCGGTGCGGATGCTCGACAACACGATCGACGTGAACTTCTACACCACCCCCGAGTCCGAGCGGTCGAACCTGCGGCACCGGCCGATCAGCCTCGGCCTGATGGGGTTCGCGGACGCGCTCGCCAAGCTCCGCATCCCGTACTCGTCGGACGCCGCGGTCGAGTTCGCGGACACGTCGATGGAGCAGCTCAGCTACCACGCCATCGAGGCGTCCAGCGACCTGGCGGCCGAGCGCGGCAGGTACTCGTCGTACGACGGATCGCTGTGGAGCCTCGGGATCCTGCCGATCGACTCGCTCGACCTGCTGCACACGGCGCGCGACGGCGACGTGATCATCGACCGGAGCACCCGGCTGGACTGGGAGACCCTGCGCGCGAAGGTGCTGCGCGACGGCATGCGGAACTCGAACGTGATGGCGATCGCGCCGACCGCGACGATCTCCAACATCTGCGGCGTGAGCCAGTCGATCGAGCCGACGTACAGCAACCTGTTCGTGAAGTCGAACATGTCCGGCGAGTTCACCGTCGCCAACCCGTACCTGGTCGCCGACCTGAAGGCGCGCGGGCTGTGGGACCAGGTGATGGTGTCGGACCTGAAGTACCACGACGGCGTCCTGGCCGGGATCGAGCGGATTCCGGCCGACCTGCGCGAGCTGTACGCGACCGCGTTCGAGATCGACCCGCTGTGGCTGGTGAAGGCGGCCTCGCGACGGCAGAAATGGATCGACCAGGCGCAGTCGCTGAACCTCTACATGGCCCAGCCGTCCGGACGCGCCCTCGACGAGCTCTACCGATCAGCTTGGCGGTACGGCCTGAAGACGACTTATTACCTGCGTTCCCAGTCAGCTACCCACGTGGAGAAGTCGACGCTGCAGGGCACCGACGGCCGGCTCAACGCCGTGCCCGTTGCCCTGGCCGAGCCCACCGGAGCCGTCTGCTCCATCGACGACCCGGACTGCGAGGCCTGCCAGTGAGCACCATCTCGATCGGAGCCGACCGCGTAGAGGTCTCCGAGAAGTCGATGATCAACTCGCGGGCGGACGTCAACCAACTGCTGCCGCTGAAGTACACGTGGGCCTGGGAGAAGTACCTGAACGCCTGTAACAACCACTGGATGCCCACGGAAATCTCGATGCAGGCGGATATCTCGTTGTGGAAGTCCAAAGACGGCCTGACCGACGACGAGCGGCTGATGCTGAAGCGGAACCTCGGGTTCTTCGCCACCGCGGAGTCCCTCGTCGCGAACAACATCGTCCTCGCCGTCTACCGCCAGCTCAGCAATCCCGAATGCCGGCAGTACCTGCTCCGCCAGGCGTTCGAGGAGGCGGTCCACACGCACACCTTCCAATACATCTGTACGTCGCTCGGCCTGGACGAGGGCGAGCTGTTCAACATGTACCGCGAGGTCCCGTCGATCTCCGACAAGGACGCCTGGGCGCTGAAGTACACCCAGCACCTCGAAGACCCGGACTTCACGACAGGTACGCCGGAGAACGACACAGCGTTCCTGCGGGATCTGATCGCGTTCTACGTGGTGTTCGAAGGGATGTGGTTCTACACCGGGTTCGCGCAGATCCTGTCGCTCGGCCGGCGGAACAAGATGGTCGGCATTGCCGAGCAGTACCAGTACATCCTGCGCGACGAGTCGATCCACCTGAACTTCGGCATCGACTGCATCAACCAGATCAAACAGGAGAACCCGCACCTGTGGACGGCGGCGTTCCAGGCCGAGGTCCGGCAGATGCTGACCGAGGCGTGCGAACTGGAGGTCGCCTACGGCCGCGCCACGCTGCCGAACGGCATGCTCGGCCTGACCGCGGAGCTGTGCGAGCAGTACATGCACTTCGTCACCGACCGCCGTGCAGAACAGATTGGTCTCGATCCGATCTTCGGTGAAACGCGGAACCCCTTCGGATGGATGTCAGAGGTGATGGACCTGAAGAAGGAGAAGAACTTCTTCGAAACCAGGGTCATCGAGTATCAGTCCTCCAGCGGCTTGAGCTGGGACTGACAGCGCAACAACACAGCGACAACACAGCAACAAAAGGGACAGGGAGGCCCGCGGTGCAACTCGCCGCTCCGCGGGCTTCCCGCACCACGCCCCGGTCAGCGAGGATTGTCGGCGTTGGTCAGGGTTTCCCAGGCGAAGAAGTAGTTCGCGCCGGCCGGCCGCTTGCTCTCGGTGTACTGGAGCGTCGTCGGCATCTGCTGCCCCAGGCGGTTGTGGTAATGGTTGTAAACCACCTCCGTGACGGGGCCAAGGCCCTTCTTCACCGTGCCACCGCAGAGGTTCGACGGTACGGCGGCCCCGTTCTCGATGCGGGTGTGGAAGTAGAAGCCGTCGGTGAGCCGCTTGCCGGCTTCGGCGTACAGGTTGACGCCCTGGTGGTACGCGGTCTCGGCGATGTGGGTGGCGGCGGTCAGGCCCCAGCCGGTGTGGCCGAAGTCGCGGCAGGTCTCCTGCGCCAGGCCGTTCATGAAGGTTGATTGGCCCTGCCAATAGTCGACGATCTCTGCGCGGGTGTTCATCGGGCAGGTCGACGGCGCCTTCGGGTACGCGCCGTCGCTGGTCTCGTACACGTACCCGGGCAGCCGGCCGCGCCAGATGCTGACCGCCTTGTCGAACGCCGCGTGGTCGTCGAGGAACACCGCGATCCCGATCGCGGCGTCGGTCATGATCAGCTCCCAGTTGCCGTTCTTGCAGCCGGCGCCGTTGCGTACTTCGGGCAGGTACACATCGCGCAGCATCTTTTCGAACCGGCCACGCTGCGCCCACGCGCCGCCGTACGTGTGCTTGATCAGCTCACCGGCCCGCGAGAACGAGGCGCCCGACCAGCCGGTCTGCAGCGGCGCGTTGGTGTTGGTGTGGTCCTGCAGTACGGCGGACCAGGCGTCCATGATCTGGATCGACTTCTTGGCGTACCGGTCGTCGCGGGTGATGTACCAGAGCAGTGCGTGCGTGTACGCGGCCAGCGCGTCGTTGCGCTCGTCGGAGCACCCGTAGTTCGGGTTGGAACTCGAACCGCACTCGACGATCGCGCGCGGCTTCGGGGTGTACGACAAGGCGGCGTACGAGCTCGCTTTCATCGCGTCGTACGCCGCCTTCTGCGGCTGGGCGCCCTTCTGGACCTGTGCACGGACGAAGTCGAGCTGCGCTTTGTCGACAAGTACGCCGGGATGCTGGAACGCCGCGGGTGCCGCGGTGCTCGGCTGACCGGCCAGGAACGCGGCGATCAGCGTGAGGATGAGAGTTAGTAGGAGTGGGCGGTGCAATCGGAGCATGGCTACCTCCTGACTGACGGGGCGGAAGAGCCAAGCTAACCGGCGCAACGACTATTAGTAAACCTTCCTAACGGAAATCACCCGAGCAGCGCGAGGATCTCCGCGGTGGTACCGGTCTCGCCGAGCCGGGGGAAGATCCGGGTCAGCGAGTTCTCGTGCGCGTCGGCCGACATGTCCGTCATCGCGTCGGTCGCGAGCGTCACGTGGTACCCGTGCTCGAACGCGGCACGCGCCGTCGACTCGACGCCGATGCTGGTGGCGACGCCGGTCAGCACGATCTGGGTGATACCGCGGCGGCGCAGGTGGAGGTCGAGGTCGGTGCCGTGGAAAGCACCCCAGTTGCGCTTGGTCACGACGATGTCCTGGGCATACCCGCCCAACTGGTCGACGATCTGGTCGGCCCCGGGCGGCGCCTGGCCGGCGGACCGCCGGGGCTGCTCGGTGCGGCCCGGAACCCAGTCGGCGCCATCGGCCGCGATGCTCACCCGGACGAGTACCACCGGCAGGTCGTGCTTGCGGAACGCGTCGGCGAGCTCAACGGTCTTGTCGATCACTGCGGACGTGGGATGGGGCTCGCCCGGGAGCGCAGTGACCCCGTTCTGCAGATCGATGACGACCAGAGCGGTCTTCGGGTCCAGAGTCGTGACTGGCACAGCAGGACCTTTCTAATCAGGGAGTTGCACGAGGGTCACCAGCAGGAGCAGACCGGCGACGACGAGCAGGAAGATCGCCATCTGGTGCAGGCCGGTCGTGGTCGCGCCGTGCTGGAAGAAGTGGGCGTTGGCGGCGGCCGAGATCAGCGCACCGACGTACACGCAGGTCCGTAGCAGGCCCGCGGAGGAACCGATCCGGTCCGGATCCACCTGCTGGTAGAGCGCGGTCTGGTTCCCGAGATTGTTGACGCCCTGCGGCACCCCGGCGAGCACCCCGACCACGGCCAGGACCCAGATCGGCGTACTCGAGCCGATCAGCAACTGTGCGGCGGCAGACAACACCAGAAAGATGCCTCCAGCAATGAGTTTGCCGCGGATCTGCGGGCTCCGGCCGGTGGCCGTGGTGGTCAGCACCGCCGCCAGCGACAGCGACAGCAGCAATAGGCCGGCCGAGGACGCACTGAGTCCGCGGGCATCCTCGAGCCACTGCGTGAAGCCGTAGAGGAACGAATAGGCGCCGACGTACGCGAGCAACTGGCGCGCGTACGTCATGATCAGCGGCCGGTTGCCGCCCAGCACCCGCAGGTCGATGAACGGCGCGACCACGCGCAGCTGCGCGACCACGAACGCGGTGCCCAGGGCGAGCGCGAGGACCAGCAGGTACCACCGCGAGAGCCGCGGCTGCATCAGGAACAACATCGACGCCACCAGGGTCGCCGTGAACAACCCGATCCCCACGAAGTCCAGGTCCCCGGCACCCCGCGAACGATTGCTCCGCGGCAACCACACTGAGCCGAGAACCACACAGATCAGCGACAGCGGCACGTTGATCGTGAAGATCAGGTGCCAGCCACCGAGGCCGATCAGCAGCCCGCCGAGCGTCGGGCCGATCACCGCGATCACCTGGTTCGTGAGCGAGAGACTGCTGAGGATCACGGCGGGCGTGTCGATCCCGGTCCGGTCGGCCTCGCGACGGATCAACGACATCGACGCCGGGTACGCCGCCGACGTACCGAGGCCCAGCAGGACGCGGGACAGGACGAGCACCCGCAAGTTCGGCGACAACGCGCCCAGCAGACCGGCAACTCCGACGAGCGACGTGGCGATCAGGTACAGCGGCCGCGGGCCGAACAGATCGACCAGCCGGCCCATCACGGGCTGACCGACCGCGGTCGCGATGTACAGCCCGGTGACCAGCCAGGCGGTCTGCGACGGCGGTACGCCGAACGCCGCGCCGATCGGGACCAGCGCGACGGCGAGCATCGTCGAGTTGATCGGGTTCAGGATCGACCCGACCAGCATCGGGGCGATCAGGCGCCGGTCGAACCTCGCCGGGCCCGAAGTCATCGGTCGGTCGCCGCCTCGATCGCAAGGTCGAGCAGCGCGAGCGCCTTGATGATGGTCTGCCGCTCGGCCTCCGTGCAGTGATCCTGCAGCGTCTGCGCGAGCCACTCCTGACGCACCTTGCGGTCGCCCTGCAGCCGACGCCGGCCCGCGGTCGTCAGCGACACCACCTGCCGCCGGCCGTCCGCCGGATCAGGATGCCGCTGGATCAGGCCGGCCTCGCGCAGCGCGGTCAGGATCGCCGCCACGGACTGCGGCCGGATACGTTCCGCCGCAGCCAAGTCGCTCGCCGACGCCGGGCCGTCCTTGTCCAGCCGGCTCAGCATCGAGGACTGGGACGGCGTCAGGTCGTCGGTCTCGGCGAGTTCCTTCAGCCGGCGCTTGATCCGGCCGAAGACGACCCGCACTTCACTGGCAGCCTGTGTGGCGGATGCAGTAATCACCCCACCACACTAATTTAGACAGTCCAAACTGTCCAGTTCAGACTGATCAGTTCGAGCTGACGACTACGTCCAGCACCCCGATCATCTTGTTCAGCCGGGCGGCGACCCGGTCCGCGTCGAAGCCGTTGCCCTCGACCACGATCCGCAGCTCGCCCTGATCCAGCGACAGCGCCAGCTCGCGGACGTCGTACGGATTGAGCAGTACGGCGACCCGCGCCAGCAGCCCGTCGACCTCCACGACCCGCGCCGTGTAGACCGTCAGCGTCCGTTCAACCGCGAGCAGACTCATCGCGCGACCTCCTTGTGCCGCAGCAGCCCGAACGTGAACCCGTCGACCAGCGCCTCCCAGGACGCCTCGACGATGTTGTGCCCGACGCCGACCGTCACCCAGGATCCCTCGCCGTCAGCGGTCTCGATCAGGACTCTGATCACCGCATCCGTCCCGTGCCCCTGGTCGAGGATCCGGACCTTGTAGTCGACCAGCTCGAACTTGTGCACCGCCGGGTACGCGCGCTCGATGGCGATCCGCAGCGCGTGGTCGAGCGCGTTCACCGGGCCGTTTCCCTCGCCGGTGACGATCTCCCGCTCTCCCCCGGCGACCAGCTTCACCGTGGACTCCGACACCGCCTCGCCGTCGGCGCGCGACTCCGTGATCACCCGCCACGACTCGACGTCGAAGAAGCTCGGCCGCTTGCCCTCCACTTCCTCGGTCAGCAGCAGCGAGAACGACGCGTCGGCCGCCTCGAACGTGTACCCGCGCGCCTCCAGCTCCTTGACCCGGTCCGTCACCCGGCTGACCACGTCGCGGTCGTTGCTCAGGTCGAAGCCGAGCTCGCGGCCCTTCAGCTCGACACTCGCCCGCCCGGCCATCTCCGAGACCAGCATCCGCATGTCGTTGCCGACCAGCGCCGGATCCGTGTGCTGGTAGAGATCCGGGTCCACCTTGATCGCGCTCGCGTGCAGCCCCGCCTTGTGCGCGAAGGCCGAGAGCCCGACGTACGGCGCCCGGTTCGACGGCGGGACGTTCGTGACCTCGGCGATCGCGTGGGCGATCCGGAACGATTCGGCCAGGTTCCCCTCGGGCAGCAGCCGCATCTCGCGCTTGAGCTCGAGGTTGGCCACGATCGCGAGCAGGTCCGCGTTGCCGGTGCGTTCGCCGTACCCGTTGATCGTGCCCTGGACGTGCGTGACGCCGGCCTCGACGGCGGCGATCGAGTTCGCCACCGCGCAGCCGGCGTCGTTGTGACAGTGGATGCCGAGCCTTGCTCCGGTCGATTCGAGTACGTCATGGACGACGTCCTGCAGCTCCCGCGGGAGGGTGCCGCCGTTCGTGTCGCACAGGGCGACCACGTCGGCCCCGGCCTCGACGGCCACGCGTACTACTTCGAGTGCGTACGCCCGGTTCGCGCGGTACCCGTCGAAGAAGTGCTCCGTGTCGAGGAAGACCCGCTGCCCGTTCTCCCGCAGGTGCCGGACCGTGTCGGCGACCATCCGCAGGTTCTCGTCCAGCGTGGTCCGCAGCGCCCGCTCCACGTGCGCGTCGTGGCTCTTGGCAACGAGGGTGACGACCCCGGCGCCGGACTCGCGGAGCGCGGCGACCTGCGGGTCGTCGGCGGCCGCGGTCTCCGGCTTGCGGGTCGCCCCGAACGCCGCGAACGTCGCGTTCCGCAGGTTCAGCTCGGTCCTGGCCCGCTCGAAGAACTCGGTGTCCTTGGGTACGGCGCCCGGCCAGCCGCCCTCGATGAAGCCGACCCCCAGCTCGTCCAGGTGCTGCGCGATGGCGAGCTTGTCCGCCACGGACAGCGCCAGACCCTCCTGCTGCGCACCGTCGCGCAAGGTGGTGTCGTACACGTGGAAATCGTCCGAGATGCTCATGCGGGTCGGCCTTCCGGAGGTTGTCGGGCAAAGAAAAAACCCCTCGCAAAGGGTGCGAGAGGTCTGCGCGCTCAGGTACAGCAAGCTGAGCGCGCCTAGGGAATAATCACCCGATAGTGCTTCATGACGTTTGGCAGTCTGCCACACAATGTCCGGACCATGACGCCCTCGTCTCGCATCCCGACCATTCAGTACGCAAACGGGTACTGGAGTTCAGGCCGTAAGTGACCACCCCGGGTCGTCCCAAGCGGTGTAGAAGTCCTCGCGGCTCAGCGGCCGCAGGCCCCAGTCCTCGCGGTCGAGGGCCTGGTCGGTGAGCATGCCCTCGTCGTCCTCGAGCCGCTGCCACCAGTACCGCGTGACCTCGCCGTCCTCACCGGCCCCGAGCTGGCGGATCACGACCCACTCCGCCTCGTGCCAGACCGCCTCGTACAGCCAGTCGGTCCCGTAGTCGTCGACCGCCGCCCCGTACGTCCGCGGCGCGGTCCCGCGGTCCAGGTCCCGGATCAGCTCGACGGTGGACCGCATCGCCGACACCGTGTCGTCGTCCCACCCCCGCCGCTCCGCCAGCTCCGCGTAGTACCCCTCGACCTCAGCCGGAAACCCGCTCATGCCGCCCGACCCTATCGGGTCCGCGACCGGCTGGACGAGCGCCGTCCCACCGGCCGAGCTGAGAAGAACCTATGAAAAACGCCCGGCAGCGCAGAGCTGCCGGGCGTGCTGATCGACGGAGTTCAGAAGGCGCGGGTCATCCAGCCGTGCGGGTCGGCGGCGCGGCCGTACTGGACGTCGAGGAGGGCGGAGCGGACGGCCGCGGTGACCGGGCCGCCGTTGCCGTCGCCGATCCGGGTCTCACCCGTGCGCCACTTCAGCGAGGCGACCGGGGTGACGACCGCGGCAGTACCGCAGGCGAACACCTCGCGCACCTTGCCGGAGGCGGCGCCCTCGCGCCACTCGTCGACCGAGACCTTCCGCTCGGTGACGGTGTAGCCGAGGTCGGTGACCAGCTTCAGGATCGAGTCCCGGGTGACGCCCTCGAGGATCGTGCCGGACAGCTCCGGCGTGACGACCGAGTTGTCGTCGAGGACGAAGTACAGGTTCATCCCGCCGAGTTCCTCGACCCACTTCTTCTCGACCGCGTCCAGGAACGCGACCTGGTCGCAGCCCTGCTCGATCGCCTCGGCCTGGGCGAGCAGCGACGACGCGTAGTTGCCGCCGGTCTTCGCCGCGCCGGTACCACCGGGGGCCGCGCGGGTGTACTCCTCGCTCAGCCAGATCCGGACCGGCTTCACGCCGTTCGCGAAGTACGACCCGGCCGGCGACGCGATCACGCAGTACGTCACCTGGGCCGACGGGCGGACGCCGAGGAACGGATCCGAGCCGAACATGAACGGCCGCAGGTACAGCGACGTCTCGCCGCCGCTCGGCACCCAGGCCTTGTCGAGCTCGACCAGCTTGTGCAGCGAGTCGAGGAAGACCGCGGTCGGCAGCTCCGGCAACGCGAGCCGCTGCGCGGACCGCTGGAACCGGGTGGCGTTCGCCTCCGGGCGGAACAGGTGGATCGAGTCGTCGGGATGCCGGTAGGCCTTCATCCCTTCGAAGATCGTCTGGGCGTAGTGGAACACCGAGGTCGCCGGAGACAGCTCCAGCGGTCCGAAGGCGGTGATCCGTGCGTCGTGCCAGCCCTTCTGAGCCGTCCAGGTGGCGATCGCCATGTGGTCGGTGAAGTACTGCCCGAATCCTGGGTTCGCCAGGATCTGGGCGCGCTGGTCGTCGGTGGCCGGATGGGTGGTCGGCTCAACAGTGAACTGCAGATCGGCGCTCATAGCCGCACCGTACCTCTCCACCAACTGGTCATGCGAGCGTCCACGTGGGCCATCGGGGTCAGCCCGCCGCGCGCTTGGCGATCGCGTCGCCGATCTCGGCGGTACTGCGGGCCGCGCCCGTACGCTCCTCGATATCCGCCTCGGCGGCCGCCTCGATCGCGCGTGCCGCCTCGGTCAGCCCGAGGTGCTCGCACAGCAGCGCCGCGGACAGGATCGCCGCGGTCGGGTCGGCCTTCTGCTGGCCGGCGATGTCCGGCGCGGAGCCGTGCACCGGCTCGAACATGCTCGGCGCGGTCCGGTCCGGGTTGATGTTGCCGCTCGCGGCCAGCCCGATGCCACCGCTGATCGCGGCCGCCAGGTCGGTGATGATGTCGCCGAACAGGTTGTCGGTGACGATCACGTCGAACCGCGCCGGGTCGGTGACCAGGAAGATCGTCGCCGCGTCCACGTGCAGGTAGTCGACCGCGACGTCGGGGAACTCGGTGGCGACCCTGTCGACGGTCCGCTTCCACAGGTGGCCGGCGTGTACGAGCACGTTGTTCTTGTGCACGAGCGTGAGCTTCTTCCGCGGCCGCGCCTGCGCCCGGGCGAAGGCGTCGCGGACGACGCGCTCGACGCCGTACGCCGTGTTCACCGACACCTCGGTGGCGATCTCGGCCGGGGTGCCGACGCGGAGCGCGCCGCCGTTGCCGACGTACGGGCCCTCGGTGCCCTCGCGGACGACGACGAAGTCGACGGTGCCCGGGTTCGCCAGCGGGGAGCCGACGGACGGGTAGATCTTCGACGGCCGCAGGTTCACGTAGTGGTCCAGGGTGAACCGGAGCTTGAGCAGCAGACCGCGCTCAAGTACGCCGGACGGGACGCTCGGGTCGCCGACCGCGCCGAGCAGGATCGCGTCGTGCTTGCGGATCTCCTCCAACTCGGCGTCCGGCAGCGTCTCACCAGTGGCGTGCCAGCGCTTCGCGCCGAGGTCGTACTCGGTCCGCTCGAACGTCACGCCGTGCTGTGCGGCCACCGCGTCGAGGACCTTGAGCGCCTCGGTGGTGACCTCCGGTCCGATCCCGTCACCGGGAACGACGGCCAGCGTGAAGAACTTGTTCTCGCTCACTTGTTGGGTTCTCCCCCATTGTCACGGCGGTTCATGGCCTCTTGGACAGCCTTGACCACGCCTCTGCCCGCGGTCGCGGCCGAGGGTGCCCGGCGAGCCGGCCGGCGCCGGCGGGCGGCCTTCGGTTCGCGGCCGTCGACGGCCGGCCAGTTGGCTGGATACATGTCGTACATCCTGTTCCTCCCAAATATGTCGTGGGCGGCACGGCGGGCACGAATTTACTCGCACGTCCGACTATTTCTCCACAATGCGGGCAGGTTGTCCCGAAATATGAGATCCGAGTGCGGCCACTGGACCGGACCTGTGCGACTCTCAGCCGGTGAGTGCTCCTCCAGAACTGCCGCCGTTGGTGTCGGCGGCCCTCAGCCTGTCCGGCCGGCGCGGATTCGTCAGCTCCACCAGGAACGAGACCGGCCGCTTGCTCGCCACCCTCGCGGCCTCGAAGAAGGGCTTGCTCGGTGAGCTCGGGACCGGCTGCGGTGTCGGCTCGGCGTGGTTGCGCAGCGGCGCCGGCGAGGGCACGAACATCGTCACCGCGGAGAGCGACCCGCAGCTGGCCCAGGCCGTCGGCGAACTGTTCGCCGCCGACGAGCGGATCGAGGTCGTCTCGGCCGACTGGACCGCGCTGATCGAACGCGGCCCGTTCGCGCTGCTGTTCGTGGACGCCCGCGAGGCCAAGCTGTCCGCCCGCGACGTGATCGCGGACGTGGTCGAGCCCGGCGGCTTCGTCGTACTCGACGACTTCACGCCGTCCGCCGTCTGGCCGCCGATGTACGGCGGCCGCGTCGACACGCTCCGCCAGGAATGGCTGATGGACCAGCGCTTCACCACCGTCGAGGTGATGGTCGCCCCGGACGCCGCCGTACTGCTGGCCACCCGCCGCTAGAGCCGATAGAACTGAAGCGGGCCCGAGCTATGGAGCTCGGGCCCTTGTCAGCCGCCATGCGCCTGCGGGCGGCTGACCGCCTTCAGTAAATCAGTCTTTCAGTCCTCGACGTCCACCGAACGGGCCGTGGCGGCCTGCACCGCGGCGGTGATCTCGTCCAGCACCGGCGGCGCGATCTTCGAGTCGACCGAGAGCGCGACCAGCGCCTTGCCGCCCTTGCGGTCCCGGCTGACCTGCATACCGGCGATGTTCACGTCGGCGTCGCCGAGGATCCGGCCGATCTGGCCGACCGCGCCCGGACGGTCCTCGTAGGTCAGGAACGCCAGATGCGCGGCGAGCTCGATCTCGACGTCGAACCCGTCGATCTCGACCAGCCGCTCCGACTGCCGGACGCCGACCAGCGTGCCGGACACCGAGACCTGCACGCCGTCGGCGAGCGTGCCGCGGAGCGTGATCAGGTTGCGGTGCTCAGGGCTGTCGTGGTCGGTGACGAGCCGGACCTCGAGGCCCCGCTCGGCCGCGAGCAGCGGTGCGTTCACGTACGAGACGTTGTCCTCGACGACATCCGCGAACACGCCCTTGAGCGCGGCCAGCTCGAGCACCTTCACGTCGTACTGCGTGATCTCGCCGCGGACCTCGACGTCGAGCTGCTGCGCGACGCCACCGGCCAGCGCGGTGAAGATCCGGCCGAGCTTCTCGGTCAGCGCGATCCCCGGGCGGACGTCCTCGGCGATCACACCGCCCTGGACGTTCACGGCGTCCGGGACGAGCTCGCCGGACAGGGCCAGGCGGACCGACTTCGCGACCGCGATACCGGCCTTCTCCTGCGCCTCGTCGGTGGACGCGCCGAGGTGCGGCGTGACGACGACGTTCTCGAACTCGAACAGCGGCGAGTCGGTGCACGGCTCGGACGCGAACACGTCCAGCCCGGCGCCGGCCACCCGGCCCTCCTTGAGCGCGCTGTACAGCGCCTGCTCGTCGACGATGCCGCCGCGGGCCGCGTTCACGATGATGACCTCAGGCTTGACCTTGTGCAGCTGCTCGTCGCCGATCAGGCCGATCGTCTCCGGCGTCTTCGGCAGGTGCACCGAGATGAAGTCACTGGCCGCCAGCAGCTCGTCCAGGGAGGCGAGCCGGACGCCCATCTGCGCGGCCCGGCCGGCCTGCACGTACGGGTCGTAGGCGATCACGTTCATGCCGAAGGCGGCCAGCCGCTGCGCGACCAGGACGCCGATCTTGCCGAGGCCGACGATGCCGACGGTCTTCTCGAACAGCTCGACGCCGGAGTACTTGCTGCGCTTCCACTCGCCCTTCTTGAGCGACTCGTTCGCGGCCGGCACTCGCCGCGCGGAGGCGAGCAGCAGGGCGACCGCGAGCTCGGCGGCGCTGGTGATGTTGGAGGTCGGTGCGTTCACGACCATCACCCCGGCCTGGGTGGCGGCCTTCACGTCCACGTTGTCGAGGCCGACGCCGGCGCGGGCGACGACCTTCAGCTTCTTCGCCGCGGCCAGCGCCTCGGCGTCCACCTTGGTGGCGCTGCGGATCAGGATGGCGTCGACGTCGACGATGGCCGGGAGCAGTTGGGCGCGGTCGGCGCCGTTCGTGTGCCGGATCTCGAAGTCGGGGCCGAGCGCCTCGACGGTGGCCGGGCTGAGCTCTTCGGCGATCAGGACGACGGGCCGGGTTACGTCAGTCATGGAGGAATCTCCTGCAGAAGCGGTAGGGGCTCATGATGAACAGAGCACCGCGCTGTGCCCGCTGAGTCGATGGTACCGCGTCCGTCGACGGGCGTGTGCGCGGACCCGCATCCCGGTCAGCGCGCCGGTCGGCGTTCCGGTCAGCCGGTCTCGCAGGCAACCGGGTCGGAGGCCTTGACGGCCCGGTTGATCAGCAGCTTGCCGCCCGAGCGGATCAGCTCGAACCGGTTGTCCAGCCGGTTGCAGGTCCCACCGGCGGCGCCGTTCGCGGTCGGCGAGAACAGTACGTCGTACGACATCCGCGCGTACGAGCCGTCCGGGGCCAGCGCGGTGATCCTCGGGTTGAAGAAGTACGCCGTACCGCGGCTCTTACGATCCCTGTCCGGCGTCAGCGACTTGGCCAGCTGCGGCGAGTACAGGGACTGAACCTGGTCGAAGAGGTGCCGGTTCTGCAGGGTCAGGTAGTTGCCGAGCATCGCCTGGACCTCCTGGGCCACTGGCGTCTTCGCGACCTGCAACTCGGGCGCGATCGCGCCCTGCGGACCGTGCGAGTTCAGGCAGGTCCCGGCCGCCGCGATGCTGATCCCGGACGGCGCGGGAGCGACGTAGTCACGGAGTTCGGCGAGCGGGACCACCGCGGCGGCCTGCACCGTGGCGCCGGTGACCAGGCCGATGAGCGCGCCCGACTTGTCCACCACCGGGCCGCCCAGCTTGGTCGCGTTCATGAACTCGCTCATCGCCCTGGGGTCAGCCTCGGAACCGATCCGGTTGATCACCTGCTTGCCGGCCGCGGTGTAACCGATCAGCGCGCGCTCGGCCTTCCGCTCCGGGGCGACCGCCGGCAACCGCAGCGGCGCGTCGTCGAAGCCGATCGACTGCAGTACGGCGACGCCGTCGGCACTGGTCCCGAGCAGGTTGGCCCGCCGGATCCGCCCGTCCGGTGCCACGACCACGATCGACATCGCCTGGTCGACCGCCGACGCCGCGGTCAGTACGCGCCCGTTGTCGATCAGTACGCCGGAAGCCTCACCGCTGCCCGCGCAGGTCGTGGCCAGTACCCGGACCACCGCCGGTCCGGCGGATTTCAGTACGGCGTCGGTGTCGATCCGCAGGCTGCGCTGCCGCAGGTACCAGCCCGTACCCGCGCCGGCCGCGACGATCAACAGCAGCACAATCAGGCCGGCCAGGAAGCGGCCGAAGATCCACGGTCCGCGTACGGGTGGCTGGGGGCCTCCCGGCCGGCTGGGTGCCTCGAGCTGGGTGATCGACCCGGCGTCGGCCGGGAGCCGCCGGGGCGGTCGCGGCAGCGCGGTCCTGCCGTTGTCCACGACCGCTCACCTCCGCCAGTTCACGCCTGCGACCACAACCGTCACACATTGTTGCAAACCAAAAGGCCCGGGCCATCCACCTGGATGGTCCGGGCCTTTCACGGAGGTCGGTCAGCGGGCCGCGCTGCCCTCGACGTAGTCGTCGTCGTGGGACTTGACCCACGCCATCAGGCCGCGCAGTTCCTTGCCGACGGCCTCGATCGGGTGCTCCTGGCTCTTCTTGCGGAACTCCGCGAACTCGGGCGCGCCGGCGTCCTGGTCGGCGATGAAGCGAGCCGCGAAGGTGCCGTCGGTGATGTCGCCGAGGACCTCCTTCATCCGGGCCTTCACCGACGCGTCGATGATCCGCGGGCCGGACACGTAGTCGCCGTACTCGGCGGTGTCGGAGACCGACCAGCGCTGCTTGGCGATACCGCCTTCGTAGATCAGGTCGACGATCAGCTTGAGCTCGTGCAGGCACTCGAAGTACGCGACCTCGGGCTGGTACCCGGCCTCGGTCAGCGTCTCGAAGCCGGCCTGGATCAGCGCCGACACACCACCGCAGAGGACGGCCTGCTCACCGAACAGGTCGGTTTCGGTTTCCTCGGTGAAGGTGGTCTTGATACCGCCGGCGCGCAGACCGCCGATGCCCTTGGCGTACGAGAGCGCGAGGTCCCACGCCTTGCCGGTGGCGTCCTGCTCGACGGCCACCAGTACCGGTACGCCACGGCCCTCGGAGTACTCGCGGCGGACCAGGTGACCCGGGCCCTTCGGCGCGACCATGAACACATCCACGCCGGCCGGCGGCTTGATGTAGCCGAACCGGATGTTGAAGCCGTGCCCGAAGACCAGCGCGTCGCCGTCGACCAGGTTCGGCTCGATGGCCTCCTTGTACAGCTTGCGCTGCGCCGGGTCCGGAGCCAGCACGACGATCACGTCGGCCTCCTCCACCGCCTCGGCCGGCGTGACGACCCGCAGGCCCTGTGCCTCGGCCTTGGCACGGCTCTTCGAGCCCTCCGGCAGGCCGACGCGGACGTCGACGCCGGAGTCGCGCAGCGAGAGCGCGTGCGCGTGGCCCTGCGAGCCGTAGCCGAGAACGGCCACGTGCCGGCCCTGGATCACCGACAGGTCGGCGTTGTCGTCGTAGAACATTTCAGCAGCCACTTCGGGCACTTCTCCTTAGTGTTGATTCGGTACGGCGGCGGAACGGCCCGGCGGCGGCGCCGGTACCGGGTGCGAAGGATGGCGGTCGGCGGGTCGCGCCTGCACGTTCGGGGGTCCGGACTGGACGTGCGGCGGCGGCACCGGGACGGGCCGCAGCGTGCGGTCGGAGATCGAGCGGCTGCCGCGGCCGATCGCCACCATGCCGGACTGCACCAGCTCGCGGACGCCGAACGGTTCCAGCACCCGGAGCATGGCCTCGAGCTTCTCGGGATTGCCGGTCGCCTCGATCGTGATCGCGTCCGGTGCCACGTCCACCACCTTGGCGCGGAACAGCTGGACGGTCTCCAGCACCTGTCCGCGGGTCAGGGTGTCGGCCTTGACCTTGACCAGCAGCAGTTCGCGCTGGACGGTCTGGGTGGGTTCGAGCTCGACGATCTTGATCACGTTCACCAGCTTGTTGAGCTGCTTGGTGATCTGCTCCAGCGGCTGCTCGTCGACGGAGACCGCGATTGTCATCCGGGACACCTCGGGGTGCTCGGTCGGGCCGACCGCGAGCGAGTCGATGTTGAACCCGCGCCGGGAGATCAGCGCCGCCACCCGGGCCAGCACACCGTGCTTGTTCTCCACCAGGATGCTCAGTGTGTGCTTGGACATCGTTACAGCTCCTCGCTGTCCCACTTGGGCGCCATGTCGCGGGCGATCTGGATCTCGTCGTTGCTGACGCCGGCGGCGACCATCGGCCAGACCATCGCGTCCCGGTGCACGACGAAGTCGACCACGACCGGCGCGTCGGTGACCGCCATCGCCTTCTCGATGGTGGCGTCCACCGAGTCCTTGTCGGTGCAGCGCAGCCCGACGCCGCCCATCGCCTCGGCCAGCTTGGCGAAGTCCGGGATCTGGGTCGAGTGCAGGTCGGTGTTCGAGTAGCGCTTGTCGTAGAACAGCGTCTGCCACTGCCGGACCATGCCCAGCGACTGGTTGTTGATCACGGCAACCTTGATCGGGATGCCCTCCAGCGCGCAGGTGACGAGCTCCTGGTTGGTCATCTGGAAGCAGCCGTCGCCGTCGATCGCCCACACGGTCTTGTCCGGCCGGGCGACCTTGGCGCCCATCGCGGCCGGTACGGCGTACCCCATGGTGCCGAGGCCGCCGGAGTTCAGCCAGTGACCGGGCTTCTCGAACGGCAGGAAGTGCGCGGACCACATCTGGTGCTGGCCGACGCCTGCGGTGTAGATGGCGTCCGGGCCGGCGATCTGCCCGATCCGCTGGATCACGTGCTGCGGCGACAGCGTGCCGTCGTCGGGTTCGTCGTACCCGAGCGGGTAGCGGGAGCGGACGTCCTCCAGCTGGTGGCGCCAGGTGTCGTACGACGGGGTGCGGCCGGCGCTCGCGATCTCGGTCCTGAGGGCGGCGATCAGGTCGGTGATGACCTCCTTGCAGTCACCCACGATCGGCACGTCGGCGGCCCGGTTCTTGCCGATCTCGGCCGGGTCGATGTCGGCGTGGATGACCTTCGCCTCGGGTGCGAACGAGTCGAGCTTGCCGGTCACCCGGTCGTCGAAGCGGGCCCCCAGGCAGATCAGCAGATCGGACCTCTGGAGTGCGCCGACCGCGGACACCGAACCGTGCATACCGGGCATGCCGAAGTGCAGGTCGTGGGTGTCTGGCAGCGCGCCGCGGGCCATCAGCGTGGTGACCACGGGGATGCCGAGCATCTCCGCGAGTTCCTTCAGCTCGGCGCTGGCCCGCGCGCGGATGACGCCACCGCCGACGTACAGCACCGGCTTCTCGGCCGCGGCGATCAGGCGGGCCGCCTCGCGCACCTGCTTCGGGTGCGGGCGGGTCACCGGCCGGTAGCCGGGCAGCGAGAGCTCGGTCGGCCACTGGAAGTCGACCATCGACTGCATCGCGTCCTTGGTCACGTCCACCAGCACCGGGCCGGGCCGGCCGGTGGAGGCGATGTAGAACGCCTCGGCGATCGTGGTGGCGATGTCGTTCGGGTCGTTCACCAGGAAGTTGTGCTTGGTGATCGGCATCGTGATGCCGCGGATGTCCGCCTCCTGGAAGGCGTCCGTACCGATCGCGGCGCTCGCGACCTGCCCGGTGATCGCCACCAGCGGCACCGAGTCCATGTACGCGTCGGCGATCGGCGTCACCAGGTTGGTCGCGCCCGGGCCCGAGGTCGCCATGCACACGCCGGTCTTGCCCGACGCGGAGGCGTACCCCTGGGCGGCGTGGCCGGCGCCCTGCTCGTGACGTACCAGGATGTGGCGGATCTGGGTCGAGTCGAGCATCGGGTCGTACGCCGGGAGGATCGCGCCGCCCGGGATGCCGAAGACGGTGTCCACTCCGGCATGTTCCAGTGCGCGGATCAGAGCCTGTGCCCCGGTCAGCTGCTCACTCATGAGTGCCTTCCCTCAGTCCTGTCACGATATTTGTACTGTTCGCGACCGATCCATCCTCGCTCTTGCTTGTTTCCTTTGCGATGCCGGGTCTCGGATAGTCGCATTGGCAACAAAAAACCCCTTCCGCCGGGTTGGCTGAAGGGGCGCGCTCGACTCTGTGGTCGCGTCAGTCGGCGCGCCGCACAAGTACGAGGAGAATCGATCGCATGTAGGCATTATTCGCCGACACCGGGCAGCCGGGTCAAGTTCAGCCGCCTGCCGTCTCATTTCCTGAGACGCCCGTCTTACGTCCACTGTCTCCGTAACTTGATGACGCCGTGATGGCACTGTGAGGTTGGTTAGTTACGCCGCCAACGGTGAAGTCGGTCAGCAGGAGACACCGCCCGGCAGCAACTGCAACCCGTACGGACCGTGTGAGCCGTGGTGCGCGCATTTCGCCACCTGGACCTGGCGGCAGGCCGGGATCGACATCCCGAACTACGGCTTCACCGGTGACATCTACACCTGGGGCCAGGGCAAGGGCCGCGCGCACTCCGGCAACTCCGGGATGCAGCCCGGTGACATCGTGCTCTACGGCACCGGTCCGCAGGACACCGACACCAGCGTGCACACCGGCGTGGTCGTTGCCGTCGGCACCGACGGGAAGATCACCACGGTGGAAGGCAATTCGAACAACCAGGTCAGCAAGCACGGCCCGTTCGACCCCAAGCACGCGCAGAGCGCCGGACGCCCAGCCGACATCTACGGCTGGGTCGCGGCGCAGTAGCCCCTGAACGAGCCGATGCGGGGACTCGCCCCACCCGCATCGGTTCCTCCTAACCGCGTTGTTTCGTGTAGGTGGTGCTCCTAGCATTCGACGGGTGACCCTTGATCCGTACGGCGACGAGCAGCTGGTACACCTCTACGACCTGGACAACCCGCCCGGCGAGGACGACGCGTACTACCGCGGGCTGGCAGTCGGCGCATCCAAGGTCCTGGACTTCGGCTGTGGCACCGGCCTGCTCACGCGGTCCCTGGCCGCGCCGGGGCGGGTCGTGATCGGCATCGACCCGAGCCCGACGATGCTCGGGTACGCACGCCGTCAGCCCGGTGCCGACGCGGTCACCTGGATCGACGGCGACCACAAGGCCGTACGGCCGACCGGCGACGTGGACCTCGTGGTCAGCAGCGGCAACACGATGATGCACGTCGCCGAACACGCGGCTGCCTGCACCGCGCTGGCCGCCGCGCTGCGGCCCGGCGGGATGTTCGCGTTCGAGTCGCGCAACCCGGCCGCGCGGGCCTGGGAGCAGTGGACGAGCGAGGCGACGTACGGCGAACGCGACACGGTGGCAGGCCACCTCAAGGAATGGCTCGAACTGATCGAGATCGCGAACGGCCGCGTCGTCTTCGACGCCCACAACGTCTTCGAGGACGGCCACGACGCCGTCTACCGCAACGTCCTGTACTTCCGCTCCCCCGAGGAAATCACCGCCGACCTGCTCGCAGCAGGCTTCGCCGACGTGACCATCGAGGGCGGCTGGCACGGCGAGCCACTGACGGCCGAGTCCCGCCTGCTGGTCGTCCGGGCGACGAAGTAGGCTCGGGGTACCGCGACTGGCGAGGGTGGGGTACCACCGGGGAGCTTTCGAGCGGGGCGTCGTCCGCCTGGGCGCCCCGAGGTTCTCGGAGGTTGCGATGCGGTTGCGGTACGGGATGAATCCTCAGCAGGCGGCTTCGGTGGACGATCCGCCGTTCACGGTGGTCGCGGGTGGGCCGTCGTACATCAATGTGCTGGATGCGCTGACCGGTTGGCAGTTGGTGCGGGAGGCGGCGGGGCAGTTCGGGGTGCCGGCTGCGGCGTCGTACAAGCATGTGTCGCCGGCCGGAGCCGCGGTTGGATCGTCGGTCGCAGAGGCTTATGCGCGAGCGCGGGACGCGGATCCGAAGTCGTCGTACGGCGACTTCCTGGCGGTCTCGCATCCGGTCGACGCGGAACTGGCCGCAGTACTCCAGCGGGTCGTGTCGGACGGGATCATCGCGCCCGGATACGAGGACGGCGTACTGGAGATCCTCGCGGCGAAGAAGCGCGGGACCTACCTGGTGCTCGAAATGGACGCATCGTACGAGCCGCCGGCGGAGGAGGTTCGCGACGTGTACGGCGTACGGCTGACGCAGGAGCGCGACGTCGCGCCACTCCCCCACGACCTGCCGGACGACGCCGTACTCGGGATGATCGTTGCCCGGTACACCCAGTCGAACACCGTGGTGATGGTGAAGGACGGTATGGCGATCGGCATCGGCGCCGGGCAGCAGTCACGCGTCGACTGCACACGGCTGGCCGGTGAGAAGGCCGCGCTCTGGTGGTCACGCCACTCGGACGAGCCGCTCACCGGCGTCACGATGGTCTCCGACGGCCACCTCCCCTTCGCGGACAACGTCGAAGTAGCCCACCGGTACGGCGTGACTCACATCGTCGAGCCCGGCGGGTCGATCCGCTCCGGCGAGGTCGCCGCCGCGTGTGCCGAACTGGGCATCACGTGGTCCGCAACCGGCGTCCGCCTCTTCAGACACTGAGCAAATAGGAGCCCGAGGCAACAGCTTCACGAACCCGAGCGGCCGTCTCCGTAGCGTCCAGCCCGGTGGTGTCGATCGCGTGCGCCTCGAGCGCGCCGAGATCCGCGAACGCCCCATGCAGTCCGGTGAGCGCGTCGGCGTCGGTCAGCTCCGGCTCAGGCCGGTCCTGCCCGCGACGCAACGTCGTACCCAGATCAGGTCGGAGTACGACGTACGACATCGACCACCCGTCCTGCTTGGCCGCCTCGCGAAACGGGTCGAGAAACCACGGCCCGATGACCCCGTCCACCACTACGTCGTACCCGCCACGCGCATAAACGCCGACGGTCGCGACGATCGCATCGACGACGATCTCGTTCTGGCGCTCGGCGCCCGGGAGATACGGCGCGACAAAGCCGGTGCGAATGCCGCGGTAGTACTCGTCGGTCGTCAGATGCATCGTCGGCCGGTCGGCGTCGGTGGCGACGAGCTTGGCGACCGTGGTCTTGCCCGAGCCGGACGGACCGGTGAGGAGGAGGACGTTCATCGGGCGAGATCACCGCGGCCCTTGGTCGGCTTGGGTGAGAGGATCGCGGCAGCTCCGAAGTCGTAGCCCTCGCGGTCGCGGTCGGTCAGAGCCGCGCGCGGCAAGGGCTCTACCGGACGCACAGACGGGGCGGTGCCTCGCAGCGCTGGTTGCAGGTCGCCGATGAGGTCACGTGGGTCTCTGACCAGTGGCGTGCCGCGTTGCGGGAAGGGCTCGGTTGTAGCGAGCTGCCGCGTGTGCGAGAGGAGGTCGTCCCAAGTCATCCGGCCCTGGTCGTGCTCACGCACCAGCGTCCGCAACTGGTCGACGTTGAAAGCACGGTCCGGGAAGAGCTCGTCGCTCTGGCGCAGTGTGTAACGGTGACTGCCGAAAATGCCCTGCTGCGACTGCAGGAACGGCATCGAGAGCTCACGCGGCACGGCGATCCCCGTGCCGTCGCTGAACGCCGGGACAGCCAGGGACTCGCGGTTGCGCTCGATCAACAGCCCTAGACCGCGGTACGGCCCCGCGCGCAAGCTGAGGTCCGACTTGTCCGCGTCGCTGACTGCCGCTGCGAGGGGCCGGTCACTGGTCGCTCCGGTGATGACGCCGACCTCCGAGTCGAGCGCGGTCACCTGCGTGGCCATGATCAGCTCGTCGACGGCCTGGTACCCGTCAGGCGTGAACAGCTCCATCGCCTCGTACCCGTGCCGCTGCTCGTACTCACTCATCGCCTGATGCGCCGCGACCACGCTCAACCGCTCACGGTCCGGGCTCAGGTCGTACGGCGGCACCGGAGCCTTCCGATGCAGCGCCTGCTGCTCGTCCAGCACGATCAGGCCGGCCCGGTGCGGGCTGAGGTCGTACGCGTTCCCGGCCTCCTGGACGTGGTCGTGGTAGATCCCGGCGATCAACGCGAGGCCGACCGACTCGGGTGGCGCCGCCCCGGTTTCGACCAGCCGGCCCGCGCCCCGGGCCGCGTGCCAGGCGACCCGGAGGTTGTGCGTCGCGTTGTGATTGGCCCAGCCGTCGCGGTACCGCTGGTCGGTTCCGTACCTCCGGACCAGGAACTCGAACTGCGCACGAACGATGGCGGACGCAGCGACTTCGATCTCGTGAACGCGACGCACCGCCGTACCGTATCGAGTCGCCGGGCCACGGTCAGCCGCCGGCGACGCTCGGGAGGATGAGGAGCTCGTCGCCTTCGGACAGCGGGGTCCGGAGGCCGTCGAGGTCGCGGATGTTTTCGTCGCGCAGGTACACGTTGACGTGCCGGCGTACCGCTCCCTGCTCGTCGGTGAGTCTTCGCCTGAGCGGTCCGTCCAGCGCGGCGAAGGCCTCGGCCACCGTGGCGGCCTCGACCTCCACCCGTTCGGCCCCGCCCGCGAACGGGCGGAGCACCGTCGGCAGGCGGACCGCGATCATCCGACGACCGCTGCGCGCACGGTGAGTACGTCCGGCAGGTGACTCGCGACCTCGGACCAGGTGTCGCCGGCGTCGGCGCTCGCGTAGACGCAGCCGTCGCGGGTGCCGACGTACACACCGGCCGGATCGGCGGTGTCGGTCGTCATCGCGTCCCGCAGTACCGGGATGTACGAGACCTCGGGCAGCCCGGACGTCAGCGCTTCCCAGGTCGTGCCGGCGTCGCGGGAGCGATAGACCCGGCAGCGCGCCTCGGTCGGGATCCGGTTGCCGTCGGCGATCAGCGGGAAGACGTACACGGTGTCGGGCTCGTGCGGGTGCACCACGATCGGGAACCCGAAGTCCGACGGCAGGCCGTCCGCGATCGACTTCCAGATCGCGCCGCCGTCGTCCGACCGGTAAACGCCGTGGTGGTTCTGCGCGAACATCCGCTCCGGTACGTCGGGGTGCGCCGCCAGCTTGTGCACGCACTGGCCGAACTCCGGGTCCGGATCCGGCATGAAATACGCCTTGATGCCGTGGTTCGCCGGGGACCAGCTCTCGCCGCCGTCCGTCGTCTGGTACACGCCACCGGTCGACATCGCCACGCTCAGCCGCTGCGGATCGGTCGGATGCGGCAGCACGGTGTGCACCGCCTGCCCTCCGAACCCGGCGCCCCACTCCTTGCGGTGCGGGTGGTCCCACAGCCCGCGGACCAGGTTGAACGTCACGCCGCCGTCGGTCGACTTCCACAACGCGGACGGCTGCGAGCCGGCGTACACGACGCCGGGCTGGTCGGGCGGCGCCGCCTGGATCTGCCAGACCCGCTCGAGTGTCGCGTCGGCGTCCTTCGGGAAGCCGATCGAGCCCTCCGGCGGCTCGGCCCAGGTCTTACCGAGGTCGTCGGAGTGGAAGACCGCGGGACCCCAGTGCTCGCTGGTGCCGCCGACGAACAGCCGGGCACCGCTGGCACTACCGGCACTGCCGCCGCGGGTGTCGATGCCCACCGCGTACACGCCCTGCATCGCGAACTCCGGCACCGGCCCGTCGAGCCGCCAGTCCTTGCGGGCAGCGTCGCTCCGGCCGATCCAGAGCCCTTTCTTGGTCCCGATCAGCAGTACGGCCTCGGACATCGTCGTCCTCCCTCTAGCGTGGTGGACCCCCCACCACATTGATCAACGGTTCCCCGGACGCGTAGCGCTCCAGCTGCGCCCGCACCAGCCTGGCGACCCGCGGCGCGAACGCCGTCGAGGCGCCGCCGCGATGCGGATTGATCAGTACGTTCGGAGCAGACCACAGCGGATGTCCGGCAGGCAACGGCTCGGGGTCGGTCACGTCCAGCGCGGCCCGCATCCGCCCGGTGCCGAGCTCGGCGACCAACGCGTCCGTGTCCACGACGACACCGCGAGCGACGTTCACCAGCAGGGCGCCGTCCTTCATCCGCTCGAGGAACTTGGCGTCCACCATCCGCATCGTCTCCGGCGTCGCCGGAGTCAGCAGTACGACCACGTCCGCACGCGGCAGCAACTCCGGGAGCTCGGTCATCGGGTGTACGCCGTCCCGCTCCCGCCGCGCAACGCGGATCACGTCGCACTCGAACCCGCTCAGGCGGCGCTCCAGCGCCTCGCCGATCGCGCCGTACCCGAGGATCAGCACGGTTCGGTCGGCGAGCGAGTCGTCGACCTGGTCGTACGAGCTCGGCCAGACCTGGCGGTCCTGGTCGCGGACGGCGCGCGGCAGGTTCCGGAACGAGGCGATGATCAGCCCGACCGCCAGCTCGGCTGTCGACGCGTCGTGCACGCCGCGGGCGTTGCACAAGGTCACGCCGTCGGTGAGCCGCGACTGGACGTGCTCGAACCCGGCCGTCTGCAGCTGCACGACCTTCAGCGCCGGCATCTCCCGGACGACGTCGAGCACGTCACCGCCGCCCATGTAGCTCGGCACGTAGAACTCCACCTCGTCGAGCGACTTCGGCCGCTCGCCGCCGGCGTAGAACTCCACGTCGAACCCCGCGGGCACCCCGCCGAGGAACGCCTCGGGGTCCTCCCACGGCAGCCATGCCTTCACCACATCAGCCATGTGAGAGAACTTACTCGGACGCCCCGACAGTTTGAACTCCCGTGCCAGACGGCGGGCGGCGTCGTAGTCTGGATCGGTGCCTTCGACATCGGATGTGGCGGCGGTGGTGGCGCACGATCAGGCTGTCGGGCGGCTGCGGGAGTCGTACGAACGGATCCCGCGGGGCGCGCCGGTCCGGCTTGCGAAGCGCAGTTCGAACCTGTTCCGGCCGCGGACCGAGCTGGACCGCCCGGGCCTGGACGTCTCGGGCCTGACCGGCGTGATCGGCGTCGACCCGGGCGCGCGGACCGCGGACGTGCAGGGGATGTGTACGTACGAGGACCTGGTCGCGGCCACGCTGCCGCACGGGCTGACGCCGATGGTCGTACCGCAGCTGAAAACGATCACCCTCGGCGGCGCGGTCACCGGCCTCGGCATCGAGTCGTCCTCGTTCCGCGCCGGCCTGCCGCACGAGTCCGTACTCGAGCTCGACATCCTGACCGGCGCCGGCGAGCTGGTCACGGCCCGGCCCGACAACGAGCACGCGGACCTGTTCCGGATGTTCCCGAACTCGTACGGGACGCTCGGGTACGCCACCCGGTTGCGGATCGAGCTCGACCGGATCTCGCCGTACGTCGCGCTCCGGCACGTCCGGCTCGACCTTGACGAACTGGCCCCGGCGATCTCCACGATCGTTGCCTCGGGCACGTACGACGGCGAGCCGGTGCACTTCGTCGACGGGGTCGCGTTCAGCCCCTCCGAGGCGTACCTGACGCTCGGGCGGAACAGCGACGCGGCCGTTCGGACCAGCGACTACACCGGCCAGCAGATCTACTACCGCTCGATCCAGCAGCGGCAGCAGGACTTCCTCACCGCGCACGACTACCTGTGGCGGTGGGACACGGACTGGTTCTGGTGTTCCGCGGCGTTCGGCGCCCAGCACCCCGTCGTACGGCGGCTGTGGCCTCGTCGTTGGCGGCGCAGCGACGTGTTCCACAAGATCGTCGGCTTCGAGAACCGGCACCACGTCGCGGCCCGGATCGACCAGCGGCGCGGGCGCCCTGCCCGGGAACGCGTCGTCCAGGACGTGGAGATCCCGGTCGCACGGCTCGCGGACTTCCTGCGCTGGTTCGACACGAACGTCGGCATGCGCCCGGTCTGGCTGTGCCCGCTACGGCTGCGCGGTTCCGACTCCTGGCCCCTGTATCCGCTGAAGCCCGGCGAAACGTACGTGAACGTGGGTTTCTGGGGCACCGTCCCGATCGCCCCCGGCGCCGCCGACGGCGACGTCAACCGCCGGATCGAACAAGCAGTCACCGACTTCGGCGGCCACAAGTCCCTGTACTCCGACGCCTACTACGACCGGGCCACCTTCGACCGGCTCTACAACGTGCCGGCCTTGACCAAGGTAAAACAACGCTACGACCCAGACGCCCGCCTGACCGGGCTCTACGAAAAGGCGGTGGTGCGCCGATGACGACGCTAGCGACCCAGGTATCGATCGCCGAGGCTCTCCTGACCGTGATGCCGGACGGGTTGCCGTTTCGGTTTACGGCGTATGACGGGAGTGCGGCGGGGCCTGAGGACTCCTCGATCCACATGCATCTGGCCAACGAGCGCGGGTTGTCGTACATCCTGACCGCGCCGGGTGACCTCGGGATGGTTCGCGCGTACGTGATGGGCGACCTGGAGATCACCGGTGTGCATCCGGGCGATCCGTACGAGCTGATGCGGCTGATCCTGGACAAGTTCCACTTCCAGCGGCCGAAGGCGGCCGAGGCGCTGCGGATCCTCCGCGGTCTCGGCTGGAGCCACCTGAAGCCGCCGCCCCCGCCACCGCAGGAGCGGCTGCCGAGGTGGCGCCGTACGTTCGAAGGACTGCGGCACTCCAAAGCGCGGGACAAGTCCGCGATCCACCACCACTACGACGTGTCGAACACCTTCTACGAGTGGGTGCTCGGGCCGTCGATGACGTACACGTGTGCCGTCTATCCGCATGCCGACGCGACGTTGGAGGAGGCGCAGTTCGAGAAGTACGACCTGGTCGCGCGGAAGCTCGACCTCAAGCCGGGCATGCGGCTGCTCGACGTCGGCTGCGGCTGGGGCGGGATGGTACGGCACGCGGCCCGCGAGTACGGCGTACGGGCCCTGGGCGTCACGCTGTCCGCGGCGCAGGCCGAGTGGGCGTCGGCGGCGATCAAACGCGAGGGGCTCGAGCATCTGGCCGAGGTACGTTTCCTCGACTACCGCGACGTGTCCGAACGGGACTTCGACGTGATCAGCTCGATCGGCCTGACCGAACACATCGGCGTCCGCAACTACCCGTCGTACTTCGCCTTCCTGCTCGACCGGCTACGCCCCGGCGGCCGGCTCCTGAACCACTGCATCACCCGCCCGGACAACCACTTCCGGAACACCGGCGCCTTCATCGACCGCTACATCTTCCCGGACGGCGAACTGATCGGCTCCGGCCGGATCATCTCCGAGGCACAGGACGCCGGCTTCGAGGTCCGCCACGAGGAGAACCTCCGCGAGCACTACGCCCTCACCCTGGCCGCCTGGAACCGCAACCTGGTCACCCACTGGGACGAGGCGGTCGCCGAGGTCGGCCACCCCACCGCCAAGATCTGGGGCCTCTACCTGGCCGCCAGCCGAGCCGGCTTCGAACACAACAGCATCCAACTCCACCAGGTCCTGGCCGTGAAACCCGACGCCCGAGGCAACTCCCACTTCCCCCTCCGCCCCACCTGGGTCAGCTGACCCAGCTAATTTGGGCGCATCCGAAGCAGAGGAGAGCCCTGTGGGCACGGTGGTCACGTACAGCTCGGTGTCGGTGGACGGCTTCGTCGCGGACGACAACGACCAACCCGGACCGCTGTTCGACTGGTTGTTGAGCGGTGACGTCCCGTTGGACGACAGCGGCGCGCTGAAGGTGTCGCAGACGTCGTACGACTACATCCGGCCGTACTGGGACCAGATCGGGGTGACGGTCGTCGGCCGTCACGTATTCGACCTGACGGACGGCTGGGACGGGAAGCCGCGGGGCTGGTCGACGAGGTGCGCATGGACGTCGTACCCGTGGTCTTCGGTTCCGGCAAGCCCTACTTCGGGTCTGTCCACGCGCAGCATCTGTTGGAGGATCCTGACGTGGTGATTCAGGGCGACCGGGTGCTTCACGTGCGCTATCGCGTGCGCCGTTGAGGTTGGTGTTGCCGCTAGCGTTGGGAGAGGGCTAGCGGAGGAGATCGGTGTGGGCGGTCGGGCTGCGACGGTGGTGGCTGCGGTGTTGGCTGCGTCGGCGGTGGTGGCGGGGTGTTCCGGGAAGACGCCCGGTGGCTCGGGTACAGCGTCTGCTCCGGCGACGTCGAGTACTACCGCGCCCCCGGTGCGGCTGACCGTCTCCGGGACGGTGGCCACGGGGATTCAGGTGCCTTGGGGGTTGGCGTTCCTGCCGGACAAGAGCGCGTTGGTGGCGGAGCGGGATTCGGGGACGATCAAGCGGATCGTTGGTGGGCAGGTCACTGAGGTGGGGGTCGTCGACGGGGTGAACGCCTCGTCGGAGGGTGGGTTGCTCGGGCTGGCGGTAGATCCTGGATATCCGGGGCGGCCGTACATCTACGCGTACTACTCGGGTGGGAGCGACAACCGGATCGCGCGGATCACCTACCGGGACGGGACTTTGTCGGATCAGAAGGTGATTCTGCAGGGGATTCCGGAGGCGGCGATCCACAACGGAGGACGGTTACGGTTCGGGCCGGACGGGTTCCTGTACGCGGGAACAGGTGACGGCGCGGATCGGCCGAACTCCCAGGACGACGACTCGCTCGGCGGGAAGATCCTGCGGATCACCACCGACGGGAAGGCCGCGCCGGGGAATCCGGACGGGCGGGTGTGGATCACGAAGGGCCACCGCAACGTGCAGGGGCTGGCGTTCGACGGGGGTCAGCTGTACGCCGCCGAGTTCGGGCAGAACACCTGGGACGAGCTGAACGTGATCACCCCCGGATCGAACTACGGCTGGCCGGCCGCGGAGGGGATCAGCAACCTCGACGGGATGGTCGATCCGATCGCGCAGTGGCATACCGTGGACGCGTCGCCGTCGGGGATCGCGTTCACGAAGGGGTACATCTTCATGGCGTCGCTGCGGGGGCAGCGGCTGTGGGCGATACCTGTTGCCAATGGCAAGCGAATTGGTGAGCCGCAGGCGTTCTTCAGCCACCGGTACGGGCGTTTGCGGACCGTCGAGGTCGCGCCGGACGGGTCGTTGTGGGTGACCACGTCGAACACCGACGGGCGCGGTCAGCCGCGCGACGGCGACGACCGGATCCTGCGCGTGACGATCAGCACTTCCTAGCAGTCAACCGTTTCAGCTCTTCGGTCGTCTGGTACTTGTGGAAGGACACGACCCGAGGAGGAGATCTGTATGCCGACCGGCCAGGCGTCTGGCGTCCCCAGCAGTGTGATCGCATCGGTGAGCAGGTACGCGGATGCTCAGCGAACAGCCGAATACCTGAGAAGCTACGGGATGGACGCGAGGAGTCTGGAGATCGTCGGCGCCGGTCTTCGCGAGGTCAGCAGACGCAGGGTGGTACCGGTCGCCCGCATGACCGCTGTCGGAGCGGGCATCGGCGCGCTGGTCGGCGTACTCGCGGCCGTCTTCGTCACGCTGGTCGCCGCGACGACGCTGACCGCATTCGCGGTCGTGCTGTGGGGTTTCGTGTATGGCGTACTCGTCGGAGCGCTGTGGGCTCTTTTCCGCGGGCTGGTGCGGAACCGGCCGGAGCTGATCACCACAGATATCGTCCCCACCCACTACGAACTCCGCTGCCCCACCGACGAGCTGTCGGTCGCCCAAACCCTCCTCGCCGACGCGACGGACGTGGACGACGGCCGAGCCGAACGCACCGTCCTGGCCGACGCTCTCCAAGCCGAAGACGAGAAACACGCAGCCTGACGGCTGAAAAGCACCCGCCCCTCGCTTTCGCTCGGGACGGGGATGGGAGAAGCCCGCTCCGACCGGGAGGGGTTGGAGCGGTGACCAGTTGTCGCGCGCATTCTCCAGTTCGCGCGGCCGCACGAACGGTCCGCCGTGCGCCCGGTGGAGTGCCGGGCGCACGGGGGTGTTAGATGCCTAGTTTTTCGTTGAGGAGTTGGCGGACTTTGGCGGCGTCGGCTTGGCCTCGCATGTCTTTCATGACGGCGCCGATCAGGGCTCCGGCGGCGGCTGGTTTGCCGGAGTTGACCTTCTCGACCACGTCGGGGTTGGCGGCGATGGCTCTGTCGATGGCTTCCAGCAGGGCCGAGTCGTCGGAGACCAGCGCCAGGCCGCGCTTCTCGATGATCTCGGCCGGGGTGCCCTCGCCGGCGAGCAGGCCCTCGAAGACCTGACGGGCCAGCTTGTCGTTGAGGGTGCCCTCGTCGACGAGCTTCTGGACCTCGGCCACCTCGGCGGGGCCGACCGCGAGCGCGTCCAGGTCCTGGCCGGACTCGTTCGCCGAGCGGGCCAGCTCACCCAGCCACCACTTCTTCGCGGCCGCCGGACTCACACCGAGCTCCACCGTCGCTACGATCTGCTCCAGCGCGTTGCCGTTGATGGCGTCACGCATCTCGAGATCGGTGAACCCCCAGTCCTTCTGCAGTCGCGCACGACGCGCCGACGGCAGCTCGGGCAGAGTCCCGCGCAGCTCGTCGACCCAGTCCCGCGACGGCGCGACCGGCACCAGATCAGGCTCCGGGAAGTACCGGTAGTCGTCCGCGTCGGACTTCTCCCGCCCGGACGTGGTGATGCCGGTGTCCTCGTGCCAGTGCCGGGTCTCCTGCAGCACCTTGCCGCCGGACGACAGCACCGCCGACTGCCGGGTGATCTCGTACGTCACCGCACGCTCGACGGACCGGAACGAGTTCACGTTCTTCGTCTCCGTACGCGTACCGAGCGCCGTCGACCCGGACGGCTTCAGCGACACGTTCACGTCCGCCCGCAGCGACCCCTGGTCCATCCGTACGTCGGACACGCCCAAAGCGAGCAGCAGATCGCGCAGCATCGCGACGTACGCGCGCGCCACCGCGGCGGCCTTCTCCCCCGGCACCTCGATCGTCTTGGTGACGATCTCGATCAGCGGGATCCCGGCCCGGTTGTAGTCGACCAGCGAGTGCGTCGCGCCGTGGATCCGGCCGGTCGAACCACCGACGTGGGTGGCCTTCCCGGTGTCCTCCTCCATGTGCGCGCGCTCGATGTCGATCCGGTACGTCTCGCCGTCGACGACGACCTCGGTCCAGCCGTTGAACGCGATCGGCTCGTCGTACTGCGAGGTCTGGAAGTTCTTCGGCATGTCCGGGTAGAAGTAGTTCTTCCGGGCGAACCGGCACCACTCGGCGATCTCGCAGTTCAGCGCCAGGCCGATCCGGATCGCGGACTCGACCGCCTTCGCGTTCACCACCGGCAGGGCACCCGGCAGGCCGAGGCAGACCGGGCAGGTCTGCGTGTTCGGAGGCGCACCGAACTCGGTCGGGCAGCCGCAGAACATCTTCGACCGGGTGTTCAGCTCGACGTGGACCTCGAGCCCCATCACCGGGTCGTACTGCGCCAGCGCGTCGTCGATTTCCAGTACGGCGGCAGTCATCGGGTCACCTCCAGCTCCGGAGCCTTCGTCATCAGTACGCCGCCCCACTGCTCGGCCAGCGCCGCCTCGAGCGCGGCACCGACCTGGTACAGCAGGTCGTCGCGCATCACCGGCGCCATCACGTGGAAGCCGACCGGCAGTCCGTCCTCGTCGGCGAGGCCGCACGGGAACGACGCGGCCGCGTTGCCGGCCAGGTTGGACGGGATCGTGCAGAGGTCGTTCTTGTACATCGCGATCGGGTCGTCGATCCGGTCGCCGATCGCGAATGCGGTCGTCGGCGTGGCCGGCGAGACCAGCACGTCGACCTGCTCGTACGCGGCCGCGAAGTCACGCGCGATCAGCGTCCGCACCTTCTGCGCCTGACCGTAGTAGGCGTCGTAGTACCCGCTGGAGAGCGCGTGCGTGCCGAGGATGATGCGGCGCTTCACCTCGGCGCCGAAGCCGGCCTCGCGGGTCAGCGCGGTCACCTTCTCGGCGCTGTTCTCGCCGTCGTCGCCGACGCGCAGGCCGTACCGCATCGCGTCGAACTTGGCCAGGTTGGACGAGGCCTCGCTCGGCAGGATCAGGTAGTACGCCGGAAGCGCGTACTGGAAGTGCGGGCAGGAGACCTCGACCACCTCGGCGCCGAGCTTGGTCAGCAGCTCGACCGCCTCGTGGAAGCGCGCCTCAACGCCGGGCTGGTACCCCTCGCCGCCGAGCTCCTTGACGACACCGATCCGCAGGCCGGCGACATCACCGTTGCGGGCCGCCGCGACCACCGGCGGGACGTCCTGGTTGATCGACGTCGAATCCATCGGGTCCCAGCCGGCGATCGCCTCGTGCAGTAGGGCCGCGTCGAGGGTCGTCCGCGCACACGGACCGGGCGTGTCGAGCGAGGACGCCAGCGCGATCAGGCCGTACCGCGAGGTGCCGCCGTACGTCGGCTTGACGCCGACCGTCCCGGTGAACGCACCCGGCTGACGGATCGAGCCGCCGGTGTCGGTGCCGATCGCGAGCGGGGCCTCGTACGCCGAGATCGCCGCGGACGAGCCACCGCCGGAACCGCCCGGGATCCGGGTCAGGTCCCACGGGTTGTGGGTCGTGCCGTACGCCGAGTTCTCGGTGGAGGAGCCCATCGCGAACTCGTCCATGTTGGTCTTGCCGAGGATCACGATCCCGGCCGCCTTCAGCCGCTTGACGACGGTCGCGTCGTACGGCGGCTTCCAGCCCTCGAGGATCTTCGAGCCGGCGGTGGTCGGAACACCCTCCTGGGTGAGCACGTCCTTCAGCGCCAGCGGGACACCGGCCAGCGGAGCGAGCTGCTCGCCCGCGGCGCGCTTGTCGTCGACCGCCTTCGCCTGCGCCAGCGCGCCCTCGGTGTCGACGTGCAGGAACGCGCGTACGTCACCGTCGACGGCGGCGATCCGGTCCAGGTGGGCCTGGGTGATCTCGACCGAGCTGGCCTGCTTGGACTGCATGAGGTCCGCGAGCTCGGCTGCGGTCTTCCTGGTGAGGTCACTCATGGTCAGTCCTCCTCCAGGATCCGCGGCACCCGGAAGCGCTGCTCCTCCGCGGCCGGCGCGCCGGAGAGCGCCTGCTCGGGGGTGAGGCACGGGACGTTCTCGTCCGCGCGCATCACGTTGGTCAGCGGCAGGGCGTGCGAGGTCGGCGGGATGTCGTCCGCCGCCACCTGGCTGACCTGCCCGACCAGGGTGATGATCTGGTCGAGCTGCGGCGCAAGGTGGTCGAGCTCGGCGTCGGAGAGCTCGATCCGCGCCAGTCGCGCCAGGTGCGCGACCTCTTCGCGGGTAATCGATGGCATGAACAATCCAATGAGTGCAGTAACCGGAGGTGCAACACCGCAAGGTTCCTGGTGTTACCCAGGCCATCTTAGGGGGCGAGATGTCAGTGATGTTTCGCCGTCCCCCGACCTGTGGACAACACCTGGATGAGATGGGCGGGCGTGTCTGTCCCTACCGCTCTGTAACATGGGCGGCGACAAGGCGTTACGCGCATGGTTTTGGGCTGGGAGATGATCGTTCGGTGTTCCTGCTGCGCTTGATCATCCCCGACCGGCCCGGTTCGCTGGGTGTGGTGGCGACCGCCCTCGGTGAGGTGAGCGCCGACATCCACGCGATCGAGATCGTCGAGCACCGGCGGGAGAACGGCACCGCGGTCGACGACATCGTGGTCGACCTGCCGCCCGGCGTGCTGCCGGACCGCCTGGTCTCGGCCTGCAACAGCGTTCCCGACGTCGAGGTCATCTGGTTCTCGCGGTACGGCGCCGGTGGCGGCCTGCACATGGACCTGGAAGCGGTCGAGCAGATGACGTCCGCACCGGCCGAGGCGATCGACATCCTGGTCGAGCAGGCACCGGCCGTGCTGCACGCGGACTGGGCGGCGCTGCTGGACGGTACCGGCAGCGAGGTGAAGGTGGCGCTGGAGACCAGCGCGACGCCGGAGTTCGGCGATGTCGCCGGGCAGTGGCTGCCGCTGGAGAAGGCGACCACGCTGGACGCTCCGGACCACAAGGGTCTCGCGGAGTCCGTGCTGGTCGCGGCACCGCTGGAGTCGGAACGCCGGATCCTGGTCATCGGCCGCCGCGGCGGCCCCGAGTTCCTCGGCTCCGAAGTAGCCCGGCTCTCCTACCTGGCCTCCCTGGCCGTCACGATCCGCGCAACCGCCTGATCACCGGCGGGCGGTTCAGGTGAACTGGAAGTAGGCGAGGGCCCACAGACCGGCGATCACCAGCAGAATGACGACGCCGACCAGGGAAACGATCAGGATCGCCTGGCTGTTGCTGCCGTTCCGGTCCGGGAGGTCGAACTGGGTGGGGCCCCAGGCCCCACCGCCGTCGACGCGCCGGACCGCCTCGGGCGGCGGCTGTGCCACCGTCCGGGACTCCCGCTTCTCCCGGGGGAACTTCAACTCCGGCCTCCGTACAACCCGACTCAGGCGTAGAACGTCTCGTACTCGATCGACACCCGCTGCGACCCGTAACTGCCCGACGAGTCGCTGTCGATCTCGACCTTCCAGCCGCCGACATAAGCAGCGTACTGCTTGCCGTCGCTGTGGGCCTCGATGTACGCCTTCACCGCGGCCGCGTTACCGCCCTGCAGGACACCGAACGCGTCGCCCATCACCGACTTCATCGCGGTCTTCACCGCGCTGCCGTCCGCGGAGACGCTCAGCTCGAGGTCCTTGATGCCCTTGCCGGTGCTGGCGTAGAAGAACACCCGCTGCGAGCCGTACTGACCGACGTCCTTGCGGCAGGAGGCGGTGCAGACGTACCACTTGGCCTTCAGCGCGGCGGTCATCTGGGCGGCCGTGGTGTCGAAGGTCTGGTCCGGCAGGTCCAGCGAGTCCTCGCCGTTCTTGTGGCCGGACAGCCGCAGGCTCGAGCCCGAGTTGCTGAGCTGGAACTCGCCCCAGCCGGTACTGACCTCGCCCGACTGCTGGCCGGTCTTGACCGCGTCCTGGACCTTCGTGACCGAGTCGCCGCCGAACGTGTCGTTGCCGACCGCCTGCAGCACCTGGCCGAAGGCGACCTGGGCGTTGTTGTTGTTCTCGTCGTCCGTGGTCTCCAGCCGGACCGCGATGATCGTGCCGTCGGACTTGAACTGGAAGATCGCGTCCGCCTGCTTGGTGCCCTCGTACTTGAAGCAGCCGCGGTGTGCGCCCTGACCGGTGTTGAACAGGTCGCTGCAACCGAAGCCCATGCCCTGCAGCTTGTCGGTGATGCCCTTCGCCTGGCCGGTCGCGTTGCCCAGCTCACCGCCCGTACCCGGGCCGGCGCTGGTGGAGGGGGACGTCGACGGGTCGCCGCCCTGGGTCGACTGACCGCTGGTCGGCTGGCTCGACGGGGTGTCGTCACCGCCGAACGCACGGATGCCGAGGAAGACCAGGAGCGCGATCACGATCAGGCCGACGACGCCACCGCCGATGAAGAACGGCAGCTTGTCCTTGCTGATGCCGAACGGGCCCTTGGAGCCGCCGCCCGGACCGCTCGGCTGCCACTGCCCCGGCTGACCGCCCTGCTGCTGGTGCCAACCACCCTGCTGCGGCGGACGCTGGCCCCAACCCTGCTGCTGGTAGGCACCGCCCTGCTGCGGCGGCTGACCCCAGCCACCACCGGGCTGTCCCTGCTGCTGACCGGGTTGCTGACCCCAACCGCCACCAGGCTGCCCTTGCTGCTGACCGGGCTGCTGACCCCAGCCGCCACCAGGCTGGCCCTGTTGTGGCCGGTCCTGCTGCGGCGGACGACCCTGCTGCGGGGCCTGCTGGGGCTGCTGCGGCGGCTGACTCCAGCCACCACCCTGCGCGGGAGGCTGTTGCCCCCAGCCACCTTGCTGCGGCGGCTGCTGCGGCGGTGGCTGCTGCTGCCCCCCTGGTCCCCCGTGCTGCCCGCCTGGCTGGCCCCCCGGCTGCCCAGGACCCCACGGTCCCTGCGGCGGCGTCGTCATATATTGCTCCTTCTGACCCAGATCTCGACGTGCAAAGTTAACAGTCGGACGGCTCAGTCCGTCCGCCGGATCCACTCGGCCGGAAAATCGTTTACGACTCGTCCGCGGACGGTCGGGTCGCCACCGCCTCGGCGGCCTCGGCGCCGTCGTCCAGCAGCACCTGGAACCCGGCCGAGTCCAGGATCGGTACGCCGAGCTGAACGGCCTTGTCGTACTTCGATCCGGGCGAATCGCCGACCACCACGAACGAGGTCTTCTTGGAGACCGAACTCGCGACCTTCCCGCCGCGCCCGACGATCGCGTCGGTCGCCTCGTCGCGGCTGAACCCCTCGACCGTCCCGGTCACCACGACCGACAGCCCGGCCAGCGTCTGCGGCAGCGTCGGACCGGTCCGCTCCTCGCGCATCACCACGCCGGACGCCTGCCACTTGTCCACGATCTCCTGGTGCCACGGCACCTGGAACCACTCGATCATCGCCTGTGCGATGGTCGGCCCGACCCCCTCGATCTCGGCCAGTTGCTGCTCGCTCGCCGCCCGCACGTCGCCGATGTTGCCGAACACCTCGGTGAGCGCCGCGGCCGCGGTCGGCCCGACGTGCCGGATCGAGAGCGCGACCAGGGCCCGCGACAACGGCTTGGTCTTCGCCTCCTCCAGGTTCGCGAGGAGTTTGCGCGCGTTCGCCGACAAGGCGCCGGCCTTCGTGGTGAAGAAGTCGCTCGCGGCCAGCTTCTCCTCGGTCAGCGCGAACAGGTCGCCCTCGTCCGCGATCAACCCACCGCGGATCAGCGCGTCCGCCGCCTTGAACCCGAGCCCCTCGATGTCGAACGCGGACCGCCCGGCCAGGTAGAACAGCCGCTCCCGGAGCTGACCCTGGCAGTACTGCGAGTTCGGACAGCGGATGTCGACGTCCGACTCCTTGGCCGGCGCGAGCTTCGTGTTGCACCACGGACAACGCGTCGGCATCTCCCACGCCGGCAAGCCCTTCGGGCGCAGGTCCACCACCGGCCCGAGCACCTCGGGGATCACGTCACCCGCCTTCCGCAGGACGACGGTGTCGCCGGGGCGGACGTCCTTGCGGGCGACCTCCTTGGCGTTGTGCAGGGTTGCGTACTCCACCGTGGACCCGGCGACGCGCACCGGTTCCATGTGCGCGAACGGGGTGACCCGGCCGGTGCGGCCGACGTTCACCTCGATCTCGATCAGCTTGGTGTTCACCTCTTCCGGCGGGTACTTGTACGCGATCGCCCAGCGCGGGGCACTCGAGGTCGACCCGAGCGCGCGCTGCAGGTCGAGCTCGTCCACCTTCACCACGACGCCGTCGATCTCGTGGTCGACCGAGTGCCGGTTCTCGCCGTAGTACGCGATGAACTCGTTGACCTCGGCGAGCGTGCCGACCCGGCGGGCACGGTCGCTGACCGGGAGGCCCCACTCCTTCAGCTGCTCGTACGCCTCGGAGAGGCGGCCGAATCGGTATCCCTCCACCTTGCCGAGGCCGTGCACGACGAAGCGCAGCGGCCGACCGGCCGAGACCCGCGGATCCTTCTGGCGCAGGGATCCGGCCGCACTGTTGCGGGGGTTGGAGAAGACGTCCTTGCCGGCCTCGACCAGCTGCGCGTTCAGCTCCTCGAAGTCCTTGACCCGGAAGTACACCTCGCCCCGGACCTCCAGGAACGCCGGGAGGTCGTCGCCGCGGAGCTGCTCCGGGATGCTCTTGATGGTCCGCACGTTCGGAGTCACGTCCTCGCCGGTGCGGCCGTCGCCGCGGGTCGCCCCGGTGACGAGCTTGCCGTTCTCGTACACGAGGTCGAGGGCGAGGCCGTCGACCTTGAGCTCGCAGAGGAACCCGCTGTCGTGGATCTGCTGCAGCGTCACCTCCCGCTCGAGCCGCTTCGCCCAGGCCTCCATCTGCTCGGCGGAGAACGCGTTGCCGAGGCTCTCCATCCGCATCGGATGGTTGACCGGCGTGAACAGCGTCGAGATCGGCGCGCCGACCTTCTGGGTGGGCGAGTCGGGCGTACGGAGCTCCGGGTACTGCTCCTCGAGGCCCTGCAGCTCGTGCATCAGCGCGTCGAAGTCGGCGTCCGAGATGATCGGGCTGGCCAGGTAGTACCGCGCGCGGTGGTCCTCGATCTCCTGACTCAGCTCCGCATGCCGGGTCCGAACCTCCGCGGGCGCCCCAACGTTCTCGCTCATAAGCAGAACTTACATGGGGCTACGGACAGTTTTCGTTCATTCGTCGGCGGCTTCGCCGACCACCTCGACGATCTCGCGGAGCAGTTTCAGGCGGGCCCTGGCGTCGGCCGGCGTCGGCGCTGCCGCGAGACCGCACGCGGGCGTGATCACCACCTGCTTGAGGAGTTCCGGGTCGAGCCCGAGTTCACGCCAGCGCCGTATCAACGGCTGCGCGGCCTGCTCCGGCCGCGGTACGGCACCGGTGGTCGGCACAACCCCCGCATAGATCGTGGTCCCTGCTTCGGCCGCAATAGCGACCTGGTCCCACGCAGCGTTGTTGAGCAGGGATACGTCGAACGCCACCCCGCTGGCGCCTGACTTGCTGAATACCTCGATCGGCGGCCTTGCGGCGCAGCAGTGGACGAGCGTGGGCGCAGCACCCGTGAAGAGGCTCAGAAGCTCTACAGCCCCAGGACCGTCGACAGAACGGTGCTTGCTCCAGCCGGACGCTGTCGGCACAGCACCTGCCAGTACGGCGGGGAGCCCGGGCTCGTCCACCTGTAAGAGCACCTCCGCACCAGGCACCCGCTTACGTACTTCGGCCACGTGCTGCTCCACGCCGTACGCCAGAGCCTGCGCGAGATCCCGCCGCGCACCGTAGTCGGCCAGCACCTTGTCGCCGCGCGGGCGCTCCACAGCAGCCGCAAGCGTCCACGGTCCGGTGACCTGTACCTTCAGCTGGCCCTCATAGCCGTACGCGTACTCCTCCAGTACGTCCAGGTCTTCGTGCAGCAACGCGCGCGCCCGCCGCTGGTCCATGCTCGCCCGCGCGTCCCCACCACCGGTCAGGCGCCAGCCGACGGGCTGCAGGTCAGCCGCGAGCTCTGTGAGTACGGCGATCGTCCGGCTGATCATGTCGCCGTACGGACGCGCCGGCAGCTCGGCCAGGAACGGGAGGTCGACGATCTCGAGTGCTGTGCGCGTCCACTCGCGGATGTCGTCGCCGGGGACCGAACCGAGACCAGTAGTCGTCATACCGTCGCCGCGACTCGCTGGACCGAGTCGATGGTGGCGGAGCCGATCACTCGGGTTCCGTCATACAGCACGACGGCCTGTCCAGGAGCGACGGCGGAGGTGGGCTCCTCGAAGGAGACCTCCACCAGATCGCCCTGGACCGTTGCGACCACCGGAACCTCTTCGCCGTGGGCACGGAGCTGAGCCTTGGCACGCACCTGGGCAGCCGGGGCGGGGCCGCACCAGCGGGGCTTGGAAGCGGTCAGGTTCGAGACGGCCAGTTCCTGGCGGGAGCCGACGGTGACGGTGCGGTCGACCGGGCTGATGTCCAGGACGAAGCGGGGCTTGCCGTCGGCGGCCGGCGTACCGATCTTGAGCCCCTTGCGCTGCCCGATCGTGAACCCGTGCGTGCCGGCGTGCTCGCCGAGCTTGTTGCCCTGCGCATCGACAATGTCGCCCGGCGCCTCGCCGAGCTGCGCGCCGAGGAACCCGGCGGTGTTGCCGTCGGCAATGAAGCAGATGTCGTGGCTGTCCGGCTTGGCGGCCACCGACAGTCCGCGCCGCTCGGCTTCCTCGCGGACCTCGGTCTTGACCGTGTCACCGAGCGGGAAGAACGCGTGGGCGAGCTGCTTCTGGGTGAGCACGCCGAGCACGTACGACTGGTCCTTGGCCGGATCCACCGCCCGGTGCAGCTCACGGCCGGACGCAGTGTCGACGATCCGCGCGTAGTGCCCGGTCGCGACCGCGTCGAAGCCGAGCGCCAGCGCGCGATCCAGGACGGCGCTGAACTTGACCTTCTCGTTGCACCGCAGGCACGGGTTCGGCGTACGACCGGCGGCGTACTCGTTGACGAAGTCCTCGACCACGTCCGCGTGGAACCGCTCGGCCAGGTCCCAGATATAGAACGGGATGCCGATCACGTCCGCGGCCCGCCGGGCGTCGCGGGAGTCCTCGATCGTGCAGCACCCGCGCGCGCCGCTGCGGTACGACTGCGGGTTGCGGCTGAGCGCCAGGTGCACGCCGGTCACGTCGTGCCCGGCCTCGGCCATCCGCGCCGCCGCGACCGCGGAGTCCACTCCGCCGGACATGGCTGCGAGTACCCGCATCAGGTGTTCCTTCCCACGTTCTGCAATCCGGCGGACTTCGCGCGCTCCACCACTGGTCCGATGTTGTCCAGGACCGCGTCGACGTCGGCCTGGGTCGAAGTGTGCCCGAGGGTGAACCGGAGCGAGCCGCGGGCCCGCTGGTCGTCGTACCCCATCGCGAGCAGCACGTGGCTGGGCTCCGCGACACCGGCGTTGCACGCGGAACCGGTGGACACCTCGATCCCGCGCGCGTCGAGCAGCAGCAACAGCGAGTCGCCCTCGCAGTCGCTGAAGGACAAGTGTGCGTTACCGGGCAAGCGGCCGACCGGATCACCGGAGAGCTTGGCGCCCTCGACGGTGCTGGTGATGCCGTGGACAAGCGTGTCGCGCAGCTCGGTCAGCCGCGTCGCCTCCTCGGCCTGGTACTTCACCGCATGCTCCGCGGCCACCGCGAACCCGGCCGTCGCGGGCGCGTCGAGGGTGCCGGAGCGGACGTCGCGCTCCTGTCCCCCGCCGTGCAGGATCGGCGTCAGCTGCGTCTCCTTGTGCACGACCAGCGCGCCGATGCCGTACGGACCGCCGAGCTTGTGCGCCGACACCGTCATCGCGTCCACCCCGAGCGCGGCGAAGTCCACCGGCACCTGCCCGATCGCCTGGACGGCGTCGGTGTGCACGGGTACGCCGTACTCCTGGGCGATCGCCGCGACCTCGGTCACCGGCTGGAGAGTGCCGACCTCGTTGTTCGCCATCATCAGCGTGACGAACGACACGGACGCCGGGTCACGCTCGACCGCCCGCCGGACGTCGTCCGGGTCCACCCGGCCGAGCTCGTCGACCGGCAGCCACTCGATCTCGGCGCCCTCGTGCTGCCCGAGCCAGATCGCCGGATCGAGGACAGCGTGGTGCTCGATACCGCTGAGCAGGATCCGGCGGCGGCGTGGGTCCTGCGCCAGGCGGGACCACCACAGGCCCTTCAGCGCGAGGTTGTCCGCCTCTGTACCGCCCGACGTGAACACGACCTCGCTCGGCTGCGCCCCCAGCGCGGCGGCGATCGACTCGCGCGCCTCCTCGACCGTACGGCGCGCCAACCGTCCGGAGCCGTGCAGGGACGACGCGTTACCGGTGCGGCTGAGGTGATGGGTCATCACCTCGATCGCGGCCGGGAGCATCGGAGTCGTCGCCGCGTGGTCCAGGTAGACCGTGCGACGGTCGGTGGCAGTCATATCGGTTTCAAGGGTATGTCCGCCGCGGATGTTCCCGCTCCCCGGGCGGGTCATGGATCCGGTGACCCCCGCGGCGCGTCATCCTTCCCGAGGGCGACGACCGGGTACGGAAGGTGACGGATGAACGACTGGTGGACCGAACACCGGCAGAACCAGCAGCTGTCGGATCTGCAGAGCGAGATGTCGTACGCGCGTTCCGAGACGTCCAGCCTGCGGTCGCAGCTGTCCCGGATCCAGGGCAGCCTGCAGACCAAAGTGGAGAGCATGTCCCGGGCCTTCGACGCGTTCGTCGAGCTGTCCGACCTGCGGCACGAGACCGTCGGCTTCGCTGACGCCGCCGAGCTCCGGCGCTACGCGGCGCGGGTGGTGAGCGCGATGGCGGCCGGTTCGGAGCTGCCGACGGCCGGCGATCCCGTACCGCAGTACTGGCTGGAGCCGGCTGTGACCGCACTGATCTCGCTGCACGGTGGGACGCCCGAGGAGGAGGCGGTGAGTACGGCGATCAAGCTCGACGAGCGCCGTACGTCGACCTTCCTGGCGCTGGCGTTGGCGGCGCTCGGGCAGCGGCACCAGGTACGGACCGAGTGGCTGGATGCGGCGTTCGGCGTACCGAACGACGACGGGACGCTTACCCGGGTACAGCGGGTGCTGTGGACGACGGCCGCACGAGGTGGCTTCGGGGCGGAGGCGCTGGACCTCGTGGTGAAGCGGCTGCAGCTGGGTACGTCACCCGACGGCACCTGGCTGGCGCGGCTGGAGTCTCGCGGCAGCGCGGCCTCCCGGCCGCGCGGTCTGAAGGCCACGGAGCAGCAGGACGATGCCTGGACGCGGTTGAGCCGGGTCCGGGACGCTGTGGACTCGATCGTCGGCAACACCGAGGCCCGGGAGCCCGACCCTGCTTTGACGACCGGCGCGGACACCGACGCCGAACCGGAGAAGAACAGCGCCGCGGCGTTGTTGCGGCTGCTGATCTCCGAGGGCAGCGAGCCGGAGCGCGAGACGCTGGCGCGCATCGCCGTACTGCGGGCACGTGTGACCGGTGGCTCCGACACGGTCGAGACGCTGTCGGACTCGGCCGGTACGGTCGACAAGCTGCTCGCCGACGACCTGAGCATGTCCGCGGATCCGCATCTGACTGCGACCGCCCTGCGCGTTATCGCGCCGGCGGTGCTGCCTGCCGTGGAGAGCCTGGCGCAGACCGCCGACCAGCCCGCTCCGTCGGAGGTGACGGTCGACAGCGGCTCGCGGACCATCACCGTCCGCGCGGACGGACCGGACCAGCTCGAGCTGGCTACGGCGACATCCGCGCTCACCACCGGCGTGGGAGTCGCCACAGCCAAGCAGAATGCGCTGCCGATCGGCCTGATCGCCGGTGGCGTGGTGGTCGCACTCGGCCTCGGGCTGCTCGTCCACTGGTTCTGGATCGTCGTCGGCCTGGTCATCGCCGCCTTCGGCCTGAACAGCTACGTCAGACTCCGCTCAGCCCTCAAGGCCGACCGCGAGCGAGCCGCCGGCGAAGTAACCAACCTCAACGACCGCTGCGCCACGGCAACCAAGTCCCTGACGGACTACATCGACAACACCCCGGTCCGCCAAGCCTCCATCACCACCTCCCTCACCACCCTCCGCCAACAACTCACCCCCTGACGCCGGCCCTTTGGGCGTGCGAAGGCCCGGCCGGGGTGACCGGGCCGGGCCTTCGTGGGTGCTGCGGGGTCAGGACTTGCGCTTGGTTACTTCTTCGGTGGCGGTGGGGAGGACCTTGTGGAGGTCGCCGACCACGCCGAAGTCGACCAGTTCGAAGATCGGGGCCTCGGGGTCCTTGTTGACCGCGACGATCGTCTTCGAGGTCTGCATGCCGGCCCGGTGCTGGATCGCGCCGGAGATGCCGGCCGCGACGTACAGCTGCGGAGAGACCGTCTTGCCGGTCTGACCGACCTGGTACGCGTGCGGGTACCACCCCGAGTCGACCGCCGCACGGGACGCGCCGACCGCCGCGCCGAGCGAGTCGGCGAAGGCTTCGACCGGGCCGAAGTCGCCGCCGGTACCGCGGCCACCGGACACGATGATCGCGGCCTCGGTCAGCTCTGGACGGCCAGTGGCCGCGCGAGGCTTGGAGTCGGTGATCCGGGCCGTCTTCGCGGCGTCGGAGATCGTCACGTCGAACTCCTCCACCTCCGGCGACGTCTCAGCGGCTTCCGGGGTGGCAGCGTTCGGCTTGACGGTGATGATCGGCGTGCCGTGGGTGACCTTCGCCCGGACGGTGAAGTTGCCCGCGAACACCGACTGCGTGGTGACAGCGTCACCGTCGACAGCCTGAACGTCGACGGCGTCGGTGATCAGGCCCGAGTCGAGCTTGACCGCGAGCCGGGCCGCGATCTCCTTGCCCTCGGCGTTCGACGAGATCAGGATCGCCGACGGCTCGAGCTTCGCCGCCACCTGCTGCAGCGCCTCCGCCTTCGGCGCCACCAGGTACTGCGACAGCTCCGGGTCGGACAGCGCGATCACCTTGGTCGCGCCGTACTGCCCCAGGGCCGGAAGCGCCTCGGAAACACCGTCGCCGATGAACACGGCGACCGGCTCGCCGAGCCGGCGGGCGATCGTGAGGAGCTCGGCGGTCGTCTTGCGGACCGCGCCCGCGGTGTGGTCAACGAGAACCAGAACGTTCGACATTACTCAACCGCTCCTCAGAGGAACTTGTTCGTGGACAGGAACTCGACGAGCTCGGCGGCACCGCTGCCGTCCTCGTCGGTGATGATCGTGCCGGCGGTCCGCGCCGGACGGGCGGTCACCTCGACCACCTCGGTCCACGCGCCCGAGCCACCCACCTGGTCCGCGGTCAGCTCGAGGTCGGCCAGCGACCAGGTCTCGACCGGCTTCTTCTTCGCGGCCATGATGCCCTTGAACGACGGGTACCGCGGCTCGTTGGCCTGGTCCGACACCGACAACACCAGCGGCAGCGTGCCCTCGACGGTCTCGCTCGCGGTGTCGCCGTCGCGGCGGATCCGGACGGTCTGCCCGTCGACGGTCACCTCCGAGCCCAACGTCACGGCCGGCAGCCCGAGCCGCTCCGACACCATCGCCGGCACGACACCCATGCCGCCGTCGGTCGAGCCCATCCCGAACACGACCAGGTCGGCCTCGAGCTTGGCCAGCGCCTTCGACAGGATCAGCGAGGTGGCCACCGCGTCCGAACCGTGGATCGCGTCGTCCAGCACATGGACGCCCGCGTCGGCACCCATCTGCAGCCCCTTCTTCACCGCGTCGGCAGCCTGCTCCGGACCGACCGTGAGCACGGTCACCTCGGCGTCGCCGACCTCCTTCACGGTGAGCGCGGTCTCGACGGCATACTCGTCCAACTCGGACAGCAGCCCGTCGACACCGGCGCGGTCCACCGTGTTGTCCTCCGAGCGGAAGCGGCGGTCCGCCGTGGCATCCGGCACGAACTTCGCGCAGACGACGATCTTCATAGCGTGTGGGACCCCTTCTGGTTAACGGTCTCTCCAAGCCTGCCACGGATGTTACCCGCGAGAAACATACGACTGGTGCGAGTCCCATCACAGTCTCGGGCACGACTAGTGTTGCGCAGGTGACCGAGACGTTACCGCTGACCGGTGAGAGGACTGCGCCCGGGATCTGGCACGAGAACTACTGGTTCGCGCGCCACGACGCCGCCTATCGCTGGATCACGGCCAACCTGCCGGTCGGGCGGACCGGCCGGGTCCTCGACGCCGGATGCGGCGAGGGCTACGGTGCGGAGCTGCTCCGGCTGGCCGGCGCGAGCCCCGTGACCGGTCTCGACTATGAAGATACGACGTTGCGGCACGTCCGCCGGGTTTATCCACAGGTCAATGTCGCGCGCGGCAATCTGGTGCAGACGCCCTTTGCCGACAGGGCTTTCACGACCATCACCTCACTGCAGACCATCGAGCACCTGTGGGAGCAGCCGCGTTTCGTCGCCGAATGCGCCCGGATCCTCGCACCACAAGGCACCTTGGTCCTCAGTACGCCGAACCGCCTGACGTTCCCGAGCGGGAACTGGTACCACACGCGCGAACTGACCGCCGCCGAGTTCACCGAACTGCTCGAGCCGCACTTCGGGATCACGCACGCGCTCGGACTGCGCCACGCCGCGAAGCTCACGTCATGGGAGGCGCGGTACGGCTCCTGCGTGGACGCGCAGCTCGCCGCCGAGCACGACCAGTGGGACGACAACCTGGCCGGGCTCGTGCGGAGTACGACGTACGAGGACTTCGAGATCCGCCCAGGAGACCTGGACGAATCTCTCGATCTGATCCTGGTGGCGAAACCTAAGGCCTGATGATCTTCTCGACGATCTTGCCGGCGATCAGGTAGACCAGCGCCGCGATCCCCCAGTTGACCAGCAGGGTGTTCTTCGCGGTCTGCAGCCGGAACAGGTCCTTGAACGGGCCGACCAGGTCGTGCCCGCGCTCCAGGATCCAGCGCACGATCTCGTTGCTCTGGTTGGTCTGGTCGAGCGCGGTGAACAGCGCGCCGAGGGCCAGTACGGCGGCCGCGAGCACCGCGATCAGCCAGATCAGCGAGGCGATCAGGTTGCGCAGCTTCCGGACGCCCGAACCGACCGAGGTCAGCGCCTGCTTGCCCTTGCCGGACGAGCCCGAGGACGAGCTCTTCGACACCGGCGGTTTGTTGCCCGAGGCACCCGACGGTTTGGCAGCAGCCGCCGTACCAGTCGCCGCCTTCTCCGACTCCTTGCCAGAAGCATTACTGGAAGCACTTTCGGAAGCACTGGGAGCCCCGGCAGCGGCATCCTCCGAGTTCACCGCTGCCGCGGCCGCCTTCTCCCGGGCCCGCTGCTCCGCCACGATCTCCGCCGCCGTCTTCGGCCGGGCAGTCTTCGTCGCCGTCGCTGCGCCCGAGCCGCTCGCCGCGGCCGAGCCCGTATCGGTACCGGTGCCTGCGGCCACGTCGGTACCGGCTTCCGTCCCCGGCGTCGCGCCGGGCTTGGCGGCGTCGGCGGCCGCGGCGGCCGATGCCTTCTCGTCCTGCGTACCCACGTCGTCCATCTCCTCAGCCGGGGTCCGTTCCTCGTCCGTGGCAGCCGGCGCTCTCCTCCGCCGGCTGACCGGGACCGGCCGCGGTGACAACCGGCGACGGGCGCCCGCCACGGGTGCCGCTGCCGAACTGCCGTCCGCTGCCTGTACTTCCGGGTCCACGTTCACGCCCATGTCTGGTTCGTTTGTTTCAAGCACTGGTTCCAACGTAGCGCTACCGGGTACCGACTCGGCCACGATCGGCACCGGATCGACCGCACGCGTCCGCGCCTGCGTGATCGATCCGTCGGCCGCGGCCTGGTCCAGCGGCGACCGGGCGGCCGGATCGGCCGGGTCGATCGCAGCCTGGTCAGCCACGCTACTTCTCCTCTCCGATACGCAGCCGGTCCATGCCGTCACAGGCGTCCGACCGGACGTGGGGGCCATAGTGCCCGACTGGTGAGTAACTTGAGAACCCCTCGGAGCTCTCTTTTTCACCACCTGCTTCTACCTCATCACCACCCGCATCCCCCGGCGCCACGCTCGCAGGCTTCTCCACCGGCGGCATCCCGGCCTGCAGGAGAGCCGCCGTACGGTCGTTCGCCTCGGCCAGACCGGCCAGGTATTTCCGTCGCTCGGCGTCGTCGGCGTACCGCTGGGTGCGGTCCGCGAGCACCTTCGCCGGTACGCCGGCCGCCACCGCGTACGCCGGGATGTTGCCGCGGGCAACACTGTTCGCGCCGATCACCGCGCCGCGGCCGATGTCGGTACCGCGGGTGACCGTGACCTTCGTGGCCAGCCAGCAGTCCGGGCCGATCCGGACCGGCGACTTCACCAGCCCCTGGTCCTTGATCGGCAGGTGCAGCTCGTCGGTCTTGTGGTCGAAGTCGCAGATGTACGTCCAGTCCGCGATCAGCGTCGACGCACCGATCTCGATGTCCAGGTAGCAGTTCACTGTGACGTCGCGGGCGAACACCACCTTGTCGCCGATCCGCAGCGTGCCCTCGTGCGCGCGCAGCCGGGTCTCGTCACCCAGGTGCACCCAGCGGCCGAGCACGATCCGTCCGTGACCGGGCCGCGCCACGATCTCCAGATGCTTGCCGAGGAACACGAAACCCTCGGTGATCACCTGCGGATGGCGCAGCCTGAACCAGGCGAACCGCCAGTAGCGCTTCAGGTAGTACGGCGTCCACGCCCGATGGCGCACCACCCAGCGCAGATTCGCCACGGACAGCAACCGCATCGACACACCCTACTGCTTGTCCTGTTACTTGCTCGCGACTCCGGTGATCGAGACGTTGTAGTACAGCTCGTCGGGGACGACGGACGACAGCACCTTGTCGACCTTGGACAGCTGCAGCCACGACTTGTACGCGAACATCCTCCACCCGAACCCGAGCTTCTGCTCCGGTACGGCGGCCTCGAACGTGCGGATCGGCCACCCGACCCACGCGGCCAGCAGCTCCTCGGTGACGGTCGTGACCTGAACAGCACCGGCCCGCGTCGCCGTCCGCGCCAGCGTGTCCGGGTCGAACGTGTGCAGGTCCACGACCGCTTCCAAAGCAGCCGCCCGGGACGACTCGTCGAGCTCGGACTGCGGGCGGCGCCAGTTCGCCAGGGCCGGGAGCTTCGTGACGTTCGTGGTCGCCCACCAGGTGAAGCGGGACAGTCGCCGGGCCACGAAGTCGCCGTACCGGGTGGGCTCGCCGCAGATCACGAAGCGGCCGCCGGGCTTGAGGACCCGGAGCATCTCGCGGAACGCCAGCTCGACGTCCGGGATGTGATGGATGACCGCGTGGCCGATGACCAGGTCGAACGTGTTGTCGTCGTACGGGAGTTTCTCGGCGTCGGCGACCCGGCCCTCGATCGCGAAGCCGAGGGTCTTCGCGTTCTTCTTCGCGGCCTCGACCATGCCGGGCGACAGGTCGGTGACGTGCGCCTCGTCGAGGACGCCGGCCAGCTTGAGGTTCAGCGTGAAGAAGCCGGTGCCGGCGCCGATCTCGAGCGACTTCCCGTACGGCCAGCCGCGGGTTCCGGCGACCGCGGTGAAGCGGTCGCGGGCGTAGTCGACGCAGCGTTCGTCGTACGAGATCGACCACTTCTCGTCGTACGTCGAGGCTTCCCAGTCGTGGTAGAGGACCTGGGCGAGTTTGTTGTCGTTCCAGGCGGCCTCGACTTCTTCGGCGGAGGCAGCGGGCTTGGAGGTTGCAGACATCTACTTTCCCTTGAACTCGGCTTTGCCCGGGCCGTTCTCGACGAAGGACTTCATCCCGATCGTGCGGTCCTCGGTGGCGAACAGTGCGGCGAACTGCTGGCGCTCGATCTCCAGTCCGGTGGTCAGGTCGACGCCCAGACCGGAGTCGATCGACTCCTTCGCGGCGCGCAGGGCCATCGCGGCGCCGCGGGTGAACTGGGACGCCCAGGCCACCGCTTCCTCGTACACGGAAGCGGCCGGGACCACCTTGTCGACGAGGCCGATCTGCAGGGACTCGGAGGCGTCGACGAAGCGGCCGGTGTAGATCAGGTCCTTGGCCTTGGACGGGCCGACCAGCCGGGACAGGCGCTGGGTGCCGCCGGCGCCCGGGATGATGCCGAGCAGGATCTCCGGCTGGCCGAGCTTGGCGTCGTCGGCGGCGATCCGGTAGTCGGCGCAGAGCGCGAGCTCACAACCGCCGCCCAGCGCGTAGCCGGTGATCGCGGCAACGGTCGGCTTCGGGATCGCCGCGACCGCGGACAGCGAGGCCTGCAGCGGACCGGAGCGCTTGGCCATGTCGGCGTACGACATGTCGGCCATTTCCTTGATGTCGGCACCGGCGGCGAAGACCCGCTCGCCGCCGTAGATCACCACAGCGCGGACGTCGTCGTCAGCGGTCGCCTCGAGAGCGGCGGCCCGGATCTCCTCCTGCACCTGCACGTTCAGCGCGTTCATCTTCGGCCGATCCAGTCGGATCGTGCCGACCCCGTCGCTCACGGTGAGATTCACGAACTCGCCCATGCCTGAAGCTCCTTCGCTCTGGCCTACCCACGGGTCACATCTCCGGGAACGGTACCGGATGCGGACACCCACCACTCACCAAACCCCGTGCGAACGGGCCGGACGGCCGCCGCTGAGCGTGCGCGACGGCCGTCCGGACGGTTTGGTGAGTGCTACACGTCCACCGCTTGGCCTGATACCGCGGAGCGGCGGGCGGCGTCGACGATCTTCAGGGTGCGGACGCCGACTGCGCCGTCGGGCTGCGGGACTACGGCCGGGGGCTTGCCTGCCACGGCTGGGCCGGAGGTGCGGACGGCGTCGAGGAAGGTGTCGAGCATGGACTCGTCGAGGTTGCCGCCGATGGCCAGGTACACCTCGCCGTTCGGGTCGGTGCCGCCGACGTGTGGGAGGAACGGTTCGATCTCGACGGAGCCGTTGGTGCCGGTGACCTGGAGGGACACGCCGCCCCAGGTGGGGCCGTTGTCCGGGACGCTCCACGAGCAGTCGATCGTTGCCATCAGCCCGTTGTCGTAGTTGATCGTGACCAGCCCGCCGGTCTCGACCTCGACGTTCTTGTCCTGGTGCAGGATCCGGTTCGCGGCGGCGTACACGTGGGTCGCGGTCGCCCCGCCGGTCAGCCCGTCGATCAGGTCGGCGCAGTGCACGGTGTGGTCGACGAGCGCTCCCCCGCCGGCCAGTTCCGCGTCGGTGAACCACTGGCGGGCGTCGTACGGGATCTTCCCGTTGTTCGTCCCGAGTACGGCGAACACGTCACCGAGCCGCCCCGCCTCGACCAGAGCCCGCAGCTGCAGGTACGACGGCGAGAACCGGACCGGGTACGCGACCATCAGGATCGTCCCCGCTGCCTCGCACGCGGCGAGCATCACCTCGCCGTCGGCGACCTCGGTGGCCAGCGGCTTCTCGCACAGTACGTGCACACCGGCGGCAGCGGCCCGCTCGACGAGCGCCCGGTGCCCCGCGTTCTCCGACGTCACCACGACGGCATCGGGTCCCCACGCGAACAGCTCGTCGTACGTGTCGACGTACGAGATCCCGAACTGCGCCGCAAAGTCAGCACCACGCGGCCCCGCGTCCGGCGCCGAAGCACCGTCAGGATCGGCGGACAGCACCTCGACCTCCGGCATCGAACCGAGCAGATGCGCGTACGAACCCGCGTGCACGTGCGCGAACGACGCGATCGCAACCTTCAACGTCATGCCCCTGCTCCTGTCGAGACGAAGGTCTTCATGTCGATCGGCTGACCGGACTCCATCGACGCGCGCGCCGCCTCGGCCAGGTACACCGCGGTCGCGCCGTCGGCCCCGAGCACCCGCGGCTCGGGCCCGCCGCGCAGGCCGATCGCCAGCTCACGCAGCTGCGTCAGGTACGGGCTCTCGCCCAGCGACGACGGGATCAGCAGGTCGCCGCCGACGCTGTCCTGCAGTTCCTCCTTGTACCCGGTGTCGGCATCGGACGAGAACTTCAGTACGCCGCTCGACCCCGCGATCCGGAACCCGGTCTGGAACGTCGTACCGGTCGCGCCCCAGGTTGCCCGGCAGTGGCTGATCGCACCGCTCTCGTGGGTCAGCGTCACGTGCGCAGCGACGTTGACCGGGCTGATGCCGTCCACGGTCGGCGGGTTCTGCGCCGCGTACACCGTGGTGACCTCGCCGCACAGCCAGCGGGCCTGGTCGAGGTCGTGCACCATCAGGTCCATGATCACCCCACCCGACCGGGCCACGTCGCGGTACCAGCCCGCGCCGGCCGGCGAGGACGCCTGCCGGTAGAACCGCGCGACTGCGACGTCACCGATCTGCCCGGCCTGGATCGCGTCGTACGCCGCCTTGTACGCCGGGAAGTACCGGACGACGTGCGCCGGGTACAGCCGGACACCGGCCGCGGCGGCAGCGTCGATCACCGCGTGCGAATCGGCCGCGGTGAGCGTCAGCGGCTTCTCGCAGATCACGTTCTTGCCCGCCTTGATCGCGGCCAGCGTGATCTCCTGGTGGGTCGCCGACGGCGTCACGATGTCGACGAACTCCACGTCTTGAACGGCCAGCAGTTCGTCCAGCGACCCGACGACCTCCAGCCCGTACTGCTCCGACAGCTCCGGCGCGCCCTCCAGCGAGTACACCAGGATCCGGGCACCGAGTGCCTTCCACGCCTGGACGTGGACGTGGGAGATGTTGCCCGCGCCGATCAGACCCACGGTCAGTCCGGCAAGCTCTTCCGACATGTGATCCCCATCGGTGGGTGAATTTGTAATGGTCCTTGCGTATCACTGCGCAGAGACGTTCGCAACCACCGTCTCACGAACAAAACCACCGCACTATCGTGAACTCGCAACGACCTGTGCAGAATGTCCCGGTGACAGAAGCGACCGCCGCCCCGAGCGCTCCCGGCCTGGCCGGTGAGACAGGCCTGCGTCCGGGCGCAGTGGTCCAGACCGATGGGACCACTTTCACGCTCTGGGCGCGGGCAGCCGAGCGCGTCGAGCTCACCCTGATCGCCGACGACGGCAGCCAGCGCAACCTGGACCTCACCCACACCGGCGAGTTCTGGACCGGGTTCGTCCCGGGCGTCGGCGCCGGCCAGCGGTACGGGTACCGCGTGCACGGCCCGTTCGACCCGTCGCACGGACTGCGGTTCAACCCGTCGAAGCTGCTGCTCGACCCGTACGCGCGGGCCGTCGACGGCGAGCTCGACTACGGCAGCCCGCTGATCTACGACTCCTCCGACGGCGACTCGGCCGGGCACGTACCGGTCGGCGTGGTGGTCGCGGACTCCGATCCGCCGCCGCCGATCAGCAAGCCGGTGCACTGGGGCGAGACCGTCGTCTACGAGCTGCACACGAAGGGCTTCACGAAGCTGCACCCCGACGTACCCGAGCACCAGCGCGGGACGTACGCCGGACTCGCGCACCCGTCGGTGATCAAGTATCTGACCGACCTCGGCGTCACGTCGGTCGAGCTGTTGCCGATCCACCACTTCCTCACCGAGCCCGCGATCGCTGCGCGCGGCCTGCCGAACTACTGGGGTTACAACACGCTCGGGTTCTTCGCGCCGCACGCGCCGTACAGCTCCTCGGGTTCGCGCGGCGAGCAGGTGACCGAGTTCAAGGCGATGGTCGCGGCGTTCCATGCCGCGGGCATCGAGGTGATCCTCGACGTGGTCTACAACCACACGGCCGAGGGTGGGTTCGACGGGCCGACGCTGAGCTTCCGCGGCATCGACAACCGGGCGTACTACCGGCTGTCGCAAGGCGCCGCGATGTACGACGTGACCGGCACCGGCAACTCCGTCGACACCTCGCACCCGCAGGTACGGCGGCTGGTGATGGACTCGCTGCGCTACTGGGTCGAGGAGATGGGCGTCGACGGGTTCCGGTTCGACCTGGCCGTGACGCTGGTCCGGAACGAGCGGCACGAGGTCGACATCCCGGACCACCCGTTCCTCGCCGAGGTCGCGGCCGATCCGGTGCTGGGCCGGGTGAAGCTGATCGCCGAACCGTGGGACGTCGGCCCGTTCGGCTACCAGGTCGGCAACTTCGGTCCGCCGTGGTCGGAGTGGAACGGTAAATTCCGCGACAGCGTCCGCGACGTCTGGCGGAACACCTCCGACGGCGTCAAGGACCTCGCGTACCGGCTCTCCGGATCGAGCGACCTGTACGGCGACGACGGCCGGTACCCGTACGCGTCGATCAACTTCGTCACCGCCCATGACGGGTTCACGCTGCGCGACCTGGTCAGCTACGACCACAAGCACAACGAGGACAACCACGAGGACAACCGGGACGGTACCGACGACAACCGCTCCTGGAACTGCGGCGCCGAGGGCGAGACGGACGACTGGCGCGTGACGATGCTGCGCAAGCGGCAGATGGCGAACCTGATGTCGACACTGATCCTGTCGACCGGCGTGCCGATGATCACCGCGGGCGACGAGTGCGGGCGGACGCAGCACGGAAACAACAACGCGTACTGCCAGGACAGCGAGATCTCCTGGTTCGACTGGTCGCTGCCGGCAACCTGGTCCGACCACCTGGAGCTCACGAAGAAGCTGCTCGCACTCCGGGCCGCACATCCCGCCCTGCGGCAGTGGCACTACTTCTCCGGGCAACCGGTCAGACCTGGCGGGCGTAAGGATCTGTCGTGGATCGCGCCGCACGGTGGTGAGATGACGGACGCCGACTGGTTCGACGGGAACCTGCGAACGATCGGCATGTTCCTCCGCGGCGACGCCCTGCGAGCCACTGACGCCGACGGCAACGCGCTGACGGACAGCTCGTTCCTGCTTGCGTTGAACGCGACGCCGGAGACCCGGAACGTCGTCGTACCGGACGCGTCCTGGGCACCGGCGTATGAGCTGGTCCTGGACACCAGCAACAGCATGGTCACCGAGGTGGAGGCCGGAGCGACCGTGCCACTCGCACCCCGCTGCCTGGTCCTGCTGCGCGCGCTCTGAGCCGTCGAAGGGGTCGTTAACCTTTCGCCTGTACATTCTTCGGTCACCTGCTGTTCACCTCTGGGGGACCGATGTTTCTACTGCGCCGCGGGCGGGAGCGCACCACGCCCATCGGGGCGATGCACCGTGCGATCATGCGTTGGGGCGAGGCTGAACGGACGAGTTCGCGGCTCGCGTTGCAGCGGTGGGTGGACGGCGTGGCGTACGTCGACGTACAGGCGCGGACGTACGCGGACTACTGGAACCGGCAGAACGCTGACGCGCTGGCCGGGAGCGGGCCGTTGTGGGTTGTGCTGGGTGACTCGACCGCGCAAGGCCTGGGAGCCTCGTCGCCACTCCACGGGTACGTCGGGCAGGTGCTCAACGCCCTACGCCGCAAGGGGACACCGTGGCGCGTGCTGAACCTCTCGCGGTCCGGTGCGCAGACCAGGCATGTGCTGGAGGACCAACTGCCGTTGCTGGACGGTCTGACGCCGGCACTGGTCACCTGCGGGATCGGCAACAACGACATCCTCGCCACGCCGCCGAGACGGTTCCGCGATCACCTGCGTCAGGTGATCGACCGGCTGCCCTCGTCGTCGGTCGTGATGGACCTGACCGTTCCTGACCGTTTCTGGCGGGTCGGTGGCGCTGTGAGCCCGTACGTGTCCGGTATCAACCAGCTGATCTCCACCACGGCCACGTCTCGCGGGCTGGCGGTCGCGGAGGTCTCGCGGTACGCGCGGCCGCCGTGGCAAGGCATGCTTGCGCCGGACGCGTTCCACCCGAACAACCTCGGCTACCGCCGCCACGCGGACGCCCTGCTCGCCGCACTGCCAGCCGGTGTACTCAAGGCCGGCGTACTCAAGCCCTGAGCAGCCGCTCCAGCCGATCCAGCGTCTTGCTGCTCTCGCGACGTACTCCGACCGGCACGATGGCGGCACGGCCCGGTACGCGGATACCTCCCGTCAGAGCGACGCGGGTGCCACCGCCTGGCTCGGCTGCGACTGCCATACCGATGATCACGAAGCGACTCTGCAGCCAGCACCACCCTGGGCGGAACTGACCTACCAGCCGTGCGCGCTGCCCTAGGGCGCCTTTCGCCCGTACGACGACCCGATCACCGTCACGCTCCTCGATGGTCGCCGAGACGAAGTCGGCCTGGATCTCCGCGAACACATTGAGGTCGGCGAGCATCGCCTTCACCTGGTCGGGGTCGGCAGGCAGCACGCGTTCGGTGACGGTCGCGCCCGGGACACCGGCCGCGAGCGCGCGGAACCGCTCGACGTCGTTGAGCTCAGCTTGTGGCCAGTTCATTGTCTCCACGCCTTCCGAAAGCTCGCGCGTGCTCGGTGCAGCCGCGACTTCGCGGTACCTGCCGGGACCTCCAGTAGCTCGGCAGCTTCGACCTCGTCCAGTCCCTCGAGATCCCGCAGTACCAGGACCGCGCGATGCTCCGGCGACAGCCTTCGGAGCACATCCTGTACGTCGACCACGAGTTGCGGATCGTCCGCCGCCGGGAGGTCGGCGAGCTCGGCCGGCTGCTGCCGCTGCCCGCGGCGGGCGACGCGGACCGCCTCCCGAACGGCGATCGCGCGCGCCCAGCCGAACAGCGCGGCCGGGTTCTCGAGACCACGCAGCCCGCGGAAGATCGCGATCAGGGCTTCCTGCGCGGCGTCGGGCCCGTCGTTCAGCGCGATCGGTCCGCAGATCCTCCCGATGTACGGCGTCAGCGCGTCGAGCACCTCGTTCATCGCCACGGTGTCACCGCGTTGCGCCGCGCGGACCCGATCCGTTTCGATCATCTAAGGAACGCGGCCAGCAACGGGGTGACCTGGTCCGGGCAGTCGACGGTCAGCGCGTGGCCGCAGCCGGGCAGCACGTACACTGTTGCGTTCGGCAACAGTTTCCCGAAGCGGGCGGCCTGTGTGACCGGGAGCACGGTGTCGTGGTCGCCCCAGAGTACGAGCGTGGACTGGTTTGTGGACGGGAGCGCCCGCTCGGTGACGCTCCAGTCGAGGCCACGCTCCAGCGCGTACATGGATCGCACGTTGTCACGATACGTTCCGGGGATCCACATCTCGTCGACCAGCTTCGGCGTGACGAGGTTCTTGTGGACGAACAGGCCGCGGACGGCGGACTCGACCACGCTGCGGCTCGTTGCCAGCTTGGCGAGGGCCTCACCGATGAGTGGCTGTTTGAGGATCTCCCAGCTCAACACGTCTGGCTCATCGAGGCCGGACGGGGCAAGCAGCAGGAGTTTGCTGACGCGCTCCGGGTGCCGCTGGGCGTAGGCGAGGGCCCAGCCGCCGCTCCACGAGTTGCCGCCGAGTACGACGTTCTGCAGGTGCATGGCGTCGAGGAACTGACCGAGAGCGGTTGTCATCCCGTCCAGGTCAAACGCGAAGCTCTCGTCGTGCAGGCGGGTCTCCCCTTGCCCTGGAAGGTCCACCGCGTACACGGTGTGGTCCCGCGCCAACACAGCCAGCTCCGCATCCCAAGCCACCGCAGGCGAAGCCCCCGGCGCCAACAACACCACAGGCGCCCCGGAGCCGCGCTGCAGGTAGTGCACCCGCGCCAACGCAGTCTCCACGTACTTAGCTGAAGCAACCGGGTGCGGCTGCTCGGCAGGCTGGTACACATAGGCAACCAACGCCAGCGCTGTCACCACAGCTACGGGGCCTGCGACAGCAGCGGCCTTCAGCCAGCGCATGCGCAGCATCTTCAAGTCTGCAACGCACAGCGCGATGCAGGCCGGCGTGTAGAGCAGGAGGTTGAGCCAGTAGAACGGTGTACTGGTGTACGTGAAGGCCCAAGCGATACCAAGAGCAGCACGAGCGGCTAGGCCGGCCGCGAGGCCAGTGACGACCAGGCGGGCGGCGGCGGAGCGGTTGGTGTAGAGGACTGCGGCTGCGAGCAGCAGGTGGAGTGCTGCGAGCGGCAGCACCACCTGCGGCGCGAAGGACAGCTGGACACCGAGGACCGCTCGGGAGAGCCATCGTTCGTCGGCCGCGGGCCAGGTCGCGCCCGTCGCCCAGTAGACGTGCACCGCCGCGAGCAGACCATGAACGCCCGCGACGATCCTTCGAGACTCCATCCCGAACCCTCCTCAGTTGTGGATGACAACTCGAAGAGGAGCGGTTCGGCCAGGACGTTCCCTGGGGTGACCTACGTCTCAGGCCTCGGGATCCGAGGGGGTGACCGGGGCGTCGGCCAGCAGCAGGTAGAGCGAGCGGCGGGCGTCGGCCAGGATCTTGGCGGCCGCCGTACGCTGCTCCTCCGAGCCACTGCGGGCGACCTGCCGAGTCGCCGAGTGCAACTCCTCGAGCAGCCCACGCAGGTCCGCCCCAGGCGCAGCACTCGCGAACGCTGCGAACGGATCGGCCGACGTGTCGCCGCGTCCTTCGACGTACTCGCGACCGGCGTCGGTCAGGGTGACGAGCTTGCGGCCGGCTTCCGCGGTCACGGTGACCAGGCCCTCGTCCTCCAGTTGGTTGATGGTCGGGTAGATCGCGCCGGGGCTGGGGGTCCAGCGCCCGTCGCTGCGGTCGGCGATGGCCTGCATCAACTGGTAGCCGTGCATCGGCTCCTCGGTGAGCAGCATCAGAACGGCCGTCCGGACATCGCCGCGCGGCGCCCGGCCGCGGCCTGCGCCACGTCCCGGTCCACGGCCACGACCGCGAGGACCGCCCCGCCCGCCGTGCATCGGCATGCCTTCACCCATCCGCGGTCCACCGCGACGGGGGTGATAGTGACCGCCTCGGCGGCCTCGAACTTCATTGGGGGTGTTCATCATATCCTCCTCGATACTCTTCATGACACTAACGATATATCGTTACTGTCATCGACACAACCCCCCGGCGACAAACTCGGTTGCGCCCCCGCCGCGAGATCCCGACCGTGAAGAGATGAGTACCTTCGACGACCTCATGGGTGAAGTGATGTCGAGTGCGGAGCGGTTCGGGCACCGCGAGCACGTGAAGCTGACCTGGCTCGCCGTGCGGCAGCCGGGCGTGGGTCGAGCTACTGGCGTCCGCGGACGCGCGCACCGGCTGGGTCGAGCCCGACGTGAAACCGTTCCCCTTTACTCTGCCCCAAGGGCAGGGGGTGTGATGGCCGCGTGTTGACGATCAGTGAGTTCGGGCGGCGGGCCGGCCTTTCGTTGAAGGCGTTGCGGCTGTACGACGTGTCCGGGCTACTGGCTCCGGCGCAGGTGGATCCTGCCAACGGGTACCGGTGGTACGACGAGGAGCAACTGGAACGGGCGCGGCGGATCAGCGTGCTGCGGCAGTTGGACATGCCGCTGACGACGATCGCCGAGGTACTCAGGGGAACCGACGAGGAGGGGCTGGTCCGGCTCGACCGCTGGTGGGCCGCCGAGGAGGCGACCACCGCGGCGCGGCGGGCGACCTGGCAGTACCTCCGCGACCGACTCTCCCGGTCGGGTACGACGGGCCTCGCGCCACGCCCGGTACGGACCCGCGACGTACCGGCGACGAAGATCGCGTCGATCCGGGCGGACACCAATCAGCAGCTGCTGGTCGGGGTGATCGTGACGTGCACCGACGAGATCATGACGTACCTGCGGGCCGCCGGTGCGACCGCGGCCGTCGGGTCGTGGGTGATCTACCACGGCGCGGTCACGCCCGAGGGCGAGGCCACCGTCGAGGTGTGCGTCCCGTTCGACGGGCTCGTCGATCCGTCCGGGCGGATCGGGATCCGGGTCGAACCGGCGCACCGGGAGGCGTACTGCACGATCACGATGGACGAGTGCGCGTACCCGCGGATCATGCTCGCGTACGACCTCGTCTTCGATCACGTGCGCGCCTCCGGCGTACCCGAGTCCGGCCCGCCGCGCGAGGTGTACCGCCCGGACTGCCACCTGCTCCCCCGGGACGAACTGGCCGTCGACATCGCACTGCCCATTACCGAAAGGACACTGTGATGGACTACACGACCCAGACCCCGTGGAGCGATCCCGGTTCGTTCGCCGAGCTGTACGACGCGTTGCCGGACGACGTTCCGGGCATCGCCGAGGTGGTACGGAACCTTCTCATCCACTACCGCGGCGGCGGCATCGAGTTCACCGGCGAACGTCTCGCCGAGATCGACAACCGCTGGGTGACCGCGATCCTCGCGACCGACCAGAAGCGCAACGGAACCGCGCTCGCGATAGCCCGTGAGCCGGTCGACCGGGTGGTCGGGTGCTGCCGGGACTACACGCTGCTGTTCGTCTCCGCACTGCGGCACAAGGGGATCCCGGCGCGCAGCCGGGTCGGGTTCGGCAACTACTTCGCCGAGGGGTTCAACCACGACCACGTGGTCGCAGAGTACTTCGACGGCGAGCGGTGGGTGATGATCGACGCCCAGCTGGAGCCCGGTTCGGTCCCCTTCGACGTCGCCGACCTGCCGGCCGGGCCGTTCCGGTCCGCGGCGGAGGTGTGGCTCGGCTACCGGTCCGGCGAGCTCGACGGCGACCGGTACGGCGCCAACCCGGAACCGGTCGGCGACCTGAAGCTGTACGGCGGCTGGTTCATCCGGAACTACGTGCACTACCAGCTCGCGCACCTGAACGGCGACGAGCTGCTGCTGTGGGACAACTGGGGTGCGATGTCCGACAAGCTCGACGGCGCGGACGTCGACCTGACCGACCGCATCGCCCGGCTGATGGTTGCCTCCGACAACGGAGACGAGACCGCCACGAAGGAGGTCGACGACCTCTACCGCACCGCCCCCGGCCTGACCTTCACCGGCCGCTCCTTCGTCACATCCCCCGCCGGCAAGCCTCCGTTCGCCTGGGTAGACCTCAAGCGGTGAAGCCGGTGCGGAGCCTCTCGAAGAGACGCTCGACCCGGGCCCGGTGATCCTCGACGACGTCAGCTGGCGCATCCCCGGCCAGCTGACGCCGGGCGGTCTCGGTGAGGACCGTCGTGTAGCCCGCGATGAAGAACGCAGCCAGCAGCTCATCGCCGAGCTCTTCGGCGAGAGTCTGCCGGAGGTCGTCGGCGATCTCGCGGGCGCGGGCGATCAGGGCCGGAGACGCCGCGACCGTCGCGAAGAACGGGACCGATCCGTCCTTGAGCCCGGACAGTGCGTGACGCTCGTCGGCCAGGCTCAGCGTGGCCTCCCGGAGCGACGTGAGCACATCGGCGTCCGCGCGTACCGCCGTACGCAGCGCCTCCACTGCATCGTCGGCGCGATCCAGAAGTAGGTCCTCCTTGCGCGGGAAGTGCTTGAACACGGTCACGCTCGACACGCCTGCCTCGCGCGCGACCTCGGCGACCGTCACCTCGTCGAACCCGCGCTCCAGGAACAGCTGGGTCGCGACCTGCGAGATCCGGGCGCGCGTCTGTGGTCCGCCGCGGGCTGCGGTTCTGGGCATTGGGTGACCCACCTCTCTTGTGTCACTAAGCTTAGTCAGTTAACTTAGTGGCATGTCCTCAGCTCAGACAACTGTCATAGCAGGCAGCCCGCGTTCGCTGCGCGAGGCGCGGTTGGCTTTGGCCGGGCTCTCGGCGGTCTTCCTGTTCGAGATGCTCGACAACTCGATCCTCAACGTCGCGCTTCCCACCATCGGCCGCGAACTGCACGCGTCGACGACCGCACTGCAATGGGTCACCGGTGCGTACGCCGTGGTGTTCGGCGGACTGATGCTCGCGTTCGGCGCGGTCGCGGACCGGTTCGGGAGACGCCGGGTGATGCTGGCCGGGCTGGTGTTGCTCGGGGTCGCGAGTCTCGCGACCGCGTTCGTCGGCACGGTCGAGCAGCTGATCGCCGTACGGGTCGCGATGGGCGTGGCGGCCGCGATGACGACGCCGGGGTCGATGGCGCTGAGCTTCCGGCTGTTCGAGGACGACGGGTTGCGGGTGCGGGCGACGACGCTGATCTCGACGGTCGGTCTGGTCGGGCTCGCGATCGGGCCGACAGCGGGCGGCTTCGTACTCGCGGTCGCGCCGTGGCAGGTGCTGCTGCTGGTGAACGTACCGATCGCGGCGCTGGCCTTCATCGGCATCCGCCGCGGCATCGCCGTCGATCTGGCCGCGGAGCTGCACCGGGATCCGGTCGACGTGGCCGGCGCGGTCCTCGGTACGGCGACGATCGTGCTCGCGCTGGTCGCGCCGACCCTGTTCGTCGACGAGGGCGCCGGGTCCTGGATCCCGTGGGCGTTCACCGGCGCGGCAGTTGCCGGGGGCATCTTGTTCTTCGTCCGCGAGCGGCGCACGACGTACCCGCTCCTGGATCCTCGGTTGCTCGCCCATCCCCTGGTTTCCAGCGGGCTGGCCTTCAAGGCCGCGGCCGGCCTGGCGACCGCCGGCCTCGGTTACCTGGTGACCCTTCAGCTCCAACTCGACTGGGGCTGGAGTCCCGTCCTGGCCTCGCTCGGCCTGCTCCCCCAGGTGGTCGTGCTCGTCGCCGGCGGCGCCCTGATCCGCCCGTTCGTCGAACGCGTCGGCTTGGAACGCGCCGCGTGGATCAGCGCCTCGTCGGTCGTCCTCGGCCTGGCCGTGTACGGCGCACTCGGCCGCCACGACTACGTATGGGTCGCAGCTGCCCTGGTACTCGTCGCTGCGGGCATGCGCGTCGCAGGCGTGGTGGCCGGCGTCAACGTTCTCCGTGGCCTCCCGCCGAACCGCACCACGATCGGCGCCGCCCTCACCGACACCGCCACCGAGGTCACCTCCGGCGCCGGACTGGCCATCGCCGGCACCATCCTCGCCACGCTCTTCACCGGGACCGTCACCAGCTCCCACTGGACCGCCCAGCAGACCGCCCAGTTCCGCACCGCCACCACCACAGCCGCCCTCACCCTCACCGGGCTCGCCGCCGCACTAGTTGCCTACGGCATCCTCCGCACCCGCGGTACGAGCGCGCGCTAAAACGCCCCCGCCTGGTGAGGCAGGCGGGGGCGTGTCTTTTCTGGTGTAGGGCTCAGAACTCCGAGCCGGCAGGGAGGTCCGGGGTGCTGGGGTCGTCGGGGTCGGACGGGCCGGCGGCCAGGCCGAGTTCGGCGACGGAGGCGAGGCCCTTGTGGTTCGGGACCACGCGGACCGTGTAGCCGAACGGGCCGGTGCGGTCCAGCTTCAGCTCGCCCTCGTAGCGGTGGCGGTTGCCCTCGTACGTTTCCGCGAGGGACAGCGACGCCCGCACCGGGTCGGTGATCTCGTCGTTGGTGTCGACGCGACCGTGCAGCACCTCGACGCAGATGTCCGACGGCTCCAGGTCACCGATCGCCGCGAACGCCCGGATACCGACCGTCGTACCGAGCTGCGGTACGTCGCCGAGACCCTGGAGTTCCACGTGGTCGACGCGGATCTGCGGCCACGCCGCGCGGACCTTCTGCTTCCACGCGGCCAGTTCGCGCGCACCGTCGTACGTCGAGTTCAACGCCCGCGAGGACTGCGCGGCCGGTACGTACAGCTGCTCGACGTAGTCGCGGACCATCCGGGTGGCGAGGACCTTCGGCCCGAGCTCCTTGATGGTGTGCCGGAGCATCTCGATCCAGCGGCCGGGTACGTCGCCGTCGTAGAACCGCGGCGCCACCTGCTTCTCGATCAGGTCGTACAGCGCGTGCGCCTCGAGGTCGTCCCGCCGGTCCGTGTCCTCGATCCCCTCGGCCGAAGGGATCGCCCAGCCGAACTCGTCGTCGTACCACTCGTCCCACCAGCCGTCGCGGATGGACAGGTTGAGCGCACCGTTCAGCGCCGCCTTCATCCCCGACGTACCACAGGCCTCATACGGACGCAGCGGGTTGTTCAGCCACACGTCGCAGCCCGGGTACATCGGCTGCGCGAGCGCGATGTCGTAGTCCGGTACGAACACGATCCGGTGCCGCACCTCCGGGTCGTCGGCGAACCGGACCATCTCCTGGATGAGCTTCTTGCCGCCCTCGTCGTGCGGGTGCGCCTTGCCGGCGATGACGATCTGCACCGGCCGCTGCGGGTGCAGCAGCAGCGCCTTCAGCCGCGCCGGGTCGCGCAGCATCAGCGTCAGCCGCTTGTACGACGGGACGCGTCGCGCGAAGCCCATCGTCAGGACGTCGGGGTCGAGGATCGAGTCGACCCAGCCGAGCTCGGCCTCGCTGGCGCCGCGGTTGAGCCAGGACTGCCGCACTCTGGAGCGGGTGTCGTCGATGAACCGCTGGCGCAGGAGCCGCTTGGTCTCCCAGATCTGCGCGTCGGTGGTCTTGTCCAGACCCGCGAACACCTCGTCGCCCTCGGTCGTGTAGTTCGCGTACGTCAGGTCGTGGACCTCGCGCGCGACCCACGTCGGCGCGTGCACGCCGTTCGTGATCGAGGTGATCGGTACGTCCGTCGGGTCGAAGCTCGGCCACAGCCCCGCGAACATCCCGCGGCTGACCACACCGTGCAGCTTCGACACGCCGTTGGCGCGCTGGGCGAGCCGCAGCCCCATGATCGCCATGTTGAACAGCGCCGGGTCGCCGCCCTCGAAGTCCTCGGCGCCGAGTTCGAGGATCCGGTCGATCGGTACACCGGGACCGAACACGTCCGGCGAGAAATGCTGCTGGATCAGCTCGACCGGGAACCGGTCGATACCGGCCGGCACCGGGGTGTGCGTGGTGAAGACGGTGCCGCCACGGTTCACCTCGAGCGCGGTGTCGAAGTCGAGGTCCTTCTCGACCGACAGTTCACGGATCCGCTCGACGCCGAGGAAGCCGGCGTGGCCCTCGTTGGTGTGGAACACCTCGGGCGCCGCGTGACCGGTGATCCGGCAGTACGTACGCACGGCGCGGACACCGCCGACGCCCAGCAGCAGCTCCTGGAGCAGCCGGTGCTCGGTCGAACCGCCGTACAGCCGGTCGGTGACCTCGCGCTCGGAGGGCTCGTTCTCCTCGATGTCGGAGTCGAGCATCAGCAGCGGCACCCGGCCGACCTGGGCGACCCAGATCTGCGCGTGCAGCTCGCGGTTGCCGGGCAGGGTCAGCGTGATCGTCGCCGGTGCGTCACCATCCCGGAGCAGGCTGATCGGCAGCCCGTCCGGGTCCACCAGGGGGTAACGCTCCTGCTGCCAGCCCTCACGGTTCAGCGACTGCGCGAAGTAGCCGTGCCGGTACAGCAGGCCGACGCCGATCAGCGGTACACCGAGGTCGCTGGCCGCCTTCAGGTGGTCACCGGCGAGGATGCCGAGACCGCCGGAGTACTGCGGGAGGACGTGGGTGATGCCGAACTCCGGTGAGAAGTACGCGACCGCGTCGAGCGGCGAACCGCCCGCGGTCTGGAACCACCGGTCGTCGGTCACATAGCTGTCCAGGTCGGCTACCGCAAGTTCCAGCCGGCGCAGGAAAGCATGGTCGTTGGCCAGCTCGTCGAGCCGGCGCGCCGGGACCTCACCGAGCAGCTTGACCGGGTCACCGCCGGTGCTCCGCCACAGCTGCGGGTCGACAGCCTCGAAGACGTCCTGCGTCTCCGGGTGCCAGGCCCAGCGGAGGTTGTTCACCAGGGTTCCCAGGCCGGTCAGCGGCTCGGGCAGGACAGGGCGGACGGAGAATCGTCGTATCGCTCGCACCGGGACACCGTACCGGGCACAGGTGCGCATGACACCCTCGGGATGCATCGATCTTGCAACGCGAGCAAGATTTTGCAGCCCTGCATGGCCCGGACGGGTCCTGGGAACCGATAACGTCAGCAGTGCACACTCCGCCGGATCCGCCGTATCACGTAACGGAAAGCGAAGGTTCTGCCACGCCATGACTGGGCGCATCCCGATCACCGACGTCACCCCGACAGTCGACGCCGGAGCGTATCCGGCCAAGGCCGCGGTCGGCGAGACGTTCACCATCGCCGCCACGGTGTTCCGCGAGGGCCACGACGCGGTGAACGCGAACGTCGTACTGACCTCGCCGTCGGGGCAGACCAGACGGATGCTGATGAGTCCTGTCGGCCAGGGCAGCGACCGCTGGACCGTCGACGTGACGCTGCAGGAGCAGGGCGCGTGGACGTTCGCGGTCGAGGGCTGGAGCGACCCGTACGGGACCTGGCGGCACAACGCCGAGATCAAGATCCCGGCCGGGATCGACGTCGACCTGATGTTCATGGAGGGCGCCGCGTTCTTCGACCGCGCCGCGGCCGGCGTACCACCCGCCGTACGGGCGGACCGGTCCACGCTGAGCGACGCGGCGCACGCGCTGGCCAACGGCGCGCTCCCGCCGGAGGCACGGCTGGCCGCGGGGATCTCCCCGCAGGTACGGTCCGCGCTCGGGCGGTACCCGGTGCGCGAGCTGATCACCTCGTCCGAGACGTACCCGGTGTGGGTCGACCGGACCCGCGCGCTGTACGGCAGCTGGTACGAGTTCTTCCCGCGCTCCGAGGGTGCGGAGTACGACGACGCGTCCGGAACGTGGAAGTCCGGCACCTTCCGGACCGCGGCCCGCCGGCTCGAAGCGGTCGCGAAGATGGGCTTCGACATCCTCTACGTGCCGCCGATCCACCCGATCGGCCACTCGTTCCGCAAGGGCCCGAACAACACTCTCGACCCGAAGCCGGGCGACCCGGGTTCGCCGTGGGCGATCGGTTCCGAGGACGGCGGCCACGACGCGATCCACCCCGAGCTCGGCACGTTCGAGGACTTCGAGTACTTCGTCGGCCGCGCGCGGGAGGTCGGCCTCGAGGTCGCGATCGACCTCGCGCTGCAGGCCTCGCCGGACCACCCGTGGGTCAAGGAGCACCCGAAGTGGTTCTCGGTCCGCGCCGACGGCTCGATCGCGTACGCCGAGAACCCGCCGAAGAAGTACCAGGACATCTACCCGATCAACTTCGACAACGACCCGGAAGGGATCTACGCCGAGGTCCTGCGGATCATCCGGCTGTGGATCTCCAAGGGCGTGACCGTGTTCCGGGTCGACAACCCGCACACGAAGCCGGTCAACTTCTGGGAGTACGTGCTCGGCGAGATCCGCAAGACCGACCCGGACGTGGTGTTCCTGTCCGAGGCGTTCACCCGTCGGCCGATGATGCAGGAGCTGGCGAAGGTCGGGTTCCACCAGTCGTACACGTACTTCACCTGGCGCAACGAGAAGTGGGAGCTCGAGGAGTACCTGAACGAGCTCACCCAGGAGACCGGCCACTTCCTGCGGCCGAACTTCTTCGTGAACACGCCGGACATCCTCACGGCTTACCTGCAGTACGGCGGCCCCGGTGCGTTCAAGATCCGCGCCGCGATCGCGTCGACGTCGTCGCCGGCCTGGGGTGTGTACGCCGGGTACGAACTGTTCGAGCACGTCGCGCTGCGGCCAGGGTCCGAGGAGTACCTGGACACCGAGAAGTTCCAGCTCCGTCCGCGGGACTGGGCGGCGGCCGAGGCCGAGGGTCGTTCGCTGGCGCCGTACCTGACGCTCCTCAACAACATCCGCCGGCGGCACCCGTCGCTGCAGCAGTTGCGCAACCTGACGCTGCACTCCGTCGAGGACGAAGCCATCATGTGCTACTCGAAGCGCTCGACGGCTCCGGACGGTCACAGCGACACGATCATCGTGGTGGTGAACACGGACCCGCATTCGGTCCGCGAGTCGATGGTCCACCTCGACATGGCCGCGCTGGGCATGCGCCCCGAGGACACCTTCACCGTCTACGACGAAATCAGCGGTGCCACCTGGCGCTGGGGCCAGCAGAACTACATCAAACTGGACCCCAACGCCGAACCCGCCCACATCCTCGCCGTCCGCCGCGGCCAGGCCTAGATGTGATGTCCAGGGAGGTTGGTCAGTCGGGTGATGGGTGGTTGGCCTCCGATGGCGGAGTGGGGTCGGTGGTGATTGTAGAAGTGGAGC
>NZ_JBVIKS010000009.1:0-42570 GCF_055580825.1 Kribbella sp. NPDC031520
TCGTCGATGCCGAGCAGGGTGGTGATCGGGACGAGGACCTCGATGTGTGGTCGTCTGCGGTGCTGGTCGGGCAGCCGGCGGCCGAGCCAGTCCAGGCCGTTGTGCAGCATGTGTTCGAACAGGTCGGCTACCGCGTCCGCCCGCCGCTGCGGCGCGATCCGCTCGTCCTTCACCGCCCCGGCGGGCGCCGCAGCTCTTGCCGACCCGGCAGTCCCGGCAGGCCCGGCAGCTCCGGCGGGCCCGGCAGCCCCTGCCGACGCGGCACCTTCGGCGGGCGCGGCAGCCCCTGACGACGCACCGTCGATCCGTCCCTCGACCCCGAACTCCGCGGCAGCTCCGGCAGCTCCTGCCCACGCCGCAGCTCCGGCGGGCGCGGCAGCTCCCGCCGCCACCGATTCGCCGGCGGGTACGCCAGAACCGACGATGTCGACCGTGCCGGTGGTGCCGGTGGTGTGAGTGGTGCCGCCGGTGGTGGGGTTCGTGCGGTTGGTGCGCGAGGCCGGCGTGCTGCGGGGACTGTCGACGGGTTCACTACCCGGTGCGCTGGGCGAGTTGCTGACCGGTTCGCCGGCCGAGGTGGGGTTGTGGGTGGAGCCGGAGGTTGAGTCCCGGGGCGAGCCCAGGTTGGGGTCGCTCGTCGATTGTCTGGAGGCGTCCGGGGTCGGGTCCGGGGCGGAGTCCCGGGCCCCGTCCGGGGCCGGGTCTGGGGTGGAGGCTCGGGTTGGGGCCGGGTCCGGGGCGGGGTCCGGGGCGGGGTCTGGGGCGGGGTCTGGGGTGGGGGTGCCTCGTTTGGTGAGGTTGGCGATGGCTTGGATGACGATCCACATTTGCTGGATTTTGTCGGCGGTGTGGACGACCCACAGGCCGGCCATGCCGTCGGCCAGGGGGACGATTTTGCAGGTGCGGTCGGCGACGGCGTCGCGGTGCCGGTCGGCGTCGTCGCGGGTGGAGTGTTTGGCGACCTGGCGGCGCAGCGCGGTGGCCAGGTTTTTGTGGGTTTGGCCGGGGGCTCGGCGCAGCACGTGGGCCTCGACGGCGTGGGCGGCGGCGGCCGGCAGGGCGCGGGTGGCTTCGGAGATGGCCAGGGCTTTGGACCAGGTGAGGGCGCCGCAGCGCAGGGCGGTGTGGGTGGCGGTCAGGGTGCCGGTCAGGTGCAGGGCGGTGTCGAGGTGGCGGGACGCGGTGGGTTCGGCCAGGTGCAGCGCGGCGCCGATTTCGGCGGTCCAGGAGCGTTCGGGGTCGATCGGGCGGCCGGTGTTGTCGAGCTGGGTGGGGCGCGGGATGTCGCTGAGTTGGGCTTTGCGTTGCCGGGCGAACGAGGCCATCGCGGCGGTCTTGATCGCGGCGGCCCAGGCTTCCATCCGGGCGGCGGCCTTCATGGCCTCGATCAGCGCGATCGGTGACTCGCACTGCGGGCGCAGCAACTCCAGGGCCGCGGCCAGTTCCGCGCCGGGCGGCAGGAACACCCAGGCCGGCGCCTTCAGCCGCAGCATCTGCCGTTCGGCCTCGTCTTGTTCGACACCGGCCCACAACTCCCACTCCAACGCATCGACCCGCGACATCGCCGGCAACTCCTCATGCCGATCCGGATCCCACACATCCTCATCGAACAGGTCCTCGTCTAGAGACCGCAGGACGAACGGGCCTTCGGCGCCGCGGATGTCGTCGATGTCGTAGGCGTCGTCCGGCGGGGTCGGCACAGCGGCGTGGTCAGCGGCGTGGTCAGCGGCGTGGTCAGCGGCGTGGTCAGCGGCGTGGTCAGCGGCGTGGTCAGCGGCGTGGTCAGCGGCGTGGTCAGCGGCGGCCGGCCGGGGGGCTAGCTGCGTACCCGAGTTCACGGCGGTCGTCGAAGCTGACATGCGTTAACAATAGAACATCTGTTCGAAGAATCCAAACGCTTGATCCCGGCTCCGTGTGATGTCTCAGGACATGGGTTCTGCATCAGGACATTGGTGACAGTTGGTGTCAGGGCTTCGGTGGTTCGGTGGTCTTGGGGTTTGGGCCGCGGGGTCTGCCGTTGCCGATGCGCCGCCACGCGCCCACGGCGATGACGCCGAGGACCCAAAGTGTGACGCCCATACCGCCGACCGCGAAGAGCCCGTCCAGTGCGTCTGTGAACGGGATCGTGACAGCTGCGGCGGCGAAGCTGGCGCCTCCGACCGTGCCGACGACGGCCGTCACGCGGTTGCCGAGGTTGCCTGTCACGCCGGCGACGAGGGCGAGCAGTGAGATGCCGAGCGCCCACGGGGCGTCGGCGAGCGTCTCGTCGATTGTCATGAAGACGCTCAACGCGTTCGAGTGCCCATCGGCGATGGAGTCGGCGCCCAGAGGTGCGAGCAGGTGCGGGACCATCGCGGCTGTTGTCAGGGCCGAGACCACGGCCATCACGCGGACGATGCGTCGGGTGACCGGCGCCGGCTCCAGTCGGCGCTGCAGCCGCAGGAAGGCGACCGTGAACAGGCCGAACGAGGCCAGCAGGGCCAGGTGCGAGGGGTACCAGCTGCTCTGCAGCAGCATGTGATGCAACTGGGTGACCTTGTTGCCGGTGCCGCTGTCGTTGGGGTGCAGGGCGCCACCGAGGTTGAACGTCACCCCGGCGCCGGCCAGGGCGGCGATGGTCGGGCCGTCCAGGGTGCGGCGGCGCGAGCGGGCGGGCGAGTCGAGGGTGGTGATCATGACTTGTCCCTTCGTTGGAGGGCTTCACGATCTGCCGACGGCCGTGTTCGCCGGTACGGGGTTGTCCCTGCAATCGCGAAGCAGGGTGTTCCCCGGAGTACGGCGGCTGTCGTTTGTGTCACGATCAGCTGCATGACGAGGTCAGCGCCGGAGCTGTCAGGCCGTGCTCGGCGCGAAATGCTCTCGCTGGTCGCTGCGAGCTTCGCGTGTGTCTTGGTGGCGGTGGGCTTCACCCGGGGACTGTGGTGGAGCAACATCCACAACGGCATCCTCGGCGTCACCCTCTCTTTGGTGGGGGCCTGGTTCGCGGCCGAGCGGCCGCGCAGCCGGGAGGGCGTCCTCTTCCTGGCCGCCGGCCTGGTCGAGGCGGTCATGTTCGCTGGTCGCCAGATCGGCCACACGGCGACCGGAACCGCCGCCTCGTGGCTGGGCTGGCTCGGTGTTTGGCCGATCGTCGTCGGCATGCTGGTGACGACCTTCGCCGTGGTCTGTTTCCCGGAGGGTCACCTGCCCTCGCGCCGGTGGCGCCCGGCCGTCGTCGTCGCCTGCGTGCTCGCTACGGTCTGTGCGATGCTCTCGGCACTGTGGCCAGTCGAGTGGGCGTCGGCCGGGCTCATGCGCCCAGCGCCGTTCAGCCTGCCAGGACGCGCAACGGCTGCGGCCGTCTGGCAGGTCCTGGCACATCCGCTCTACCTCGTCCTCCAGATCTCGTGGGTCGTCGCGGTTGTCGTGCGATGGCGCGCGGGCCGCAGCCGCGCACCGCTCCTCGGTCTGCTCCTCGGAGTCGCGATCGCCTTCGTGGTACTCGCTGTCGGCGTGCTGGCGGTGGGCTCGACGACGCCGGGGCTGGTCACGGTGTCGCTGATCCCGCTGGTCGCCGGGTGGTCAGCCCTCCACGGCCACGTGCTCGGGCGGTACCGGGCCCTGTCCTGGCTCACGGACGCGCACAAGGGACAGGTAGAGCTGCCAACGGCGCTGGCCCGGACTGCCGCGGAGGCGCTGGATGCACCAGGAGCGACCGTGTGGATGGGCGACGAGGCGGCGCTGCACGCGGTGGGCGTTTGGCCCGAAACCGACATCGACCCCGCGCCCTGTCCGCTGGACGCGCTTCCCGAGCGCGCGTGGCCGGTCAGTTCGAGCGGCCGGGTGGTGGGCGCACTCGTCGTGCCGGGAGTCACGGTTCTCACGCGCAGTGAGGAGCGAATGATGCAGGACCTCGGCGCCCAGGCGGCCCTGCTCCTGGACCGGCTCACGCTGGCCGAAGTGGTCCGGCGGGAGTCGAGTGCCGGCCACCTCGAGCACCTCACGCCGCGGGAGCGTGAGGTGCTCGAGCTCATGGCTCGCGGGCTGAGCAACGCGGCGATCTGCCAGGAGCTGCACCTGAGTGTGAAGACGGTCGAACCGCTGATCGGCACCGTCTTCCGGAAGCTCGGGCTGCACGCCGATCCGACTGTGAACCGCCGCGTGCTCGCGGCCCTGGAGTACCACCGCAGCTGACGAGACCCACCACCAGGGAGAAGGCAGCCGATAGACCACTCGGAGTCCCGGAAAATCACACCGACTCCGCAGACGCCGAAGCCGAAGCGCCTAGCAGCGCGCGGTTGACCAAGTTGCCGTCGGCAACTTCTGCTGCGTTCGGCGAAGATCGGCAACTGTCGTGGATGTCCCGGGGCGGCTGCCTTTGCGTAGAAAGCGTTTGGTCATAGCCAGCGGGCAGACCTGGTCGAGGGACTAGGGCCTCGTGAGCTGGGTGACGCACCATCGGTAGTGACCGTCGGCGGCGTTCTCGTCGTAGATTGTTGCTGTGATGATCGCGTAGGCATGCCGGTACAACCGCATCCGCTCTCGGTCGTGCCCGAGCTCCGCGAATCGGTTCGTCAGCAGCTCGTCCAGCCGCCGCGCCTCCGGTGAGTACATGTCGAAGAAGCCCGCGGCCAACGAGGCTTCGAAGGTGTTGTCGCCGGCCGTGGACAAGAACCCCCAGTCCAGCACCGCCGCAACGCGATCCCCTTCCATCAACACATTCGGCGGGCAGATATCGCCATGCACAACGCTCATCCCGGGCCCGAGGTCGCTCAACGCGCCTACTACTTCTTCCAGCAGGTGCGGAAAACCAGGCACGTCACGCTCTAGGAAGACACGCGCGGCTGCAGCACGTCGTCGTACGAGAGCCGCCAGACTCTCGCCCCACGAACCCTTCCAGAACGGCTCGCCGACCACCGGCAGCGCCTGACTCGCCGGACCAGGACTGGTCGACCGCAATGCCTCCACCACCGAGACGAAGGCGTCCAGCGCAACAGACTCCGCCAACCCCGCCTCGTGCAGCGGTACCCCGGTCAGCTTGTCCTCGACGCTGACCGCGAACCCGTCCGCCCCGGCATCGACCTCGCGGATCCGCGGCGTCCGGAACGGCAGCTCCGGCAACTCGTCGAGAAACGCCTTCAACGGCAGCACGTCCTCCGGCCGCCGATCGAACCAGACCTTCCGTACCGTCCCGTCCCCCAGGTCGTAGACGGCGCCTTCCATCCCCTGCCCGATCAGCTCCACCCGCGAACCCTAATGGACGAGCCGGATCGTCAACGGATACGAGTACTCCCTCCCATCAGAGGCCGCGATCGTCGCCAGCACGATCACCACGACAGCCGCCACCGCGCCGATCACCAGCAGCGGTACGACGATCAGTACCCCGAGCCCGAACGTCACGAAGATCAGCACACTCGCGACCGCAGAGTAGATCAGCAGCGAGATCTGGAAGTTCAGCGACTCGACCGCGTTCCGCCGGACGAACTCCGACCGGTTCCGGAACGCCAGCCAGACCGCCAGCGGGCACAGGAACCCCATCGCGAACCAGGCCGCGACGAACACCCCCACATGCGCGACCATCGCCCACGTGCGCTCCTCCGAGGCCGTCAGTGGTGGCCCAGAATTCGGCATGCTCATACTCCACTGAAACACACCGATTCCTTTCCGGGCAGTCGCTGGTCAACACAGCAACGGAAAGGACGCAACCATGGCAAGCAAGGAGTCAGGAGCGGTACGGCGGCACTGGGCGGCGGCCAAGGCCGCCGCCGAGCAGGAGACCCGCGAGGGAGATCAAGAGCTGAGCGATCACCGCTGGGCCGAGCTCACCACCGAGCCGTCCGATGTGGACTATCTGGCCGTCGCCGGCCGGCCGGCGCTCTGGATCGTGCCGCACGAAGCTGTCACCGACAGAGTTCTGCTGTGCTTCCACGGCGGCGGCTACATCGGCGGATCGCGGTACTCCCACCGCAAGCTCTTCGCCCACCTGGCCCGAGCCGTCGGCGCCCGGGCTCTGGTCTTCGACTACCCGATGGCGCCCGAGCACACGCATCCGGCCCAGCTCGACTACGGCGTCGACACCTACCGCTGGCTACTGGATCAGGGCATCGCCCCTGAGCACATCCTCTTCGCCGGCGACTCGGTGGGAGGCGGCATGGCGATCACCACCCAGCTCCGCGCGCGCTCGATCGGTCTGCCGCTGCCCGCCGGTGCGGTGCCGTTCTCGCCGGCGGTGGACTTCGAGGCGACGGGAGCGTCGTACGACACCAACCGCGATCGCGATCTGTTCTTCCACCGCGACCTCGTCCGTGGACTCGCCTGGATGTTCCTCGGCCCGGACGGCTCACCGCACGACCCGTTCGTGAACCCGACGAACGGCGACCTGACCGGGCTCGGGCCGATCTACATCCAGGTCGGTGGCGACGAAGTACTCCTGGACGACGCGCGGCTGCTCGCGGAGGCGGCGGAGAAGGCCGGCGTCGACGTACGGCTCGATGTGTTCCCGGAGATGCAGCACACGTTCCAGATGGCAGCGGGTCGCGCGCCCGAGGCGGACGATGCGATCGCGCGGATGGGACAGTGGGGACGGAAGGTGCTGGGGCTGTGACCGTACTTCAGGGAGTCGAGATGGACGAATTCGCCGACCTCGAGCCGTTCCGCAAGGAGCTGCTGGCGCACTGCTACCGGATGCTCGCGTCGGTGCACGAGGCCGAGGACGCGGTCCAGGAGACGTATCTGCGGGCCTGGCGGGCCTGGGCGGACTTCGAGGGCCGGTCGTCGGTGCGGGTCTGGCTGTACCGGATCGCGACCAACGTCTGCCTGACCGCGCTCGAACAGCGCGGCCGGCGTGCGCTCCCCTCCGGGATCGTTGCCCCAAGCACCGAACTGGGCGGTACGCCGGCCCCGGCACCGGCGGGGATCGGCTGGATCGAGCCGATCGCGGAGTCGCTGGTGGCTGCCGATCCCGCGGCGATCGTGGCGCAGCGCGAGAGTTTGCGGCTCGCGCTGATCGCGGCCTTGCAGTACCTGCCGCCGAAGCAGCGCGCCGTACTGATCCTGCGCGAGGTGCTAGCGTTCCCGGCCGCCGAGGTCGCGACCATGCTCGACACCTCGGTCGCGGCGGTGAAGAGCACGCTGCAACGGGCGCGGGCCCGGATCGACGAGACGGCGCCGACGCAGGGCGAGGTCTACGAGCCGACCGATCCGGCGGCGAAGGCGTTGCTCGACGACTACATCGCCGGCTTCGAGAACGCCGACACCGCCGCCCTCGAACGTGCCCTCCGCGCGGACGCCGCGCTCGAGATGGTCGGTACGACGACCTGGTTCGACGGCCTGGTGACCTGCCTGAAGGTGATGTCCGACGCGGCCGGCGAGCCGGGCGACTGGCGGATGATCCCGATCATCGCGAACGGCCAGCCCGCGGTCGGCTCCTACTACAAGGGCGAGCCGTACGGCATCGCCGTACTCACACCGACTCCCGGCGGACTCACCCACATCCACGTCTTCAGCACACCTTCACTGGTCACGCATTTCGGGATGCCGGCTCGAGCTCCTGGACGGTGAGGCGAGCGCGGTGGCTGGTGCTGATCAGGGCCAGTGCGACGACGACGAGGCCGACAGCGATCATCGGCCACCAGACGGCATGCGCCGCGCGGACGAAGTGGTGTGGGTCGGTGGTCGCGGTTGCGCCGACGATCGAGCCGGCCACCGCGACGCCGAGCGACGTACCGGTCTGACGGCCGACCGAGGCGACCGAGCCCGCCAGGCCGGCCATCGACGTCGGCATGCCCGACACCGCGGAGTTCGCGATCGGCGGGTTGATCGTGCCGAGGAAGACCCCGAACAGCAGGAAGATCGCGAGTACGACCGGGAGCGGGGTGGTCAGCCCGATCGTGAGCGAAGCGGCGGCTCCGAGCGCGAGCGCCGTACCCGCGACGGTGAGCGGCAGGCGGGGGCCACGGACGCCGACGACCCGGCCGGTGAGTGGTGAGAGTACGCAGATCAGCAGGCCGACCGGGAGCAGGCTCAGGCCGGCGTCCAGGGCGGACAGGTGCCGGACGCTCTGCAGGTAGAGCGTTGTGACGAACAGGAAGACGCCGAACCCGCTGTACGCGACCAGCGCGATGACCACGGCCGAGCTGAACGGGATGCTGCGGAACAGGCGGAGTTCGAGCATCGGTTCCGCTCGGCGACGTTCGTACCAGATGAGGACGACGGCCGCGATCGCGGCGACCACGAGCAGCGCGATGATCGGCGGCGCGGCCCAGCCGTGCTTTTCGGACTCGATGATCGCGGTGACGACGCCGCCGAGGAGCAGTACGACGAGGAGCTGGCCGACCGGGTCGAACCGGCGGCCGTGTGCGGCGCGGGACTCCGGGACGTACCGGCTGGTGAAGATCACCGCGAGGACGACGATCGGCAGGTTCACCCAGAAGATCGAGCGCCAGCCGAGACCGTCGACGAGCGCGCCGCCGAGGATCGGGCCGAGGACCAGCGAGAGGCCCGCGGTGGCGCCGAAGATGCCGATCGCGCGGGCCCGTTCAGCGCGGTCCGGGAACACGCCGACCACGATCGCCATCGCGACCGGGTTCAGCATCGTGCCGCCGACCGCCTGGACGGCCCGCGCTGCGATCAGCGTGCCGATGCCCGGGGCGAGGCTGCAGAGCAGCGAGCCGAGCCCGAAGACGATCAGGCCGAGGCGGAACATCCGCTTCCGGCCGTACCGGTCGGCGGTCGATCCGGCCAGCATCAGGAAGCTCGCGAGCACCAGGGTGTAGGCGTCGACGGTCCACTGCAGGCCGGCGGTCGAGGCGTTCAGGTCGTCCCGGATCGCGGGCAGGGCCATGTTGACGATCGAGATGTCCATCACCGAGATCAGCAGGCTCGCACAGCAGATGGTGAGGACCAGGTACCTCCGTACACTGGTCTGACCAGTGGCCTCAGTTGTTGTGAGGGTCATACAACGAAGCTACGATTTAGAGCGTGCTCGAAGTCAATGAACGCGGGATCAGCATCGCCGAAGCCGCCGAACGCACCGGCGTCAGCGTCCACACTCTTCGCTACTACGAACGCGCCGGCCTGGTCGTCACCACGGTCGACCGCACCGCCGGCGGCCGCCGCCGCTACCGCCAGATCGACCTCGACTGGATCAAGATCTGTACGAAGTTCCGCGCCACCGGCATGCCGATCCGCATCATCCGCAAGTACGCCGAACTGGTCACGGCGGGCCGCGGCAACGAGAAGGACCGCCTGGAACTGCTCGAGACGCACCGCGCCGAGATCCTGGAGAAGCTGGCCGAACTCCAGGAAAGCCTGGGACTCATCGACCACAAGATCGACGTGTACCGAGGCCGCCTGGAAGCCGGCGACGCCGATCGGCTGTGGGCACCTAGCCCAGAGACCTGAGCCTGGCGGTGAGGAAGCGGCGTTCGGTTTCGTTCGCGGTCAGGCGAATTGCTTGTTGGTAGGACTCGGCGGCGTCGGCGGGTCGGTTCAAGCGTGTGAGGATGTCTGCGCGGGTGGCGGGTAAGTAGGCGTAAGTCGCCAACGCTGGTTCCTTTGCCAGGGCGTCCAGCTCTGTGAGAACGGATTGCAGGTCGGCGCCAGGCACCAAGCTGTGGGCGGCTGCCCGGTTGAGGGCGACGATCGGCGTAGGCCAGCTCACCATCATCGCGTCGTACATGCGGACCACCTGTTGCCAGTCCGTCTTCTCCCACGACGGAGCCGTCACGTGCAACCCGGCAACGGCCGCCTGCAGAGCGAACCTCCCGGACCCGCCCTGCAACGCCGCAGTAGCTCGCGACACCCCTTCCGCCAGCAACCTCCCGTCCCACCGCGACCGGTCCTGGTCCGCAAGCAACACCAGCTCGCCGTCAGCACTGACCCGCGCGTCACCCCGCGCCTCGGTCATCAACAACAACCCGAGCAACGCCTGCGGCTCCGGTTCGTCCGGCATCAACCGCTGCAGAAGACGCGCCAGCTCGATCGCCCGCCCGGTCAGGTCCGTGCGCGTCAGCTCCGTCCCGGTAGCGACGTACCCGGCCGTATACACCAGATGTACGACCGTCAGCACCACGTCCATCCGCGCCGGCAGTTCGTGATCCGCCGGGATCCGGTACGGGATGCCCGCTGCCGCGATCTTCTTCTTCGCCCGCGTGATCCGCGCCGCGGCCGTCGCCTCGCCGATCAGCAGCACCGCGGCGACCTCCCGCGTCGTCAGCCCGCAGATCAGCCGCAGCGTCAACGCCACCTGCGACTCCCGCGCCAGCGCCGGGTGACAGCACGTGAATACCAGCCGCAGCGGATCCGTCTGCTGTTCGATCTCGCCGGGCTCCTCCACCAGCAGCGGGAGCTTCCGCCGCAGGTTCGTCTCCCGCCGCAGCCGATCGAGCGCGAGCCGCCGCGCGACCGTCGTCAGCCACCCGCCCGGATTGTCCGGGATCCCGTCCGGCCACGTTCGCAGCGCCCGTACGAAGGCGTCCTGCGTACAGTCCTCCGCCAGATCCAGGTCACGCGTCAGCCGCACCACCGACGCCAGCACCGTCGACCAGCACTCCCGGTGTGCCCGGTCGACGACGCGGGTCACCTCGACCGCCTCGGTCACCTTCTCCCCCATTCCGCTTCCGCGGGGGTACGCCGACGCAACGGCGTACCCCCGCGACCCGACGACTGGTCAGGCCGGCGGCGCGTCGGCCTCGGACGTCGGCATCACCGGACGTACCTCGATGTTGGCGGACGGGCAGAGCTTGGCCAGTTCGAGCGCCTGGTCGAGGTCGCGCGCCTCGAGCAGGTAGTACCCGCCGAGCGCCTCGCGGGTCTCGATGAACGGCCCGTCGGTGACCAGCGGCTCCGCACCCTGGCGGTTCTTCACGGTGCTCGCCGTACTGGACCGCTCGAGCGCCTCGCCGCCGAGGATCTTCGCCCCGGCCTTCTCCACCGCTGCCGCGAACTCGCCGTGCAGCTTCATCGCCTGGTTCCACTCGTCCTTGGTCAGGTTGTCGTACCAGTCCTCGCTGTCGAACAGCAGGAACATGTACTGCGCCATGTCGGACTCCCTCGTCTAGCGCTTCTTACGGCGCCTCTTACTGGACATCTTGCTGACGATCGCCACGACACGGAATCGACAACGCCGGATCGGATTCTTTATTACCGTGGGGTACATGGAGCACTACGACGTTCTGGTCGTCGGCGCGGGACTGTCCGGGATCGGAGCGGCGTACCGCCTGCAGACCCGCTGCCCGGAGCGTACATACGCGATCCTCGAGGCGCGAGAGGCGCTCGGCGGCACCTGGGACCTGTTCCGGTACCCGGGGGTGCGGTCGGACTCGGACATGTTCACGCTCGGGTTCCCGTTCCACCCCTGGAAGGCGGCGAAGGCGATCGCCGACGGGCCGTCGATCCTGTCGTACCTGCAGGAGACCGCGGCGAAGTACGGCATCGACAAGCACATCCGGTACGGCGAGCGCGTCGTCCGCGCCTCGTGGTCGTCCGCGGACGCGCGGTGGACCGTGCACACGTCGGTCACGTCGTACACGTGCTCGTTCCTGTACGCCTGCAGCGGGTACTACGACTACGACTCGGGGCACGTCGTCGACTTCGACGGGCAGGACGAGTTCGGCGGGCAGGTGGTCCACCCGCAGCACTGGCCGGCCGACCTGGACTACGCCGGCAAGCGGGTCGTCGTGGTCGGAAGCGGCGCGACGGCGGTCACGCTGGTGCCGGCGATGGCCGGTACGGCGGAACACGTGACGATGCTGCAGCGCTCGCCGAGCTACGTCGCGTCCCGCCCGGCCGTCGACGCACTGTCGGACCGGATCCGCGCGGTTCTCCCGGAAAACGCTGCACACCGGGTGATCCGCGGGAAGAACGTTGCTATGAGCACCCTGTTCTACAACGCCTTCCGGAAGTTTCCGGCGCATGCGGCGTGGTTGCTGAACAGTACGGTGGCGAAGCAACTACCGGACTCGATCCCGGTGGATCCGCACTTCACGCCCCGGTACAAGCCGTGGGACGAGCGGCTCTGCCTGGTCCCGGACGCCGATCTGTTCGAGGCGTTGCGGAACGGGTCGGCGTCGGTGGTGACCGACCAGATCGACCGGTTCACGCCGACGGGTTTGCGGCTGCGCTCCGGGCGGGAACTGGAGGCCGATCTCGTGGTCACCGCGACCGGCCTCCGTATGGTTGCACTCGGCAACATCAAGCTCACCGTCGACGGCCGGAGCGTCAAGCCGGGCGACCGATTCGTCTACAAGGGCATGATGCTGGACGGCGTACCGAACCTCGCCTGGTGCATCGGGTACACCAACAACTCGTGGACCCTCCGCTCCGACCTCACCTCACAGTACGTCTGCCGCCTGCTCAACCACCTGACAGCCTCGAACAGCCGCATCTGCCGCGCAGACATCCACCCGAACGCCTACGACGCCCCACGCCGCCCGGTCGTGGACCTCACCTCCGGCTACATCCAACGCGCCGCCGACATCCTCCCCCGCCAAGGCACCCACGGCCCCTGGCGCCTCCGCCAGAACTACCCCCGAGACCTCCTGACCCTCCGCCTCAGCCCCGTAACCGACGGCGTGATGCAGTTCTTCTGAAGGATCACGGGATGGGCGCCGGGGGCTGGGGGCCTACGTAGGTTGCGATGGGGCGGATGATCTTCGGGTCGGTGGACTGTTCGAGGATGTTGGCGGACCAGCCGATGATGCGGCTGACGGCGAACGTCGGGGTGAACATCGCGCGCGGGATGCCGCACAGTTCCATCACCACGCCGGCGTAGAACTCGACGTTCGCGTACAGGTTGCGCCCCGGTTTGAGCTCGGCGAGTACGTCGACGATGCGCTGCTCGACCGTCGTCGCGAAGTCGACCAGATCACCGCCGATGCCGCGGGCGATGTCACGCAGCATCAGCGAGCGCGGGTCCTCGGTGCGGTACACGGCGTGCCCGAACCCCATGATCCGGTCGCCCGCGGACACCTTCGCGCGGACCCAGCCGTCGATGCGGTCCGGCGTACCGATCTCGTCGAGGCTCGCCAGCGCGCGGTCCGGCGCGCCGCCGTGGAGCGGCCCGGAGAACGCACCGATCGCACCGGCGACGGCGGAGACGACATCCGCGCCGGTGGAGGCGATCACCCGGGCGGTGAACGTGGATGCGTTGAACCCGTGGTCGACGGTCGACACGAGGTAGTGCTCGATCGCGGCCGCGTGGACGGCGGTGGGCTCGTCACCGGTGACCAGGTACAGCCAGTTCTCCGCGGCCGTGAGGTCGGCGCGCGGCTCCAGCGGCTGTTGTCCCTGGCGGAGGCGGTAGAGCGCGGCGAGGATCGTCGGCGTGACCGCACAGACCAGCATCGCGTCGGCCTTCCGGCGGGCCGGGTCCGCGTCCCAGAGCGGCGGCAGCGCGCGGACGGCGGCGAGCAGGGAGAGCGCCGTACGGAGGCCGGCGAGCGGGTTGAAGGTCGGTCCGGCGGTCGCGATCGCCGGGAGTACGGCGCGGACCTCGTCGGGGAGGACGCGCAGCGGGGCCAGCTCGGCGACGAACCGCTCGCGCTCGGCGGTGGTCGGGAGGTGGCCCTCGAACATCAGGTACCAGACGTCTTCGAGGGTCTTGGACTTGGCGAGATCGATCGCCGAGTACTGCCGGTAGTGGTAGAACCCCTCGTCACCACGGACGTCGCCGAGGGTCGTCTCGGTGACGACGACGTTGCGCAGACCGGGCGGGACAGTGATCGTTGTGGACATATCTTCAGGGTTGACAGGCAATCAACTATTGTCAATATTGATCCAGTCAATATGAACGCGCCGAGGAGCGGGGATGTCAGCCGAAGGTGACGAGAATTACCTGACCACCGCCGAGGTCGCGCGCCGTCTGCAGGTCAAGCCGGCCACGATCTACGCGTACGTCAGCCGAGGCCTCCTCACCAGCGTCCGCGCCCGCGGCCGCCGGGGCAGCCTCTTCTCCACCACGGAGGTAGAACGCCTCGCCGCCCGCTCGGTGGAACACTCCGGTGTCGTCGAACGCATCGAGTCGGAGCTCACTCTCCTGAAGGACGACGAGCTCTATTACCGAGGCCACCCGGCCCGCTCGCTGGCGACCACATCCACGGTCGAACAAGTGGCAAACCTCCTGTGGACCAACCAGCTCACCTCCAGCGCCGGGTTGTTCGCGGTTGATGAGGTGGGCGTGGAGCTGGCTCGGCGCGGGATGCAGGTGGTGCCGGAGGGGGCTCGGTTGGTGGATCGGGTTCGAGTGGCGGTGGCGGTGTTGGGGGCGGCTGACGGGTTGCGGTTCGATCTGTCGCCTGGCTCGGTGACTGGGGCGGCCGGGCGGTTGATCGGGAACCTGGTGGCGGCGTTGCCGGGTGAGGACGCGGACGGCGACACGACGTTGGGGGCTCGGTTGTGGCCCAAGCTGTCGGACGAGGAGCCTCGGCCTGAACTGCTCGATGCGGCGTTGATCCTGCTCGCTGATCACGGGCTCGCGGTGTCGACCGTGGCCGCGCGGGTCGCCGCAAGTGCTCGCGCGAACCTGTACGCCGTGATCTCCGCCGGACTCGGCGCGCTCGACGGGCAGTACCACGGCGCCGCGCCGACCCTCGCGTACGAGTTCCTCGCCCGCGCGAAACACGACCCGATGAAGGCCCTGTCCGACCAGTTGCGCACCGGCGAACCGATCCCCGGCTTCGGGCACAAGATCTACCAGCACCACGACCCGCGCGCCCAGGTACTCCTCGAACTCCTGAACGACCACCCGATCGTCAGCACGGTCAACGCGATCGCCGAGCGCACCCCGGCGTTCCCCAACAGCGACCTCGCGATCGCCGCGATCATGCACGCGTACAACTTCCGCCCCGACGCCGGCGACGCCCTGTTCGCCCTCGCCCGGATGATCGGCTGGACCGCCCACGCCCTTGAGGAGTACGCGGCCCCTGCCCTCCGCTTCCGCACCATGGGCGTCTACACCGGCCAAAGCACCTAAGAGACGCTGCATCCGAACAGGACGTATACGCCCACTGCCTGCGAGCCCACGCCTGAGCAGGACCCGGCGCACCCGACAGTGGACACATACGTCCTGTCGAGCTGCAGGACTACCGTGCTGTGAGTTTGACGAGCGTCGCGGCACCCGGTGCAAGCGGGACCTGCACCGGACCGACCGGCTGCGGGACGTAGGTCTGGCGTCCTGGCTGGAACACACCGACCGAGCCGACCGTCTGCTCGTTCAGCACGACCACAGCCTCGGCGCGAGCGCTGTGGGAGCGGTTGGCAACCAGCAACCAGCGGTCGGCCGACGTCGTGTCGCGCGAGCGGAACGTACCGACCACCACCGCGCTGCCAGTGACCCCGGACACCAGCTGTGTCGGCGTGAACCCGACTGCCCCGTTCGGCAGCGGTGTTTCGTTGGCGTGCTCAACGGTTTCCGACACCAGTGGCTTGAGCTCCCGCCCGACCGGATGCAGCCAGGTCGTGTTGATCTGCTGCGCGGCGTAGTACCGCGAGGTCCGCTGACCGTCGACGGTGATCAGCGCCGGCCCGAATCCCTCACCCCGCGCGGCCTCGGGCGTCCAGTAGGTGAAGTACTGGATGCCTTTGGCGCCGTACGCGAGGCTGATGTTGATCTGCCAGAGCAATTCGGCAGCGGTCGGTTCCCGATGGTTGTTGTAGGCAAGCGTCTGGATGAACACCCAGGCCGGGACGTCACCGTACAGCGCGGCGTCCCGGACGATCGCCCAGTTGTGGAAGTAGTTCGCGTCGTCGCGGCCCTCGGACAACAGCGGGTACCGGTCGAACGAGATCAGCGACGGCTGCACGACGTCCACGAAGCTCCGGTAGTACGCCGGGTCGTCGGACGGCAGCAGGTTGACGTACGGGAGGAGCTGTGGCGCGAGGTCCCGCGAGATCGCGAGGGCCTTCGCCAGCGTCGCGAACCAGCCGGCGCCGGGTTCGTCGTAGAAGTTGAAGCCGGCGAGCGAGGAGTACGGTCCGTACGCGTTGCGGGCGCGGGTGTAGAGCTCGCGCGCCTCGGCGGGGGTGATGCTGAGGAAGTCGGTGGTGGTGTCGGAGATCGAGAACCAGCGGGACATGTTCCGGATCTGGATGTCGTCGGAGATCAGCATCTTCAGTCCGGCATCGCGGGCCAGGCCGAGCTGGTACTGGAAGATGTTGCCGTCCCCGGCGTAGTTCCCGGAGATGACGAAGTCGAACCCGGCGTCCTTGATCTCGGCGAACCGCGCCGCCGTACTCGCATACGGGTGAGGCGGCCAGAACAACCCGACCGGAAAGTCCGGCCCACCGGTCAGCGGCAGCGTGTCAGGCGACGGCACGGCAGCATCCGCCGGCCACACTGCACCCGCCCCCGAGGCGGAGGTGGAGGCGGCTGCCGCGCTGGCGGAGGCAGAGGCGGCGGCGGTGGATGCTGCGGCGGTGCCGGTGGATGCCGTGGCACCGGCGGCGGTGAGGGCGGTGGCGCCGGCGCCGAGTAGCAGGGTGCGGCGGGTTGGGCCGAGGAGCTGGTGCGGACTTTGCATGGCTCTCCTTCGGGAGGCGGACGAACGGAGAAACTCAGGAACGCCGGCGATGACCGGCGACCGCGTCGGCAGTGGCGTCGAAGGCCTGTTCTGCCAGCGGGTAGTCGCGCTGCGCGACCCCGAGGTACAACGCGTCGAGGACGAGCAGCTGAGCGTGCCGCCCGGCCAGTCCCCCGGTCCGGAACGTCACGTCACGCGCGGCGGTGACGAGCACGATGTCCGCGACCCGCGCCAGCGGCGATCGCGGATAGTTGGTGATGGCAACGGTCGTGGCGCCCTGCCGCCCGGACCTGACCAGCGGCTCGAGCACCTCGACGGTCTCGCCGCTGTGCGAGATCCCGACCGCGACGTCCCCGACCCCGAGCAACGCGGAACTGGCCAGCGCGGTGTGGACGTCGCTCCAACTGCTCGCGCCGCGCCCGATCCGGTGCAGTCGCAACCGCAGGTCCTCGGCCACCGCCGCGGATCCGGCCACGGCGTACAGATCGATCCGCCGCGCGTCCGAGATCGCCTGTACGGCCCGCCCGAGCTCAGCGACGTCGAGAGCCGCGACGGTGTCCTCGAGCGCACGGCTGTCGGCACGGAGCAGGGTGCGCAGTACGTCGTCCAGCGAGTCGTCCGGCCCGACCTCGGAGCCGGTCCCGCGTTCCCAGCTGAGACTGGTCCGACCAGTCTCGGCCGCCAGCGCCAGCCGCAGTTCCGCGTACCCGGACAGGCCGAGCGCGAGACAGAACCGCGTCACACTCGGCAGCGACGTACCACAACGGTCCGCCAACTGCCCGATCGTCGACGACGCCACCGCCGCCGGATCCCGCAGTACCTCGGTCGCGATCCGCGCCTGTGCCGGGCTGAGCGCCGGCAACAACCCGCGGATCCGCGCCTCGAGACTCGGCGGCGGTGACTCGACAGCACTCATGTAATTGATTCTCAGAGTGCTTCAGCATCGATTACAACAATTCACACTGGCCGATTCCGGCCACCACGAGAACTCAGCGGGCCATCCGCTGGATGGTGAACTGGTCGGACCAGCCACCCGCGATGAGCACGTCGATCCGGCCGCTCAGGACATAGGTGCCGTACGGCGTGACCGCCGCAGTGGTCGGACCGGCGACCGGCCACGGCTCGACCGAGCGGACCTGCGCGGTCCGGAAGTTGTCGCGACTGCTCAGCACGGTCGCCTGCTCGGCACCAGGTGCGCCGAGTTTGTTGGTGATTGCGATCAGCCGGCCGTCCTTCGTGAGTGCTAAGCCATCTCCGCCGACCAGTGCACTGGTCAGACCAGTGGCGCTGAGTTCACCTCGCGGCGAGATCCGGTAGAGCGTGCCGGTGTCGTACCGGACGGTCAGCACGTCGCCGGACGGCAACCAGACGATGCCGTTGGCGCCGATCGTGTCGCTGCGCAGTCGTTCGTCGCGGACCAGCACCGATGCGGCGCCGGCCGGGGTGACCTTGTAGATCGCGTCGGACGCCGGGTCGGTGACGTACGCGTTGCCCGCGGCATCGATCGCGAGATCGTTCACGCCGTGGCGGCCGCCGGCCGGGTTCAGTCGCGGCGTGTTCAGGTCGACGCGTCGTTCGAGGCGGCCGGTGCGCAGGTTGTAGATCGCGACGCCGGATTCCTTGTAGGTGGTGGATTCCGACGAGCGGTCGCCGTTGCCGATGTCGGCGTAGGTGACGAGTACCCGGTTGCGGACGGCATCGACATGCAACCCGAAGGTGGACACGCCGGGCGCGACCCCGAACGGATGCGGTACGCCGTCCCGCCCGACCACGGAGATCCGCCCGGTCGCGATCGACCCGATCAGGAACGCCCGCCGGGTCGGATCCCAGGCGATCCCCTCCGGATACCGATCGCCCGTCCGCCCGTCGATCCGCACCGGCAAACACCCGGCTCGGGCCGCAGGAACAGCAGGAACGGCAGCAGTAGCAGTAGTGACAGCAGCAGTGGTGAGTAGTGAGGTGGCCAGCGTCAGTAGCGCTGCCCCCAGCACGCGAAACCTCATAAGAACCTCTCTCGAGAACTGGATACGACCACAGAGACTAATCAGAGCTCTGATGGTCGTCAATGCATATATCACCACCGCTGTTCGTACGATGGCTGCTATGCGGATGCCCTTCGACCAGCGGCTCGGGAGTCACCTCAAGCGGGTCGAGCAGGAACTACAGGCGGCGAAGTCGGCCGCGGTGAAGCCGGCCGGGCTGACGGTGCCGCAGTACGCGGCCCTGTTCGTCCTCGACGAACAGCCGGGGATCTCGGCCGCCGAGCTGGCCAGGAGGTGCCAGGTCACGCCGCAGACGATGACCACGATCCTGCGCAACCTGGAGTCGGCCGGCCTGATCGAACGCACGCCGCACCCACTGCACAAGCACGTGATCGAGACCCGTCCGACCGCGACCGGCCGGACGGCCCTGGATCAGGCGGACAAGCGGGCGGCCGGCGTCGAACGCCGGCTGGCCGCCGCCTTCACCGACGAGGAAGCGGAAACCCTCCGCAAACTCCTGGCCAGGGTCTCAGAGACCCTGACCACAGATCCGATCCTGAAGACCGAGAAGAGTTAGAACAGCGCCGCCATCAACCGCCGGCGAGCCTTGACCACCCGCTCGTCGTCAGCACCCACCACCTCGAACAGCTCGAGCAGGTGCAGCCGCACGGCGTTGCGCTCGTCGCCGGCCGTTGCCTGGATCGTCGAGATCAACCGCGCGAACGCGTCGTCGACGTGCCCGCCCATCAGGTCGACGTCGGCGACCAACATCTGCGCCTCGACGTCGGCCGGGTTGTCCGCGGCCCGGGTCCGTACGTCGGCCGGCACGTCCTGCGTACGCTTCACCAGCTGCACCCGAGCCAGCCCGGACTTCGCCTCGGCGTCGTTCGGGGTCTCCTTGAGGAGTTCCTCGTACGCCGCGACCGCGCCGTCCAGGTCGCCCGTGCCGAGGGCGGTCTCCGCCTTCTCGTACCGCGGGTTCGGGGCGTCTTCCTCGACCGGCTCGGCCGCCTGGCCGACCGGCTCGGCGCGCCCGGTGATCCCGTTCGCCACCGCGACGGTCAGCAGCTGGTCGAGGTACTGCCTGACCTCCGGCTCGCCCAGCACGCCCTGGAACAGCGGCACCGGCTGACCCCGCAGGATCGCGATCACCACCGGTACGGCCTGTACGCCGAACGCCTGCGCCACCTGCGGGTTCGCGTCGACGTCGATCCGGGCCAGCAGGAACTTGCCGTCGTACTCGGTCGAGAGCTTGGTCAGCGCGGCGCTGAGCGTGGCCGCGCCCTGGGAACGCGGCGAGTACAGCTCGACCACGACCGGCGCCTGCAGGGACCGCTCGATCACGTCGGCCTGGAAGTTCGCCTCGGTCACCTCGAGCACATAGGCACCACCGGCGGCAGCGGCAGCACCGGCGGCCGAGTTGCCACCTGGAGCGCCGGCCGGTTTGCGCAGGGACGAGAGGTCGACCGCCCCGGGACGGGAGAAGTTGGACTGGCTCACCGTGTTCCTCGCATTCCGTACCTGCTCCGCATGTTCACAAACCTATCCTCTACGACGCGGCCGACTTGCGCTGCGCCCGGGTCACCATCAGCAGCCGGGCGAGCCCGGCACGGGTGCCCGCGACCGCCACCCGGTCGCCCGCGCTGACGGCCCGGGTCGGCGCCGGCTGCCAGTCCCAGGGCCCGTTCCGATCCTGCCGGGCGAGGATGCGCAGGCCTTCGGCCTCGTTCAGGCTGCCCAGGTTCCGTCCTTCGGCGACCGAGCCGGACTCGACCACCACCTCGGTCAGCAGTAGGACCCGACGACCGGCCGGCACGATCACCTGGCGGCGCTTGTCACCAACAGCCGCCGCGACCGCGGGCGCGACCAGCATCGACACCGACCGGCTGTTGCCGAGTCCGAGCTGCCGCTCGACCCGCTCGGCCAGGTCGTGGTCGAACATCCGCATCGTGATCCGCGCGTCCGGGTTCAGCTCCTGGGCGACCATTGCCGACTCCAGGTTGGTGATGTCCCCGTCGGTGATCGCCAGCATCGCCCGGCAGCGCTGGACACCGGCCGACCGCAGCGTCTCCTCGTTGCTGCTGTCTCCCACCACGACCGGGATCTTCAGCCGATGCGCGACCAGGATGCCGGGTGCGTCGTCGTCCTGGTCGACGCCGACCACCGCGACGCCCCGCTCGACGAGGATCTCCAGCACCCGGGCGCCGACCGTACCGAGGCCGCAGACCACCACGTGGTTGCGCGGCCGTCCCCGCACCCCGCCGATGATCCGCGACAGCCGCGCGCCGATCAGCGAGTCGACCACGACGGCGGTCAGCAGCGCCATCAACACGATCCCGGTCAGCTGGACGACGACCGCACTGACCTTCACCCACGGCTGCGCGTCGTTGAACTTGTCGTCGTCGATCCCCGCCGAGGTGACCACACCGGCGGCCAGGTACAACGCGCGCCACCATTCGATGTGGCCGAAGAAGTGCACGACCCCGGTACCGATCGCGATCAGCCCCGCCATCAGCGCGGCGATCTTCCGGACCCGGCTGTCGAGGATGTCCCGGACCGCCATCGCCCAGCCGGCCGGGCGGACCCCGCGGCCGTACCAGACTGTCCGTACGCCGGTACCCAGGACGATGTCGCCCTCCGGGTCGGTGCTGGCCTGCGGCAACAACTGCGGCGTCGCCGACGACGTGGTGTCGGCCAGCACGGTCAGATGCGGCTCGCGGATCAGGTCGGCCTGACCGACGACGACCATCCGTCCGCCGAGCTCCATCCAGGTCAGCTCGTCGTCGTCGAGCGCGTCCGAGACGAACGCGGGCGCGGCCAGCGACGGCCCGTTGATCACCACGCAGTCGCCGAGCAGGCTGTTCAGCTGACTGCCCAGCCGCGGGTTCACCATCTGCAGGATGATCCGCAGGTCCCGATCCATGTCGCGGGCCGTCAGCGCGGTGTGGACGTTGTGCACGTCGTTGGTGTCGAGCAGCACCAGCGCGCGGGCGGTGGACGGCGTACCGTCCTCGTCACCGTCGATCCCGGCCCTGCGGAGCAGGGACTCGCTGATCACCGGGGCGAGGATCACGGTCGCGCCCAGCTCCGCGATCCGGTCGCGGTGCCGCGACGCCGGGTTGACGATCGCGGTCACCCGTTCGCCCGAACTCACCAGCTCGGTGACCACCCGCAGCATCGTGCGGTCCGAGCCGCAGACCACGACCGGCCGTTCGTCGGCGGTCCCGGTCGCGGCGGACCGGTCGGCCGGTTCCTCAGAAGCGGGCGGGCTCTCGGTACTCGCCCCACTGTTCCCGAAGAACGTGACAGATTTCCCCCATCGTGGCCTCCGCACGCACTGCCTCCAGCATGGGCTCGATCAGGTTGCCAGTGCCGCTGGCCGCCTCCACCAGAGCCGATAGCGTACGACGTACCCGGTCCTCGTCGCGGTGGGACTTGCGCTCCGCGAGCACCCGGCACTGCTCGACCTCGACCTCGTGCGAGACCCTGAGGATCTCCAGCTCGCCGGACACCGTGTCGGTGAGCGTGTTGACGCCGACGATCTTCTTCTCGCCCTTCTCGAGCTTCTGCTGGTACTCGAAGGCGGCGTCGGCGATCTCGGCCATGAACCAGCCGTCCTCGATCCCGCGCAGGATCCCGCCGGTCATCGTCTCGTCCGGGCTCAGCTCCTTGATCCGCGCGAAGATCTGCTCGGCCTCGGCCTCGATGGCGTCGGTGAGCGCCTCGACGTACCAGGACCCGCCCAGCGGGTCGGCCACGTTCGTGACGCCGATCTCCTCCATCAGCACCGACTGCGTGCGCAGCGCGATCTCGGCCGACTCCTCGCTCGGCAGCGCGAGCGTTTCGTCGAGCGCGTTGGTGTGCAGCGAGTTCGTCCCGCCGAGTACGGCGGCGAGCGCCTCGACGGCTGTCCGTACGACGTTGTTGTACGGCTGTTGCGCGGTCAGCGAGACCCCCGCGGTCTGGGTGTGGAAGCGGAGCCACTGCGCCTTGTCGGTCTTGGCGCCGTACACGTCCCGCAGCCAGCGCGCCCAGATCCGGCGGGCGGCGCGGAACTTCGCGATCTCCTCGAAGAAGTCCAGGTGGCTGTCGAAGAAGAACGACAGACCGGGCGCGAACACGTCGACGTCCAGGCCTCTGCTGAGGCCCAGTTCGACGTACCCGAAGCCGTCGGCGAGCGTGTACGCGAGCTCCTGCGCGGCGGTCGAGCCGGCCTCGCGGATGTGGTACCCGGAGACACTGAGCGGCTTGTACGCCGGGATCGTGGTCGCGCAGTACTCCATCAGGTCGCCGATCAGGCGCAGGTGCGGCTCCGGCGGGAACAGCCACTCCTTCTGCGCGATGTACTCCTTGAAGATGTCGGTCTGCAGCGTCCCGTTGAGCTTGGAGATGTCCGCACCCTGACGCTCGGCGGCGACCAGGTACATGCAGAAGGCCGGTACGGCGGGGCCGGAGATCGTCATCGAGGTGGTGACGTCCTGCAGCGGGATGTCCTTGAACAGCCGGTCCATGTCGATGGCGGAGTCGATCGCGACACCGCAGTGCCCGACCTCGCCGAGCGACCTCGGGTCGTCGGAGTCGCGACCCATCAGCGTCGGCATGTCGAACGCCACCGAGAGGCCGCCACCGCCGCCGTTCAGGATCATCTTGTACCGCTCGTTGGTCTGCTCGGCGTTGCCGAAGCCGGCGAACTGACGGATCGTCCAGGTCCGGCCGCGGTACCCGGTCGCGTACAGCCCGCGGGTGAACGGGAACTCCCCCGGCCAGCCGATCCGCTCCATCCGCGGGTCGGCGCTGCCCTCGGGCGGACCGTAGACCGGGGCGACCTCGGTGCCGGAGAGCGTGGTGAAATCCGCCTCCCGCTTGCGCGCGGCGTCGTACCGCTGCTGCCACCGGCTCTGCCCGGCCGCGATCTGCTCGGCATCCATCAGTCAGACCTCCCTAGGGAACTGGCTCCCAAAATACTAGGACGTCCAACTATTTCCAATCGCAGCTGCGTCACACCATTGGGGAGACAGCTCAGAAGTCGCCGGCGTTGTGCCGCAGCGGCTCGAGTACCGACCAGAGCATCTTGAGCTGCTCGTCGGTGAGGCCGCGGAGCGCGAAGTCGGCGGCGACCAGGTCGGCGGTGGCGCGTTCGACCAGGTCACGGCCCTCGGGGGTGATCTCGCACAGCACCGCACGGCCGTCGTCCGGGTGTGGCGTCCGGGTCACCAGCCCGGCCGCCTCCAGCCGGCGCACGATCGACGTCACCGACGTCGGATGCACCTGGAGCCGCTCGCCCATCTTCCCGAGCGGCAGCGACCCGCGGCGCGAGAACGTCAGCAGCACCAGCGCCTCGAACCGGGCGAACGTCAGCCCGTGCTTGCGGAGGATGTCGTCCAGCTCGTTGATCACGATCTGCTGCGCGCGCATCAGCGACGTGACCGCCCGCATCTGCTCGACCGCACCCCACCGCCGCCCCCACTGCCGCGACGCCTCGTCGATCGGATCGAACGGCAACGCCCTTCTCCTGGCCATGACCGGAACCTTAGCCCCAGACTTGTCGGACCATGTCGAAGCTCAGAGATTCGGACTTCCCCGCGCTCGGGACGGACTCGCCCGCCGAGCAGCTGATCAGCATCCGCTTCCGGTGGTACGCCGCGCACGCCCGGCAGGCCCGCATCTGGTATCGGGCGCTGGGCACCGTACAACTGCTGGCCGCGCTGGTGATCGCGATCTCGGTCGCGATCTCGGCGCCGACCTGGCTGGCTCCGGCCCTCGGTGGCGTGATCGCGCTGGCCGAGGGGATCCGGACGTTGTTCGGGTTCAAGGACTCGTACCCGACGTACACCCGGACCGCCCAGGAACTGCGCAACGAGGCCTGGTTGTACGCGCAGAAGGCCGGCCGCTACGCGAGCGCCGACGACCCGGTGAAACTGCTCGCCGAACGCGTCGTCGAGATCAGCCACACCGAGACCGAGGACTGGGAGGCCGCCCTGAAGGCGCGGAGCATCTGAAACTGTCGGCGGGCTCTGACAGGGTGCGGACCATGAGATACCTGGATCACGTGCGGGCCGACAGTGCGCGGCTGGGCGAGGTGGCGCGGACCGGGCTCGACGCGGCGGTGCCGAGCTGCCCCGGCTGGACGGTCGACGACGTCGTACGGCATGTCGCGCAGGTCTACGTCCACAAGATCGAAGTGCTGAAGCGCAGCGCCCTGCCCGACCCGTGGCCGCCGGACTTCTCCGGCCTGGACAGCCTCGAGTGGTACGACGAGGCGCGCGTGGCGATCGTCGACGCCCTGGAGAGCGCCGGTACGACGACGCCGACCTGGACGTTCAACCCCCGGGACAGCACGTCCGCGTTCTGGTACCGGCGGATGGCGCACGAGACCGTGGTGCACCGGATCGACGTCGAACAGGCGCACGACGCGGTCACGCCGATCGACCCGGGGCTGGCGCGAGACGGCATCGACGAGGTGCTGTACCCGACGCTCGGCGGCCCGTGGTGGGAGGAGGGCGACACCGAGTACCCGATCGACGCCGCGATCCGGCTACGGGCCGGCGGCTGGTCCTGGACGGTCCGCGCCGACGCGACCAGCGTCGACGTGGAACGTGGGGACGAGGGCGTGGTCGCGGCCGAGGTGACCGGCGAACCCGAGCCGGTCTACCTGTGGTTGTGGGGCCGGGCCGGGGAGGACGCGATCGAGATCCTCGGCGACCCGAACGTGGTACGCGCCTTCCGCGGGAGGATTTCCGAAGCCTCGCAGTGATGATGTCCTTTGCGGGGGGTTCCCGTTCGTTCCCTTCACAACAGCTGAGAAGGAGGACTCCCATGGCGCAATACCTGGCACTGACCTACACCGCGGACGTCGACTGGTGGGCGCCCGAGCAGGCCGACGAGCTGGCCGAGTACCGCCGGTTCGGCCTCGAGTACGCCGACCAGGTCAAGGCGAGCGCCGTCCTGCACCCGACCGCGACGGCGACCGTCGTCCGGGTCGAGGGCGCACGCGGCGGACCGGTCGTCACCACCGACGGGCCGTACGCCGAGACGAAAGAGGCGCTGACCGGCTACTACCTGATCGAGGCCGACGACCTGGAGGCAGCCGTCAAGATCGCCGCCGAGATCCCCGCCGCCTGGGGCGGTGCAGTCGAGGTCCGGCCGGTGATCGTGGCCAAGTAGTCGAGTCATGGACGTGCTGGCCGAGACGATCCGGATCGAGGGGACGCGGATTCTTGCGACCCTGATCCGGACGCTCGGCGACGTGCAGCTCGCCGAGGACGCCGTCCAGGAGGCGGCGCTGGCGGCGCTGGGGGCGTGGCCCGTCACCGGCATACCGCCCGAGCCGCGTGCCTGGCTGACCGTCACCGCGCGGCGGAAGGCGATCGACATCATCCGCCGCGAACGCGCCCGCGGCGCCAAGGAACGCGACGGCCAGGACCTGATCGAACTCACCCGCCGGGACCTCGAGCCCGAGGAGGTTGTCCAGGACGACCTGCTCCGGCTGATCTTCACGTGCTGCCATCCGTCCCTCTCGCCGCCGACCCGCGTCGCCCTCGCGCTCCGCACCCTCTGCGGCCTCACCCCCGCCCAGATCGCCGGCGTCCTGCTCAGCACCGAGGTCGCGACGACGAAACGGCTGGTCCGCGCCCGGCAGAAGATCGCCGCCGCGCGCATCCCGTACCGGGTACCGTCCGCCGCCGAGCTGCCCGACCGGCTGCCGGCCGTCAGCGCGGTCGTCCACAGCCTCTACACGGCAGGACATGCACCGCCCGAAGGCGAGGCGGCGTACGACGTCGATCTCTGCGCGGAGGCGATCCGGCTCGCGGAGCTGCTGCATTCGTTGCTGCCCGACCAGCCGACGCCCATTGCCGTACTCGCGCTGCTCCTGCTGACCGAGGCGCGCCGCGCGGCCCGGATCGACGACGACGGCCAGGTGGTGACGCTCGACCTGCAGGACCGATCGTTGTGGGACCAGGCGATGGTTGCCCGCGGCATCGGGCTGCTCAACGAGTCGCTGGAACGCTCCGGGCGGCAGGCGGACGCGTACCAACTGCAGGCCGCGATCGCCGCCGAACACGCCCGCGTCCCGGCCTACAACGTGACCGACTGGCACGAGATCGTCCGGTTGTACGACCTGCTCGTCGAGGTCTCCCCCAGCCCCGCCGCCGAGCTCGCCCGCGTCGTCGCGATCGCCGAGACCGGCGCCGTCGACACCGCGCTGAAGCTCCTCGACGCGATCCCGGTCAGCTCACGGCACCACGCCGTACGTGGCGAACTCCTCGCCCGCGAGTCCCGCTACGCCGAGGCCGCCGACGCCCTGCAGTCAGCCCTCGACACGGCCCCACCGAGTCACCCCGAACGCGCCCACCGCGAACGCCGCCGGGATTACTTCAGAGGACTGGCCTAATCGTTGTCGGTCCAGTTGCCGCGTTCGCTGTTGAAGATCGACTTCGACGCTGACGACGACGGCGGTGGGGTCGGACGGGACGACTGCGTGGCGACGGGAGCCGAGGTGCTCGCGGTGACCTCCTGCGCGGAGTCCATCCCGATCGGACCGGTGCCGTCGTCGTCGGAGTCCTCGTCACCCTGCAGTACGTCGACGCTCGCCGACGCCCGCAGGCCGGTGCGCTGGATGACGCGCTGGATGGTCAGGTCCCGGTCGTCGGGACGGCTGACCCATTTGATCTCGCGGAAACCCTGATCCTGCGCGGCCGACTCGAAGACGAAGTGGCCGTAGCCCAGCATCCGCCCGATGATCGGCTTCTGCAGCGTGATGTCGAGGACCCGGGCGATCGGGGTGGTCGCGACCGTCTGCGAGAAGACGCCGCGGATCCGCATCACCCGCATGTTCGTGACCACGAACCGGTCCCGGTGCTGGGTGAGGAACTGCCAGAAGGCGTGCGCGAGCAGCACGAGCACGATCGCCAGCAGCACCGGCTGCCCGCCGATCGCGGTGGTCGCCATCGTCAGCAGCAGTGCCGCCGCGAGGATCACCTCGAGCATCGGCACCGTGAACACCACCCAGTGGTGCCGCACCTCGTCGATGACGACTTCGCCCTCGTCCGAGATCAGATGGCGCCGGACCTTCGGGTCGAAGATCCGGAACAGGCCTATTCCGGCCATCCACTCACTCCCCTGTCACGCGCTGGTGTGTGACCCCGTGGACCCAAGTGTCCCGCACGATCACTCGCGACGGGACACTCCCAGGCACCTTTTCAGGGGCAGCTCACTTGAACAGCGCGGTCAGGAAGGTGATGACACTTCCGAACGCGTCACCCACGGCAGAGAACGCGCCACCGACCGCTCCCGCGGCGTTGGCCGGCTGAGTGAACAGATAGAAGCCGGCAAAGGCGATGAGCGACCAGATCAACAGCTTCTTCGGCATGTCGCCACTCCTTGTTCCTAAATCCACTCGGTCGACTGTGCTTGAGTTTGTATCACGGACCGTCACCAATTGTCACTGACTGAACACAGCCCACCGCACAATGCTCACCAGCTACAAGGTCCATTCTGTAACGGATTCGGGGGCACGGCAGCCACCGGCGCGCCGCCCGGAGACGCGGATCGCCTTGCCAAGGGTAAATCCTGCGGCATTTGCCCGAATTCGGCACAACTCCTGGTGAACGAAATGCAAAGACACGAAGTGACACTACGTGGTCGATTGTTCCACAGGGAGACAATCGTCACAACGCGGCGATCAGCTCGTCCGCGGCCGAATAGGGGTCGGTGCCGCCTTCGGCGACCTTTGCGGCGAGTACGTCGAGGCGGGCGTCGCCGTGCAGGTGGGCGAACCGGGCCCGGAGCGCGGTGGTCGCGATGGCCTCGATCTCGTCCCGGGCGCGGCTGCGCCGGCGTTCGGTGAGTACGCCGTTCCCGGACATCCAGGTCAGCCGGTCCTCGATCGCCTGGACGACCTCCGCGACACCCTCGTTGCGGGACGCGACCGTCTTCAGGATCGGCGGCACCCAGGAGCCTTCGGAACGCTCGGCCAGCGCGAGCATCGCCCGGAGGTCGCGGGTGACCGACTGGACGCCGTCACGGTCGGCCTTGTTCACCACGTAGATGTCGCCGACCTCGAGGATTCCGGCCTTGGCCGCCTGGATGCCGTCGCCCATGCCGGGCGCGAGCAGTACCAGGGTGGTGTCCGCCATTCCGGCGATCTCCACTTCGGACTGGCCGACGCCGACGGTCTCCACCAGTACGACGTCGAAGCCGGCCGCGTCCAGCACCCGGAGCGCCTGCGGCGTGGACCACGACAGTCCGCCGAGGTGCCCGCGGGACGCCATCGAGCGGATGAACACACCCCGGTCGGTCGCATGGTCCTGCATCCGGACGCGATCGCCGAGCAAAGCGCCGCCGGAGAACGGCGACGACGGGTCCACCGCGAGTACGCCGACCCGCTTCCCGCTCTCGCGGTACGCCGAAACCAGCGCGGACGTCGACGTCGACTTCCCGACCCCGGGCGATCCGGTGATGCCGACGATGTGCGCGTTCCCGGCGTACGGCGCCAACGCCGCCATCACGTCGCGCAGCAACGGCGACTCGTCCTCGACCAGCGAGATCAACCGGGCCACCGCCCGGGAGTCCCCCTCCCGGGCCCGCCCGACCAGCTCACCGACCGGCGCCGTACGTCGTGGCATCAGCTCTTCGGAACCCGGACGATCAAGGCGTCGCCCTGGCCGCCACCGCCGCAGAGGGCGGCGGCGCCGAGGCCGCCACCGCGGCGGCCGAGCTCGAGGGCCAGGTGCAGGACGAGCCGCGCGCCGGACATCCCGATCGGGTGGCCGAGCGCGATCGCGCCGCCGTTCACGTTGACCTTGTCGTCGCCGACCTGCAGCTCGCGCGCCGACGCGATCCCGACCGCCGCGAACGCCTCGTTGATCTCGATCAGGTCGAGGTCGGCCGGGGTGATGCCTTCCTTCGTGCACGCCTTGACGATCGCGTTCGCCGGCTGGCTCTGCAGCGTCGAGTCCGGACCGGCGACCGAACCGTGCGCACCGATCTCGGCGATCCAGCTCAGTCCCAGCTCCTCGGCCTTCGCCTTGCTCATCACGACGACAGCACACCCGCCGTCGGAGATCTGCGAGGCCGATCCGGCGGTGATCGTCCCGTCCTTGCCGAACGCCGGTCGCAGCTTCGCCAGCGCATCGACCGACGTGTCACCGCGGACACCTTCGTCGGTGTCCACCACGATCGGGTCACCCTTGCGCTGCGGCACCTCGACCGGAACGACCTCGTCCGCGAACACGCCGTTCTTCCAGGCCTCGGCCGCGCGCTGGTGCGAACGAGCGCTGAACTCGTCCTGCTCCTCGCGGGTCAGCTTGAGCCCGGTGTTGTTGGCCTGGTCCGTCAGCGCACCCATGGCCTGGTCGGTGAACGCGTCCCACAACCCGTCGTACGACATCGAGTCCACCAGCGTGGTGTCGCCGTACTTGAAGCCCTCGCGGGACTTCGGCAGCAGGTGCGGCGCGTTCGTCATCGACTCCATGCCGCCGGCCACGACGATCTCGTACTCGCCGGCGCGGATCAGCTGGTCGGCGAGCGCGATCGCGTTCAGCCCGGACAGGCAGACCTTGTTCAGCGTGACGGCCGGTACGTCCATCGGGATACCGCCCTTGACCGCGGCCTGGCGGGCGGTGATCTGGCCGCCGCCGGCCTGCAGGACCTGGCCCATGATCACGTACTCCACCTGATCCGCGGCGACGCCTGCCTTCCGCAGTGCGCCCTGGATCGCGAACCCGCCGAGGTCCGCGCCGGTGAAGCCTTTGAGGCCGCCCAGCAACCGCCCGATCGGGGTCCGTGCACCGGCGACGATGACGCTTGAGTTCCGCGTGTCAGACATGTTGTCACGATACCTGCGACGGCACTGGTACGCCGCTGGTCGACCACGTCAGACGGGTCACACGGTTCGCATCAGGTCGTGTCAGCTCGGCCACTTTCGATGGTCCTGGACGCCGGGTCTGCGCAAAGCTTCAAGGATGGATCAGCTGTTCGATGCGATCGACCACGTCGGCATCGCGGTGGCCGACTTCGACGAGGCCGTGCGGTACTACGCCGACGTGTTCGGCATGACCGTGGCGCACGAGGAGATCAACGAGGAGCAGGGCGTCCGGGAGGCGATGCTGTCGGTCGGCGACTCCGGATCCTCGATCCAGTTGCTGGCACCGTTGTCCGACGCGTCACCGATCGCGAAGTTCCTCGACCAGCGCGGCGCCGGCATCCAGCAGCTCGCATACCGGGTACACGACCTGGACGCGGTGTCCGCCGTACTGCGGGAACGTGGCGCACGGCTGCTCTACGACGAACCTAAGCGCGGCACCGCCGGCTCCCGGGTGAACTTCATCCACCCGAAGTCGGCCGGCGGCGTCCTGGTCGAACTCGTGGAGCCATCGCCTACCCACAGATGAGCAGAGCGCACACCGGGTGACGGCACGCTAAAGAACTGCTGCTTGTCGGTCGGGCGGACTAGTCTGTTCGGGTGCTGAAGGACAGCGCCACCGACTCCTTGCACGGTGCGCCGGCCGGGTTCGAGCACGATGCCTTCGTCCATGCCGGGGACGAGGCGTTCGTGCCGCGCGCGGCTGCGTTCGTCGAGGCGGGTCTGGCGGCGGGGGAAACCATCGTGGCCGTACTTCCACCGGAGCGGATCGCGGTACTGCGCGACGCCCTCGGCACGGCTCGGGAGTCCGTCCGGTTCATCGACATGACCGTTGCCGGTGGCAACCCTGCGCGGCTGATCCCGTTCTGGCGGAACCTCCTCGACCAGCACCCGGGACCGGTCCGCGGCCTCGGCGAACCGGCGTACCCGGGCCGGAGCGCGGCGGCGTACGACGAGGTGCTGCTGCACGAGGCGCTGACCGAGCTCGCGTTCGCGCGGGACCGGTCGTTTCGGTTGTGCTGCGCGTACGAGGCGTCCGTCGGCATCGACCCGACCGCGACGCACGCCGGCGCGGATGCCCTTGCGGAGAAGGTGTTCCGGACCGCGCTGGACGTCGTACCGGACCGCGCCGAGCGGTGGGAGTTCGGGCCGGACGAGCTCGGGCAGGTGCGGCAGTGGCTGGGCGGTCACGCGGCCTCGCACGGCGTCTCGCGGGATCGGCTCGAGGATCTGTCGCTGGCGTTGCACGAGATCTGCACGAACAGCATCCGGTTCGGCGGCGGGCGCGGGACGCTCGCCGTCTGGATCGCCAAAGGCGCGCTGATCTGCGACGTGACCGACCGCGGCCGGATCGAGAACCTGCTCGTCGGCCGGGTCCTGCCGCCGCTCGACGGGCTCGGCGGGCGGGGCGTCTGGCTCGCCAACCAGCTGTGCGACCTGGTGCAGCTGAGATCGGGTGACGACTTCACCCAGGTCCGTCTGCACACCGGATTGAGATAAGACCACTGACAACGGTGGACTGGAAAAGTGACGGTCGTCTCAACGGCCGTCCGCTGTGTTACAGGGCACAGCCAGGGGCGCATACTCAACGGTAAGTTCGGCGCTCACCAGACCCCCGCTGCAGGAGGTACCTCCGTGAAGCAGATCCTCGAAGCGATCCTCTCCGGCGACAACGCGGCCGTCGGCGAGCTCGACGTACCGGACCACTATCGCGGGATCACCGTGCACGCCGACGAGGCGACGATGTTCGAGGGACTGGACGCCAAGGAGAAGGATCCGCGGAAGAGTCTGCACCTGGACGACGTACCGACTCCCGAGCTCGGGCCGGGCGAGGCGCTGGTCGCGGTGATGGCGAGCGCGATCAACTACAACACAGTCTGGACGTCGATCTTCGAGCCGGTGTCGACGTTCGCGTTCCTGAAGCGGTACGGGAAGCTGTCACCGCTGACCGCCCGGCACGACCTGCCGTACCACGTGGTCGGCTCCGACCTGGCCGGCGTCGTACTGCGGACCGGGCCGGGTGTGAACGCCTGGAAGCCCGGCGACGAGGTGGTCGCGCACTGCCTGTCGGTCGAACTGGAGTCGCCGGACGGGCACAACGACACGATGCTCGACTCCGAGCAGCGGATCTGGGGTTTCGAGACGAACTTCGGCGGCCTGGCGGAGATCGCGCTGGTGAAGTCGAACCAGTTGATGCCGAAGCCCGCGCACCTCACCTGGGAGGAGGCGGCGTCGCCGGGACTGGTGAACAGTACGGCGTACCGGCAACTGGTGTCGGCGAACGGCGCCAACATGAAGCAGGGCGACGTCGTACTGATCTGGGGCGCGTCCGGCGGACTCGGCTCGTACGCGACGCAGTTCGCGCTGAACGGCGGCGCGATCCCGGTGTGTGTGGTGTCGTCGCCGGAGAAGGCCGAGATCTGCCGGGCGATGGGCGCCTCGCTGATCATCGACCGGTCCGCGGAGGGGTACAAGTTCTGGAAGGACGAGCACACCCAGGACCAGAAGGAGTGGAAGCGGCTCGGTGCGCGGATCCGCGAGCTGACCGGCGGGGACGACCCGGACATCGTGTTCGAGCACCCGGGTCGGGAGACGTTCGGCGCCTCGGTGTTCGTCGCGCGCAAGGGCGGCACGATCGTCACCTGTGCGTCGACGTCCGGGTTCATGCACGAGTACGACAACCGGTACCTGTGGATGAACCTGAAGCGGATCATCGGCTCTCACTTCGCCAACTACCGCGAGGCCTGGGAGGCGAACCGGCTGATTGCCCGCGGGATGGTGCATCCGACGGTCAGCCGCGTCTACCCGCTGGAGGAGACGGCCCAGGCGGCGTACGACGTACACCGCAACCTGCACCAGGGAAAGGTCGGCGTCCTGACCCTGGCCCCGACCGAGGGCCTCGGCGTCCGCGACCCGGAACTCCGTGCACGGCATCTGGACGCGATCAATCGCTTCCGTGACAAGTAGTACGTTTGGGCGTTTGAGTGGGGTTCTGACAGGCTTAAGGTGAAGGATTCACGCTGAGCCGCCAGAAGGGAAACTCCGGAATGCCTGACGAGTCGAGCCTGCCGTTCTTCGACCGCACGGCGACCGCGGCCGGGGGCTTCCCGGTCAGCCGTCGTGGGTACGACAAGCAGGCGGTGGACGACTATGTCCGCGCGCTGGAGATGCAACTCGTCGAGGCGCGGAACCGGGCCGACGAGCTGCAACGCAACGTCGCGCCGCTGCAGCAGCAGCTCGAGGAGACCCGGCGCCAGCTCGACGCCAGCGCGAACCCGTCGTACGCCGGGCTCGGCGACCGGGCCGCGCAGATCCTCCGGCTCGCCCAGGACCAGGCGTCCGAGGCGCTCGAGGAGGCCAAGCGCGAGGCCGACGAGCTGCGCGCGAACGCCGCCAAGGAGGCCGCCGCGGCCCGGGCGTCCGGCGAGCGCGAGGCCGAGGACATCCGTACCGTCGCGCTGAACGAGGCCGACAGCATGCGCCGGACCGCCGAGGGCGACGCGGCCGAACTGCGCCGTACGGCGGAGACCGAGGCGGCCGAGGTACTCGAGGCGGCCCGCCGGAAGGCCGAGACGCTGCAGCTGACGGCCGAGTCGCAGGCGAGCACGCTGAAGAACGGCGCGCTGCACGAGGCGGAGAAGATCCGTACGGCGATCCAGCGCGAGTCGGCGGCGCTCCGCGCGCGGCTGGCAGACGAGCGCGAACAGCAGGCGAAGGAGCTCGCGGACAAGCACCAGCAGATCGCGGCCGACACCGACAGCCTGACCACCCAGATGAAGGAGGCCGCCGAGGCGTCCGAGCGCCGGGTGGCCGAGGCGACCGAGCAGGCACGGAAGATCCGCGCCGAGGCCGAGGAGTCGGCGGAGCGCACGCTCGCGCGCGCCCGCCGCGAGGCGGAGCAGCTGCTGACGACGGCACGGACGCGTTCGGAGGCCGAGCTGGCGAACGCCGCCGACGAGGCCGAGCGCTCGCGCACCGTCGTAGCCCGCGAGACGGAGCGCCTGGCGAAGCGCCGCGACGGCATCCTCACCCAGATCGCCGGCCTGAACGAGATCGCCAGCAACATCGCCCGGCAAGCCGCCGAACTCGACTCCGAGACCGCTGCCGCGCCGTACGTCAACCCGTTCTCCCGCCCCGCCGAAACCCCGCGACCCACCGCCTCCGGCGCTCCGGGGACCGGCGCCGGCAGCCCGTTCGCGCCGGAGGACTCCTTCTCGGCCGACAAGCCGTTCGGCGCCGACACGTCCTCTACCAGCCCGTCCGCTTCCTCCAGCTCGTTCGGTGCGGGGTCGTCAAGCGGCAGCTCGTCTGTGCCGGAGGCTTCCTCCAGCCCGCTCGGTGGGGACGACTCCTCCGCGGGCACCGGTTCGTACCCGGAGGCAACGGCGGAGGACAACCCGTTCCCGGGTGCCACGCCGGGGCCGATCTCGTCGTACGACGACGGCGGGCCGTTCACCGGAGCGAGCCCGTTCGTCGGGGCCGATGCGGGTGACGCGCGGGTGGACGAGACGCGGATCGACACCGGGCTGCGGGTCGACCCGAAGGAGGCCGGCGACCTCGCGGACAAGACCAGCAAAACCGCCGGCGGCCCGGCGACCGGCACCAAGTCGACCGGCACCGCCTCGGCCGGCACCGCCTCGACCAGCACCGCGTCGGCCGGCGACGGTGACGAGCCGAAGGACTCGACGATGGTGGACGAGTTCCGGCTGGGTGACCTCGGGGCGGAGGACACTCGGGTGAACACGCGGCCGTCCGCCTCGGCGAAGTCCTCCGGGGGTAAGTCGTCCGCGGACGACAAGACCGATGCGGCCGGCGCGGGCGCACGATCCCCGAAGGACAAGATGTGACGCCACCCGGCGACGACACCTCCACAGCGACCACCGACGACACGGACCTCGCGGAAGCTACCCGCGAAGCGAGGTCCGCAGCCGCCAAGGCCGAAGCCGCCGCCGGCAAGAGCGAACGAGCCGCCGAGGAAGCGGACGGATCGGCCGACGAGGCGGAAGCGTCAGCGATGAAGGCGGACGCGTCGGCCGACAAGGCGGACGCGTCGGCTGACAAGGCCGATGCGGATCTCGACATCGCCGACGAGCTGCTGATCGAGGAACGGCACCCGTCCGAGGGCATGGGCCAGCCCGGCCCGCCGATGCGCCGCGGCCACCCGTTCTCGTTCGGCTTCTTCGCGGCGCTCGGCGTACTCGTCGCCTGGGGCCTGTGGAACGCGGCCGGCCAGGCCCGTTCGGTACTGATCCTGCTGCTGGTCTCGATCTTCATCGCCGTCGGCCTGAACCCGCTGGTCGAGTGGTTCATGCGCCGCGGCCTGAAGCGCGGCCTGTCGGTCGGCGTGGTGTTCCTGCTGATGATCCTCGCGGTCGTCGGCGTCGGCTTCGCGATCGTCCCGGTGGTCAGCGACCAGATCAACAGCCTGGTCAAGAACGCGCCGGGCTACCTCGACCTGCTGGAGAAGTCGAAGACACTCCAGCAGCTGAACGACAAGTACCACTTCATCCAGAAGGCCCAGGAGTACATCCAGGACCCGGCGCTCGCCCAGCGCGCGTTCGGCGGCATCCTCGGTGTCGGCAAGGTGGTCGCGAACGCGCTGTTCAACGCGTTCACGATCCTGGTGCTCACGCTGTACTTCCTGGCGTCGCTCCCGTCGATCAAGCGGGCGGCGTACAGCCTGGTCCCCAACACCCGGCGCCGGCGCGTCTCGATCCTCGGCGACGAGGTCCTCGGCCGGGTCGGCGGTTACGTCAGTGGTCAGTTCATGGTGGCGCTGTGCGCGGGCGTGACGATGTTCATCTTCCTGGAGATCATCGGCCTGCGGCAGTACGCCGTGGCGCTGGCGATCGTGGTGATGTTCTGCGACTTCATCCCGATGGTCGGCGGTTTCATCGGCGTCGTCGTGGTCTCCCTGATCGGCTTCACCGGCGGCCTCTGGACCGGCCTCGCCTGCCTGATCTACGGCATCATCTACCAGCAGGTCGAGAACTACGTGGTAGCTCCCCGCATCATGCGCCGAGCCGTCGACATCCCCGGCGCCGTCACAGTCATCGCCGCCCTCCTCGGCGGCGCCCTCCTAGGCGTAGTAGGCGCCCTCCTAGCCATCCCCTCAGCCGCCGCCATCCTCCTCATCATCCGAGAAGTCTGGGTCCGCAAAGCCGACGCGTCCTAGAGCTCCGGCACCGCAGCCGTCGACCCGCCTACACGCTCTGCCTCCGGGGAGATGCGTGTCCGGCGACGGGCCGGCGTAGGCGGGTGGTGGAGGTCCGTCGAGCCGGACGTTCGGTGTTCTGCGCCTCGGAGCGACTTGCTGCAGGTTTCTTGGAACGGCTGCTCTTCCCCGCCTCGATCTCGATGACGCGCAGGGATCGGCCGCCGTCGAGTCTGATCACGAGATCGTGCGCGAACTCCTGCCGCGCGGCCTTCGTCGCTGACTCCGGGGCTCCTCCCGCTGCGGCCTGTACGAGCTGCGAGACGCGTTGATGCGAAACCCCGAGCACACTGCTCACGTCCCGGACCGGAATATCCACGTCGGTCAACGCCGATGCGACCTCACGGGTGAGCTCGGCGACCAGGGCCTCTAGGTCCTTCGCACGTCGGCGCAGTCCGTCGACAAGCGTCTTCGCCTCGAGTAGATCCTGGCCACCGGCCTCGATACCGGACACATCCACCGCAACCTTCGACATGGGCACATCCGTCGACACCGCGATGTACTCACGAGCCATCTGTTCGACCTCGTCCAACCTTCGCGCCTGAGTCAACCCATCAATCTCAGGCACTGCGACCATCCACCAACGACCCTCACGACTGACGGTGACCTCATACGTCTTCATTGCCTGTCCCCTCACAGTCGGCGAGTACCTTGGTGGCTTTTCGCACCACACCTGGCGAGATCATCCGATGCCCGTCCGGCAGGGCGAACCTGTGCCCGCCGCAAGAGCATTCGTACAAGCTGTGTGACCCTTCCGTTCTGACTCGCCGCCGGCCGGCGTCCTTGAACGCCTTCACGACCTTGCGTGTCGGCTGTTCGCTGACCATGCATTTTAGTCTAGGAAGCTAGACAGTTTCAAGGCAAATTGGATAGACGGTCAGGCAGTGACGTCGAGGATGAAGTGTTGGGCGGGGGTTAGGCGGTTGTAGGTGTTCAGGCGGATGTAGGCCTGCTGGTCCAGTTGTTGGGGGAGGTGGCGGTGGGTGAAGTAGGCGTGGAGGGCTCGGCGGGGGTTCGTGGTGGTGTTCTTGGTGCCGCCATGCCAGAGGTGGCTGTTGAAGATGACTACCGTGCCGGCGGTGCCTGTTAGTTGGATCTGGTCGGGGTGGGTCGCGGCGGGGTCGGGCATTTCGTCGGCGGGGAGGGTGCCTCGGCGGTGGGAGCCGGGGACTACTCGGGTGGCGCCGTTCTCGGGGGTGAAGTCGTCGAGGAGCCAGATCGAGTTGCAGACCTCGTACGCGCCTGGCTCGACTGGGTGGCCGAAGTCGGCGTGCAAGGACTGGTGGCCTTGGCCGGGTAGAGCCGCGCGGCTGTTGAGCGAGGACAGGCGGAACTCGCCCAGCACGTGATGCATCGCGGCCAGTACGCGCGGGTGGCTGAAGCAGACCTCGAAGAGCGGGTCCTTGTTCACGAGATCCGCCAGCAGGTCCGCGCCCTTCTCCTGGTGTACTTCGAGGCCCGCCCGATCCCCTTCCGCCGCGGTCAGCTCGGCCAGCCGCTTGTTGATTGCGGACAGCTCCTCCGCGGACAGGATCCCCTCCAGCGGCAGGAAGCCGTCGCGGTCCAGCTGCTCCTTCTCGGCCGTTGTCAGTACGTCGTTGGTGACGCCGAGATCGCGCAACGCGGTCTGCATGTCCATCGCAGGTGCTCCTTCACAAGATGCACGGATCGATGCAAGCATCAAGTCGACGTACCCGAGAAACAATGCAGAAGGCGACAAGGCTTATGCACAAATCGCCACGGCTCCTCGGCGCCGGCATCCATACCGCCGCCCCGGGCAAGGACTATCCACTGCACGCCCACACGTCCTGGGAACTCGTGTACTACGTCCACGGCCGCATCACCTGCCCGGTCGGCGACGAGACGTACGACGCTACGCCCGGCACGGTTCTCCTCACCCCGCCGAACACCTGGCACGCAGAACACAGCCGCACCGGCTACACGAACCGCTTCCTCCAGGTAGATGCCCCGAGCAACCATCCGTGGCCGCGCCGCTGCTACGACGACACCGACCACACGCTGCGCCGGGTGTTCGACGCATTGGTCCGCGAGACCGAGAGCGACGAGCTCCGCGCGATCCTCCTCACCGAACTCGACCTCCGCCTCCGCCGTGCCGCCACTCCTCCGCCGACCCCCGCCGAGCAACTGGTCACCCAGGCAGAGCAACTGTTCGAGGAACGCTTCGCCGAACGCCCCCGCATCGCCGACATCGCCGTCGACCTCGGCATCTCCCCGTCCGGTCTGCGCGCCGCGTTCGCCCGCGTCCGCCGTACGAGCCCGCAAGCCGCGCTACAGGCCGTACGTCTCCGCCACGCGCTCGCGCACCTCCGCAACTCGACGCTCCCCCTCCAAGCCATCGCCGAGCTGACCGGCTACCACTCCGTCAGCCACCTCTCCCGCCACATCAAATCCACCACCGGCTCCTCACCTGGCGCGCTCCGCACTACGGAACCTCGCCCCTGACCGTCATCGTTCGGACTTGACGAGTTTCATGGTGATGCGGGAGTCGACCCGGGCGATGGCGGGGTCGCCGAGCATTCTTGTCATCAGCCAGCGTTCGAAGGCGTCCGGGTTCTCGACGCGGACGCGGATCAGGTAGTCGGGGATGCCGAACATCCGGCGCAGTTCGATCACTTCGGGCATCGCGGCGAGCCGGTCCTCGAACGCCTCGACGGTGGCCAGGTCCTTCGCGACCAGGTCCGCGTGGATGATCACCTCGAAGCCGCGACCCATCGCGGCCGGGTCGAGTACGGCGGTGTAGCCGGTGATGACGCCGGCGTTCTGGGTCCGTACGCCGGTACGCCTGGTCGACGACGAGGACGTCAGCCCGCTGGCCCGCGCCGCCGGTCTGTTCGACATCGCGAACGGGATGACCGTACGGGCGGACCCGAAGGAGGTGGCGTTTCCGAACGTCGACCTGACCGCGCACCTCTTCGACAAGCCCCGCGGCGACTGGCTCGGCTTCGACACCACCGTCACCTTCGGGCCTACCGGCATCGGCCTCACGAGCAGCGTCCTCCACGACGCGACCGGCCCGATCGGCACCCTCGCCCAAGTCCTCACCGTCCGCCCCACATAACCCTGCCCCGCCGGTCGTCAGTCGGCGAATGCCTTGGCGACGGTGGTGAGTTCGATGTCGAGGGACTCGATGGTTCGGCGGATCTCCGGGTCGAGGACGATGGCCTGGTCCGAGAGGCGGTACTCCTCGGCCCAGCGGTACGTCTCGGAGCCGGGGCGGTGGAGGGCGCCGAGTTCGGGATGAGCCGCGGCGCAGTGGGTCACCAGCAGGTGTACGCCGGGCGTCAGCTTTTCCAGATGCGCGAGGAGCCAGGACTTCTTGTCGGCGCGGTCGCTCAGCGTCTCGATCGACGCGAACCGCTGCGCCTCCGAAGGTCCGTAGATGAAGGGCTTCCCGATCGCCGCCGACACCTCGTCGTACGCCGAGGGCACCGAAGCACCCATATGTAAGTCGAGATACCCGACTGTCAGCCCTTCCGCACCGAACTTCGCGACCTGCGCGAACAACTCCCGCACCGCGTCGTCATGCGTAATCGCAGCGCTTGCCTCCTCCACCGTCCGGAGGAAGGTACCGTCCGGACCCACCAGCGAGGCGCCGTCGGTCAACGGCCGCCATCGCAGGAAGTCCCACTCACACGTCAACGTCTGATGTACGCCCAGCGGAATCGCGAACTCCCGCGCCAGCGCCGCCGCCTCGGTGAACCACGGGCACGCCGCCATCGTCGACACCTGCGTCACGATCCCCCGGCGGAACGCCTCCACCGTCCCGACGTTGACGGCATGACACATCCCGAAGTCGTCCCCCTGGACCACCAACCGAACCTCACTCATACGCCTCTCCCATCTCCGCGACCGGACCGAGCTCCACCGTACGTTCTACCGGCCGGGCAGTTTTACGGACGCCCGGAGGATGGTGAACGTGCGGGTGATCTCGAAACCGGTCTTCAGGTAGAGCTGCCCGGCGGCGGACTTCTCCCCGGTCCACAGGAACCAGGCACTGTGGGCGCCGACGGCAACCATCCGCTCCAGCGTCAGGTGCAGCAGCACCTTGCCGAGCCCGGTACCGCGGGATGCCGGCAGTACGCCGAACGGACCGAAGCGGTCGATCACGCCTTCATAGGTCCCGTGCATCGCCCAGCCGAGGATCTCCCGGTCCGGGTTGCGCGCCACCACGATCCGATCCAGTGGCAGACCGGCGACGACGCCCTCGCGGATCGCGCGGGCCCAGTCCGGGTTGAACTCCGTGCCGGCGATCGCGATCAGCGCGGTCAGCTCGTCGCCGGACGGTGTGCCAAAGCTGTAGCCCCCGGCCGTCAGCGCGTCGATCCGCTTGCGGATCTCGTCCGGTACGGCGTACCCGACGAGCCCTCGGTCCATCGCGACGGCGTCGTACTCACGCTTGAAGCCGAGTGCGGCGAGCAGACGAGCGGCTGACGGGTAGCGGGCCGCGTCCAGGCCGGGGAGGAAGTAGTTGGGCGTGTACGACGAGAAGAAGACCTCGGTCCGCCCGTGCGACCGCAACCAGTCGGTTGCCGCCGTCAACAATGCGCGGCCGAGACCTTGCCCGCGATGGTCGGGATGTACGAAGAAGAACGGGATCCAGCCGGTCGCCGGTTCGAGGTCGTCGGCGTCGGCCGCGATCAGCCGCCGGACGGCGTACGCGGCACCGACGACCTGATCGTTGATCACCGCCACCTGGAGACCGGCCGCGTCGAAGTTCCGATCGAGCAGGAACAGGTCCCGGAACCGCCGGTAGGAAATCGGATCGGCCGGCGCCGCGGCGGTCCAAGCCGCGGCGATCGCCGGCCCGTCACCGACCTCGAACGAACGGATCATCGGCCCTTCGACCCGGAAGCCGCCCACCAACGTTTACCGGAGGAACGGAGTCAGTGCCGCAAGGAAGTCGTCGAGGCGCTCGGCGTGGACCCAATGGCCTGCTTCGGCGACCTCGGCATAAACGACGTGAGGGAAGTACGACGCGATCGTCGCGCGGTGGTCCTGCTGGACGTAGTCGGACTTGCCGCCGTAGATGAACAGCGTCGGGCCGTCGTACACCAGCCCCGCCGCCTCGGCCGGCCAGCCTGAAATGGAGGGCAGCGCGCCCTCGATCACCGGCAGGTTCGGGCGCCAGCGCGCGCCGTCCGCGTCGAGGATCAGGTTCTGCAACAGGAAGGCCCGCGTGCCGGGCGTCGGTACGGCGTCCACCAGTTGCGCGTCGACCTCCGCGCGCCGGGTCACCGACGACAGGTCCGCGTTCCGCATCGCGCGGGCGTACTCGACGAAGGCCGGTGGGTACGCGACCGGCGCCGCGTCCACGACGACGAGCCGCTCCACCACCGACGGGTGCTGCAGCGCGGTGAGCATCGCGGTCTTGCCGCCCATCGAGTGCCCGACCAGCGCGACCGGCCCGACTCCGAGCGACTCGATCGTCTCCCGGACGTCGTCGGCCATCTCCGGGTAGCTCATCGTGTCCACGTGCGGCGAGGCGCCGTGGTTGCGCAGGTCGAACGCGAACACCCGGTGCCGGTCGGCGAGCCGCCGGGCCGCGGTCATCCAGTTCCGCCCCGAGCCGAACAGCCCGTGCATCACCACGACCGGCGTACCCGCCTCGCCGTACGACGTGACCGGAAGCTTCATGCGCGACAACCTTTCACCGACTGCGCTGCCAGCACGCAGTGTGCCAGTGGCGCCGCTCGTCGAGGGACTGCGCACCGCCCAGCGCACCGAGCAGGCTGGGGTTGTCCGGCCACACCACGACGTGCGGGGTGGCCGGTGGGATCTGCTGGTCGCAACCCGGGCAGCGGTACGACTTCGCCGACGCGGACCCGGAGACCCGCCGGACGTTCCACTCGCCGTCCGCCTTCACCTCGCGGGATTGGGTACCACCGAGCAGCGGGGGGGGGGGGGGGGGGGGGGGGGTGGGGGGGAGGGGTTTTTTTGGCATCGCCCCCCCCCAATTACCTTCTGTCCTCGCCCCCCCCCCCAACCTCCCTCCCC
>NZ_JBVIKS010000009.1:42580-216467 GCF_055580825.1 Kribbella sp. NPDC031520
CCGGCACCAACGAGAACCCGGAAACCCACAGAACTCCCACTCTACCGTCCGCCTCAACCTAACGGGGGGGGGAACAACAAAAAAACGCCCGCCCCCCCCCCCCCCGCTGCCACTTGGAAGGCTTTCTGCGCGACATAGCCCCTCAAGGCTAGTCGTATGACCTAGCTCACCTACGAAGTTCCTCGCCGACGGCGTGCATGTGACGCAATCCCATTCGGTACGAATCGATCAGACCCGTTGAAACGTAGGGCATTCCGATGCGCTCGCAGTACTCCCGGACGATCGGCTGGGCGAACCGGAGATTGGCCCGCGGCATGCTCGGGAACAGGTGGTGCTCGATCTGGTAGTTGAGCCCGCCCATCATCCAGTCGGTCACCAGACCGCCGTTCACGTTCCGCGACGTCAGCACCTGCTTCTCCAGGTGGCCCCAGTTGCTGTCGTCGTCGGGCATCTCCATGCCCTTGTGGTTCGGCGCGAACACGCTGCCGAGGTGCAGTCCGAAGACCATGTGGTGGATCAGCGCGAACAGCACCGCCTGGCCGGGCGACATGATCAGGAACAGAGCGCTGAAGTACAGCACGAGGTGCGCGGCCATCAGGCCGATCTCCAGCTTCTCCGTACGACGGCGCGCTAGCAGGAAGCGGATACTCGACACCTTGAGGTTGAAGCCCTCCAGGGTGAGCAGCGGGAAGAAGATCCGCGCCTGGTTGCGGGTCAGCCAGCCCTCGAAGCCACTGCGGCCCTCGGCCTGCTGCAGGGTCCAGACGAACACGCCCTCGCCGACGTCCGGGTCCTTGTCAGTGTGGTTCGGGTTCGCGTGGTGGCGGTTGTGCTTGTCGACCCACCAGGCGTAGCTCATCCCGAGCACGAGGTTGCCGTGCAGCATCCCGATCCAGTCGTGCAGCTTGCGCGAGCCGGCGATCTGCTGATGCCCGGCGTCGTGCCCGAAGAAGGCGGCCCGCGTGGTCAGGATTCCCAGCGGCAGCGCGAGCAGCAGCACCCACCACGAGGCGCCGATCACGGCCATCCCCGCCCAGGTCAGGCCCATCAGCACCACGTTGATCCCGATCGCCATCGCGTACGCGGCCGTCCGTCGCTCGAGCAGACCGGCGGACTTGATCTCACGTAGCAGCGGGGAGAAATCACTGCCGCGGGTAGGGGGAACTAACACGGTTGGCTGAGCCATCAGGTCCTCGTCTCGGGTGCGGTGGGAGGCCTAGGCGTACAGCCGCGGCCAGCGTACGGCATCAACCCTCTGCGCCCTAACGGCTGAAAACATGAGAGCTACTACCCAAATGGCTGGGGGTGACAGGCCTCCGGCCAGAGGGGAGTTAACCCCACCGCGCCTGAGCACACGCTGAGTCATGATGGGAGACATGAGCACTGTCGCCACCACTGACGCACCGCCGATGCGGTATCCCAAGGTCGCCCAGCCGTGGATCGCGCTGTTCCTGGCGATCCTGGCCGAGCTGGGGATCGCCCTGTTCGTGCTCAGTGTGGTGTCCGTGCCGCTGATCGCGGTCTGGGTCGGCATCCCGCTGCTGCTTGTGGTCGTACCAACCGCACGCTGGTTCGCGAACTGCCACCGCACGATCCTGGCCGGCTTCCTCGGCGAACGGATCCCGCGGCCGTACAAGCAGCCGCCGCTCCCGGGCATGCTGATGCGGCTGCGGACGATCCTGACCGATCCGCAGACCTGGCGCGACGTCGCCTGGCTGCTGGTGAACGCGGTCGTCGGCTTCACGCTGTGCCTGCTGAGCGCCGTACTGTTCCTGGCCGGGCTGTTCTATCTCGTCTACCCGCTGCTCGTCGGCGTCACGCCGGAGGGTGTCTTCACCGAGCCGTTCGGCGGGCTGTTCCACGTCAACTTCTGGACCAGCTTCCTGGTGATGCCGGTCGCACTGATCGCGTTCCTGATCTGGAACGCCGCCGGCGAGCGGCTGCTGCGGGCGAACGCGTTCCTGGCCCGTTCGCTGCTCGGCCCGACCGAGAGCGCAAAGCTGGCGATGCGGGTCCGCGAACTGTCCGAGTCCCGCGCCGAGACCGTCGACACCCAGGCGGCCGAGCTGCGCCGGATCGAGCGCGACCTGCACGACGGTGCGCAGGCCCGGCTGGCCGCGCTCAGCATGAACCTCGGCATGGCCGAGGAGATGGTCGCCCGCGACCCGGCCCAGGCTGCCGCGCTGCTGACCGAGGCCCGGGAGTCCGCGAGTACGGCGCTGTCCGAACTCCGCGACCTGGTCCGCGGGATCCACCCGCCGGTGCTGGCCGACCGCGGCCTCGAAGGTGCGGTCAAGGCGCTCGCGCTGACCTGCCCGTTCAAGGTCGACACCACCTTCGACGTCCCCGGCCGCCCGCCCGCGCCGGTCGAGTCCGCGGCGTACTTCGCGGTCGCCGAATGCCTCGCGAACGCGGTCAAGTACTCCGCCGCCACGAACGCCTGGATCCAGATCACGCACGAGGACGAGAAGCTGCACATGATCGTCGGCGACGACGGCGTCGGAGGCGCTGCCGTCACGCCTGGCGGAGGTCTGTACGGTATCGAGCGGCGGCTGGCCGCCTTCGACGGTACGTTGACCGTGGTGAGCCCGAGCGCCGGGCCGACCACTGTGATCATGGAGCTGCCTTGCGAGTCCTCATCGCTGAAGACCACGCCCTCCTCCGGGACGGCCTGATCCGCCTGCTGGAGGCGCACGACTTCGAGGTCGTGGAGGCGGTCGACAACGGACCCCGGCTGGTGCCCGCGCTCGTCGAGCACCGGCCGGATGTCGCGGTGGTCGACGTCCGGCTGCCACCGACGTTCACCGACGAGGGCCTGAAGGCCGCGATCGAGGCCCGTACCCAGGTGCCCGGCCTGCCGATCCTGGTGCTCTCGCAGTACGTCGAACAGCTCTACGCCCGCGAGCTGCTGACCGGCGGCGGAGGCGGTGTCGGCTACCTGCTCAAGGACCGGGTGTCGAACGTCGCCGACTTCCTGGACGCGGTCCGGCGGGTCGCCGGCGGCGGTACCGCGATGGACCCGGACGTGATCGGTCAGCTGCTGGCCCGCAACACCAGGGACTCCCCCGTCAGCCGGCTCACGCCACGCGAGTCCGAAGTCCTCGGCCTGATGGCCGAAGGCCGCTCGAACGCCGCCATCGCCGCCGCCCTCTTCGTCACCGAAAAGGCCGTCAGCAAACACACCAACAACATCTTCGCCAAACTCGACCTCCCCCCGTCCGAGGACGACAACCGCCGCGTGATGGCGGTGCTCACGTACCTCTCGTCGCGCTGATCCTGCTGAGGAACTCGCGGGTGCGGGGTTCCCGCGGGCTGTCGATCACCTGCCGTGGTGGGCCGACCTCGAGAGGGCGGCCGTGGTGGAGGAAGCAGATCTGGTCGGCTACCTCGCGGGCGAAAGCCATCTCGTGGGTGGAGACGAGCATCGTCATGCCCTCGGACTTCAGTTCGCGGAGCAGGTCGAGGACCTCGCCGACGAGTTCGGGATCGAGCGCGGACGTCACCTCGTCCAGCAGCATCAGCCGCGGCGAGTTGACCATCGCGCGGGCGATCGCGGCACGCTGCTGCTGACCGCCCGACAACTCGTCCGGCTTCGCCGCCGCTTTGTCCGCGAGACCGACGCGCTCCAGCATCTGCAAAGCCCGCGCCCGCGCGACCTCCCGCGGCACCCGGTGCACGCGGATCGGTGCGAGCGTGATGTTGTCCAGTACGGTCAGATGCGGGAACAGGTTGTACGACTGGAACACGATCCCGATCCCGGATCGTACCTTGTCCGCATCGACCCGAGGGTCCGTGATATCGGAACCGGCCAGCTCGATCACGCCGTCGTCCACGGTCTCCAGCAGGTTCACACAGTGCAGCAACGTCGACTTCCCGGAGCCGGAGGCCCCGATCAGCACGACGCACTCCCCCGCCGCGACGTCCAGATCGAACCCGTCCAGTACGACGTTCTCGCCGTACGCCTTCCGCACTCCACGCAGTGTCAGCAGGCTCATACCGGTCCGCCTCCCCCGCCATACCAGCCCTGTCTCCGCGCGACGTAGTCGGTCAGTCGCGTCAACGGGATCGTCAGTGCGACGAACAGCAGCCCGGCCACGACGTACGGCGTGAAGTTGAAGTCCTCGGCCGTCTCCAGCTGCGCAGCCCGGATCGCGTCGATGACGCCGAGGACGGCGATCAGCCCGGAGTCCTTCTGCAGGCTGACGAAGTCGTTCAGCAGCGGCGGCAGCACCCGGCGTACCGCCTGTGGGAGTACGACGAACCGCAGCGTCTGCCGGTACGTAAGCCCGAGCGAACGGGCGGCCGCCCGCTGCGACGGATGCACCGACTCGATCCCGGCGCGGAACACCTCGGCGACGTACGACGAATAGGTCAGTACGAGCGCGGCGCCGCCCCAGATCACCGCCTGATTCGGCAGCCCGCGCAACTGCAACGCCGGTACGCCGAAGCCGAGCAGGAAGATCACCAGCAGCAACGGCAGCCCGCGGAACACGTCCGTGTACGCCGCCGCGAACACCCGCAACGGGAAGAAGATCGGCCCGCGCAACGTGCGCATGATCGCCAGCGTCATCCCGAACACGACGATCAGGACCGCGCAGACCAGCATCACACGGACGTTCAGCCAGAGGCCCTGGGCAACGATCGGCAGTGCCTGCCAGCCGCGGTGGACGTCGAAGAACGTCGCCCGGACCCGCGGCCAGCCCGGTGTGGAACCGATGCCCACGACAACCAGGACAAGAAGGATCACCGTGCTGACAACGGCGATCAGGGTCGATCGCCGCGCCTGCCTGCTCCGGTACGCGATCCGCTCACGCTGTAACTCGGACGGTTGCCAAGTACTCACGAGAGCTCGGGAGCGCCTGACTCGGTCAGGTACTGCTTCTGCAGGTTGGCCAGCGTGCCGTCCGCCTTCAGCGCGTCGACTGCCTGCGTGACGCACGCGGTCAGCTTCGAGTTCTTCTCGAGTACGTAGCCGAACTGCTCGGCCTTCCCGCCGGCCGGGAGCTGCCCGACGATCTTGCCGTTGTCGAGCTGCGCCGCGGTCATGTAGAACGCGGTCGGCAGGTCGACGACGATCCCGTCGAGCTGCTTGTTCTTCAGCGCCTGCACCGCGAGGTCGTTCGAGTCGAACACGGCCGGTGGCTGCTTCGGCTTCACGATGTCGCGCAGCTCGGTGTAGCTCGTCGTACCGACCTGGGCGCCGAGCTTCGCGTCCGCCAGGTCCGCGACCGACTTCGCGTTCGCGATCTTGCTGCCCGCGGTGGTGATCACGGTCTGCCGTACGTCGTAGTACCCGGAGGAGAAGTCGACGGCCTTGCGGCGCTCGTCGGAGATCGACACCTGGTTGACGTCCAGGTCGAAGGCCTTCGGACCGGGCGCGAAGGCGGTGTTGAACTGCACGGTCCGCCACTTCACCTCGGCCTGCACGAATCCGAGCTTCTTCGCCAGCGCGTAGGTGACCGCCGACTCGTACCCCTTGCCGTTGTTCGGGTCGTTGTTGCTGAACCACGGCTCGTACGCCGGCTTGTCGGTGCCGACCGTCAACGTCCCGGCCGTCTTCACCTCCAGCTTGTCCTTGGCGCACGCATCCGACCCCGACGGCGTCGACGTACCGGACGAGTTGTTGTCCGCCGGTGCACACGCTCCCAGCCCCACGACCGCCAGTACGGCCAGCCCCACCACAGCAGCACGCGTTCTCATGCGCAGAACCTTAAGGCCTCTTCCTGTACGCGGTGGGGCTGGATCCGGTATGTAGGCGGAAGCGGGTGGAGAAGTAGAGCGGGTCGGCGTACCCGACCTGGGCGGCGACCGAGGCGACCGGGCGGCTGGTGAGTTCGAGGAGGCGGGCGGCGGCGTCGAGGCGGCGGCGTTCGACGAACTGCTGCGGGGTGACGCCGAGTTGCTCGCGGAACAGGTGTGCGAAGCGGGACACGCTCAGGTTCACCGCCTTGGCCAGCCGCGGTACGTCGAGGTTCGCGGTCAGGTCCTGGTCGATCAGCTCGATCGCGCGCAGCAGGCGGTCGTCGATCTGGACTGCCTTCGGGTTCTGGGTGTCGCACCACAGCAGCGCGGCCTCGAGCGAGTTCGCGCTCAGCTGCTCGGCCTGGGGCACGACGCCGTGCTGATGGCGTACGGCGTCCTTCAGATGGTCCGCGATCCGGTGGAAGGTGGGTTCCGCCGGGTGCAGCTGGACGATGCCGGGGGCAACTTCCGGCCAGTCGAGCAGCGGCAGCCAGTCGGGTTTCGGGTTCACATGCGCGTACAGGAAGTGCCACCGGTGGCCGACCGTCGCGTAGTCGTGCAGCGTCCCCGGGCGGACCAGAGTCACGCTTCCGGGCTGCGCGCTGACCTGGCCGAATCGTCCCTGTCCGTCGAGGGTCTGGACCAGCAGCCAGTCGGTGGTCCCGCGCCGCCGGTACGTCGCGTACTCAGGCCCTTCGTCGAACTCGCCGGTCACCAGCCGGCGGACCACCGGATGCGGCGCTTCAGCAGGATCTCGAAGGTTCACAGCCAGATACGCTATCGTCCGGCGGCCTGTGGCGAACAGATCCTTGAGATATGACAGTCGTGGACATCTACCAGCGGGACGGCATCGTCCAGGTCCCCCAGTTGTTCGATTCCGCCGAGGTCGAGCGGATCAGGACCGTATTCATGCAGCAGGTCGCCGTCGACCATTCGCTCGCGATCGATGACGGCGTACCCGAGGACGACCCGCTGGCGAAGTACCCGCGGTTCGTGCATCCGCACCGGCGGACCGACGTGGAGGCCGGACGGCTCTCGCTCGAGCTGATGCTGGACAGCCGGATCCTCGATGTCGTGCAGGCGCTGATCGGTCCGGCGCTGGGCGCGCAGTCGATGTTCTACTTCAAGCCGCCGGGTGCGCGCGGGCAGGCGATGCACCAGGACAACACGTTCCTGCGCGCCGATCCGGAGACCTGTCTGGCGGCCTGGATCGCGGTCGACGACGTGGACGCGGACAACGGCGGGCTGGCCGTCGTACCGGGCTCACACAAGACCGAACTGGCCTGCCCGGAGCCTGCCGACCTCACCGAGTCCTTCACCAGCGTCGAGGTCCCGATCCCGGACGGCCTCAGCAAGGTGCAGACGAAGATGAAGGCCGGGGACGTCCTGTTCTTCCACGGCAGCGTCGTGCACGGCTCGCGCCCGAACAGCACCGACGACCGCTTCCGCCGTTCGCTGATCTTCCACTACATCCCCGAGGACAGCGTCGAGATCGCTGCCTTCTACAACCCGCTCATCAAGCTCGACCGCCGCGAAACAGTCCTCCCCGAAGCCATCGGCGGCGGCCCCTGCGGCGACTACGCCGAGATGGAGCCCTAGAGTTCGCGGCCGGGCGGGGATGGACGCTGCGGCGGGCGTCCGGTAGGGGGCTGCGTTCGGCTGGGACCGGGCGGCGCGAGACCCGCGCCGGTGACGTGCCGAAGCGCTGCCAGGCGATCGTCGAGACGTGGCCCGCGAACCGGGGCAGGCTGCGGCTCCGGGCGCTCGACCTGTTTTCGCATCGCCTCCCGGACCAGCTCGTCCACTGGCTCCTCCAGCTCGTCGCCGCGTGCCCGCAGGGAGCGCACGGTGCCGACGAACCGTCGCTGCTCGAAAGGCGTCGGCGGACGGTTGCGTCCGGCAACGAGCGCGTCCCGGGCTCCGGGTTCCCGCTCCAGTGTGCCGTCGGCCAGCCGGTGGTTCTCGAACAGCACGTGCCCCGAACGGTCCACCACGTAGATGTCGTCGGCGTACCCCAGCGTCTCCACCGCGTGGGCCGCGTCCGGAACTCCCCGGTAGACCGCGTTGTGCGCCCGCGGATCCACCAGCCGTCCGGCGCCGGCGTTGTCCTTCGCCAACTGGTACCGCTCGGCGATCGCGAGCAGACTGTCGGCCTCGTTCGTCGCGACGTACACGGCCACCACCCGGTGACCGGAACCTCGGAGCTGGTCCAGAACCTGCTTCGCCTGATCCGGGTTCCCCATCCAGGCACTCGTCAGGACGTCGTACGGCGGATCCGCCGACAGCACACTGTTCAGGCACTGCTCGCTCAATTCGGGCGGCAGGCTCCTGACCACGTCGTCATGTGCCGTCGCACCACCCTCGCGGGTCGCTTCGCGATAGCGCGGATGGGCTTCCGGGTCGTCATCCGCGTCGTACGACGCCGTCGTCCCGAAGCCGAGCGCCGCCTGCACCCGGTCCTGGATCGTCGACTTCGCGGCACCCGGCTGCCCGCCGACGGCCACGGCGAGCGCCGGTACACCGGGGGCCCGCACGGGGCGTCCCGTCGGGGTGATCTCGTCGATTCGCTGGGCCAGGAGCGCCGCGGACTCGGCCGGCGTGAGCGCAAGGTCGGTCATTCGCCGAGATCGGCTCGCAGGCCGGCCAGCAGGCCGGGATAGGTCCGCAGGATCTCGGCCCGCTCCTCCGCCGAGAGACCGACCCGCCGCCGGAACACCTCGGTGTGGGCGGTTCGCTGCACCTCCAACTCAGCGCGCCGCGAACCCTCGGTCTCCTTGGCGATCAGCGCGTTGTAGCTCGCCAGGACGGCCCGGATCAGGACGCGAACACGCTCGGCCTCGATCCGTTCGGCATCGGTCAGTGGCGCCAGTGGCCGCCCTCCGAGGGCCTCGGTGATGTGTTTCTTCCGCTCTTCGGGCACGTACGCAGCGTAGCCCCGGCGGGTCGATCAATTGCTGTAGTCGCGGAAGCCGCGGCCGGTTTTGCGGCCCAGGTAGCCGGCGGTGACGAGGTGTTCCAGCAAGGGGGCGGGAGCGAAGCCGGGTTCGCGGAATTCGAGGTAGAGGGTGCGCTGGATGGCGAGGGAGACGTCCAGGCCGACCACGTCGAGCAGGGCGAACGGGCCCATCGGGAGGCGGCAGCCCAGTTTCATCGCGGCGTCGATGTCGTCGACACCCGCGTAGTGCGCCTCGAGCATCCGGACCGCGTCGTTCAGGTACGGGAACAGCAGGGCGTTGACGATGAAACCGGCGCGGTCGCCGCAGCGGACCGGGTGCTTGCCGGCGGCAACGGCTACGGCGGCGACCGTGTCGGCGACGTCCGGCGCGGTGCTCACGGTGCTGACCACCTCGACCAGCTGCATCACCGGTGCCGGGTTGAAGAAGTGCAGCCCGACCACGTCGGCCGGCCGCCTCGTCGCCATCGCCAGGTCGATGACCGGCAGCGACGAGGTCGTGGTGGCCAGGATCGCGCCCGGCTTGCAGATCTCGTCGAACGTCTCGAACAGCGCCTGCTTGACGCTCAGCTCCTCGACCACGGCCTCGATCACCAGGTCGACGGACGCAAGGTCGTCGAGCTTCGCCGTACCGGTCACCCGGCGCAGCGCCGCGTCCCGCTCGTCCGACGACAGCTTGCCGCGCTGCACGCCCTTCTCCAGCGAACGTTCCAGGACACCCCGGACCCGCTCGACCTTCTCGGTACCGCGGGCGACGTACAGCACGTCGTACCCGGCCTTCGCGAGCACCTCGACGATGCCGACCGCCATCGTCCCGGAGCCGACCACGCCGACCTGCTTGACCGGACGTACGGCGATCTCGTCCCCGGCCATGGAAGGCGTGTGCTCGTCGTCCACCACGACCGGCGAATCGGCCGACTCGTAGGTGTAGAAGCCGCGACCGGTCTTCCGGCCGAGCAGCCCGGCGGTGACCATCTGCTTGAGGATCGGGGCCGGCGCGTGCAGCCGGTTCCGGCCCTGCTTGTACATCGTGTCAAGGATCTCGTACGCCGTGTCGAGGCCGATCAGGTCGAGCAGCGCGAGCGGCCCCATCGGGTACCCGCAGCCGAGCCGCATCGCAGCGTCGACGTCCTCACGCGTGGCGTACCTGGACTCGACCATCGACACCGCGTGGTTCAGGTACCCGAACAGCAGCGCGTTCGCGATGAACCCGGCCCGGTCGGCCGCGACCACCGGGACCTTGTCGAGCCGGCGGGCCAGCGCCTGTACGTCGTCCACCACGTCCGGCTCGGTGACGACGGTCTTGATCACCTCGACGAACTCCTGCACCGGGGCCGGGTTGAAGAAGTGCATGCCGACCACGCGCCGCGGCCGCTGGGTGGCGACCGAGATCTCGGTGACCGACAACGACGAGGTGTTGGTCGCGAGGATCGCGTCCTCGCGGACGATCTTGTCCAGCGTGGCGAAGATCTCGCGCTTCAGTTCGAGCCGCTCGACGACCGCCTCGATCACCAGGTCACAGTCGGCGAGCGCCTCCATCGAGGTGGCGAACGTGACCCGGTCGAACAGCGCCTGCTGGTCCTCGACCGACAGCTTGCCGCGCTTCACGGCCCGGTCGGTCGAGTGCTGGATGTGGCCGCGGCCGCGCTCGGCGGCTTCCTCGTCGCGCTCGACGCCGACCACGGTCAGGCCGTGGCGCGCGAACACCTCGGCGATCCCGGCGCCCATCGTGCCGAGCCCTACCACACCCACTGTCGTCAGTTCCCGAGCCATGCTGTGCACTATGCCAGTCCGGACACTGGTCCGCCCATGAGTTGCGTCACCGGCGAGGTCAACCTCACACGGGTTCGTCTAGCACCACCGGGGTCACAGTCCAGCCGTCGAGCAGCCACGACGGATCCGGTGCGCCCTGGAGCGCGGCCGCGATCGGCCGCGGTCGCAGGTCCCGAGCGGTGAGCTCGGACAAGGACAACCACACAGGTCGGTAACCACCGGCCGCGAGCTCCGGCCCGTCACCCGTACCGAACTCGCCGCCGATCACGTCCGCCGTGAAGTAGTGCTGCGTACTGTCGCCGAAATGCACGACCGCGACCGCATGCCGGATCTTCACCAGCAGGCCGAGTTCCTCGTACGCCTCCCGCCGCGCCGCCTCCGCCGGGCTCTCGCCGTCCTCCACCTGACCGCCCGGCAGGACGTGGTACGTCCGCCTGTCCCGGACTCGCTCGATCGCCGCGAGCCCCTCCGGAGTGATCAGTACGACGCCGGCCCGCATCACGACCGCTTCGCCAGGATCTGGAACCAGGACCCGATCTTCGACTCGGTCCGGATCAGGCCGTCGACGGTCCACCCGGTCGCCGTCAGCAACTCGCGCAACGGTTCCTCCTGCCAGAGCACGAAGTGTCGCGGGAGGTCGAGGTGCCGGTTCGACCACTCCTCCCCCTTGCCCTCGCGGGTCGAGAAGGCCAGGACGGGCGCGCAACGGGCCGACTTCCGCAGTACGGCGTTCAGCTCGGCGCGATCGAAGTGCAGGAACACCGCGCTCGCGTACACCGCGTCGTACGGACCGCCGTACTCGTCGGTGATCGCGTTCAGCCGGTCGGCGGCATACCCGTCGGCCCGCATCATGTCGACGAACGCCTGGGTCGCGTCGGTACGGCGGACCCGGTAGCCGCGGCGCTCCAGCTCGAGCGCGTCCCGCCCGGCACCGCTGCCGAGCTCCAGCAGGCGTGCTTGAGGCGCGACCCGCCCGGCGAGCAGCTCGATCAGGGCGTTGCTCGGGTCCTTCGGGATCGTGTCGCGGAACTTGTCCGGAGCCTGCTCGTACGCGGCCAGCGTGAGCTCGTTGTCCGATGCGACCCGGGTCCATCCGTCACCGGTGTGTTCGACGACCGCAGGGAGCTTGAGGCCGAGATCCAGACCGAGAACGACGATGGCCTCGCCGCGGTGCAGGTCCGCGATCGCCTGCAGCTCCGCCTCTGGCCGCTGGGTCAGCTCCGGTACGACGGTCAGCCGCACCCCGAGGCGCTCCGCCAACTGCGAACCGGCCGCCGCCTCGAACGGGCCGGCGTACACCTGGACGACCCGCTCGCCGACCCCACCGACCAGGTCGGCGTCCTGGACGTCACCGGGCAGCAGCAGGATCCGCGCGGGACACATGAGGTTCATCGAGCGACATACTCCAAGGCGTCGGCGGCGTACTCCGGCCAGACGTCGGACCGGGCGAGCGGGATCTTCACCCACTCCTTCATCGGCCTACCCATACCCGGATCGAACTGCTCCACACCGTCCAGTGCGAGCGCCTTGACCAGCGTTTCCGGCGGCAGCTTGAACGTCATCGCGTCCCCGAACATCCCCGCGACCACCTTCTTGCCGATCTTGAGGCAGGGCATCCCGAACATGCTCCCCCGCACCACCCCGGCCGGCTCCAGCCCGGCCGCCACCGCGTCGTACGCCGCAACCGCCTCGGCACTCACCTTCGGCATCATGCTCACCACCTTCCCACTCCGTACCCCGCGTGCACTACGGTGCTTTCTCGTGCGCTTCGTGCACTACGGTGCTTTCTCGTGCGCTTGGTGATTGCTACGTGTTCTGTGGACTACTCGGGGCGGCTGACGGCTCATCTGCCGATGGCGCCGCGGTTGCTGATGGTGAAGGCGGACGGGTCGGTACTGATCCACGCCGACGGCGGGTCGTACAAGCCGCTGAACTGGATGTCTCCGCCGTGCAAGCTGGTCGAGGAGGACAACGTCTGGAGCGTCACCAACAAGGCCGGTGAGGAGCTCCGGATCACGCTCGAGGAGGTGCACAGCGACACCTCGTACGAGCTCGGCCAGGACCCGGGGCTGATCAAGGACGGGGTCGAGGCGCACCTGCAGGAGCTGCTCGCCGAGCACGTGCACACCTTCGGCGACGGCTGGACGCTGGTACGGCGGGAGTACCCGACCGCGATCGGCCCGGTCGACCTGCTGCTCCGCGACGCCGACGGCCGGCACGTCGCGGTGGAGATCAAACGCCGCGGCGAGATCGACGGCGTCGAGCAGCTCACCCGGTACGTCGAACTGCTCAACCGCGACCCGCTGCTGGCTCCGGTGCGCGGTATCTTCGCCGCCCAGCTGATCAAGCCGCAGGCCCAGTTCCTGGCCACCGACCGCGGCCTGGAGTGCCTGACCGTCGACTACGACGCCCTCCGCGGCATGGAGTCCGACGTACTTCGGCTCTTCTAACTACTGACAAAGCAGGAAATTTGCCCGATTTCGGGCAGAAGCTTTGCCATCGCCCCGGAAACACTGCATGGTTGACAGGTGATCAGTGAGGCGGCCGTGGAGCCGGTCGGTGAGCTGGCCGATCAGGTCAGCCGGACGACAGGACTGCCGGCGGATGTCGCGCGGCGCGTGGTCGCCGACGTACTGGCCTATTTCACCGAGACGACCGAGGAGTACGTCCGGCGCCGGCACCGTGAGCTGCAGACCTACGGTGCCCGCAACGACGAGATCTTCGCCCGGCTCGGCACCGAGCTCCGGCACTGGCCGGTCCGCTCACCCGAACTCTCGGCCCGGCAGCTGCGACGGATCGTCTACGGCTGACGGGCCCGCTCAACCGAACCTACGAAGGGGCACCACTACATGTGCGGAATCGTCGGGTACGTCGGCACCAAGCCGGCCGCGCCCATCCTTGTGGACGGCCTGGCCCGGCTCGAGTACCGGGGCTACGACTCGGCGGGCGTCGCCGTACTCGGGTCCAGCGAACTCAAGGTGCACAAGGACGCCGGCCGGGTCCGTGAACTGGAGGCGTCACTGCCGAAGCGGTTCGGCGGCAAGCTCGGCATCGGCCACACCCGGTGGGCCACCCACGGCGGCCCCAGCAAGGACAACGCGCACCCGCACGCCAGCGGCAACGAGCGGATCGCCGTCGTCCACAACGGCATCTTCGACAACGCCGGCGCGCTGCGCACCCAGCTCGAGGACGCGGGCGTCAAGCTGCGTTCCGAGACCGACACCGAGGTCCTCGCGCACCTGATCGAGCAGGCCGACGGCGCCACCCTCGAGGAGAAGGTGATGGCAGCCCTGCGCCGGATCGAGGGCACGTACGGCATCGCCGTCATCGACCTGGACTTCCCGGACCGGATCGTGGTCGCCCGGAACGGCAGCCCGCTGATCCTCGGCATCGGCGACGGCGAGATGCACGTCGCCTCCGACGCGGCCGCGCTGATCCGCTACACCCGCCAGGTCGTCTACCTGGACGACGGCGAGCTCGCCACCGTGCGCGCCGACGGGTACCGCACGTTCACCCAGGACGCCGCCCCGACCACGAAGACCGCGAAGACGGTCGAGTGGGAGGCCGAGGAGTTCGAGCGCGGCCTGCACGAGCACTTCATGATGAAGGAGATCCACGAGCAGCCGGACGCGGTCGGCCGGGTGATCCGGGGCCGGCTGGACGAGCGCTTCCACACCGTGCACCTCGGCGGCCTGAACATGGACGCCCGCGAGGCCCGGGAGATCAAGCGGGTCAAGATCCTCGGCTGCGGTTCGGCGTACTACGCGGGCCAGATGGGCGCGCAGTTCATCGAGGAGGTCGCGCGGATCCCTGCCGACGCGGAGCCGGCCTCGGAGTTCCGGTACCGCAACCCGGTCGTCGAGCGGGACACGCTGTACGTCGCCGTGTCGCAGTCCGGCGAGACGCTGGACACGCTGGTCGCCGTCCAGGAACTGAAGCGCAAGGGCGGCCGCGTCATCGGTCTGGTGAACGCGGTCGGATCCAGCATCGCCCGCGAGGTCGACGGCGGTGTGTACCTGCACGCCGGCCCGGAGGTCTCGGTCGCGTCGACCAAGGCGCTGACCAACATGGCGGTCGGGTTCGCGATGCTCGGTATCCACCTCGGCCGGATCCGGGACGTCTCGCCCGCGGACGGCCGGCGGCTGATCGAGGGGCTGAAGAAGCTCCCCGAGCACATCGCCGCGATCGTCGCGCAGGAAGAGGAGCTGGCCAAGATCGCCGGCCGGCTCGCCCAGCACGAATCGCTCTTCTTCGTTGGTCGTACCCGCGGTTACCCGGTGGCCCGGGAGGGTGCGCAGAAGCTCAAGGAGATCTCGTACCGGCACGCCGAGGCGTACCAGACCTCGGAGCTGAAGCACGGTCCGCTGGCGCTGATCTCGCCGGACGTCCCGACCGTCGCGATCGTCCCGGACGACGAGCTGCTGGACCGGAACATCGGTGCGCTGCACGAGATCGGCGCGCGGTCCGGCCCGCTGTACGTCGTCACGCACCCGGGCGTCGAGGTACCGGACGGGGTCGCGGCGAAGATCGTGGTCCCGAAGAACGAGCCGGAGCTCGACCCGATCCTGCTCACCATCCCGCTGCAGATCATCGCGTACTACGCGGCCGTTGCCCTCGGCCACGACGTCGACAAGCCCCGCAACCTGGCCAAGTCCGTCACCGTCGAGTAGCGGCGGGCCGCCAGGCCATCACAATCGCAGCACGACGCCCCCCGCCACGCTCAGCGTGACGGGGGCCGTCGCATTACGATGGCCTGCAGATCCGCAGCTCAGAGTTGCTGGCCGGGCTGCTGAGGTGCCTTCGCCTTCACCGCTGGGGCAGGCGACACGCCGCCGTGCGACGCGGGCGTGCCGGAGCCCACTCTCGCCATTCCGTCGAGGGCCGTGGCGATCTGCCGAGCCATGTCGGCCTTGCGGTCGGCTTCGCTGAGGGGACGGGCCGCTTCGGTACCGCGGGCGCGCTGCGGCTCGGAGACGCCGTACGGGTGGAGGTTGAAGTCACTCACCAGGCGCTTGCACACCTCGACACCGCGGACCGAGTTCCCGGCCCCGTCGAGGCGCGGCGAGTACGAGACCACAGCGAACTTCCCCTGTTTGACCGCCAACACGCTCCCGGCCACCCCACTCTTACCCGGCAGGCCGACCTTGTGGGCGAATTCCCCGGAACCGTCGTACATGCCGCTGTGGGCCATCACCGACAGCACCCGCGCGGTCGTCTCCGGGGAGAACACCTGTTGGCCGGAGTACGGCGCGACGCCGCCGTTCGCGAGCGTGGCAGCGGCTGCCGCCAACCGTGCCGCGTCGACCTGGAGCGAGCAGACCTGGAAGTAGAACTGCGCCGTCGCCGCCGTACTCGCCAGCCCGCCGCCGCCCTTCAGTCGGCCCTTCGCCGCCATCGCGAAGGCCAGCTGACGGTTCCCGTCGCCGGTCTCGTCCTCGGCGTAGAAAGTCTCGGTGTCGGATCCCGGCGGCTGCCCCATCATCGCCGTCCACGTCTCCTTGACTGTGTGGAACCGTTCGCTGTGGGGCTTTCCCGAACCGACCAGGGCCAGTGTCGCGATCGCGCCGGCGTTGATCATCGGGTTGCGCGGCTTGCGGTCCAGATCGAACGACAGGGTCGGATCGTTGAAGACCCCGCCGCTCTGCTCCGTTCCGACCCATCGGTCCACCTCGTCGGCGCCCAACTCCTCGAGCGCCATCGCGTAGGTGAACGGCTTCGACGTGGACTGGACGCTGAACGGATCGGCGGAGTCACCGATCTGGATGACCTGTCCGTCCACGGTGCAGATCGCGATACCGAACTTCTCCGGATCGGCGCCGGCCAGCGTCGGTATGTAGTCGGCGACCGCGCCGTCCCGGTTCGGCAACAGGTCGGCGTAGATCTGCTCGATTCCCCGGCTGAGCTCCGCGAACTCGGCACGTGACATGGCCAGCTCGTCGTTCAGAGCCCGTCCGATGATCCTGTCGCCGTGCTCCGCGATCCGGGTGAACTCCGGGTAGTCGATCTGGACCGGCTGCTGGTCGATCCCCAACTGCATCGGCCGGCCGTCGGCGTCGCGGGCACCGGCCAGCGCCGACCGTACCCGCGGATCGAGCGGATCGATCCCCACCTGGCCCAAGCGGCTGAGCAGTTCCCAGGCCCAGATCCTGCCGTCACCATCGTTGTCGAGACTCTCGAATGACCGGAGCAGCTTCTCCGACGCGTCCATTGGCTGCTTCCTTCCCCAGGTTGGCGGCAGACAGACGCACGACGACGCTGTCGGGCGCCCAGCAGCTTCTCGGTTTATTGTTTCCGGCTCGGTCACCTGGTGTTACGGCCACGTCAATCGAACATCTTGTTGGACAAGTGGAGTACTTGTACGATCACTTGGCATGGACCGCATCCGCCGTGTGCAGCTCTCGTCCGTCGTGCTCCCGCTCGACCAGCCGATCAGTGACGCCAAGGTGCTGACCGGGCGGCAGCGGCCGATGACCGAGGTGGTGTTCCTGTTCGCGGAAATCTGGACCGCTGACGATCATCACGGGATCGGGTTCAGCTACTCGAAGCGCGCGGGCGGCCCGGCACAGTACGCGCATGCCAAGGAAGTGGCGGCAGGGTTGCTCGGCGAGGACCCGTCGGACATCGCGAAGGTGTACGACAAACTGCTCTGGGCCGGCGCGTCCGTCGGGCGGTCCGGGGTCGCGACGCAGGCGATCGCGGCGATCGACATCGCGCTGTGGGACCTGAAGGCGAAACGCGCGGGTCTCCCGCTGGCCAAGCTGCTCGGCGCGCATCGCGACTCGGTCCGCGCGTACAACACGTCCGGCGGCTTCCTGCACGCGCCGATCTCCGAGGTCAAGGAACGGGCATCGAAATCGCTTGCCGACGGCATCGGTGGGATCAAGATCAAGGTCGGCCAGCCGGACACGCGGATCGACCTCGAGCGCGTACGGGCGGTACGCGAGCATCTCGGTGACGACGTACCGCTGATGGTGGACGCGAACCAGCAGTGGGACCGGCCGACGGCGTTGCGGATCGGCCGGGTGCTGGAGCAGTTCGGCCTGGTGTGGATCGAGGAGCCCCTGGACGCGTACGACGCGCTCGGGCACGCGGAACTCGCCGCCGCACTGGACACGCCGATCGCGACCGGCGAGATGCTGTCCAGCGTCGGCGAACACGTCCGGCTGATCGAGGCGCGGGCGGCCGACATCATCCAGCCGGACGCGCCGCGGATCGGCGGCATCACCCCGTTCCTGAAGCTGGCGACGCTTGCCGACCACAACGGTCTGCAGCTGGCGCCGCACTTCGCGATGGAGATCCACCTGCACCTCGCGGCGGCGTACCCGCGGGAGCCGTGGGTGGAGCACTTCGAGTGGCTGAATCCCTTGTTCAACGAGCGTCTGGAGACGGTCGACGGCCGGATGCTCGTCCCGGACCGTCCCGGCCTCGGCTTCACCACCAGCGAGCAGTGTGCGCGCTGGACGGTCGATCGGTGCGAGTTCACGTGAGTGGGTTGGCGTACCAGGTGGACGAGGATCTGAAGCAGCGGATCCTCAGCGGCGAGATCGCGCCCGGCCAGAAGCTGCCGGGTGAGAACAGCCTGGTCGAGGAGTTCGGGGTCAGCCGGACCGTGGTCCGCGAGGCGGTGTCGCGGTTGCAGGCGGCCGGGCTGGTGGAGACGTTCCAGGGCCGCGGGTCGTTCGTGCTCGAGGTTCCGGAGCGTACGCCGGGACTGCGCGCGGTCCGGTCGCACCGTGACGTCCTCGACCTGATGGACTTCCGGATCGGCGTCGAGAGCGAGGCGGCCGGGCTGGCGGCGGGTCGTCGTACCGCCCATCAGCTGAAGGGGATCGAGCGGGCACTGCACGACTTCCGGCGCGTGGGTGACGACCCGGGTCGGTCGGTGGACGCGGACTTCGCGTTCCACCTCAAGGTTGCCGTTGCTTCGGGCAACCGGTTCTACGGCGACCTGATCGGTGAGCTCGGTCCGATGATGATCATGCTGCCGCGGACCCGGCTGGACCCGGCGTACGAGATCTCCGACCCGGACCACCTGACCCGGGTCGTGCACGAGCACGAGAACATCCACGCCGCGATCGACCGCGCCGACTCCGAAGCGGCCCGTGCGGCGATGCGAGTGCACCTCGCGAACACCCGGGACCGGCTGCGCTGATGTTCACCCTCGAGCAGCTGAGCGCGTTCGTCGCGGTCGCCGAGGAGCTGCACTTCGGCCGGGCCGCCGACCGGCTGAACATGACCCAGCCGCCGTTGAGCCGGCAGGTGCAGAAACTCGAGCGCGCGGTCGGCGTCCAGTTGCTCGAACGCGACAACCGCAAGGTCGAGCTGACCGAGGCGGGCCGGGCGTTCCTGGTCGAGGCACGCCGGTTGCTGGCGCTGGTCGAGACCGCGGGAGACCTCGCCCGGCGAGTGGACCAGGGCGCGGCCGGGACGTTGCGGCTCGGGTTCACCGCGACGTCGGCGATCCGTACGCTGGGTCCGCTGCTGCGCCGGCTGTCCGAGGAGCTGCCGGACGTCGACGTGATCCTGCACGAACGGGTCACGCCCGCGCAGCTCGACGGGTTGCTGCGGGGCGAGCTGGACCTCGGGCTCGGGCGGCCGCCGTTCGACCTCGACGTACTCGAATCCCGCGTGGTGTTCCGGGAACCGTTGTGTGCCGTTGTCCCCGGCAACCATCGGCTCGGGTCGCTCGACCGGCCGTTGACCACCGCGGACTTCGCCGGCCAGCAGGTGATCAGCTACTCGCCGGCCCAGGCCAGGTACTTCCACGAGCTGACCGTCCGGTTCCTCGCTGACTCGCATCCGCGGATCGAGCAGCGGGTACAGCAGATCCTCACCGTGATCCTCCTGGTCGCGGCCGGGCGCGGCGTCGCGCTGGTACCCGCGTCGGCACGCAGCCTGGGGGTCGAGGGCGTGACGTACTGCGACCTCGACGCGTCGGACGAGCTCGTCGAGCTGCACGCGATCTGGCGGCGGGACAACACCAGCGCGGTGTTGCGGCGCGTGTTGACGATGCTCTCCGAGCATCAATAGATCCAAAAAGGATCTTGGACAGGTATCCACACGGGTTCCTACGCTGAGCCACGTGACCCACTACTCCCCCGTCGAGCTCGCCGCGCAGCTCAAGACCGGGCTGCTCTCGTTCCCCGTCACCGCGTTCCACGACGACCTCAGCTTCAACGAGACGGCGTACCGCGAGCACCTGTCGTGGCTGAGCCAGTACGACGTCGCCGGCCTGTTCGCCGCGGGCGGTACCGGCGAGGGCTTCTCGTTGACACCGGCCGAGATCGACACCGTCGTACGGGTCGCTGTGTCCGAGGTGGACGGCCGGGTGCCGGTGATCGCACCCGCGACCGGTGGTACGGCGTCCGCGATCGAGGGCGCGCGCGCCGCGGAGGCTGCGGGCGCGGACGGCATCCTGCTGTTCCCGCCGTACCTGACGGAGGCCGGGCAGCGTGGTCTGATCGAGCACGTGTCGGCGGTGTGCCGCAGTACGAGCCTGGGCGTGACGGTGTACAGCCGGGCCAACGCGGTGCTCAGCGATGTCACCGTCGCGGAACTCGCCGAGCGGAACGCGAACCTGGTCTGTTTGAAGGACGGGGTCGGGAACGTCGAGCAGATGACGCGGACGTACGCACGGGTCGGCGAACGGCTGACGTACATCGGCGGGCTGCCGACGGCGGAGACGTTCGCGCTGCCGCTGCTGCAGCTCGGGTACAGCACGTACTCGTCGGCGATCTTCAACTTCGTGCCGGAGTTCGCGCTCGGGTTCTACGCGGACGTGCTGGCGCAGGACCGTACGGCGGTCTACCGGAAGCTGAACGAGTTCGTGCTGCCCTATCTGGACATCCGCGATCGGACCAAGGGGTACGCCGTTTCGATCGTCAAGGCCGGGGTGAATGCGATCGGGCGTGCTGCCGGGCCGGTGCGTCCGCCGTTGCAGGACCTGACCGCCGACGAGGTGTCGTTGCTGACCGACCTGATCGGGAAGGTGTCATGACGCCGACGGTCGCGTCGGTCGAGGTCGTACCGGTCGCCGGCCACGACAGCATGCTGCTGAACCTCAGCGGGGCGCACGGCCCGTTCTTCACCCGCAACATCGTGATCGTCACCGACAACTCCGGAAACGTCGGTCTGGGCGAGGTTCCTGGCGGCGAGAAGATCGCGAACACGATCCGCGCCGCAGCAGACCTCCTGGTGGGCCAGCCGCTCGCCCGGTACAGAAGCTTGCTGCACACCATCTCCCGGACATTCGAAGGACTCGACAGCGGGGGCCGCGGGCTACAGACGTTCGACCTCCGTACGACGGTGCATGCGGTCACGGGGCTCGAATCGGCGCTGCTCGATCTGCTCGGACAACACCTCGGCGTACCGGTGGCCGAATTACTCGGCGAAGGACAGCAACGCGCCGCGGTCCCAGTACTGGGTTACGTGTTCTACGTAGGTGATGCGACACAAACGGATCTGCCCTACCGGACCGATGCGGGTGATGATGCGTGGGAGCGACTTCGGCGGCAGCCTGCGTTGACGGCTGACGCCGTGGTGGAGCTGGCGGTTGCGGCGCAGGAGCGGTATGGGTTTGTCGACTTCAAGTTAAAGGGCGGTGTGTTCGACCCGCATGTGGAGATCGATGCGGTGCGGGCGCTGCACGAGCGGTTCCCGGATGCGCGGATCACGGTGGACCCGAACGGAGCCTGGTTGTTGCGGGAGGCTGTTGCCGTCTGCGCGGGGCTCGACGACGTACTCGCGTACGTGGAGGACCCGTGCGGAGCGGAAGGCGTGTTCTCCGGGCGGGAGGTGATGGCCGAGTTCAAGCGCCGTACCGGACTCCGCACCGCGACCAACATGATCGCCACGGACTGGCGGGAGCTCGCGCACGCGATCCGCACCGACGCCGTCGACATCCCGCTCGCCGACCCACACTTCTGGACGATGGCGGGATCGTTACGGGTCGCCCAGCTGTGCAACGCCTTCGGCCTCACCTGGGGTTCGCACTCGAACAACCACTTCGACATCTCGCTCGCCATGTTCACCCACGTCGGCGCCGCGGCACCCGGCGAGATCACCGCGCTCGACACGCACTGGATCTGGCAGGACGGCCAGGCGCTGACGAAGAACCCGCTGCGGATCACCGGCGGCGAGATCGCCGTACCCACGGCACCCGGGCTCGGCGTCGAGCTCGACCGGGACGCCCTGGCTGCCGCACACGAGCTCTACCTGGAGCACGGTCTCGGCGCCCGCGACGACGCGATCGCGATGCAGTACTTGATCGAGGACTGGAAGTTCGACCCAAAGCGGCCTTGTATGGTGCGTTGAATGAAGGTGTTCCTGTCAACGGACATGGAAGGTACGGCGGGCGTCGTCGACTGGGGTCAGGCCCGCGGACCCACCACCGAGTACGAGTACTACCGCCGCCAGCTGCAGGCGGAGGTGAACGCCGCGATCGACGGCGCGCTGGCCGCGGGCGGCACCGAGTTCCTGGTGAACGACTCGCACTCGACCATGCAGAACCTGCTCCCGGACGAGCTGCACGGCCGGGCGAGCTACCTGTCCGGCAAGCACAAGCCGCTGTACATGATGCAGGGCCTGGACAGCTCGTTCGACGCCGCGTTCTTCGTCTCGTACCACGGCTCCGCCGGCGCAACCGGGTCCGTGCTGCCGCACACGTACAACCCGCGGGCGATCGCCGAGGTCCGGCTGAACGGCCACATCACCGGCGAGGCCGGGATCAACGCGCTGGTGGCGCTCGCCCTTGGAGTGCCCGTAGTACTGATCTCCGGTGACCGGACCACGATCGAAGAGGCGCAACCGTTCTGCCCGGACATCGAGTCGGTGGTGGTGAAGGAGTCGGTGTCGCACAACGCGGCGCTGTCGGTACACCCGGAGCGGGCCCGCGAGCTGATCCACGACGGCGCGCGTCGCGCCCTCGCCCGGTCGAGCGACATCCGGTTGCCGAGCATCACACTGCCGGCCGAGTTGACCGTACGGTTCCACAGCCGGGCGTTCGCCGAGCTGGCGTGTGAGGTGCGCGGGGTCGAGCGTCGCGAGGACCGAGTTGTTGCCCTACGCAACGACGATCCGCTGCAGCTCTACCGGATGTTCATCGCGATCGTCTTCCTGAGCCGCGGGGTCAGCGAGTAAGTCACTGGCACGCCCGGCGGGATCCGCCGCGGGCGGACCTGAGCCACTCACCAAGCGGCGCGATGCCGGCGACGGCACGCTCGGGTTCGGCGGTCAGCCGGCCGTTCGCCGGGGTTAGTGAGTGGTGCAGGTCCGGCCGGGCGGTGCACCGCCCGGCGGCGGGTTGCGCCGGGGGCTCTGCGGGTCGCGCATGGGTGGTCGGCCGGTTGTGCCGTGGGTGGTCTGCGGTGGCGTGATTGCCGTCTACGCGTAACAATCTGTGAATGCGCGTGATCGTGGTGGGTGCGGGCGTCATCGGGCTGAGCTGCGCCATTCGGCTCGCCGAGGGTGGGTATGAGGTCGCGGTGTTCGCCCGGGACCTGCCGTTGGAGACGACGTCGTCGGTGGCGGCCGCGCTCTGGTACCCGTACCTGTCAGCGCCGGAGGACCGGGTGACCGCCTGGTCGCGGACGACGTACGTGGAGTTCGCCAAGCTGGCCGAGGTCGAGCCGTCGGTCGCGCTGCGTCACGGACGCGAGTTCCTGACCGAACGTACGCCCGACCCGCGCTGGGCCGACGTACTGCCGGATCTCACCCGGATCGGGTGGCCGCCGCAGGGGTTCGTCGACGGGTGGTCGTTCACGGCGCCGGTGATCGACATGCCTGCGTACCTGCCCGCGCTGGTGAAACGCCTCGAGGCCGCGGGCGGGACGCTGACCCGCGCGGCACTGTCCGCGCTGCCGACCGGCGCCGACCTGGTCGTGAACTGCACCGGCCTCGGCGCCCGCCTGACCGCGAGCGACCCGACCGTGACGCCGGTCCGCGGCCAGGTGCTGACGGTCGAGCCGTGCGGCCTCACCGACTGGCTGCTCGCGGACCGGTCGCCCGGCGAACTGACGTACGTCATCCCACGGACGAACGACGTCGTCGTCGGCGGTACCAGCCAGCCCGGCGACTGGAACCTCACGGTCGACCCAGAGACCACCACGCAGATCCTCGACCGCGCCGCCGAACTGATCCCCCAGCTCCGCAAGGCGAAGATCATCCGCCGGCGCGTCGGCCTCCGCCCGGCGCGCCCGGCGATCCGCTGCGAACTCGTCCGCACCCGCTCCGGCGAGCCCATCATCCACTGCTACGGCCACGGCGGCTCCGGTGTCACCCTGTCGTGGGGCTGTGCCGACGAGGTCCTGGACCTTGCCCGCACCGTCTGACCAGCTGGTCATCCTCGACGGCGGCCTGTCGAACGCCCTGGAGGACCGCGGCCACGACCTGTCCGACGCCCTCTGGTCCGCCCGCCTGCTACGCGACGCTCCCGCGGAGATCGCCGCCGTACACCGCGCGTACTACGAAGCCGGCGCGATGGTCGCCACCACGGCGAGCTACCAGGCCAGCGTCCCCGGCTTCGAACGCGCAGGTGTCTCACGCACCGAGGCCGAACGCCTCATCACCAGCAGCGTCCACCTCGCCCGCGAGGTCCGCGACGAGTTCGAGGTTCCCGGGCAGCTACTGGTGCCCGGGCGGTTGCTGGTGCCCGGGCGTCGGCTGGTTGCGGCCTCCGTCGGGCCGTACGGCGCAATGCTCGCCGACGGTTCGGAGTACCGGGGGAGGTACGGCGTGAGCCGCAAGGTACTCCGCGACTTCCACGCCCCGCGCCTCGAGCTGCTCGCGTCGGCAGGCCCGGACCTACTGGCCGTCGAGACAATCCCCGACACCGACGAGGCCGAGGTCCTGGTCGCCCTCCTCGCCGAACTCGACCTACCCGCCTGGTTCTCCTACTCGATCGAAGGTCTGCACACCCGGGCCGGCCAACCCCTGGCAGACGCCTTCGCCATCCCGGACATCCCCCAGGTAGTTGCCGTCGGCATCAACTGCTGCAAACCCGAAGACGTGCAACCCGCGGTGCAAACCGCGGTCGCCACCACCGGCAAACCCGCCATCGCCTACCCCAACCGCGGCGAGTCGTGGGACGCGGTAGCACGCACCTGGGTCGGTTCGGGCGAGGGGCCAGCCGAGTTCGCGCGCGCCTGGGTCGAGGCGGGAGCGGCATACGTCGGTGGTTGCTGCCGGGTCGGACCGGACGACATCCGCGCCCTGTCCTTCCTGCTTAAGTCTATCGACTCTGACGACACCAGCCCCGGGTTTTCCACAGGCTAGACGCCGAGGACTTGGCAGAGGAGGTCTAGGGCGCCGGGGTAGGCGTGGTCCGGTGGGGTGCCGTAGCCGACGATTACTGCTTGGCGGGTGGCTGGGGTCGGGTTGAAGTGGTAGGTGGTGAGGGTGGCCAGGCCGAGGCCTTGGCGGGCGGCTCTGGTGACGATGTCTTCGGCGTCGGCGGGGACGTCCAGGAGGACGTGCAGGCCGGCGGAGATGCCTGCGACCTCGACTTCGGGGGCGCGGACGGCGAGGAGTTCCACCAGCCGGTCGCGGCGGCGGCGGTAGTGCAAGCGGGAGCGGCGGACGTGGCGGTCGTAGTGGCCGGAGGCAATGAATTCGGCGAGGACCAGTTGCTCGAGGGTGGCGGTCTGGAAGTCGGCGGTACGTTTCGCGGCGACGACCGGTTCGATCAGGCGTTGGGGCAGCACCATCCACGCCAGCCGTAGACCGGGCGCCAGGCTCTTGCTCGCCGTACCTGTGTACACGACGCGCTCCGGATCGAGAGCCTGCAGCGCGCCGACCGCCTGCCGGTCGTACCGGAACTCGCCGTCGTAGTCGTCCTCGATCAGCACCGCCCCGGTCGCCCGCGCCCACTCGACGGCGGCGGTACGGCGCTCCGGTGCGAGCGGTACGCCCGTCGGCATCTGGTGCGCCGGCGTCAGCAACACCCCCTCCCCGCTCAGGCCCGACGTCTCGGCGCCCAGCGCGTCGACCGGTACGGCGGCCACGGACAGCCCGCGCGCCCGGATCACGTCCCGGTGCAGGCCGTACCCGAACTCCTCGACCGCGATCGTCGTACCGCCGAGGTTCTTGATCGCCTCGCTCAGCAGGCTCAGCGCCTGGACCCACCCGGAGCAGATCAGGATCCGCTCCGGGTCGGCCCGGACGCCGCGGGCCCGGGCGAGGTAGTCGGCGAGCATCCGCCGCAGCTCGATCCGGCCGCGTGGATCGCCCAGCCCGAACGCCTCGTTCGGCGCCGCGGTCAGCGCCTTCCGCGCCGCGGCCAGCCATTCGGTCCGCGGGAACGTCGCCACGTCCGGCGCGCCGGGCGTCAGGTCGTACCGGAAACTACGGGCCTCCGGCAACGAAACCGACGGCGTCGGCGGCACCGCGGCCCGATTGGCGACGACCGTCCCGGATCCCTGCCGCGCGGTCAGCCACCCCTCCGCGACCAGCTGCCCGTACGCGTCCGCGACCGTGTTCCGGGCGATCCCGAGATCCTTCGCCAGCGATCGCGACGACGGCAACCGGGTCCCGGCCGCCAGCCGGCCACTCCGGATCGACGCGTGCAACGCCCGCACCAGATCACCCCGGCCGCGGGTCGTGCCGAGCTCGAGGTGCAGGTCCGCTCCCGCCGAATTGGCCCCTGGTTCCGCCATAGAAGTGGACCATACACCTGGGCCGATCACGGCATAGGTTGAAGCCATGACAACGACGACGCGGCGGGTCAAGCTCGCCACTCTGGTACCGGACTTCTACAAGGCGATGATCGAGCTGGACGCGGTGTCCGACAACGGGCTCGACCCGAAGCTGGCACACCTGGTACGGATCAAGGCCTCGCAGCTCAACGGGTGCGCGTACTGCACCGACATGCACTCCCTCGACCTCCTGCAGCTCGGCGAGGACCAGCAGCAGCGGATCACCCTGCTGCCGGTGTGGCGGGAGGCGAAGAAGTTCTACACCGAGCAGGAGCGGGCGGCGCTGGAGCTGACCGAGGCGATCACGCTGATCAGTGTCGGCCAGGTCCCGGACGACGTGTATGAGGTCGCGGCGCAGGCGTTCGACGAGAAGGACCTGGCGCAGCTGATCGCGCTGATCATCACGATCAACATGTGGACCCGCGTCGGCATCACCGGGAAGATGGAGCCCGGCCACTACAAGCCATGACGGCTGAAATCTTCCGGGCGCTGCATCACGGCGGCACTCCCCTCGTCCTCCCGAACGCCTGGAACCCGGTGAGCGCACGCCTCGTCGCCGAGGCCGGCTTCCCCGCTGTTGCCACCAGCAGCGGGGCGGTCGCCCGCGTCCTCGGGTACGACGACGGCCAGCTGACCCCAGCGGAGACGATGTTCGCCGCGGTCGCGCGGATCGCCCGCGCGGTCGACGTACCGGTGACGGCCGACATGGAGGCCGGGTACGGCCTGCCGCCGAAGGAGTTCGCGGAGCGGTTGCTGGAGACCGGCGCGGTCGGCTGCAACCTCGAGGATTCGGTCGACGGTACGTTGGTCGATGTCGTGAAGCAGGCCGACTACCTGGCCGAAGTACGGGCCGCGGCCGGCGCCGAGCTGGTGATCAACGCCCGAGTCGACACGTTCATCCGGCCGGTCGACGACCCGGTCGGCGAAGCGGTACGGCGGGGCCGCGAGTACCGCCGCGCCGGGGCCGACTGCGTGTACCCGATCCTCGCGCCGCTCGACCAGCTGGCTCAGGTGGCCGAAGCGGTCGGCGGGCCGATCAACGGGCACGCGAAGATCGGTGGACCCGGGCCGGCCGAGCTCGCCGCAGCGGGCGCGACCCGGATCTCGTACGGGACCAGCCTGCACGACTACCTGATGGACCAGTTGCGCGAGCTACTCCCCCGGCTCTGACAGGGTCCGCGGCAGCCCGAAGTACGGGGCGACCGTGGTCTCGAAGTGCACGATCTCGTCGATCCGGTCACCGGACAGGCCGATCACCAGAACCCCGATCAGGTGCAGGCCACCGGTGACCGGATCGCGGATGTACTCACCCCAGGCCGGCTGCCCGTTCGCGCGGACCGGCACCATCGCCACGATCTGCCGCTGATGCTCGGCCAGCGCGGTGAAGAACCGGTGAGCGGCCTCGCGGCCCTGGTACTCGAACGGCAGCGGCGGCATCCGCACCCACGCGTCGCTGGTCATCAACGCGACCAACGCATCGACGTCCTGCGCGGTGAACGCGGCCACGAACTGCTCGGTCAACGCCTGCTCGTCCGCAGTAGCCACCGGCCGCGCAACAGCCTTCTGATCCACCGTCACCCGAGCACGAGCGAGCGCACTGTTGACCGCGGCCTCGGTCAACCCGAGCAGCTCGGCGGTCTCACTGGCCCGATACCCGAGTACGTCGCGCAGCAACAACACCGCGCGCTGATTCGGCGGCAGCAACTGCACCGCCGTCACGAACGCCAACGAGATCGCCTCGCGCGACTCGTACCGCGCCTCCGGCCCCGGCACCCGGTCCGGCAACCCGTCGAGCAGGTTGTCGGGATAGGGCTGCAGCCACAGCACCTCCCCCGACCGCGACGGCTCGGGCGCCGGAACCGGCAACGGTACGGCGTTCTGTGGCCGGCGTGATGAGGACCGCAGCACGTTCAGGCACCGATTCGTGGTGATGCGGTACAGCCAGGTCCGCACCGACGACCGGCCCTCGAACCCGCTCAGCCCGATCCATGCCGACAGCAACGACTCCTGCAGCGCGTCCTCCGCGTCCTGCAGCGACCCGAGCATCCGGTAGCAGTGCAGTTGCAGCTCCGCGCGATGCGGCTCGACCAGCGCCGCGAACGCGTCCCGGTCACCCGCACGTGCCCGCTGCAGCAATTCGTCTGCCATCAGCCACCTCCGTCTCCATTCTTCTCACACCGTTGCTGACACCGGCACGCACCCGAACTGATCGGTACTGGTCCGACCAGTTCACCCGGCCCGGACGGTCTGTCCACTGTGCAAGCACTGCGACAGCTCGAACGGAGACCACCATGCACACCGTCCTGATCACGGGAACCAACCGCGGCATCGGGAAAGCACTCGTCGAGGAAGCCCTGCGCCAAGGCGCGGAGCACGTGTACGCCGGTACGCGGACGCCCCTCACCCACAAGGACTCCCGGGTGACGTACCTCGACCTGGACGTCACCGATCAGGCGCAGATCGAGGCGGCGGCGAAGACCGTCGAGTCGCTCGATGTCCTGGTCAACAACGCCGGCCTCGCGGCGTACGACAACCTCAGCGACCGGGCACTCCTCGAACAGCACCTGGCCGTGAACCTCTTCGGACCACTCGCCGTCACCACGGCGTTCCTGCCCCACCTGATCGAGTCGCGTGGCGCGATCGTGAACGTGCTGTCGGTGGCGGCGCTCGCGTCGCTACCGATCATTCCGGCGTACTCGATCTCCAAGGCGGCGGCGTTCTCGCTGACCCAGGCGCAGCGGGCGTTGCTCGCACCGCAGGGTGTCCGCGTACATGCCGTACTCACTGGTCCGACCGACACGGACATGTCGCGGGACCTCGACGTACCGAAGGCGTCGCCGGAGTCGGTCGCGCGGGCGATCTTCGACGGGGTCGCGGCCGGTGCCGAGGAGATCTTCCCGGACGCGATGTCCGCGATGCTCGCGCCGGCCTGGGCGGACGGCGCGGTCAAGGCGCTCGAACGGCAGAACGCGGGGCTGGTCAACGGCTGATCAGCTGAGCCGGCGCAACGCGTAGACCAGGGCCCAGTCCTGGTCGTTGGCTATCGGATCGGCGAGGTGGGCGGGCTGACCGTTCACGCAACTCGGGTAGACGAACGCACACGTCGCCGATCCGTCCGGCGCGAAGCTCACGAGATTCGCCTTCAGGATTGCCTCCTCGGCGCGGTCCAGCCAGGCGGCCTGCGACGGCGAGACCAGTTCGCGCGGCCAAGCTCCGTACACGACCGCGCTCAACGCCGACCAGTAGTGCGGGAAGACGTCGCCCCACAGCCGCAGCCGGCCGAACCAGTAGCCGTCCCAGTGCCGGATCGGGACGTGCCGGAGCCGTACGTCGGGCTGGTCGCCGGCGAACGCGGTCAGCCACGGGAGGCGGCGGGTCAGCTCAGCTCCGTCGATCTCCCCTGTCCGGTAGGCAGCGGCCAGCAGTTCGAGCAGCGGCGCGACCATCGACTGCTCGTAGTTCACCTCGTGCGGCGGCAGCTCGTCGCCGTACTGGATGAAGGTCTTCGCGTGCCGGACCAGGTGCTCGTGCAGACCGAGTTCGCTGAGCAACGGGCCGAGGTCGAAGGCGAGGAAGTGGTCGCCGCCGAGTTCGTAGTACCGGTCGAGGATGCGAGTGGCTCCGTCGCGGTCGCCCTGACCGAGCAGGAAGCGCGCGAACCACGGGAAGTTGTACAGCCGTACGGCGTTCTGGTGGATGCTGTCGTCGTGGATCGTGCCCTCGGCGTCGAGCAGGTACTCACGAACGAACCACTCGTACCCGGCCAGCGCCTCGCCCAGCTCGGCGCGATCGCCCCAGCCGCGGGCGCGGACCTCCTGCAGCAGCAGGGCCATGCCGACCCGCTCGCGGGCGTCGGACCAGTCGCGCCAGGCGCTCGCCAGTACGGTCAGACCGCTGTCGTTGTCGTACGGGACGAACGCGTACTTGCGGCTCCCGGCGAGCTCGGGCCGCCGCTGGTGATCGAGGACGAACCGCACCCGGCGCTCGGCGATGACGCGCAACGGCTCGTGGAAGAGGACCGCGATCCGGGACCTGCCGTCGGTGGAGTCGACGTACTTGATGCCGGGAACGTCGCTGGTCACCTCGCCCGGAGCGGCGCTGCCGGTGAGCTCGATGGTCTCCCCCACCTCGGCCGCCAGCCGGTCCGCATCGACCCGCGGGTTCCGGTCGAACGCTGTCAGGTCGTCGTACCACTGCAGCTGCCAGGTCCAGCGGTACGTCGCCCCAGGCGCGAGCGTGATGACCGGCTGACCGCCCATCGCGTGCGGCGACCGCGCGTGATCGGTGACATGCAGATAGATGTGCCCGCGGACATTGCTGCTCGTACCCGGCTCGCGGGACTCCACGGAGTACGCCCAGAGCTCGCCCTCCTTAAGCTGCAGCCCCAGCCCCGGACCGCTGCCGTCCATCGGCACTGCCCAGACCCAGGCGTCGGCGCCGCCCGTCCACACGTGCGCGTGCACCGATCCGGTCAGGCTCTCCCGGCTGGACGTGTACACGTCGCGGTACGGCGTACTCACCGCGACCGATCCGACCTCGATCGGGGTGGCGCCGGCGTTGCGAAGCTCGTACGTCTCGGTCCACTGTTCCCCGAAGCGGCGGCCGGCCCGCAGTTCGAGGTCGCCGAGCTGGTACATCAGGTCGATGCCGCTGCTCCGCCAGCGCGTGTACGCCGGGTTGTCGAAGCGGTACGACCCGCGGTCGGTGATCACGAATCCCTTGCCCCAGGCATGCAGGCTGTCGTGCAGCGCACCGTCATCCAACAACATTCGGCGGCCGCCCGGGTGCAAGACCTGGGCTACCGCGCCGTCGTCGAACAGCTGGACTGTCCCCGGACCGAAGGCAAAACTTTCCACGATTCGCCAACCTATCGATGTCGAGAACCCCTCGGCGGCTCCGTCCCCCTGATGAGAAGCAACCTCCTTCAGAGATGGGAACAGACATGAACCAGCAGCAGATCGCCGAGATCCTCGCCAAGCCGTACGCCCAGCAGCTCCTGAACGGTTCCGAGCCGGCCCGGTTCGCCTACGACGGCCTGGACGGCGACCCGCGGGTGGTCCCGATCGGGTTCTGGGTCGAGGGTGACGACATCCTGATCGCGACCGTGCCGAAGGCGGCCAAGGTCGCGGCACTGCGGAAGAACCCGAAGGTCGCGCTCACCATCGACACCGGCGCGTTCCCGCCCAAGGTGCTGCTGCTGCGCGGCACCGCCGCGGTCGAGCTGGTGCCCGGCGTCCCCGAGGGCTACCTGACCGCCGGGCACAAGGTGATGACCGACGAGCAGTACCCGGCCTGGGCCGAGGGTGTGAAGGCGCTGTACGACGAGATGGTCGTCATCCGCGTCACGCTGACCTGGGCGAAACTGCTCGACTTCGAGACCACGATCCCCAAGGCCGTCGAGGACCTGATCAAGGAGAAGTCGGCCAAATAGGTACTGCCCTGCTCAGGACCGTAGTACGACGCTGGACTCCGCAGTGAGGGCCAGGAACGTCAGCGACTCCTGCAGGTACAGCGTGACGCTGTCGGCGTCGTGTGACAGGTACCCGATGGACAGGTCCTGGCCGAGGTGCAGCTCGTAGTCACCACCACGGGTGGACACCAGCAGCGCGCCCTCGAGCGCAGGAGCCCAGATGATCTCGCCGTCACCGATCAGCCGGGACAGGTGGTCGCGGATCGGGTAGCCGTGGTCAGTGGTCTCAGCAACGGCCGTATACGCGTCCGCGGACAGCAGCAAGCTGTACGGCCCGTTGACCCCAGCCAGCCGCAGTGCCTGCAGCGCCTTGGCCACAGTGTCCGGGAGGTCCTTCGCCTCACCAGGCAGCGTCAGTACGTCGTTCGACGTACTCGGGGCGAGCCCGAGGATGCCTGCCGCGTCGGAGCCGTGGAAGACCAGGTGGTCCTCGGCGTACGCGATCTGCTTCGCGGCATCCTTCACCGGCTGCCAGTCGGAGTCCTTCGCACCGCGCTCCACGTCGTCGACCGCCTGTCGAGTCACGGTGAACGGCACGCGCAGCTCGATGATCGGCTGCGACTGCCGCCGGAGCGCCTGCACACCGTCGCCCGGTGCCTCGACCGGCTCGGTGTGTCCGGTACCGACCGAGGACAGTCCCGGTCCGGCCGGACCGACCAGGTCGACCACGCGGCGGCCGGCGATGTCGCGGGTGAAGGTCCGGCGGGCCTCCTCCTCGATCTCACCCCACGCGGCGTCCGAGACCGGGGCCAGCTCGCGGTGCAGGTTGTTCGTCATCTGGGACTCCTTCTGAGACTGCCGATCCCGAGCGAGCCGTCCGGACTGCTCGCCGGCCCGCGGGTGGTGGGTGCTTCGAGGAACTCCGCGGTCGGCACGAAGAACAGACTGCCCGTGACCGCGGTCGAGAAGTCAAGGATCCGGTCGTGGTTACCGGGCGGCTCGCCGACGAACATCCGCTGCAGCATCCGCTCGATCACCGCCGGCGTCGCGGCGTACCCGATGAAGTAGGTTCCGAACTCGGCCGCGCCGGGTGAGCCGAAGGCCATGTTGTCGCGGACGATCTGCCGCTCGGTGCCGTCCGCGTCGACGATCGTGTTCACCGCGACGTGCGAGTTCACGGGCTGGTCGGTCAACTCGATGTCGCTGAGCTTCTGCCGGCCGATCACTCGTTCCTGCTCGGCGACCGGCAGTGCCTGCCAGGCGTCGAGGTCGTGCAGGTACTTCTGGACGATCACGTAGCTGCCTCCGGCGTACGCCGGATCCTCGGCGCCGATCGTGATCGCTGCTGTCGCTGCCGGACCGTCGGGGTTCTCCGTGCCGTCGACGAAGCCGAGCAGGTCGCGCTCGTCGAAGTACTTGAAGCCTTGTACCTCGTCGAGCACCTTCACGTGACCGGCGAGCCGTCGCATCACCTGACGTTCGAGCTCGAAGCACAGGTCGAGGCGGCGGGCGCGGAGGTGGAACAGCAGGTCGCCGTGCGTCGCCGGGGCGGTGTGCCGCGCGCCAGACAGCCCGCGGAACGGGTGCAGGTCACGCGGCGGCTGGAGCTGGTACAGCCGCCGCCACATCGATGAGCCGATGCCGACGACACAGCTGAGCTGGTCGTCCGGCGCCCGGAAGCCGACCGCGCGGGTCAGCCCGGCGAGATCCGCCAGCAGGTCGCGCGCGACGTCCTCGGAGCCCGGACGTACGTCGACAACCAGGAAGATCGCCGCCTTCGCGGGCTCCCTCAGTACGTCTTGAACCATCCGGTCAGGACCACCACTTGCCGCTCGCCGAAAGGGCCTCGGCGGTGCGGCCGGTGGTGTCGAGGCCGTCCAGGTCCGCCATCGCGGCGCCGTCCAGCTCGAAGCCGGAGACGTCGAAGTTCTCCACGATCCGGTCCTGGTGGATCGACTTCGGGATCACCGACAGGCCCTTCTGCACCGCCCAGCGGATCAGCACCTGGGCCGGCGTGTGACCGGTGGACTGCGCGATCCGGCTGACGACCCGGTCGTCGAGGTGCCGGCCGGTGCCGAGCGGGCTGTACGCCTGGACGACGACGCCGGCCGCCTCGCAGGCGTCGACCAGCCCCGCGCGGTACTCGAACGGGCTGAACTGGACCTGATTCACGACCGGCTGGATCCGGGCGACCTTGCCCAGCTCGGCCAGTTCGGTGGCGCTGAAGTTCGAGATGCCGATGCCCTTGGTGAGCCCGCCGTCGACCGCGGCCTCCATCGCCGGCCAGGCCCAGGTCGGGCCGCCCTGCGGCCAGTGGATCAGGTACAGGTCGAGATAGCCGGTACCGAGCCGTTCGAGGCTCTTCTCCGCCTCGACCCGCGCGTCCTTCGCGCCCGGGTAGAACTTCGTGGTCAGGAAGATCTCCTCGCGCGGGATCCCGCTCTCCCGGATCGCCTTCCCGACGCTGGCCTCGTTGCGGTACCCCTGCGCGGTGTCGATCAGCCGGTACCCGGCCTCGAGCGCCCAGCTCACCGCCCGCTCGGTCTCCACACCGTCCCGGGCCTGCCAAACACCGAGGCCCAGCACCGGCAACTCGGTCCCATTCGAAAGCGTGCGCGTGGTCATGGACTCGGTTCTACCACGCCCTACAACTTGTTGGCGTGCCTGATCACGTCGACGACGTCGGACATCATGCCGGTCAGGTCGTAGTCCTTCGGGGTGTAGATCGCGGCCACGCCGGCGGCGCGCAGGGCGGCGGCGTCGGCCTCGGGGACGATGCCGCCGACGACGACCGGGACATCTTCGAGGCCGGCTTCGCGGAGGCCTTCGACGACCTGCGGGACCAGTTCCATGTGCGAGCCGGACAGGATCGAGAGGCCGACGCAGTGCACGTCCTCGGCGACCGCGGCGGCGACGATCTGCTCGGGCGTCAGGCGGATGCCCTGGTAGACGACCTCGAAGCCGACGTCCCGCGCCCGGACCGCGACCTGCTCGGCGCCGTTCGAGTGACCGTCCAGGCCGGGCTTGCCGACCAGGAACCGGAGCCGGCCGCCGAGCTCGGCCGACGTCGCGCCGACCTTCTCCCGGACCGCGGCGATCGCCGCACCGCCGCCGGACACCCCGACCGATCCCGAGACGCCGGTCGGAGCGCGGTACTCGCCGTACATCTCCCGCAGTACTCCGGCCCACTCCCCCGTCGTCACGCCGGCGCGAGCGCAGTCGAGGGTGACCGGCATCAGGTTGTCGGTCGTCTTCGCGGCCGTCCGGAGCCTGGCCAGCGCGGCCTCGACCGCATCGGCGTCGCGCTCGGCGCGCCACCTCCGCAGCGACTCGAGCGCGGCGGACTCCGCGGCCGGGTCGACGGTCTGGATCGCGGTGTCCAGGTCGGCGGTCAGCGGCGACGGCTCGGTGTTCTCGAACTTGTTCACGCCGACGACGATCTGCTCGCCGGACTCGATCCGCTGGCGCCGCTCGGCGTGCGAGGCGACCAGCGCCTGCTTCAGGTAGCCGCTCTCGACCGCGGCGACCGCACCGCCCATCGCCTGGACGCGATCGATCTCCTCCTGCGCACCGGCGACCAGCTCGTCGACCTTCGCCTCGATCACGTGCGAGCCGTCGAAGATGTCGTCGTACTCCAGCAGGTCGGACTCGTACGCCAGGACCTGCTGCATCCGCAGCGACCACTGCTGGTCCCACGGCCGCGGCAGCCCGAGTGCCTCGTTCCAGGCCGGCAGCTGAACCGCCCGCGCCCGCGCGTTCTTCGACAGCGTCACGCCGAGCATCTCCAGCACGATCCGCTGCACGTTGTTCTCCGGCTGCGCCTCCGTCAGCCCGAGCGAGTTCACCTGTACGCCGTACCGCAGCCGACGCGCCTTCGCGTCGGTCACGCCGTACCGCTCGAGCGTCAACGTGTCCCACAGCCGGACGAATGCGCGCATCTTGCACGTCTCCTCGATGAACCGCACACCGGCGTTCACGAAGAACGAGATCCGCTGTACGACGTCCCCGAAGCGCTCCGGCGGCACCTGCCCACCGTCGCGGACCCGGTCCAGTACGGCGATCGCGGTCGACAGCGCGAACGCCAGCTCCTGTACGGGCGTCGCGCCGGCCTCCTGCAGGTGGTAGCTGCAGATGTTGATCGGGTTCCACTTCGGCATGTTCGCGACGGTGTACGCGATCACGTCGGTGGTCAGCCGGAGCGACGCGTCCGGCGGGAACGCGTACGTGCCGCGGGACAGGTACTCCTTGACGATGTCGTTCTGCGTCGTACCGGTCAGCTCCTCCGGCAGTGCGCCCTGCTCCTGCGCGGCGACCTGGTACAGCGCGAGCAACCACATCGCGGTCGCATTGATCGTCATCGACGTGTTCATCTGCGCCAGCGGGATCTGGTCGAACAGCGCGCGGACGTCGCCCAGGTGCGCGACCGGTACGCCGACCTTCCCGACCTCACCCTTCGCGAGCGGGTGGTCCGCGTCGTACCCGGTCTGCGTCGGCAGGTCGAAGGCGACCGACAGCCCGGTCTGGCCCTTCGCGAGGTTCCGCCGGAACAGCGCGTTGGACTCGGCCGCGGAGGAGTGGCCCGCGTACGTCCGCATCACCCAGGGTCGATCCATGTACCCGAGAGTAGGACTGTGTTCCCTTGTGAGTCTGCCCCTCGTGACTGGTGTCACCAGGGGTGTGGATCACACTCAGGCGCTGATCGGGAGTGGGGTTCGTTCGACGTTCAGGACTCGGTGCAGGCGGGTGACGGCGAGGATTCTGATCACCGAGGGCACCGGGTGCCAGAGGACCAGTTGGCGGCCGAGGAGTTGGGTGCGGCGGTGGGTGGCGACCAGCAGGCCGAGGCCGGTAGCGTCGACCGCATCGACCTCCTCGAGGTCGACGATCACGTCGCCGGTGGAGGTGTCGATCAGATGGTTGAGGGTTTGACGGACGTCACCTACGGATCGGACGTCCAGGATTCCGGTCAGATGCACCACGTTGTCAGGCTCGAGCATGTGCGTGCCCTCCGCTCTTCCGGCGGCCCCCGAGTTCCATCGGCCGCGTGACAGCGTTTGTCATGGCTTGTGATCGTAAAGACTCCCCGAAGACACGGAAGGTTGCCAACCCCTCACGATCTTTTTGATTCGCGAGACAATGGTGGCTGTGTTCGCCGAGGAGTACTTCCTGTTCCCGGTGGTGGCCATCGCCCTGGCCGGCGTGATGGTGCTGCTGTGCCGCTGGGCGTTCTCGAAGGCGAAGGGCGGGTCGCTGGTCCGCCGGGTCGACCACACCCCCGCAGAGCGCGACTCGTTCGGCCTGCTCACCGACATCCGTACGGTGCCCTCGTACAACGAGGCCCGCGTCCTGGTCGCCCGCCTGAAGACGTTCGGCATCAAGGCGACCGCCGCCCGCACCACCGACGGCTGGACCGTCTACGTCTGGCCCCACGACGAACCCGCCGCCCGAGGCCTCCTCGACGCCCCCTGACCAAGGTTTTGGGGAGCGTCTAGGGTCGGGGTATGGGGACTCTGCTTGAGCTGGACCTGACCCGCGGCGTACTCGAGACGCCGCCCGCTTCACCCATCGCTGCGTTCCGTGCGCGTCACCTGCCGACGTTGCGGGAGCTGGTGGGCGCGCTGCGGAAAGGCGCCCGCGACGACGGCGTCGTCGGGGTGGTCGCGCACCTCGGCGGTCACCGGTTGTCGCTCGCGCAGGTGCAGGAGCTGCGTGAGGCGGTGGCGGACTTCCGTACGTCGGGGAAGCCGGCGGTGGCGTGGACCGAGTCGTTCGGGGAGACCGCTCAGGGCACGGTCCCGTACTACCTGGCGACGGCTTTCGACGAGATCTGGGTGCAGCCGTCCGGCGACCTCGCGATCACCGGTGTGACCGTACAGGCGGTCTTCATCCGCGGTGCGCTCGACAAGGCCGGGGTGATCCCGCAGTTCGGCAAGCGGCGTGAGTACAAGACGGCGGCCGACACGTTCACCGAGCGGGAGATGACCCCGCCGGCCCGCGAGATGGCGTCGCGGCTGGCGGAGTCGGCGTACGAGCAGATCGTCGAGGGCGTCGCCGTACGGCGCCGGCTGGACACCGCACGGGTGCGGGAGCTTGTCGACAGCGCGCCCCTGTCCGCGGAGGCGAGTCTTGATGCCGGTCTGGTGGATCGGCTCGGCTACCGGTCGGACGTGTACGACGAGCTCGAGAAGCAGCTGCAGTACGACGACAGGCTGCTGGCCGAGCGGTACATCCGCCGTGGTCCGCGGACGCTGGAGGAGGTACGCAAGACGCTCCCTTGGCCGCAGAAGCCGCTGGTGGCGGTAGTGCGCGTGACAGGTGGCATCTCGGTCGGCCGCAACTCCAACAGCCCTATGGGCGGACCTGGTTCCGGCTCTGACACTGTGGGCGCCGCCTTGCGTGCTGTGGCTGACAACGACCACGTGAAGGCGGTAGTACTCCGCGTAGACAGCCCGGGCGGGTCGTACGTCGCCTCAGACGCCATCCGCAACGAGGTACTGCGGCTGCGCTCTACTGGACGCCCTGTGATCGCTTCGATGGGTGGGGTCGCCGCTTCCGGTGGGTACTTCGTGGCGATGCCCGCTGACGTCATCGTGGCGCAGCCCGGCACCATCACCGGCTCTATCGGCGTGCTGACCGGCAAGGGCGTCGTACGCGATGCACTGGGCCGGATAGGGATCTCCCGCGAGGCCGTGTCCGAGGGAGCGAACGCGGAGATGTTCTCGGCGCAGGAGGAGTTCACCGACGATCAGTGGGCGCGGCTGGAGGAAATACTCGACCGCATCTACAAGGACTTCGTTGCGAAGGCCGCCCAGGACAGGGGCCTGCCTGAGGAACAGCTGGAGTCGCTGGCGCGCGGACGGGTCTGGACCGGTGCGGACGCGCACAGGCACAAGCTGATCGACGAGCTGGGCGGTTTCCAGCACGCGCTCACGCTGGCATGCAACCGCGCCGGTCTGGACCGCGACGAGATCGCCGTGACCTCAGTACCGCACCGCAACCTGCTCAGCCAGCTCAAGGCGCCCACAACGACCGATGATCTGGCAGTCAGCGCGGCGCCGTTGACGCTCGACGGCCTGACCGCCGGTCTCTACAGCGCACTCGGGCTACCGCCCGCGGGCGTACTGCGGATGCCGTTCTCGTGGGAGATCAGCTAGTCGCGTTCGCCGCCTGGGACCCAGAGGACGTCGCCGCCGGAGGAGAGGTTGGCGACGCGGCCGAGGATGAAGAGCAGGTCGGACAGGCGGTTCAGGTACGTGATCGCGAGCAGGTTGACCGACGGGCCGTGCGCCTCGACCGCGGCCCAGCCGGCCCGCTCGGCCCGCCGGACGACCGCGCGGGCGACGTTCAGGTAGGCGGCGCCCTCGGTACCGCCGGGCAGGATGAACGAGCGGAGCTTGGTCAAACGATTGTTGTACTCGTCGCACCAGCCTTCGAGCCGGTCGACGTACTCCTGGGTGATCCGCAGCGGCGGGTACTCCGGGTCGGGCGTGATCGGGTTGCACAGATCCGCGCCGACGTCGAACAGATCGTTCTGGATCCGGGTGAGCAGCACCGCGATGGCGCTGTTCAGGTGCCCGGCGGCGATCGCCACCCCGATCGCCGAGTTCGCCTCGTCGACCTCGCCGTACGCGGCCAGCCGCGGATCGGTCTTCGACGTCGTGGAGTTGTCGCCGAGGCGGGTCTCGCCCGCGTCACCGGTGCGGGTGTAGATCCGCGTCAAGTTCACAGCCATGCCAGGACTCTACGCAAAGCCGGATCCGCTCAAACGCTACAGTCGACCGGTGGAACGGTTTCGGATCGCGGGTGAGGCACGGCTCGACGGCGCTGTCGAGGTGGCCGGAGCGAAGAACAGTGTGCTCAAGCTGATGGCGGCAGCGCTGCTGGCGGAGGGCACGACGACGCTGCGGCAGGTGCCGGGCATCCTCGACGTCACGTTCATGGCGCAACTGCTGGACACGCTCGGCTGCGAGGTCAAGGTGGACGGCGAGCTGGGAATCGCGACGATCGCGGTCCCCGGAACCGTCGGGCACCAGTGCGACTACGAACTGGTCCGCAAGCTGCGGGCGTCGATCTCGGTGCTCGGGCCGCTGCTGGGGCGCTGCGGTCAGGCGGAGGTGGCGCTGCCGGGCGGCGACAACATCGGCTCCCGCGGGCTGAACATGCACGTCGCCGGGCTGGAGGCGATGGGCGCGAAGGTGCACATCGAGCACGGCTTCGTGATCGCCGAGGCCCCGCAGGGCCTGCACGGCGCCGAGGTCTGGCTGGACTTCCCGAGCGTCGGCGCGACCGAGACGATCATGATGGCCGCCGTGCTCGCGAAGGGTACGACGATCATCGAGAACGCCGCCCGCGAGCCGGAGATCCAGGACATCGCCGCGATGCTGGTCGAGATGGGCGCGATGATCGACGGCGCCGGGTCGCCGCGGATCGAGATCACCGGCGTCGACGGCCTGCTCAGCCCGGTCGACCACGTGGTGGTCCCGGACCGGATCGTGTCCGGCAGCTGGGCGTTCGCGGCCGCGATCACCAAGGGTGACATCACGGTCAGCAACGGGCACGCCGAGCACCTGGAGCTGCCGCTCGACAAGCTGCACAAGGCCGGCGCCGAGATCACCGTACTGAACCCGGGCTTCCGGGTCCGGATGCACGACCGGCCGAAGCCCGTCGACGTGGTGACGCTGCCGTACCCGGGGTTCGCGACCGACCTGCAGGCGTTCGTGATCGCTTTGAATGCTTTGAGTGACGGTGCCGCGATGGTGACGGAGAACCTTTTCGAGGGCCGGTTCACGTTCGCACAAGAGCTCACCCGGCTCGGTGCGCAGATCCAGACCGACGGGCACCACGCGGTCGTCCGCGGCGTACCGCGGCTGTCCGGCGCGCCGGTGGTCGCGTCCGACATCCGCGCGGGCGCTGCACTCGTACTGGCCGGTCTCGCCGCGGAGGGTGAGACGTTGGTCTCGGCCGCCCACCACGTGCACCGCGGCTACACCGACTTCGCCGGTAACCTCCGCCGGCTTGGCGGGGACGTCGTGGTCGAACCGGACGATGCGGAACTGTACTGGAACTGAACCGGCATTCTCCCCGCACTCTTCCGGAACTCCGGCCGGATCGGCGGATCCGGCGGGTTAGGGTCTCTGCATGAGTGAGCGTGTGGTGAAGCCGGTCGGGCGGGGGTTCCTGTTTCTCGATTCGCATCCGGCGGGGTGTGCGCGGGTGGTGCGGGACATGGCTGCCGAGGTCGAGGCGCGGGCGCCGGAGCGGCGTACGGCGCTGGTGATCGGGTCGAGTTCCGGGTACGGGCTCGCGACCACGATCGCCGGCCTCGCGCGGTTCGGGATCGACGGGATCGGGGTCTGCTTCGAGAAGGCGGCCACGGCTCGTCGTACGGCGACCGCCGGCTGGTACCGCACCGCCGAGACCGCCGCACTGGCGACCGAGCTCGGCCGTTCGTGGACGTTCGTGAACGCGGACGCCTTCGCGGACACCACCAAGGACGAGGTGCTCGACCTGGTCGCGGACAAGCTCGGCAAGATCGACCACCTGATCTACAGCGTCGCCGCTCCGCGCCGGACGGACCCGCGCACCGGCGAGACGTACCAGTCGGTGCTGAAGGCGATCGGCGCCCCGCACAGCACGAAGAGCCTGACCTTCGACGACGGCGCGCCCGTCCTGCAGGAAGCGGTCCCGATCGACGTCGCGAACGACGACGAGATCGCCCAGACCGTGAAGGTGATGGGCGGCGAGGACTGGACCCGCTGGGTCGCCGCGCTGCAGGAACGCGACCTGCTCAAGCCGGAGTTCAACACCGTCGCGCTCACCTACATCGGCTCCGAGCTGACCGGCCCGCTGTACCGCCAGGGCTCGATCGGCGCCGCGAAGGCCGACCTCGAACAGACCGCCCTGAAGCTGGCCGCGGACGGTGTGACCGCGATGACCTCCGTGAACGGCGCCGCCGTCACACAGTCGTCGTCCGCGATCCCCGGCATCGGCCTCTACGTGAGCATCCTGCACAACGTGACCTCGTTGCAGTCGCCCGTTCAGCAGTCCACCGCCTTGTGGGAACAGCTCACCGGAGAAGCACCGCTCGACCTCGACGACGAAGGCCGCATCCGCCTCGACCGGTGGGAGCTGTCCGATGACGTGCAGGATGCCGTACGGGCGCAGTGGCAGTCCGCAACCCAGGACAACATCGCCGAGGTCGCGGACGCCGCGTGGTTCCTGTCCGAGGTCCGCCGCCTGTACGGCTTCGACGTACCGGGCGTGAACTACGAAGCCGAAACCGAGGTCGACGTGAACTGGCCTACAGGGGTTTGAACGACACCATCTCGAGGACGAGTTCGGCCGCTTCGTCGGAGGCGGCCAGGTCGACGGACGCGGTGATGCGCCAGTCGTGGTTGCCCTCGGGGTCGTCGATGATTTGTTGGACCTCCCAATAGCCCGGGTGTTCCTCGACCAGGAACAGTGCGGGACCGCGGGCCTCCGGGCCGGTGCCGACGACCTCGTGCTCCTCGTAGTACGCCGTACCGGCCTCGGCCCAGCGGCCGGCGTCCCAACCCGCGTCGCTGTCCAGCTGGCCGAGCTCGGCCCAGCGGTGGAGAGCGAGTAGCTCGACTCGGCGGAACATCGCGTTGCGGACGAGGACCCGGAAAGCCCTTGTGTTCAAGGTGATCCGGCGCGGACCGGCCGGTACGACCTCGACCTGCGTCTCGTCCGCCGGGTTCGTCAGCTCCTCCCACTCGTCGAGCAGGCTGGAGTCGGTCTGGCGTACCACCTCGCCGAGCCACTCGATCAGGTCCGCGAGGTCCTCGTCCACCTTGTCCGGCGGTACGGTCTGCCGCAGCGCCTTGTACGCGTCGCTCAGGTAACGCAGGACGACGCCCTCGGACCGCGCGAGCCCGTAATACCCGATGAACTCGCCGAACGTCATCGCCCGCTCGAACATGTCCCGGACGACCGCCTTCGGGGACAGGCCGGTGTCGGCGATCCACGGATGCGTCTGCCGGTACATCTCGAACGTTGCCTCGAGCAACTCCTGGAGCGGCTTCGGCCAGCTGACGTCCTCGAGCAGCTCCATGCGTTCGTCGTACTCGATGCCCTGGGCCTTCATCGCGTTCACGGCCTCGCCGCGGGCGTGATGCTCCTGCGCCCACAGCACCGCGCGCGGATCCTCCAGTGTGGCCTCGATGATCGAGACCACGTCGAGCGCGTACGACGGATCGGCGGGGTCGAGCAGGTCCAGCGCGGCCAGGGCGAACGTCGACAGCGGCTGGTTGAGGCTGAAGTCCTTCTGCAGGTCGACGGTCAGGCGGAGGATGCGGCCGTTCTCGTCCGGCTCGTCGAGGCGTTCGACGACGCCGGCCGTGACGAGCGTGCGGTAGATCTGGATCGCCCGGCGGATCAGCCGGACCTGCGCGCGGGAGTCCTCGTGGTTGTCGCGGAGCAGCTGCCGCATGCTCTCGAACGCGTTGCCGTCGCGGGCGATCACGTTCAGCAGCATCGCGTGGCTGACCCGCATCCGGGACTGCAGCGCCTCCGGCTCGGCCGCGACCAGCCGGTCGAAGGTGTCCTCGCCCCAGGTGACGAACCCCTCCGGCGGCTTCTTCCGCTGCACCTTGCGCTGCTTCTTCGGATCGTCGCCGGCCTTCGCCAGGGCCTTCACGTTCTCGACCACGTGGTCCGGGGCCTGGACGACAACCGTGCCGGACGTGTCGTACCCGGCCCGGCCCGCGCGGCCCGCGATCTGGTGGAACTCGCGCGCCTTCAGGATCCGCTGGCGGCGTCCGTCGTACTTGCTGAGCGCCGTGAGTACGACGGTCCGGATCGGGACGTTGATGCCGACGCCGAGCGTGTCGGTGCCGCAGATCACCTTGAGCAGACCGGCCTGCGCGAGCTGCTCGACGAGCCGCCGGTACTTCGGGAGCATGCCGGCGTGGTGTACGCCGATGCCGTGCTTCACGAGCCGCTGCAGCGTCCGCCCGAAGCCCTTGCTGAACCGGAAGTTCCCGATCAGCTCGTTGATCTTCTCCTTCTCCTCCTTCGAGGAGACGTTGATGCTCATCAGCGCCTGCGCGCGTTCGAGCGCGGCCGCCTGGGTGAAGTGGACGACGTACACCGGGGCCTGGTGCGTGGTGAGCAGCTCTTCGAGGGTCTCGTGCAGGGCGGTCGTGACGTACTTGTAGATCAGCGGGACCGGGCGCTCGCCGGACGCGACGATCGCCGTCGGGCGGCCCGTACGGCGCGACAGGTCGATCTTGAACCGCTCGACGTCGCCGAGGGTCGCGGACATCAGGACGAACTGCGCCTTCGGCAACTCCAGCAGCGGCACCTGCCACGCCCAGCCGCGGTCCGGCTCGGAATAGAAGTGGAACTCGTCCATCACGACCTGGCCGGCGTCCGCGTCCGATCCCTCGCGGAGCGCGATGTTGGCGAGCACCTCGGCCGTACAGCAGATGATCGGCGCACCCGCGTTCACCGAGGCGTCCCCGGTCAGCATGCCGACCTTGTCCGCCCCGAAGATGTCGCAGAGCGCGAAGAACTTCTCCGAGACGAGCGCCTTGATCGGCGCCGTGTAGAACGTCCGCTGCCCGTTCGCGAGCGCCGCGAAGTGCGCGCCCGTCGCCACCAGACTCTTCCCGGACCCGGTCGGCGTCGACAGGATCACGTTCGACCCCGTCATCACCTCGATCAACGCCTCTTCCTGAGCCGGGTACAACGAGATCCCCTGCTCCCCCACCCAGCTCTGGAAGGCATCGAACAGCGCATCAGGCTCGGCAGTCCCCGGAAGTTGCTCAGTAAGCGTCATCACTACCCATTGTCCCTGAACAGACAATCCACCAACTCCCCCGGGTCCCGCCCCACCGGCCAGTCCGGTACGAGCAGCATGGCGTCGATGGTCGCAGAGCCTGCGGGTCGACAGGACGTATACGTCCACGGCCCCTCGCCGCCCCTGCGTGTGAGCCGGGCGAGTGGTTGTGGTGGGCGTATACGTCCTGTCGACATGCAGACGCACCGCGGGTCTGGTTCTACTTTTCGCCTTTGATGGTCATGGCCTGTTCCAGTTCGTTGCGGATGGCGTCGGCGCCTGACTTGCGGTAGTTGGTTACGGCTTCGTCCCAGGAGTTCAGGTCGGCTCGGCCCAGTTGGATGTCTTTGGTGAGGGAGTCCATCCGGGTGTCGAGGATCTTGCCCTTGGTGGACTGGGTGGGTGAGTAGAGGCCGTACGTCGGCGGCGTGACGGCGGTCGGAAGCACCGCCTTGAAGTGGTTGTACGCCGTGTCGACCGCCTCGGGGTGGCCGGGGAAGTACGCCGGGTACGGGCCGTCGGCCAGGTACTGGATGGGGAACTCGCCCAGGCAGACCTCGCTGCCGCCGTCCTTGGTGAGGACGGGATCGGTGCCGTTGAGCGTGTAGTGCCGTCCAGGCAGACCGAACTTGCGGAACAGGTATTCCTCCGTACCGAACGGCGCGGCGAACCAGTTCAGCACCCGCAGGAGCGTCTTGATCCGCGCGGGCGGACCCGGCCGGATCGCGGCGATCGAGTTGTTCGGAGAGCCGAGTAACACGCGGCCCACCTTGCCGTCCGCGGCCCGCGGTACCGGGATCGAGATGCTGAAGGAATCGTCCGTCGCCCGCCGGTAGAAGCTCTGGATCGACGAGTACGTGTCCTGCGTCATCACCGCCGACCCCTGCGTGAACCACACCTTCTGGTTCGGCTTCGCGACCCCGTCCGGGTGGATCGTGCCGTCCTTCACCATCTGCCGGGTGATCGCCAGCATCTCCTTGTGCTCCGGCAGTTCCCGGCTGTGCACGAGCTTCCCGTCGCGCACTTCCCAACCGTTGGGCAGACCAAGCATCGCGCTGACCGCCGCGGTCGGCGGTACGGCGAACCCCCAGCGGTTCTTCTTCCCGTCGGTGACCGCTTTCGCCACCTTCTGCAGCTCGTCGACGGTCGGCGACCCGAGCTCCACGCCGAGCTTGTCCAACAGATCCTGCCGAGCAAGCAGGGTGTTCGACGACATGATCCCGCGCTGGATCGGTACGGCACGGATGCCGCCGGAGAACACGCAGCCGCGCCATGACGCCTGCGGCGCGTTCGCCAGGAACGGGTACTCGAGGATCGCGTCCCCGGACAGGTACTCGGTCAGGTCCTGCGCCCGTGCCTCCAGGAACTGCGGCAGGTACGCGAACCCGCCGTCCACGTTGAACAGGTCCCCCAACGTGTCGCCGGCGACCGACGTGGCGAACTTGTTCGGGTAGTCCGCGGCCGCGGTGATGTTCAGCTCGAGCGGCGCCCCGAGCCGCCGGTTCAGCTCCTGCCAGTACGGGTTCCGGTCCGCGGTCGGCGGGATCGGGTTCGACGTGAGCGTCGTCCCCGTCACGACCTGCCCGTCCCCCGGCGCTCCGTCGGTCACCTTCGCCGGATGCTCGGGGAACCGGTAGAAGCAGTCCGGCATCAACGGATGGCTCCGCGGCAGGTCCGGCTTCGGCCCGTCGAACCGCTTGTACGTCGGCAACGCGACCGGCTTGTTCAGGGCCGCGATATCGGTCGACCGAGTCACCGTGGAGCACCCGGTCAGCCCACCGACAGCAGCCATCGATCCGGCGAGAAAGGTCCTTCGACGAAGAGTCATCCCTTCACCGCCCCGGTCATCATGCCCTTGGCGAAGTGCCGCTGCAGGAACGGGTACACGATCAGGATCGGTACCAGCGACACCACCAGGATCGCCATCTGGATCGACTCCTGCGGCGGTAGCTGGTCGGCCGCCGCGCCACCGAGGTCTCCGCTGCTCAGCTCGGTGTTGTTGATGACGTACGTACGAAGTACCAGCTGCAGCGGCCATTTCGCGGTGTCGTTGATGTAGAGCATCGCGTTGAAGAACGCGTTCCAGTACCCGACCGCGTAGAACAGCCCGACCACCGCGAGCACCGCCTTGGACAGCGGCAGCACGATCGACCAGAAGATCCGGAAGTCGCCGGCGCCGTCGACGCGCGCGGAGTCGAGGACCGAGTCCGGGATGCCCATGAAGAACGAGCGCAGCACGATCACGTTGAAACCGCTGATCGCGGTCGGCAGGATCAGTGCGAGCAGCGAGTCGAGCAGCCCGAACTCCTTCACCACCAGGTAGTTCGGGATCAGCCCCGGGCTGAACAGCAGGCTGAACAACACGATCAGCAGGATCGGCCGCTGCCCGAACGAGCCGCGCCGGCTGAGGGCGTACGCGAGCATGGTCGACCCGGCCAGGCTGACCAGCGTGCCGCCGACCGCGATCAGTACGCTGACCCCGAGCGCGCGCTGGACGACGCCGCCGCTGAAGATCGCCTTGTACGCGTCCCAGTTCAGCCCGTCCGGCCACAGCACGAACCCGCCGGAGTTCGTCACGTGGTGCTGGCTGGCGATACTCGTCGAGATCACGCCGAGGAACGGTACGACGACGACCGCGCAGCAGATCACCAGTACGACGCCTTTGACGACCCGTGACGACATCGCGGGACCGTCCTCGATTCCTTTCTGCTCCACGACACTCATTTCTGGTACACCCCCGCCTCACCGAAGATGTGGGCGATCTTGTTGGCGCCGATCACCAGGGCGACGCCGACCAGACCCTTGACCAACCCGACCGCGGCGGAAACGCCCCACTGGCCGGCCAGTACACCGTTGTTGTAGACGTACGTGTCGAGTACTTCGCTCGCGGGCCGTCCGACCAGGTTCTGCTGCAGGATGATCTGCTCGAACCCGACGCTCAGCGAGTCACCGAGGCGCAGGATCAGCAGCAGGATGATCAGCCCGCGGATCCCGGGCACCGTCACGTGCCACAGTTGCCGCCAGCGGGACGCGCCGTCGACCCGCGCCGCCTCGTACAGCCCGGGATCGATCTGGGTCAGCGCGGCCAGGAACAGGATCGTCCCCCAGCCGGTGTCCTTCCAGATCACCTGGCTGGTGAGCAGCGCGATGAACCCGTCGGGGTTGCCGAGGAAGTCGATCGTGCCCATCCCGTGCGAGCGGAGGAAGTTGTTGATCAGCCCGCTGCCGCCGAGGATCTGCTGGAAGATCGCGATCACGATCACCCAGGACAGGAAGTGCGGCAGGTACAGCACCGACTGCACGACGCGTTTGATCCGCTCGGACAGCAGGCTGTTCAGCAGCAGCGCCAGCGCGATCGGCGCCGGGAACACGAAGATCACCTGGACGATCGTGATCAGCAGCGTGTTCTTGAGTGCGTTCAGGAACTCCGCGTCGCCGTTGAAGATCACCGCGAAGTTGTCCAGCCCGACCCAGGCGCTGCGCCCGAGCGGTACGAACGGCAGGTACTCCTGGAACGCGATCAGGTTCCCGAGCAGCGGCAGGTAGTGGAACGCCAGCAGCAGCACGAGCCCGGGCAACGCCATCAGCAGCAGGACCTTGTCCCGCCGGGCCCGCGCCCACCACGACAACGGTTTGGCCGCCGTGGTTTCCACATTCCCCGTGACGGCGCCCGGCGGTCCGGAGCCGGTCGGCTTTCCGGCCATCGTCTGTCGGCTGGGGATTCGGTCTGTTTGAGCCACGCGACACTCCCAGGGTCGTCCCCCCACGGACGGACGGGAGAACGTTTTCCGTGCTCCCGTGTCCGACTGTGTCGCGTCTTGAGGACTCGCGCAGCTTCACCCGGTGTGTCGGGCAGAATCCGGTCAGTCGCGGTACGTGCGGATCTCTTCCGGCCAGGCGAGCGGGATCTTCAGGTTGTCGGCCAGCAGCCGCTGGTAGTCGGCCAGGTGGGTGGGATCGTTGCGGACCTTGCGTGGTGACAGGCCTTCGGCCAGGCAGAACCCGACCAGCGCGCCGACCGCCTCGCCGATACTCCATTCGACCGGGTGGAGGCGGTAGCAGCCGTTGGTGATGTGCGTGGTCCCGATGTTCTTGTTCGCCGGGAGCAGGTTGTCGACGCGGACCGGGATCAGCGCGCCGAGCGGGATCTGGAACGGGTACGCCTCGATGTCGACGTAGCTGCGGCCGGCCGTACTCGGGTGCAGGTCGATCCGGTACCGCCCGAGCCCGACGGTGTCCGCGAACACCTCGCTGCCGGCGCCGTCGGGCCGCGCTTCGACGCCGACGTGCTGCTCCAGCACGGTGAACTCGGCCTGGATCCGGCGCGCCTCCCGGATGTACGGCGTCTTCGCGAGGCCGTCCGCCGTACCGGTGACGTCCGGGCGCAGCCGCAGCCCGGGGTACCCGCCCTCGGTCTGCATCCAGTACAGGAACGACAACGAGAGGTCACGGCTCGCCGCCAAGGCCTTCTGTGGGTCGGGGCCGCCGACGAGAGGCTGTTCCCAGTAGTCGAGCTGCGGCCAGTTCACCACCGTGACGTCCGGGATCGCCTTGTCGACAAAGTTGCTGCTGGCAAGGATCTGCCGGTACCGCCAGAGCGAGAACGGCGCCCGCTTCGACGGGTTGGCCTCGAGCAGCTTCCACTCCCGCTGCTCCAGCGTCACCGGTACGACATCCGTCCAGGACAACTGCGATCCCGGCCAGAACGGCGCAACCGTGCCCCGCCAGTACTCGTAGCCGGCCGGACGGTCGATCGTGTGGTCCTCCCCCGGCCGGTGTTCGAGCGCGAAGCACCACGAGAACGCCTGCTGATCAAGGGGATTCGCGACCTCCGGCGCGTGCAGTTCGCCGGTCTGGTCGCGGCCCTCGGCGCCGATCACGTGCTCGATCCCGCCCAGCTCCAGCAGGTCGCCGAGCTCGGTTGCATCGACGACGTACGTAGCCGACACGGTGAGCTCGGCCGAAGCGCCGCGGAGCGTCACCGCCTCGATCTCGTCGCCGTTCGTGGACACCGCGACCGGCTCGTGCTCCATCAACACGGTCAACCGCCCGGATGCCCGCCACGGCGCGAGCATCTCCTCCAGTACGGCGGCCGCGACGCGCGGCTCGTGGCAGAACCGGCTGACGACGCCAAGTCCCGGATCGAGCAGCGGATCCGCGGCGGCCTCGGGCGTCAGCGGGTAGTTGCGCCGGTAGTACTCGCGGATCCGGCGGCGGAGTTCGGCGTATCCGGTGGCGGCGTACTGCTCGATCCACGGATGCTCGTCCGGCGGTACGAGCTGGCTGGTCAGCTGCCCGCCCAGCCAGTCGGTCTGCTCGGTCAGTACAACGGTGCGGCCGAGGCGTACTGCGGTCAACGCGACGGCGACCCCACCGAGTCCGCCACCGACGACCAGGACTTCAGTCTCGAGTTCCACCCGCTTCACTCCTTAGTACGAGGCATGGCGACGGTTTCGCCGGCCACCAGGTCACAGGCCACCAGTTGGCTGACCGGTTCGGCCTCCGGATCCTCGACCCGCGCGACCAGCGCGTCGATCGCGATCCGGCCGATCTTCTTGCGCGGGACCACCAGGCAGTCCCAGCGGTGCCCGGGCTCGTCCCCCGAGCCCTCCAGCACCACGACCGAGACGTCCGCCGGGATGCTCCGCCCGCGAGCGGCCAACCCCGTCCGCAGCTCCTCGGCCAATCGGATGCCCTCGGCAACTACCGCGGTCTCCGGCCCGGCCGCCAGTTCGTCCAGCCACTCCTCGGACAGCCCCGGCTCGCCGCGGAAACCGGGTGACCGATCCTGCAGTCCGAGCCGCTCGACCGCGGCGCGGTAGCCCGCGCGGCGGTCGAAGTACGCCTCCTGCTCGATGCCTTCCCGCAGGTACGCGAAGTGCCGGTGACCGCGGTCGGCGAGCGACGACACCAGCCGATCGACGGCGGTCACGTAGTCCGGGACGATGCACGGGATCTCCGCGCCGGGTACCTCCCGGCGGCCGATGTGGACGAACAGGTACCCGTCGTGCCACAGCCGGGCCAGCTCCTCCCGATCGGTCGCGGCACCGAGCAGGACGGTGCCGTCGGCGAGGTTGAGCCGGTTCGTCCCGTCCCGGTAGATCCGCCGGCGACCGTCGCTGGTCCCGGTCGAGGTGAACAGGACCAGGTCGTACCCGAGCTCCTCGGCACGCTCCTCGATCCCGAGCAGGAACTCGAAGTAGAAGTCCTCGCGGGCGTGCGGGAACACGGCCTCGAAGGTATGGACGCCGAGCAGCCGGTTGCGCTTGTTCCGCAGGTTCCGCGCGGCCGCGTTCGGGACGTACCCGAGCTCCTGCACCGCGGCCATGATCCGCTCCCGCGTCTCCACAGGAATCCGATCCACGTCCCCGCTCACCACCCGGGACACCGCGGACTGGGACACACCCGCAAGCCGAGCGACGTCGGATTGTCTTGGCGCCTTCATGATCTCTCCTGTTCATACGTATGAGCAGGCGGCTACAAAGGTACGAACACTGTGCCGCGGAGGTCAAGACCGGGCGCGGGTCAGAGGTAGGTCTGGGTGCTCGGAGGCGCCGATTCCATCCAGGCGAGGACGCCGGTGAGGGCTTCTTCGGTCATCGCGAAGTGGACGGTACGGTCGGTGAGCTTCGCGTCCACGATGACGTGGCCGGCGTACGTGACCAGGGGCTCGTTGCCCATCGGGCGGCGGGTGGTGACGCCCTCGAGCTGGCGGCGGTTCACGGTCAGCTTGGGCCACCAGGCGAGGCTGAAGACCCGGAACCACTGCAGGTCGTCGCCGACGTAGCGGGCCAGGCCGAGGGCCCAGCCGCGGCCGTGTTCCTTCTCGGCGAGCTGCAGGCTGCAATCAAAAGTTCCGCCGTCCCTGGACAACCAGCGACGGCGGAACGCGACGAGCACGATGAACAGCACGGCGGCAAGCAGACAGACCCCGACGACATCGAGGACTGTCCTCATACCTTGCCGACCCCATTTCCGGTGCCTACGTTCGGGTACTTGCCCCGGGCACCCCGGAGAACCGTACTGTCAGTGACGATATTCGATTGTGCCGATTATGGCAGGTCGGGTCAGGACGTCTGCTCGGCGGCCCGGACCCTGGCCTCGGCGAGCCGGACCTCGTCGGTGGCGTCGTCGGTGTCGAGACCGGCGGCCAGCGCCTGCTCGAGCTCCCGGCGGGCCTCTTCGAGGTCGATGTCGTGACCCATCTCGGCGTTCTCGGCCAGGATCGATACCCGGTCGTTGGCCACCGAGATGAAGCCGTCCGGCGCGGCCGCGACGAAGTACTCGTCGTCGACGGTCCGCACCTGGACGGTGCCGCCTTGCAGCAGGCCCAGCAGCGGTGCGTGGCCGGGCAGGATGCCGACGTCACCGTCCGTGGTCCGGGCGATCACGATCTTGGCCTGGCCCTGCCACACGGTCCGCTCGGCCGCGACCAGCGCGACCTCGAGGTGCTTGGCAGAATCGTCGGCCATCTCAGTTTTCCTTCTGCAGCTCGGCCCACTTGCGCTCGACGTCCTCGAGCGAACCGACATTGAAGAACGCCTGCTCGGCGATGTGGTCGCACTCGCCCTCGGTGATCTTCTTGAAAGACTCGATGGTGTCCTTCAGCGGCACCGTGGAACCCGGGACGTTGGTGAACTTCTCCGCCATGTAGGTGTTCTGCGAGAGGAACTGCTCGATCCGGCGCGCCCGCGCGACGGTGATCTTGTCCTCTTCGGAGAGCTCGTCCACACCGAGGATCGCGATGATGTCCTGCAGTTCCTTGTTCTTCTGCAGGATCTGCTTCACCCGGACAGCCACGTCGTAGTGCTCCTGGCCGATGTACTGCGGGTCGAGGATCCGCGACGTCGAGGTCAGCGGGTCGACGGCCGGGTACAGACCACGCGACGCGATGTCACGGGAGAGCTCGGTGGTCGCGTCCAGGTGCGCGAACGTGGTGGCCGGCGCCGGGTCGGTGTAGTCGTCGGCGGGTACGTAGATCGCCTGCATCGAGGTGATCGAGTGACCACGGGTCGACGTGATCCGCTCCTGCAGCACGCCCATCTCGTCGGCCAGGTTCGGCTGGTAACCGACGGCGCTCGGCATCCGGCCGAGCAGCGTGGAGACCTCGGAACCGGCCTGCGTGAACCGGAAGATGTTGTCGATGAACAGCAGTACGTCCTGCTGCTTGACGTCGCGGAAGTACTCCGCCATCGTCAGCGCCGACAGCGCCACCCGCAGCCGGGTGCCCGGCGGCTCGTCCATCTGGCCGAACACCAGCGCGGTGTCCTTGAAGACGCCGGCCTCTTCCATCTCGTTGATGAGGTCGTTGCCCTCACGGGTGCGCTCGCCGACGCCGGCGAACACCGACGTACCACCGAAGTTGTGGGCGATCCGGTAGATCATCTCCTGGATCAGAACGGTCTTGCCGACGCCCGCACCGCCGAACAGACCGATCTTGCCGCCCTGCACGTACGGCGTGAGCAGGTCGAGCACCTTGATGCCGGTTTCCAGCATCTCGGTCTTGGACTCGAGCTGGTCGAAGGCCGGCGCCTTGCGGTGGATCGGCCAGCGCTCGGTGATCTCGAACTCGGACTCGTCCTGGTTCAGGCACTTGCCGGTCACGGACCAGACCCGGCCCTTGGTGACGTCACCGACCGGGACGGAGATCGCCGCACCCGTGTCGCGCACCTCGGCGCCACGGACCAGGCCGTCGGTCGGCTTCATCGAGATCGCCCGGACGATGTTGTCGCCGACGTGCAGCGCGACCTCGAGGGTGATCGTCTGGGTCACGTCGCCCAGGGTGATGTCCACCTCGAGCGCGTTGTACATGTCGGGCATCGCGTCCGCAGGGAACTCGACGTCGACGACCGGGCCGATCACCCGGGCGACGTGACCGACGGCAGCAGCGCCGGCCTCGTTGTTCTTCTCGGTAACCGTGGCAGTCATCTCTCTCACTCGCTCCCGGCGTTCGCGTCGGCCAGCGCGCTGGCGCCACCGACGATCTCGCTGATTTCCTGGGTAATTTGCGCCTGGCGGGCCTGGTTCAGGTCTCGCGTCAGCTTCTCGATCAGGTCCTGCGCGTTGTCGGTCGCGGACTTCATCGCGCGTTGCCGGTTGGCCAGCTCGGAGGCAGCCGCCTGCAGCATGCACCAGTGGATCCGGCTGGCGACGTACTTCGGCAGCAGCCCGTCGAGGACCTCCTCCGCGGAGGGCTCGAACTCGTACAGCGGCAGTACCTCGTCCGGCGCCGGCGCTTCCTCGCCCTCGACGACCTCCAGCGGCAGCAGCCGGATGACGTCGGCGCGCTGGGTGAGCATCGACACGAACCGGGTGAAGACGATGTGGATCTCGTCCACGCCGCCTTCCTCGGTCGGGGTCAGGAAGGCCTCGATCAGCGCGTCGGCGATCTCCCGGGCCCGGGCGAAGCTCGGGTTGTCGGAGTCACCGGACCACGACTGCGCGACCTCGCGCTGGCGGAAGGTGTAGTACGCGATGCCCTTGCGGCCGCTGAGGAACGGGACGACCTGCTTCTCGTCCGCACGCAGCAACTGGTTGAGCCGCTCGCCCTCACGGATCACGTTGGACGAGTACGCCCCGGCCTGACCGCGGTCCGAGGTGATCAGCAGCACCGCGGCGCGGCGCGGGTTCTCCTTCTCGGTGGTCAGCGGGTGGTCGACGTTCGAGAACGTCGCCACCGCCGACACGGCACGGGTGAGCTCACGCGCGTACGGACCGGCCGCCTGGGCGCGCTGCTGCGCCTTGACGATCCGGGACGCCGCGATCAGCTCCATCGCGCGGGTGAGCTTCTTGATCGTCGTGACCGAGGCCTTCCGATCGCGTAGCTCCCGCAGGTTGGCTGGCACGTCGATCAGCCCCGCTTCTGCTTGACGATCTGCTCCTGGTCGACGTCCGCCTCGTCCATCGCCTCGACCTCGGCCTCGGTCCCGAGCAGGTTGCCCTCGGAGGTTTGGAAGGTCGGCTTGAAGGACTTCAGCGCGTCGGTCACGGCCTGCGCCTCGTCGTCGCCGAACAGCCCGGACTCACGGATCGCGTCGAGCACCTTGCTCTCCCGGCGCAGGTAGTCCAGGAAGTCCCGCTCGAAGCGCAGCACGTCGGTCACCGGCACGTCGTCGAAGTGCCCGTTGGTACCGGCCCAGATCGAGACGATCTGGTCCTCGACCGGGTACGGCGAGTACTGCGGCTGGCGGAGCAGCTGCACGAGCCGCTGACCACGGTCCAGCTGCCGGCGCGAGGTGGCGTCCAGGTCGGACGCGAACATCGCGAAGGCCTCCATCGCGCGGAACTGCGCCAGGTCGATCTTCAGCGTGCCGGACACGTTCTTCATGCCCTTGACCTGTGCGGCACCGCCGACCCGGGACACCGAGATACCGACGTCGATGGCCGGCCGGATGTTCGCGTTGAACAGGTCGGACTGCAGGAAGATCTGACCGTCGGTGATCGAGATGACGTTGGTCGGGATGAACGCCGAGACGTCGTTCGCCTTGGTCTCGATCACCGGCAGACCGGTCATCGAGCCGCCGCCGAGCTCGTCGGACAGCTTCGCGCAACGCTCGAGCAGCCGGCTGTGCAGGTAGAAGACGTCACCCGGGTAGGCCTCGCGGCCCGGTGGGCGGCGCAGCAGCAGCGACATCGCGCGGTACGCCTCGGCCTGCTTGGTCAGGTCGTCGAAGACGATCAGCACGTGCTTGCCCTGGTACATCCAGTGCTGGCCGATCGAGGAGCCGGTGTACGGCGCGACGTACTTGAAGCCGGCCGGGTCGGACGCCGGGGAGGCGACGATGGTGGTGTACTCCATCGCGCCGGCCTCTTCGAGCGCGCCGCGGACGGCGGCGATCGTCGAGCCCTTCTGACCGATCGCGACGTAGATGCAGCGGACCTGCTTCTTCGGGTCGCCGGACTCCCAGTTCGCCTTCTGGTTGATGATCGTGTCGACCGCGATCGCCGTCTTGCCGGTCTTGCGGTCACCGATGATCAGCTCGCGCTGGCCGCGGCCGATCGGGATCATGCCGTCGATCGCCTTGATCCCGGTCTGCAGCGGCTCGCGGACCTCCTGGCGGTCCATCACACCGGCCGCCTGGATCTCGAGCGCGCGCTGGCCCTCGATGCCCTGGATCTCGCCGAGGCCGTCGATCGGCTTGCCCAGCGGGTCCACGACGCGGCCGAGGTAGCCCTCGCCGACCGGCACCGACAGGATCTCGCCGGTCCGGCGGACCTGCTGGCCCTCCTCGATCCCGTCGAACTCACCGAGGACGACGACACCGATGTCACGGACGTCGAGGTTCAGCGCGATACCCCGGGTGCCGTCCTCGAACTCGAGCAGTTCGTTGGTCATCGCCGAGGGCAGGCCCTCGACGTGCGCGATACCGTCACCCGCGTCGACGACGGTACCGACCTCTTCGGCAGCGGTGTCGGCCGGTTGGTACTCGGTGACGAACCGATCGAGGGCGTCCCGGATCTCCTCCGGCCTGATCGTGAGCTCAGCCATTGTGTTTCCTTAATCTAGGAGGGCCGTCAGCCTGCGATGCGCCGTTGCGCGTCGTCGAGCCGGGCCGCGATGGTTCCGTCGATCACTTCGTCGCCGATGTCCACCCGGACGCCGCCGACCACGTTCGGGTCGACGATGACGTTCAGCTGGATGTCCCGGCCGTACTGCCGCCCCAACGCTGCCGCGAGCCGGGTGCGCTCCGCCTCGGTCAGGTCGGTGGCCACCCGCACGGTCGCGATGCTGGCGTTCCGCCGGGCCGCCGCGGCGACCTGGTAGGCGCGCATCGAGCCGGCGAAGTTCCGGCCGCGGCCGTCCACGGCCCGCTCGGCCAGCCGCACCGTGGTCGCGTCGGCCTTGCCCTGCAGCAGCCCGCGGATCAGCTCCTGGCGGTGCTCGACCGGGATCGCCCGGTCGCCCAGCTTCTCGGCCAGGGCCCGCTCGGCGGCGACCACCCGGTCCAGCCGGAACAGCTCGTCCTCGACCTCGTCCAGCTTCCGCCGGCTGTCGGCGTAGGCCACCTCGGCCTCGACGCTGAGCTGGTCCAGGGTGTTACCGAGGTCCCGGCCGCTGACCCAGCGACCGGCCACGGCGGCGGCCAGGATCTCCTGCGCCTGGGCGGAGATCTTGCCGCCGAACAGCTGCCGGGCCAGCGCGACCTTGGCGTCGGCCGGCCGCGCCGGGTCGGTCAGAGCACGCCGGAGCGCGCCGCTGCCGTCCAGCAGCTTGGCGATCGAGAACAGCTCGCTGCCCAGGCCTTCGGCCGGGGCCGCACCCGCCAGGGCCTGCTCGGCCCGGGCGAGTGACTCGTTCGACGCGCCGCGCATCAGCCGTCCGTTCCGACAGCCTGACGAGCGGACTCCGACTCTTCCAGCTCGGCCAGGAAGCGCTCGACGGTGCGCCGCTGGCGCGCCTCGTCCTCGAGCGACTCACCGACGATCCGGCCGGCCAGCGTGGTCGCCATGGTGCCGACCTCACTGCGCAGCGAGGCCACCGCCTGCGCCCGCTCGGCGTCGATCTGGGCCCGCGCGTGCGTGACGATCCGCTCGGCCTCGGCGTTCGCCTGCTCACGCATCTCCGCGATGATCACCGCACCCTGCTCACGGGCGTCCTCGCGGATCTTCGCAGCTTCCTGCCGGGCGTCGGCCAGCTGCGCGTTGTACTTCTCCAGGGCCGCCTTCGCCTCGGCCTGGGCCTCCTTGGCCTGCTTCATCCCACCTTCGATCGCCTCGGTCCGATCGGCGTACGCCTTCTCGAACCGGGGAACCACGACCTTGGCGAAGGCGATGGCCAAGAGGACCAGGAAGACGAAGCCGAAGATGATCTCGGCGGTGTGCGGCAGCAGCGGGTTGATCTGCTCACCCTCTGAAGCCAGCGGTAGCACCATCGTCAGCATGTCTGTGTCCTGTCAGTCAGAAGAGAGGGTTCGGGTCAGCCGTTCTTGAAGACGAACGCCAGCGCGATACCGATGATCGCGAGCACCTCGGTGACACCGAAGCCGATCCAGGCGATCGACTGCAGCTTGCTCTGAGCCTCCGGCTGCCGCGCGGTGCCGTTGATGACCGCCGCGAAGATCAGGCCGACGCCAACGCCCGGGCCGATCGCGGCGAGGCCGTAACCGAGAACGGCGATGTTGCCGCTGATTGCGAGAGCGATGTTGCTCACCATTGCGGTGTTTCCTTTCCGTACGGATAGGGGCTATCCGGGTTTCCGTTACTACGGGTCAAAGGGGTGGTACGGATCAGTGTTCGTCGGCGATGGCGCTGCCGATGTACTGCGCGGTCAGCACCACGAAGATGTAGGCCTGGATGGACTGCACGAACAGCTCCAGCCCGGCGATCGCGATGCCCATGATGAACGTGATGATGCCGACGCCGCCGAGGAAGATCTTCCCGGACTCGAACACCATGTACTCGCCACCGAGCACGAACACCCCGAGCAGGATGTGGCCGGCGAACATGTTCGCGAACAGCCGCAGGCTCAGCGAGATCGGCCGGACCAGGATGTTCGAGATGAACTCGATCGGGATCATCAGCGGCATCAGCCACAGCGGCACGCCGGCCGGCATCGTCTGGTGCTTGAAGTAGCCCCAGAGGCCCTTCTTCTTGATCCCCACCGCGTTGTAGATCACCCAGCTCATGACCGCCGCGACGTAGGCCCAGCCGATGTGGCTGAAGGTCGGGAACTGGATCAGCGGGATCGAGCCGGCCACGTTGTTCAGCAGGATGAAGAAGAACAGGCCGCACAGGTACGGCACGTACTTCATGTACTCCTGGCTGCCGATCGCGTCCCGGGCGATCGAGTTCCGGACGAAGTTGTACGCGAGCTCGCCGGTGAACTGCAGCTTGCTCGGCACGATCGCGGCCTTGCGGGACGCGCCGTAGAAGAACCAGATGATCACCACGACGGACAGCGCGGCCACCAGCACGGGCTTGGTGAACCAGTCCACGCCGGGGATGATCGGCGGAAGCTCGAAACTCTGGGGACCGGGCGGGGTGAACTCGGTCGGAACGCCGGCAATCACCGGGTCTCCTCTCGCGTCGTGCTCAAGTCGGACGCCTTGTAGCAAAGGGCAGGGCGGCTCAGGGCATGGCGGTCAACAAACTCAGACCCGGTAAGGATCGAACCTGAGGTCAGGACCGCGACCCGTACCGGAAGTGCAGCATCAAGATGCTCAGGCCGGCACCGATCACGATGCCCACCAGAACCAGGAACTGGGTGCCGAAGAGGCGATCCAGCCCGAACCCGATGCCGCCGTAGACCGCGACACCGCCGATCAAGTAGGACAGGACCCGCCAGCCGTCGCCCGCTCCGGGTGATGGCTTCGGATCCTTTTGCTCGCTCATTGGCACCCGAAACGTACCAGTTGGCGACACATCCAGTCACACCGGCACCAGTAACCTCCACCACAGCAGGCGAAGCGTCACCGAGGGTGGTCATGCCGTCACCTCTTTGTCGAGGTCGTAGATCGGGATCCGGAGCCGGGACCAGGCCCAGATCTCGCCGGCCAGCCAGCCGATCACGACCACCATCGCGACCAGGCCGAGCACGGTCAGATTCACGTGCTTGGCAAGGGCGTCCGAGTTCAGCGCGACGGCCAGCAGGCCACCGAAGATCGCGATCCGGCCGGTGTACGACGTCATCGCGATCGCGAGCTGCATGGTCGGGCTCGCCCGGCGGGACAGGTGCAGGGCGAACAGACCGGCGCCGGAGAAGACGACGACCATCAGCACCCCGAGGAGCGCTCCCCAGAGGCCGGGCAGACCGGCGGCGACGGCCGAGACGGCGGTGGCGTTCACGCCGACGACCAGCGCGGCGACCAAAGCACCGCGCAGCATTGCCAGCGCCGGGTGCCTGGTTGCTTGTCCGGCGGGTTTCGGGCTGTGGGCCGTAGGAGCCATCTGGTGGTTCCGTCCTGCTGGCGTTCTGGTCTCGCGGCCAGATCGTCTGGTGGGCGGGGTCAGGGGTGTCGCTGTTCTTTGCTGGTGCTTGTGAAAACTAGCACAAAGTCTGCACGGTCAGCAAAACGAGTCCCCTGCCGCTGTACAGCCACACCTTATCGGTAGGCCACACCGGCCGCTGGTCTGGTCCCTCTCAGCGGTCTCTCAGACTTTGGCGAGCGGTTTCCGGGAACGCCCCGGAAGACCGGTCGTGAGCAGCACCGCGGTGACCGCGACGGCCAGCACGATGAGGGCCGTCCACCAGTACAGGACCAGGCCGAGGACCACCACGCCGTACGCGATCAAGGCGGTCCAGAGGTACATCAGCAGGACGGCGCGGCGGTGCGAGTGGCCGCGCTGCATCAGGCGGTGGTGCAGGTGCTGCTTGTCGGCGGCGAACGGTGACCGGCCGGCCTTGGTCCGGCGGATGTAGGCCAGCGTCAGGTCCAGCGCGGGGATCGCGAGGATGGCGATTGGCAGCACCAACGGAAGCAGGGCAGGCAGCAGACTGGAGCCGCCGACCTCGTACGGGACCGCGTTCGGGTCCATCTGGCCGGTGAGGCTGATCGTCGACGCGGCCAGCATCAGGCCGATCAGCAGGGCGCCCGAGTCGCCCATGAAAACCCTGGCAGGGAAGAAGTTGTGCGGCAGGAACCCGAGGCAGGCGCCGGCCAGTGCGACCGTGATCAGCGTCGACGTGGTCGCCCGGTCGAGGTTCTCGTGCACGTTCAGCAGGTACGAGTAGACGAAGAACGCGGTCGCGCCGATCGCGGTCACGCCGGCCGCGAGACCGTCCAGGCCGTCGACGAAGTTCACCGCGTTGCAGGACACCAGCAGGATGCCCGCGGTCAGCACGGCCAGCTGCGCGGGCGACGGCGAGATGACACCGCCGGGCAGCGGCAGCCAGAACAACTGGATGCCTTGGACGACGAGTACGCCGACCGCGAGCACCTCGCCGGCCAGCTTGGTGATCGCATCCAGCTCGTACAGGTCGTCGACCACGCCGACCGCGCAGATCACCACGCCGCCGACCAGGATCGCCCGCGCGTCGTGCGCGACCTGCAGGCTGTTGCCGAGGAACGGCAGATTGCTCGCGACCGCGTAGCCGGCGATCAGGCCGCCGAGGATCGACAGGCCGCCGAAGTACGGGATCGGTACCTTGTGCACGTCCCGGGCCCGGACCTTGGCGACCGCGCCGTACCGCAGCGCGATCTGCCGGGCGACGCCGGTCAGCAGGAAGGTCGTGGCCATCGCCACGAACATGACCAGCAGGTACTCGCGCACTAGTCCGCAGGCCTCACATCGGAGTCGGTCTTGTCCTCGCCCTGGTTGGACGCCTCGACCGGCTCATCAGTTGGCATCTCGTCGGCGAGCTTCTCGTCGGCCGGTGGTTCGTCGGTGTCGGTTGTCAGGGAAGGAACGACCTCGCGGAGCTGCTCGAGGGACAGGGCGCCGATCCGGAGCACCCGCGGGGTGTCGCCGGTGAGGTCGACGATCGTGGACGGCTGCCCGCCGGCCGCCTCGCCGCCGTCGAGGTACACCGCGACCGACTCGCCGAGCTGCTCCTCGGCGTCGTACACGTCGAGCGCCGCCGACCGGCCGGACGTGTTCGCCGAGCTGACCGCGAGCGGACCAGTCCGGGACAGCAGTTCGCGGGTGTTCTCGTGATCCGGCACCCGGAGCGCGACCGTGCCCTGGGTCTCCCCCAGGTCCCACATCAGCGAGCTCTGCGCGTGGCAGATCACCGTCAGCGGGCCGGGCCAGAACTCCTGGCAGAGCTTCCGCCCGTCCTCCGGTATGTCGGTGGCGAGCGCGTCCAGCGACTCCACCACCGAGATCAGCACCGGCGGCGGCATGTCCCGGCCGCGGCCCTTCGCGTCCAGCAGCCGCTGCACGGCGTCGGCCTTGAAGGCGTCGGCGGCGATCCCGTAGACGGTGTCGGTCGGCAGCACGACCAGGTCGCCGGCCTCGATGGCGTCCACCGCAGCGCGGTAGGCCGGTGCCAGCTCGTCCCCGGTGAAGTCGAAGCGCTCACTCACGGAGTGAATCGTGCCACTCACGCGGGCCTGGCCCCTAACCGGGTCGTTCCCGGGCGTTACTGACAAACGATTGTCAGCTTCCGCGCCAAACGCCTGCGCTTCTTTCTAGGATCAGGCCCCATGACCGTGACGCATGAGTTCCTCGCCGGATTGCCGAAAGCCGAGCTGCATGTCCACCACGTCGGGTCCGCATCGCCGCGGATCGTCGCCGAGCTCGCGGCCCGGCACCCCGGCTCGCCGGTACCGGCCGACCCGGCCGCGCTGACCGAGTACTTCAAGTTCAGCGACTTCGCCCACTTCATCGACATCTACCTGTCCGTCGTCGAGCTGATCAAGACGCCCGAGGACGTCCGGCTGCTCACCTACGAGATCGCCCGCGAGATGGCCGAGCAGCAGAACCTGCGGTATGCCGAGCTCACCGTCACGCCGTACACCTCGGTGATCCGCGGCATCCAGGCGGAGGCGTTCTGCGAGGCGATCGAGGACGCCCGGGTCGCGGCCGAGAAGGAGTTCGGCCTGACGCTGCGGTGGATCTTCGACATCTCCGGCGAGGACGGGATCCCGGGCGCCGACGAGACGTTGCGGATCGCGACGAAGATCCGGCCGGAGGGGCTGATCGGGTTCGGCCTCGGCGGCCCGGAGATCGGCGTACCGCGGCCGCAGTTCCAGCCGCACTTCGAGGCGGCGGTCGCGGCCGGGCTGCACAGCCTGCCGCACGCCGGCGAGACGACCGGTCCGCAGACGATCTGGGACGCGCTGCGGGTACTGAAGGCCGAGCGCATCGGCCACGGTACGTCGACGATGCAGGACCCGGCGCTGGTCGACTACCTCGGCGAGCACCGGATCCCGCTCGAGGTCAGCCCGACCTCCAACATCGCCACCCGCGCGGTCGAGTCGTACGACGTGCACCCGCTGCGCGCGATGGTCGACGCCGGCCTGGTGGTGACGATCAACTCCGACGACCCGCCGATGTTCGGTACCGACCTGACCAACGAGTACGCCGTCGCCGCCCGGCTGCTCGACCTGGACGAGGCCGGTGTCGGTGAGCTGGCGAAGACCGCGGTCCGCGAGTCGTTCGCCGAGGACTCGGTCAAGGCCGCGATCGTGTCCGAGATCGACAGCTACGTGGGCGCCGTGTAGCCGGAGGTTCATGTGGTTGGCTGGGGTGATGCGCAGAGTCGGTGTGGCGGTAGCCGTCGTACTGCTGGGCCTGGCGGGCTGCAGCGACAGCCAGCCGCCACCGGCCGCAGCGCCTGCTAAGACAGCGCAGACAGCGCAGACAGCACACCCCAGCCCCACTCCCCCGCCCGCACCGAACGGCCTGCCACGGGGCGGGCGTGTGCTGTTCCCGAAGTATCAGCTGGTCGCGTACGTCGGTCTGCCCGGCTCTCCCGCGCTGGGACCGCTGGACAAGGACCTGGACGCGAAGGCGGCCAAGCTGGAGGCCCTGTCCCGCGCGTACGCGGGTGGTCGTACACCACAGCCTGTGCTGGAGCTGATCGCGGTGGTCGCACGGGGATCACGCGGTAAGGACGGGCTGTACCACGGGCGGCTGGACGACCTGAAGATCGAGCCGTACCTGGCGGTCGCTCGGAAGCACAAGATGCTGTTGCTGCTCGACATCCAGCCGGGGCGGGCGAAGATCCTGCCCGAGGTGAAACAGCTCGAGCGGTGGCTGAAGGAGCCTGACGTCGGGCTCGCGTTCGACCCCGAGTGGGCGGTCGGTCCGACGCAGGTACCGGGCCGGGTGTTCGGGCACACGACGGGCGCCGAGCTCGACAGCGTCGCGGCGTATCTCTCAGGGCTGGTGACGGCTCATCACCTTCCGGAGAAGGCGTTCGTGTTCCACCAGCTGTCGACGAAGATCGTCAGCAACGAGGCCGCGCTGAAGGCGCATCCGGGAGTCGTGACGATCAAGTCGGTCGACGGGATCGGCGCTCGTACGGACAAGCTCAAGACCTGGGCCAAGCTCACCACCAACCTGCCGCCCGCCGTCCACGCCGGGTTCAAGCTCTTCTACACCGAGGACACCCGGCACGGTCCGCTGATGACGCCGGCGCAGGTCCTCGCGCTGAAGCCGCGGCCGGAGCTGGTGGTCTACGAATGATCTCGATCGCTTTCGCCAACGTCGCCGGCGGCCGGCTGGTCGGGCCGGACGGGTACGTCGACGCCGACCGTACGGCGGACTTCGGGCGGGCGCTCGCGCGCATGCGTCCCGATGTACTGATCGTCACCGAGCTCGACACCCGGAGCGATCAGCTGGAGCGGCTCGGCGCGGCGGCGATGCCGGGGCGGAGGCTGTCGTTCGCGCGGCAGGAGTTCTCGGACTCGCATATCCCGGGTGTCGAGCGGCTGGGCGTCGGTATCGCGTCGGCGTACCCGCTGACCGAGCTGGAGCGGATCGATCTGCCGCAGCCCTCGATCGACTACCTGCATTGGCGGACGGGGCTCCCGATTCCTCCGCATCCGAAGGGTTTCGTGGTCGCGCGGGGCGATTTCGGGGCGCTGGGTGAGGTCGACATCGTTGGTGGGCAGGTGTGCCCGATCCACATGTTCCGGAGCGAGGATGGGGTCGAGTACACGTACCAGGAGGGCGCGGGGCGCGTGTACGGGACGCAGCTGACGGCGTACCTGCAGGAGGAGCTGGCCGCGCGCGGTGTTCGGCGGGCGGTGGTTGCGGGTGATCTGAACATGCCGAATCCGCGGGAGTTCTTCGGCGAGACGCTCGGTCTGGTGGATGCTTTCGGCGACCCGCCGCCGGCGACCACGCCGGACGGCCGCTCGATCGACCGGCTGTTCTCCACCCCGAACCTGGTCACGCACGACGTCGAGGTGGTCCAGGTTCCGGGAGCCGATCACCACCTGGTCGTCTGTCGCGTCGACCGCCGCGAGCCCCAGCCTCCCGCCGTCGGCCGCATCCGCGCACAGGACCTCACCAGACCTCCCGCCCACCCCACACCGGACCGACGCGGCCTCGGCCGTTAGACCCGGCGGCCGGTGGTGAAGCGGTGGCGGCCGGCCAGGTCCAGCTGGTCGCGGACCTCGGCGAACTGGGCGGTGGCGGCGAAGACGGCGGGGGCTGATTCGCCTTGTACGTCGGCGTGTTCGCAGGCGAACCAGCCGCCGGGCTTGAGCAGCCGGCCGGCGGTGGCCGCGACGACCTTGATCTCGTCGAGGCCGTCGTCGCCGGACCACAGGGCGAGCGCCGGGTCGTGGTCGCGGACCTCGGCGGTCACGGACTCCCAGGCAGTCAACGGGATGTACGGCGGGTTGGAGATCACCGCGTCCACCTGCCCGTCGAGCTCCGGCAGGCACCCGTCGATGTCGCCCTCGTGCAGGATCGCGCCGGTACCTTCCAGGTTCCGCCTGGCCCAGGCGACGGCGTCCGCCGACAGCTCGACGGCATGCACCGTACTGTCCGGCCGCTCGGTCGCCACCGCACCCGCGATCGCCCCCGACCCACTGCACAGGTCGACCACCAGCGGATTCCGTACGTCGGCGATCCGCTCCAGGATCCAGCCGACCATCACCTCGGTCTCCGGCCGCGGCACGAACACCCCCGGCCCCACCGCCAGCTCCCGGTACCGGAACGCCGCAGTCCCCGTCAGATGCTGCAACGGTTCCCGCGCCACCCGCCGCGCAACCAACTCGTCGTACCTGGCCTGTTGGTCTGCCGTCGGTTCGCTCAGATGCAGCCGGCTCGAACCGGTGACAAAGGCAAGCAGTTCAGCGGCGTCGAACTCAGGCGACGCAACCCCCGCTTCCCGCAACCGCTCAGCCGCCTCAGAAACAAGAGACTTGGCGCTCACTGGGAGTCGACGGCCTCGAGACGGGCCGCCAGGTCGGCTTCGGTGAGGGCTTTGATGACCGGCTCGAGTTCCCCGCCGAGCACCTGGTCGAGGTTGTGGGCCTTGTACCCGACCCGGTGGTCGGAGAACCGGTTCTCCGGGAAGTTGTACGTACGCACCCGCTCCGAGCGGTCCACCGTACGGATCTGCGAACGCCGGGCGTCCGACGCCTCCTGGTCCGCCGCCTCCTGCGCGGCCGCCAGCAACCGCGCCCGCAGCACCCGCATCGCCTGCTCGCGGTTCTGCAGCTGGGACTTCTCGTTCTGCATCGACACCACGATGCCGGTCGGCAGGTGGGTGATCCGTACGGCGGAGTCGGTCGTGTTGACGCTCTGCCCACCCGGCCCGGACGACCGGAACACGTCGATCCGCAGGTCGTTCTGGTCGATCTCGACGTCGACGTCCTCGGCCTCCGGGAGCACCAGCACGCCGGCCGCGGACGTGTGGATCCGCCCCTGCGACTCGGTCACCGGTACCCGCTGGACCCGGTGCACGCCGCCCTCGAACTTCAGCTTCGCGTACGGCGCGTCACCCGGCTCAGGCGTACCTTTCGCCTTCACCGCGACCGTGATCGACTTGTACCCGCCGAGGTCGGACTCGGCCGAGTCGAGCACCTCGGTCTTCCAGTTCTGCGATTCGGCGTACTTCAGGTACATCTTCAGCAGGTCGCCGGCGAACAGCGCGGACTCGTCGCCGCCCTCGCCGGCCTTGATCTCGAGGATCGCGTCCTTGTCGTCGTTGGGGTCCCGCGGTACGAGCAGCGTCTGCAGCCGCTCCGCGAGCTCCTCACGACGGGCCGTCAGCCGGGTCGCCTCCTCGGCGAACGTCGCGTCCTCGGACGCCAGCTCCTTCGCCGCCTCGATGTCGTCGCCGGTCTGCAGCCACTCGTCGTACGTCCGCACGACCGGCGCCAGCGCGGCGTACCGCTTGCCGACCCGGCGGGCGTTGGCCTGGTCGGAGTGCAGCTCCGGCTCCGACATCTGCCGTTCCAGCTCGGCGTACTCCGCCTTCAGCGTCTCCACAGCCTCGAACATCCCGCACTCCTCCCTTCAGCCCCATACTCGAACCCACGCCAGCCCCGCGCAAAGGGGGTGCGGGTGGCGAAGCCCCCGCTCGCGGCAAGCGAAGCGCGCCGCACAACACGCGAAAGCGAGGTGGCCTGCGCTTTCCGCAGGCACACCTCGCCCAGAGCTTTCGCCGCTACTTCTTGGCGTACCGCTTCTCGAAGCGGGCGACCCGGCCACCGGTGTCCAGAATCTTCTGCTTGCCGGTGTAGAAGGGGTGGCACTGCGAGCACACGTCGGCGTGGATCACGCCGTTCTCCGCGGTCGAGCGCGTGGTGAACGAGGCGCCGCAGGTGCAGGTCACCTGGGTCTCCACGTACGTCGGGTGGATGTCGCTCTTCAAGACAGTCTCCTAGGATCAGGTGCCCCGGGTCGTCCGCACGGTACGAACGTGAACCGGAACCAGCCATCTAGTGTGCCACGAGCCCGCAATCAGGCGGAAATCCGGGCCCAAGGATCTTACTCAGCGCCCGCCTTCCTCGGCCGCCTCGGACCCGCCCGCCGGAGCGCCCCGGGGCGCAGGCATCGGGCTGTCCGCACCCTTCACGCTCTTCCAGATCGCCTCGTTCAGCTGCTGCTCGGGCGCCAGATCGGCGGCACTGAAGTTCATCTTCGACGACTCCGCCGCGAGCGGCGCTGAGGCGGTGTTCTTCTCGTCGAGCGACTGCGACGGCGTGCGGGCGTCGTACGGCGCGAAGTCGGGCTTGTTCGTGAAGCTCGCGGTCATCGGCGTCGCCGCCGCGTCGAACTGGGTCAGGGGGCCGATCCCGCCGATCAGCTCCATCGTCCGCATCATCGCGACCGTGCTGTACATCGTCGAGTCGACCTTGCCGGTCTGGGTGTACGGGCTGACCACCAGCGCGACGGTCCGGTGCGCGTCGACGTGGTCGGGCCCGTTCTGCGCGTCGTCCTCGGTGACGAAGATCGCGGTGTCCTTCCAGTACTTGCTGTGCGACACCGCGTCGACGATCCGGCCGAGCGCCAGGTCGTTGTCGGCGACCGCTGCCTTGGGCGTGGGCTTGCCCACCGACGTACCGAACGTGTGGTCGTTGCCCAGCCGGACGAACTGCATCGTCGGCAGCTTCTCGGCCGCGGTGAACTCCTTCAGCCACTCGTCGACGCGCGTGTTGTCCCGGATGTCGCCGTTCTGCGCGGCGTAGTTCGGGTCGGTGTGCGCGGACAGCCGCGGCTCGGTCGCGAACACCTTGGCGGGTAGCGGACCGCCCGCCCACATGCCGTAGTTGCGGTACGAGATGCCGGCGTCGTCGAGCCGGTCCCAGATCCGCGAGTCGCCGGTCAGCTTGCCCGGGTCGGTCGCCTGGTTCGTGTACACGTCGTCGCCGCGGCCGCGGCTGCTGTACGCGACCGGCCAGAGGTGCTCGTTGTACGCGTTCGACTCCGACGCGGTCGCCCACTCCCAGCCGTCCGACGAGACCGCGCCGTCGGCGTAGAAGTTGTCCAGCGTGACGAACTGCCGCGCCAGCTGGCGCTGGTTCGGGGCCGAGTCGTCGCCGAACAGGTTCAGCGACGGGTCGCCGTCGCCCTTGCCGAGCGATCCGAACACCTGGTCGTACGTGCGGTTCTCCTTCACCACGTAGATCACGTGCTTGATCGGGCTCGGGTCGCCCGGCCGCACCGGTACGACGTTCGCCGGGCCGTTGGGGCGGACGGCAGCGTCGAAGCCGTCGTTCTCGCGGACCTGCTTGGTGTAGTACGCGAGCTGGTCGCGGCTCGGTACGGCGATGTCCGACAGCGTGCCCATGATCATCGAGCCGACGTACTGCGAGTAGTCGACGACCGGGTTGGTCGGCTGTGGGCCGCCCGGGTTCGGGCCGGCGCCGAGGCCCTTCGCGTTCGTCACCAGCAGGCGGCGCTTGTCCTTCGTGACGGTCACCGTGGTCGGGTACCAGCCGGTCGGGATCAACCCGGTGACGTGGTTGCTCCGCAGGTTCACGACCGCGACGTCGTTGTTGCCGGCGTTGGCGACATACAACGTCGTCCCGTTGATCGCGAGGCCCTGGGGGCTCGAACCGACTGGTGCCTGCCGGTACGGCGCGAGCTCGATGGTCCGCGTGATCGTGTCGGTGGCCGGGTCGATGCCGATCACCTTGTCGGCGTCGGTGATCGCGACCAGCAGCTCGCCGGTGGCCGGGATCCGCAGGATCGCGGTCGGGTGGCTGCCGACGGTGAGGGTCTTGCGGACGGTCAGCGTCGCGGTGTCGACGACGGAGACCGTGTTGGTCCCCCAGTTCGAGACGTACGCGGACCTGCCGTCGGCGGTCAGGCCGACGGTGAACGGATTCGGGCCGGTCGCGACCGTGCCGAGGACGGTCCCGGTCGCGGCGTCGATTGTTGACAATCCACCACTGCCGTTGTCGGCGACGTAGAGCTTGCTGCCGTCGGCGTTCAGCGCGATGCCGGCCGGGAACGAGCCCTTCGGCATCGTGATCGGCGCGATCTCGGTGAGCAGGCCGTTCGCCTGCGTGTAGACGCGGATCTTGTCGTTGCCGCCCGCCGCGGCGTACAGCTTGCTGCCGTCCGGGCTCCAGGCGAGGCCGATGAACAGGGCCTGCGGGCTCGCGTACGGGAGTTCCTGGACGACCTTGCCGGTCGCGGCCTCGACCAGCGAGAGGCTCTGCGTCCGGGTGCCGTCGTTGCTGATAGCGAGGTACTTGCCGTCGGGGCTGAGCGCCGAGCCGAACGGTTTCTCGCCGAGCTTCGTCTGGTCGCCGGCCGGCGAGACCCGCCAGCCGTACGTCGTGGTCGCCGTACCGTCCGGGTGCGGACCGGCGTGCCGGCCGGGTACGACGTTCGCGGCCGCGACCCCGGTCGCCGCCACCAACGCGATCCCGACGACCGGGGCCAGTCGCCATCGTGTGCGCATTCCAACTCCCGCCCAAGTGAGTACTTGACGGGTTGGACATTTCCTCCGGGGAGAAACCTTCGGTGAGGTCGAGATGAACCCCCGGAACAGCTTTTCTCAGCTGGCTGAGAAAAGCCTCAGCCAGCCGAGAACCGCCGTACGGTCAGTCGCCGTTCGTGGTGCTGTGCGTAGTGCCGGTCGACGGCGTTGTCTTGTTCACCTGCAGCAGGAACTCGATGTTCGACTTGCTCTCCTTGAGCTTGCCGATCAGGAGTTCGAGTGCGGCCTGGCCGTCGAGTGCGGACAGCACCCGGCGCAGCTTCCAGACCACCTGCGTCTCGTCCTTGGACATCAGCAGCTCCTCGCGGCGGGTGCCCGAGGCGACCACGTCGATCGCCGGGAAGATCCGCCGGTCGGCGAACTCGCGGCGCAGCCGGAGCTCCATGTTGCCGGTGCCCTTGAACTCCTCGAAGATCACCTCGTCCATCTTCGAGCCGGTCTCGATCAGCGCGGTCGCAAGGATGGTCAGCGAGCCGCCGTCCTCGATGTTGCGGGCCGCACCGAAGAACCGCTTCGGCGGGTACAGCGCGGACGAGTCCACACCACCGGACAGGATCCGGCCGCTGGCCGGCGCCGCGATGTTGTACGCCCGGCCGAGCCGGGTGATCGAGTCGAGCAGTACGACCACGTCGTGCCCGAGCTCCACCAGCCGCTTCGCCCGCTCGATCGCCAGCTCCGCGACCGTGGTGTGGTCGTCGGCCGGCCGGTCGAACGTCGAGGCGATGACCTCGCCCTTGACCGTCCGCTGCATGTCGGTGACCTCTTCGGGCCGCTCGTCCACCAGCACGACCATCAGGTGTACTTCGGGGTTGTTCGTGGTGATCGCGTTCGCGAGCGCCTGCAGCACCATCGTCTTACCGGCCTTCGGCGGGGAGACGATCAGGCCGCGCTGACCCTTGCCGATCGGGCTGACGATGTCGACGATCCGGGTGGTCAGGACGCCCGGCTCGGTCTCCAGCCGGAGCCGCTCGGTCGCGTACAGCGGGGTGAGCTTGTTGAAGTCCTGCCGCTGCTTGGCGATCTCCGGGTCCGCACCGTTCACGGTGTCGATCCGGACCAGCGGGTTGAACTTCTCCTTGCGCTCGCCCTCCTGCGGCTGCTTCACCGCGCCGGTGATCGCGTCACCCTTGCGCAGGCCGTAGCGCTTCACCATCGAGAGCGCGACGTACACGTCGTTCGGGCCGGGCAGGTAGCCGCTGGTCCGGACGAAGGCGTAGTTGTCGAGTACGTCGAGGATGCCGGCCGCGGGGACCAGGATGTCGTCCTCGGTGATCGTCGGCTCGGCGTCGTACCGGTCGCCGCGGCCACGGCTGCGGGTGTTCTCCCGGCCACCGTCGCGCCCACTGTCGCGACCGCTGTCCCGGCCACCGTCGCGGGCGCCCTGGCCGTCGCGGGTCCGGTCCCGGTCGCGGCCCCGGCGACGACGCCGACGCCCCTCGCCGTCCTCGCCCCGGTCGACACCGCGGTCGTTCTGGTCCTGGCGGTCCTGGCGGTTCCGCTGGCTGTCGCCGCGGTTGTCACGGGCCTGGTTGTCACGGGCCTGGCTGTCGCCGCGGTTGTCACGGGCCTGGTTGTCACGGGCCTGGCTGTCGCGGTTCTGCTCGCGGTTGCCGTCCCGGTTGGCGTCGCGGTTCTGCTCGCGGTTGGCGTCGCGCTGACCGTCCCGGTTGTTGTCCCGGTTCTGGTCGCGGTTCTGGTTGTCGCGGCTCCGGTTGTTGTTCCGGTCGCGGTAGCGGCCCTGGTTCTCACCACGGTCGTCGGCGCGCTCCTCGGCCTGTACGGCCTGGGCACCGTTCTGCGTGGCCGACTCCGGCTGCGTCTGCTTCGCGGCGGGCGCTTCGACGGCGGCCTCGGGGGCGGCACCGTTCTGCCGGGCGTCGTGCTGCGGGGCCGCGTTCTGGGGAGCCGCGTCCGGGGCCTCGTTCTGGGGGGCCGCGTCCTTCTGTGCGGCGGCGCGGGTCCGGCGACTGCCGCCCTCGCGCTTGGCCGGCTCAGCGGTCTTCGCCGCCGGCGTCTCGGCGGACTCGTCGAGCGTCGGCTGCGTCGCCTTCGCCCGGCCACCGCCGGTAGAGCCACCCGCGGAGGAACCCGCTTGAGCGGCCTTGATCGCCTCGATCAGCTGGCCCTTGCGCAGTGCGCCGGTGCCCTTGATGCCGAGCGTCCCGGCGAGCTGCTTGAGCTCGGGGAGCAGCATGCCCTCGAGGCCGCCACCAGCTTTCCGGCGACGCGTGGCGGTGGTAGCCGCGGCGTCTGCTCCGCTGGAGGCTTCAACAGTTTCTGTCACGTGAGGTCCTTCCCACACGGATCGTCGAAGGCCTGCACGGCACATCGACCAAATTTCACCCACGGCCACACAACGGGCACGCGGGGTACAAGAAGTCTCTCGCTCGATCTGAGTCCCCCCGGACATCTCCGACGCAGGCGGCGTCAGGTCACATCCACAGGAGGGTCGCCACACAACACAGGGTGCCGGGAGCACAGCCCGGATCGTGACGAGAGCACACCGATCACCTGGAGGGGATCGGGTGAGTCGAGACTAGCACCACAACAGGTCCTTCTGCCGACTCCCGGGGTACAACGCGTGTCCGGGACCCGGCATTCCCCGCGTCAGCCCGCCTCCATCGACCAGACCTGTACGCCGACCGGGTCGATGCCCAGTTCGTACTTCGTCCAGCCGTCCGGAGCGTCCGGCGTACCGCGGAAAAACGCGTCCTGACCTGCACTCTTGCCGTCCTGGGTGCCGAGGACGGCGACCGTCGGGCCGGCGCCGCTGACGATCGCCGCGAGACCGCTCCCGCGCAGTTTGTGGACCAGCGCGAGGCTCTCCGGCATCGCCGGTTCGCGGTACTCCTGGTGAAGCCGGTCCTCGGTCGCCGTGAGCAGCAGTTCGGGCCGACCGGTGAGGGCGGCGACGAGCAGGGCGGCCTTTCCGGCGTTGGCCGCGGCGTCGGTGTGGGAAACAACGCCCGGCAGCAGCCCGCGCGCCTCCTTGGTCAGCACCCGGTTGTCCGGTACGTAGGCAACAACAGCAGTTCCCGCCGCCGGTTCGAGTTTCACTGCGTGGCCGGTTCCGCCTTCAGTCCAAGCGATAGTCAACGCTCCGAGTGCGGCCGCGGCGACGTTGTCGGGGTGCCCTTCGAGCTCGTTCGCCAGTACGACGAGACGTTCGCGGTCGAGCTGTTCGCCGGCCAGCGCGTACGCCGCCGCGAGCCCGCCGACGATCGCCGCCGACGAGGACCCGAGCCCGCGCCCGTGCGGGATCCGGTTCTCGCACCGCAACGTGAACCCCGGCACCGAAGCCCCCAGCGCCTCGAGCCCCGCCCGGATCGACCGCACCACCAGATGCGACTCGTCCAACGGCAGTTCACCTTCACCGCACCCGCTCACCTGCACAGTCACCCCGGACCCGCACGGCGTAACCACCAGATCGTCGTACAACGTCAAAGCCAACCCGAACGCGTCGAACCCGGGCCCAAGATTCGCGCTGGTCGCCGGCACTCGCACGCGCACCTGGTCACACGGCCTGCGGCCACTGGATCGGGGCAGCGCGCTCGCCTCTTCTCCCATCACAGCTCGCTCAGACCAGACCCGCGATGCGGGCGACGGCGTCTGTGTCTGCGGGAGTGACTGGTGGCTCCTCGAAGGCGACGTGTCCCAGTGCCGTGTCGATGTCCTTCAGGCCGTGGCCGGTGACGGTGATGACGATCGTGGAGCCGCCGGGGACTTCGCCGTTGGACTTGGCGAGCAGGAGACCCGCGACACCGGCTGCCGAGGCGGGCTCGACGAAGACGCCCTCGTGGGCGGCGAGGTCCCGCTGGGCGGTGAGGATCTGCTCGTCGGTGACCAGGTCGATCCGGCCACCCGACTCGTCCCGCGCCTGTTCCGCCAGCGTCCAGGATGCCGGGTTCCCGACGCGGATCGCGGTGGCCGCGGTCTCCGGTTTCTCGACGATCGCACCGCGTACGATCGGCGCCGCACCTTCCGCCTGGAAGCCCCACATCTTCGGCGTCCGGGTCGCCAGCTTGTCCTTGGCGTACTCCTGGTACCCCTTCCAGTACGCCGCGATGTTGCCCGCGTTCCCCACCGGCAGCAGATGCAGGTCCGGCGCGTCACCGAGCGCGTCGCACACCTCGAACGAGGCCGTCTTCTGTCCCTCGAGCCGTACCGGGTTCACCGAGTTCACCAGCGCGACCGGGTAGTTCTTCCCGAGCTCCCGCACGATCCGCAGACAGTCGTCGAACCCGCCGTCGATCTGCACCAGCTTCGCGCCGTGCACGACCGCCTGCGCGAGCTTGCCCTTCGCGATCCGCCCGGCCGGGATCACCACCAGCGGCAGCATCCCGGCGCGTACGGCGTACGCCGCCGCCGACGCCGAGGTGTTACCCGTCGACGCGCACACGACCGCCTTGTCGCCCGCCTGTGCGGCGAGCGAGATCGCGACCGTCATGCCGCGGTCCTTGAACGAGCCGGTCGGGTTGTTGCCCTCGACCTTCAGCCACACCTCACAGCCGGTCTGCTCGCTCAGCCACTGCGCGGCCACCAGCGGCGTCCCGCCCTCGCCGAGCGTGACCACCGGCGTGTCCGCCGAAACGGGAAGCCGGTCTCTGTACTCCTCGATCACGCCACGCCACTGGTGCACCATTTTGAATTACTCGCCTTCTACCCGCATCACACTGCTGACTTCACGGACGATGTCCATGTCCCGCAAGGACTCCACGGTCGCGGACAACGCTGCGTCGGTCGCGGTGTGGGTGACCACCACCAGCTGCGCGTCACTGCCCCGGCCTTCCTGGCGCACGGTCTGGATCGACACGTCGTGCTCCGAGAACGCGTGGGCCACCGCCGCCAGTACGCCGGCCTTGTCGGCCACGTCCAGCGACACGTGGTAGCGGGTCATCGCGTCGCCCATCGGCCGTACGGCCCGCTGGGTGTACGACGACTCGCCGACACCCGGCACGCCCTTGAGCCGGTTGCGCGCGGCGGACACCAGATCCCCGAGGACTGCACTGGCCGTCGGGGCGCCGCCGGCACCACGACCATAGAACATCAGCCGGCCGGCTGCTTTGCTTTCCACGAAAACCGCGTTGTACGCGTCCCGGACGCTGGCCAACGGATGCGTGAGCGGGATCATCGCCGGATACACCCGGGCGCTGACCGAGTCGGTCGTCTCGTCGAGCTCGCAGATCGCCAGCGACTTCACCACGCAGCCCATCTCACGGGCCGAGGCGATGTCGGTCGCGGTCACCTCGGTGATGCCCTCGCGGTGCACGTCGGCGATCGACACCCGGGTGTGGAACGCCAGGCTCGCGAGCAGCGCGGCCTTCGCGGCGGCGTCGAAGCCTTCGATGTCCGCGGTCGGATCGGCCTCGGCGTACCCGAGTGCCTGCGCCTCCTCGAGCGCCTCGTCGAAGCCGGCGCCGGTGGTATCCATCTTGTCCAGGATGTAGTTCGTCGTGCCGTTGACGATGCCCATCACCCGGATCACGTCGTCACCGGCGAGCGACTCGCGCAGCGGCCGCAGGATCGGGATCGCGCCGGCGACGGCGGCCTCGAAATACAGGTCGCGCTGGTACTTCTCCGCGGCCGCGAACAGCGTCGGGCCGTCCTCCGCGAGCAGCGCCTTGTTCGCCGTGACGACGGAGGCGCCGTGCTCGAGCGCGGTCAGGATCAGGCTGCGGGCGGGTTCGAGCCCGCCGATCACCTCGATCACCAGGTCCAGGTCGCCGCGCGACACCAGCGCCTGCGCGTCGGTCGTGATCAGCGCCGGGTCGACCGCGATGTCGCGGGCGCGGCCGGGACGGCGGACGGCGATGCCCGCGATCTCCAGGCGGGCGCCGACGCGGGCCGCGAGATGGTCCGCCTGCTCGGTCAGGATCCGCACCACTTCGGTGCCGACCACTCCGCAACCGAGCAGGCCTACCTTGAGAGGTTTGTTGTCGTTCATTCGGCGGTCCCCATGTCGAGGCGGAGCAGGTCGTCTTCGGTCTCACGGCGTACCACAACGCGCGTTCGGCCGTCCTTGACCGCGATCACCGGTGGCCGCGGCACGTGGTTGTAGTTGCTCGCCATCGACCGGCAGTACGCGCCGGTACCCGGTACGGCGACCAGGTCGCCGGGCCGTACGTCGGACGGCAGGAACTCGTCCTTGACGACGATGTCACCGGCCTCGCAGTGCTTGCCGACCACCCGGGCCAGCGTCGGCGGGGCGTCGGAGTACCGGTTGGCGAGCGTGCAGGAGTAGTCGGCGTCGTACAGCGCGGCGCGGATGTTGTCGCTCATCCCGCCGTCCACCGACACGTACGTCCGGGCCGCGCCGGCGTCCAGCTCGACCTCCTTGACCGTGCCGACCGAGTACACCGTGCACATCGCCGGGCCGACGATCGCGCGGCCGGGCTCGACCGACACCTTCGGTACGTCGACGCCGAACGCGCGGCACTCGTGCTCGACGATCTTGCCCATCTCGGTCGCGAGCTGCGCCGGGTCGGACGGGTCGTCCTGCGTGGTGTACGCGATCCCGAAGCCGCCGCCCAGGTCGAGCTCCGGCATGTCCACGCCGAGTTCGTCGGAAACCCTTGCGTGCAAGGCGATCACGCGCTTCGCGGCCACCTCGAACCCGGACGAGTCGAAGATCTGCGAACCGATGTGCGAGTGCAGCCCGAGGAGCTCGAGCTCGGGCGCTTCGTTGACCCGGGCAACGGCTTCGAAGGCCGCGCCGGAGGTGATCGAGAAACCGAACTTCTGGTCCTCGTGCGCGGTCGCGATGTACTCGTGGGTGTGCGCCTCGACGCCGGCCGTCACCCGGATCATCACCGGGGCGACGGTGTTGCGTTCGGCGGCCAAGGAGATCAGCCGGGTGATCTCGTGCTGCGAGTCGACGATGATCCGGCCCACACCGGCGTCCAGCGCGCGGGCCAGCTCGGACTCGGACTTGTTGTTGCCGTGGAACCCCAGCCGCTTCGGGTCCGCGCCGGCGCGCAGGGCGACCGCGAGCTCTCCCCCGCTGCAGACGTCGAGGTTCAGCCCCTCCTCCATCACCCAGCGGACGATCGTCGTACACAGGAACGCCTTGCCGGCGTAGTACACGTCGAAGTCCTTGAAGGCTCCTCGGAACGCACGCGCCCGGGCCCGGAAGTCGTCCTCGTCCAGGACGTACGCCGGGCTGCCGTACTCGGCGACCAGGTCACGTACGTCGACGCCGCCGACCACGAGGGCGCCGTCGGCGTCCTTCTTCGCGTTCATCGACCAGAGCGACGGGACCAGCTCGTTGGGGTCGCGGGGAGCGCGCAGCCAGGGCGGTGCCCGGTGGCCGATGTCGGCGTGCAGCGCGCCCGCCTCGTGCGCCCTCACATCCGCTCCGGTGCGGAGACGCCGAGCAGGTCGAGCCCGTTGGCGAGCACGGTCCGGGTCGCGGAGACCAGGGTCAGGCGAGCCTTGTGCACCGGCTCCACCTCCTCGTCGCCGCGCGGCAGCACGCGGCAGCTGTCGTAGAACTTGTGGAACGCGGACGCGGTGTCCTCGAGGTACCGGGCGATCCGGTGTGGCTCGCGCAGCTCGGCGGCGGTGGCCACCACCCGCGGGAACTCGGCCAGCGCGCGGAGCAGGTCGCCTTCGCGCTCGTGACTGAGCAACCCCGGGTCGAACTCGTCCAGCTTGATCCCGAGCTCGTCGGCGTTCCGCAGGATCGAGGCGAGCCGGGCGTGTGCGTACTGCACGTAGAACACCGGGTTCTCGCTGGCCTGGCGGGTCATCTCCTCGATGTCCAGCGTCAGCGGCGAGTCGGTCGGGTAGCGGGAGAGCGTGTAGCGCAGGGCGTCCACCCCGCCTTCCTCGACCAGCTCGGCGAGGGTGACGATCGTGCCGGCTCGCTTGGACAGCCGCATCTCCTCGCCGCCCTTGAGGATCTTCACCAGCTGGCCGATCAGGACCTCGATGTTGTGCTCGGGGTCGTCACCGGCGCAGGCAGCGATCGCCTTCAGCCGGTTCACGTAGCCGTGGTGGTCGGCGCCGAGCAGGTAGACGCACGTCTCGAACCCGCGCTCGCGCTTGTTCACGTAGTACGCCGCGTCGGAGGCGAAGTACGTCGGCTCGCCGTTCGACCGGATCAGCACCCGGTCCTTGTCGTCGGTGAAGTCGGTCGTCCGCATCCACAACGCGTCGTCGGCCTCGTACAGGTGGCCCTGGTCGCGAAGCTTCTGGATCGCGTGCGGTACGCCGTCCTGCTCGTGCAGGCTACGCTCGGAGAACCAGACGTCGAACTTGGTCCGGAACTGCTCGAGCTGCTCCTGCTGTTCCTTGAGCTGGCGCTCGTACCCCGCCTCGCGGAAGGCGACCAGCTGCTCGTCCTCCGGCAGCGACAGGATGTCCGGGACCTCCTCGACGATCCGCTTGGCCAGGTCGAGGATGTACTCGCCGTGGTACCCGTCCTCCGGGATCTGGTGCCCGTGCGCCGCGGCCTGCAGGCTGGCGCCGAACTTGTCCATCTGGTTCCCGCGGTCGTTGATGTAGAACTCGCGGGAGACGCTCGCGCCGGCCGCGGTCAGCACCCGGGCCAGCGCATCGCCGACGGCGGCCCAGCGGGTGTGGCCGAGGTGCAGCGGGCCGGTCGGGTTCGCCGAGATGAACTCGAGGTTGATGGTCCGGCCCTGCAGGCTGTCGCTGGTGCCGTACTTCTCGCCCGCCTCCAGGATCGCCTGGGCGACCTTGCCCTGGGCATCGGCCGCGACCCGCAGGTTGATGAAACCGGGGCCGGCGATGTCGACGGCGGTGATCGCCTCGTCGTCGCGGAGCTTGGCGGCCAGCAGCTCGGCGAACTGGCGCGGGTTCAGCCCGGCGCGCTTGCCGAGCTGCATCGCGACGTTGGTGGCGTAGTCCCCGTGCTCGGGGTTCTTGGGCCGCTCGACCTTCAGCTCGCGCGGCAGCCCGCCCTCGACGGTGATGGTGCCGTCGGCGGCGAGCGCGGCCAGGGCCTGCAGGATCTTCTCAGCGAGCTGTTCCGGAGTCACCGGATCAGCCTAATGGCCCGCACCCGAAACCCTTGACTCGCTATCCACAGCGCGGTACGCCATGGCGGCTCGCGAGTTCGTACAGATTGCCGTCGGGTGCGCGGACGTTGATCCACTCCCACCGTTCGTCCCGGCCCGGCAGCCCGACGAGCTCCACTCCGGCCTGCCGGAGTTCCTGCGTGGCGCTGTGTACGTCGTCGACCTCGAACAGTGGCACCGGGCCGCCGGCGTTCTGGGCGAAGAACTCGAAAAAACGGTCCCCGGGCGCCATGATCTGCACGGTGTCGCCCTCCGCCGTCGAAAACTCGGCAGTCGTGTCCTCCGCGAAGACCACCTCGAGTCCCAGTACGCCGTGCAGGAACTCGAACATCGCCCGGTAGTCCCGCGTCGCCATCCCGACCCACCGCAGCTTCAAGACCTTCACGCACGTCCGGTCCCCCGCCATCGGAGCGGGCAAACCGGGTCAATGCCCGGCGGTCACCTGGATCCGGGCGTTGGCGGTGATGCTGGTGTTCCAGGCGGCAGGTTGGCCGTTGACGGTGACCTTGAGGGACTTGCAGGCGTCAGCGAGGCAGTTGGCGTCGTACCGGATGCCCCAGAGGGTGAAGAACTGGGCGAGGGTGGGCTGCTCGGCGGCGGTCTTGGCCTCGACCCAGACGACGCCGTCGGTGGTGTGGGTGTGTACGGCGGCCTGCTGGGCGCGGAGCTTGTCGACACCGATCCCGGCCGCGACCTGTACCGGTTTCCCGTCCAGGGTGATCGCGATGTTCAGCGTGTACGGCGACGGGCCGGAGAAGTCCAGCGGGAGTCGCTCGAAGCCCGCCCTGTCGATGTACGAGACGGCGTCTCGGGGCGCGTCCCACGGCGGCGCGCCGGTCCGCAGATCGGCAGCCGCCGGCGCCGCGGGGCCGACCTGGCAGCCACCGAGCACACTGCCGGCGAAGAGCACCGCGCCCGCCGTCCCGGCCGCCCGGCGCCACCTGCCTGCTCTCATGGAGAGCCAGGTTGCCAGGTACGCCGGAACGGGCGGACGCCGGGGTCAGCGCTCGGACGGCATCAGGATCCAGAGCGCGATGTAGATCAGGAACTGTGGGCCGGGCAGCAGGCAGCTGACCACGAAGATCAACCGCATCGTGTTCGAGGAGATACCGAACCGGCGAGCCAGTCCGGAGCACACACCGCCGATCCAGCGATCGTTGACCGGGCGAACCAGAGAGCTGGCCATGAGTTGGGTTTCCTTTCCACCGTTGGGCCTCCGTCGGGCCTTGTGTCCACTATGACGGTGTCCAACGGCGGAAAGGTCCCACCTCGCAGGGGTTCCAGGGTGAGCTCAGGGGTCACCCGTACGACGATCGGCAGGGGTCAGCGCTGGAAGCGGTACGTCTTGCTGTCGATGCCGACGCAGATCCCCGGGGACATCACGACGACGCGCAGGGTGCCGTCGTTCTCGTAGTAGTCGATGCCCTCCACCTCGAAGCTGCCGGAGCAACCACTCTTCAGCGGGAGCTGCCCGAGCGACGTGACGTGGCCGGTGACGTCGCTGGAGCCGACCGGGGCTGACAGGTCCACCTGGAGCAAGGGCTTCGTCGTACCGAACAGGCTGCCGTCCGGGTCGTCGGAGGAGCACAGGAGCTGAGTAGCGTTGACGAAGTCGCAGCCCTGTACGTCGCGGACCTGGTGGTCCAGCCGGATCGCAGCGGCGTACGGGAGGTTCTTCGACGGGTCCGTCGCGGCCACACCGGGCATCGGCAGGACCAGGATGCGGTCCATCGTGCCCCACTCACCTGTGACGAGCCACTGAGCGTCAGGGCTGACAGCGGCGAAACTGTTGTTGTTGGCCTCCCAGGACTCCAGGGCGTGCGTGTAGTTGGACCAGGTGCCGGCCGGCGACTGCACGCGGTACAGCTTCCCGCCGCGGTCGTCACGCTGGTACGGCTCGACGTACCAGCCCTGCGACGCGCCTGGGTCGCCGACATGGTTCCACCCGCGGACCAGCAGGTCCGACGGGATCGTGCCGACACCTGTGTAGCGGTACTGCGTGTTGCCGCCACGGGTGACCGTGGCGAGTCCCTGACTCTCATCGAGCGGACGGGCGTTGTCGGAACCGACGACCTGCCATCCGGTGACGGCGTGGGCCTGGGTGGGTAGAAGGAGGGCGGCTAGCACGAGAACAAGAGAAATCCCTGGTTTGCGCATGCACCGGTTTGTAGCACGCCGCCGTGCACCCCAATTCGGGATTCCGGTGAACTTCCTGCTACTGTTCTGCTCGTTCCTGAGCCCCCGTAGCTCAGGGGATAGAGCACCGCCCTCCGGAGGCGGGTGCGCAGGTTCGAATCCTGCCGGGGGCGCGACCGGTCTGGCCGATCTGTGTGCACAAAGAGCGTGCACTTGGATCGGCCGCCGTGTTTTCTGGGGGTGCAACCCCCAGACCCCGCCCGGCGGGGCTCCGCCCCCCGGACCCCCGCTGTGGGTCGCTTCGCTTCGCTCGCTCGCTTGGCTGCCGCTTCGCTTCGCTCGCTTTGGGTGGTCGGGGTGCGCTTCGCTTCGCTCGCTCACTTGAGTGGTCGGGGGCGCCTCGCTTCGCTCGCTCACTGGGTTGGGTGGGGACGCTTCGCTTCGCTCGCTGGTGGGGGCGCTTCGCTTTGCTCGCTCACGGGTGGCGGGCGGTTCGCTTCGCTCGCTTCAGTTGTCGGCTAGGGGTCTGGGGAGCGGTCTTCGCCTGGGGTTTTGCCGAAGGACTTGTGGTAGTCGCGGGTGAATTGGGAGGGGCTGGCGTAGCCGAGCTGGTGGGCGATGGTGGCGGCTGGGGTGGTGCGGGTTTTGAGGAGGATGCGCGCTTCTTGGAGGCGGAGTTGTTTCTGGAACTGGATCGGTGTCATCGACGTCGCCGTACGGAAGTGGCGGTGGAACGTCGAGGGGCTCATGCCGGCCAGGTCGGCGAGGTCCGCGATCCGCAGCGGGCGCCTGTGGTTGCGGCGGATCCAGCCGATCGCCGCGCTGATGTGTGCCAGCATGCCGTCGGCGAGACCGATCTGGCGGACCAGACCGCCCTGTTCGCCGGTCAGTAGCCGCCACAGGATCTCCCGGCGGATCCCGGGCGCGAGCACCCGGACGTCGTCCGGCCGGTCCGCGATCCGCAACAGCCGTACGACGGGATCCAGCAACTCGTCCGTGGCGTCGCTGACCGCCAGACCGGCGTACCGCGCCGGGCGGGCCGGTGTCTCGAGCAGCAGCGGCGCGATCTCGGCCGGGCGCAGTCGCAGCCCGACCACAGTGAACGGCTCCTCGCGACTCGCCTTCGCCGCCTGGCCGACGACCGGCAGATCCAGCGAGGCCACCAGGTACTGCCCGGCGCCGTACTCGTACGGGATGCCGTTCAGCAGCGTCCGCTTGATGCCTGAGGCAACGATGGCGACCGACGGCTCCGCCATCCCGCCGGTCGGCCCGGTCGGCGCGTCCTGCCGGGCGATCCAGACACCGTCGAGCAGCGGCGTGCTGTGCCCACGCGGGCGGCTCGCCGCGTACCGGCAGATCAGCGTCCGCAGCTCGGTGACCAGGTCCACACCACCAGGTTGACAGGATCGAGCAAGGCAGCGCCAGGATCACGCTCACGCCGGCGCCCGCACCGGTGCTGTGATCGAACCAGGTCAACGAGAGAAAGGCAGCACCCGCCGTGAGACGACGCATCCTGGGAGCCACCGGCCTGTCGGTCAGCGAGTACGCCCTCGGCGCGATGATGTTCGGCGCCATGGGCAACCCCGACCACGACGACGCCGTACGGATCATCAACCGCGCGCTCGACGCCGGCATCAACCTGATCGACACCGCCGACGTGTACTCGGGCGGCGAGTCCGAGGAGATCGTCGGTACGGCGATCCGCGGCCGCCGCGACGAGGTCGTGCTCGCGAGCAAGTTCGGCCTGCCGATGGGCGCGGACCCGAACGAGCAGGGCGCTTCCCGGCGGTGGATCGTCCGCTCGGTCGAGAACAGCCTGCGCAGGCTCGGTACGGATCACCTCGACCTCTACCAGGTGCACCGCCCCGACCACGACACCGAGCACAGTGAGACCTTGTCGGCGCTGTCGGACCTCGTGCAGGTCGGCAAGATCCTCGCCTTCGGTACGTCGATGTTCCCGGCCGAGACGATCGTCGAGGCGCAGTGGATCGCCGACCGCCGCGGCACGCACCGGTACCTGACCGAGCAGTGCATGTACTCGATCTTCACCCGGCGGCCCGAAGCGGCAGTCTTCCCGGTCACGCAGCGGCACGGCCTCGGGGTACTCACCTTCAGCCCGTTGAACGGAGGTTGGCTATCCGGCCGCACAGACCCGGCCGCGAGCCACCGGGCGACGAGCCGGCCGTCCAGCTACGACCCCTCGACTCGGACAGGTCAGGCGAAGGCGGCCGCGGCATCGAAACTGGCCGCCCTCGCCGCCGAGGCAGGGATGACGTTGCCGCACCTGGCGACCGCCTTCGTCCGCGCGCATCCGGCTGTGACATCGGTGATCATCGGTCCTCGTACGCAGGAGCAACTCGACAGCCTGCTGTCCGGCGCGGAGATCGAACTGTCCGCGGACCTGCTCGACCGCATCGACGAGATCGTGCCACCAGGCACCGAACTGGATGCCGCGGACAACTACGCCGCCACTCCCCCGGCGATCGAGCACGCCCAGCTGCGTCGCCGTACGGTTCGTCGGTGATCGCGTCAGTTGTCCGGTAGGGCGAAGACCGACAGGACCACACGGTCCTTGCCAGGCGCCTCGGCCAGGTAGGGCTCGATCAGTTCGGCGAAGCGCTGCCGGAAGTCGGTCAGGTCCTCCGGGCTCAGGTACATAGCCAGTTGTGAGTAGCCGAGCTGGTTCACGCGGGCGTACAGGTCGCCGGTACCGATCACGCGGTCGAAGTCGGCGGCCAGGCGGGTGAGCATCATCAGGAAGGCCTGGCGGTGCTGGTCCGGGGTCATCGCGCGGGCTTCGCGTTCGTCGATCCGGCCGACCTTGGTCTGGTCCAGGGTGAGGGTGCGTTCGGTGGTGCCGCGGATCTTGCGTTCGCGGACGACTGTCAGGTAGCCGGCGTCTATCAGGGCGGCTACATGCCGGTACAGCGTCGTGGTGGGGATGTCCGGCAGGTCGCGTTTGAGGTCCGTGGTGGTGACCTCGCGGCCCAGTACCCGCTGCACGATGCGCCAGCGGATCGGGTGTAGCAGGACGTCCAGGACCGGGGTCGGTGACTCGTCCATCGGCGCTCCGATCAGGGTTCTTTCAGGGTATCCATTGATACCAACGATGGTAATAATAGCGGCATCGGAACCATTCACCCTTTCGCCCCGAGGAGACGTTGACGTGTCGCTCACCCGTCGTACCGTGCTCAAGTCCGCGGCGGCCGCCGTACCGGTTGCCGCGTTCACCACTCTGCCCTCATCGGCCGGTACCAAGGTGCCGGAACCCGCCGCGATCGGGCGGCTGGCGGACAAGATCGAGGCGGGGATGGCGAAGTACGCGATCCCCGGCGCCGGGTTGGGCGTCTGGTACCGCGGCCGTGAGTACGTCCGTGGCTTCGGCGTCACCAGCGTGGACACCAACGAGGCGGTGACCGCGGACACCGTGTTCCGGATCGGCTCGACGTCGAAGACGTTCACCGCGACCGCGATCATGCGGCTGGTCGAGCAGGGCCGGATCAGCCTGGAGCGGCCGGTCCGCGCATACCTGCCGGACTTCGCGGCCGCGGACCCGTCCGTCGCGGCGCGGGTCACCGTACGGCAGCTGCTGAACCACTCGGCCGGCTGGCAGGGCGACTACTTCGAGGACACCGGGGACGGCGACGACGCGCTCGCGAAGTACGTCGCCGACCTGACGAAGGTCCCGCAGCTCACGCCGCTCGGGAAGGTGTTCTCGTACAACAACGCAGCGCTCGGCGTCGCGGGGCGTGTGCTGGAGGTCGTGTACGGGAAGCCGTACGAGACCGCCGTACGGGAGCTGCTGATCGACCCGCTCGGGCTGGCGCACAGCAGGTTCTTCCGCAGCGAGCTGGGCGGGTTCAGCGTGGCTGCGTCGCACAACGTCGTCGACGGGAAGGCCGTGGTCGAGCCGTCGTTCGATGCGATGCCCCGGAGCCTGCATGCAGCGGGTGGATTGATCTCAAGTGCACGGGACCAGCTGCGGTACGCACGGTTCCACCTGGGCCACCGTGGTCTCCCCCAGGTGCTCAGCGACCGCACCAGGCTCGCCATGCAGTCACACCCGGGTCCTGGCGGCACCCTGTTCGTGGAGCTGAACGGTGCCGGTGTGAGCTGGATGCTGCGGCCCACAGCGCAAGGGCCGACTGTGGTGCAGCACGGTGGCGACTGGTCCGGCCAGCACTCCGGGTTCCTGTTCGTACCGCAGCGGGACTTCGCGATCACCCTGCTCACCAACTCGGAGAGCGGGCCGACCCTGCTGGCGGAGCTCTTCGCTGACGACTGGGCGCTGCAGGAGTTCGCAGGACTCAACAACCTGCCTGCTGTACCCAGGCCCGTGACGCGGCCGGCCGAGTACGTGGGCTCGTACGTCGCTCAGCAGATCGGCTTCGACGGCAAGCCCGAGGAACTCGGCCTGGACGTCACGGCCGACAAGGGCGAGCTCGTAGCGAGTGTGGGCGGCCAGGCGATGTTCCGGTTCGCCTTCTACCGCAAGGACTTCGTCCTGGCGCTCAACCCGGACGGCACCTCCACCCACACCCGCGCGAACTTCGTCCGAGGCAACACCGGCCAGGTCGAGTGGCTGCGGTACGGCGGACGCCTGTTCCGCTTCCACCCCGCGGGCGGCCGCCGGGCGAAGGCGTTCAGCCACCGCGTGCTCTAGTCCGTACTGACCATCCACAGGTGGCCGTCTGGGTCGGTGAACGTCGTCAGGTACGCCCACGGCTCACGAATTGGTGCCCTGACCTGCACCGCTCCGGCGGCGGCCGCCTTCGCAGCTGCCGCGTCGACAGCTTGCTCGCTGTCGACGCGCAGCCCGAGGATGCATTCGCTCTGACCAGGTGGTGCCGCCGGCTGGTCGCCGAGGACCCAGCCGAACCCACCGGTCGGGATCAGCATCATCGTCACATCAGTGGCGAGCCGGAACTGCAGCGGTTCGGGAATGCCGTCCGGCCCTAGCTCGTCACCGACCGGCGCGAGGCCGAGCGCCTGTTGGTAGAACGCGTACGAGCGCGCGCGGTCCTGGATCGGGAGGCTGATGATCATCGGGCTACTCCTGCGGTGAAGCGGTCAGCGGCGTGACCGGACAGGTGACCAGGCGGGAGGTGGCGGCCGCTCAGAACCATCAGCAGGTCCTGGGCCGTACCGGTGAGCGGCCGGCCGGTGCCGAACGTCCACGGTAGATCGGTGGCCTGCAACTGTACGTCGATCAGGTCCACGCCGAAGTACTTCACATGCCGCGGTTGCAGCGCGCCGAGAACGTACTCCAGCCGCTCGTGCGGCACCTGGCGGTCGATGCCGAGGGCAATGGTCATGTCCAGCCCGTGGATCACGTCGTGCGAGAGCGCGCCCTCGAAGCCACCACCCGGCGGTTTCCAAGGATTGTTGACATTCTGCTGTAGACAATCGACCAGCTCGGCCGACGTGAGCGTGGCCGCGTCCTGCCGGGCCTGCCGGTCGGCGTACCGGTTGAAGTTGCCTCCGGCCCGGATCATCCCGGCGACGAACCGCGGCGCCCGGATCCGGTACGCCGTCGTGATATGCGAAACCACCTCGCGCACCCGCCAGCCGGCGCACAACGTCGGCCGGTCCCAGTCCTCCTCCGGCAGGCCGCCGAGGATCTCCGCGAGGTTGGTCCGCTCGCCCGCCACAGCACTTCTGATATCCGTCATACCCGACCGACGAACGGGTTCCGCCGGGACAGACACCTCAGACCGAGAGATATTCGGACGGTTTCAGCAGCGGTACGCCGTCCGTACGGCGGCACGCGGCGATCAACTCGGCGAACTCCGCGTCCGCGGGCGTCTTGCCCTCGCAAACGGTGAAGTAGTCCGTCAAGAACCGCACCAGCAGTTCGGATTCGATCCGCTCCGCACTCGCGTAGAACACCATCAGCAACAGGTTGCGGACCCGCTCGGCGCCCTCGGCCAGGGCCGGCTGGACGTACGGCACCGGAAGGATCAGCCCGCCGAGGCCCTCGTACAACCGCATCCGGGCGGTCGCGTCGCCATGCCCGGCATCGCTGTCGGTAGGCCGGCGCGGATCCTCGACCTCGGCGACGACCAGCGCCGGTCGGTACCGCGCGATCCACCGCGGTACGGCGTCCCGCGCGAGCCCGGAGCCGACGCCGCGGTCACGGAACTCCGGCAGCACGGCAAGGTACGACAGCAGCAGGACACGGGAGTAGGTGTCGGCGATGATCGCCGCCAGCACACGCCCGGCCGGATCGATCGCGGCACGACAGCACACACCGCTGTCCTGCTTGGCCAGCCGTGTCAGCAGCCCTTCGCGCGGCATCAGTTCGTCGACCGGAAAGCTCGGGTTGAGCACGTCGTCGTACAGACTCTCCAACTGCTCCGGTGCCAGCAGCCACGAGTCGACGTACTCCACGACGGGCTTGTCAGTGACGGCCACGAGAACGCCCCATCAGCCCGAACGTCAGCGCGATCGCGGCCGCGGCCAGCGTGACGACGCCCAGCTCGGCGGCCGCCGCCACCAACGGCACCCGGGCCGACGGCGGCGCCTCGACGAACTGGTTGATCGCCTCGATCAGCCCGACCAACGACAGCGCAGCCAGCACTCCCAGGATCGCCTGGATGCTCCGCTGGTACTTCCCGGTGCGGATCTCCTCGTCGCGGGCCTTCTGCTCCTCGACGACGCTCAGGTGGGCCGCGACCAGGTCGTAGAGGGTCTCGACCTCGCGGATCTCGTCCTCGAGTTCCTTCTCGTACCGGAGCAGGCCGGCGGCGTCGTACAAGCGGTCGACCAGGCGCCGGTGCACAGCAGGGCGGCACAGCGCGTTGCTGTGCAGCTGGTCGAGGCAGAAGCGCAGGTCGGCCACCTGCTTGGCCAGGCTCATCCGGTCCTCTTCCACCTGCCCACGCTTGTTGTGCTCCACCGCCTGCGGACTCAGCGACGCCTCGACCTTCTCCTTCATCGTCCGCAGGTCGCGGCGCCACCGCTGCAGGAGTGGAGGAAGTGAGGCAACGAACTCGACCTTCTCCTCCTGACCGAGGTAGACCCAGTTCGGACTGCCCGGCAGCACCACCAGCGTCGTGTTGTCGGTGCGCGCGATCAGGTCGGTCTCGTAGCCCTGGTCGCCGCTCAGGTTCCGTATCTCGGCCGGCATCGGCCGCCGGGTCCACTCCTCCAGCGCGGTCGCGTAGCCGGTGACCGGGTTCAGTACCAGCTGCCCCGCCACGTCGACGATGTCCTTCCCGGTCGCCTCCCGCTCGGCCCCGTCCGCACCACGCAGACTCGCCTGCCTGATCTCCAGGACGACGTTGAAGTTCTTGTCGAGCTCCGCGTACCACTCGCCCGGGCCGGTCGGGTCGACCTGTTTCGCGAGATCGCCGAGCACCTTCTCGGCGAACTCCTGCAGCCGCGGCCAGGTGCGGTCGCCGTCGAGCCAGCTGACCACCTCGTCGCCCATCATGTGCGACGCCCGCCGCAGTCCCTGGTAGATCTCGTGCAGCCCGAGCTCGTCGCTGTTGTGCTCGATCCGAAGGTAGTGGTTGCCGAACTTGCTCAGCCGCAGCTCGACGGTGTGCAGGAGATCGACGCCCGCGGTCGTACGGACGTTGATCGGCGGCAGGGTCATCACCAGGCCCTGGTAGATGTCGCTGTTCCAGATGTCCGACAGGTGGAGTTCGTCGACAAGCTGAACCTGCGCACCGGCGAGAAGGCTCGCCTTCGCAACGTCCTCCCAGTCGATGCGCGCAGGAGCTGCGAACGGATAGCAGTAGACGAAGCGCGCCTCCCCGATCGTCAGCTGCCCCGGTGTGCGCTCAGCAAGGCTCTGCAGCGCGTACCGGTGTGCGCGGAGCTCTGACGCGTACACGTCGTCGGCCAGCAGCGGGGCGGACTCCGCCTTCTCCAACCGCGCCATGCATGCTTCGAGCTCTCCAACTGCAGTAGGGCTTTCCATCAGCCAGCCCAGCACAGTACGTGCCACCGCAGCGATCGCGTCGTACGTCACGAAGTGTTTCTCGACGATCTCCGACAGGAACTGCACAAAGTCCTCAGCAGCTGGTTGCTTGAGGCCCCTGATCGACTCGAGGATCGCTGCGTTCGTCTCGGACACTGCGGTCGCGTGAGCCTCCAGTGCGATCGGACAGGAGCAGTTGACCGCGCCCTCGGCGTCCATGCAGTCCGGCAAGGACGCGATGTGCTGCAGGAACAGTTCCGTGGCCTGGTCCTCCCAGCCGGGCGGTCTGGTGCACAGGTCCCAGCCGGCCCGGGCACTCTCGATCGTTGCCCTGATCCTCCCGTAGTTGCCCGTGAGCTCCCAGGCCTCCTGGCAGCGCGCGTAGACGTACGCGGCCAGTACGAGCGTCGCTCCGGGATGCCGGCCGGCCGTCGTCCAGGCCTGCTGGAAGTCGACGGGACCCTCACCGGCCAGTGCACGATCGACGGTCGTACGCAGCGCCTCGTTGCCTTCGAGCGACTTCGTCAGCGCCGTCAGCTCGCGGCGGCCGAACTCGCCGCCGATCACAGCCCAATCTGTTTCCCCCACCATGCTGCCCCCTCCCCCAGGAACCAGCGTACGCGCGGGAAGGCATTTCAAATGAGCGAATCAGCCAGACGCTTCTCCAGATACAAGCGCTCGGCTTCAGTCGTAGCCAAGAGCAGGGCCTCGCGATAGGCCTCAGCAGCTTCGCTACGACGGTCGAGACGGCGGAGGAAGTCTGCGCGAGTCGCAGGAAGCAAGTGGTAGCCGGTCAGCTCGGCGGCGGCCAGCTCGTCCACAAGGCGGAGCCCTACAGCCGGCCCCTCGGCCATGCCGATCGCTACAGCGCGGTTGAGCGCGACGACTGGTGTTTGCGGGAGCTGCGCGTACAGGGCAGCGATCTGGTGCCAGTCGGTGTCTGCAGCGGCGCGGGCCGTTGCATGGCAGGCCGCGATCGCCGCCTGCACCTGGTACGGGCCGGGCTCGCTACGGCGCAATGTGGAGTCCAGGACAGCTACGGCTTCAGCAATCTGCGGGTGGTCCCACTTGCTGCGGTCCTGGTCGTCCAGGGTGACCAGAGCGCCGTCCGGTGCCAGCCGGGTCTCTCGGCGCGCGTCGTGGAACAGCATCAGCGCGAGCAGCCCGGCGGCCTCAGGCTCGTCCGGCATCAGCTGGACGAGTAGCCGGGCCAGGCGGATCGCCTCGGTGGTCAGCTGGCGGCGTACGACATCGGAGTACCCCTCGTTGAAGAGGAGGTACAGCACGGCCAGTACGGCGGGTGTGCGCTCGGGCAGGAGGTGTGCGGGCGGTACGCGGTACGGGATGCCCGCGTGCTGGATCTTCTGCTTCGCCCGGGTCAGCCGCTTCGACATGGTCGTTTCCGGTACCAAGAACGCACGCGCGATCTCCGCCGTACTGAGTCCGGCCAAGGTCCGCAGTGTTAGGGCGACCCGTGCCTCCATCGACAAAGCGGGATGGCAGCACGTGAACATCAGCCGCAGCCGGTCGTCCGGTACGTCGTACGGCGGCTCCTGCTGCTCAACCCCAAGCGCAGCAAGCTCTTGCAGCTTGGCCGCGCCCACAGCCTCTCGACGCAGCCAGTCGATCGCACGGTTGCGTGCAGTCGTCGTCAGCCAAGCACCGGGCCGATCCGGTACGCCGTCCTGCGGCCACTTCTGCAGCGCCGCCGCGAAGGCTTCCTGTGCGCACTCCTCCGCCAGCTGCCAGTCACCGGTCAACCGGATCAGGGTGGCGACCACCTGGCCCCACTCCTGCCGGTAGATCTCCTCGAACGTCACACCGGCGGCTCGAACACCGGCCGGATCTCGATCGTCCCGTACCCGGCCGCCGGGTGCTTCGCCGCGATCTCGATCGCCTCGTCCAGATCCGCGCAGTCGATCAGTACGAAGCCACCGATCTGCTCCTTGGTCTCCGCGAACGGCCCGTCCGTCAGCAGCACGTCGCCGTCCCGGACCCGGACCGTGGTGGCCTCGTGCGGCGGCCGCAATCCGGCCCCACCGGCGACGACGCCGCGCTCTTCCATCTCCTCGGTCCACCCGCCGCACCCGTCGTCGGCGTGCGCCGCCGCGGACTCGTCACCGGCAATCATCAGCAGGTACTTCACGGCCCCATCCTCGCAGGTCTAGCGTCGGCGGCAAGGGAACCGTTTGGGGGAAGGACAACCGATGACCGGCCGGATCGTGCATTTCGAGGTGCCGTACGACGACGGTGAGCGAGCGCGGGCGTTCTACCGCGAGGCGTTCGGGTGGAACGTGATGGAGATGCCCGAGATGAACTACACGATGGTGTCCACCGGGCCGGTGGACGAGCAGCAGATGCCGGCCGAACCGGGCTTCATCAACGGCGGGATGTTCCAGCGCAGCGCCGGCAACGCCGACCTGACCCAGCCGGTGCTGACCGTCGACGTGCCCGACATCGACGCCGCCTGGAAGACGATCGAGAGTCTCGGCGGCGAGAAGGTCGGCGAGAAGGTCCCGGTCGGCGACATGGGCTTCGCGGCGTACTTCAAGGACCCGGAGGGCAACGTTCTCGGCCTCTGGCAATCAGCCTGACGCCTGGACGTCATCGGAGCCTCCTAGACTGCCCAATGTGTTGCTCAGCGTGTTGGCTCCGGTGGCGTCCTCGGGAGGACTGAATGCCTGACCGTATCCAGACCATTGCCTATCCGGCGCCCGGGTCGCGGCCGTCGCGGCGGGATCCGGATCCACTCGCGCCGCACGTGATCGTGCTGTTCGGGGCGACCGGTGACCTGGCCAAACGCAAGCTGCTGCCCGGGCTGGCCTATCTGCAGCAGTCCCGGTTCACGCCCGACGTCCGCATCATCGGTACGGCGACCGAGGACCTGACCACCGAGGAGTTCCGGGCCCTCGCCCGGCAGGCCGTCGAGACGTTCGGCATGCACAAGCTCACCGACGAGCAGTGGTCGCAGTTCTCCGAGACGCTCGACTACGTACCAGTGACGGCCGGCCCGGAGGCGCTGGCGCGCGCGGTGAAGTCGGCCGAGGAGCAGCTCGGTCCCGACGTACGCCGCCTGCACTACCTCTCGGTGCCCCCGAAGGCCGCCCAGTCGGTGATCGCGATGCTGCGCGACGCGGACCTGGTCGACCGGGCCCGGGTGGTGATGGAGAAGCCGTTCGGCGACGACCTGGCCAGCGCGATCAAGCTGAACGACTTCGTCCACGAGACCTTCGACGAGGCGCAGATCTTCCGGATCGACCACTTCCTCGGTAAGGAAGCGGCGCTGAACATCCTCGCGTTCCGGTTCGCGAACGGCCTGTTCGAGCCGATCTGGAACCGGAACTTCATCGACCACGTGCAGATCGACATCCCGGAGTCGCTCGGCCTGGACCAGCGGGCCACGTTCTACGAGCCGACCGGCGCGTTCAAGGACATGGTCGTCACGCACCTGATGCAGGTGATGTCGTTCGTCGCGATGGAGCCGCCGACCGCTCTGGAACCACGGGCGATCTCGGAGGAGAAGAACAAGGTCTTCCGGTCGATGCTGCCGCTCGATCCGGCCTGCGTGGTCCGCGGCCAGTACTCCGGGTACCGCCACGAGGACGGTGTCGCGCCGGACTCCGACACCGAGACGTTCATCGCGCTGAAGGTCGAGATCGACAACTGGCGCTGGGCCGGCGTGCCGTTCTTCCTGCGTACCGGCAAGAAGATGGCCGAGGGCCAGCGGATCATCTCGATCGCCTTCAAGGAGGCGCCGAAGACGATGTTCCCGGCCGGCTCCGGGGTCGGCTCGGAAGGCCCGGACCACCTGACCTTTGACCTGGCCGACTCGTCGCGGGTATCACTGTCGTTCTACGGCAAACGCCCCGGCCCGGGGATGCGGCTGGAGAAGCTGTCGATGCAGTTCTCCACCCAGGAGACGGCCGGTGCGGCCGACGTACTGGAGGCGTACGAGCGGCTGATCCTGGACGCGATGCGCGGGGACCACACCCTGTTCACCACCGCCGAGGGCATCGAGTCGCTCTGGGACCGCTCCGCGCCGCTGCTCGATGACCCGCCGCCGGTCAAGCCGTACCAGCACGGCACCTGGGGCCCGAACGCGATCCACCAACTGATCGCCCCCCGCGCCTGGCGCCTCCCCTTCGAACGCGAGTGGCGGGAGTAGCAGGAGCTGAGCGCTGATCCCCGGGATCTGTTGCCGGGCGGAAGTCGAGCCGTTACGGTTTGTCACACGCTTGGGGCGCTGGGGGAGGCTGCGGTGGTCGCGCTGTCGTTGTCCGATGCTGGGACGCTGGTCGACATCGTTTCCGGCGGTGTCCAGGCGGCCGCGCTCGTGATCGCCGGATTCTGGGCGTACTACCGGTTCGCCCGAGGCCGAACTTTCTTCTCACGGGCCGACTTCACCGTCGGCCTCCGGTTGGTGCGGACTCCTGAACGGGAGCTGATCCATGTTCGGGTCGGTCTGCGCAATGCTGGTGCGTCGCGGCTCGTGCTCGATGAAATGCCGGTCGTTCAGCGGCTGAGTTTCCTGCCCGCCTCCGGTCTCGTCCTCGGCCGGCGTCCGGGCTGGCGACCGGTGCCGCCGGCCGAGGGCAGTGATTCGGGGCTGTTCGCCGGGCAGTCCGCGATCGAGCCGGGCGAGTCGATCTCGGACGAGACGCTGCTCCCGCTCCCGTCGCTCGACGACAGCGGACGGCCGGTCGCGTGGCGGGTCGACCTGACGTTGTTGGTTCGCCGCCGCGCGTTCCGCCGCGACCGGCGCTTGGCGGCCTGGCCCGCGTCGGCCGTGCTGACTCCGGAGGTGACGCCTGGATGAGTGGGGACATGTTCTGGAACTGGGCGAAAGACACGGTTCGCCCCAGCCGGGAGGACAAGCAGCAGGCGATCGAGCTGCAGGCGACGGCGCTGGGGGCGCTGCCCGTACTGCGATCGCTGCAGAACGATCTCGCCGTCGCGTTCGACGACCTGGCCGTTGGGGCGGACGGCCGGCTGACGTTCTTCGCCAAACCGAACCCGACGACATTCGTCGCGCTGATCAAGGTGCGGATCCAGCCGGCTGCTGTCGAGCTGGATCTCGATCCCGAGCTGCTGGTGCGCACGCTCGGTCTCGGTTCAGAGGCCGCATTGCTGATGGCGTTGCCGGTCAGCCGGACCGAAGCCGGAGGACGGTTGCTGGTGACTGTTCGGACACCTGCCGAGGTTCAGGCGCTGGCGACCTACCTGATGCAGAGACTCGTCTGAGGCCGGCGGAGAATGTCCAGGCTCGAGCTCACCCACGATCGGAAGGCCGGTCGCCTCTCGCTGCGCTGCGACCTCGACGGCAGCCCGGCGCAGGCCGCGTCGATCCCGTTCCGGTACGTCGTCGACCGCGGGCGCCTGGAGCGCATCCGCTGGCTGGCCGAGGACCATGACCCGGCCGGCCGGCGGTCGGAGTTCGCCGAGGATCTCGCCCGTACGGCGCGCACCACCACGGCCGAGGTGGGAGCCGAACTCTTCGCGGCCGCGTTCGCCGGCGAGGCGGAAGCGATCGGCGATCGGATCCGTGCCGTGCTGCCGACGCTGGACATCGAGATCCGGGACGACGGCCTGCTGCCATGGGAGCTGCTCAGAGATCCGGCCACCGACCGCCGCCTGGCGGTGCACGCGCGATCGTTCACCCGCGTACACGACCGGTCCGCGACCGGCGAGCCGCCCGCGGCGTGCCGGGTCCTCGTCGTCATCTCCCGGCCCGGTGGAGGTGACGACGTACCTTTGCGCTCCGTCGCCCGGCAGCTCGTCGAGAGCGCACTCGACGCCGGCCACAGCTTTGCGATCGACGTCGTCCGGCCGCCGACGCTCGACCGCCTGGCCGCGATGCTCCGCGACGCGTCGGCGATCGGTCTGCCCTACACCGCGGTGCACTTCGACGGCCACGGCGTGTTTGCCGATGGCAACGAGTTGGCGGCGCTCGGGGTGGTCGACCCACCGGACGGTTCGCGTGGCGGGTACCTGATCTTCGAAGGCAAACGCGGTCCGGAGGCCGTCGGCGGCGCCGCGCTCGCCCGCGTGTGCCGGGAGTACTCCGTGCAGTGCGTGGTGCTCAACGCCTGCCGGTCGGCGTACGCCGACGCGAGTCTTGGCCGGCTCCGCGGCGACTACGCCTCCGTGACGGAGGACCTCCTCGCCGGCGGCGTCGCAGGTGTCGTCGCCATGCGCTACAACCTTCGCGTCTCGACCGCGACGTCGTACATGCGTGCCCTGTACGACGAACTGTTCGCCGGGACCGACCTCACGGTCGCCGCGGCGGCAGGTCGTCGCGCGGTCGAGCTGGAAACGAGTGCCGACGGTTCGCCGGTGGACCGGCTGGGCTGGGCGGTTCCGGTCGTCCACTGTCCCGCCGGGGTTCCCCTGACCATCGCACCACCGCTGCGGCCGGAGCGCGAGGCGCTGACCGGCGACAGCGTGGGCGGGGTGGCGGCGGAGCACGCCGAACCGGAGTACGACCCGTACGACGCGGAGCCGGACTCCGGCGGAGGCCTGGTGGACCGTGACGACGTCCTGCTTGCCGTCGACCGGACCTTCGACCATTCACCGGTTGCGGTGCTGATGGGATGGGCCGGGTGCGGCAAATCGACCGTCGCGAAGGAGTTCCTGCAGTGGTACCTGAACTCCGGCGCGGGCGGACTGCAGGCGTACTCGTTCCGGTTCGGCGTGAACACCACGGCCGAACTGCTCCGCGAACAGCTGGACACGTCCCTCGCGCTGCAACCGACGTACGACATCACGGGTGACCCGGCCAGGATCGGTCCGTTGCAGGCGATGGCCCAACAGATCCAGGCTCGGCCGATCCTCTGGGTCTGGGAGAATTTCGACCTGATCAGCCTGATGCCCGGGTCGCAACGCGAGGCGATCCTTCGGATGCTCGTCGAGTTCGACGACCGTCGGTTCCGGATCCTGGTGCTGTCGCGGCGCGACGACCGGCCGTCGTTTTCCGGGTCGGTCGGCCTGATCGAGCTCACGCCGCTGCCGGAGGACGAGGCGGCCCAGCTGGCGATCGGTGCGGCGCGGGCCGGCGGACGGATCCTTACAATCGACGAGGCGAAGGACCTGGCCGCCACCGCCGAAGGACTGCCGGCGGTCATCGTCCGCAGGGCGGCGGATCCGGACGGCCCCGGCCCCGGCCGGGTCGCCACCGACTTCCGCGACCTGCTCGACTCCTTGTTCACACCTGAGGACCGCCAGATCCTCGACCTGCTCGCCTGTTTCGAGCGGGTTGCCGGAGCCGACGTGCTGACGGCGATGATCCTCGGTCCGGCCGACGTACCGATCGGCCAGACCGTGGTCCACGAGGACGTCCTCCGCGTGCTCGATCGGGCAGCGGAGATCGGTCTGCTCGTCGAAACGCTACCGAGAGTGTACCGCATCCATCCGGTCCTGCACTCGTTACTGCCGCCACCGGACGAGACGACCCGGCTGGCCTGGCTGCAACAGCAGGCGGACGTCTGTAATCGGCTCGCCGCGATCTACACCGAGGGGTACGGCCATGTGGTCGATCGGTTCGCGGTCGAAGAGCCGAACCTGCTGACCGTCCGGAGCGAGGCGCTCGCCAGGGCGAATTGGATCTGGCTGACCAAGGCCATGGTGTCGTTGCGAGCCCTTTATCTGAGCACCGAGCGGTACTCCGATCTGGACCGGCTGCTGGCCACCGTCGAGCCGCTGTATGACCGCACCGCCGGCGACCCAGGGTGGCAGGAAGAAATCGACATCTACCGATCCCAGCTGACCGAGCAGGCCATCCGTAGTGGCGACGTCGACGGGCAGATCGCCGACAGTCAGGAGATGCTCGTACGGCGTGCACCGCAGATCGCCGAACTGCGCGCTCGCGGACGTGCCGACCTGTCCGAGACGGAGCGAGCCCAGCTGCGGGGGGACGCCGTGATGATTGAGCAACACGGTCGGCTGCTCGTCAGGAAAGGCGACCGGTCGGCCTTCGACTCCCTCGACCAGGCCGGTGCGATCTACGCGGAGCTCGAGGACGGCCATGCGCAGGCGTTGCTCGGACTGGTGGTGGCGGAGGCGCGGCTCAGGTTCGGTGATCTCGACGAGGCCTCGGAAGCCGTCGACGCAGCCATCGACGCGGTCAACCCGCAAGATCGCATCAACCCAGTACGGGGCCTGGATGAAGCGTGCCGAGATCGAGCTGGCGCGGCTGTGCACTCCCGATCCGCGCAGCGACGTACCGGTTGCCGATCGGCTGACTGCCGTGACGGAAGCGTATCGTCGCGCCGCCGCGGCAGCTCCGACCGAGCGGTCCGCCGCCGAAGCCAGGGTCGGGCTGGCGGACGTCTTGAACTCCGCCGGGTACCAGCCCGAGACCGTCGTCGCGGAGTTGCGGCGGTCGCTGCCCTACCTGGAGCGCGAACACTTCGGCTCGAGCCTGCACAAGACCGCGTTGCTGTTCAGCGCGCGGGCGCTGCTGTTCCTCCGAAGGATGTCAGAGGCCGTCGTTCTGCTCCGGGCGGTCGCGGCCTTCGGCGGCGACGAGCAGGTGGACGACTTCAGTCCCTTGGTCGAGCAGCTCGACAGGCTCGACTCAGCAGATCCGGCGGACCGCGTCTGGCAAGCCACCATCCTGGCGGCGGCAGCGTGGTGGAACCTCGGACTACACCGGCCGGTGCGCCGCGACGTATTGACCGAAATGGTGGCGGCCAGGCTTGGTGTCCCGCCCGAGCAGGCTCTCTTCGACGCCGCATTGGCGGAGCTGCACCAAGTCGAGGGCGGCTACGAGGTCGGTATCCAGCTGGCCGAATACGTCCGCGGTCTCGGCCGGATCGATCCTGCACAGGTCGAGGTGGCGATCCAGCATGCCGAAGAGGCGGAACTCGCCGGGCGGTGTGGTCCGGTAGTCGCCGGGATGGCGGAGGCTGTCGAGGACGACAATCCCGCTGCGGCGGACCGTTGGTGGGAGATTGCACTGCGGTTGGATCCTTCCAGAGCGGCAGCGGCGTACGGTCGTGCTTTGCTGGGCCGCGGCCAGACGAATCGGGCCGTTGAGGTTCTGGAGGGGGTTGCGGACACCGAGGCGGACGCCGGGATCGTGTTCGACCTCGCGACCGGGCTCGTCAGGTGCGGACAACCCGCTGCCGCGGAGTGGGTCCGCCGTGCAGCCCAGGTGTGCGACTCCGACACGCTGGAGCAGCTCCGTGACGTGTTGATGGCGTACGGCGCCGAGGAACTCCTGATCCTTGTGCTGCAGGTCGCGAGTGAGTACGGCGACCCGTCGGCGTTGTACTCCCTGTCGGCGGTGTACCGGGAATTCGGCCAGCTGGACGAAGCCGAACAGCTCGCTGACCTCGCGGCGGACGCCGAGTATCCACAGGCGATGTTCGATCGGGCGCTGGCACTGGACCGGGCCCGCGACCGTCCGGCGGCGGAGGACTGGATGCGGCGTGCCGCGCTCGCAGGCCATTCGCCGGCCATGTTCTTCGCCGGCGGCTACAGCTTCGACCGTGACGACATCGAGGGCGGGAAGTACTGGTGGTGGGAGGGCGTCCGCCACGGTGAAGGCAATGCCCGGACACTCTTGGGCAGTCTCCTCGCCGATGAAGGCGACACCGAGGGCGAGAGCCTTCTGCTGGCTTCTGCCGATGCTGGTGATGCCCGGGCCATGGAACGGCTCGCCGCGCTCGCCGAGTCTCGTGGCGACCACGCCCAAGCGGGCCATTGGCAGACCGAGGCCGAAGCCGCCTGGTCCCGCATGGGCCCCAACCTGGCGCAGAGCTGACCCATTGCCGTCCTCTCCTCGCAGGCGCAGTATCGAGGTGTGATGTAAGTCACGAACACCTCGAGAAGGCGGGGGGTGAGCGGATGACGGGGACCAAGACGCATCTCACTGGGGAACGGGCGCCGTGTGGGCGGTTCGGGGATGCGGATCGAAGCCAGGAGGACGACTTCGAGGGCCTCCGGCTGGACAGCACGCTGTACGCCTGTGGGTGCCGGCAGACCCGGCACGAGTTCCATGACGGCAGCGTGCGGATCCGGACCGTGCGGCACGACGGCAAGGTGCTGATGGACGAGCACAGCGGCGACCACGAAGCCTGACCATGGCGACCTATCACGACGTCGTGGTGATCGGAGGCGGCGGCGCCGGGTTGAGAGCTGCCATCGCGGTGGCCGAGACCAACCCGGCGCTGCGGGTCGCGGTGGTCTCGAAGGTCTACCCGATGCGCAGCCACACGGTGTCCGCCGAGGGCGGCGCCGCAGCGGTCGCCGGGGCGGACGACTCCCTGGACGAGCACGCCTACGACACCGTGTCCGGCAGCGACTGGCTGTGCGACCAGGACGCGGTGGAGGCGTTCGTCGCCGAGGCGCCGCGCGAACTGCTCCGACTCGAGCACTGGGGCTGCCCGTGGAGCCGGCAGCCGGACGGGCGTATCGCCGTACGGGCATTCGGCGGAATGAAGAAGATGCGCACCTGGTTCGCCGCCGACCGGACCGGCTTCCACCTGCTGCACACGCTCTTCCAGACCGCGCTGTCGTACGCCGACATCGTCCGGTACGACGAGTGGTACGTCACCAAGATCCTGGTCGACGAAGGACGCGCGTACGGCGTGGTCGCGATCGAGCTCGCGACGGGGCGGATCGAGACCATCACGGCGAACGCGGTGATCGTCTGCACCGGCGGCTGCGGGCGGGTCTTCCCGTTCACGACCAACGCCAACATCAAGACCGGCGACGGGATGGCACTCGCCTACCGCGCCGGCGCCGCGCTCAAGGACATGGAGTTCGTCCAGTACCACCCGACCGGCCTGCCGTTCACCGGCATCCTGATCACCGAGGCGGCCCGCGCCGAAGGCGGGTGGCTGCTCAACAAGGACGGTTACCGTTACCTGCAGGACTACGACCTCGGTACGCCGACACCGGAACCGGTCCTGCGCAACATGGAGCTCGGCCCGCGGGACCGGTTGTCACAGGCATTCGTCCACGAGGTGGAGAAGGGCCGCACGATCGACACGCCCTACGGGCCGGTGGTCAACCTGGATCTGCGGCACCTCGGTGCGAAGCTGATCGACGCCAAGCTGCCGTTCGTCCGTGAGCTGTGCTCGAAGTACCAGAACATCGACCCGGTGCACGAGCTCGTGCCGGTGCGTCCGGTCGTGCACTACATGATGGGCGGCATCCACACCGAGATCCACGGCGCCACGTCGCTCGAGGGTCTGTACGCGGCCGGCGAGGTGGCCTGCGTCAGCATCAACGGAGCCAACCGGCTCGGCTCGAACTCGCTGCCGGAGTGCCTCGTCTTCGGCAACCGCGCCGGGCGGGCCGCCGCGGTGTTCGCCGGCCGGTACCACCGCGCCGTACCGCCGTCGATCCTCGCGCAAGGCCGGGACGAGGAGCAGAGGCTCGCCACGGAGCTGGGCCGGTCCAGGGAAGAGGGGCACGAGCGGATCGCGGACATCCGGACAGAGATGCAGGCCACGATGGAGACCGGCGCGGGGATCTACCGCGACGGCGACACGCTGACCAAGGCGGCACAGAGGCTGGAAGAACTGCGGCATCGCTTCGCCCATGCGGCGATCGACGACCACAGCACGAACTTCAACACCGAGCTGATCGCGTGGCTCGAGCTGGGCTTCATGCTGGAGGTTGCCGAGAGCATCATCGCCTGCGCCGTACTCCGGGAGGAGTCGCGCGGCGCACACCAGCGCACCGACTTCCCGGCCCGCGACGACGAGCGGTTCCTGGCGCACTCGCTGGTCCGGCGCCAACCGGACGGAACCAGCCGCGTCACGTACCTGCCAGTGACGATCACCCGCTGGCCGCCGGGAGAACGGGTGTACGGGAGGTAGTGATGGCAGACGAGATCACGCTCGAGGTCGCTCGCTACCGGCCCGGGGTGGACGCCGAGCCGGTGATGCAGTCGTACCAGGTCCCGCTGCGGGAGCACTGGGCGATCCTGGACGGCCTCACCTACGTCAAGGATCACCTGGACGGCACGCTGTCGTTCCGGTGGTCGTGCCGGATGGGCATCTGCGGCAGCTGCGGGATGACGGTGAACGGCGAACCCCAGCTGAGCTGTGCGACCTTCCTGACCGACTACGCGCCCGGCCCGATCCGCGTCGAGCCGTTGCGCAACTTCCCGGTCGTCCGCGATCTGGTGGTGGACATCGACGACTTCATGACGAAGCTCCCGAAGGTCAAGCCCTGGGTGATCCGGGACGTACAGAGTCCGCTCGAAGAAGGCGAGTATCTGCAGACACCAGAAGAACTCGACGAGTACAAGCAGTTCAGCATGTGCATCAACTGCATGCTGTGTTACTCGGCCTGCCCGGTCTACAGCCTCGATCAGGACTTCATCGGCCCGGCCGCGATCGCACTCGCCCAGCGCTACAACCTGGACTCGCGCGACGAGGGCGCGTCCGAGCGGCTCGAAGTTCTTTCGTCTCCGGAAGGGATCTGGGCCTGCACGTTCGTGGGTGAGTGCAGTGCCGCGTGTCCGAAGGGTGTGGATCCGGCGGGCGCGATCCAGCGGTACAAGCTGACCGCGGCGACTCAGTCGATCAAGGCACTGCTGATGCCGCGGAGCCGACGATGAGCGTGTACCAGCGGCCGGTCGCACTGTTCTGGTGGTTGGAGAAGCGTTCGTACGTCCTCTTCGTGCTGCGTGAGCTGAGCAGTGTGTTCGTCGCGTGGTTCGTGGTGTTCCTGCTGTTGCTGGTCAATGCGGTGGCCGGCGGTGCGACGTCGTACCAGAGGTTCCTGGACTGGAGTGGGCAGTGGTGGGTGGTCGCGATCAACGTGATCGCGTTCCTGTTCGTACTGCTGCATGCGGTGACGTGGTTCGCTCTGGCACCACGAGCCATGGTGATCAAGGTGCTTGGACGTCGGCTACCGTCGGTACAGGTCGTTGCCGCGCACTACCTGGCCTGGTTGGTGCTGTCGGCAATTGTCGTGTGGGTGGTGCTGGGATGAAGCGCCAACCTGAACCCTTCCTGTGGATGCTGTTCAGCTCGGGTGGCATGGTCGCCGCGCTGATGGTGCCGGTGCTGCTGTTCCTGTTCGGCATCGCGATCCCGCTCGGCCTGTTCTCACCTTCCCCTGCTCATTTGCTCGCCGTACTGCGGAATCCGATCACTCGGCTGGTGTTGTTCGGGCTGTGTGTGCTGGCGCTGTTCCACTGGGCGCACCGGTTCCGTTACACCCTGTACGACGGCCTCCAGCTCAAGCGGTACGCCGTACCGATCGTGGTGCTGTGCTACGGCGGTGCTGTTGTGGGATCCGTCATCGCCGCTGCATTGCTGGTGACGGTCTGACATAGGCTTCCCCGCATGCGGGAGATCGTGGTGATCGGTGTCGGTGCGGGCGACCCGGAGCAGGTGACGATGCAGGCCGTGTCGGCGCTGAACCGGGTCGACGTGTTCTTCGTGCTCGACAAGGGCGAGGTCAAGCAGGAGCTGGTCGACCTGCGGTCGGAGATCCTGCGGCGGTACGCGACCTCTCGGCAGTATCGCGTTGTGGTCGGCCGGGATCCGGAGCGGGACCGGACGAGTTCGGCGTACGTCGAGGCCGTCGACGACTGGCGGCGCCGCCGGGCCGACGTCATCGCCGACCTGATCGCCGGCGAGTTGGGCGAGGACCAGGTCGGGGCGTTCCTGGTGTGGGGCGATCCGTCCCTGTACGACAGCACCCTGGCGATCCTCGACGACATCACCGCGCGGGGCGAGCTGGCGTTCTCCGTCGAGGTCATCCCCGGCATCAGCAGTGTGTCGACGCTGGCCGCCCGGCACCGGATCGGCCTGAACCAGGTCGGCCGCCCCATCCAGATCACCACCGGCCGCCGACTCGCGGCGGAGTGGCCGGACGGGGTGGACGACGTCGTCGTGATGCTGGATGCGCAGACGGCCTTCAGCGCGCATCTGGATCAGGATGCCGAGATCTACTGGGGCGCGTATCTCGGCACACCGGACGAACTCTTGATCTCGGGGCCGTTGCGCGAGGTGGCAGCCGAGATCGAGAAGGTCCGCGCCGAGGCCCGCGAACGGAAGGGCTGGATCATGGATACCTATCTGCTACGTAGACCAAAGTCTTAGTAGCGCTGGCCGCCCGGCCGAAGTCGTCTCGGTGGCCTCCAGCAGAGGCTGCTGGTATGAAGAGAATCTTGGCGGTGATGGCGGCAGCGGGCGGCCTGTTGGTGGCGTTCGCGGGGCCGGGTGAGGCTGCGGAGCCTCCGGTTGTGAGAACTGATGCCGGAGCGGTGGCCGGCAAGGCGGTCGGGGATTCTGTGGTGTACGACGGGATCCCGTACGCCGCTCCGCCGGTCGGGGCGTTGCGGTGGAAGGCGCCGCAGCCGGTCCGTCCGTGGGGCGGCGTACGGCCGTCGGAGATCGCGAATCTTTGCCCACAGCAACCGAATTCCGAGGCGCCGGACGGCTCGGCCACCGAGGACTGCCTCTACCTGAACGTCACCACGCCCGCGCGCGCCTCAGCCAAGCCGCGCGCGGTGGTCGTGTGGATCCCGGGCGGCGGGTTCTTCTCCGGCGCGGGCAGCAGCTACGAGGCGTCGAACTTCGCGGCCCGCGGTGACGTGGTCGTTGTCACGGTCAACTACCGGCTCGGCATCTTCGGCTTCTTCGGATACCCGGGTCTGCCGGACTCCGGGACGTTCGGCCTGCAGGACCAGCAGGCGGCGCTGCGGTGGGTGCAGCGGAACGCACGCGCGTTCGGCGGCGATCCGCGCAACGTCACGGTCGCGGGCGAGTCGGCCGGCGGGATGAGCGTGTGCGCGCAGCTCACCTCCCCCACGTCCACCGGCCTGTTCGCGAAGGCGATCATGCAGAGCGGCTCGTGTACGTTCAACTGGGCCGCAAACAGCCAGTACCCGGGCCAGGCCGCGGACTCGCCGTGGATCCCCGCCCGCCAGGTCGAGGCGAACGGCAAGGAGTGGGCTGCCGGTAAGAAGCTGGCCTGTACGACGATCGAATGCCTGCGCGACCTCAAGACCGACGTACTGCTCGACGACACGCTCGAGTTCACCCAGGTCGGGTACGGCGAGAGTCCCGTCGTACCGTTCAGCCCGGCGAAGGCGATGGAGGCCGGGCTGTTCCACCGGGTACCTGTCATCTCCGGGAACAACCACGACGAGGCGAACGGGTGGCTGCCCGCGTTCGGAGACATCAAGGACTACCCGGCGCTGGTGAAGAACATGGTCGGGGCTGCGAAGGCTCCTGCCGTACTGCAGCACTACCCGCAGTCCCGCTACGAGTCCCCCGCGGCGGCGTGGGGTGCCGTGACGACCGACCGGATCTGGTCGTGCACACAGGTCGCTACGGACCAGCACGCTGCTCGTACGGTGCCTGTGTACGCGTATGAGTTCGCGGACAAGCACTCACCGATTTCCATCCCCGGACTGGGTGCTTCGCATGCCATGGAACTGCCGTACCTGTTCCGGCTCGGCGGCTTCGACCTACCGATGTCTGCGACACAGCGGACGCTGTCGAACCAGATGATCGACTACTGGACGGCCTTCGCCCGTACCGGCGACCCGAACGGGGCCGGCCGCCCGCAGTGGTCCCCTACCGGTCACAGGTCGGTCAGCGGTCTCTCACTCGCACCGACCGACCAGACCGGCATCCGGAAGGTGAACCTCAGCTCTGAGCACCAGTGTGACTTCTGGGCTTCTCTGGGTGCCTGACGCGCCAGACCCGCATCACGGCCGCCGGCAGGAGGAGTAGCAACATCGCGTAGAAGTTGATGCCGGGCACGAGGGACCCGAGCAGGAACGCGAGCACCGTGAACCCGGTCAGCACCAGGGAGCCGACCAGCTCCCCGTCGCTGACCGGGTTGTCCGGTGCCTCGAGCTCCTTGTGCCCGCGGACCATCACCGCGAGCCCGGACTGGCAGATGCTGAGCACCAGGATCGTTCCGATGTACACACCGGCCACGAACCGGTCGCTGTCGAACGCGCCGATGATCTCGGTCGTGAACGGCAGCACGACGATCGTTAGCAGCCAGAGCAGGTTCAGCCGCATCAGGCCGGTGGTGTAGACGCGGACGTGCTCGAAGATCCGGTGGTGTCCCATCCAGAAGTTCGCGATCACGACGAAGCTCAGCAGGAAGGTGAAGATCTCCTGCCGGTGCTCGGTGATCACACTGGCCGCGTCACCACCGTGCGCCTTGACCTCGGGGACCAGGTCGACCAGCGGCAGTACCAGCAGGGTGATCGCGATCGCGACGACCGCGTCGGTGAACAGCACCAGCCGGTCGGGGTCTCTCGTCCTACTCACGGCCGACAACAGTAGCCGTACTCCGGAGCATCGTTGCCGCCAGCAGGGCCGCTGCCAGTACGAACCCGGCTGCCGCGAGCCACGCTGCACCGTAGCCGTCCCTGAGGGCGAGCAGTTCGCCTTCTGCTGCTTTGTGCGCGGTCGTCGAGGCAGCCAGGGTCGCCAGTACTGCGGTCCCGATGGCTGCACCTGCTTGCTGGGCGGTGTTGTTGAGGCCTGAGGCAAGTCCGGCGTCACCCGGGTCCGCACCGGACATGGCCAGCATGATGGCTGCCGGGATGGCCACACCGATACCTGCGCCCATCACGGCGAGCACCGGCCCGACGTTGACGACGTACGAGCCATTCACGGGCGCCTGGCTGATCCAGAGCAGGGCCAGCAGGAAGACGACGAGTCCGGCGATCAGCATCTTGCGCGCACCGAAGCGGACAGTCAGGCGCGGTGCCAGCGACAGGGACATCAGTGCGTTCATCAGGGGCGCGGGCAGGAAGGCCAGGCCGGTTGTGAGGGAGTCGTAGCCGAGTACGCGCTGGACGTACAGGGCGGTGGTGAACTGGAAGCCGAAGCCGGCTGCGAAAAGCAGTACGACGATGAGGTTGGCCACGGTGAGCTGGCGCTTGCGGAAGATGCGTAGGGCAAGCAGTGGGTGCTTGATACGCGCCTGCCGTACTACGAACGCGCTTAGCAGCACGAGCGCTGCGGCAGCCTCCAGGAGCGTACGGGACAGGGTTGCTTGCGGCCCTGCCGTCTGGACGATGGTGTAGACGGCTAGCGAGAGTCCGGCTGTTACCAGCACTGCTCCCACCACGTCTGCACCGGTGGCGAGGCCCAGACCGGGTTGGTGATCCAGAAGCCGTACGGCGAACACCAACGCGGCCAGGCCGATCGGGACGTTGATCAGGAACGCCCAGTGCCAGCCGACGGTCTGCGTGATCACGCCACCGAAGATCAGCCCGATCGACGCACCACTGGCCGCTGTGAAGCTGTAGACACCCATGGCCCGCGCCTGCTCCCCCGGTGCCGGGAAGAGGCTCACGATCATGCCCAGAATCACCGCCGACGCCAGCGCCCCACCAACGCCTTGCAGGAACCGCCCGGCAATCAGCGCACCCGCGTTGGTCGCCAGTCCGCACCACAACGACGCGGCCGTGAACAACCCGAGCCCCGCGACGAAGACGCGCTTACTCCCCACCAGATCCCCGATCCGCCCGGCCAGCAACAACAGCCCCGCGAACGCGATCAGGTACGAGTTCATCACCCAGGCAAGGCCCGCCTGCGAAAACCCCAGATCCCCTTGAATCGTAGGCAACGCGACCGTCACCACAGTCCCGTCCAAAATGATCATCAACTGCATCACACACAGCACGACAAGCGCCTTCACCCGCCCGCGCACCGCCGGCTCCACCACCACGTCCACACTCACAGGTCGTCTCCTCAGTCCGTCCGATTGGAAAGACCATAGCAGATAGTTCTGTAGTAGACGATCTCTTATCGGATGACTGCCGGGATGCGCTGCTGGCGGCACTCACCGACCTCGACCAGCCCTGGTCCGCGGGGCCGTACGCCGAGGCGACCCGACTGCGGCTCGCCGGCGCGCACGAATACGTTCACAGCAAACTGGAGCACTACGACGCGCTGGTTCGCGAAGTCGAGGCCTCGGACGAACCCTGGGTCGTGACGCACGGCGAGCCGCACAGCGCCAACGTCGTCCGCACGGACGACGGCCAGCTGCGGCTGGTCGACTGGGAGACGGTGCGGCTCGCGCCGCGCGAACGCGACCTCGTCGGGGTCCTCGGCGGCCCGGACGACGTACTTCCGGCCTACCAGTCGGAGGCCGGCCCGATCCGTCCGCGCGCCGCGGCGATGGAGCTCTTCGACGTTTGGTGGCCGCTGGCCGAGATCGCGTCGTACGTTGAGCTGTTCCGGCAGCCGCACGTCGACTCGGAGGACAGCAAGGAGTCGTGGCGGGAACTGACCGTGTACGTGCCGGAGTAGTTCAGCCGGCGCGCTGGCGGGAGCGGCGGATGGGTTGGGCTGTGACAGGGGTGGCGAGGGGGCCGTCCACGAGGGTGGTCATGGCGTTGATGAAGGGTTCGCGTTGGGGGGCGGCGAGGGCGGCGAGGGCCTCGGCGTGGACTCGGTCGACGATTTGCTGGCCTTCGGCCGCGATGCGGGCGCCTTCGTCGGTGACGGCGATGATGCGGGCTCGGCGGTCGGTGGCCGACGGTTTGCGTTCGGCGTAGCCGGCCTTCTCCAGGGCGTCGACGGTGACGACCATCGTGGTCTTGTCCATGTAGCTCAGCTCGGCGATCTGGATCTGGGTACGTTCCGCCTCGAGCGCGTGCCGCAGTACGCACTGCATCCGCAGCGTCAGGCCGATCTCCGCCAGGGCTGCGGACAACTGCGTCTCCAACACGTGGCCGGCGTGGGTCAGGTAGCCGGTGATGTCAGGGACAGTGCGTTCCGGGAGTTGCGCCATACCGTAAAGGATAGCTCGGAACTATCTATCCGCAGATCATCCCGAACCGGATCATTCCAGGGACCGCCGTCGATCGCGGGAAAGCGACGGCTTGCTCGGCTGGGACCGCCGTGTCGCGAAACCGCGAGCCGCGTCGGCGTGGCCCGGGTTGCCTGGAAGGCATGACAACGCAGACCGCAGCCCGTCCGGCCGTGCAGTGGTACGGCGTCGGCGCGGTGACGCTCGGGATCTTCGCGATCGTCACCACCGAGATCCTCCCGATCGGCCTGCTCACCCCGATCGGCGCCGACTTCGCACTCACCCCAGGCCGTACTGGCTGGCTGATGACGATGCCCGGCCTGGTCGCGGCCGTCGCCGCTCCGGTAGTCACGCTCGCCACGGCGCGGTTGGACCGGCGTCTGATGCTGTGTGCGCTGATGGTCCTGCTGGCCGTCGCAGGCTTCGTCGCCGCGGCCGCGCCGTTCTTCTGGCTCGAGCTCGTCGCCCGGTTCCTGGTCGGACTGACCATCGGCGGCTTCTGGTCGATCGGAGCGGGTCTGGCCGGGCGGCTGGTGCCGGAGCCGTGGACGACCCGCGCCACAGCCGTCATCTTCTCCGCGGTCCCTCTCGGCTCGGTGCTCGGCGTACCGGCCGGGACCTTCGTTGGCGAGCTGGTGGGCTGGCGTACGTCGTTCGCCGCACTCGGAGTGCTCTCGGTATTGGCCCTGGTCGCACTGCGAACCACGGTGCCGCCACTACCGCCACTACAGGTGACGCAGGCCGCCGTACTCCGGAAGGCACTCAGCAGCAGTCGTACGGCGCTTCTGGTGACCTGCCTGATCGTCACGGCCCATTTCGCGACCTACACGTACGTCACGCCGTTCTTGCGGGAGGTGGTGCGTCCTGAGCTCATCGGGCTGTTCCTGCTGGTGTACGGCGCGGCCGGTCTGGTGGGGAACATCCTTGCGGGGCTGTACGCAGGGCGGGCCACCTTCGCGATCTGTGCGGGCTTGATCGCCGCCGCGACGTTACTGATGCCCGTGGTGGGGCGCAGTACGACGGGAGCCCTGCTGTTGCTGGTGGTGTGGGGACTGGGGTACGGCGGGGTGCCGGTGTGCTCGATGAGCATGTTCGCCGCGGCCGTACCGGGGTCTCGGGAGGCGGCGACTGTGTGGTTCACCTCCTCGTTCCAGGCCGTCTTGTCGGCGGGGGCTCTGGCCGGCGGGCTCGTGGTGGACGCGTGGTCGGTGTCAGCAGTGATGGTGGCGGGCGGGTGCTGCGCGGTGCTGACGGTGGGCGTCTTGCTGTGGTCCAGAACACAGCGGGTTTCGGGCACGTAGCATCACGCCTGTGGCGAGGACCGAAGTCGATCGATGCCCTGGTGTGCTGAGCGTGCACCAGGCTGCCGACGGCGGCCTGGCCCGCGTACGGCTACCTGGTGGACGGCTGACGGCGGCACAGCTCGACGTACTGCGTCTCGCTGCCGCTGATCTCGGCGACGGCCGGCTGGAGCTCACGTCCCGCGCCAACCTCCAGCTCCGCGGGCTGGCCGCGGACGGACCGCAGGAGTTGTCGGACCGGCTGTTCACGGCGGGGCTGCTGCCGTCGATCGCCCACGAGCGAGTACGAAACATCCTCGCGTCCCCGCTGTCCGGATTGGACGACGAGTCGAGGTACGACGTACTCCCGGTGGCAACCGCTCTCGACGAGGCCCTGTGTGCACGTCCGGCGCTGGCGGACCTCCCCGGCCGGTTCTTGTTCGCCCTGGACGACGGGCGCGGAGACCTGACTGAGCTGCGGGCCGACGTGGTCGTGCGAGCGCTGGATGAGCGGGCTGGTCTGCTGAGCGTCGGCGGCTTGGGTGTGCGGGTCGAGTGGGACGCGGCGCCGGGGCTGATGGTTGCTGCGGCTGAGGCGTTCCTGGCGGTGCGTGACCAGGAGTGGCGGATCGCCGAGGTTGCCGGTGGTGCGGAGCTTGTCGTTGAACGGCTTGGGCTGCAGGCGACCGAGGTGGTGCCTGCTCAGACGGCACAGGTTGTTGCTGGTGTGCACGGGTCCGCTCTTGTCGTCACAGTGCCGCTGGGCAGCCTCACGCAGGAGCAGGCGTCTGCGCTGACACAGGTCGCCCCTGAGGTGCGTGTCACACCCTGGCGCTCACTCGTCGTGCCTGCCGACGCAGGCGCGCTGGAGGACGTCGGGCTGATCACGACACCCGACTCGGTGTGGGAAGGCGTCACGGCGTGTGCCGGCCGACCGGGCTGCGCCAAAGCCCTGGCCGACGTACGAGCTGACGCTGCCCGTCTGATGCCGGAGATGCGAAGAGACGGCAGGCGGGTGCACTGGTCGGGGTGTGGGCGGCGGTGCGGGAAGCCGGGTGGCGAGTTCGTGGACGTGTTAGCGGTGGGCGACGGATATCTGGTGGATGGGGAACGGCTGTGAGCTACGAGTACGAGCGGGACGGCGCGGAGATCTACCGGCGGTCGTTCGGGACGATCCGGGCCGAGGCCGACCTCGGCGGGTTGCCACCCGAGGTGGCTCAGGTCGCCGTACGGATGATTCATGCGTGCGGGATGACCGACCTGGTCGCGGACCTGGCCTGGTCGCCGAACGTCGTGAAGAACGCCCGCGCCGCGCTGCAGAACGGCGCCCCGGTCATCACCGACGCGCAGATGGTCGCGGCCGGTGTCACCCGGCGTCGGCTGCCGGCGGACAACGAGGTGATCTGCACGCTGCAGGATCCCCGGACCGTCGAGCTCGCCCAGCAGCTGCGGACGACCCGGAGCGCGGCCGCCGTCGACCTCTGGCTGGACCGGCTCGAAGGCGCAGTTGTTGCCATTGGCAACGCGCCGACGACGTTGTTCCGGCTGCTGGAGGTCGTCGAAGCGGGTGGTCCACGACCGGCGGCGGTGCTCGGCATCCCGGTCGGTTTCATCGGCGCGGCCGAGTCCAAGGAGGCGCTGGCCGCGCGCGAAGACCTCGAGTACCTCGTGGTGAAGGGCCGGCGCGGCGGCAGCGCCATCACGGCCGCCGCCGTGAACGCGATTGCGAGTGAGGAAGAATGACCGGTCGACTGTGGGGTGTTGGTCTGGGACCGGGTGATCCCGAGCTCGTGACCGTGAAGGCGGCGCGGCTGATCGGGGCGGCCGACGTGATCGCGTTCCACAGCGCGCGCCACGGGCGGAGCATCGCCCGGTCGGTCGCCGCGCCGTACCTGACCGAAGGGCAGCTCGAGGAGCACCTCGTCTACCCGCTCACGACCGAGACCACCGACCACCCCGGCGGCTACCAGGGCGCGATGGACGACTTCTACGCAGACTGCGCTGCGCGGCTGGCGGCACATCTCGACGCCGGCCGGGACGTCGTCGTACTCGCAGAGGGCGACCCGCTCTTCTACGGGTCGTACATGCACATGCACAAACGCCTCGCGGACCGTTACCCGTGCGAGGTCGTTCCCGGTGTCACCTCGGTCAGCGCGGCAGCCGCCGTCCTCGGCCGCCCGCTGTGCGAGCGCGACGAGATCCTCACCGTCCTCCCGGGCACTCTGCCGCCGGACGTGCTGGCCGATCGGCTGCGTTCGACCGACGCCGCCGCGGTCATGAAACTCGGCCGTACGTTCGCCGGAGTTCGCGAGGCGTTCGAGCTGGCGGGCCGCGCCGACGAGGCCTGGTACGTCGAACGCGCGACCACCGACGCGCAGCGCACGTCCCGGCTCAACGACGTCGACCCGGACGAGGTCCCGTACTTCTCCCTCGCCCTCCTCCCCAGCCCGATCAACAACACGTTTGCTCCACCAACGACCAACACTGCGTACGAAGGCTCGGTGACCGTGGTAGGCCTCGGCCCCGCCGGCCCGGAGTGGATGACACCTGAGGTACGTGCGGCGATCGCAGGTGCCGACGACGTGATCGGTTACACCACGTACGTCGACCGCCTGCCGGACCGTGCCCGTCAGCGTAAGCACGGATCGGACAACCGCGTGGAGTCCGAGAGAGCTGCCTTCGCTCTGGACCTGGCCCGCAAGGGCTCCCGCGTCGTAGTGGTCTCCTCCGGCGACCCAGGCGTGTTCGCGATGGCCAGTGCGGTCACGGAGGTCGCTGCAGAGCCTGAGTACGCCGACATCGCCGTACACGTGCTCCCTGGGATGACAGCAGCACAAGCAGTCGCCAGCCGGGTCGGAGCCCCGCTAGGACACGACTACTGCGTGCTGTCGCTCTCAGACCGCCTGAAGCCGTGGGAGGTCATTGCACAGCGTGTGAAAGCAGCAGCGCAAGCAGACCTGGCCATAGCGATCTACAACCCCGCCTCCAAGTCCCGCACGTGGCAGGTGGAAGCAACCCGCGAACTGCTCCTCGAACACCGTTCCGCCAACACACCGGTCGTCGTAGGACGCGACGTAGGCGGCGCGGACGAGGCGATCACTGTGACAACTCTGGCCGAACTGGACACTCAAACGGTTGACATGCGGTGCTTGCTCCTGATCGGGTCATCACAGACCCGTACCGTGCCACGCCCAGCCGGACCGCTGGTGTTCACTCCGCGCCGATACCCGGCGACGGTCGGTGACACCACACCAGGAGTCAGTTAAATCCGTCCTCCGCCAGTGTCGGGCACCGCACGGGCGGGTAGGGACCGTCCCGGAAGCCGATCTGTGAGGAGCCAGCGGACATGAGTCAGCAGTACCCCGGCGACACCGCCACGATCACCACGCCCGCCGGTGACGCGAGCACCCAGCGGTACGAGGAAGCACGCGCAGCGGCCAGCCGGGCGATGAGCACGATCTCTGTGAACCCGGAGCAGCCGCTGCGGACGCCGCCCGCAGCGGCGGAGACGGCTGACGTCGACGCGGACCTGCTGTCGTACCGCGGGTTCAAGTTCGGCGCCGCGTTCTTCGGCTACCTGATCGCGATCGCGATGTCCGTGCTCCTGATGGCTGCTGTGTCAGCAGCCTCGTTGGGAACCGCGCAGGTGCTCGACTACACGACCAGCGACGCCAAGGCGCAGCCCGGTGCGGCCTTGCTCACTGCGGCCGGTGTCAGCATCTTCATGCTCATGCTGGCGTTCTACACCGGCGGGTACGTCGCCGGCCGCCTGGCGCGCTTCGACGGTGGACGGCAGGGCTTCGGGGTCTGGATGATCGCCCTGCTGGTCGGGGTGATCGCAGGTGGTCTCGGCTGGTTCCTGGACAGCCAGTACAACCTCGTCGACGACATCAACTGGCCGAACGTGTCACTCTCCGACAACACCTTGCTGCTGGGTGGCGTCGCCGCAGGGGCCGCGTTGCTGTTCGTGACGCTGCTGGCCGCTCTCGTGGGCGGCAAGGCCGGACAGCGTTACCACGACCGCATCGACAAATTGCTCTGAGCCGGACCGTTCCGTCGGTTTCTCCACCGGGTACTTGACAAGTACACGGGGCTTGTCCGGTGAGGAGAAGCTGACATGACGCAGCAACATGAAGAAGACACCCGGGTCGAGCGACTCGGGCCGTCCGAGATGTACAACGACGATCGGCCGGCGCCCGCTTCGGAGCAGGTGGAGCCGTCACGCCGGCGCTCCGCGGGTGGTGCCACGTTCTACGGCTGGCTGGTCGCGATGGGCATGATCGCGCTGCTGACCGGGATCGTCGGTGCGGTTGCGGCCGCCGTCGACTACGCGATCACGATCAACTGGAACGCCGCCAAGGGCAGCGCCGGTACGGCAGGCACCGTCGGAATCGTCTCCGTCGTGGTCCTGCTGCTGATCCTCGCGATCGCCTACTACGCCGGCGGGTCCGTCTCGGCACGGCTGGCCGGGGCACACGGCGCCCTGCACGGGTTCGGGGTCTGGTTGCTCGGAGTGGTCGTAACCGCGATCGTCGCCGGGCTCGCAGCGATGGCCGGCTCGGAGTACGACGTACTGAACCGGGTGGACCTGCCGTCCGTGCCGATCGCGGACAGCACGCTGACCGCCGGCGGTCTCGTCGCGGTGGCGGCCGCCGTACTCGTCACTTTGATCGCCGCGGTTGCCGGCGGCCGGGCGGGACTGCGGCGTACCGAATAGCCCGCGGGAAGACCTGAGCCTGGCTCCGCGTTGATCGTCGTGTGCTCGAAGTAGCGGTGATCGGTGCGGGTCAGGCTGGGCTGTCCGCTGCGTACCACCTCGTACGACTCGGTTTCACGCCGTACGACGAGGTGGTCGTACTGGACCGCAACGCGGAGCCGGGTGGTGCCTGGCAGCACAGGTGGGACTCGTTGACGATGCACGACGTCCACGGGATCGCCAACCTGCCTGGCGTACCCGTGCCGTCCAGTGTCGGCGCGGAGCGGGCGAACCAGTTCGTACCGTTGTACTTCGCCGACTACGAGAAGCGGTTCGAGCTGCCTGTCGTACGGCCCGTAGCGGTCGAGAGTGTGCGGGAAGTCGACGGCGGGTTCCAGCTGGACACCTCCGCGGGTAGCTACTCTGCGGCGGCGCTGGTGAACGCGACCGGGACCTGGGACCGGCCGTTCATTCCGTGGTACCCGGGCATCGAGACGTTCAAGGGACAGCAACTGCACACTGCGGACTACGGTGGCGCGGCTGAGTTCGCTGGACAGCACGTGCTCGTTGTGGGCGGTGGGGCGTCCGCCGTACAGCTGCTTGCGGAAATCTCCGAGGTGGCGGCCACTACGTGGGTTACGAGACGTCCTCCTGAGTGGCGTACTGGTGAGGACTTCACGCCGGAGTACGGGCGTCAGGTCGTAGCCAGAGTCGAGGAACGCGTCCGGGCCGGTCTGCCGCCGCGTAGCGTCGTCAGCGTGACGGGACTGCATCTACGAGAGCAGGAGCAGTCTGCGTGGGCACGGGGCGTCTACAACCGTCTACCGATGTTCTCGCGCATCACACCCGACGGCGTGGAGTGGGCCGACGGCAGTACGCAGCACGTGGACACCATCCTCTGGGCGACCGGCTTCCGCGCCGAGCTCGCCCACCTTGCTCCACTGCACCTCCGTGGGGCGTCCGGTGGTATCCGGATGAACGGCACCGCCACCGTCGCGGACCCACGGATCCAGCTCGTCGGCTACGGCCCGTCGGCCAGCACCATCGGAGCGAACCGGGCCGGCTTCACCGCCGCCCGTGCACTCCGCGACCTCCTCAAGCCGCTGGCTGCATAGCCCGTTCCGGCTCCCGTACGACGACAGGTACGAACAGTCCGGCCACCAGGAAGACTCCTGCGGTCAGCAACCAGCCCGGCCAACCCCAGGACACTGCGACCGTCGTGATGAGCAGCGGCGCCACCAGGTCACCGATCTGGTGGCCCATGGCGTAGGCGCCTTGGTACTGCCCTTGGGCACCGGGTGGCGCCAGCTCGAAGCTGATCCCCCAGCCGCCCGCAGACTGCAGCATTTCACCCAGTACGTGTGTCAACGCGGCAGCGATCAGCAGTCCGATCGTGACCGCACCGGACGTCGCGTCGGACAGCGCCAGCACCAGGCAGGTGATCGCCAACAGCAATCCCGCGCGCCGACCGGCGCGGGCAGCGCCTGTGAGCTGCTCGGTGCCGCGCGAGATCCGTACCTGCAGCAGGATCACCGCGGCCGAGTTGAGCACCAGCAGCACGGAGATCATCCACCGTGGCGCGTCCGTCGCCGTGGCGACCCACAGTGGGATGCCGACCTGCGCCAGCGCACCGTGCATGCTCAGTACGCCGTCCAGCCCGACGAACACCAGGAACCGCCTGTCGCGTATCGCTGTCAGCCCTGACGGGCCTGCCGCGGCCGGCACCTTCTCGACCGCGGGCATCCCGAAGCGCACCAGCCCGGCCGTCACCACGTACGTGGCCGCGTTCGCCAGCAGCGCTACAACGTACACCTCGCGCCGGTCGACTGCCAGCACCACTCCGGCGGCTGCCATCCCGACAGCCATGCCGATGTTCGTGACGACCCGGAGGATCGCCCTGGTCCGCACCCGTTGGTCGGCCGGTGCGACGCCCGCGATCAGCGCACCCTTCGCGCCACGCTGCCCCGAGTCGGCGACAGCGGTCACTGCGGCCACCGCGACGTACCAGCCGAACGACCTGACTTGAGTCAGTGCGCTCATGGTGAGCGCTTGAAGCAACAGGAACCCGACGTACGCGCGATTGGGGCCGAGGCGATCTGCGACGACACCGAGCGGCGTACTTGTCACCAGTCCGGCCAGCGCGGCGATCGTCAGCCCTACACCGACGTGAGCGACGGACAGACCGACGGCCCTGGTCAGGTACAGCGCGCCGACCGCTGCGTAGACGCCGTTCCCCAGGGTGTTGACGAGCGTCGCGGCGATCAGCCGCCGGACGGCAGGCGAAAGAGAGGAGGTCACAACTGCTCATCCAACAAGCGGCTGCCGGGCGGCGCGGTTGGATTGCGGACTTCCGTCAATCCGTCAGCGCATGATCAGAGTCAGCAGGTCGGCGCCCAGTGTCGTCAGGGCGTTGTTGTCGAGGCGGTAGGCGACGAAACGGCCCTCACGTTCGGCTGTTACCAGGCCTGCTCTGGTGAGGGCGCGGAGATGACGGGTGACCTGCGTGGGGTGCAGGCCCCACAGCGCGGCGATCTCTCCTGCGGTACGGGGCTCGCTGGCCACCGCGCGGCAGACCTGGAGGCGGTCAGGTGATGCCAGCGCGTCCAGGCGGGCGCGGATCTGCTGTGCGGTCGGTACGTCGGCCGCTCGGCCACCGGCCGGGTACAGGATCGTGATCGGCTCGCCGGGGATCTCGCCCACGAACAGGTGCGGCGCAATGTAGTTGCTGGGGGCAAGCAACAGCGAACGGCCACTGATGTCGATCCGTTTGCTCTGCACCTTCTGTACGACGACGCTGTCCGCGTCCCGTACGTCGATCGACGCGTCCAACGAGCGCAGCATGACGCCCACACCGTCACGTACTGCCAGGTCGCGGTCATGCCGGCCACGGGCCGCCAGGGCGTCGCGTGAGTCGTTCCAGACGTCACGGAACCACTCCTGCCAGCAGGCGTCCAGCAGGTCGGTAAAGCGCCGTACCGGCTCTGCAGGTTCTTCGAGGAGCGCCTCGACCAGCACCGCAGTCGACCGGCCGCGACTGCGAGCCCAGTGGAGTACGGCGGTGTTGTCGGTGGAGCGACTGCTCAACGGGCGGCCCCGCAGCGGGCGGACGAGTTCCGCGGCCACCTCCCCCGGTGGGCGGTTCCTGAGCGCGGTCAGCTCGTCGTCCCACGACGGCATGCCTGTCGCGGCAGAGGTCGCGAAGAAGCGGGCCCGGACCGCACGGACGGTCCAGGCCCACTCCGCGAGCTCTTCACGTACGTCGGTCGGCAGCGGCACAGCAGCCGCCCAATCGGCGCGGTCGTGGTGAACGGGCTCAGCCAGCACGTGCAGAGCTGAGCCGAGCTCGATCAGCGGTGAAGCGACATGGCGGATCCGCTCAGGCTCGAGCCGGCTCACGCCTGCCAGGACGGTCGGCACTCAGCTTTTCAGTTTGAACTGGAGGTCGGTGACCCAGTCGTTCATGTCGGGGACCTCGCGTGGGTCCGAGCGGTAGATCTCCAGGCGGGCGGTCCAGCGATCGCCGTTGGCATCCCATTCGACGCCCTGCTCCTCGCCCCACGCCAGCAGGTCACCGGTGGCTTGCACCAGACCGTCGGGGTGCCCGTGATACGTGGTGGTCGCGTACCGGCCGGCCGGGATGACGCCGGTGACGATCTCGCCCTCGCCGGAGCGCAGGTCGTCGACCGGGAACCCGATCTCGAGCGTCAGCTCCCCGTCCATGTCGACCACGTCGTACTTGAAGAACGGCGCGTCGTTCGGCGCGATCTCCTTGGCCGCCAGCCAGTCGATCACCTCCCGCAACCGGTCCGCGAACGCCGCGATCCCGTCCATCGCCACGGTCCCCCGCAGCGCGACGTACGGCCGCTCCTCCAGCTCCACGATCTCCGGCATGACGATCCTCCGAAACTCGATGTTGTCCACAACCTACCGGAGCAGCGGCGACGCGCGGTGTACTGAGTGCAGGGGGTCCTCATGGTCAAGTTGCTCGCCGCGGTTCTCGCGCTCTCGCTGATCGGCCTACCGGCGTACGCCGAGCCGACGACGCCGATCACCTACAACGCCGGGACGACGGCAACCCGGTACACCGGGCCGGCGTTCGACACCTGTACTGCGCCGACAGTTGCCCAGCTGACCGCCTGGAAGGCCTCGCCGTACAGGGCGATCGGCATCTACATCGGCGGTGTGAATCGGTCCTGCGCGCAACCGCAGCTCACCGCGGCCTGGGTCACGTCGGTGACCGCCATGGGCTGGCGGCTGGTGCCGATCTATCTCGGTCTGCAGGCACCGTGTGGGACGAGGAAGTTCAAGATGTCGACCACATCGTCCAACCGGGATGCGGTCCGGAACGCCGACGACGCGGTCGCCCCGGCCAAGGCGCTGGGCATTCTGCCGGCCAGTGCGATCTACAACGACATGGAGAACTACGACAGCACCAACGCCATCTGCCGCTCGGCCGTCCTGCACTACCTGTCCGCGTGGACGAAGGAGCTGCACCTGCAGCGCTATGTCGCCGGTGTCTACGCGAACCTCGGCTCCGGCGCGCCCGACCTCGCAGCGGCGTACAACTCGAGCTCCTACGCCCGCCCTGACGCCCTGTGGATCGCGCGCTGGGACGGCAACAGCTCCCTCACCGGCTGGGCGGGCGTGCCGAACGCGTTCTGGGCGGTCGGGCAACGCGGCAAGCAGTACCAGGGCGACCACACCGAGACGTACGGCGGGGTGACGCTCAACATCGACACCGACCGCTTCGACGCACCCGTTGCGAGCGTTGCCTACCGCTACACCGTCCGTACGACGATCCACTCGTACAGCGGGCCGTCCACGGCGTACCCCGTCCGCTCGACCATCGCCGCCGGTGCGGCGGTACGCCTCGTGTGCCAGACGTTCGGGCCGACGGTCGGTACGACGACGGTGTGGGACAAGCTGATCGACGGTACGTACGTCACCGACTACTACGTACGTACGCCGAACAAGCCCGGCTACAGCGCACCGCTGCCCGGTTGCAGCTTCCCGTTCCAGACGACGATCAACGGCCTGTCGCGGCGGCACGGCCCGGGTACGGCGTACGCGACGTACCCGAGCACACTGCCGATCGGTTCACTCGCCTGGGTCACCTGCCAGGCGCCTGGCTCCAAAGTCGGCACCACAGCAGTCTGGGACCGTCTGAGCGACGGGAGCTGGGTTACTGACTACTACGTCGCCACAGCGAGCAATACGACGTACACCGCACCTATCCGTCGCTGCTAGTTCGCCCACGGCGGCTGGACCGCCGTACCGTCCGCCATGTAGCCCGTGAACCCCGCAGTGATCGCGACGATCAGCTCTGCCTTCTCCTCGCCCAGGTTGGTCAGCGAGATCGGCTCACCGGCCGGTACGACGACGGCGTCGCCCGGGCCGAGCTTCTCCTCGCTGAGCTGCACGCTGCCGCTGAGCACCATGAACACCTCGTCGCGGTCCAGCGTGTGCGGGGCATCGCCGCCATGGCCGACGTCGACGGTGAGCCGCCACGTGCACAGCCCGGCCGAACCCCGGGCCGGTGCGGCGTACCCGGTGAACTCGACCCCCGGCAGCTGGAACCGCGGTGCCTCGGCCGCTCTGATGACCTGCATCGTTCCCCCAATCATTTAGTCAAGCTGACTTGACCAAGTCAGCTTGACTATCATGACCGGTATGACGCGTTCGGGCAAGACCGATATCGGCATCCTCCTGATCCTCGCGGACCAGGAGTTCGTCCGCGAGCTCCGCGAGTACGTGACCGGCCAGGGCTTCGACGACCAGGGCAGGTCGGACGGCTTCGTGCTCCGCACGCTGCACGACGGCCCGACCACGATCACCCGGCTCGCCGAGCGCCTCGAGATCACCAAACAGGGCGCCGGCCAGATCGCCGACGACATGGAACGGCGCGGGTACGTCGAACGGCTCCCCGACCCGTCCGACGCCCGCGCCCGACTGCTGCACCTCACCGACCGCGGCCGGGCCGCCCTGGCCGCGGCCCGCCGCTTCCACCAAACCTACGAACGCCGTCTCCGCAAACGCCTCGGCGACGCCCGAGTCGACGCTCTCCGCGACGTACTGACCGAAATGGCCGGCGAGGCCCAGGTCAACACCCCACACTTCCGGGCACTCATGTTCTGAGGCCCGCAACCAGGATCGAGATGCCGCGACCACGCGAGCGCTCGGGCAGCGCCTGCTCCATCACGAGGACACCCGAGACGATCGCGTGCAACTCGTCGGCATCGACATCTGTACGCACTTCATCGGCCTCCTGAGCCCGCCGCAGCAAGGCCGCGAACGCCCGGTACACCCGCTCGGCCGGCTCACTGACCGCGGCGGGGAGTGCGCCACGAGCCCGGCCGGGATCAGCCTGCTCCCCGTCACCCAGCGCAGCAGCCAGCGCGAGATTCCGGGCGGCGTCCTCGACAACCCTTTCCAGGAAGCCGAAGAAGGCCTCTGCGGGGTCGGCTGCCGCAGAGAGGTCCTCGGCAACCTCGGCGAGTCCGGTCAGCCGGTCACCGATCACCGCCGCGATCAGCGCGCCCTTGGTCGGGAAGTGGCGGTGCAACGTGCCCGGACCGACACCCGCACGTCGAGCCAGGTCGTCGAGACTCACCCCCGGACCGTCGGCGGCAAAGACCTCGCGCGCCACCTCGAGGATCCGGTCCCGGTTGCGGCGCGCATCCGCACGCAGCGGCCGATCGGTCACTGGACACACCTCCCTTGATAAACGGGGCGAGCGCCCCGTATAGTTCCAGGAACCGGGGCGAGCGCCCCACTTTAACCGATGGGAGCACCATGATCCTGGTCACCGGAGCGAACGGCGCGTTCGGCCGCCGTGTCGTCGAACACCTTCAGGACCGGCCCGCGAAGGTGGGCGTCAGCGTTCGTGAGCCGGCCCGCGCGGCGGACCTGGCAGCCAAGGGCGTCGACGTACGGCAGGGAGACTTCGACGCCCCCGAGACTCTGGCTCAGGCGTACGAGGGCGCCGAGACCATCCTGATCAACGCGACGAACTACGGGTCAGCGGTCAGCGGCAGGATCGTCGGCCAACTGTCGCCCGCCATCCAGGCCGCCAAAGCGGCTGGCGCCGAACGCCTCGTCATCACCACGTGGCAGGACCTGGACAACTGCCCACTGCCATACGCGCAGGACTTCCGCACCGTCGAGCACCTGGCCAGGGACGCCTTCCCCTCGGCGACCGTACTGCGGCTGACGTACGGTGTGGCGGCCTCGGTCGCCCGTGACGTCCAATGGGGCACCGCCACGGGACTACTGACCGCACCGGCCGGTACCGCACGCATCGCCCCGGCCGCGACCGACGACCTCGCGGCAGCCGCGGCGAACGCCGTACTCGCGGCAGAAGCCGCAGCACGGACGTACGAACTGACCGGCCCCGACACGATCGACTGGAACGACCTGGCCGGCCTCGCCGGTGTCGAGTACCGAGCGATCGACGACGACCAGTTCCGCGCGCAGGCCGAGGCTGCCGGCTTTCCCCCGGCCGCGATCGGAATGCTGATCGAGTACTACGCGGCATTCCGATCCGGCTGGGCCGGCACACCGACCACCGACCTGGCCGACCTTCTGGGCCGGGCGCCCGTGTCGTCGCTGGATGCTGTCCGACGGGCTGTGAGTTCTAGCTGAAGTACTGCGGGAACAGGTCGTGGGTCGGCCAGGACCTCACGCCGTTTGCCGCGGTCCACATGGCCGCGTCGATGTCGCCGTACGACTTGCCGCTGGCGTCGTCGCGGCGGTTGAACAGGGCGGCCCAGCTCATGCCGTTGGACGTACGGACCAGCAGCGTGTACGTACCGGGCATGCTGCCGGTGTGCCACGTGTTGCGGCCGGTGCCGCCGGTGACCGGGCGGATCTGCCAGCCGAGACCGTAGTACCAGCCGTCTGCGTTCACACCGATCGACGGCTTCGCCCAGACGCGGCTGAGCGACGTACTGTTCAGCACACTCGACGGCGCGTCGAACATCTTCGCCCAGCGCACCAGGTCCGGCGCGCTCGCGATCCAGCCGCCGTTCGCGTCCTGGATCCGCATGCTGAACGTGCCGTACGGCGCGGGCACCGTCTTACCGGTCATGTCGAGCACCGTCGGCCCGGAGTACTGCGACTCGTACGACGTCTCGCCGGTGTGCTTCGCGATCGAGTACCCGAGCGCCATCCGGTTGATCTTCAGCGGCGCGAGCAGCTTCTGCTTCACGTAGTTCTCGTAGCTGAGCCCGCTGACCTTCTCGATCACCCGGCCGGCCAGCGTGTACCCGAAGTTCGAGTACGCGTACTTCGTCCCCGGGTCGAAGTCGAGCTTCTGCCCGGCGACGTACTTGATCACGTCGACCTGGTGCAGCTCCATCGGGACGCCGAGCGTCCGGGAGATCGTTGCGTCCTTCCACTCCGGGTCGCCGGAGACGTCCCGGTCCCAGCCGCCGAGGTGCTGCAGCACCTTCCACAGCGTGATCTGCGACCAGCGCGGGTCCCGGGTCAGCCCGGTCGCCGGCACGATGTCGATGATGTTCGCAACCGGCGTCGACAGGCTCACCTTCCCGTCCTGCACCAGCTTCACGATCGCCGCCGCGGTGAACGACTTCGACAGGCTCGCGATCCGGAACAACGACGTCGGCTGTACGGTCAGCGCGGTCGACGTACTGTAGCCGCGGGCAAGCACCAGCCGCCCCTTGTACGTCACCGCGACCTGCCCGCCCGTGATCCCGCGCGCCTGCATGAACGCCTTCATCTGATTGTCGAAACCGGCCAGCGCCGGCACCGCGGTACCAGTCGCCTTCCAGGTAGCGGCAGCATCAGCAGGCCGCCCGATCAGATAACCGGCCCCGGTACCCACCGCAGCGGTGGCACCAGTAGCAACGGCCAACTTCCCGAGATTCCGGCGCGACAACTCCACGAACGTCTTCTCCTTCAGCGCAGGGGGGCGTACAACCCGGAAAGTCTTTCACCCAAGAGGTCTACTTCCCGGCATCGTCAAACCAGCGACGGCTTCGGCTGCTCGGAGTGTGTCCCTGCCGAGGGGCTGAAGATCGATCTGCGTGCAGAGCAGTCCGGTCGACACCCGCTCGATCACGCCCCATTCCCAGATGGCCACGGGATCGAGACCCGTCCGGGCGGCCAGCCAACGGGCCCGGTCCAACGGGTCACCAGCGAGCAGCTCGACCGGGTCGCCACGCATCAGGACACCCAGGTCGTACTCGGCCTCCGCAAGGAGACCGTCCGGATCGACCAGCTTGAAGCCGCCGTCGCTCTGCAGCGCGTTCAGTTGGTGTACGTCGCCGTGGACCAGTACGGCTTTCTCGTCGCGGTGCGCTCGCTCCCGCCGGCGGGCCGATACGAGAGCGTGCTCGACCGCCTTCTCGGAACAGGGGTGATCAAGTTCCTCCCACAACCTCGCGATGAAGTCGGCGAGCCACCGGGCCTTCTCAGCACCGCTGGGCAGCCCACAGTCCGGCGCGGGTCGCCAGATGCGAGCCGCGGTGTCGCACAGAATCTCAAGACGACTCGAGAGCGGCAGGCCAAGCTCGAACAACGGCCGCCCCAGTCGTTCCATGAGCAGAGCGCCCCGATCGGCGTCATACCGGTACAGCGCCGGACATCCTTCACCGCCGACAATGCGCAACACCGTCGCCTCGTGGGAGGCATCGTTCCCCGCCCCCGGCACCAGCACCTTGAGAACCGCCGACGTTCCGTCCGCCAAGGTCGCCTCAGCCACGAAGGCCTCAGACCCACCCGTGTACGGCCGCCCCACCACGATCGCCCAGTCAGCCTCAAGTCCCGACACCAGCACAGGCAGCCGCTCAACCCAGTCCCCAAAACCACCAGCCCGAGCCTTACGACGCACAGCCTCCGGTACGTCGATCACCCCCGCAGTCTCACACCAAACCCCAACCACAGCACACGATTTAGCCAACCACCGCCTGCGCCCTGCACTCTGGCCCTGGGCCCAGTTGTCAGTACAACTGCCGACGGCGAATGGGCCGACGCCCGACGGACATCACCACGCGAGCCTCCGTGCGGACCTCCAGCGCCAGCGCCGCGATTGCCGACGACACCCTGGGGAGCATCCTCTACTCGATCCGGGAAGAAACCCTCCCCACCTCGACACAACCGAGCCCCGCGCCAACACAGCCAACACGAAGCGCCCCCGCCCACCACGCCATCACCGACGCATACGCCCGGCGAGGCAGCGGCAGCACGCCGCCGAAGGCGGCCAGAAGACAGCCGCCGCGGAGCGGTGTCCTTTGGGTGGTGGGGCTAGTCGACGACGGTGGCGTAGGAGATTACGCCTCGGCGGATTTGGTCTACTACGGAGCGGGCCGTGGAGCGGAGGGGGGTGGGGCCGGCGGCGTCGGCTATTTGTTCGGTGAGGTCTATGAGTTGTTTGACCCAGCGGACGAAGTCGCCGGCGGCCAGGTCGGACTCGTACAGGACCTCGGCCAGTGAGGCGCCGGAGGCCCAGCGGAAGGCGGGCCAGCAGAAGTTGAGGTCCATCGAGCGCAGGAAGTCCACCCGCATGTCGCGCTCCAACGCCGACAGGTCGCGCCAGATCGAGCCCATCCGTTCGATGGTGAGTCGTACGTCGCCACGCGGCAACCGCGGCGACGTCGGCTCGTCCTTCGAACGGGACTCGTACACGAGTGCCGCCAGGCAGGCCGCCAGCTCCGGCACCGTCAGGTCGTCGAAGACTCCTTGCCGGAGGCACTCAGCCGCGACGAGGTCGAGCTCGGTGTAGATGCGGGCGAGCCGGTCCCCCGCCTCGGTCGTCTTGTCGCCGTCCAGGTAGTGCAACGCGTCCAGCACCTGGCACACCCGGTCGAACTGCCGGGCGATGGTGTTCGTCCGCTGCTCGATCTTGCGCTGCACGTCGCGGTTCTCGCGGTCGAGCCGGAAGTACCGTTCGGCCCAGCGGGCGTGGTCCTCGCGGTCCGAGCAGCCGTGGCACGGGTGAGCGCGCAGCTGAGCACGCATCTCCTGCAGCTCCGGGTCGTCCGCGTGCGCAACCACGTCCCGATGACGCGACGACGGCGGGCCGTCCTCGCCGAGCAGGTCGGTGCGGGTCCGCAGTACCTGGGCGAGCTCGCGGCGCTGCTGCGGGTTGCGCGGGTTGAACTTGCGCGGGATCCGCAGGACGCCGATCGCCTCGACCGGCGCCGGGAAGTCGACCATCGACAGCTTCCGCACCTGCCGGTCCAGCGTCAGCACGGTCGGCCGCGGCCCTTCACGTTCGGACCGCATACCCGGGTCGAGCACCAGCGCCCAGCCGGCGCTCCGGCCGGCCGGGATCCGGATGATGTCGCCGGTCTTCAGCTTCTCGATCGACTCCTGCGCCTCGACCCGCCGGTCGAGCTTGCGGCGCTTCGACCCGGACGCCTCGCGGTCACCGATCCGCCGGCGCAGCGCTGCGTACTCGAGGAAGTCACCGAGGTGGCACTCGATCGACTCCTTGTACCCCTCGAGCGCCTCGGTGTTGCGCTGCACCTGCCGCGCCAGCCCGACGACGGCCTGGTCGGACTGGAACTGCGCGAACGACAGCTCGAGCATGTCCCGCGCCCGCGTCCGCCCGACCTGGCGGACCAGGTTGACGGCCATGTTGTACGACGGGGAGAACGAGGACCGCAGCGGATACGTACGCGTCGACGCCAGGCCGGCCACCGCCCGCGGGTCGAACCCGGGCTGCCAGAGCACGACCGCGTGCCCCTCGACGTCGATGCCGCGCCGGCCGGCCCGCCCGGTGAGCTGCGTGTACTCCCCCGGTGTGATGTCGACGTGCGCCTCGCCGTTCCACTTGGACAGCTTCTCGAGTACGACCGTCCGCGCCGGCATGTTGATGCCCAGGGCAAGCGTCTCGGTGGCGAACACGACCTTGATCAGCCCGCGCGCGAACAGCTCCTCGACGACCTCCTTGAACGCCGCCAGCATGCCGGCGTGGTGCGCCGCGATCCCGCGGGACAGCGCCTCGGCGAAGTCGTGGTACCCGAGCACGCCGAGGTCCTCGTCCGGGAGGTCCGCCGTACGCTCGGCCACCACCCGCTTGATCTCGTCGCGCTCGGACGGCTTGGTCAGCCGCAGCCCGGACCGCAGGCACTGCACGACCGCGTCCTCGCAGCCCTTGCGGGAGAAGATGAAGAAGATCGCGGGCAGCAGTGCACCCGCGTCGAGCTCCTCGACGACGTCGGAGCGGTACGGCGTGAAGTGCGTCTTGGCCGGCCGGTTCTTCGGCAGGTCCCGCCGGCGCCGGGGTTTGCGCGAGTCGTCGCGGAAGATCCGGCTGTCGTCGCGGGCGATCCGGACGAGCTGCGGGTTGACCAGATCGCGTACGTCCGCCTTGCCTGCAGCCTTGGCCGGGTTCCCTGAGCGCCCCGACGCGGGAGCGCCGACCCGAGCGGTCGGCGCCTCACCGGCGAACAGGTCGTGCAGCCGCTTCCCGACCATCACGTGCTGGAACAGCGGCACCGGCCGCTTCTCCTCCAGGACGACGACGGTGTTGCCGCGGACGGTCTCCAGCCAGTCGCCGAACTCCTCCGCGTTGCTCACGGTCGCCGACAGCGAGACCACCGACACCGAGTCCGGCAGGTGGATCAGCACCTCTTCCCAGACCGCGCCGCGGGCCCGGTCGGCCAGGTAGTGCACCTCGTCCATCACGACATACGACAGACCGAGCAGCGTCTGCGATCCGGCGTACAGCATGTTCCGCAGCACCTCGGTGGTCATCACCACGATCGGGGCCTCGGAGTTGATCGAGTTGTCGCCGGTGAGCAGCCCGACCTTGTCGGCGCCGTACCGGCTGACGAGGTCGCCGTACTTCTGGTTGCTCAGCGCCTTGATCGGGGTCGTGTAGAAGCACTTCTGCCCGCGCTCCAGCGCCAGGTGTACGGCGAACTCGCCGACCAGGGTCTTGCCGGAACCGGTCGGCGCCGCGACCAGCACCTGGTGCCCGTCCTCGAGGGCGGCGCACGCGCGCAGCTGGAACTCGTCCAGCTTGAAGTCGTAGAGCGCCCGGAACTCCTTCACGGCGGGATGCTCCTGGTCCGAGCGGAACACGGCGTATTTCTCGGACGGGGTGCTCATGGACACCAATCTATGCGACCCCGCCTACAACTTTGTCGCGGAGGCGGTTCGTGATGAAGGTCGCCGCGTGGTCGAGGGCTTCGTCGGCCTCGGGGAGGAGGCCGGCGAAGTACTGGAACACGTGCGGTGCGCCGGCGATCACGTCGAGGCTGACGTCCACCTCCTGCTCGGCGGCCCGCGCCACCAGGCGGAGCGAGTCGTCGAGCAGCACCTCGGCCGATCCGACCTGGACGAGCAGCGGCGGCAGGCCCGTGAGGTCGGCGAGGACCGGGCTGGCGAGCTCGTTCGTCGGATCCGTACCGGCCAGGTACAGCTCGGCGGTCTCCTCCACGTTCGGGCGGCTGAACAGCGGGTCGTAGTCGCCCCGCGCGTCGATACTCGGCCCGGTCAGTGCGAGGTCGGTCCACGCCGAGAACAGCACCGTCCCGACGGGCATCGGCAGCCCTTCGGCCCGCGCCGCGATCAGCGTGGCGAGCGCGAGCCCGCCACCGGCCGAGTCGCCGGCGATCACGACGGGCTGATCGGACAGCTCCCGGTACGCCGCGAGCGCGTCGTGCACCGCCGCCGGAAACGGGTGCTCGGGCGCGAGCCGGTACTCCAGCGACACCGCCGGTACGCCGCTGCGCCGGGACAGCGGCGCCGCCAGGTTCGCCCCGGTCCGCGCCGAGCCGATCACGTAGCCGCCGCCGTGCAGATACAGGATGACGCCGGGCTTGTCCGCGCCGTCGACGCGTACGTCGAGCGCCGGTACGCCGCCGATCGTCCGCTCGGCGAGCGTGACGTCGTCGCCCAGCGGGAGCGACCCGAACCTGGCGTCGAACTCGGCCCGCTGCTCCTGCGGCGACCGGCCGACCTCGCCCTTGGTGATCATGCTCCGCGCATCCGCGCGTTCTGCAGCGCTCATGGTTCGTCTCCCAGTGATAGATTCCGAGGAATATAGTTCTCTTCAACTACATTCCAAGGAATCTAATTCCGTGACTGATCTCACAGCATTGTTCACGGACCTGGTCCGGTTGGAAACGCGTTTGTACAACGCGCTCGACGCGCGACTGAAGGCCGAGCACGACCTGCCGCTCGGCCAGTTCGAGTTCCTCCGCTTCATCGCGTCCCGCGAGACCGCGCGCGTCTTCGACCTGGCCGGCGAGATGGCGATCACGGTCGGCGCCACCAGCAAGGCCGTCGACCGGCTCGAGGCGGCGGGGCGCATCCGCCGCACGGCGAACCCCACGGACCGCCGCTCCTCACTCGTCGAGCTCACCGCAGAAGGCCGTCGCGCACTCGAGGCCGCGACACCAACGGTCGAGGCCGAGCTACAGACCTGGATCGGCTCGGTACTACCGGCCTCGGTCGTCGACCAGCTGTCCACGAGCCTCGCGATGCTCCGCCAGCGCGCTGAGCTCGACCCGCGCACGGACCGCCACCACTCATCAACCGCAGGCAGCTGACGCGCCCCACGCTCAGCCACGACCAGCGGGCGGGTCCCTGGAGCGGGTTGGTGAGTGACCCAGGTCCGCCCCGGACATGAGGCAGCCGGGCTCCCTTCCCTGGTGGTCGATGAGAGCCCGGCTGCGGTTCGTGGTGCGGCCTAGTCGATGTGGTACGGGTCGCCGTACACCTTCCAGTCCAGCGGGGTGTTCAGGTCGAGGTTGCCCTTCTTCAGCCAGACGCGCTGCGCGGTGTCCACCCGGCTGGTGTCGCTGTGCGCCTCCTCCTGCTTCATCGCCCAGACGCGCGCGTCCAGGAACGCGTTGAGCCAGGTCGTCTCGTTACCGCCCTGCGACGGCGGCTTCGCGTGACCCAGCGCGCGCTTGCGGATCCCGCCGAAGCTGGTCGAGTCGGTCCCCGGACCGTGCATGACGATCGCGTCGTAATAGCAGAACTGACCGAGCGTACGAACGCCGTCCGACTTGCCCTGCTTGACCGCCGGGTTGAAGTACACCCGGTCGCGCTCGTCGTTCTGGCACTGCTGGAACACCGAGTCCTTGGCCGCGGTCCTCCAGTCCTTGGTGAAGTTCGGGTCGAGACCCTTGTGCGAGTCGCTGCCGTTCACCTTGCGCAGCGCCGGCAGGTACTTCGCCAGCACGTTGCCGGACTTGCGGTCGGTGTACAGCTCGACCAGGTCGAGCATGTCACCGGTCCCGGAGCAGAACCCGATGATGCCCGCGGTGTACCCGCGGCCGTCGTCGATGTCCTCGATGTACTTGTACTGCGCCTTCCAGTCCAGCGACGAGTTCTCCGCGCTGCAGACGATCTCCATCGCGATCTCCTTCTTCGCGGGATCGTCGAGGCCGGTCGCCTTCACCGATACCGCGGCGTCGGCGTGCGGCGCGTAGCGGGAGGCGGCGAGCCCGGCGGCCGGGACCGCTGCGAGGGACAGGCCGAGCAGCAGCGTGGTCCGGCGGGTGGGGCGGTTCTCCATGGGGTCCTCCGAGGGGCGTCCGAGGAAATGAACTGTTAGGAAGCTTTCCTATCAGACGAAGCCCATGGATGAAAACACCTCGGAACCTTGTGATTTCGTCTCAGTGGAAGACGGTCAGGGCGCCGGGCGCGATCCCGATGTCCACCGGCAGCGGCCCCAGCGGCTCTCCGTCGGCGTACGCCGTGATGCCCGGCGACTCGATCCGGACCGACCGGCCGCGCAACGCGTGCACTGCCGGATGGCCGACGTGCGTGCCCTTCGACAGCTTCGGGAACAGCTGCAGCAGGGTCATCCGGGACACCGGCTTGATGATCGTGACGTCCAGCAGCCCGTCGTCGATCTCGGCACCGGCGCAGATCTGCAGTCCCCCGCCGTACGTCGGGCCGGTGCCGACCGCGACCAGCATCGCCCTGGTCTCGACGATCTGGTCGTCGACGGTCACGACGTACTCGAGCGGGGTGAACGTCCGCAGCTCGGCGAGCGTCGCGACCGTGTAGCGGGAGCTGCCCTTCGGCCAGGACATCGCGTTGGCGCGCTTGTTCACCAGTGAGTCGAAGCCGCCCGCGACGACCGTGGTGATGAACTCGTCCTTCGCGACCGCGAGGTCGATCGCGCGGGTCCGGCCCGCGATCACCAGGTCGGCCGCGGCGCCCGGGTCCTTCAGCGGTACGCCGATCCCGCGGGCGAAGTCGTTGCCGGTACCGGCCGGGATGACGCCGAACGGCATCCCCGAGTTGGCCAGCACCTGCGCACCGAGGTGAATCGTGCCGTCGCCGCCGATCAGCGCGACCGCGTCCGCACCGGACGCGACCACCTCGGCCGAGATCCTCCCGACGTCCTCCGCGCACGTGGTGGTGTGTACGTCGACTGTCAGCCCCGCGGCCGCCAGCCGCTCCCGCACCGCCGGTGCGATCCGCGCACCACGACCCCTACCGCTGGAGGGATTGACCACCAGCGCGATCCGCCGACTCATCTCTAGTCCGCCAGCAGCTCGTCGTTGCGGACCTTGCGGCGTTTGTCGTTGATCCGGGCGATCACCTCGGAGGCGAAGAACAGCACGCACATCGGGATCGCCAGCAGGCACATCGTGAACGGGTCACCGGACGGCGTCGCGACGGCGGCGAACACGAAGATCACCAGGATGATGTACGGCCGGAACTTGGCCAGCGCGGACGACGGCACCACGCCGACCATGTTCAGCAGCACCACGACCAGCGGGATCAGGAACGCGATCCCGAACACCAGCAACGTCCGGATCACGAAGTCGAGGTACTTGCCGAGCTCGATCAGGTTCTGCACCTGGTCCGGGGTGAAGCCGAGCAGGATCTGGATACCCTTCGGCAGCGTCCAGTAGCCGAGCGCGATACCGGTCGCGAACAGCGGCGCGGCGATCGCGGCGAACAGGTAGGCCCACTTCTTCTCGCTGCGGTGCAGGCCGGGCGCGATGAACGCCCAGAGCTGGTACAGCCAGATCGGGCCGGCCACGATCAGGCCGAGCAGCGCGGACACCTTGATCCGGAACGTCAGCGGGTCACCGACACCCTGGAAGGTGAGCTGCGGCTTCAGGCCGCGGTGCTCCGCGAACGGCTTGACGGCCGTCTCGAACGGGTGCTTCAGGATCTCCAGGGCCTGGTAGTACACGAACCAGGCCACGACCGTGCACACCACGATCGCGAGCACGCTGATGAGCAACCGGTTGCGGAGCTCGACGATGTGCTCGCGCAGGGTCATCCGACCCTCTGGGTCCTTCGGGCGGCGGTCCTCGTTCGCCTTCCGTCGCCCGAACTTCACCATCGACACAGGTGGGGCGTTCTGTTCAGTTCGCCGTGTGCGTCGGCGGCAGGCCGTCGCCCGGCGCCTGGCCGTTCGCCTGGTTCGGCTGCGCCTGCTGGACCGGCTGCTGAACCGGCTGGACCGGCTGGGCCGTGGCCTGCGAGGCCTCTTCGGTCAGCTCGGCGTCCTTCTTCTTGGGGCCGACCTCGTCTTCCCAGATCTTCTTCGACTTGCCGAGCTGCTTCACCAGCTGCGGCAGCTTCGCCGATCCGAACAGCAGCACGACGATCGCGAGGATGACGAGCCACTCTGCGCCTTGGGGCATACCGAGGAGCGGTGCTGCCATGTCGATCTCCCTTTCAACATCAACTCGGGACTCGAGCCTGAGTTCGTGGCCGAATACTACGCCGGGGCGTGCGTGTCCTCACGGGTCTGTCCAGACCCGGCCCCGGACTGCGCAGCGTCCAGCTTGGAATGGGCGGCGACCAACTCACGCGTCAGTGCCTTGCCCTGGCGCCACAGCTTCAGCGCGAGCAGGGCGAGGACGATCGTCCACACCACCACCACCGCGACGAAGAGCAGGAACCAGTACATACCCAGGAGCCTAGCCGGTCCCGGCCCGCGGCCCACGACCCGCGGTGCGTCTCCGCGGACAACGGTGCCGGAACGTGATGGTAAAACCGAGTGTCGCGCAGGGTGCGTACGAACTGGTCGAGGGGTGCGGATGAGACGGATCGGGGTCGCGGAGCGGCAGGCACGGCTCGGGCGCCGGCACCGGCTGGGCGCGGGCTGCCAGGCGGCGGATCCGGTCGAGGCGGCGGCGTCGATGGTCGCCCTGCACGCGACCGATCCGGCCACGGTGCACCTGAGCGTCGCGGCCCGCGTACCAGGGAGTGAGGTCGCGAGTACGGAACGTGCACTGTACGACGACCGCACGCTGATCCGGATGCTGGGCATGCGCCGTACGGTGTTCGTCGTACCGACGCCGTTCGCGCCCGTCGTCCAGGCCGCCTGCACGGACGACATCGCGGTGAAGCAGCGGAAGTTGCTGGTGAAGCACCTGGCCGAAGCCGGGGTCGCCGAGGACGCGGAGATGTGTGGGCACTGGCTGGCGGCGGTCGAGGAGTCCACGGCGACCGCACTGGCGTTGCGGGGATCAGCCACTGCGCAGGAGCTGTCTGCGGACGAGCCTCGGTTGCGGACGCGGTTGAACATGGCCACTGGGAAGTCCTACGCGGCTCAGCCTTATGTGACGAGCAGGGTCTTGTTCCAGCTGGCTGCTGAAGGGCGGATCGTACGTGGGCGTCCGCTGGGCACGTGGCTGAGCGGCCAGCACCAGTGGTCGCCGTCTGCGGACTGGCTGCCTGGCGGGCTCAGCGACAAGCCGCCGGCGGAGGAGGCGCGTACGACGCTCGCACGGGCGTGGCTGGGGTCGTTCGGCCCTGGTACGGCGGCTGACCTGCAGTGGTACGCCGGTTGGACGCTCGGGCAGACCCGCAAGGCATTGGCAGCCGTGCGGGCCGTCGAGGTCGAGCTGGACGGTCAGATCGGGTACGTGCTGCCTGATGACGAGGATCCGGAGGTCCCGGTTGATCCCTGGGTGGCGTTCCTGCCGGGACTGGATCCGACGCCGATGGGGTGGAAGGAGCGCGACTGGTTCCTCGGGCGGCACAAGTCCAAGCTGTTCGACAACACCGGGAACATCGGGCCGACGATCTGGGCCGACGGGCGGATCATCGGCGGCTGGGGGCAGCCCGAGTCCGGCGAGGTCCGGTACGAGCTGCTCGAGGACGTCGGCGCCGACGTGGCCGCGCTCGTCGAGACCGAGGCCGACCGCTGGACCAGCTGGCTGGCCGGGGTCCGCGTGACCCCCCGCTTCCGCTCCCCGCTCGAGAAGCAGCTGAGTCAGGGCTAGAGGTCGTACGCCGAGAGCGCGTCGCGGGCGGTGGCGGCGATCCGGGTGCTCAGGTCGGGTGGGTCGAGGACCGTGGCGGCGCCGCCGAGGCGGAGGACCAGGCGCTGCAGCCAGTTGGTGTCGGCGACCCGGAGCTTCACGATCAGCGAGTTCTCGGGGCCTTCCTCGACGGACTCGGTCGGGTAGTACTCCGCGACCCAGCGCGCGGGCGGCGCGAGCCGGACGGTCGCGAGCAGGTCCCGCTCGGAGGGCTGGAACATGCCGTTCGACAGGTCCCGCGGGGTCGCCTCCGGCGGCGGCTCGCTCGGCAGGTCGAGGAGCTTCACATCGGCGATCCGGTCCAGCCGGAAGAGTCGTACGTCTTCGGCCAGGCGGCACCAGGCCTCGAGGTACGTACGCCCCTCGGAGACCACGAGCCGCATCGGGTCCACGTCCCTTTCGGTCGTCTCGTCGCGGGACGGCACGTCGTACGTCAGGTGCAACCGGCGCTTGGTGGCCAGCCCTCGGTTCACGATCTCGGCGATCTCCGGCGCGGCCGGCTCCACGTGGACGTGCGCAGCGGCACCTTCACTCGCCGCGGCGGCCTCGCCGGCGGCCCGCTCCAGCTTCCCGATCGCGCGGTCGACCGCGTCCCGGTCCGGGCCGGCCGTCACCTCGCGAAGCGTGCGGAGCGCGGTCAGCAGCGCGAGAGCCTCGTCCGCGGCCAGCCGCAGCGGGCGGGCCAGGTAGTCCGCGTTGTTGATGTGGATGACGCCGTCGCCCTCGGCCGACTCGATGTCGATCTCGATCAGGTCACCCATCTGCGCACCGGGCAGCCCGCAGAACCACAGCACCTTCAGGTCCGCGATGATCTGCTTCGGCCGGACGCCGAACTCCTTGGCGACGTCGTCGACGCGGGCACCGTCGTTCTCCCGCAGATACGGCACAAGGGCGAGCAACCGCTGCACCTGATCGCGAGCGCTACTCATCCGGCCACCGTCCGCAGCCGCCACAGCACACCGTCGAGTACGTCGCCAGGTCCCTCGACGACCGCGTCCGTTCCGTACGACGCGATCTCCTCGGCGAGCACGGAGGAGTCGGCGTACGGGACGTGCAGCAGGTCCCAGCCGTCCTCGTACGGCTCGATGGCGTTCGCGCGGCGGCGCAGGCTCACACAGGAGCCGGTGCGCGCGCGGACCTTCGCCTCGGACGTCGGCCGCGGCGGCGCCAGCTCGGTCACCAGCGACCGCAGGTCCGTCCCTTCCGGAACGGTGAACGCGCCGGGCTCCCCCACCGTCTTCACCGTGCCGGGGATCCGCGACAGCCGGAACATCCGGGTCGCCTCGCGGTCGCGGTCGCGGCCGACGACGTACCAACGGCCGTGCCACGACACGATCCCCCACGGCTCCAGCGTGCGCGTGGTCGGCTCGGAGGCCCCACTGCGCAGGTGCTGGAACCGGACCGCCTGACGCGCGACGACAGCCGCCCACAGCGGGTCGAACGCCGGCTCGGACGCGCCGACATGCGGCTCGATCGCGCTCAGCGCCGACTGGTCGGTCTGGATCCCGGCCGCCTTCAGCTTCAGCACCGCGGACGTGGTCGCCTCGGACAGCCCCGCGTGCTGCCACACGCGCGCGGCGACGCCCAGTACAGCGGCCTCGTCCGGCTCCAGGTGGACCTCGGGGAGCTCGAAGACGTCGCGACGGATCCGGTACCCGACGTCGTCGGAGAAGAACTTGTCGATCGTGCCCATCTCGATCGGGATGCCGAGCTCGCGCAGCTCGTCCTTGTCCCGCTCGAACATCTTCTCGAACGCGTCGTCGGTCTGCCCCGCGTACCCCTCGACGACCTCGCGGATCCGCTCCTTGGTCACATAGGTGCGCGCGACCAGGAGGCAGATGACCACGTTGAGCAGCCGCTCACTCTTCCGCGCCGACACCCGACCACCTTACGGCCTCCGGGCGTGCAAAACCCGCCTTTCCGCACCGAAACTTCGAACACCGGTTCGACCCAGTAGGGTCAGACCGTGATTCGTTGGCGGGACGGTGTGGTCGCACAGGTCGGGCGGAGCTGGGCCGGGGCCCTTGAGCTGACGGTGACGGTCGGGGCACAGCCTGTGCGCGCTCTGGCGTACCCAGACCTCGTTGGTACGCCGGTTGTGGGCGACCGCGTGCTCTTGAACGTGGGCGCGCTGGACCGGGGTCTCGGGACGGGCGGTTACGCCTTGGTGGTCGCCGTACCGGACCGGCTGCCGGCGGATCCGCCGGAGCACGGACACCTGGTGAAGGCTCGCTACACGCCGCTGCAGGCCATGGTGATGGGAGCGGACGAGCAGGACTCCCCCGACCACGACGTACTACGAGACGCAGACGAGCTCTTCGGTACGCCCGTGGTCGTCGCAGACCTGCACTCCGCGCTGCCGGCTGTCCTGGCTGGTGTGTACGAGGCTCGGCCGACCACACGCGTCGTTTACGTGATGACGGACGGCGGTGCACTGCCGCTGGCGTTCTCTCGGAGTGTCGCGGCGCTGCGGGATGCCGGCTGGCTCAGTGGCACCGTCACGGTCGGTCAGGCGTACGGCGGAGACCGTGAGGCCGTAACGGTCCACACCGGGCTGCTAACCGCAGTACAGGTTCTCTCCGCCGAGCTGGTCGTGATCACGCAAGGACCGGGCAACCTGGGCACCGGGACGCGCTGGGGCTTCTCCGGGGTGCAGTCAGGTGATGCGGTCAACGCAATCGGCACACTGGGCGGCCGGGCCGTCGCTTCGCTGCGCATCTCCGAGGCGGACCCGCGGCCACGTCACCGCGGCATCTCTCACCACAGCCTGACGGCGTACGGCCGCGTAGCGCTCCAGCCGGCCGACGTCGTCGTACCGGACCTGCCAGGGGACTTCGGTGACGCCGTACGCGATGCCGCAGAGCCGCTGAAGGCACGCCACCGCGTGGTGCGCGTGGGTGTCGACGGGCTGTACGAAGCGATGCTGGCAGCCCCGGTGAAGCTGTCGACGATGGGCCGCGGTCTGGACGAGGACCGCGCCTACTTCGAGGCCGCAGCCGCCGCCGGCCGCCACGCCGCCGGCCTCGTGGACCTCCACTGAGCGGTGGGTTCAGGTCTACCCGGGGTGGGGTCGCAGCACTCCTGATCGGGACGGTCCGCGCGGCGACAGTTGGGGTATGAACAGCACCAAACACCGCAACCTCACGATTCACGACGTGGCCAGGCCCGCGCCGCCGCTGGCTGTCCGGGGCGCGACCACGTTGTGGCTCGCCGCAGTCGGTGCCGGTGTCGCCGAGTCCGTCCTCGGAGTCCTCGGCGCGATCGCCGACGGCGCTCCGGTCCTCGGCCTGTTCGTCCAGATCGCGTTCCGCGCGATCGTGTACGGCGGCCTGTTCGTCGTCATCGACCGGTACTTCCGGCCCGGCGTGCGCTGGTCCCGCTGGCTCCTCACCGGCCTGCTCGGGACCGTCGGCATCGGGTCGCTGGTGGCCGGCCCGATCGGCTGGCTGCTCCACAACGGCGACGTCGGCACGATCCACTGGACCGCGTCGTTCATCGCGTTCACCGCGATCCGCTGCGTACACATCACCGCGGTGATCACCGCGATCGTGCTGAGCTTCCACCCGGACGCGAACCGCTGGTTCCGCCGCCGGTGAACGCAGAAGGACCGGCTCCCACGCCAGGGAGCCGGTCCTTCAGGAAGCTTCTTACTGACCCGTCTGCTTCGGGGCCGGGAAGGCGTTCAGGATGTCGATCACCACGAAGGCGTTCAGAGTCTTGCCGGACGTCTGGTCCTTCGACGACGGGAGCTCGACGAGGACGCGGCTACCGACCGGGATGCCGGCGAGGCCGTCCAACGGTCCGGTCTGGCCGCTGGCATTCGGGCCGACCAGAAGCCCCTGGTCGGTCGGCGCAGCCGGCTGAGCGGGGCTCTGCGCAGTGGCGGGCTGCGGGTCCCAGGTGCTCCCCTGCTTCTTGCCCGTGTAGTCGTAGATGACGAACCGGCCGACCAGCTGGTCGCTCTTCTCGATCGGCTTGCCGTTGCCGAGTGCGAACACGACCGGCTTGCCCGGCTTGGCCGGAGGCTTGGTACCTGCGGCGACCGTCACCTTCGGCTCCGCGTTCAGCGGGCCGCTGACCGTGATCTTGGTCGGCGTCGACGGGGTGACCGGCTTCGCGTCCAGCGGCGTGTCGTTGCCGGCCGCGGCGACCAGGTCGACGACGAAGATCAGCGTGTCGTCGCCCTTGATACCCACCTGCTCGTTGCCCTGGGACTTGTAGCCCTTGTCGGACGGGATCGAGAGCAGCACGCGGCTGCCGATCTTCTTGCCGACCAGGCCCTCGTCCCAGCCGGAGATGACGCCGCCGACCCCGATCGGGAAGGACGACGGCGCGCCGCGGTCGTAGGAGTTGTCGAAGACCTTGCCGTCGCGCCAGATCTGGCCGAGGTAGTTCGCGGTGAGCAGCTCACCCTTCTTCACCTCCGGGCCGTCGCCCTCCTTGAGGACCTCGGTCACCAACTGCTTCTCCGGGTCACCCTGGCGGTGCGTGATGGTCGGCTTCTGCCCGAAGTCCGAGGTCACCTTGATGCCGGCGGCGTCGAACTCGTCCTTCTTGCCCGATCCGCACGCCACCAGGGACGACCCCAGCGCCGCAACCACGACCAGACTCAACAACTTGCGCACGAAACCAGCACCTCGAACCATCCCGGCGCCGATAGTGCGCCGCTTGCCTCCGGTCAACAACGCGGACCACCCTAGCTGGCTGGTTCAACATGGTCTGCAGGCGCCCGAGTCACCGTTGCGTCACACCACGCACAGTCACTGGGGTTCAGAAGCCCACAGCGTTGTGCGGAGCACGATCCGGCCGCAGCAGCGCGTCCAGCCGGGACAGGGCTCCGGGCGTGCGTTCGGTGATCCGGCCGGCGTACGCCAGTTCGCTCGCGCGCACTCCGCCGAGGTAGAGGGAGCCCAGCTCGTTCACGCTCAGGCAGGCATCCGCTTCCTCGTCCACGGGCTTGCAGGTCGCCCCATCCGGCGCTGCGTCCAGCCGCCAGCGGCCGCCGCCGTACAGGTCGTCGGACACGTCCAGTACGAGTGAATCCGTCGCGGCGTACGTGCGTGCCTCGAGAGCCCGCGGTACGTCGAGAACGCGCAGCCACAGGTTGTCGCGGGTCCTGGTCAGCCTGAGCGCCCGTGGGTTCGTCAGCATCCACCGCAGCGGCTCGTCGACCGGGCGTCGCGCGGCCACGACCCGCTTGGTCAGGTCGAAGTCCAGCAGCAGCCCCCACAACGCCCGGTACGCGTCGGACGTCAGCGCCTCGAACGCCTCCACCTGCAGTACGCCGGCGTCGGCCGGGTCCGGTGCCCACGGCAGCCGGAAGATGGCAGCGCCGTCCACCGCACCCGTCCCATCTCGATGTACCAGGTGGTGCGCCACGCCCCGGCCGTCCGCCGGCAGGTCGCCCAACCCGTCCCACTTGCCCGGCAGCGGGCTGATCTCTCCCACGCGCCGAGCCCGCACCTGCTCGTGCAGCACCGGCCACACCTCAGCCGCCACCACAGCGTCGACCAGGTCGAGCGCACCGGAGTCCGTGAAGTCGTCCCGGAACGCGGCGTCCGTACGGCGTACCTCCCAGCGGTGCTGGAACGTCGCAGGCGAGAAGCCGTACCGCCCGTAGATCGTTCCCTCACTGGCGCTCAGCCCGGCCAGGAACTCCCCGCGCTCTCGGCAGTCGTCCAGCATCGCGGACATGATCTGCCGCAACAGCCCACGTCGCCGGTACGTCGGCAGTACGGCCGTCGACGTCACCCCGCCAAGCGCCACCTGCCGGCCGCCCGGCACGGTGAGCTGTACCGAGACGATCGCCGACCCGCCCGCGATCTTCCCGTCCACGAACGCGGCCTGTGGGCGGAACCAGTCCGCCTGCAGCTCCTCGACGTACCGCTCGATGTCGGCGGCGGTCTTCGGAACCTGCGGCGGCCAGGCCGCGCTACCGGCGTACCAGGCCGACGGCTCAGGCTCTTCTTGCGGGAAGCCGTTCACGTACGGCAGGACGCGCAGGTACTCAGCTGTCTCGGCACGGGTCACCGGCCGGATGTCGATCGCCATGTGCCCTTTCTAAGCAGCACCTGGCGACCGAGCACTTCATTTAGCCGGCACCTACATGCTGGCGATGAGCTTTTCGACTCTTTCGTCGTGGGACTTGAAGGGGTCCTTGCAGAGCACCGTCCGCTGGGCCTGGTCGTTGAGCTTCAGGTGCACCCAGTCGACGGTGAAGTCGCGACGCCGTTCCTGGGCCCGCTTGATGAACTCGCCGCGCAGCCGCGCCCGTGTGGTCTGCGGCGGCACCGACTTGGCCTCGAACACGCGCAGGTCGTCGACGACCCGGGTGACGGCGCCCCTCCGCTCGAGCAGGTAGTAGAGCCCGCGCGGCCGGTGGATGTCGTGGTACGCCAGGTCGAGCTGCGCGACCCGCGGGCTGGCCAGGCCGAGGTTGTTCTGCGAGCGGTAGCGCTCGATCAGCCGGTACTTGATCACCCAGTCGATCTCGCGCTCGATCCCGGACAGGTCACCGGACTCGATCGCCTTCAGCGTCCGCTCCCACAACGACAGCGCCCGCTCCACGGCCGGCGTCCCCAGCTCGCGGCGGTCGACGAAGTCGCGTGCCTTGTTCAGGTACTCGCCCTGGATGTCGAGGGCGCTCGCCTCGCGGCCGTTCGCCAGCCGGACCTCGCGGCGGCCGGTCATGTCGTGGCTGATCTCCCGGATCGCCCGGATCGGGTTGTCCAGGGTCAGGTCGCGCATCACGATGCCGGCCTCGATCATCCGCAGCACCAGGTCGGTGCTGGCCACCTTGAGCAGCATCGTGGTCTCGGACATGTTCGAGTCGCCGACGATCACGTGCAGCCGGCGGAACCGCTCGGCGTCCGCGTGCGGCTCGTCCCGGGTGTTGATGATCGGCCGGGACCGGGTGGTCGCGCTGGACACCCCTTCCCAGATGTGTTCGGCGCGCTGGCTCACCGAGTACACCGCACCACGCGGCGTCTGCAGCACCTTGCCGGCGCCGCAGATCAGCTGGCGGGTGACCAGGAACGGGATCAGTACGTCGGCGAGCTTCGCGAAGTCGCCGTGCCTGCTGACCAGGTAGTTCTCGTGGCAGCCGTAGCTGTTGCCGGCCGAGTCGGTGTTGTTCTTGAACAGGTAGACGTCGCCGAAGATGCCCTCGTCGTGCAGCCGCTTCTGCGCGTCCACCAGCAGGCCCTCGAGGATCCGCTCGCCGGCCTTGTCGTGCGCGATCAGGTCGGTGACCGAGTCGCACTCACCGGTGGCGTACTCCGGGTGCGAGCCCACGTCGAGGTACAACCTGGCGCCGTTGCGGAGGAAGACGTTGCTGCTCCGCCCCCAGGACACGACACGACGGAAGAGGTACCGCGCGACCTCGTCCGGGGTCAGTCGCCGCTGCCCGCGGAACGTACAGGTGACGCCGTACTCGTTCTCGAGACCGAAGATTCGCCGGTTCACATCCACCACAGTACGGCGCTCTTCCGACAAGCGGGCGATGTCCCAGGCGCGCCGTCGTCCGGCGTTATCCCTTTGATGCCCGCACCAATGGGTCGTTACGGTCCTCAACGGTGGCTGCGTCTCCACCTGGGGCTGGAAGTCCGGGTGGAGAATGCTTGGGATCGGCTGACGCGGGCGGCTCGGCCTGTCAGCGTCAGCGGCATGAGACGACGAACCTTTATCGCCACGGTCGCCGCCGCTTCGCTGACCGGCATCCAGACAGCGTCCGCAAGCACCGACCGCATCCTGCGCCTTCCAGCCCCGACCGGTCCGTGGCCCGTTGGTACGACGACCCGCGCACTGACCGACACGCACCGCTCCGACCCCTGGAACGGCGCCCCGACGCGTGAGCTCGTCCTGTCGGTCTTCTACCCAGCAGTCGCGGTAGCCGGTCACCAGCGCGCCCCGCAGCTCGCTCCAGCCGCAGCTGAGGTGTTCAAGGGGCTGGACGCCGGCCTCCTTCATCCGCAGCTGCCACAGAGCGGCGTGGACTGGGCAGCCACTTTGACTCACTCGTACGTCGACGCTCCGGCCCTGCCCGGCCGTCGGCCGACCCTGGTCTACAGCCCGGCCGGTGCGGACCCAAGAACCATCGGCACGTCGCTGGCCGAGGACCTCGCGAGTCACGGGTACGTCGTGATCACCGTGGACCACCCTGGTGAAGCGAGCGAGGTCGTGTTCCCGGACGGACGGCTCCGGGTCATCGAGATCAGCCCGGACGTGCAGACCGATCCAGTGCGGTCGCGGCTGATGATGGACACGCGCTTCGCGGACCTGCGGTTCGTACTGGACCACCTCTCGTCAGTGCACAGCTCTGTCGACGTACATCGTGTCGGTGTCTACGGCCACTCTGCAGGCGGTGCTACGGCCGCGGTCTCGTTGCAGCACCCGCTTGTCCGCGCAGGCGTCAACCTGGAGGGCTACCTCGACTCCCTCGACGGACAGCTCTACGAGATCCCTAAGAAGCCGCTGCTGCTTGCAGGGACGGACGGGTTCCGCGACACGCGCTTCGACCGCACCTGGTCGGCTGTGATCGCCCAAGGCGGTCCGGTACGCCGCGTGCAGCTGTCCGACGCCAATCACTGGATCTGGACGGACTACGCCGCGTTCGCCTCCCAGCTGCAGTCGGCGGGCCTCATGACGGAGGCAGACCGGGACACGCTGGTCGGAGCGTCCCGCTGCGGCGTTCCCGTCGTACGGCGACTGGTCCGGGAGTTCTTCGACCGGAACCTCCGCTAACGGGCCGCGCCGCGGACAGTCGCCTGCTGCTGGGCCGTCAAGGCCAGCCGCATCGTTTCGAAGGTGTGCTCCTGCGGCGCAGCCGTCATCGTCCGCTCCCGTACGTCGCGCAGCAGGTCGGCGTAGTACGTGATCTCGATACCCGAGCAGTCGACGTACTGCGTACCCTCCTGGTTCACCAGGAACAGGTGGTCGCCGCCGTCGCGCCCCGCAATGTCGACGTACTTGCGGAGCTCCAGGTAGCCGTCGGTGCCGAGGATCATCAGCCGGCCGTCGCCCCACGTCCCCAGCCCGGCAGGCGTGTACCAGTCGACGCGGATGTACCCCTGGGCGTTCTCACTGCGCAGCAGGATCTCGCCGAAGTCCTGCAGCCCGGGCTCGTCGGGGTTGGCGAAGTTCCCGACCGTACTCGTCACGACCTCGGCCGTCCGCGCCCCGGTGAACCACAGGAACTGGTCGATCTGGTGCGAGGCGATATCGGTCAGGATGCCGCCGTACCGCGCATTGTCGTAGAACCAGTCGGGCCGGCCCGCTCCACCGGACAGGTGCGCGCGGTCGCCGATGCGGTGCGGACCGAGCCCGAGCGTCTGCACGACCGTCCCGATCCGGCCCTCGCGGACCAGCTCGCCGGCCTTGACCACGCTCGGGACCTCGAAGCGCTCCGAGAACGTGACCGACCAGAACCGGCCGCTCTGATCGACCGCCTTCCTGATCTCCTCCAGTTGCTCCAGGCTCACGCAGCCGGGCTTGTCCGAGACGACGTCCTTCCCGGCCAGCAACGCGTCGACCGCGATCGGACCGCGCCGGTCCGGCACGCCGGCGGTCACGATCAGGTCGATCCCGTCCCGCGCGATCAGCTCGTCCGGGCTGCCGGCGACCGGCACGTCCGGGTACCGCTCCCGCATCGAAGTGGCGACGGCCGCGGACGGGTCGTCGGTGGCCATCCCGACGAACTCCGCACCGGCGGCGATCAGCCCGGCGACCTGTCCGAAGATGTGCGCGTGATCGAGCCCGACCGCGGCGAACCTGACAGCTTGCCCTGAGTGCGTGGAAGACAAGAGTTCCTCCGACCGGTTTGTGATGTCTGCCCGGGTCAGCCTACGTCACACCGGCAAGCGCTTGCCAAGTCACCTGGTGCGCCACCCGCCCCAGGAGGCCGATCTGCAGGTGTGACTACAACTCGACCAGGTCGAGGAGCTGGCCGAGTTCCTTGGAGTCGAGTTCGCGGAGTTCGCCGGTGTGCAGGTTGCCGCGGCGGACCGGGCCGATCGCGGTCCGGGTCAGCCGCTTCACCGGATGCCCGACCGCGTCGAACATCCGCCGGACGATCCGGTTCCGGCCTTCGTGCAGGCTCATCTCGATCAGGGTGCGGCCCGGTACGGTCGACACGATCTTCACGGTGTCGGCGCGCGCCGGGCCGTCGTCGAGCTCGATCCCGTCCAGGAGGCTGCGTAATACACCCGGTTTGACGTTGCCTTCGACCTCGGCGACGTACGTCTTCGACACCTCGTACGACGGGTGCGCGAGGCGGTGCGCGAACTCGCCGTGATTGGTGAGCAGCAGCAGGCCTTCGGTGTCGGTGTCGAGCCGCCCGATGTGGAACAACCGCTCCGGCCGGTCCTGCACGAAGTCAGTAATACAAGGCCTTCCCTGCGGATCGGACATCGTCGTCACGACACCGCGCGGCTTGTTGAGCACCAGATAAACGTGCGCACTGACCGGCGGAATCCGCGCCCCGTCGACCCGGATGACAGCCGTCTCAGGATCCACCCGAACCCCGAACTCGGTCACCACCCGCCCGTCGACCTCGACCCGCCCCTCCTCGATCATCAACTCGGCATTCCGCCGCGAAGCCACCCCCGCCCGAGCCAAAACCTTCTGCAGCCGAACCCCGCTCTCATCCCCCATACCGCACCCCACCAGCCCCCTCCACGCGACCCGCGTGGGTTTCGGCATCGTCTGCGTCAGTAGTGGCGTCGGTGGTGGAGTCGGCGTCGCCCGCGTCGTCCGCGGGTCCGCCGGCTGCGGACACCTCCTCGGCATCAACCTCGGCGACGTCCGACCAGGTAGTACCCCCGGCGACCTGCTCGTCCGTCGCGACCGCGTCCTCGGCGGAGCTGTCAGCTGCAGGCTCGCCTTCAGCTTCGAGTTCGGCAGCGGGCTGATCCGTGTCGGCTGTCGGCTCGGTGGCGGTTTGGTCGAGCTCGCCCTCCGCAGGGGTTGCCGGTGGGAGGGTTTGGGCGGCGAGCTCTTCCTCGATGTCGTCCATTTCGGGGAGGTACGGGGCGAGCTCGGGGAGGTCGTCCAAGGACTGCATGCCCATGCGTTCCAGGAAGTACGTCGTGGTGCGGTACAGCGTGGCCTGCGACTCGGTGTCGGCGCCGGCCTCCTCGACCAGCCCGCGGGCGACGAGCGTACGCACGACACCGTCGACGTTCACGCCGCGGATCGCGGAGACCCGCGCGCGGCTGACCGGCTGCTTGTACGCGATCACCGCGAGGGTCTCCAGCGCCGCCTGGGTCAGCCGTGCCTGTTGCCCGTCGAGGACGAAGCGTTCGACGTACGGCGCGGCTTCGGCGCGGGTGTAGTACCGCCAGCCGTCGCCGATCTCACGCAGGTCGAACCCACGCCCCTGCTCGGTGTACTCCGCTGCCAACTCGGCCAGCGCCGCCGCGATGTCTCCCGTAGGACGCCCGACCGCCCGCGCCAGCGTCAGCACCGGCAACGGCTCGTCCGTCACCATCAGAATCGCCTCGAGCGCCCGCCGCATCGTGTCGTCGTCGACAACAACCTCGTCCCCCACCGCCAACGCAGTCTGCCCCGCCGGCAGATGATCCTCGTCATCGTCGCGTAAGTCGTCCGCCGCCGCTTCGATGTCCGACTGGGCAGCGCTACCGCTCACTTCAGCTACAAGATCCTCCCGCTCATCGGCCCGCACCTCAGGCTGGGGAGGATTACTGCCCGATTCGGGTACAAGATCCTCCCCACCCGCGGCGGTGGGGTCGGTTGGGGGGAGGGTGGGGTCGCCGTTGTCGGTCACTGGTCTGCCGTCTCGTCAGGGGTGGCGGGCGGGGCCGGTTCGATGTCGGATTCGTCGGTGAGGCTGGGGCCTGGTTCGAGGAAGTCGGGGTCGTCCTCGACGCGCGGGGCCTCGCCGGTCTCGTCGTCGGGTTTGCGTTCCTCGTCGAACTCGTCGCTGACCGCGATGTCGCCGTCGTCCGTACCTGTCCAGCGGACCGTCAGCTCACCCAACGGTGTCACCTGGTCGAACGACACCGCCGCCTCCCGGAACAGCTCCAGCAGCGCCAGGAACCGGCACACCGTCGTCACAGTGTCCGGTGAATCAGCCACCAACGACCGGAACGTCGCGCTCCGCTGCCGCCGCAACCGGTCCACGATCACGACCGCCTGCTCCCGCACAGTGACGGCCGGCGCGTGCAGATGCGCCAGCGAAACCTCAGGCGGTACGTCGTTCTTCGGCGCGAGCGCACGGGCCGCCAGCGCGGCCAACCCGGCCGGATCGAGCCCGAGCAGCACCTCGGGCAGCAGCTCCGCGAACCGCGGCTCCACCCCGACCGCCCGCGGGAACCGCTTGGCCTCGATCGCCATCCGGTCCTGCACCAGCGCCGCGATCTGCTTGAACGCGCGGTACTGCAGCAACCGCGCGAACAGCAGGTCCCGTGCCTCGAGCAGCGCCAGGTCCTCGTCGTCCTCGACCTCGCCCTTCGGCAGCAGCCGCGCCGCCTTCAGGTCCAGCAGCGTCGCCGCGATCAGCAGGAACTCCGACGTCTGGTCGAGGTCCCACTCGGAGCCGAGCGCCTTGATGTGCGCGATGAAGTCGTCGGTGATCACCGACAGCGCGATCTCGGTGATGTCCAGCTTGTGTTTCGAGATCAGCTGCAGCAGCAGGTCGAACGGGCCCTCGAAGTTCTCCAGGTGAACGCTGAACCCCTTGCCCTCGGCAACAGTCGCGTCAGGCCCGAGGTCCACTGGTTCCGCGGAGGACACAGTCACTCCGAGGCCTTCAGCCGCCGTACCAGCACCGAGTCCGGGCCGTGGTCGACGAAGTCGGCGAGCAGTACGTCGATCGCCTCGCGGACGATCCGGCCGCGGTCGGCCGTCAGGCCGTGCTCGGCGCGCAGCGCGAGTCTGGTCTGTTCCAGGCCGAGCAGCTCCTCCTCCGTCACGTACACGGTGATCTTCGTGTCGTGCCGGATCCGACCACTCGACTTCCGGTCGTCGGCGACCGTCGTCCGGGCCCGTACGGTGGCGGGCCCTTCGGTAGTGGTGGTGCGCTTCTCGGGTCTGGTCTGCTTCGGTGCCGCACCCCCGAAGAGTTCACTGGCACCTGGCAGGCTCACCCGGCGGGACAACGCGCCAGCACCTCCTTGGCGAGATCGCGGTACTGCGTAGCCGCTTGGGACGAGGGGGCGTACGTCGTGATGGGTTCGCCGACGACCGTGGTCTCGGGGAACTTGACGGTACGCCGGATGACGGTGTGAAAGACGCGTTCGTCGAAGGCCTGGACCACCCGGTCCAGCACCTCCCGGGCGTGCGTCGTCCGCCCGTCGAACATGGTGCCGAGGATCCCGACGATCTCCAGCTTGGGGTTCAGCCGGTCCTGCACCTTCGCGATCGTGTCGGTCAGCATGGCCAGGCCGCGGAGCGCGAAGAACTCGCACTCCAGCGGGACGACGATGCCGTTCGACGCGGTCAGCGCGTTCACGGTGAGCAGGCCCAGCGACGGCGCGCAGTCGATCAGGATCACGTCGTACAACGGGATGATCGGATCCAGCACGCGCTGCAGGGTGTACTCCCGCGCGACCTCCTGGACCAGCTGCACCTCGGCCGCGGACAGGTCGATGTTGGCCGGCAGCAGGTCGAGGTTCTCCACCCTGGTCGGCTGGATCACTTCGTCCGGGGTGATGTCGCGCTGCATCAGCAGGTTGTAGACCGACAGCTCGAGGTCGTGCGGCTGGACGCCGAGACCGATCGAGGCGGACCCCTGCGGGTCGAAGTCGATCAGCAGCACCTTGCGACCGGTCTCGGCAATCGCCGCGCCGAGGTTGATCGTGGTGGTGGTCTTGCCGACGCCGCCCTTCTGGTTGCACATCGCGATCACCTGCGCCGGGCCGGTCTTGGTCGGTGGCTGCGGCTCCGGCAGGTCCGGCAGCGGCCTGCCGGTCGGCCCGATCTTGTGACGCGGGCCGTTCGGGTCGTTCACGGGTGCAAGGTCCTCCGCGGTCAGCTTGGCCGTCGGCTTCGGCATCTCCGCATAGTTGTCGGGCAGGGCTCGCGCCGGCACGGGGGCCGGGCGGGGCGGGGTGTGCTCGGGGCTGGGCGGCGTGCTGATCGGCTGGACCGGATCCGGCGCGGAGTACTGCCCCGGCAGGTGGCCCATCACGTGTTCGGTGCCCGGGAATGTCGACTCGTTCATGACTCGCCAAACCTTTCAACCGATACGGGCGATCCCAGCGACTGTAAGCGTGCATTCAAGCACTCTCAACCAGCCACTCCGCACCGGGGTGGGGCTGTTTGTCGACAAAGCTCCGAACCCGGCCGGTCACCCTCCCCGAGTGACCAACCGTCACCAGATGATCGCACACCGTTCACGCACTGCGCGCACCGGGGTCCAGCCGGTTGTACCCGTGGAACCAGGTCGGTACGACAGCCGCCACCACGGCCAGCGCCCACGCCGGCAGCGGCCCGCCCAGCACTGCGATCAGGATCGAGGCGACGAGGCACGGCACCTGCCAGCCGAGGAACCAGCGCAGCCGTACTCGCCCGATCACCCCGGCCACTCCGCTGATCGCGACGTACAGCGCCAGCCCACCGAACAGGTACCAGCGCTCCTTGCCCTCGAGCTCCCCGGCGGCCGCGGGAAACAGCCCGCCCAGCCCGGCCGCCATCGCGACGATCGACCCGGTGACCCCGAGATGGGCGAGCAGCGCGGCCCACGGCTCGAGCTGCGCGGTACTGCGGGGCGCAGGGGTGAACCCGTACAACGTCGTGAGCTGCCACAGCTGCACCAGCAACCAGAACGCCGCGAGCCCGACCACACCGACCTGCCACGTCCAGGTCAGCTCGGTGTTCGCAGCGACCACCTGGGCGAGGGCCTCGCCGAGCACGATGATCACGAACAGCCCCAGCCGTTCGTCCAGGTGCCCGCGCTCGACCTTCGCGATCGAGATCAGCGGGGGCTTCGCCGGTACGTCGTGGCCACGCCCGAACCGCAGCCGGTTGACCCAACGGTCCCGGCGCTGGTCCTGCTCCTGCTGGCGGCGCACGCTGTCCTCACGCTGCTTCATCGCCTTCGGGTTGCGGGCCCCCATCACCGAGAACAGCAGGTCCGCGGCGATCCCACCTCCCCACAGCCAGTACGCCGTCTGCGCAGGCACGAACAATGCGACAACCCACGGCGCGGCCATCACGCCCTGCGTGGCCGGCCAGAAGCCGATGACCTGTCCATCCTTGGTGGCCGACCGAGCTGCGAGGGCCCGGCACGCCAGGAACGCCGCAGTGAACGCAATGGTCCGGCTGCCGCCGTGTGCTGTGTCATGGTGCTCCGGCAGCAGTCCGGGCCACACGCCGGGTACAGAGGCAGCCATCACCCCGATGCCGAGCATGGTCCGCAGTACGGCGCGCTGCCGGGTGCGCTCGCCGGCGACGTTCGCGTAGACGCTGGTCGCCGTCCAGACGCTCCAGATCGCGTAGAACATCGCAGCGCACACAGCCACCTGGCCGACTGTCTCGGCCCCGTGTAAACGGTGCGCGATCTGCGCGGCAGCTGCGACGACAGTCAGGTCGAAGAACAGCTCCAGCCAGCTCGCGTGCCGCTCCTCGGCGGCTGTCGTCGGTTCACTCACCCGGAGAACCCTAAGAGGTCAACCGAGTCGACCTCTTAGCTGGTTGCTACGCGTTGGGTTGGTGCGTCCCGGCGTACCGGCAGGACGCTCGCCCTGGCCGGCCGGCGCCGTACCGTTGCCAGACGGAGCGAAGCCGACTCTCGCCGCCTGGTCGAGCTGCGGGTCAAGCCTCGGAGGGCCAGGCTCGGTGTCGCGCGGGCCGATCTCCGCGCCGTACGTCCGCGCGGTCTCGAGCCCAGCGGCGGCGATCGCTCGACCGACTTCCTCGGGAGACCCGATCGTCGGCGGACGGTCCAGGTTGCCGTACTGGTCTTTGAACACGTCCTCCATCGCGTACGTCACGGTCCACCCGGTCCCGGAGCGGTCGTAGAAGCCGCTCTCAGGCAACTGCTCGTCCGGAACCAGCAGCCGCCGAGCGGTCGGCCATTGCTCGGCCGAATCAGGTCGGCCGGTCGATTCCGCCTGACACAACCGGTCGAGAACCTCCGCGTGCGGCATCCGGCGTTGCTCCGCGATCGCCCCGGCCAATCCGTTCACCATCTGCCCCTCGAACCGCTCCTGCAGCGGTGTGAGGTCCTCGGGCTCCACGGGGACGCCCAGCGCGGCTCCGACCTCAGGCAGCCGCTGCTCCACCCAGGCCACCGCGACTCCGTCCCGAAGCGTCTCGGCCGAGTACCGCGAACTCCCCCAGGGCTTGTACTCCCGGTCACCGGCTGCCCTCAGCAGATCCTGACGTACTCCGGCGACGAACCCCCGAGGATCACCGCCGTGCCCGGAGAGCCGGTCCGCCGTCGCGATCCACTCACCGAGCTTCTCCGCGGACGGCACCCCGTACGGCAGCCCGTGCAGCACACCGCGTAGCGCCTCGACCCGCGCCGCCTGCTGCAGCTCGAGCGCCCGTGGCGAGCCCAGGCCGACCGCGATCGGGTCGACGATGTCGACGGCCAGTGAGTACACCCGCTCCGCGTCCTGCCGCGCGTGCTGACCCTTCTGGACGTCCGTGCCGACGTCGCCGGGCGAAACGCTGCGCAGCTCCGACCCGACCTGCTCGACGAACCGTCTCCGTGCGCTCACGTACTCGGCGTTGTCCGGACCGGCGTGCCGGCGGGCGTCGTCGAGCATCAGGTCGGCCATCTCGTCCACCAGCCGCTCATCGGCGTGCTGCACGGTGTTCCGCACGTCTTTCAGGTCCACACCGCTGTAGTAGGCCAGGCGTTCGGCGAGGACGTCGAGGAATTGGAACGGCAGGGTCGTCACTCCGCCGAGTATGTCGACGCGAGAGGGTCAGAGCGCCCGTGGATGAGACGTCGCGTAGACCTCTCTCAGCTTGTCGACGGTGACGAGTGTGTAGACCTGGGTCGTGGTGACGGATGCGTGCCCGAGCAGCTCTTGTACGACGCGTACGTCGGCGCCGCCGTCCAGTAGGTGCGTTGCGTACGAGTGACGCAGCGTGTGCGGCGAGATCTCCTTGGCGATACCGGCACGCTGCGCAGCACGACGCAGTACCGTCCAGGCGCTCTGCCGCGACAGGCGGCCGCCGCGGGCGTTCAAGAACAGCGCCGGCGTGCCACGGCCACGGGACACGAGCTCAGGGCGGCCACGGACCTGGTACGCCGACAGGGCATCGCGGGCGTACGTACCGACGGGCACTACCCGTTCCTTGCTGCCCTTGCCGCGCAGTAGGACCGCTCCGGCGTCTACGTCGATGTCGTCGACGTCCAGCCCGACCGCCTCCGAGATACGGGCTCCCGTGCCGTACAGGAACTCCAGCAGAGCCGCGTCACGAGTGGCCAGTACGGCTGGTTCAGCCTCGGCGCCAGCGGCCGCTGTGAGGATCCGGGTGACCTCGTCGACAGACAGTGCCTTCGGCAGCCGCTGCGGTGGTACAGGGGGCTTCACGGCCGCCGCAGGGTCCACTGCGGTCAGCCCCTCCCGTACGCAGAACTTGTGGAACCCCCGGACCGCAACAACGGTCCTCCCAGCACTGGAGGCCGTCAGCGGCGGGTGGTCCGCGTCCCCCTCCCGCAGCCGCATCAGGAAGTCGGCGACGACTGCCTCGGTGATCCGGTCGAGGTCGTCGATACCAGCAGCTGCCAGGTAGCCGCCGTACCGGCGCAGATCACGCCGGTACGACGCCAGAGTGTTGGCGGCCAGGCCGCGTTCCACCGTGAGGTGGTCCAGGTAAGCGCCAACCGCTCTGGTGATACTCAGACCAGCACCTCGTCAAGCTTCAGCTGCGAGAGGTCGTGCGCCTCGGCGACCGGACCGTACGTGACGTGGCCGTCGAACGTGTTCAGGCCGAGTGCCAGGCTGTGGTCCGACTTCAGCGCCTCCCGCCAGCCGAGGTTCGCCAGCTCGATCGCGTACGGCAGCGTCACGTTGGTGAGCGCGTAGGTCGACGTGTTCGGCACCGCCCCGGGCATGTTCGCGACGCAGTAGAACAGCGAGTTGTGGACCTTGTACACGGGGTCGGCGTGCGTGGTCGGACGCGAGTCCTCGAAGCAGCCGCCCTGGTCGATCGCGATGTCGACGAGCACGCTGCCCGGCTTCATCCGGCTGACCATGTCGTTCGTGACGAGCTTCGGCGCCTTCGCCCCGACCACCAGCACCGCGCCGATGACCAGGTCCGCCTCGAGCACCGCGTGCTCGATCTCGTACGCATTCGAGGCGATCGTCAGCAGGTGGCCCTGGTAGATCTGGTCGGCCTGCCGCAGCCGGGCGATGTTCCGGTCGAACAGCTGCACCTGCGCCTGCATACCGAGCGCGATCGCGGCCGCGTTCATGCCGGACACGCCCGCACCGAGGATGACCACGCGGGCCGGGTGTACGCCGGACACGCCGCCGAGCAGCACGCCACGGCCGCCGCCCTGTGCCATCAGGTGGTACGCACCGGACTGCGGGGCGAGCCGGCCGGCCACCTCGCTCATCGGCGCCAGCAGCGGCAGTGTCCCGTCCGGCAACTGCACCGTCTCGTAGGCAATGCCGGTGATCCCGGACTTCAGTAGCGCGTCCGTCGTGTCCTGGCTCGCGGCCAGGTGCAAGTACGTGAACAGCACCTGGTTCCTGCGCATCCGGTGGTACTCCTCCGGCACCGGTTCCTTCACCTTGAGCACCAGCTCGGCGTCCGCCCAGACGTCGTCCGCCTCCGCAACGATCCGTGCCCCGGCGGCGACGAACTCGTCGTCCGGGATCAGTGAACCGTCGCCTGCCCCCTGCTCGATCAGAACCTCGTGCCCGCCGCGCACGAACTCGTGCACGCCGGACGGGGTGATCGCCACCCGGTACTCGTGGTTCTTGACTTCCTTGGGAACTCCGACCTTCACAACTCGCCCTTCTTTCCCGTCCAGGTGTGCGGCCCACATCGTTGTGTCCGCGGGGCCCGGCGGTTGAGGGGACGCTGCCAGGTCGCTGCCGAGTGTATGCCCGCGAGGTTCATACCACCCGCCCGGATGGTCTGATCGTGACGTGACCTTTCGGAGAAGATGACGCGGCTGACACAGCAACCATCATTGACGGCTACTCATAGTTGTCAGCGATGCTTGGAGGGACGTACTACGAAAGGAGCACGCGTGGCGATGGAACTGGGACGGTACGGGGTCTGGCACGGTGGCCAGCACTACGGACCGGAGCTCGCTGCGGGGCTGGAGCAGGCCGGATACGGGACGCTCTGGCTGGGCGGTTCCCCGGCGGCCGGGCTGCGCGACGCCGAGGTGTTGCTGGCCGCAACCAGATCGGTTGCCGTCGGCACCAGCATCGTCAACATGTGGAATTCCGCGCCGGCCGAGGTCGCGGCGTCGTACCACCGGCTCGAGGACGAGCACCCCGGACGGTTCCTGCTCGGCCTCGGGATCGGGCACCGGGAGCAGACGGGCGAGTACAAGTCGCCGTACCGGACGATCGTCGGGTACCTGGACGATCTCGACGACGCGAAGGTGCCCACGGAGCGGCGGGCGCTGGCCGCGCTCGGCCCCAAGGTACTGCAGCTGTCCGGGGCGCGGACCGCCGGTGCGCTTCCGTACCTGACCACACCGGAGCACACCCGCGAGGCGCGCCGGGTGCTCGGCGGCGGCGTACTGCTCGCGCCGGAGCAGATGATCGTACTGGAGACCGATCCGGAGGTCGCCCGCGCGACAGCCCGCGACCGGTTGGCGCCCTACCTGCAGCTGAGCAACTACACGGCGAACTGGAAGCGGCTCGGATTCTCCGACGACGACTTCGCGAACGGCGGCAGCGACAAGCTCGTCGACGCGGTGGTGCTGCACGGCTCCGCGGTCGAGGTCGCGGCCGGTCTGAAGGCCCATCTGGACGCGGGCGCGGACCACGTCGCGATCCAGCTGCTCGGGCACGAAGGCATCGACCTGCTGCCCGGATACGAGGCGCTGGCAACCGTTCTGCAATAGGTCTTGATTCCGGGCCGTAACGAGGGAACATCAGCAGTAGATGCACCACATCGGTGTGGTGCATGTTGGAGGTGTTCCCATGACTGAGCGACACGAGTTGCGCTGGGGCGGCTTCGCCGGGCTGGCCTTTGTCGTCCTGGCAATGCTGGGCAGGTTCCTGCCCGGTAACCCTCCGACGGTGGGTGATTCGGACAGCACGATCTCGAGCTGGGTCGCCGACCACCGGGGCATGATCCTGTTGAGTTCGCTGCTCTGGGCCGCCGCGGCCGGACTGGTCATCTGGTTCGCGGCCGCGTTCGCCGAGGCGATGCGCGAGCGGGCCGAGCGCAGCGACGTCCACCTGGCACTGCTGGCGGGGTCTGTGCTGGTCGGCGCCGCGATCTTCGTGAACGCCGGCATGCAGGCGGCGACCGCGTCCGGGATCGCCGGGCGGGACGCGGCGATCACGTTGTCGATGTTCGAGCTCGGCACGCTGACCACGACGCTGATCGGCTTCGCCGCGGCGCTGCCGTTGGCGGCCGCGGGGATCGGCGTCATGCGGACGCACCTGATGCCGAACTGGCTGGGCTACCTGGCCCTGCTGGCCGCCGTGGTCTCGTTCCTCGGCGCGTTCGGCGTCTTCGCCACCAGCGGAACGTTCGTGGCCGGCGGCTGGCTGATGAGCACCGTACCGCTGCTGTTGTCCGCGATCTGGGTACTGGCCGCGAGCGGCTACATGGTCCGCGAACACCTGCCCGAGATCAGCACCGGCGACACCGCCGTACCGCAGATGTGACCGAACAGGGGCCCCTGGCAACGTCCTGCCAGGGGTCCCGCTAGCGCATCGTGAAGTCGGCGAAGTCGAACCCCGGCGACACGATGCACGACACCAGTACAGCCTCGTCGCCGGCCGGCCGCGCCGACTGCCAGGCCCCCGGCGGGATCACCACCTGCGGCCGCTGCCCGGCACGTACGTCGGGACCGAGAACCACCGACTCGTCGTCGAACGCGAGTTCCAACGGACCACCCGAGTGCCACAGCCAGATCTCCGCCGACCGCACCCGATGACTCGCGGACTCCTCCCCCGGCGCCAGCAGAAAGTAGATCGCGGTAGCCGTAGCCCGGCTCCCGCCATACCCTTCGGGCTCGACATCCACGCCGGAGCGCCAGGTCTCGCGATACCACCCACCCTCCGGATGCGGCTCAAGCCCCAGCAACCCCGCCAGTTCTGGCTTCTCCATAAACCGATTGTCCGGCAGAGTGCGAGGCATGACTGAGCTGCCCTCGGAGTACCACCGCCGGCTCCCGTTCGGTGAACGTGTGTCGGTCGAGCCGTTGCTGGGCGACGCGCTGTTCCCGTTCGAGGGCGACCTGCAGGTGGCACCGCTGGCTGCGCCGGTACTGCCCGAACCGCCGCGGAGTGGTGAGCCCGGCGGGCGGCCGTGCCCCAAGTGTTCCGAGCCCGACCAGTTCGTGATCTGGCGGGACGAGCAGTGGCAACTGAAGGCGTTCGGTCCCGGCGGGCTGCCGTTCGTGGCAGTTCTCGAGCCGAACGAGCACTACCGGCTCGACAACCTGCCGCCGGAGCTGACCGCGACGCTCGGACCGGTCATCCAGCGGATCGCGAACGCGATCCGGCGGATCGACGGCGTGGGACGGACGCATTTCAACCGCTGGGGCGACGGCAGCGAGCACTTCCACCTGTGGTTCCTCGCGCGTCCGCTGGGCATGATGCAGCTCCGCGGCGCGATGATCGCCGTCTGGGACGACCTGCTCCCGAAGATCCCGGACCAGGAGTTCACCGCGAACGCACGCCTGGTCGCCGCCGCCTTGGCCGAGGACAGCGGTCAACCACTGGGTGTCGGGGCCGGGTCAACCAGCGGCGACGGTGAAGGGGCGTAGGTCTCAACCAGCCGGCGGTCAGTGGTCCTTGGCGGGCCAGGGGGAGTCGGCGGGGCGGAGGGTTTCGAGGCCGGGGCCGTTGAGGGCGGTCCAGGTGGCGAGGGCGCCCATGATGAGGATGGGGTTCTGGAGTTGGCCGGCCAGGGCTGCGGCGACCACGTCGATCAGGGGGGCCCAGACGGTTTCCATGTCGGCTTCTTCGGCTTCGCGTTCGAAGGTCTCGTCGGCCGGGGAGAGGTCGCGGGCCAGGAAGATGCGGACCGCTTCGTCGGTCAGGCCGGGTGACGTGAAGGCGTCGACCAGGATGCGCCAGTCGGCGGCCTTGGTCGCGGTCTCCTCCCACAGCTCGCGTTCGGCGCCCAGGCGGTACTGCTCTCCCTGGACGTCGAGCAGCCCGGCCGGTGCCTCCAGCAACTTGTAGCCGACGGGGTGCCGGTACTGCCGGACCAGCAGCATCCGGTTGTTCTCGTCCAGCGCGACCACGCCGACGGCTCCGGGATGTACGACGACGTCCCGGACGAACGACGTACCGCCGGGTGGCTCGATCGTGTCCCGCCGTACCGAGATCACCCGTCCGGTCTCGTGCACCACCTCGGAGGCCGAGACCGGCCACCGCTCCGGCCGGTCGGCCAGGCCGGCGCCGAACCGGAGCTCGGGGTAGTCCTTCATGCCTTGACCGCGGCCTTCTTCGGCAAGGCGGCCGGCTTCGGGTCCTCGACCGGCAGCCGGGACTCGCGCTGGCGGTCGAGCGCCGCCGCGACCAGGCCGGCGAACAGCGGGTGCGGCTTGGTCGGCCGTGACCGGAGCTCCGGGTGCGCCTGGGTGGCGACGAAGTACGGGTGCACGCCGCGGTCCAGCTCGATGAACTCGACCAGCTCGTGGTCCGGCGACAGACCGCTGAACACCAGGCCGGCGGTCTCCAGCTTGTCCCGGTACGCGTTGTTCACCTCGTAGCGGTGCCGGTGCCGCTCCTGGATCGACGGGGCGCCGTACAGGCCGCGGACGATCGAGCCCTCGGCCAGGTTCGCCGGGTACAGCCCGAGCCGCATCGTGCCGCCCATGTCACCGGTACCGGAGACGATGTGCTTCTGCTCCTCCATCGTCGCGATCACCGGCTGCTCGGCGTCCGGGTCGAACTCGCTGGAGTTCGCCTGGTCCAGCCCGGCCAGGTTCCGCGCCACCTCGATCACCATGCACTGCAGGCCGAGGCACAGGCCCAGGATCGGTACGCCCTGCTCACGGGCGTACCGGATCGCGCCGATCTTGCCCTCGATGCCCCGTACGCCGAACCCGCCCGGGATGCAGATCGCGTCCACGTCACCGAGCAGCCGGGCCGCCGCCTCCGGGGTCGCACACTCGTCGGAGGCGATCCAGCGCAGGTTCACCCGGGCGTCGTTGTCGAACCCGCCCGCGCGCAGCGCCTCGGCGACCGACAGGTACGCGTCCGGCAGGTCGATGTACTTGCCGACCAGCGCGACCGTGACCTCGTCCTTCGGGTGGTGCACGACCCGGAGCAGTTCGTCCCAGCGGGTCCAGTCGACGTCGCGGAACTGCAGGTTCAGCCGGCGCACGACGTACGCGTCCAGGCCCTCGGCGTGCACCACCTTCGGGATGTCGTAGATCGACGGCGCGTCGACGGCGGCCACCACGGCCTCGACGTCGACGTCGCACATCAGCGAGATTTTCCGCTTCACGCTGTCCGGGATCGGCCGGTCGGCCCGGCAGACGATCGCGTCCGGCTGGATACCGATCGAGCGCAGCGCGGCCACCGAGTGCTGGGTCGGCTTGGTCTTCAGCTCACCGCTCGGCGCCATGTACGGGACGAGCGAGATGTGCAGGAAGAACACGTTGTCGCGGCCGACGTCGTGCCGGACCTGCCGGGCCGCCTCGAGGAACGGCAGCGACTCGATGTCACCGACGGTGCCGCCGATCTCGTGCAGTACGACGTCCACGTCCGGGCCCGCCATCGCGAGCATCCGTTCCTTGATCTCGTTGGTGATGTGCGGGATCACCTGCACGGTGTCGCCGAGGTACTCGCCGCGGCGTTCCTTGGCGATCACGCTGGAGTAGATCTGGCCGGTCGTCACGTTGGCGACGGCCGAAAGGTCCCGGTCCAGGAACCGCTCGTAGTGGCCGATGTCGAGGTCGGTCTCGGCGCCGTCATTGGTGACGAACACCTCGCCGTGCTGGAACGGGTTCATCGTGCCGGGATCCACGTTGAGATACGGATCCAGCTTCTGCATCGTGACGCGGATGCCCCGAGCCGTCAGCAGACTGCCGAGGCTGGACGCTGTCAGTCCCTTACCGAGACTGGATGCCACGCCACCGGTGACGAATACGTGCTTGGTCTGCTGGGAAGTCGAAGCCCTGTCCACGGGTCTCCAGCCTACCTCTTGTCAAGCACCGGTCGCGACGAGACCCGCGTAGATGTCGAGCAGATTCTTCGCCACCTCGTCCTCGTCCATCCACCTGGCGGCCAGCTCCCGGCCCCTTGTCCGCATAGCGTTCGCCGTTTCGGGCTCCGACAGCACCGCCCGGACCCCGTCCGCCAGACCGTCCGCGTCGCCTGGAAACGCGAGTACCGCGCTGTCGTCGACCAGCTCGGGTACGCCGCCGACCGCGGTGGCGACGACCGGTACGCCGACCTGCATCGCCTCCTGCAGTACCAGCGCCCGCGCCTCCCAGTGCGACGTGAGCAGAAACACGTCCGCGGCCCCGAGCAGGTCCGCCACGTCGTTGCGGTGTCCCAGCAGCCGGACAGGCAACTGCTCCGCGTCGATCCGCGCCTGGAGGTTGTCCCGCAACGGTCCGTCACCGACCACCACGAAGACCGCGTCCGGCGTGGACTCGTGTACGCGGTTCGCCACGGACAGCAGCGTCGGGTAGTCCTTCTGCGGCGCCAGCCGGCCCACGGTGAGCACTACGGGCTGGTCGCGGAGCCCTAGCTCGCGGCGAACGGCCGCACGCGACGTACGGATCCTGGGGATCGCAGGAGCGGCCACAGGTGCCAGCTGAGCGTTGCGGGCGCCGAGACTCTTGGCCAGCTCCACCAGGTCGGTGGAGGCGCCCAGGGTCAGATCGGCGCCTCTGGCAACCAGCCGTTGCCCCATGCGCATCACCAGGCCTTTAGGACCCGGTGCGATCACCGCGTTGTGCCAGGTAACCACCAGTGGGCGCAGCCGGGACCTGTCACGCAGCGCGGTCATTCCTGCGCGGTACCCGTGCGCGTGGACGACGTCGCAGCCGCGCAGGCCGGCCGCCTGGGTCACGATGGTCGCCGGAGCGAAGTCGAAGTGCTCCGCCGTACCAGGGGGCGCACAGACCACCACCTCGTGCCCGGCACTCACGAACCGCGGCACCAGCGAGGCAACGTGCTGCCCGATCCCGCCACGCGCCTCCGCGAGCAGCAGCCCGATCCTCATGCTTTCTCCCGTCGTACGAGGGCGCGAGCATCCGCGCGATCCAATGCAAGCACGACCAGGGCGTACACGACGACAACGGCCAGCCCGGACAGGAGCGAGAAGAGGACCGCCTTACCGACTCCACCGTGCCCAGCAGGCAGGGCAACCAACCAACCTGCGGCACCCGCCAGTGCGGCGCCTGCGAGCCCTGTGAGATGCGCCCGCGGGACTCCGGTCAGTACGCCGGGGCCTGCTTCGCGACGTAGTACCAGGAGCAGGACGAACGCTCCCACGACCATGCCGATCGACATGGCAGCTGCCAGGGCCGGTACTGCGTCCCACTTGGCTGTCAGCACCACACCGGCCACGGCTACAAGTACCCAGGCTCCTGAGGTCACAACGGCGACCTCACGCCCTGAGTGCCGGGCGTAGAGCACGCGGCCGAGGTGCATCAGTACGGCGAACCCGATGGCGGCCGGTGCGAACGCCAGCAGGCCGTTGGCGAGTGAGGTCGCCTGGGCCGCCTGTACGGCACCGTCGTCGTACGCGAAGATCCGCGCGACCGGTACCGCCGTACCGATCAGCAGGGCCGCGCCTGCGCCGCCTGCGAGCATGACGGCGCGGGTGGAGGTGGCCGCGTACCGGTCGAAGCCCTCCCCTGCCTCGAAGGCGGCTGCCAGGCGCGGGAAGACCGCTGTGGTGATCGGGACGGCGAGTACGGCGTACGGGAGGAGGTAGACGGCGTTCGCCCACGTGTAGACGGCGATGCTGCCGGCTACACCTCGGTGGTTGGCCAGGTACGTCGTGACGACGAAGGTCAACTGCTGGGCGATCAGTACGGCCAGACCGGCCAGCGCGAGCCGTCGCAGTACTGGGCCGACGCCGGGGTCCAAACGGAGCGTGGGCCTGATCGGAAGTCGCAGCAGGAGCAGCGGCACCAAGACCGTCAACGCCAGCGCCGCAACCCCTGCCGTGGTGCCCCAGGCCAGCAGGTCGGTCGCGCCCCGCGAGGCTGTGTCCGCGTTCGGAGCGGCAGCTGCGAAGACGAAGTACGTCGCGACTACCACCACGCTCGAGATGAGCGGGGCGAGTGCGCCGGCGGCGAAACGCTTGTGGGACTGGAGTACCGCGGTCGCGATCACGGCGACGGCGTAGCCGAAGACCTGCGGTACGAAGATTGCCAGCATGCGCGTTGCGGTCGCTGTCGAGCTGCCACAGTCAGCGCCGGGGTCGAGCATCGCGTCGGTGTACCGGCCCGCGAGAAGCCAAGCCAGTAAGGCGACCGGGGCCAGCAGGACGAACGACCAGGTCAGCAACGCCCCGACGATCCGGCCCTGGGCGGCCCGATCGCCACGAGCCACCGGCCCCGCCAGTACCGGAATCACCGCACCGGCCAGCGCTCCACCGGCGACCACTTCGAACAGGATGTTGGGCAGCTGGTTGGCGGTCGTGTAGGCCTCGGCCAGACACCCCGCACCAACAGTCTTCGAGAACACCAACCAGCGCCCGAAACCGACAACCCGAGCCAGCACGGTGACCGCAGCCACCACCAACGCGGCTCGCGCGATCCGCGCCCCACCCGACGAACTGTTCTCCGTGGAGGGGCTATTCACCTGGGGCGTCGGCCCCACTGGTCGATCTTGTCGAGGGCTGGGGTTTCGGCGATGACCTTGGTGAAGCTGACCTTCTCGCTGGCCAGGTTGAGGCCGACGACGAGGGCGAGTGCGAGCGTCTTCAGCGGGCGCGGGAGGGCGGCGGCCAATGCCGTACCAGTGATGGCGCCGAGGCCGTTCGCGCCGCAGTCGCCGAGCATCGCGCGTTCACCGAGGTCGGACGGGGCGGAAGCAACGGCGGCACCGACCACTGCACCGGCCGGTCCGTTCACGACCGCGAGCGGTGCGTTCAAAGCGGTGACGGCCTTCAGCGCACGCCCCGGACGGAGGTCGAGCAGGTTGGTGAGGTTCGCCGTACCGGCGATCAAGGCGCCGTCGGCAACTACCCCGGCGACCGCCTTCACGCCGCGCGACTTCCGCGGCAGCAACGCGGCGGCCGCGAGACCGGCCGCGCCGACGCCGAGGATCTTGACCGCGCCGCTGGTCACCTCACCGCGCTTCAACGCGGTCAGGTGACCACGGAAACCCTTGGCCTGCGTCGTTCCGCGCAGATCGTCGTACGCACCTACGGCGCCCGACACCGCACCCGCGACGACGGCGGCCGCCTTCACCTTGCTGTTGCCGCGCGATGCGATCACCCCGGCCAGCGCACCGAGCACCGCACCCGGACCCTCGAGCAGCGTCACCGGCTCACCGCGGTGGTTCGTCCGCTCGAACGGCGTCCGGTTCTCCTTCGGCAACTTCTCCGCCGCGCGCTCGAGCCCGGCAGTAGCGGCCGCCGCAACGGCAGCGCTCAGAATTCCCACGTCAGTTGTCCTTAGTCTGTACGGCGGACGGCGCCACGCCGTTCTTCGCGTTGATCGCGCCGTACTGCCCCGCCTTGCCCGTCACCTGCTCGGCGAGTGCGAAGACCACCGTCATCTGACCGGCGGGGAGATCGGCCACGTCCACCGAGGAAACGATCTTGGTGGCGTCGGAGTCACTCCGCAAGGCCTTGAGCAGGCCGCCGTCGTTCGCGGAGTCCGGCGTACCGGCCACGACGACGCCGCCGCTGCCCAGGTCCAGACCCTTGATGAAGTCCACGGCATCGGCGTACGTCGAGTTCTCCGGCAGCGGCGTCGGCGGGTTCGCGGCGATCACCACGACCAGGCTGGACCGGTCCTTCACCGTCGACGGCTTGAGCGACAGCAGCTTTGCGCCGGTGAGCCCGCTCAGCACCTTGGTCGAGTCGGCGTCGGCCGTCTTGCCCTCTTCCTTGGCCGCGACCCCACGGGCGAGCAGCAGCCCGGCCCGCTGGTACGTCGTACTGTCCTTGGGGAAGTCCATGTCCGCGGTGACCAGCTGCTGGACCAACGTGTCGACCAGCTGCCGCTGCCCGGTGTCGAACAGCTTCGCGTCCAGCGAGACCTTGGTGGAGACCGTGCCGCCGGCCTTCTCCAGCTCGGCCTGGACGCCGTCGGTGAGGTCGCTGTCGGCGTTCGGCATCGTGACGAGGGTGATCTTCTTCGTCGCCAGCTTGCCGTCGGTCAGCCCGGCGGTCACCTTCGCGACGTAGTCGTCGCGGTACTTGTCCAGCGCCTTCACCTGGACCAGCTCGGCGCGCGCGTCGGCGAGCTGCTGCCGGTCCTTCTCGGCCTGGCTCGCGACGAAGTCCTGGCCGGTGCTCTTCAGCGGGCCGGCGCCGAGCACCACACCGGCGCCCAGGGCGAAGAAGATCGCCACGATCGAGACGATGTGGTAGCGAAAGTCGATCACGTGAACAGCTCCCGGATCCAGTAGACGAAGTCGCCCCAGCGCGCCCGCAGGATCGACCAGACGACGTCGTCGGCACCGATGGCAACCATCGCCACGCCGATCGCGAACAGCCCGGCCACGATCAACGCGACCACCTGGAACGTCGAGACCCGGCTGCGGTACAGCCGGCCGACACCCTTGGCGTCGACCAGCTTGGCACCGACCCGCAACCGGGTGATGAAGGTGCTCGCCATCCCGGAGCGGCCCTTGTCCAGGAACTCCACCAGCGAGTTGTGGGTGCCGACCGCGACGATCAGCGAGGCGCCCTTGGAGTCGGCCAGCAGCATCGCGACGTCCTCGCTGGTGCCGGTGGCCGGGAACTCGATCGACTCCACGCCGAGCCGTTCCAGCCGCTCGGAGCCGGGCGCGCGGCCGTCGCGGTACGCGTGCACGACCACCTCGGCGCCGCTCTTCAGCGTCTCGTCCTTGACCGAGTCCATGTCGCCGACGATCAGGTCCGGGACGTACCCGTTCTCGACCAGGGCGTCCGCGCCGCCGTCGACACCGATCAGCACCGGCCGGTACTCGCGGATGTACGGCTTCAGCGCGACCAGGTCGTCGCGGTAGTCGTACCCGCGGACCACGATCAGGACGTGCTTGCCCTCCATCGGCGTGTGGATCGCGGGGACGCCGACGCCGTCGAGCAGCAGGTCCTTCTCGCGGCGCAGATACTCCAGGGTGTTCGCGGTGAATGCCTCGAGCTGTGTGGACAGCCCCGACCGGGCGTCCTCCATCAGCTCCGCGACCGACTTGCCGTTCTGGGCGAGGCCCTTCGCGACCGCCTCGTGCCCGCGGTACAGCGTGCCCTCGTCGAGCCGGACGCGCTCGCCCTCGTGCAGGATCGAGAACACCTCGCGGCCGACGCCGTCGACCAGCGGGATGCCGGCCTCGACCAGGATCTCGGGGCCGAGGTTCGGGTACCGGCCGCTGATCGAATCGGCCACGTTCACCACCGCGGCGACCCTGCAGTCGACCAGCGCCTCGGCGCTCACCCGGTCCAGGTCCACGTGATCGATGACCGCGATCTCCCCCGGCCGGAGCCGTTTGGTGAGATTCTTGGTACGCCGATCCAGCCGGACCACACCGGTGACACCGGGCAGTTCAGTGGTACGTGCTCTCCGCAGGCTGGGCAGTTTCATCGCGCTCTCATCCTGCCATGTCAAGAGCCCCTTCCCGGTTCATTTACCCGGCCAGGCCCCTGTTCACGCACTGAATTAACCGTCACCCTCCGTCATTTCATCCTTTCGAACGACGTGCCCCCTGCCTGCCACTAGCGTTGTCAGGGACCTCAGCGACGAACGGAGCAATCCATGACCGAAGGTTCCAGTGACTCCGAGCTGGCCGCAGCTCGCGCCGCCCTGAGCGGCCTCGCGCCCGCCGGCGGCAGCGCGATTCCCCCGTCGAGAGCAGACGGCACGGCCCCGCCGTCGTTGGAGGAGATCGTCGAGCGGCACGGCCCCGCAATTCTTGCGGCGCTCCGCGAAGAGCACGACCGCGCCGGCCAGACCGGTACGTCGGAGCGCCCGGTGACCGGCAGTCGGGTGGAACGGCCGACTGAGGGCGGCATCAAGCGGAACTGATCAGCGCTTCTTGCGCTTCGGTTTGTGGCGTTCGGCCGCGAGGGCGAGGAGTTCTTCGGCGTGGGCCTGGGCGGCGTCGGAGTTCTCCAGGCCGGCCATCATCCGGGAGAGTTCCTTGAGCCGGGCGTCGGCGTCCAGAGCGACCAGCCCACTCGTCGTGACCGAGCCGTCGTCACTCTTCAGTACGACAGCGTGCCGATCGGCGAAGGCGGCGACCTGCGGCAGGTGGGTGACCACGATCACCTGCGCCTTCTCGGCCAGCCGCGCGAGCCGCTTCCCGACCTCGACCGCGGCGCGGCCGCCGATCCCGGCGTCGATCTCGTCGAACACCAGCGTCGGCACCGGATGCGTGTCCGACAGGATCACCTCGAGCGCGAGCATCACCCGGGAGAGCTCGCCACCGGACGCCGCCTTCTGCAGCGGGCGCGCCGGGCTGCCCGGGTTCGCGGCGAAACAGAACTCGACCTCGTCGATCCCGAACGGTCCGGGGGTCGTCTCGTGCACCTCGACCGACAGCTTCGCGTGCGGCATCGCCAACCCGGTCAGCTCCTCCGAGACCGCGACGCCCAGACGTTCGGCGGCCTCGATCCGGGCCTCTCGCATCTGCCGGCCGAGATCTGCGAGCCGCACGTCCAGCTCGGCCAGCTCGGCCGTCAACTGCTCGACCCGTTCGTCGCTGCCGTCGAGCTCGGCCAACCTGGTCGCGGACCGCTTCGTCCACTCCAGCACCTCGTCGACCGTGCCTTCGTCGGCTCCGTACTTGCGCACCAACCCGTGCAGCAGCGCACGCCGCTCGCTCACCACGGACAGCCGGGCGGGATCGGTGTCGACATCGGCGGCGTACGACGAAAGCTCCTGCGCCAGATCGGCCGCCAGGTAGCCGAGTTCGCCCGCACGATCCGCGAGTTCGGCCAGCTTCGGGTCGTGGTCGCGCTCGGTGTCGAGGACCTGTTTCGTCAACGCCAGCAGGCCGAGTACGTCGTTCGGCCTGGTGGAGTCGAGGTCCTCGGACGCGATCGCGTCCGCCGCGGTGATGGCCGCCGTACGTAGACCGTCGGCGTACGCGAGACGCTCCTCCTCGGCCGCGAGCTCGAGGTCCTCACCCGGCAGCGGCTCCGCCTTCGCGACCTCGTCCAGGCCGAATCGCAGCAGGTCCGCCTCGGCGAGACGTTCGCGCTCGCGGGTGGTCAGCTCGGTCAGCTCGGCCTCGACCTCACGGTGCCGTTTGTACGCAGCGGAGTACTCCTGCAGCGGAACGAGAACCGCCTTACCCGCAAAGGTGTCGAGCGTCTCGCGCTGCCGGGCCGGCTGCAGCAACCGCCACTGATCCGCCTGCCCGTGGATCGCGACCAGGTCACCGGAGACCTCACCGAGCACCGACACCGGCACGGACGCGCCGCCGAGGAATGCCCGCGAACGGCCTTCCGACGACAGCTCCCGCGCGATCAGCAACTCGTCGTCGTCCAGCTCGCCGCCACGGTCCTCGGCCTGCTGAACGATCGCCCGCGGTACGGCGCTGGCGCGGCCCTCGACCCGCGCGCGCCGGGTCCCGTGCCGTACCAGACCGCTGTCGGCTCGGCCGCCGAGCAGCATGTTCACCCCGGTCACGACCATCGTCTTGCCGGCCCCGGTCTCGCCGGTGACGGCGGTGAACCCCGGGTCGAGGTCCAGCGTCGCGTCCTCGATCACGCCCAGCCCGGTGATGCGGATCTCCGAAAGCATGGTCAGTTTCCGTTTCCGTTGCGTTTGCGTTCGGCGGCCCCACGCCAACCGAGCACCGGGAGGTCGAACTTCGCCACCAGCCGGTCGGTGAACGGGGCCTCGTGCGCCCGGGCCAGCCGGACCGGCGTCGTACCCCGCCGGACCGTGATCTCGGCGCCCGGCGGCACCTCGACCATCCGCCGGCCGTCGCACGACAGCACGCCGCGCCCGTTCCAGGTCGGGACCAGCTCGATCGACAGCCGCGACGTCGGCGCCACCACGATCGGCCGCGAGAACAACGCGTGCGCGCTCAGCGGCACCAGCAGGATCGCCTCGACCTCGGGCCAGACGATCGGCCCGCCGGCCGAGAACGCGTACGCTGTACTGCCGGTCGGGGTCGCGACCACGACCCCGTCGCAGCCCCAGCGCGACAGCGGGCGGTCGTCCACCTCGACCAGCACCTCGAGCATCTTCTCCCGGGCGGCCTTCTCCACGCTGGCCTCGTTCAGCGCCCAGGTCTCGAAGATCAGTTCGTCGTCGAGGCGGACGTCGACGGCGAGCGTCATCCGTTCCTCGACCGTGTACGTGCGGTCCACCACGACCTGGACGATCCGCTCCAGGTCGTCCACCTCGGCCTCGGCCAGGAACCCGACGTGGCCCAGGTTCACACCGAGGACCGGCGTACCGTGCGGGCGGGCCAGCTCGGCGCCGCGCAGGATCGAGCCGTCGCCGCCGAGCACCATGATCAGCTCGACGTCGTTCGCCGCCTTCTCCGGGTCGTCGACGATCTCCACCGGGTCGAGCTTGAGCTCCTCGGCCTCGACGCCGAGCAGCCGGACCTGCATCCCGGCGCCGGTCAGCAGCCGGTGTGCCTCCCGGGCCACCTCGACCGCCTGCTCCCGGCCGGTGTGCGTCACCAGCAGCACGCGCCTCGGCTCGCGCTCCACCCTGCCTCCTATTGCGGTCCCGTTTCGATGGCCGTCCGGAGCATCGTCTCATCGAGAGGAGGCGCAACTCGTCGTATCCACAGGAAGTATTCGACATTTCCTGACGGACCAGGCAACGGGCTGGCCGCGACGCCTTCGATTCCCCACCCGAGCTCCTGGGCTTTGGCGGCGACCGATCGGACCGCGTCCGCCCGCAGCTCAGGCTCCCGTACGACGCCGCCCTTGCCCAGGCGCTCCTTGCCGACCTCGAACTGCGGCTTGACCATCAGCACCAGGTCACCGTCAGGTTTCACCACGCCGAGCAGCGCCGGCAGTACCAGCGTCAGGCTGATGAAGCTCAGATCGCTGACCACCAGATCGACCGGTTCGTTACCGATGTCCTCGAGCGTCAGCGTACGGACGTTGGTCCGGTCCATCACGGTGACCCGCTCGTCGGTCTGCAACGCCCACACCAGCTGGCCGTACCCGACGTCGACCGCGATCACGTGCGCGGCCCCGGTGCGCAGCAGTACATCGGTGAACCCGCCGGTCGACGCACCGGCGTCGAGGGCACGGCGGCCCTTCACCTGGACCTCCGGGAACGCCTCGAGTGCACCGATGAGCTTGTGCGCGCCGCGGCTCGCGTACCCGGGGTCCTCGTGGTCGGAGGTGTCCACGACGATCGGCGCGTCCGCGGCCACACCGGTCGCGGGCTTGCTCGCCACGGTCCCGGAGACCTTCACCTTGCCGGCCGCGATCAGCTCGCTGGCGTGCTCACGGGAGCGCGCGAGCTGACGCCGTACCAGCTCGGCGTCGAGCCGCGACCGCTTGACTGCCTTGGCCACTCTCGGCTGCTCAGCCCCGGTCGCTCTGCTCGGCGTCGGCCTCGACCAGCGCGGACTGCAGCCGCTCGTGCAGGTCGGCGTACACCTCACCGTGCTCACTCACCGGGCGGTCCCGCAGCTCGTCCAGCCGCGCCATCGTCTCCTCCACCAACGGATGGCCGCCCTCACTGCCCTCACCGGCGTCACCAGAGTCGCCGGCCGGGTCGTCACCGTACGCCGAGGACCCGGCGCCCAGCGGGTCCTCGGCGGAGCCGGCTTCGAAGGCGTGCTCGTGTTCCTGCCCGGGCGCACGCGCGAACTCCGGCCCGAACTCCACCGCGGCCGGATCGACGTGCTCGTGAACGGTGTCCTGTGCTCCGGGCTCGGTGTCGTAGTCCGGGTGTTCCTGCGTCTCCTCCGACTGGTACGGATCGAAGCCGGGCTCGACGTCGGGATCCACGTCCGGTGGGAACTGTTCGCCAGGATGCTCGGTCATCTCAGGCCTTCTTCGCGGTCTTCTTCGCAGGGGCCTTCTTCGCAGGGGCCTTCTTCGCCGGGGCCTTCTTCGCGGCGGCCTTCTTGGCGGCAGCCTTCTTCGCCGGTGCAGCCTTCTTCGCCGGCGCGGCCTTCTTGGCAGCGGCCTTCTTCGCCGGGGCCTCGTCGACCACGGTCGCCTCGACGACCGGCGCCGGCTCTGGGACCGGGCCGGTGGCCCGCTCGGCCGCGGCGGCGTGCGCCTCGGCGAGCTCGGTCTCCAGCGCCTTCACCCGGCGGGTGAGCGCGGCGACCTCCTCGGACCGGACGAACCCGAGCCGCGCGACCGCGCCCTCGACCTCGTTCGCCACGATCGCCTGCAGCAGCTGACGATTGCTCTTGCTGGTGGCAACGATCTCGTCGGCCAGGTCACTCACCCTGTGCGTCAGTGAGTCCGCCCCGGTCTGCTGCAACAGTGCCTTCGCAGCGGACTGGGCCTTCTGCTTGGTGACCTCGGTCAGCCCGTTCGCCAGCTGTACGTATCCGCGCAGCGCGTCCATCACCATGACTGCCTCCTAGCGTCGTCCCCAGCAACGGTATCGCCTCGCTGCCGCAATACCAGCCAGACCTGCCTACTTGTCGAGGCCGATCCGGTGCAGCGCGGCGTCCAGCGCGATCGAATCCGCTGTCGGCGCAGGCTTCGGGCGCGGCCGGCGGCCCCGGGTCGTCGCCTTCACAGGCTTCACCGGCTCGGCGGGCGCGTCGACCGCGGTCCAGACCGCGGACAGGATCGCGCGCAGACCGTCGTACGGCTCTCCTTCGCCCTTCACCGTCACCGCGTTGTTCACGACCTCGGCGGTCCAGCCCTCGCACGCGTGCTTGCCGCCGTCGATCGTCACCCCCGGCTGCCTCTCCGCGAGCGCACCGAGCCCGGCCGCGACGTACGTCGGGCGCCGGTTCTTCGGCGCCCGCGCCAGGTCGTACGCGTCGTGTACGCCGGTCGCCACCCACAGACTCGCGATGCCGACCGCGTTCGCACCCTCGATGTCGGAGTCCAGCCGGTCCCCGATCATCAACGGGCGCGTGGCTTCCAGCCGTTCGATGCTCGTCTCCAGCAGCGGCGGCTCGGGCTTGCCGGCCACCACCGGGTCGACGTCGACGGCGGCCCGGATCACCTGGACCAGCGTGCCGTTGCCGGGCGCCTTGCCGGCCGGGGTCGGGATGGTCGCGTCCAGGTTGGTCGCGAACCACTTCGCACCCTCGTTGATCGCGTGCGCGCCGTCCGCGAGCATCACCCAGTTCACGTCCGGGTCGAAGCCCTGTACGACGGCGACCGGGTGCGCGTCGCTGGTCCGTACCGGGGTCAGCCCGTACTCCTCGAGCGCGGTGTGCAGTCCCTCACCACCGACCACGAGCACCGGCGAACCCTTCGGGAACTCGTTCGCGATCAGCTTCGCGGCGGCCTGCGCGGACGTCACCACGTCGTCCGGGAGCACCTCCAGCCCGAACGATGCGAGGTGCTCGGCAACGACCCGGGCCGGGCGGCTCGCGTTGTTCGTGATGTACCCGATCCGCATGCCTTCCTTGGCGGCCTTGCGCAGGTTCTCGGGCGCGTCCGGCACCGGATCGGGGCCGACGTACACGACGCCGTCGAGGTCCAGCAACGCCACGTCGTACCGGCTCGCGAGCGCTTCGTCACACGCCGACAGCGGTTCCGGGGCAGTTCGTGCCGTGCTCATGCGTCACCCCGTACGATTCCGCGCATGCCGGATGCGGTACTGAGACTCGATCCCCTGCGCGCGTGGCGGTTCGTCGCGGGCAAGGTGAGTACGCTGGGGGCCGTCACGTCACCGCCGTACGACGTGCTGGAACCCGCCATCGTCCGGCGGCTGACTGACTCTGATCTGCACAACATGGTGAGGCTCATCCTTCCACGCGATCCGGACCTCGGGCCGAGCCGGTACGACGAACCGGCGCACCGGCTGTCCGGGTGGCAGCGGGACGGCATCGTGGTACAGGACGAACAGCCGGCGCTATACGTGTACGAGCAGCGCATCGGGGACGCCGTACTGTGCGGCCTGATCGGCTCGCTCCGGCTGGATCCCACGCGTCGCGTCGTACTTCCGCACGAGGAGGTGATGCCGCACTGGGTCGACGACCGGCTGCAACTGATGGAGGCCACGAACGCCGATCTGGAGCCGATCCTGCTCGCGTATGCCGATGGCGGCGCCGTGAGTGACGCGGTCGACGCGGCGCGATCCGGTGAGCCGTGGGTAGAGGCCGAGACGTACAACGGCGCTCAGCATCGCATCTGGCGTCTGGACGACCCTGCGGTACTCGCGACTATCGACGCTGAACTGGCCAGACACGTGGCAGTCATCGCGGATGGGCACCACCGCTACGCGGCGTACCTGGAGCGCCAGCTGCGCGAGCCCTACCGGGAGGGCGCGGAGGTCGGTCTGGCGATGCTGGTGGACTACGTACGGCACCCGCTGACGCTGGACCCGATCCACCGCGTCGTACCCGGTCTGGACCTGGAGACCGTGCAACTGCGTACGCCGTCCGGCTGGCAGATGCAACCGGGTCGTGTGGAGGGCGACCCGAACCGTATCTGCGTGACAGACGGTTCCAGCTGGCTGACGCTCCACGCCGCATCAGACGCCCCTGCGGTGGCAATGCTGCACGAGAGGTTGCTGCCGGCGTGGGGAGTCGTTGAGCACGACGTCAGCTTTCACCACACCTTTGCGGACGCGCTGGCGCAAGCTGACGCGCACCAGCTTGCTGTCGAGCTCACAGCCCCCACCATGGACCAGGTACTACGTTCTGCGGCGCAGGGCGTCGTACTGCCGCAGAAGGCCACCTCGTTCGGGCCGAAGCCGCGAGTAGGTCTGCTGTTCCGGACGCTGTGAGGTCAAGGCCGGTGGTACAGGCTGAGGAACTGCTCGCGTAGGGGCTTCCGAGCGGCCCTGTGGCGCTCTGTGAGGCGCCCTAGGGTGAAGGAGAGCTCTGGGTCGTCCTGCGCCGCCGCGTCGTCCGCCATGGCTGTCAGGGCGTCTGCAGCAGCGCAGTGGTCCTGGTGCTGGCCCAGGAGCTCCTGGTAGGTCGCTGCGTGGGCTGCTGTGGCTTTTGCTTCATCGCCCAGTACGGCGGCGCTGGTGTCGGCGGCGTACCTGACGCGCTTGGCGAGGAGACGTACCTCGTGCCAGTCGTCGTCCGCGGTCCAGGGTTTGAGCTTGTCGGCTTCCTCAGTGAACTTCGCGGTGGCCGCATGTAGGAGCTGCGGCAGGACCTCACCGCAGGGCTTGTCCGCCTTGGGCTTGAGGTCCGGGGCTGCGGCGATCGCTTCCAGGGTCGCGAGGAGATCCTTGGTGGAATCGCCGAGAACTATTTCGGTCGAGCGGGCGGCCGCGCGATCCAGGCCGAGGGTGAGCGCGGCCAGGATCGTGTCGACGTGTTCTTCGTTGTCCTCACTGTTGCTGGTCTCGCGGACGAGCGCCGCGATCACCTCGAGGTCGCGGGCCTCACCACAGGCCTGAGCCAGGGACGCCAGGTCGGCCCGCAACCCGGTGGCCCAGTCGCCGGCCAGCAGCCTGCGGAACAACTTCAAGTCACTCCGCAACCGCCGGCACGACACCCGAACCTGGTGGATGGCGTCGTCCTCCCCGTCCGCCACCATCCCCACCGACCGCTGCAACCGCCGCGCCCCCTTCACCAGCGCAGCCGCCACCACCCCCGTACCGGGTCCTCAGCAGTCAGCCCCCCAACCACCATGACCTACTCCCCACCACCCGCAGACTTGTCGCCGCCCTCGGACTCCGCGCGCCCCTCGAACTCGTCGCCGCTCTTGGCCTGCTCGCCATCCTCGGACTCTGCGCCGCCCTCGGACTCCTCGCCGCCCTCGGACTCCTCGCCGCCCTCGGACTCCTCGCCGCCCTCGGACTCCTCGCCGTCCTCGAGCTCGTCGCCGTCCAACTCGCCTGCCTCCGCCGCTGCCCGCACCTGCACGCCGTCAGCGTTGGCGTCCTCGGCATCCACGTCGTCTTCGACGGCCCCGTCCAGGGCGACCGCGTCGATCTCGTCGACCTCGGCCGCGGCGCCACCGTCCGTCTCAGCCTCATCGGTCTCGTCCTCGTCGGCGTCGTCGGTGTACTCGTCCTCCAAGTACTCGTCGTCGTCGACCGTGTCGTCCTCGTCCAGGTCGGTGAATTCGAGGCCTTCGAGCCGCGCGGCACGCTCGGCGGCACCCGTCGCGCCGTCACCGTCGACACCGGCCGCCCGGTGGAACCACACCAACGCGTCATCGGCCCGGCCGGCAGCTTCGAGCGCGTCGGCGTACGCGTACCGCAGCCGCGGCAGCCAGTCCGCCTTCGTCCGCTTCGTCAGCTCCGGCACCTCGAGCATCTGCACAGCCGCCGCGGTCTGCCCCATGTCTCGCCGCGCACCGGCCGCCACGATCAGCAGCTCCATCTGCGTCGGCTCGGACAGGTCGTGTACGTGCTTGTCCTTCGTCAGCGCCAGCGCCTTGTCCGGCCGCCCGAGCGCCCGCTCGCAGTCGGCCATCATCGCGAGCACCTCGTGGTTCCCGGTCATCCGCCGTACCGCACGGAACTCGGTGAGCGCCTCGTCGTAGTGCTCGGCCAGATACGCCGTGATCGCCACCGCCTCGCGCACCCCACCGAGCCGCGCCGCCAAGCGCCGCGCCGTACGGGCGTGCTGGTACGCAAGCTCCGGGTCGTCGTCGATGAACCGCCCCGACGCCACCAGGTGCTGCGCCACCAGATCAGCCAACGACCGCGGCAACGACCGCAGCTCGGCCTTCACGCCACGATCGAGCTCGGCCCCGGTGATCCCTTCCGGAATCTTCGGATCGTCCCGCCGAGGCCCGACCCTCTCCTCGCGCTCCTCCCGCCGGGGCCCACCGCGCCGATCGTCCCGCCCACGAGACTCGCCGCGCTCATCCCGCCGGAACGCCCCACGCTCCCCACGCCCAGCCCCACCGGCCCGAGCCGGCCCACGCCCACGCGAGTCCCCACCCGCACGCCGAGAGTCCCCACGCTCATCCCGACCGGAGCCACCACGGCTGTCGCCACGCTCGTCGCGGCCATACCGCTCCCGCGAGTCTCCGCCACGGTCATCCCGCCGGAACCCTCCGCGGTCATCTCGACGCTCATCGCGGCCATACCCACCGCGCGAGTCATCGCCGCGCTCGTCGCGCCGGAACCCACCGCGGTCGTCGCCGCCGCGCCCGGAGCGCTCATCCCGCCGGTACCCGCCACGCGAGTCCCCGCCACGCTCATCACGCTGGAACCCACCGCGGCTCTCGGTGCGGTTGTCCCGCCCACCACGGCTGTCCGCGCGCTCATCGCGCCCGTACCCACCGCGCTCGTCACGGCCGCCGCGGTCGTCCCGCCGCGAGCCGGCTACCCCACGGCCCGCACCAGCTCCACGCCCGGCGCCGCGCTCATCGCGACGGTATCCGCCACGCTCCTCGCGCCCCTCGCCAGACATCTGCCCACCGAACGGCTCCCGCCGGCCCTTGTCATCCCCTCGAGACCCGGCAAACCCCCGCCGATTCTCGAACGAACCCTCGTCCCCGTACGACGACCCGCCGGAACGCCCAGCACCACCGGACCGCCCACCGGCAAACCCACCTCGCCGAGCAGGCGCTCCACCAGACCGAGCTCCACCGGACCCACCACGGGCGCCACCGGTCCCAGACCGCGAACCGCCGGACCACCCCGTACCAGAGCCGGACCCACCACGCCCAGCCCCACCACTCGACCGACCACCCGAGCCCGACCACGAAGAACCGGAGCCCCCAGAACTGGAGCCCCCGGAACCCGAACGCCCAGCACCCGAACGCCCGGAGTCACTCCCCGAACCACCGGACCAGCCGCCCCCGGACGCACCACCGGAACGACCGCCCCCGGAGTACCCACCTCCAGAACCCGACCGGCCACTCCCGGAATACCCACCACCGGAGCCACCCCGGCCACCGCCGGAGCCGGCTCGGCCACCGCCGGAGAACCCACCGCCGGAGCCGGCCCGATCACCACCGGACCGACCGCCACCGGAGCCCCCGGAACCGGACCGCCCGGCCCCACCGAACCCAGAGCGCCCGCCCCCGGAACTACCAGCACCGGACCGACCAGAACCCGAACGATTGCCGGAGTCGGAACGGCCACCCCCGGTACGGCCGGACCGCCCGGCACCTCCGGAGGAACCGCGACGGTCCCCTGAACCGGAGCGAGGATTGCGAGGTGGCGTAGCCACGATGACTCCTAACAATGCTGAAGAACTGTAATCGGACAAACGTTACCGTCCCACCCAACGATCCACCGCATCGAGTACTTCCCACCAACCCCCACCAACCACCTCAGCCCTGCCCCGCCACGCTCACACACAAGCAGGCCCAGGAACACACAGAGACCAGACACCACGGCCGCCCACGCCCCGATACCCGCGGAGGCACCGGGAACCCACGTACCCATTTCGCGGCCAGGCACCCAAGACGCGCTCGCACGGGCTCGACGCACCGGCACGGCGCACGCGTACCTCACCCACGTCTCCGAGTGCTTCCCTCGTACCGCCGGCGCACCCACCGTGGCTGCCTAATGCTGTCGGGGCCAAGGCCTTCAGGGGCTCTGGCACTGCCGGGGTACGGACACCTCGCCGCAGCGCCTGCGGCTCGCGGAGTGTGCGTGCAACGGCGCGCGGCGGAACCGGCCGGCCGTCGCCTTCGACCCGCCATGGTTGGGGGTCCTGGTCGCCATCACAGGACAGATGTCAGGTACGGCGAGGAAGCAGCCCCAGTAGGACCGGGTCTTCCAGCGCACGGGTACTGCAGTCCTGTGGCGATCAGAAGTGCGGGCGATTGTGGATTCAGCCACTGGGGACGGACACCAGCGCGGCGGCTAAGCACAGCCCTCTGGGGACCGAGTTCTCCTATGCACAGGCACGGCGGGCTGCGTGCTGGTGGTCCGTCAGTTGAGGTGTGTAGTGGGGTGCGGGTGACCGGACAGCGCGGTGTCAGCTGATCGGAGGGCATCGCGTGCAGCTGGTGGATCTCCAGTGCGCGTTCTGGACGGAACTGTGGCGCGTGGTGGCGGCCTGCCGGGTCGCGTAGGTCAGCGGGTGGCTTCGGGCGGTGAGTGGCACGCCCGTGGGGGGTCAGTTCGGGGAGGAGATCTGCGTACGTGGAGAGCCAGACAGCCGGACCTGCGGTACCGCTCGAGTCGGGCGTTGTTGCCTGCAGCTGTTGTGTTCGCGCACAGATGTACGCACGAGCGACGGGCCGATTGTCGGTAGATGGCCCTGGCACGTGACCGCGCCCGTACGTGGCGACGCGGGTTCGACGTGATGTGCCGGGCCGTTGTGGTGCCGGCGTGAGGTGTTGGCCGGCGTCGACGTCGGGCCGGGAGAAATTCGGCCTGGAAATGTTAAGGGCCACCCCCG
>NZ_JBVIKS010000010.1:0-24516 GCF_055580825.1 Kribbella sp. NPDC031520
CTAGACAGCTCCACTTCACAACCGGAGGCCTTCACCTGTCACACAGACTCACCGCCACCGACCGGGACAACCTCCCTGGACATCACACCTAGAGCGGAACGGTCTCCGGGTACTTGAGACCCGCGCCGGTGTTCAGGGCAACCACCTGCTCATCGGCGCGGATCCACCCGGACTCGCGCAGGACCCGGATGGCCGCGAAGTTGGCGGCACCCTCAGGGCAGATGAAGCTACCCTCCAGGCGCGCGACCGCATGTTGTTCGGCCAGGATGTCCTCGTCATCCACGGCGACCGCGCAGCCGCCGGTTTCCGCAATCGCTTGCAGGACGAGGAAATCGCCGAGCGCCTTGGGCACTGTGATGCCGAAGGCAACAGTCTGGGCGTCCTCCCACGGCTCGCTCTCGGCGAGGCCTTTCTCCCAGGCGCGGACGATCGGGGCGCAACCGGTGGACTGTACGGCGACCAGTCGCGGCAGCGGGCCGTCGATCCAGCCGAGGTCGCGGAGTTCGTTCAGGGCCTTCCAGATGCCGATGATGCCGACGCCGCCGCCGGTCGGGTAGACGATCACGTCGGGGAGCTGCCAGTTCAGCTGTTCGGCGATCTCGAGGCCCATCGTCTTCTTGCCTTCGATCCGGTACGGCTCCTTCAGCGTGGACGCGTCGAAGTACCCGGTCTGCTCCCGTACGTAGGCCGCCGCGTCCCCGATCAACCCGTCGATCAGTTGCAGCCTCGCCCCGACGACAGTCACCTCCCGCCGGCAGATCTCCGGCGCCGCGATCGGCATCGCGATCAGCGCCTCCATCCCGGCCCGGGCCGCGTACGCCGCCCACGCCGACCCCGCGTTCCCGTTCGTCGGCATCGCGATCTTCCGTACGCCGACCTCGTACGCCCGCGACACCCCGACCGCGGCACCCCGCGCCTTGAACGTACCGGTCGGGATCAGCCCCTCGTCCTTCATCAGCAGGCGCTCCACCCCGAGCTCAGCGCCGTACCGCGGCAACGGCAGCAGTGGCGTCATCCCCTCCCCCAGCGTCACCACGTTCTCCGGCGACCGCACCGGCAGCAGCTCGTGATACCGCCACAGGTCCGGCGGCCGCGCCGCCAGCTCCTCCTTCGTCAGCGTCGGTACGCCGTACCGCGCGAGCAGCGGCGATCCGCACGGACACAGGCCGATGATCTGGTCGGCGTCATGGGTAGCCCCACAACGCGGGCATTCGAGATGACTGAGCGCGGAGAAGGTCACGCCAGCAGAACCTACTCCTGGGCGCCGCTCGAGGAACGATCAGCGCTGCGACCGGCCCGCCCAGACCGGCCGGCCCAGACGCTGCGGCTGAACAGCGCGAACGTCTGATCCACGACGTGGTCCCGCTCCCGCGGCGGAAGCTGCGCCAGCGGTCCGTCGATCAGCAGCGTCGCCAACCCGTGCACCAGGGACCAGGACGCCACCTCCAGACCCATGCGAAACTCCTCCGTCACGAATCCCAGCCGGACGAGCTCGTCGATGCCCCGCACCAGCAACACGTGCGGACCTTCGGGGCCGTCCCCGTCCATGGGGGGTGTGTCGACGCTGAGGAACGCGGTCCGGAACAAGCCCGGCCGCGAGAGCGCGAAGTCGACGTACCCCCGGCCGATCGCCTCCATCTGGTCCATGGCCGCGTGCGCCTCGTCCGCCGCGGGCGGCACCACGGCGAGCCGGGTGCGCATCGCGTCCGCCATCTGCGCGAGCGAGGACAGGTTGGCGGCGCACAGAAGTTCGTCGTGATTCTTGAAGTGCCGGTACGCCGCGGTCGGGGTCACGCCGACGGCGCGAGCGGCAGCGCGGATCGTCACCGCCGGCGGACCGCCCTGCTCGGCGAGCTCGGCGGCGGCGGCGATCAGGGCATTGCGGAGGTCGCCGTGGTGGTACGGATTCCGGTCGTTCATCGATTTGATGTTGACACCTGCACACATCGAATGCCAAGTTAACAGGTGCAAAGTTTACATCCGCCAACATCGTAGCCCCGCTCCTTCCCCTGACCTCTGGCCCTGACATCTGGAGAGCACCCGCCATGCTGCATCGCCTCGCTTCCTTCATCGTCCGCCGGGCCAAAGCAGTCCTGGCGATCACGGTCCTGCTGCTCGCCGCCGCCGCGTTCGTGGGCGCCGGTGCCTTCGGCAAGCTCTCGGCCGGCGGCTTCAACGACCCCGCGGCGGACTCGACCAAGGCGGCGACGACGATCGCCGGCACCTTCGGCGGCCAGGCCGACCTCGTCTTCGTCGCGGACGCCGGCCGGCCGGTCGACGACCCCGCCGCCGTGGCGGCCGGTTCAGGCCTGACCCACCGCCTCGCCGCCGAGCCGGACCTGGCCGATGTCGCGTCGTACTGGACGACCAAGGCACCTGCGATGCGCTCAGCCGACGGCACCAAGGCTCTCGTGGTCGCGTCGATCCGCCACGGCGCCGACGCCGCGGCGGTCGCGAGCCGGATGACCGACGAGTACGGCGGGACGCGGGACGGGCTCCGGGTCGACATCGGCGGCGGCGCCGGCGTGAACCACGACGTGACCGCGCAGGTCCAGCGCGACCTCGCCGTCGCCGAGGCGATCGCCGTACCGATCATCCTGGTCCTGCTCGTGCTCGCCTTCGGCAGCGTCGTCTCCGCGCTGTTGCCACTCGCGATCGGCACCATCGCGATCTTCGGCACCTTCGCCGAACTGTCCGTGCTCGGCTCGGCGACCGACGTGTCGGTGTTCGCGATCAACCTGACCACCGCCCTCGGGTTGGGACTGTCGATCGACTACGCCCTGCTGATGGTCAGTCGCTTCCGGGAGGAGCTCGGCAACGGCGCCGACGTTCAGGCCGCAGTCGTCCGGACGGTCGAGACCGCGGGCCGGACGATCGTGTTCAGTGCGCTGACGGTCGCGGTCGCCCTCTCCGCGCTCCTGGTCTTCCCGCTCTTCTTCCTGCGTTCGTTCGCGTACGCCGGGATCGGTGTGATCGTGATCGCGATGATCAGCGCACTCGTCGTACTGCCCGCCCTGCTGACGGTTCTGGGTCATCGGGTGAACGCCGGCCGCGTACCGTGGGCCAAGGGTGCCCCGCGAACTGTCGCGCCGTTCTGGGGTCGGCTCGCCGGACTGGCGATGCGCCGCCCCACGCTGGTCGCGCTGCCAGTCGTCGCCGCGCTCGTACTCCTGGCCGCTCCCCTGCTGCACGCCACGTTCGGTACGCCGGACGACCGGGTGCTGCCGACCACCGCGACCAGCCGAGTCGTCGGCGACGCACTCCGGAACGACTTCGGCGGCAACGACACCAACGCCGTCAATCTCGTCAGTACCCGTACCGTGCCGGCCGGCGCGGTCGCACCGTTCGCCGCGAAGCTCTCCCGCCTGCCGAACGTAGTCCGGGTCGAATCGTCGGCTGGCGGCTACACCGCGGGGCGGCCCACGTCGCCGGCCGACCCGCGAATGGTTGCCAACGGCATCCAACGGATCGCGGTCGTGACGGCGGCAGACACCCGGTCGGCCGCGGCCAAGACGCTGGTCAACACCGTCCGGGCGATGCCCGAGCCCTATCTGGTCGGCGGGACGACCGCGGAGTTCATGGACAGCCAGCACGCCATCGGCTCGCGACTGCTCATCGCCGGCGGCATGATCGCGCTGACCACGTTCATCCTGCTCTTCCTGTTCACCGGGAGCCTGCTGCAGCCGCTCCGGGCACTGCTGCTGAACGTGATCGGGCTGTCGGCGACCCTCGGCGCGATGGTGCTGATCTTCCAGGACGGGCACCTGTCCGGCTGGCTCGGCTTCACCCCGCTGCCCCTGGACACCAGCATGCTCGTACTGCTGTTCTGCATCACCTTCGGGCTGTCGATGGACTACGAGGTGTTCGTGATGAGCCGGATCAAGGAGCGGCACAACGAAGGCGCCGTACTGCGGGAAGCGGTGACCGGCGGACTGGCGCGCAGCGGACGGATCGTGTCGATGGCGGCCGTGATCCTGTCGGTCAGCTTCTTCGCCTTCGGCACGAGCTCGGTCAGCTTCCTCCAACTGTTCGGTCTCGGCTCTGGCCTGGCTGTGTTGATCGACGCCACCCTGATCCGCGGCGTGCTGCTGCCGGCCGGCCTGCGTCTGCTCGGCCGGTGGGCGTGGTGGTCCCCCCGTCCGCTGCGGAGTTTGTACAGCCGCATCGGCCTCGCCGAGGCCAGCCCAAGCTGAAAGCGAACGTCACCCCGCCCGCAGATCGGTGATCTGCGGGCGCTCGTGATCGGTGAGCCGGAACCCGATCCCGCGCACGGCGTCGATGGTCACCGTCGTACCGAGATCGTCGAGCTTCCGCCGCAGCCGTTTCACCACCGAATGCACGTCGGCGGTGCCGCGGACGTTGCGGTCCCGCCAGACGGTCTGGTGCAGGGCCTCGTACGACCAGACCCGCAGCGGCGGCGACATCAGCCGGCCCAGCAACTCCTGCTCGAGGTCGGTCAGCGGAACCTCGGGACGGTGGCGAGGAGGCGGCGGAGTTCGTCGAGGCTGGAGACGAGCAGCAGTGGTGCGGCGTCGTCGACGAGTTCGGCGAGCCGGACGCGCTGCTCGGCAGAGGCCGCGACCGCGATCAGCAGCGGGAACGGCTCCGAGGTCAGATCGACGTCCGTAGGGGCGGGTTCACGGGCGGTGACCATCTGATCACGATGTCAACGTCTGCCGCTGATCGTCAACGAAACTGCCAATCTTTGCCCAGTTTGCTCAGTTTGCTCACAGCTGCCTCGATCGGCACGACAGTTAGTCACGAGTTGCTCACCAAGTGTGCTTGTTACCACGTTGTTCTGACACATAGCGTCCTGCTGCAGCAAGTGACTCGGGGGAGTCGACTCGGGGTCTTTCAAGTGAGGGGCTGCAGAGATGTCACATCAACGAAAGGGACTCACCAGATCGCTGGTGAGCACCCTGGCGGCGCTGGCTGTCGTCGCGACCGGGATGGCCGCCGCCGGCCAGGCCCAGGCGTCGCCGCCGACCAAACCGGAAGCCACGCCATCGCCCGCCGCCAAGATCAAGCCGGAACTCATGGCGAAGCTGGACGGCAAGGACGCCAAGGCCGCGACGGACTACTGGGTCCGCTTCGCAGCCAAGGCCGACCTGACCGCCGCCAGCAGGATCACCAACTGGAACGAACGCGGTACGGCAGTCGCCGCCGCGCTGAGGAAGGCCGCCGCGGACAGCCAGGCGAAGATCCGCGCCGACCTCGACGCACAACACGTGAAGTACCAGGCGTTCTGGGGTACGAACGCGATCCGGGTCGAGAACGGTTCGCTCGCGCTCGCCCAGGACCTGGCCACCCACTCCGAGGTCGAGGGCCTGTACGCACCGGTCCAGATCGAGGTACCGAAGGTCACGCCCGGCCAGCAGGAGAAGGCGGTCCAGTCGGTCGAGTGGGGCGTCGCGAACATCAAGGCGAACCAGGTCTGGTCGCAGTACGGCGACAAGGGCGAGGGCATCGTCGTCGCCAGCATCGACACCGGGGTGCAGTACGACCACCCGGCGCTCGTGCACCAGTACCGCGGCAACAACGGTGACGGCACCTTCAATCACAACTACAACTGGTTCGACGCAGCCGGCACCTCGCCGAACGCACCGTCCGACGGCAACGGCCACGGCACCCACACGATGGGCACGATGGTCGGCGACGACGGCGCGGGCAACCAGATCGGGGTCGCGCCGGGCGTGAAGTGGATCGCCGCGAACGGCTGCTGCCCGAGCGACGCCGCGCTGATCTCGTCCGGCCAGTGGATGCTCGAACCGACCGACCTCCAGGGCCAGAACCCGGACGCCAGCAAGCGCCCGAACGTCATCAACAACTCCTGGGGCTCGACGCTGCCGTCGAACGACCCGTTCATGGAGGACATCACCCTGGCCTGGACCGCGTCCGGGATCTTCGGTGCGTTCGCCAACGGCAACAGCGGATCGGCGTGTAACAGCTCCGGGTCGCCGGGCAGCCTGACCAGCAACTACTCGGCCGGCGCCTACGACATCAACAACAACATCGCGTCGTTCTCCGGTCGCGGCGCGGGGCAGGACGGCACGATCAAGCCGAACATCTCGGCCCCCGGTGTCAACGTCCGCTCCAGCCTGCCGGGCAACACGTACGGCGCGTTCAACGGTACGTCGATGGCGACACCACACCTGACGGCCACCGTGGCGTTGCTGTGGTCCGCGTCGCCGACGCTCAAGGGTGACGTCGCCGCCACGCGCGCGCTGCTGAACCAGACCGCGATCGACACGCCGGACAGCCAGTGCGGCGGCACCGACGCGAACAACAACGTCTACGGCCAAGGCCGCCTGGACGCGCTGGCGCTGGTGAGCGCCGCGCCGATCGGCGACACCGGCACGTTGTCCGGCACGGTCACTGCCGCCACCGGTGGTGCCGCGCTGGCCGGCGCGAGCGTGACGATCAAGGCCGACGGCCAGCCCGACAAGACGCTGACCACCAGCAGCAACGGCACGTTCTCGTCGGTCCTCCCGGCCGGTGACTACAACCTGACGGTCGCGTCCTTCGGGTACAAGACCGCCACGGCAACGGCCACTGTTACGACTGGTCAGACCACCACCAAAGACTTCGCCCTGGAGAGCACGCCGCAGGTGAGTGTCGGTGGCACCGTCACGGACGGCTCCGGCCACGGCTGGCCGCTGTACGCGAAGGTGTCGGTCGAGGGTCCGGGTGGCGTGTTCGACTACACGACCCCGAGCAACGGCCGGTACAGCCTGAAGGTCCCGTCGGGTGCGGCGTACTCGCTCAAGGTCGAGTCGAAGTACCCGGGGTACTCGACCGTCAGCCAGCCGATCACGGTCGGCAGCGGCAACCTGACCAAGGACATCGCCGTCCCCGCCGACCCGAACGCCTGCAGCACCGCGCCCGGTTACAAGTGGGGCTCGGACGGCGTCTACGAGACCTTCGACAACGGCTCCGTGCCGAACGGCTGGACCGTCGTCGACGGCAAGGGCAACGGGCAGGTCTGGAAGTTCGACGACCCGGGCAACCGGGGCAACCTGACCGGCGGCAGCGGCAAGTTCGCGGTCGCCGACTCCGACAAGTACGGCGCGGGCGGTCAGCAGGACACGTCACTGGTCAGTCCAGTAGTCGACCTGACCTCGGTCACCGCGCCGGTGATCCGGTTCAACCAGGACTTCAAGCGGCTCGGTGACAAGGCCGACGTGGACCTGTCGCTGGACGGCGGAGCCACCTGGACGAACGTGCTGCAGCAGACCGCGAACGCGACCGGCCAGCAGCAGATCGCCATCCCGCAGGCCGCCGGACAGGCGCACGTGCAGGTCCGGTTCCACTACTACGAGGCGAACTACGCCTGGTGGTGGGAGGTCGACAACGTCCTGATCGGCAGCCAGGTCTCCTGTGTACCGACCGGCGGCGGCATCGTCGTCGGCAACATCAAGGACGCCAACACGAACGGTTTCGTGAACGGTGCGGTCGTCACCCACGACGGCACCACCGAGAGCGCGACCACCGTGGCGACGCCCGACGACACCGGCCTGAACGACGGCTTCTACTGGCTGTACTCGGCGGCCGACGGCAACCAGAACTTCACCGCCAAGGCCGGCAACTACGTCAGCTCGTCCGCGACCGTCGGGGTCGAGGCCGACTGGGCCACCACCGCCGACTACACCCTGCAGGCCGGCCGGCTGGCCGTCACGCCGGGTGCGATCTCCGGCAGTCTGAGGCTGCCGTCGGGCAAGGTGACCAAGTCGTTCAAGGTCACCAACACCGGTGGCGCGAACGTCGACGTGAAGTTCGGTGAGAAGGACGGCGGCTTCGTCCTGGAGAACGCGAACGGCACCAGGACCACCACGGCACAGGTGGAGAACGGGACCGGCGCACCACTGCAGCGGCTCGCCGTGAACACCTCGTTCGCCCGGATGCTGTCGGGCAAGACCGGATCCTCGCCGACACCCGCGAAGCCGATGGCGGCTCCGTGGGCCGACATCGCCGACTACCCGGCGACCGTGATGGACAACCGGGTCGTCAACCTCGACGGCAAGGTCTACTCGATTGCCGGCGGCGACGGCAGCGCGTCGACGGCGAACAGCTATGTGTACGACCCGGCCTCGCTCGCCTGGACCGCGATCGCTCCGCTGCCGGGTGCTCGGAACGCGGTCACGGTCGGCGTCGTGGGTGGCAAGATCATCGCCAGCTCCGGCTGGGGATCGTCCGGTCCGGCCGCGGACACCTGGTCGTACGACCCGGCTGCCAACGCCTGGACCGCGGTCGCGACCAACCCGGCTCCGCGGGCCGCCGCCGGTCAGGCAGTACTCGACGGCAAGCTGTACGCCGTCGGCGGCTGCACCACCGCCAACTGTCTGCCGATGAGCAACACGGTCGTCCGGTACGACCCGGCGGCCGACGCGTGGCAGACGCTGGCGAACTACCCGCAGTCGGTCGCGTTCGCGTCCTGCGGTGCCATCGACGGCAAGCTGTACTGCGCCGGTGGTAACGACGGCACGAACTCGCTCAAGTCGGCGTACGTCTACGACCCGGGAGCGGACTCCTGGACCCCGATCGCAGACGCTCCGGCCGACCACTGGGCGGCGTCGTACGCCGTCGCCGGCGGGAAGCTGCTGATCGTCGGTGGCGTCCAGGCCGGTGCGGTCACCAACGCCGGGTTCGCGTACGACCCGTCGGCCGAGACCTGGTCGGCGCTGCCGAACGCCAACCTGCCGCGGTACCGCGGTGGTGCGGCGTGTGGCTTCTACAAGGTCGGCGGCTCGTCCGGCGGATTCAACGCCACCGCGGACAGTGAGGCCCTGCCGGGTCTCGAGGACTGCTCCGAGTCGTCGGCGGACGTGAGCTGGATGTCGCTCGACCAGACCGAGGTCACGCTGGCCCCGGGACAGTCGGCGACCGTCAAGGTCACGCTCTCCGCGAGCGTCGACCAGCCCGGTGCCTACTCGGGCGCCGTGACGATCGGCGAGAACACGCCGTACACGGTCCCGGCCGTCGGGGTGACGATGACCGTCACGCCGCCGACCACCTGGAGCAAGCTGATGGGTACGGTCACGGGCGTCAGCTCGGCCGGCGCGTCCGCTCCGCTGCCGGGCGCGATCGTCGAGGTGGACTCGTGGGCCCAGTCGTACACGTTCATCACCGACAAGGACGGTAAGTACGCGTACTGGCTGGACCGCCGCAACAACCCGCTCACCCTGATCGCCGCGAAGGACGGCTACAAGCCCCAGACCCGCACCACCAAGCTGGTCGCCGGCACCCCCGTCATCGAAGACTTCGCCCTGAAGTCGATCAAGTAAGCAGGTAGTACTCGGCCCCCGCACCCGCTTGGGTCCGGGGGCCGAGCCCTTTCACGGTCTAGCATCCGGTTCATGCACGCCATGCTGGTGTTCGGGATCATCCTCACGGTCTGGACCGGGTGGTTGGTCGTGATCTCGGCGCGGGACGTGCGGTGGCTCCGCGCGGTACGTCGTACCGGCGAGCAGCTCACCGGCGAGGTGGTCGACAACGAGGCGAGGCGCCGCCCGACGTACGGCGGGTACCTGCTCTATCCGGTGGTCCGCTACCAGTTCGCCGGCAAGGACTACCGCAGCACGGTCCGCAACTGGCAGGGCAAGATCGAGCTCGGCAGCGGCCTCCCCATCCTGGTCGACCCCAAGGACCCCTACTCCCCCGCTGCAGCCGACCGCGACAACCTCAGCCGCCAACTGGCGATCTCACTCTTCATGTTCGCGGTCGCCCTACTCCTCACCTACTGGGGTTGGCCTTAGAACTCAGGCCGTAGCCAGCAGGTGGAAGCCGACGCCGCGGACGGCGTGGATAGTAACGCTGGCGCCGAGGTTCGCGAGTTTCTGGCGGAGGCGTTTGACGACCGAGTGGATGTGCGAGCCACGGCCGAGGTGCTCGTTGCCCCACACGGCGTGGTGCAGGCGCTGGTACGTCCACACCCGTCCGGGTTCGGCTACCAGGCAGTGCAGGAAGTCGTGCTCCAGCCGGGTCAGCGGCAGCTCGCGGTCCTTCCAGCGGACCACCCGGCGGTCGACGTCGAGCCGTAGTTCGGCGACCGGTTCCTGAACTGCCTTGATCTGGACGGGGCGCTGCGCGGCCGTCACGACCTTTGGAGTGACGCCGGTCAGTTCCAGGAACGCGCGTGCTTGGTCGGCATTCGACACCAGCAGCAACGCGTCGGCCTCGCCCAGCAGACGCGCCAGTTGGACGCGTTCGTCCGTCGACGCAGCCACCCCGATGATCAGCGACGATTCGGACAGTCTGTCTTCTGGCCCAACGGCGATCGGCATCACGGCAAGCCCCTCCCAGTCGAAACCGGCCCGCCACAAGTACGGTTCAGGTCGCGAACTAAGTCAAGGGATTCCGTGCGCAGCGAGCTGGCATATATGCGTCCTGTCCGAGACAGGACAGGAAAACCTGCGACTCGTCGCCGCGCAACGTGCGCCGGGCAAGGGCTGCGGAGTAGTCTCCTGGCGCACGGTCACTCTGCCCGCATCCACGGAGGACCCGCATCCACGGAGGAACAGTGCCCCGGCTCATTCGACGGCCGCTCGTCATCTGGCTGCTCGCGGCCCTCGCCGTGCCAGTACTGCTGACGGCTGTGCTGGTTCCGGCCCGCGCCGGCACCACCGAGGACGACCTGCGCCAACGCACACAGGCGGCGCTGAAGGCGCGCGGGATCGAGGCCGGCGTCGTCGACTTCGACGGGCGGGACGCGCACGTCACCGTGCCCGCAGGGGTCGACGCGGCAGCGGTCCGGGAGGTCGTCGCCGGCGTCGACGGGGTGCGGTCGGTGCAGATCTCCAACGAGCAGGCCACCACTACGCCCACTCCTTCCGTGAGCAGTGCGCCGGTGCAGGTCGACGTACCGGCGTTCGAGGTCGGGCGGACGGATCGGTCGATCCGGGTGCAGGTGCCGGTACGGAGTCAGGCGGTGAAGGACGCGATGTCCGCCGAGGTGGAACAGTTGCGCGGGCCGGACCGCGAGTACGACGACCGTACGACGATCGCCCCGGACGGCCTCGCCGACGCGTCGACGCTGTCCCCGCTACTGCGGGCGTTGGCGATCGGGTCCGGTGACGCCTCGGTCCGGTACGACGGGAACACCGTGACGTTGTCCGGTCAGGTACCGGACCAGGCGACCAAGGCGACCGTCGGACGGGCCGCAGCCAAGGCGGTACCGGGCGCGGTGATCGCGGACCAGCTCGTCCTGCCGACGCCGCCGAAGACCGCGGTGAGCGAGCCGTGCCGGACGTTCCCGAGCCGGCTGGCCGAGTTCAGCCGGACGCACCGGATCAACTTCCTGTCCGGTACGTCGATCGTCAACGACGCGTCCAAGCCGTCGGTGGTCGCGGCGGCCGTGTTGCTGAAGTCCTGTACGACGGCCCGCGTCGAGGTGGCCGGGCACACCGACAACCTCGGCTCGACCGCGTCCAGCTTGCCGCTGTCCGAACGCCGGGCCGCCGAGGTGAAGGCGGAACTGGTCCGGCTCGGCGTGGCCGCGGGCCGGATCGTGACCAACGGGTACGGCGAGTCCTTCCCGATCGCGTCCAACGCGACCGTGGCCGGGCGGATCGCCAACCGCCGGGTCGAGCTCCGGCCGCGCTGACGAACCTGCAACCCGCCCACGATGCCTGACGGAGTAGGGTCGTCGTGGTCCATAGCTTCTCCAGGGGATTCCATGAGTTGGCTGATCGCACAGGTCTGGGTCTTGCTCCTCGTCGCCTTCGTCCTCGGCAGCGCGGCCGCGTGGCTGCTGCACCGCCTCCGCCCGTCGAAAGGCACGCGCTGATGAGCTGGCTGCTGAGAGACAACTGGCTGGGCTCGCTGCTCGCCTTCCTACTGGGTGCCGGCATCACCTGGCGCCTGCTCAACCGCCACTCCCCCGCACCCGTACACCCCACCTCTGCAGAACGGGTTGCGCCGATCGCTCGGGAAACCCCGGCATCTGCTGCTGAGCCCGAGCCACCCGCACCTAAGCCGGCAGTTCCTCCGGAAGAGTCCGCGTTCTCCCAGTTGATGGACGGCGAGGCGACGCTCTTCGACCACATCGAAGAGGAGAGCTCCGCCGTACCGGTCGGAAGGTACGGCGAGGGCTCAGCGGACGCCGTACCGCACCAAGGCCCGCCGGACGGCTTCACCATCAAGGGAAACGCGCAGTCGATGCTCTTCCACACCCCGGACTCGCCGTACTACGGCCGCACCAAACCCGAGGTCTGGTTCCGCACCGAGTCCGACGCCGAACGCGCCGGCTTCACCAAGTACACGCGCCGCCCCCGCAAGTCCGCAGACCCCCGCAACTGACCACTCCGCCGCACCCCGGACCTGACCCCGCCACGCACCTACGATCGCGGAAACACTGAGTTACCAGGAGGCGGAGTTGCAGCGCGACATCACAGTTTCTTTCACAGTTGAGCAGGACGAGAACGGCACCTGGTGTGCCGAGGCGGCGCTGACTCCGACGTCGTTCGCGAACGGCGAGGGCGCGACCAGGGAGGCGGCTATCGAGGACCTGAAGGAAGCCGTCGCCACCCTCGCCGAGACCGTCGGCGTACCCGAGCAACTGACGGTCGCCGTCGAGATCGACGGCTGATGGCGGCACCGAAGAAGCGCCGGGAAGCCGAACGGGAACTGAAGGCCAAGGGCTTCGTCCAGCAGCCGGGACGCGGCAAGGGCAGCCACCAGGTCTGGAAGGACGCGAAAGGCAACTCGGTCACAGTCCCCAACCACGGGGACGAGATCGCGGCCGGTACCTGGAAATCGATCCAACGCCAGGCCAGTCAGACACCGCGGCAGACGCCGAGCGACGCCCAGGATGCGCAGCGGGCGGCCAGTTCCGGCGTTGCGCCGCCGAGGAGGGGGCGCGGCTCGGGCCAGCAGCAGGACCAGCAGGGCCAAGGGCAGGACCAGCAAAACCGGCAGTCCGGGAAGAAGCGGCGCTTCGGCGGTCGGGACGGCCGCTGAAGGCGAGATAGACCGTCGGGCGACGTACCGTTGCTGTGCACTGGAAAGCACAGCAAGGTGCGTCGCCCGACTGCTTGAAGGAGAACACGATGGGAACCGATGCGCCGGAGCCGCTGCTGCCGGACAGGATTCTTCAGCCTGGTGAGGGAGAAGAGGGGCGTAACGTCCATGCCGACGACGCGCACCCGCCGCTGGGGTCGGTGAAGGTCAGCAGGTTGCGCCGGTATGTGCGTGGCGGTGGTCGCGGTGGTTCGGGCCCGGAGACCGGGAAGCAGGCTGAGCGGGACCGGAGTCGGTGACGCGGTCCGTCATCGAATCGCAGTGTGGACCGATCGCGAGCCCTATTTGCTTGTACTGGCAAAGGGCCGCCAGACTGTCCTGAACGCCTTGCGGGACCGTCCTACCGACGGCGTCGCCACGTCATCGAAGTACCCCCGGAGTTCTTCTGGGAGCAACGCACTGCCCTCCCCCTTTTAGGTGCGCCCGAACGGGGTACGGGGAACAAGGTTTGGAGACACCCGATGGAGGTGAGCGTGACCGACATGCTGCCGGAGCAGCACCACGGACTGACGAAGAGTGACCCGCTGTGGTTCAAGCGGGCCGTCTTCTACGAGGTCCTCGTGCGGTCCTTCAAGGACTCGAACGCCGACGGCATCGGCGACCTGCAGGGCCTGACCGAGAAACTCGACTATCTCGAGTGGCTCGGCGTCGACTGTCTCTGGTTACCGCCCTTCTATCCGTCTCCGTTGCGCGACGGCGGCTACGACATCTCGCACTACACCGAGGTGATGCCGGAGATCGGTACGGTCGCCGACTTCGCCGCGTTCCTGAACCAGGCTCACGCCCGCGGTATCCGGGTGATCGTCGACTTCGTGATGAACCACACCTCGGACCAGCACCCCTGGTTCCAGGCGTCCCGGGAGGACCCGGAGGGTCCGTACGGCGACTTCTACGTGTGGTCGGACACCGACGACAAGTACGCCGACGCGCGGATCATCTTCGTCGACACCGAGACCTCGAACTGGACCTGGGACCCGGTTCGCGGTCAGTACTTCTGGCACCGGTTCTACTCCAACCAGCCGGACCTGAACTTCGAGAACCCGGCCGTCGGCGACGCGATGATCGAGGCGCTGAAGTTCTGGCTGGACCTCGGCGTCGACGGTTTCCGCCTGGACGCGGTGCCGTACCTGTTCGAGACCGACGGTACGAACTGCGAGAACCTGCCGCGCACCCACGAGTTCCTGAAGCGGGTCCGCAAGGAGGTGGACGCGAACTACGAGGACCGCGTCCTGCTCTGCGAGGCGAACCAGTGGCCGGCCGACGTGGTCGAGTACTTCGGCGACCGCGACTCCGGTGGCGACGAGTGCCAGATGGCGTTCCACTTCCCGGTGATGCCGCGCATCTTCATGGGCGTACGGCGGGAGTCCCGGTTCCCGATCTCCGAGATCCTGGCGCAGACGCCGGAGATCCCGGACACCTGCCAGTGGGGCATCTTCCTGCGCAACCACGACGAGCTGACGCTCGAGATGGTCAGCGACGAAGAGCGCGACTACATGTGGGGCGAGTACGCGCAGGACCCGCGGATGAAGGCGAACATCGGCATCCGCCGCCGGCTCGCTCCGCTGCTGGACAACGACACCAACAAGATGGAGTTGTTCACCGCGCTGCTGCTCAGCCTGCCCGGCTCCCCGATCCTGTACTACGGGGACGAGATCGGCATGGGCGACAACATCTGGCTGGGCGACCGCGACGGCGTCCGGACCCCGATGCAGTGGTCGCCGGACCGGAACGCGTCGTTCTCCACCGCGACGCCCGGCAAGCTCACCCTGCCGGTGATCATGGACCCGGTGTACGGCTTCCAGGCGGTGAACGTCGAGGCCGAGATGGAGAACGCCTCGTCGCTGCTGCACTGGACCCGGCGGATGATCCAGACCCGCAAGCAGCACCCGAGTTTCGGCATGGGTACCTTCACAGATCTGGGCGGTTCGAACCCGAGCGTCCTGTCGTACGTGCGGGAGTTCGGCGACGACGTGGTGCTGTGCGTCAACAACCTGTCCAGGTTCCCGCAGCCGATCGAACTGGACCTGCGGCAGTGGCAGGGCGTGGAGCCGATCGAACTGCTGGGTGGTGTGCACTTCCCCGCGATCGGTGAGTTGCCCTACCTTCTGACCCTCGGCGCCCACGGTTTCTACTGGTTCCGGCTGCCGGCGGTGAAGCCGGAAGAGCATGAGGAGAGCATCTAAGTGACTTCCCATCTGGACCAGGTCCAGTCCTTCTGCGCGAGCCAGCGATGGTTCGGGGAGAAGGGACACGACGTTCACGTCGAAGCGCTGGCCACGTCGGCCTGGCTGTCGGACGCGGGCGCCTGGCCGGCGGTCCGGATCGGGTTCGTCTACTGTGCGGGCCCACCCGGGATGGAGTCCCCGATCCGGGTGTACCAGCTGCCGCTCAGCTACCACCGCGAACCGGCCGAGAACCTCGGCCACGCGCTGGTCGGCGAGTGGATCGAGCAGGACCTCGACGACACCGAGGTCTGGGTGTACGACGCGCTGCACGACAAGGAAGCGACGCCGTACTGGCTGGACGGCCTCACGCACGGACGGCAGCTGGACGGGCTGGAGTTCCATCCCGTCCAGGCTCCGGACCGGACCATCGAAGTACCGGAGGACGCGCAGTCGCTCGTCCTCACCGTGGAGCAGAGCAACACGTCGCTGGTGTTCGGCGACGTGGCGCTGCTGAAGGTGTTCCGCCGGCTCGAGCCCGGGAGCAACCCGGGGGTCGAGATCGAGTCGGCGCTCACCGAGGCCGGGTCCGAACTGGTCCCGGAGGTGCTGGGGTCCGCGCGCGGTAGGTGGCCGCGCGCGGGCGGCGGCACCGACTCCGGTGAGCTGGCGATGATGACGGCGTTCCAGAGCAACGCGACCGACGGCTGGTCGTTCGCGACCTCGTCGGTCCGGGACCTGTACGCCGAGGCCGACCTGCACGCCGAGGAGGTCGGCGGCGACTTCGCGCCCGAGTCGTACCGGCTCGGTGCGAGTACGGCGCAGGTGCACTCGGAGCTGGCGAAGGCGCTCGGCACCGACATCTGGGAACCGGACAAGCTGGTCGAGCACGCGTCCGCGATGCAGCGGCGGCTCGACCACGCGGCGTCCGTGATCCCCGAGCTCGCGCCGTACCGGGACGGCCTGCGGCGCTGGTTCGACGAGTTGGCCAGCTACGACCAGCCGGTGACCGTGCAGCGGATCCACGGTGACTACCACCTGGGGCAGGTGCTGCGCACCATCGACGGCTGGAAGCTGATCGACTTCGAGGGCGAGCCGGCCAAGTCGCTGATCGAGCGCCGCGCGCTGGACACCCCGGTGAAGGACATCGCCGGGATGCTGCGCTCGTTCGACTACGCGGCCCGGTCGCTGCTGGCCGACCACCAGGGCGACCTGCAGATCGCGTACCGGGCGGCCGAGTGGGCGGCGCGGAACCAGAAGGCGTTCTGCGACGGGTACGCCGAGGTCGCCGGCACCGACGCGCGTCAGCAGACCGTGCTGCTGAACGCGTTCCTGGCCGACAAGGTCGTCTACGAGGTCCTCTACGAGGCGCGCAACCGTCCCACCTGGCTACAGATACCCCTCTCCGCAGCAGCCCAACTCAGCGAGACGCAGTAGGCGAGGTCCCCACCACGAGCAGATGCCGGAGCGCGCCGCCTGCCGTCCTCCGGCCCGGGTCCACTACAACGGATACAGTCCGTCGTCCGGCGCCTCCAGCGCCTTGAGAATCGGCCGACTGTCCTGGGCTGCCCGCATGAAGACCCGGTTATCCTGGCAGATCTTCTCTCCCAGCATCAGGATCGTCATCACTTCCTGAAGCACGTGCAGGCGCTGGAACTCGCTCAGCGCCGGCTTGGCGCTGAGCCAATTGGAACCGCCACGGACCACGAGGGCGAAGGTGTGGGGCGAGTTGCTCCCTTGCCGGCGGCAAACGGCCAGCAATTCTTCCAAGGCGCTCAGGGCGCGGTCCTGGGTGGCCGAGTCGGACGGATTCTTGGCAGCCTTCTCCAACCGCATGTAACCCCACTCGGTGATCACTTTATGGTCTTGGTCACCACCGGGGCAGGCGCGAGCAGACTCCAGATAGGAATCGGCCAGATCCAGATCACCCCGCTCCACCTCGTACGCTCCGCGCTGCAGCCAGAAGTGGAAATCCTCCGAAAGATACTTCTGGAACTGAGCATAGATTGAGCGGACCGTACCAATCGGGAGTTTCAGGCGACCCATCAGCCGATGGTTCAGCAGCGCAATGGTGTTCCGTCGATCCGGGTGACTGTTGTCGCGCAACTTGTACGACCGCGGGACGTAGACGGTCAGCATTCGTACCAGCAGCGAGCCGACGTCGACGGCCGGCGTCATGACCTTCAGAACGACGTCGGAAATCGCACGATGCCGCGCTTTGATTCCGAAAACGTCACGGACGATTAGTCCCTGCCGAACCAATCGGTCGATGACCTGGTTCTGCCCTGTGTAGGGCGGCCTTTCGCCGATCATCTGGACAAGATCGTTCTCCCGTAAATGCACCGTCTCATATACGCACGAAGCGTATAGGCAGACTAGGCCGTAGGCCAGCTTGTCCTCGAACGGCAGGGCGTCGAATTCGGAGGCGATACGGACATCGAATGCCTCGCCGGTCACCACCTCGATGAGCCCGGCGAGGAGGTCCCGATTGGAGATGTCTCGCAGCTTGTCGAGTTGTCCCGTGCGGGACTGTATCGACTTCAGCCGACCGAGGAGTCCGGCTCGCTCCAATCGATCGAGAAGACCTTCGAGATCTGAGTCCGTTAGCGCCGCGTCACCGTCGACGCCGACGTACTTGGCAACCAGCTCCAGAGTTTCGGACCGCGTGGTCCGCACCGAGACGATGACCGCGGTCGCACCGTTGCGGTTAAGCCGCTTGAGAATCCTGGGCACGTCCTCGCCAAAGATGTCGATATCGTCGACCAGGACCACGTCCGGAGCAATGGTGTCGACCTCGGCCAGCAGCTCGGACAACGACTCGGTCGCTTCTCGATCGATCCACGCGACAGATCGGTGCCGAAGATCGAGCTCAGACCCGAGCCGCATCAGCAAGGTCGTCTTTCCGGACCCCACCCGCCCCTTCAGCACGACGACGTTCCGCGTCTTCTCCTCGAACTCGATCGCCGAATACAGATCCTTCATCCGGCTGAGCCGAACGATTCGGTCGTTGCGTACATCCGGCCAGCGGGGGTCGTGGCCGCGAAGGAAATCCCACTCGAAATAGTCCTCGGACGAGTCCCGGATCAACTTGGGGACCAGTTGCACGCCGCCACGAGCCTCGACGTCGGCTCGCAGGCGGGCCAGCGACTGATGACCTTTGGCGACCTGCTGGATCTGGGCGCCGAGCTTCCTGCCGACGAACTCCTCCAGGCTGTCCACCACGATCGATCGCAGACCGGCGTTCTCGGCCCGCATGATGTCGGTCGCACTGGCCTCTTCCGTGAGAATGAAGCCAGGCCTCGTGGCCTCCCCGGCTCGGCGGACAGCGAGAAAGTCCCACAGCTCTCGATGCGGCCTGACGCAGACGACGAGCGCAGGCCGGCTGGCCAGATCGGCTGCGAACTGGCGGTACCACGATCCGCGCGGGGAGAGTACATCGCCGCCCGGCGGAGAAAAATCGACCGTGTCGGGTTTGGAGATTTCGCCACAGATGTTGATCAGTTGATTGCAGTTGTTCGCCAACTGAAAGTCGACCGCGCCGTTTGTGACCTCGAGCCTGCGTTGAACTTTTTGCGCGACCTTGGACAGCATGTCCGAGCCGCTGAGGCTGTAGATCCGCTCCCACGGACCGCGCAGCAGATCTTCTGCATGTTTGCGCCGATTCGCGTCCGAGGTCAGGTTCTGGACCAGCAGTTCGTTGGTCCGGCTCGGTTCCGTACGTCTCGCAAACGGCAACGACACTGCGAGGTCCGGAGGATCGTCATCACTACCCGCCAGCAGGCTCGCGAGGTCGCGCAACGACACCGGTCTCGTGGTCGGCGCATCTGTCCCGCGGGTCAGACACCCGACCACCAGCACCATCTGCCCGCTGCCGACCGACGCCAGCAGATCCGGAAGCACCGTGTCATCCATCTGTCCTCCCCTGTTCCAGGATCAAATTCTCGATGCTGTCCGTCCGGACGATCATGACTCGGCGTTTGCCACCGCACTCCGCTGGGTCGAGGTAGAACACACCCTCTTGCGCCTTAGGAGTTTCGAATTCGCCGCGCACGACCGCGTTGTGGTTCGCACATTCAGCACTCATCAGGGCCAGCTGCGCAGGCGTCAATTCCATCAACGCCGGCCGCCGGACCGGATCCGGCCCTGGCATGACCAATGCGGCAAGGACGGCAACTACGGTGACGATCAGCGACACGACGACCCCTGCGTGGGCGACCCGAATGCGACGATCTATCGCTTCCCGGTCAGCTTTCCCCCGGGCCAGGACCTCAAGAACGAGGTCTCGAGAGGTGTGTGCACTGCCCACCCGATCGTCGAACTTCGGCGGCGCACCGATGCTTCGGAGATAGAGATAGGCGGTGAGTAACCATGCCACCGCAGCAAGGGCGCCGGTGATCTTTGTGCCGATAGAATCGTTCGACACGACGCCGAGTGCTGCCACCGCTCCCGCAGCCAGGACCGTGCAAACAGCTTGCGCGGACTGAGCTCTCGCCCTTGCCGACGTCCCCGCACGGACCGCGTCCGGGTAGTACGCGTCGATAACCGCTGACAGCACCGCCGAATCGACCGGAACGGCGGCACGTGGCTTCTCGGCCGTCACGCGCTCATCTGAGCGCGTGCCAGGCTCATCCATGGCATCCCCCCAATGGTGACAACTGCTTATCGCGAATGACCGCCGCACGTTACAGAGAATCGAGATCGAGCTACGTGGAGCAACCAAACGGATCGCTTCTTTCGACAACGATGAATTTCGGGAAGTCCCCACATCCATGAGCCGTCGTGGGCTGAGTAGCCGATCGATCGGGAGCCAGTGGCTCCGAGGTCGCTGCACCACCTTGTGTGTACGTCGGGACTCGGCGGGTACGGGGTGCGGTGAAGACAGCGTTGATCGGGCAGGATGGGATTCATGGGAGAGCGCGAAGCTTTTGAGGAGCCTGTGGTGGCGGTTGAGGAGCCTGTGGTGACAGCGGTCCGGGTCGATCGGACCGATCTGGAGCGTCTGGTGGCCGGCACGTACCACGATCCTCACCAGATCCTCGGGCCGCATCTGGGCGAGCACGGGGTGACGGTGCGCGTGCTGCGCCCGTTCGCGAAGAGCGTCACCGTGCTGTACGACGAGCAGCGCCTGGACCTCCGGCACGAGCACGACGGCGTCTGGGTCGGCGTACTCGACACCGACAAGGTGCCGGACTACCGGCTCGAGGTCACCTACACCGACGGGCCCGCGACCCAGGTCGACGACCCGTACCGGTACCTGCCGTCGCTCGGCGAGGTCGACCTGCACCTGATCGGCGAGGGCCGGCACGAGCAGCTGTGGACGGTGCTCGGCGCGCACGTCCGCCGGTACGACGGCCCGGGCGGCCAGGTCACCGGTACGTCGTTCGCCGTCTGGGCCCCGAACGCGCAGGGCATCCGGCTGACCGCCGACTTCAACTTCTGGGACGGCCGCGCGCATCCGATGCGGTCGCTCGGCAGCTCCGGCGTGTGGGAGCTGTTCGTGCCGGGCATCGGCCCCGGGACCCGGTACAAATTCGACATCTGCGGGCGCGACGGTGTCTGGCGGCAGAAGGCCGACCCGATGGCGAACCTGGCCGAGACTCCCCCGGCGAACGCGTCGGTCGTGCACGAGTCGACGTACGAATGGGACGACTCCGTCTGGCTGCAGCGGCGCGCGAAGGCCGAGGCGTACGCCGAGCCGATGAGCGTGTACGAGGTCCACCTGGGTTCGTGGCGCAAGGGCAAGTCGTACCGCGAGCTGGCCGACGAGCTCGTTGCCTACGTCAACGACATGGGGTTCACGCATGTCGAGTTCATGCCGGTGATGGAGCACCCGTTCGGCGGTTCCTGGGGCTACCAGGTCACGTCGTACTTCGCCCCGACCTCCCGGTTCGGCGACCCGGACGACTTCCGGTACCTGGTCGACCGGCTGCACCAGGCCGGCATCGGCGTGATCGTCGACTGGGTGCCGGCACACTTCCCGAAGGACGCCTGGGCGCTGGCCCGGTTCGACGGTACGCCGCTGTACGAGCACCCGGACCCGCGCCGCGGCGAGCAGCCCGACTGGGGCACGCTGGTGTTCGACTTCGGCCGCCCGCAGGTACGGAACTTCCTGGTCGCGAACGCGATCTACTGGGCCGAGGAGTTCCACATCGACGGCCTGCGCGTCGACGCGGTCGCCTCGATGCTGTACCTGGACTACTCGCGCCAGGACGGCCAGTGGGTCCCGAACCAGTACGGCGGCCGCGAGAACCTGGAGGCCGTCTCGTTCCTCCAGGAGATGAACGCGACCCTGTACAAGCGCGTGCCGGGCGTGATCACGGTGGCCGAGGAGTCGACGTCCTGGCCGGGTGTCACCCGCGCGACGCACCTCGGCGGGCTCGGGTTCGGGTTCAAGTGGAACATGGGCTGGATGAACGACTCGCTCCGCTACCTGGAGCACGAGCCGGTGCACCGGCAGTACCACCACCACGAGATGACGTTCTCGATGATGTACGCGTACTCCGAGAACTTCGTCCTCCCGCTCTCCCACGACGAGGTCGTGCACGGCAAGGGCTCGCTGCTGCGCAAGATGCCCGGCGACCGCTGGCAGCAGCTGGCGAACCTGCGCGCGTACCTGGCGATGATGTGGGCGCACCCGGGCAAGCAGTTGCTGTTCATGGGTTGCGAGTTCGGCCAGGAGTCGGAGTGGTCGGAGAAGGGCGAGCTGGACTGGTGGCTGCTGGATCACAGCGACCACAAGGGCCTGCAGGACCTGGTCCGCGACCTGAACACCGCGTACAAGGACAGCGCGGCGTTGTGGGGTACGGACCACGACGCGGAGAAGTTCAGCTGGATCGACGCGAACGACGCCGGGAACAACGTGTTCTCGTTCGTCCGGTACGGCTCTGACGGGGCGCCGGCGGTTGCCTGCATCACGAACTTCTCCGCGATTCCGCACCACGGCTACCGGCTCGGTCTGCCGTACGCCGGTCGCTGGGAGGAGATCGTGAACACCGACGCGAACTCGTACGGCGGATCGGGCGTGGGCAACTACGGCGCGGTCGAGGCGAACGGAACCGAGTGGCACGGGCTGCCGTCGAGCGCCGAGCTGTCCGTGCCACCCCTCGCGACGGTGTACCTGCGCTTCACCGGGTAGCGTTCACGGTGTGACCGCTCCCCTGATCGATGGTGACCTGACGCTGCGGCCTTCGTCGTCGAACGGGCTGGTGACCAGCTTTGCCGTCGACCACGGCGAGGCGCTGGGGACGATCGAGCTGCGCCGGACCTCGCCGGGAGTCGCTCTGGTCACCTGGGCACTCGACGGCGGCCCCGGCGTGGCTCAGCAGGCGCTCCGGCTGGTGTCGGAGTACGCGTTCGGTGAGCTCGGGCTGGACCGGTTGCAGGTCGAGATCGATCCGGAGCTGCACTCGTCGGCGCGGGTCGCGATCCGGTCCGGTTTCCGGCGCGAAGGCGTACTGCGTGGGGCCGCGCTGGTGGACGGCGAACGCCGCGACATCGCGATCTACGGAATGCGCGCCGACGATCCGCGGCCGGAAACGGTGACCGGTTGGACGGCGTTGATGGATTCGACGCTGCCGAAGAAGCGCGTGATCGCGCACGTTGTCGTACGGGATACGGCCGGCCGGGTGCTGCTGTGTCAGGTCAGCTACAAGAAGGACCTGGAGCTGCCGGGCGGTGTGGTCGAGCCGGACGAGGACCCGGCGACCGGGGCGTCCCGGGAGCTGGAGGAGGAGCTCGGTACGGCGCTGCCACTGCTCGGGATCCTCGCGATCGACTGGCTCCCACGCTGGGAGGGCTGGGGCGACGCGGTCGAGATCCTGTACGACGGCGGCGTCCACGACCCGTCGCTGATCGACCGCCTGCACCCGGACGGCTTCGAGATCAAATCCATCTCCTGGCACGCCCCGGAGGACCTGGCCGGCCTCGTCTCACCCCTGAACGCCCGCCGCCTCCCGATGCTCCTCGCGGCGCCGTCGCAACTCCACAACCTGAGCAACGGCTCCCCGATCACCTCGTGAACTGCGGTCCGGGTGGCGCGCTATGCATCGGCAGCTCGAAGGCCGACTGAGTCATGCCGCCAGAAGGGTTCTGCGTAGACCAGTGTCCCTGTCATCCACGGCTCGTACTCCGGGAGCCTGATGGCCTGAAAGGCGTCGTCCGGAATGCGCAGAGACGGCTTTCGGAAGCCCAGCTCATCACCGCGCGCGAACCCGAACCGTGAGTAGTAGCCCGGATCGCCCTCCAAGAAGACGAGGGGAACGGCCCGCTCGGCAAGTACTGCGAGTCCGTGCCGGACCAGGGCCGAGCCGATTCCACTCTTGTGGAACTCCGGCATCACAGCCAACGGACTGAGGACCTGCACGTCGACCAGCCGTCGAGGGGCATCGAGCAGACTCCGGGTGAACATGACATGCCCGACGAGCTCCCCGTCGCGCTCGGCCACCAGCGAAAGGCCGGTTTCCGGCGTGATGATGTCCCGCAAGCTGTCGACAAGGTCGGCGACGACAAGCCCATGGTCACCGAACGCCCGCCGATGAAGTTGCCCTACGGCCTGCCTGTCGCCCACAAGTTCTTCGCGAAGCTCCATCGCCGGAGAATAAGGTCTCCTCCAGTCGGCCCGCACCCGATTTGAAGCCAGAACAGACCCAGAGACCGCGCGGCTGCACACCCGGCCCAGCATCGGACGGCGCCTCCCGCTCAGCTGGGGCGAAGGTCCGCTGCCACAGCACTAGAAGCGTGGCAGTTCGCCTGCCGGCGCCGGTTCGCGCAGGGACGTCGGTTCGCCCGTCCGCACCGGTTCGCCCGTCCGCACCGGTTCGCCCAGGGACCTCGGCTCACCCATCCACACCAGTTCACCCAGGGACCTCGGCTCACCCATCCACACCAGTTCACCCAGGGACCTCGGCTCACCCATCCACACCAGTTCACCCAGGGACCTCGGCTCACCCGTCCACACCGGCTCACCTAGGGATGTCGGCTCGCCTATCGGCCCGGCACTAGAAGGGTGGCGGTTCGCCGGTCGGCGCCGGCTCGCCCACGGATGTCGGCTTGCCTGTCGGCACCGGTTCGCCCAGGGACGTCGGCTCCCCCGTCGGCACCGGCTCGCCTAGGGATGTCGGTTCGACTGTCGGCGCCGATTCCGCTGTGGATGTCGCGGCTGGTGTGGGTGTGACGGGGCCGCGGGCTGGTGGGACGGTGGTGTAGCGGTGGCCGGTGGGGGTGGTGAGGGTGACTGTGCCGTCGGGGTGGGTGGTGGTGTTCCAGCCCCAGGTGGGGGTGTCTTTGATGACGTGGTGGTATTCGCAGTACGGCACCATCCCGGCCAGGCTGGTCTGGCCGG
>NZ_JBVIKS010000011.1:0-1845 GCF_055580825.1 Kribbella sp. NPDC031520
GCGGTGTGCGTCCGATTCTTGAGAACTCAACAGCGTGCCGAAAGTCAATGCCGAAAGATGCATTAACCCCGTCTACAGGCATTCAATGTCTGTGGCGGATTCCTTTGAAATATATACGGATGACAAGCCAGTAATGGTTTTGTTTCTGATGTTCAAAGGATCAACTGATGTTGTCGACTCACGGTCCTTCGGGATTGTTTGTCATATTTTTCAACGGAGAGTTTGATCCTGGCTCAGGACGAACGCTGGCGGCGTGCTTAACACATGCAAGTCGAGCGGTAAGGCTCCTTCGGGGGTACACGAGCGGCGAACGGGTGAGTAACACGTGAGCAACCTACCCTCAACTTTGGGATAAGCCTCGGAAACGGGGTCTAATACCGGATAATACTTTGCTCCTCATGGGGTGGGGTTGAAAGTTCTGGCGGTTGGGGATGGGCTCGCGGCCTATCAGCTTGTTGGTGGGGTAATGGCCTACCAAGGCGTCGACGGGTAGCCGGCCTGAGAGGGCGACCGGCCACACTGGGACTGAGACACGGCCCAGACTCCTACGGGAGGCAGCAGTGGGGAATATTGCGCAATGGACGAAAGTCTGACGCAGCAACGCCGCGTGAGGGATGACGGCCTTCGGGTTGTAAACCTCTTTCAGCAGGGACGAAGCGAGAGTGACGGTACCTGCAGAAGAAGGACCGGCCAACTACGTGCCAGCAGCCGCGGTAATACGTAGGGTCCGAGCGTTGTCCGGAATTATTGGGCGTAAAGGGCTCGTAGGCGGTTCGTCACGTCGGGAGTGAAAACTCGGGGCTTAACCCCGAGCCTGCTTCCGATACGGGCAGACTAGAGGTAGGCAGGGGAGAGCGGAACTCCTGGTGTAGCGGTGGAATGCGCAGATATCAGGAAGAACACCGGTGGCGAAGGCGGCTCTCTGGGCCTTACCTGACGCTGAGGAGCGAAAGCGTGGGTAGCGAACAGGATTAGATACCCTGGTAGTCCACGCCGTAAACGTTGGGCGCTAGGTGTGGGGGACATTCCACGTCCTCCGTGCCGCAGCTAACGCATTAAGCGCCCCGCCTGGGGAGTACGGCCGCAAGGCTAAAACTCAAAGGAATTGACGGGGGCCCGCACAAGCGGCGGAGCATGCGGATTAATTCGATGCAACGCGAAGAACCTTACCTGGGTTTGACATATAGGGAAATCCTCCAGAGATGGGGGGTCCGTAAGGGTCCTATACAGGTGGTGCATGGCTGTCGTCAGCTCGTGTCGTGAGATGTTGGGTTAAGTCCCGCAACGAGCGCAACCCTCGTCCTATGTTGCCAGCACGCTCTTCGGGGTGGTGGGGACTCATAGGAGACTGCCGGGGTCAACTCGGAGGAAGGTGGGGATGACGTCAAGTCATCATGCCCCTTATGTCCAGGGCTTCACGCATGCTACAATGGCCGGTACAAAGGGCTGCGAAACTGTAAGGTGGAGCGAATCCCAAAAAGCCGGTCTCAGTTCGGATTGGGGTCTGCAACTCGACCCCATGAAGTCGGAGTCGCTAGTAATCGCAGATCAGCAACGCTGCGGTGAATACGTTCCCGGGCCTTGTACACACCGCCCGTCACGTCATGAAAGTCGGCAACACCCGAAGCCGGTGGCCTAACCCTTGTGGAGGGAGCCGTCGAAGGTGGGGCTGGCGATTAGGACGAAGTCGTAACAAGGTAGCCGTACCGGAAGGTGCGGCTGGATCACCTCCTTTCTAAGGAGCATACGGCGCCGGCTCTTTGAGTCTGGTGTCCATTCATCGTTTCCAAGGCGAATGTTCTTGGGCGATGGTGCTTCGGAATGTGGAACATTGACCATTAGGTG
>NZ_JBVIKS010000011.1:1942-5522 GCF_055580825.1 Kribbella sp. NPDC031520
GTTCCTGCCCGTATTTTGAGAACTGTATAGTGGACGCGAGCATCTCTTTGTAGCGTAATTTTGCTTTTAGTTTTGTGACAAGCTACTAAGGGCAATCGGTGGATGTCTTGGTACCAAGAGCCGATGAAGGACGTTGGAGCCTGCGATAAGCCCCGGGGAGTTGGCAACCGAGCTGTGATCCGGGGGTGTCCGAATGGGGAAACCCAGCTGGCATTCTAAAGCCAGTTACCAGTGCCTGAACACATAGGGTTCTGGAGGGAACGCGGGGAAGTGAAACATCTCAGTACCCGTAGGAAGAGAAAACAATAGTGATTCCGTGAGTAGTGGCGAGCGAAAGCGGATGAGGCTAAACCATGTGCGTGTGATAGCCGGCGTGCGTTGCGTATATGGGGTTGTGGGAGCATTCAGACACTAATGCCGTGGTGTCGGAGAGTTATAAATCGCTGTTGAAGTCGAATCTTCTGGAATGTTGAGCCGTAGTGGGTTATAGCCCTGTAGGCGTAAGACAGTGACTCTCGAGTGTTTTCCCAAGTAGCACGGGACTCTTGAAATCTCGTGTGAATCTGGCGGGACCACCCGCTAAGCCTAAATACTTCTTGGTGACCGATAGCGGACTAGTACCGTGAGGGAAAGATGAAAAGTACCCCGGGAGGGGAGTGAAATAGTACCTGAAACCGGTTGCCTACAATCCGTCGGAGCATCTCCTTGTGGGGTGTGACGGCGTGCCTTTTGAAGAATGAGCCTGCGAGTTAGTGGTGTGTGGCGAGGTTAACCCGTGTGGGGTAGCCGTAGCGAAAGCGAGTCTGAATAGGGCGTTTTAGTCGCATGCTCTAGACCCGAAGCGGAGTGATCTATCCATGGGCAGGTTGAAGCGTGGGTAAGACCGCGTGGAGGACCGAACCCACCAGGGTTGAAAACCTGGGGGATGACCTGTGGATAGGGGTGAAAGGCCAATCAAACTCCGTGATAGCTGGTTCTCCCCGAAATGCATATAGGTGCAGCGTCGTGTGTTTCTTACCGGAGGTAGAGCACTGGATGGTCTAGGGGGCTTACCGGCTTACCGAAATCAGCCAAACTCCGAATGCCGGTAAGTGAGAGCGCGGCAGTGAGACTGCGGGGGATAAGCTCCGTAGTCGAGAGGGAAACAGCCCAGATCACCAGCTAAGGCCCCTAAGCGATTGCTAAGTGGAAAAGGATGTGGAGTTGCCCAGACAACCAGGAGGTTGGCTTAGAAGCAGCCACCCTTGAAAGAGTGCGTAATAGCTCACTGGTCAAGTGATTCCGCGCCGACAATGTAGCGGGGCTCAAGCAATCCGCCGAAGCTGTGGCACTCACACAAGTACCCGGTGACGACTTGATCGTCATCCAGGTGTGTGGGTGGGTAGGGGAGCGTCGTGCAGCGTGTGAAGCAGCCTAGTGATGGAGTTGTGGATGCTGCACGAGTGAGAATGCAGGCATGAGTAGCGAATGACGGGTGAGAAACCCGTCCGCCGGATGATCAAGGGTTCCAGGGTCAAGCTAATCTGCCCTGGGTAAGTCGGGACCTAAGGCGAGGCCGACAGGCGTAGTCGATGGACAACGGGTTGATATTCCCGTACCGGCATTAACACGACCCGACCGAACCCGCTGATGCTAAGAAACAGAAGCCATAAAGCCTTCGGGCGGAGTGGGGGACGTTTTGACCCGAGGTGGTAGTAGGTGCATTGAGGAGTGACGCAGGAGGGTAGTCCAACCGCGGCGATGGTAGGCGTAAGCTGATCCGCGGGCAAGGTGGTAGGGCGAGGCATAGGCAAATCCGTGTCTCACATAGCCTGAGAGCCGAGGCGGACCCGTTCAGGGGAAGTGGATGATCCCATGCTGCCGAGAAAAACTTCGCAGTGAGTGTTAGAGCCGCCCGTACCCCAAACCGACACAGGTGATCAGGTAGAGAATACCGAGGCGATCGAGTGAACCATGGTTAAGGAACTCGGCAAAATGCCCCCGTAACTTCGGGAGAAGGGGGACCGGATCCGTGACATCCTTTACGGGTGGTAGCGGTGATGGTCGCAGAGACCAGGCCCAAGCGACTGTTTACTAAAAACACAGGTCCGTGCGAAGAAGTAATTCGATGTATACGGACTGACGCCTGCCCGGTGCTGGAACGTTAAGGGGACAGGTTAGCTGGTTTCGGCCGGCGAAGCTTTGAACTTAAGCGCCAGTAAACGGCGGTGGTAACTATAACCATCCTAAGGTAGCGAAATTCCTTGTCGGGTAAGTTCCGACCTGCACGAATGGCGTAACGACTTGGGCGCTGTCTCAACCGTGGACTCGGCGAAATTGCATTACGAGTAAAGATGCTCGTTACGCGCAGCAGGACGGAAAGACCCCGGGACCTTTACTACAACTTGGTATTGGTGGTCGGTACAATTTGTGTAGGATAGGTGGGAGACTGTGAAGCTCGGACGCCAGTTCGGGTGGAGTCATCGTTGAAATACCACTCTGATTGTTCTGGCTGTCTAACTTTGGTCCGTTATCCGGATCAGGGACAGTGCCTGGTGGGTAGTTTGACTGGGGCGGTCGCCTCCTAAAAGGTAACGGAGGCGCTCAAAGGTTCCCTCAGCCTGGTTGGCAATCAGGTGTTGAGTGTAAGTGCACAAGGGAGCTTGACTGTGAGACAGACATGTCGAGCAGGGACGAAAGTCGGAACTAGTGATCCGGCGGTGGCATGTGGGAGCACCGTCGCTCAACGGATAAAAGGTACCCCGGGGATAACAGGCTGATCTTCCCCAAGAGTCCATATCGACGGGATGGTTTGGCACCTCGATGTCGGCTCGTCGCATCCTGGGGCTGGAGTAGGTCCCAAGGGTTGGGCTGTTCGCCCATTAAAGCGGCACGCGAGCTGGGTTTAGAACGTCGTGAGACAGTTCGGTCCCTATCCGCTGCGCGCGCAGGAGACTTGAGAAGGGCTGCCCCTAGTACGAGAGGACCGGGGTGGACGAACCTCTGGTGTGCCAGTTGTTCCGCCAGGAGCACGGCTGGTTGGCTACGTTCGGGAGTGATAACCGCTGAAAGCATCTAAGCGGGAAGCACGCTTCAAGATGAGGTCTCCCACCGGGTTAACCGGGTAAGGCCCCCAGTAGACCACTGGGTTGATAGGCCAGAAGTGGAAGCGCCGTAAGGTGTGGAGCTGACTGGTACTAATAGGCCGAGGGCTTGTCACACACACAAACTACAAGCCCAAATTTTGCGCTGTAACGATGTTCGCGTTCACTGTACGGTTCCCAGGATACGGTCAACCCCAGCAACCACACCCAGTAGTGGGTGTGTGGCTCAGGTAGGTTGATAGTGTTCTTATAGAGTTTCGGTGGCCATAGCGTCGGGGAAACACCCAGTCTCCATTCCGAACCTGGAAGTTAAGCCCTTCAGCGCCGATGGTACTGCGACCGGGAGGTCGTGGGAGAGTAGGACGCCGCCGGACATTCACACTGTTAAGGGCCACCCCCAACCGGGGGTGGCCCTTAACATTTCCAGGCCGAATTTCTCCCGGCCCGACGTCGACGCCGGCCAACACCTCACGCCGGCACCACAACGGCCCGGCACA
>NZ_JBVIKS010000012.1:0-1109 GCF_055580825.1 Kribbella sp. NPDC031520
TGTGATGTCCAGGGAGGTTGTCCCGGTCGGTGGCGGTGAGTCTGTGTGACAGGTGAAGGCCTCCGGTTGTGAAGTGGAGCTGTCTAGTTCACCGCTTCACCTGACCGGAGGCCTTCGTGTCCCACGTTAATGCTGCTTTGACCCCGCGTGCACGTCTGCGGTTGGCACGGCTGATCGTCGAGCAGGGCTGGTCGTACGCCGCGGCGGCGCAGATGTTCATGGTCGCCTCGAAAACCGCACGTAAGTGGGCCGAGAGGTATCGCGCCGAAGGACCAGCCGGGATGGCTGATCGCAGTTCCAGACCGCATCACAGTCCGGCCAAGACACCACCGCGGACCGTTCGGCAGATCGTGCGTTTGCGCTGGCGGCTGCGACTCGGCCCGGTGCAGATCGCCGGCCGGGTGGGTCTGCCGGCCTCGACCGTGCATGCCGTCCTGGTCCGCTGCCGGATCAACCGGCTGTCGCGCATCGACCGGGTCACCGGAGAACCGCTGCGCCGTTACGAACACGACCACCCCGGCTCACTGCTGCACGTCGACGTGACAAAGTTCGGCAACATCCCCGACGGCGGCGGCCACCGCTTCGTCGGCCGTCAGCAAGGCGACCTCAACAAGCGCGCGACCCCGGGCCTGGTCAACGGACCCGATGGCAAACCCCGCACCGGCAAGGCGTTCCTGCACACCGTGATCGACGACCACTCCCGCGTCGCGTACGCCGAGATCCACACCGACGAGAAGGCCCACACTGCCGCAGGAGTACTCCAGCGAGCCGTCGCCTGGTTCAACGACCGCGGCGTCACCATCGAGCGCGTCCTGTCCGACAACGGCGCCTGCTACCGCTCGTTCACCTGGCGCGACACCTGCTCAGCGCTCGGCATCACCCACAAACGAACCCGGCCCTACAGGCCCCAAACCAACGGCAAGATCGAACGCTTCCACCGCACCCTGGCCGACGGCTGGGCCTACGCCCGGTTCTACACATCAAACCACCAGCGCAACACCGCCCTGCCCGGCTGGCTCCACTTCTACAATCACCACCGACCCCACTCCGCCATCGGAGGCCAACCACCCATCACCCGACTGACCAACCTCCCTGGACATCACATCTAG